>NZ_JAGGOT010000013.1:338-452781 GCF_018614195.1 Streptomyces sp. ISL-43
TGACGAGCGTGGTGGCTTCCGCGGCGGTCGTGATGACCGTGGTGGGGACCGTCCGTCGTTCCCGCGCCGTGACGATCGTGGTGGGGACCGTCCGTCCTTCCCGCGTCGTGATGACGAGCGTGGTGGCTTCCGCGGTGGCCGTGACGACCGTGGTGGCGACCGCCCCTCGTACCCCCGTCGTGACGACCGGGGTGGCGACCGCGGTGGGTTCCGCGGCCGTGACGACCGTGGCGGCGACCGCGACTTCCGCGCGGACCGGGATCCGGTCAAGCGGCTTCCGATCGACGACGACGTCACCGGCTTCGAGATCGACTCCGACGTTCGCCAGGAGCTGCTGAGCCTGCCGAAGGGTCTGGCGGAGGAAGTCTCCAAGAACCTGGTCATGGTGGCCCGGCTGATCGACGAGGACCCGGAGCAGGCGTACGCGTACTCGCGCATCGCCCTGCGTCTGGCCTCCCGTGTCGCCGCCGTGCGCGAGGCCGCCGGCTTCGCCGCGTACGCCACGCAGAAGTACGCCGAGGCGATCGCGGAGTTCCGCGCCGCCAAGCGGATGACCGGTTCGGTCGAGCTGTGGCCCGTCATCGCCGACTGCGAGCGCGGCCTCGGCCGTCCGGAGCGGGCGCTGGCCATGGCCGGCGAGCCCGAGGTGCAGAAGCTGGACAAGGCCGGCCAGGTCGAGATGCGACTCGTCGCGGCCGGTGCCCGGCGGGACATGGACCAGCTCGACGCCGCCATCGTGACCCTGCAGAGCCCGGAGCTGGCCTCCAGCTCCGTGCAGCCGTGGACGGCGCGCCTGCGGTACGCCTACGCGGACGCCCTGCTGGCGGCCGGCCGTGAGGACGAGGCGCGCGAGTGGTTCGCCAAGACCCTCGAGGCCGACAAGGACGGGGCCACGGACGCCTCCGACCGGCTCGCCGAGCTGGACGGTGTCGAGTTCGTCGACGCCTCCGCCGACGACGAGGACGGGGCCGACGCCGGCATCGACGCCGATGACGACCTCGATGAGGACGACGACGCGAACGACCCCGAGGTCATGGCGGCGGAGCGTGCCTCCGACCAGGCCGAGTACTACGACGAGGACGACGAGGAGTACGAGGGCGACGCCGAAGTCGACGCCACCGACGAGATCGTCGTCCTGGACGAGGACGAGGACGAGGACGGCCGCGACCGCGATGAGGACCAGGACCGCGACAAGGCCTGAGTGAACTGAGAAAGGGCGGTACCCCACCGGGGGTACCGCCCTTTTTTTGTCCCTCAGTCCAGGCTGCGCAGTACCAGGCCGGTGGCCGGCTTCGGGCCGAAGGAGGTGGACTTGCGGGGCATCGTCACGCCCTGGCGGGCCAGCTCCCGGACGATGGCCTCCCGTACGGGATGCAGCAGGACCGCCGTGCCGCCGTTGCGCTCGGCCATCTCGACGGTGGCCTCGGTGTCGTGGATGTACGTGATCTGGTCCGCGGTGTCGGGGATGTCCCAGAGGGTGTCCAGCAGCGTCGCGTGGAGCACGGTGGCGTCCAGCCGGCGCCAGGCCTCCGGTCGGTCGTGGCGGACCGTGCGGTCGATGAGGGCCGGGTCGGGGTCGGTGACCAGGTGGAACGTGCCATCGCCGGCGAGGAGGAAGGCGTTGCCGCGCTCGGCGGCGTCGTCCAGGGCCTCCATGGCCAGTGGCAGCGGGCCGTCGACCGCTCGGACCCGGAAGTGGCCGTCGAGGGCGGCCAGGGCCTCGGCGAGCGGCAGGCGGCGGAGCATCCGGTGGATGGCGCGCACCTGGAGCGGATAGCGGGCCGTGTCCACGAGGAGGACCAGGCCGAAGTCCCACGCGGTGGGGGAGCCGTGCTCCTCCTGGAGGCGCAGGTACGTCGCCCAGCGGTGGTGTCCGTCGGCGATCAGGGCCTGGCGGTGGCCCAGGTCGGCGGTGATCGCCGCCAGGTCGGCGGGGTCCGTGACGGCCCACAGCCGGTGCCGGAACCCGTCCTCGGTGGTGGTGGCGAAGAGTGGAGCGCTCCGGGACGTGCGCTCGACGACGGCCGTGGCGCCGGCCGCGGGGTCGTCGCCGAGGTAGGTGAGGAGGAGCGGCTCGAGATTGGCCGAAGTGGCTCGCATCAGGCCGGCGCGGTCGGTGACCACGTGGGGCATGACGTCCTCGTGGGGGAGGACGATGCCGGCGTCGGCGGTGGAGAGGGCGAGGGCGCCGATGATGCCGCGCTGGAGCAGGCCGCCCTTGCACTGCTCGTAGACGTAGAGCGCGGGCTCGGGGTCGGCGCTGAGGATGCCGTCGGCGAGCCAGTCGCGCAGGGTGTGCGCCGCCTGCCGGTTGCGCGCGTCGGGGGTGTCGGCCTGCGGAAGGATCAGGCGGACGATGTTGTGCGGGTCGGCGGACTCCAGGTGGTTGAGTCCGTCGGGGCGCACGACCACGTCGTACGGCGGCGAGGTGACGGCGGCCAGGCTGCCGACACGCTCGGGGACATAGCGCAGGCCATGGAACGGGATCAGGCGCAGTCCATGGTCCGCGGTGCCAGATGTGGTCATTGGTGCATCGTAAGACGCGTCTCGCCATGCGGGATGATCGGGGGAGTACGGAAACCGGACAAGATCGATCTCCCCCAGCTACCGCTGGGAGGGGCCCCCAGGAGGAGCGGACACCATGACCCGGCAGAGCAGGACCAGTCCCGCGGGCAGTGAGCGCAGTCTGCACCAGGCGTACGACACGGCCCTGCTGGACCTCGACGGGGTGGTGTACGCGGGCGGGGAGGCCATCGCGCACGCCGTGGACTCGCTCGCCGCGGCCCGGGCCGACGGGATGCGACTCGCGTACGTCACGAACAACGCGCTGCGCACTCCGGACGCGGTCGCGGAGCATCTGAGCGAGCTCGGGATCCCGACGGAGGCGGGCGAGGTGATCACCTCCGCGCAGGCGGTGGCCCGCCTCATCGCCGAACAGGTGGAGCCGGGGTCGAAGGTGCTGGTGATCGGCGGCGAGGGGCTGCGGGTCGCGCTGCGCGAGCGCGGGCTGGTGCCGGTGGACTCCGCCGAGGAGGAGGGCCTCGCGGCGGTCGTCCAGGGGTACGGGGGGCCCGACCTGCCGTGGGGGCGGTTCGCGGAGGCCTCGTACGCGATCAACCGCGGGGTGCCGTGGTACGCCTCGAACACCGATCTGACGATTCCGGGGGCACGGGGGATCGCGCCGGGCAACGGGGCGGCGGTGGAGGTCGTACGGATCGCCACGGGCGCGGAGCCGCAGGTGGCGGGCAAGCCGCTGCCCCCGATGCACCGCGAGACCGTGCTGCGGACCGGGGCGAAGCGGCCGCTGGTGGTCGGGGACCGGCTGGACACCGACATCGAGGGCGCCTTCAACGGGGAGGTGGACTCGCTGCTCGTGCTGACCGGGGTGACCGACGGGGCGCAGTTGCTGCGGGCCGAGCCGAAGTACCGGCCGACGTACGTGGACCGGGACCTGCGGGGGATGCTGACCGGGCAGCCGGAGGTGGTGGCGGCCGGCGAGGGGACCGACGGCGCCGACGGGGGCTTCCGCTGCGGGCGCTGGACCGCTGCGGTCCTCGACGGACGGTTGGAACTGACGCGGGTGCTCACCGTCACGCCGGAGGGGAAGGCCGTGGACGGGCCGGCCGGGGATCCGCTCGACGGGCTGCGGGCGCTGTGCGCGGCGGCGTGGACGCACGCCGGGGACGGCTCTTGCACGCTGGACGCGAGCAAGGCCCTTGACGAGCTGGGTCTGTAGCCGGCGGGCCCGGGCCTTCGGCGGGGCGGTACGGGCCGTTCGCGGGAATCCGGCGGGTAGAGGGTAGGCTAACCTAACTTTCGTGTTGGTCGAGAGTCCCCCCGAACAGAGCGCGGCGCCGGCCGCCGCCACCCGCTCGCGCCACGGCGCGCGAGCCGCCGGTCTGCTGGCCGCCTTCGGCGTGCTGGCGCTGATCGCGGTGGCGAGCATTGCGGTCGGCGCCAAGCAGATGCCGATCGAAGAGGTCTGGCACGGCCTGTTCCACTACTCGGGGACGACCTCCGACGTCGTCGTGCGCGACCTGCGGGTCCCGCGCACCCTCCTCGGACTGCTCGTCGGCCTCGGCCTCGGCCTGTCCGGCGCCGTGATGCAGGCGCTGACCCGCAACCCGCTGGCGGAGCCCGGCATCCTCGGCGTCAACGCCGGCGCCGCGGCCGCCGTCGTATCGGCCATCAGCTTCCTCGGCGCCGACTCGCTGAGCGAGTTCGTGTGGTGGGCCTTCCTCGGCGCCGCCGTCGTCTCGGTCGTCGTGTACGTCCTCGGCGGCAGCCGCAGCGCCACGCCCGTGCGCCTCGCGCTCGCCGGTACGGCGGCCAGCGCGGCCCTGCTCGGCTACATCAACGCCGTGCAGCTGATGGACAGCAAGGCGCTGGACAAGCTCCGCTTCTGGACGGTGGGTTCGCTGGCCTCCGCCAACATGGAGACGGTCAAGCAGGTGGCGCCCTTCCTGCTCGTCGGCGCCGTGCTCGCGCTCACGCTGGGCCGGCCGCTCAACGCCATGGCCATGGGCGACGACACCGCGCGGGCGCTCGGCGCGAACCTGACGCGGACCCGGGTCGGCGCGATGATCGCCATCACCCTGCTGTGCGGGGCCGCGACCGCCGCCTGCGGGCCGATCGTCTTCGTCGGCCTGATGATCCCGCACCTCGTACGGGTCTTCACCGGTCCGGACATGCGCTGGGTGCTCGCGTACTCGGCGGTGCTCTCGCCCGTGCTGCTGCTCGGCGCCGACGTCATCGGCCGGGTCGTCACCCGGCCCGCCGAACTCCAGGTCGGCATCGTCACCGCCCTCATCGGCGGACCCGTCTTCATCTACCTCGTCCGGCGCAAGAGGATGGCCCAGCTGTGACAGTGACCGACGCACCCGGCAAGGCACGCCCCGGCCGGGCCGGGCCCCGGCCGGTGCACCTGCCCGGCGGGATATCGCTGCGGGTGGAGCGGCGGGCGCTGGGCGTGGGGGTGCTCCTGCTGGTGCTCGCGCTGGCGCTGGCCGTCCTGCTCATCGGCACCGGCGACTTCGACATCGCGCCGTGGGACGTCGTACAGACCCTGCTGGGCAACGGCACGCCCGCGCACGACTTCATCATCAACGACCTGCGGCTGCCCAGGGTCCTGGTCGCCCTGCTCGTCGGCGCGGCCCTCGGCATGGCCGGCGCCGTCTTCCAGTCCGTCTCGCGCAACCCGCTCGGCTCCCCGGACCTGCTGGGCTTCGGCTACGGCTCGGCGGTCGGCGCGCTGGTCGTCATCATCCTGTTCAACGGCGGCGCAGGCCAAGTGGCCGTCGGGGCCCTGCTGGGCGGTCTGGTGGCCGGCCTCGCCGTCTACCTGCTCGCCTACAAGCAGGGCATCCACGGGTACCGCCTGGTGCTCGTCGGCATCGGCGCCTCCGCGATGCTGATCGCCGTCATCCAGTACCTGCTGACGAAGGCGCAGCTGGTCGAGGCCACCCGCGCGATGGTCTGGCTGACCGGCTCGCTGGCCGGCCGGGACTGGGCGCAGGTCTGGCCGCTGCTCGGCGTCTGCGCGGTGCTCTTCCCGCTGGCCCTCGGCCAGAGCCGGGCCCTGCGGATGATCGAGATGGGTGACGACGCGGCGTACGCCCTCGGGGTGCGGGTGGAGCGGACCCGGCTGCTCCTGATGGTGGCGGCGATCCTGCTGACCACCGCGGCGAGCGCCGCGGCCGGGCCGATCAGCTTCGTCGCGCTCGCCGCGCCGCAGCTGGCACGCCGGCTGACCCGGTCGCCCGGGGCCGGCCTGCTGACCGCCGCGCTGATGGGCGCCGTACTGCTGCTGGTGTCCGACTGGGCCTCGCAGCGGGCCTTCGGCGCCGACCAGCTGCCGGTGGGCGTGGTGACGGGCCTGGTCGGCGGCGTCTACCTGCTCTGGCTGCTCGTCACCGAGCGCAAGGCGGGACGTATATGAGCAACCAGAGGAGCAGGCAAGTGCAGCGGCTGACCGCGCAGAACGTGACCCTCGGCTACGACCAGCGGGTCATCGCCGAGAACCTGTCGGTGGAGATCCCGGACAACTCCTTCACCGTGATCGTCGGCCCCAACGCCTGCGGCAAGTCCACCCTGCTGCGCGCCCTGTCGCGGATGCTGAAGCCCTCGCAGGGGCGGGTGCTGCTGGACGGGCAGGCCATCGGGTCGATGCCGGCCAAGAAGGTCGCCAAGACGCTGGGCCTGCTGCCGCAGTCCTCCATCGCGCCCGACGGGATCACGGTCGCCGACCTCGTCTCGCGCGGCCGCTACCCGCACCAGGGGATGCTGCGGCAGTGGTCGGGGGAGGACGAGCGGATCGTGAGCGAGTCGATGGCCTCCACCGGAGTCGGCGAGCTCGCCGACCGGGCCGTGGACGAGTTGTCGGGCGGGCAGCGCCAGCGCGTGTGGATCGCGATGGCCCTGGCCCAGCAGACGCCGTTGCTGCTGCTGGACGAGCCGACCACGTACCTCGACATCCAGCACCAGATCGACGTCCTGGACCTGTGCGCGGAGCTGCACGAGAACCAGGGACGGACGCTGGTGGCCGTGCTGCACGATCTGAACCACGCCGCCCGCTACGCCACGCACCTGATCGCGATGCGGGGCGGGAAGGTCGTCGCCGAGGGGCCGCCGGCAGAGGTGGTCACGGCGGAGCTGGTGGAGCGGGTGTTCGGGCTGCGCTGCCAGATCATCGACGACCCGGAGACGGGTACCCCGCTGGTGATCCCCGCCGCGCGGGTGGGCCGTGCCCGTGCGGCGGCTCGCGCCGAGTAGCGGGGGGCGGAGCTGTTCGCCGGGGCTCCGCCCCGGACCCCGCGCCTCGAACGCGGGCGGGGCCGGAGGTGCCCGGCGGGGTTGGATCCGCTCCGCGGGGCCGTTCTTCCTACAGCAGGCTCTTGAGCCGTAGGAGGTCGCGGAAGCCGGCCTCGAGGCGGATCCGGCCGGAGGCCCAGGCCTTGGCGAACTTCAGCTCGCCCGCCACCAGCGAGACCAGGTCGTCGCCGGTCAAGGCGAGCCGGATCTCGGCCTTGGCGGGCGGTGGCCCGGGGACCACCACGTCCACCCGGATCCGGCCTGTGTCGAGGCGGCCCGTGAACGTCCGGTCCAGGTCGGTGATGTGGCAGCTCAGCGAGCGGTCGAGCGCGGTCGCACCGCGCATGTCGCCTTCGGCGCGCGCCAGATTGTCGGAGAGTCGGTCGAGTGCCGCACGGCACTCCTCGGTCGTAGCCATCGTGATCACGACCGTACCGCAGAGCCGTGCGTGGTCGCGGCGCGCTACGGGGTAGCGTCGGGGCATGACCGACGAAGTGCCCGACGCGCCACAGGACCCGCCCGCGCGGGCCGCCGCCGAAGCCTCCGAGTCCGCCGGGACGGCCGCCCGCACCGAGGTCCCGGACGCAGCCGCCGAGTCCGCCGGGCCGGCCGCGCTGGGCGTCGTACGCACCCCCACCGGGCACGCCGAGGTGGACGCCGGGCTGGAGCGGCTGGCGGACGCGGACCACCTCCCGGCGCACGGACACGTCGAGGTGTACGAGGATGTGCACAGGGGGCTGCGCTCCGCGCTGACCGCGCTGGACGCGCCCACCTGCCCCCGTCGTGACGAAAACAGGAGCTGAACCGAACGTGGCAGGAGTGGCACGCCGCCGCCTGGACGCCGAACTGGTACGCCGCAGCATGGCCCGCTCGCGCGAGCACGCCGCGCAGCTGATCGCCGCCGGCCGGGTCACGGTGGGCGGCAATACGGCGACGAAGGCGGCCACCCAGGTCGAGACCAGTGCGGCCCTCGTCGTCCTCAAGGACGACAGCGACCCCGACTACGTCTCACGGGGCGGCCACAAGCTGGCGGGCGCGCTGGCGGCCTTCCAGCCGCGGGGGCTGCTCGTCGAGGGCCGCCGGGCGCTGGACGCGGGCGCGTCGACCGGCGGTTTCACGGACGTGCTCCTGCGCGCGGGCGTCGCCCACGTGATGGCCGTCGACGTCGGTTACGGGCAGCTCGCCTGGTCGCTGCAGAGCGACGACCGGGTCACCGTCAAGGACCGTACGAACGTGCGCGAGCTGACCGTCGAGCAGCTCGACGGGGTCCCCGTCGACCTGGTCGTCGGCGACCTGTCCTTCATCTCGATCGGCCTGGTGCTGCCGGCGCTCGTACGCTGCTGCGCGCCGGGCGCGGACCTGGTGCTGATGGTCAAGCCGCAGTTCGAGGTGGGCAAGGACCGCCTCGGCAGCGGCGGCGTGGTGCGCAGTACGGAGCTGCGGGCCGAGGCCGTACGGGACGTCGCGGCGCAGGCCTGGAAGCTCGGCCTGGGCGTGGTCGGGGTGACCGCGAGCCCGCTCCCCGGCCCCTCGGGCAACGTCGAGTATTTTCTGTGGCTGCGGGCGGGGGCACCGGCACTCGACCCGGCGGATGTTGACCGTGCAGTGGCGGAGGGGCCGCAGTGACCAGGCTTTCGAGGGATTCAGCACAGTCGGGGGAACCAGCACAGTCGCAGGACCCGGAGCAGTCGGGACCGTCAGGGGTCCGGACCGTCTTCCTGCTCGCGCACACCGGACGGCCGGCGGCCATCCGCAGCGCCGAGCTGGTCGTACAGGGTCTGCTGCGCAGCGGACTGGGCGTACGGGTGCTGCGGCAAGAGGCGGTGGACCTGCCGCTGCCGCCCGAGGTGGAGCTCGTGGCCGAGTGCACGCCGGCCGTGCTCGACGGGTGCGAGTTGCTGATCGTGCTGGGCGGTGACGGGACCCTGCTGCGCGGCGCGGAGTTCGCGCGGGGCTCGGGGGTGCCGATGCTCGGCGTCAACCTGGGCCGGGTGGGGTTCCTCGCGGAGGCCGAGCGGGACGACCTGGACAAGGTCGTGGACCGGGTCGTGACGCGGGACTACGAGGTCGAGGAGCGGATGACCCTCGACGTGGTCGTGCGGACCAACGGGGACGTGGTGCACCGGGACTGGGCGCTGAACGAGGCGGCCGTCCAGAAGGTGTCCCCGGAGCGGATGCTGGAGGTGGTCCTGGAGATCGACGGGCGCCCGGTCTCCGGCTTCGGCTGTGACGGGATCGTCTGCGCGACGCCGACGGGCTCGACGGCGTACGCCTTCTCGGCCGGCGGGCCGGTGGTCTGGCCGGAGGTGGAGGCGCTGCTGATGGTGCCGATCAGCGCGCACGCGCTGTTCGCGAAGCCGCTGGTGACCTCGCCGGACTCGGTGCTGGCCGTGGAGGTGCAGACCGGGACCCCGCACGGGGTGCTGTGGTGCGACGGGCGGCGGACCTTGGAACTGCCGGCCGGGGCGCGGGTGGAGGTCCGGCGCGGGACGGTGCCGGTGCGGCTCGCGCGGCTGCACCACGCGTCGTTCACGGACCGGCTCGTCGCCAAGTTCGCGCTGCCGGTGTCCGGGTGGCGCGGGGCGCCGCACTAGCCGGTGTGGCGGCTGCGGGGCCGGTCGTCGTGCCGGTCGTCGAGCCGGTCGCCGCGGATTGTCGCGGGTCGTCGCGGGTTCGCGCGGGTCGTCGCACCTGTGGGCACACGGGTTCCGTACCTCGGGTGTACGTAAATAGCATGATTGTTCGACTGGCTCTGGGCGGGTGACGTCACATGGCACCCGTGAAACCTCGGTATCGTCGTCCCGTGCTTGAGGAGATGCGGATACGGTCGCTCGGGGTCATCGACGACGCGGTGGTCGAGCTGTCGCCCGGTTTCACCGCGGTGACCGGCGAGACCGGCGCGGGCAAGACGATGGTCGTCACCAGCCTCGGGCTGCTGCTCGGCGGGCGCGCCGACCCGGCGCTGGTACGGATCGGGGCCAAAGCGGCGGTCGTCGAAGGCCGCATCGTCATGCGCCCGGACGCCCCCGCCGCGCTGCGCGCCGAGGAAGCCGGCGCCGAGCTCGACGACGGCGCCCTGCTGATCAGCCGGACCGTCTCCGCCGAGGGCCGCTCGCGCGCCCACGTAGGCGGCCGCTCCGTACCCGTCGGACTCCTCGCCGAACTCGCCGAGGACCTCGTCGCCGTCCACGGCCAGACCGACCAGCAGGGCCTGCTCCGGCCTGCCCGGCAGCGCCAGGCCCTCGACCGGTACGCGGGCGACGCGGTCGCCGTCCCGCTGGAGAAGTACGCCGCCGCCCACCGGCGGCTGCGCGCGGTCTCCGCGGAGCTGGAGGAGATCACCACCCGGGCCCGGGAACGCGCCCAGGAGGCCGATCTGCTGCGCTTCGGGCTCGACGAGATCGCCGCCGTGGAGCCGGTCGCCGGTGAGGACGTCGAGCTGGCGGCGGAGGCCGAACGCCTCGGCCATGCCGAATCCCTGGCCTCGGCCGCGCAGGTCGCGCACGCGGCCCTCGCCGGCAACGTGGAGGACCCCGAGGGCGTCGACGCGGGCGCGCTCGTCGCCGGGGCGCACCGCGCGCTGGAATCCGTACGCTCCCACGACCCGGCGCTCGGCGCGCTCGCCGAGCGGATCGGGGAGCTGGGCATCCTGCTCGGGGACGTGGCCGGGGAGCTGGCCGGATACGCCGACGACCTGGACGCCGACCCGCTGCGGCTGGCGGCCGTCGAGGAGCGGCGGGCGGCGCTGACCCAGCTGACGCGCAAGTACGGCTCCGCGGACAACACGGTCGACTCCGTACTGGAGTGGGCCGAGCGGGGCTCCGTACGGCTGCTGGAGCTGGACGGCGACGACGAGCGGATCGACGAGCTGACCGCGGAACGCGACGGGCTGCGGACGGAACTCTCCGCGCTGGCCCAGGCGTTGACCGACGCGCGGGGCGAGGCGGCGACCCGCTTCGCGTCGGCGGTCACCGAGGAGCTGGCCTCGCTGGCGATGCCGCACGCGCGGGTCACCATCGACATCCGCCAGACCGAGGACCCCGACGGGGTCGAGGTCGGAGGGCGGCTCGTCGCGTATGGGCCCTCGGGCACCGACGAGGTCGAACTGCTGCTCGCCCCGCACCCCGGGGCCCAGCCCCGGCCGATCGCCAAGGGCGCGTCGGGCGGTGAGCTGTCCCGGGTGATGCTGGCCGTCGAGGTCGTCTTCGCGGGCTCCGACCCGGTGCCCACGTACCTCTTCGACGAGGTCGACGCCGGCGTCGGCGGCAAGGCCGCCATCGAGGTCGGGCGGCGGCTCGCGAAACTGGCCAAGTCGGCGCAGGTGGTGGTCGTCACCCACCTGCCGCAGGTGGCGGCCTTCGCGGACCGGCAGCTGCTGGTCGAGAAGACCAACGACGGTTCCGTGACGCGGAGCGGCGTCACCGTCCTGGAGGGCGAGGACCGGATCCGCGAGCTGTCGCGGATGCTGGCCGGCCACGAGGACTCGCTGTCGGCGCGGGCGCACGCGGAGGAACTGCTCGCGGCCGCGCAGGGCTCGGCGTAGTCGTCAGGCTGATGCCCCGCTAGCCCGTGTGGGTGAGGATCGGGGGTGCGGAGCGTATCTCCTACGGGATCCGCACCCGTATGGTCCCGGAACGCGCGTGCGGACTGGCATTCTGGGCGACGTCTCTGCCTCCCTCACCCTGGAGCTTCGGCCCGTGAGCAGCTCCCCGGTATCCGTCCCCGTCCTTCGCACCGTCCAGGTACTCGCGGGCGCGAGCGGTGGCGCGCACGTGCGGTCACTGGCCACCGGGCTCGCCGCGCGGGGCGTACGGGTCACCGTGTGCGCCCCCGTCGAAGCGGAGGGGGAGTACGACTTCACCAGCGCCGGAGCGCGGTTCACCCCGGACGCGGTGAGCGCGCTGCGGGCCGCCTGCGTCGAGGCCGACGTCGTGCACGCGCACGGCGTACGGGCCGGCATGCGGGCGGCGCTCGCCCTGCGCGGGCGGCGGGTCCCGCTGGTCGTCAGCTGGCACGGTGCCGGCCCCGGCGCCGGCCGGCTGAGCCTGCTGCTGGAACGGCACGTGGCCCGGGCGGCGGCCGTCGTCCTCGGCACCTCCTCGACGCAGGTCGACCTGGCCCGGCTGCGCGGGGCCCGGGACGCGCGGCTGGCGGCGGTGGCGGTGCCGGAGGGGCCGGCGGGGCCCGCGACCGTTTCGGACCCGGGTAAGACCCGGGCGGAACTGGGCGTCGTGGGGCGGCCGTTGCTGATCGCGGTCGGGAGCCTGGTGCCCCGGCGCGGGTACTCCGTACTGCTGGACGCGGCGCGGGCGTGGCGGACGCTGGACCCGATGCCGCTGCTGGTGATCGCGGGGGAGGGCCCGATGCGGGCGGAACTCACGCGGCGCATCCACGAGGAGGGCCTGCCCGTACGGCTGCTCGGGCGCCGGCGCGATGCCGCGCGGCTGCTGGCGGCGGCGGACGTGGCAGTACTGCCGAGCCGGTGGGAGGCGCGGTCCCCGCTGGCGCAGGAGGCTCTGCGGGTGGGAGTGCCGCTGGTGGCGACGGCGGTGGGCGGTGTCCCCGAGCTGGTGGGGGAGGCGGGTGTGCTGGTGCCGTACGGCGACGCGGGGGCGCTGGCCGCGGCGGTCTCGGGGCTGCTGGCGGATCCCGCGCGGCGGGCGGCCCTGGCTTCGGCGGGGCGCGCGCAGGCGGCGACGTGGCCGTCGGAGGACGACACGGTCGCGCAGGTCCTGTCGGTGTACGACGAACTGACGTCGCGTCGCCGTTAGCCTTCGGGCCGGAGCCGGGGTGGGGCCTTGCCGGTCCGGCCCGGTCCGGCCGGACCGGACCCGCGGGGTGCGCCGCTGCGCGGTGCGCGACCCTCCCCGCCCTTCCCCCGTACCCCGGGCCTGCGCCCGGACGCGTCAAGAAGTGGTGTGGCGGCGGGCGCGGAGGGCCAGGCTGAGGGAGAGGACCGTTTCCGGGTCGTCCAGGTCCGCGCCCAGGAGCTCCGAGATGCGGGCCAGGCGGTTGTACAGGGTCTGGCGGTTCAGGTGGAGCTCACGGGCCGTCTCCGCCTTGCGGCCCGCGTGGGCCAGGTACGTCTCCAGGGTGGGGAGCAGCGGTGGCCGGGAGACGGTGTCGTGCACCCGCAGGGACCCGATCGCGCGGTCCACGAACGCCGCCAGGTCGGGGTGTTCCCGTAGCCGCCACAGCAGCAGGTCGATGTCCAGGCGCCGCGCGTCGTACCAGGGCCGGGCGGGAAGCCCGTGCGCCGCCGTGGCCGTCTCCGCCGCGTGGCGCAGGCCCGCCGAGGCCGCCGCCCAGCTGCCGCAGACGCCGACGACCACCGCCGGCGGAGCCCCCGCCCGATCCAGGCCCGCCCGTTCGACACCGGCCCGTAGCGCCGCCGCCACCCGGTCCGCCACGGTCGTGCGTTCGGCGTCGGTGCGCAGGGAGACCAGCAGGGGCACCCGGCCCTCCACCGGGCGGACCCCGAGGAGGACGGGGACGCCGACCGAGGAGAGTTCCTCCAGGACCGCCCGGGCCAGTACCGCCCAGTTCCCCGACGGGGCCAGCTCCGAGGACAGCCGCATGACGACGGGCAGCAGGGGGCCGGATCCCGGTTTGAAGCCCAGGACGCGGGCCTGGGCGGGGGCGTCCTCGGCCGAGATCCGGCCCTCCGCCAGGTCGGTCAGGAAGTCGCCGCGGCCGCGCGCCGCGAGCTCGTCCTCCTGGCGGGCCTGCATCAGGACGACGGCCAGTACGCCCGCCGTCCGTTCCGCCGCCATCCCGTGCACGGGCAGCAGCGGGGACGACACGCCCAGCAGGACCAGCCGGGCCCGGACCGACCCCGTGCCGTGGCCGCCGCCGGGTACGTCGATCACCACGGCGTTGGCGGACGGGTCGGCCGGGTTCTGGCCGCGCAGGCCCTCCCACACCTGGAGCGGATCCGCGGCGGCCTCGCCCGAGGCCGGTCCGGCGGCGTAGAGCAGCTGTCCGTCGGGAGTTTCCAGGAAGACCGGATTCGCGGTGAAGTCGGCCAGGATGTGCAGGACTTGGGGGATCCCGCCGCCGCCGAGGAGGGCTTCCGTGCAGCGCCGGTGGATCTCCTCGGCCCGCTGGAGCAGGGCGTAGTGGTGGTTGACGATCTCGGTGTGGACCTCCTCCGTGACGGTCACGAAGGGGACTTCCCGGTGCAGCTGGACGAGGGGGAGTCCGACCGCCCGCGCCGTCTCGACCAGCGTCGCCGGGAGCCGGGTGAAGCGCGGGCCCAGTTCGACGACCAGTGCGGCGATCCCGCGGTCCGCGAGGCGGCGTACGAAGGCGCGCTGCTCGGCGGGCCGGGTGCCGAGGCCGAGGCCCGTGGTCAGCAGCAGCTCGCCGCCCTTGAGCAGGGACGCGATGTTGGGGACCTCGCCGGCGTGCACCCAGCGCACGGTGCGGCCCAGCCGGTCGGCGCAGGCCACGACCTCCGGCAGTCCGCTGCGCAGCCCCGGCAGTTCCAGTGCCCGCTGAACCGTGATCCCGCCCTGGTTGTCCATATCGCGGACGGTACCGGCCGCCTTGTTCCCGGCACATCACCGGGCGGTTACGGAGCCCGATGTGTCCCCATCCGGCCCGACAACTCGTCGGCCCGGCAAGGCGATTATCGGACCACATGCCGATTGTGGCGTGCGTCACGCGAGGAGAGAGTGGCGCCCTCACGAACAGGAACGAGGAGCCATGAGCGCAGATACCAGCCAAGGCACGAGCGGGGATACGGCAGGCACCACCTCCGGGGCTTCGGGAGCCCCGGGGGTCCAGCGGCTCAAGGCCAATTCGGTCGGTCTGGTCGGCGTCGTGTTCATGGCGGTCGCCACCGCCGCCCCGATCACCGCCATGACCGGGAACCTCCCCATCGCCGTCGGCTTCGGCAACGGCGTCGGGGCTCCCGCCGGCTACCTCTTCGCGACCGTCGTCCTCACCGTCTTCGCCGTCGGCTACGTGGCCATGGCCAAGCGGATCACGGCCGCCGGCGCCTTCTACGGCTACATCTCGCACGGCCTCGGCCGGATCGCCGGCATGGCCTCCGGCATGCTCGCGGTCCTCGCCTACATCGTCTTCGAGGCCTCGATCGTCGGCGTCTTCTCCTACTTCGCCAAGACCACCGTCCACGACCAGCTCGGCGTCGACCTGCCCTGGATCGTCTACGCGGCCGGCATGCTCGCGATCACCGCCGCCCTCGCGCACTTCGACATCAACTTCACCGCCAAGGCACTCGGCGTGATGCTCGTCGCCGAGATCGCCGTCCTCTTCGCCGTGGCCACCGCCGTACTGATAGCGGGCGGCGGCCCGGACGGCATCCCGGTCGAACCCGTCAACCCGAAGAACGCCTTCACCGGCACCTCCGCCGGGCTCGGCCTCTTCTTCGCCTTCTGGTCCTGGGTCGGCTTCGAGTCCACCGCCATGTACGGGGAGGAGTCCCGGAACCCGAAGAAGGTCATCCCCAAGGCGACCCTGATCTCCGTGGTGGGCGTCGGCCTCTTCTACATCTACGTCTCCTGGATGACCATCGCCGGCAACGGCCTCGCCGAGTCGGTGGAGCTCTCCGCCTCCGCGAGCCCGCTCGACCTGTTCTTCGCGCCCACCGAGACCTTCATCGGCGCCTGGGCCGTCGACGCCTTCCAGTGGCTGCTGCTCACCGGCTCCTTCGCCTGCGGCATGGCCTTCCACCAGTGCGCCGCCCGCTACCTGTACGCCATCGGCCGCGAGGGCTTCCTGCACCCGGGCCTGGGCCGGACGCACGCCAAGCACGGTTCCCCGTACGTCTCCTCCCTGGTGCAGACGGCCATCGCCACCGCCCTGGTCGCGCTGTTCTGGCTGACCGGGCAGGACCCGTACATCCACCTGTACACGCTGCTCGCGATCCTCGGCACGATGGCGATCCTCATCGTCCAGACCCTGTGCTCCTTCGCGGTGATCGGCTACTTCCGCAAGAACCACCCCGAGGACCGGCACTGGTTCCGCACCTTCACGGCACCGCTGCTCGGCGGGATCGCCATGGCCGCCGTGGTCGTCCTGCTGCTGGTCAACATGAAGACCGCGGCCGGGCTCGCCGCCGACTCGTTCTTCTTCACGCTGATCCCCTGGATCGTCGGAGCCGTGTTCTTCGGCGGGCTGGGACTCGGCCTGTGGCTGAAGTACAAGGCCCCCCAGCGCTACGAGATCATCGGCCGCGTCGTCCTGGAGGACGCCGCCGAGCGCACCGAAGAGCCCGCCGCCTCCATCGCGAACGTCTGAGAAGGAGCCACCGCCATGGCCCGTACGCCACTGATGCACGCGCTGCGCCGGCTCGCCGCCGAACACGCCGCCGCCCGCCGGCTCGGCCTGCCCGTCGCTGAGGTGCGCGGCTCCACCCGCCGCCAGCTCCTCGGCCGGGCCGCCGCCCTAGGCCTCGGCACCGCCCTCGCCTCCTCCGCGGGCGCCGCCGCGAGCGCCCACGCCGTGGAGGCCGCCCTCCCCGACAAGAAGCCCGTGACCCCCGCCCGCGTGGCGATCGTCGGCGCCGGCATCTCGGGGCTGACCGCCGCCCTCACCCTCAAGGACGCGGGTGTCGCCTACACGCTCTACGAGGCCAACCCGAGCCGCGTCGGCGGCCGGATGTGGAGCCAGCGCTCCCTGTGGGCGTACGGGCAGACCTCCGAGATCGGCGGAGAGCTGATCGACACCAGCCACAAGAAGATCCTGGAGCTGTGCCGCCGCTTCGGCCTGTCCGTCGAGGACTTCCTCGGCGGCGGCCCGAACGGCGCGGAGGAGGTCCTCTGGTTCGACGGGTCCTACTACTCGCGCACCCAGGCCGACGAGGACTTCAAGGCCGTCTACCAGGCGCTGCGCCGCGACCTCCAGGAGGCCGGCGAGGTCTCCTGGAACTCCTCGACCCCGTCAGGCACCGCCCTCGACAACATGACGCTGCACGAGTGGATCGAGACCCGGATCCCCGGCGGCCACGGCTCGCAGCTCGGCCGCTTCATCGACGTCGCGTACAACGTCGAGTACGGGGCCGACACCGATCAGCAGTCCGCCCTCGCGCTGGTCCTGCTGATGGGCTACCAGACCAACCCCGGCAACTTCAACGTCTGGGGCCTGTCCAACGAGCGCTACCACATCACCGGTGGCAACGATCAGCTGCCGAACGCCATCGCCCAGGCCCTCCCCGCCGGCTCCCTCGTGATGGGCCGCGAGCTGGTCGCCGTACGCGTGTCCGCCGACGGCACGCAGACGCTGACCTTCAACGACGCGGGCGCCACGCGCACGGTCGTCGCCGACCACACCGTCCTGTGCCTGCCGCTGCCGATCCTCCAGCGGATCGACATCAGCGGGGCCGGCTTCGACCCGCTGATGCGGAACCTCCTGCGCGATGCCCGGATGGGCTACTGCACCAAGCTCAACATGCAGTTCACCAGCCGCCCCTGGCGCGGCACCGGCCCCTGGCCGGGGGTCTCCGCCGGGGACTGCTTCACCGACACCGACGTCCAGCAGACCTGGGACACCACCAAGATCCAGTCCGGCAACGCGGGCATCCTGCTCCAGTACGGCGGCGGCGGCCTGGCCGGCTCGCTCACCCCGGGAAGCCCCTTCGCCACCGACTCGGACCCCTACGTACGCGCCCTCGCGGGCCGGATGCTCACCGGGATCGACGCCTTCTTCCCCGGCACCAAGGCGGCCTGGACCGGGCGGGCGCAGCTGTCGGCCTGGCACCGCAACCCGTACTCGCTCGGCGCGTACTCGTACTGGCCGACCGGCTACCTGCACAAGTACGCCAAGTACGAGGGCACCGCGCAGGGCCGGATCCACATCGGCGGCGAGCACTGCAGCTACGACTTCCAGGGCTTCATGGAAGGCGGGGCGACCGAGGGGGAGCGGGCGGCGAAGGAGGTGATCACCGCCCTGAGCTGAGCTGAGCTGGGCCGGGGCCGGGGACGGGGCGGCTACGCGGGCTCGATGTTGTGGTTGAAGCGGAAGACGTTGTCCGGGTCGTACCGTCGCTTCAGCCCGCCCAGCCGCTGGATGTTCTCGGCGCCGAGGCCCGCGACCACCCGGTCCTTGCCCTCGTCCCCGGTGAAGTTGAGGTAGACCGCGCCGGTGCTCCACGGCTGGACGTCGGCGCGGACGTCCTTGACCCACTGGCGGCACCGGTCGTCGTCGGCGGGGTTTTCCCACGCGCCGAAGGGGTGCACCGCCCAGGGCGCGTCGCGGAAGGGCACCGGGTAGTCCTTCGGCCCGTCGGCGATCGCGCCGCCCTGGGGCCAGACGACGTGCTGGGTGCCGGACGGCACCGGCATCGAGTCGGCGCGCGCGCAGAAGACGTCCACGAACTCGTCGGGCACACCGGTCAGGTACTCGGCCGACCAGTAGTTCCGCATCCCCGGCGGGTCGTCGAGCATGGACTGCAGGCCGGCGTACGGGATGGCCGTGACCATCTCCACCTCGTGCGGGATCGCCAGCAGCGGCTCGACAAGTCTGCGCATCTCCTCCTCGGGGCCCGCGTACGTCAGGAGGGCGCCGGCCAGCAGCCGGCCGACCAGTTGCGGCGGGACGAATTCCTCGGGCGGCCCGGTCAGGTACATGGCCGCGCCGCTCGCTTCGCGCGGCGCCACCGCGATGACGTCCCGGTACGTACGGACCACCTCGTGCCCGTGCTCCGGCAGGTACATCACGAACGCGATCGACATGGCCGGCAGGTCGTGCAGCCGCAGGGTCAGCGAGGTGGCGATACCGAAGTTCCCGCCGCCGCCGTGAAGCCCCCAGAACAGCTCGGGGTTGTCCTCCGCGGTCGCGTGGACCTGGTCACCGTCCGCGGTGACCAGGTCCACGCCCAGCAGGTTGTCCACCGCCAGCCCGAACTTGCGGTCCAGCCAGCCGGAACCGCCACCCAGGACGAAGCCGCCGACGCCGGTGGTGGAGACCCGGCCGCCGGTGGTGGCCAGCGCGTAGGGTTCGCAGGCCCGGTCCAGGTGGCCCATGGTGGCCCCGCCCCCGACGTACGCGGCCTTGGCGGCCGGATGGACCGTCACCTCGTTCATCCGGCGCATGTCCACGACCAGGCCGCCGTCGTTGAGGGACATCCCGGCCACACTGTGCCCGCCGCCGCGCACCGCGATCTTCAGGTCCAGGTCCCTCGCGAACCGCACGGCGGTGACCACGTCTGCCACGCTCTCGCACTGGGCGATGACCGCGGGCCTGCGGTCGATCATGCCGTTGTAGAGGGCCCGGGCCTCGTCGTACCCGGGATCCTCCGGGGTGAGGACCCCACCGGCCAGATCTTCGCGGAGCGCGGTCAGGGCCGCGCCCGCCTTCGAGAGGGGAGCCATGGCTGACCCCATTCCGCGCGGGGGCATAGGACCCCTCCAGCCTAGGCGCGCACGGGGAAGGGGGCGCGGCGGGACGGGGAACGCGGTGAGTCGGCGCGGCGCGGCGTGACGGCGGTGAGGCGGGACGGCGGTGAGGCGGGACGGACGGCCGTGCGGCGGCGCCGGTGCCGGGGGAGCGGGCCCCCCGGCACCGGGCGTACTCCGTCAGCCCCCGTACGCCCCGCTCGCCGTCAGTCGCAGGGCCGTGTCGATCAGGGGCACGTGACTGAAAGCCTGCGGGAAGTTGCCGACCTGCCGCTGGAGCTTCGGATCCCATTCCTCCGCCAGGAGGCCCAGGTCGTTGCGGAGCGACAGCAGCTTCTCGAAGAGGCGGCGGGCCTCGTCGACGCGGCCGATCATCGCCAGGTCGTCGGCCATCCAGAACGAGCACGCGAGGAAGGCCCCCTCGTCGCCCTCCAGGCCGTCCACCCCCGCCTCCTCGCCCGCCGTCGGATAGCGCAGGATGAAGCCGTCCTGGGTCGACAGCTCGCGCTGGATCGCCTCGATCGTGCCGATCACCCGCTTGTCGTCCGGCGGCAGGAAGCCCATCTGCGGGATCAGCAGCAGGGAGGCGTCCAACTCCTTCGACCCGTACGACTGCGTGAAGGTGTTGCGCTCCTTGTCGTACCCCTTCTCGCAGACGTCCTGGTGGATCTCGTCGCGCAGCTCGCGCCACCGCTCCAGCGGACCGTCCGCGTCCCCGCTCTCGATCAGCTTGATCGTGCGGTCCACGGCCACCCACGCCATCACCTTCGAGTGCACGAAGTGCCGGCGCGGGCCGCGCACCTCCCAGATGCCCTCGTCGGGCTGGTCCCAGTGGGTCTCCAGGTAGCGGATGAGCTTGAGCTGCAGCAGCGAGGCGTAGTCGTTGCGCGCCAGGCCCGTCATGTGGCCCAGGTGCAGGGCCTCGGTGACCTCGCCGTACACGTCGAGCTGCAGTTGGCCGGCGGCGCCGTTGCCGACCCGGACCGGGCGCGAGTTCTCGTACCCGGGGAGCCAGTCCAGCTCGGTTTCGCCGAGCTCCCGCTCGCCCGCGATCCCGTACATGATCTGCAGGTTCTCCGGGTCGCCGGCGACCGCGCGCAGCAGCCAGTCCCGCCAGGCGGAGGCCTCGTCGCGGTAGCCGGTGCGCAGCAGCGAGGAGAGGGTGATGGCGGCGTCGCGCAGCCACGTGTAGCGGTAGTCCCAGTTGCGGACGCCGCCGATCTCCTCCGGGAGGGAGGTGGTCGGCGCGGCGACGATCCCGCCCGTGGGGGCGTACGTCAGCGCCTTGAGGGTGATCAGCGAGCGGATCACCGCCTCCCGGTAGGGCCCGTGGTACGTGCACTGCTCGACCCAGTCGCGCCAGAACTCGGTGGTGGAGGCCAGCGCGGCCTCGGCGTCGGGAGTCTCCGGAGCACCCCGGTGCGAGGGCTGCCAGCTGATGCTGAAGGTCATCCGGTCGCCGGGCCCGACGGTGAAGTCCGAGTACGTCGTCAGGTCCTTGCCGTACGTCTGGGCCTCGGTGTCCAGCCAGACCGAGTCGGGGCCCGCGACGGCCACCGTGCGGCCGTCGACCTTGTGGACCCAGGGCACGACGCGCCCGTAGCTGAAGCGCATGCGCAGGGCCGAGCGCATGCGGACGCGACCGCTGACCCCCTCCACGATGCGGATGAGCTGCGGTGCGTGGTCCTCGCGGGGAGGCATGAAATCGATCACACGGACCGTGCCGCGCGGGGTCTCCCATTCCGACTCCAGCACCAGCGAGTCACCGCGGTAGCGGCGCCGGGTGGCGCGGGGGGCTTCCGTGCCCGCCGGGAACGCCGGGCCGACCCGCCAGAAACCGTGATCTTCGGTACCGAGGATGCTCGCGAACACGGCATGGGAGTCGAAACGGGGCAGACACAACCAGTCCACAGCCCCGTCCCGGCAGACCAACGCCGCCGTCTGCATGTCCCCGATCAGTGCGTAATCCTCGATGCGCCCTGACACGTTGCATCTCCAGTCCGAACGGCCACGTCCGCCCCGAGGGGCGCTTGCATTGCGCGGTGGCGCGGTCACCCGTGGGTGGGGATCTCGCGTCGAGCCCATGATTCCGCATACGGCTCGGGTAGGCCGGTTGACGGACTGCCCGGGAGCGGAATTCGCAATATCCGAGCAGGATATGTCGGCACCCTAGTGAGCTCCCCAAGCCTGCGAAGAATGTGGCTCGACCAAACGGGTGAGCAGCCGAAACGCCGCCGCGACACTCCGGCGCGCACGGTCGGGGGGCGTGGCCGGAGGCGGACCGGCCCGGGCGCTGATAGGCTGGTACCCCGTGGACCGGTGGTCTGCCTGTGCGAATCAGGAGCCCCGAAACCGCAGCTTCGGCGCCCCCTGAGACCCTTCCGGATCGACGGAGACCGGCGCCGGACGCACCTCACTTCGCGACCACGGGAGCCCCCTCTTGGCGATGCCGCCCAAATCCATGACGACCAAGCACATCTTCGTCACCGGGGGTGTCGCTTCCTCCCTCGGCAAGGGTCTGACCGCCTCCAGCCTGGGTGCGCTGCTGAAGGCCCGCGGCCTGCGGGTCACGATGCAGAAGCTCGACCCGTACCTGAACGTCGACCCCGGCACGATGAACCCGTTCCAGCACGGCGAGGTGTTCGTCACCAACGACGGCGCCGAGACCGACCTGGACATCGGCCACTACGAGCGCTTCCTCGACGTCGACCTCGACGGCTCGGCCAACGTCACCACCGGCCAGGTCTACTCGCAGGTCATCGCCAAGGAGCGGCGCGGCGAGTACCTCGGTGACACCGTGCAGGTCATCCCGCACATCACCAACGAGATCAAGCACCGCATCCGCCGCATGGCGACCGACGACGTCGACGTCGTCATCACCGAGGTCGGCGGCACCGTCGGCGACATCGAGTCGCTGCCGTTCCTGGAGACCGTCCGCCAGGTCCGCCACGAGGTCGGCCGCGACAACGTCTTCGTCGTGCACATCTCGCTGCTGCCCTACATCGGCCCCTCCGGCGAGCTGAAGACCAAGCCGACCCAGCACTCGGTCGCCGCGCTGCGCAACATCGGCATCCAGCCCGACGCGATCGTGCTGCGTGCCGACCGTGACGTCCCCACGTCCATCAAGCGCAAGATCTCGCTGATGTGCGACGTCGACGAGGAGGCCGTGGTCGCCGCGATCGACGCCAAGTCGATCTACGACATCCCGAAGGTCCTGCACACCGAGGGCCTGGACGCGTACGTCGTGCGCAAGCTCGACCTGCCCTTCCGCGACGTCAACTGGACGGTGTGGGAGGACCTGCTGGACCGCGTCCACAACCCCGACCACGAGGTCAAGGTCGCGCTCGTCGGCAAGTACATCGACCTTCCCGACGCGTACCTGTCGGTGACCGAGGCGCTGCGCGCCGGCGGCTTCGCCAACAAGGCCCGCGTCGAGATCAAGTGGGTCACCTCCGACGACTGCAAGACCCCGGCGGGCGCCGCCGCGCAGCTGGCCGACGTGGACGCGATCTGCGTGCCCGGCGGCTTCGGCGACCGCGGTGTCAACGGCAAGGTCGGCGCGATCACCTACGCCCGAGAGAACAAGATCCCGCTGCTCGGCCTGTGCCTGGGCCTGCAGTGCGTGGTCATCGAGGCCGCGCGCAACCTGGCGGGCATCGAGGACGCGAACTCCACCGAGTTCGACGCCTCCACCCCGCACCCGGTGATCTCCACGATGGAGGAGCAGCTCGCCTTCGTCGAGGGCGCGGGCGACCTGGGCGGCACCATGCGCCTGGGCATGTACCCGGCGAAGCTCGCCGAGGGTTCCATCGTGCGCGAGGTCTACGGCGACCAGGCGTACGTGGACGAGCGCCACCGCCACCGCTACGAGGTCAACAACGCCTACCGCGGCGAGCTGGAGAAGAAGGCGGGCCTCGTGTTCTCCGGCACCTCCCCGGACAACAAGCTGGTCGAGTACGTCGAGTACCCGCGCGAGGTGCACCCCTACCTGGTGGCCACCCAGGCCCACCCGGAGCTGCGCTCGCGCCCGACGCGCCCGCACCCGCTGTTCGCGGGCCTGGTCAAGGCCGCCGTGGAGCGCCAGCAGGCCGCGAAGTAGCCGCAGGGCGTCCGGCGGCGCGGAACGCGTGACGCCGACCGCATAACGTAGACAGCCGGGGTACGGAGATCCGTACCCCGGCTGTCGCGCGTTGTGGAGGGCTTCGGGGCATGGACATCAAGGACACGGCGGAATCCTGGGAGACGGTGTCGACGGGGCGGCCGTTCCAGGGCGCGAAGACGGCGGTGGCCTCCGACGAGGTCCGGATGCCGGACGGGTCCGTGGCCCGCCGCGACTACCAGGTGCACCCGGGATCGGTGTGCGTGCTGGCCCTGGACGACGAGGGGCGGGCGCTGGTGCTGAGCCAGTACCGCCACCCGGTGCGCCGGCGGCTGTGGGAGCTCCCGGCGGGGCTGCTGGACGTCGTGGGGGAGAACCCGCTGCACGGGGCGCAGCGCGAGCTGTACGAGGAGGCGCACGTCAAGGCCGAGGACTGGCGGGTGCTGGCCGACTTCTACGCCTCGCCCGGCGGATCGGACGAGGCGATCCGGATCTTCCTCGCGCGGGGCGTCTCGGACGCGGACGGCGAGCGGTACGCGGAGTCCGGGTCGGAGGAGGCCGACATGGAACTGGCGTGGGTGCCGCTCGCGGAGCTGGTGCGGGGCGTACTGGCGGGCGAGCTCGGCAACCCGGGGATGGTGACCGGCGTCCTGGCCCTGTCGGCGGCCCTCGCCGCCGAGAACGGCCTCGACTCCCTGCGCCCGGCCCAGGCCCCCTGGCCGGCCCGCCCCTACGAGGCGTAGGAGCCAGGGCGGGGCCGAACGAGGCCGTGGTGTGACCATCCGCTGATCCGATCGGGCGATTTGTCCGCCGCGCTCCACCCTGCCCGTCGCTCTGCGTGAACTACGCTCGCAATCCGAAGGCAGCGAGAGGAGCGGATCCGTGGCGGATTTCGTCGGGCGGCGGCGTGAGCTCAAGGAGCTGCGCGAGGACATCGCGCGGACCGGGCTCGACACCCTCTCCGGTCGCAAGGCCAAGGCGCCGCGCGCCCGCGTCCTGCTCGTCGCCGGGCGGCCCGGTTCGGGCCGGACCGCCCTCGCCGAAGCACTGGTGCGCGAGATCGCCGACGACTACCCCGACGGCGTGCTCCGGGTCCGGCTCAGCACCCCCACCGGCGAGGGCGTCCCCACCGACCGGGCCGTGCGCACCCTCCTGGAGGCGCTCGGGCTGCCCACCCCGCCCGGCGCCGCCGAGGACGAGCTCAGCTCCGACCTGCGCGCGGCCCTCGCCGGGCGGCGGGCCGTCCTCCTGGTCGACGACGCCCTCGACCCCCACCAGGTCGACGCCCTGCTGCCCGACACCCCCGAGTGCCTGGTCGTCGTCACCTCCGAGGGCCCCCTGACCGGGATTCCGGATGTCCGCCCCTGCACCCTCGGCGGCCTCGACACCCCCTCCGCCGTCCGCATGCTCGTCCATCGCATCGGCGACATCCGCGTCGCCAACGACCCCCGCGCCGCCGAGGCCCTCGCCGAGGAGTGCGGCGGCCAGCCCGCCGCCCTGAGCCTGGCGGGCGGTTGGCTCGCCGCCCGGCCCAAGGCCTCCGTCGCGGACGTGGCCAAGCAGCTCCACGACATGCCCGCCGCCACCAGCGGCCCGCTCGCGCGCACCTTCCGGCTCGTCTACGAGTCCCTCCCGCAGCCCGCCCAGCGGACCCTGCGGCTGCTTCCGCTTGCTCCGGCCGGCCTCGTCGACTCGCACACCGCCTCCGCGCTCGCCGGCTGCTCCGTGGCCGCCGCCCAGTCGATCCTGGAGGACTTCGCGGCGCTGGGCCTGCTGCGGTCGGCCTCCGACGGGCTGTTCCTGCTCCCCGGCTGCCTCACGCCCCTGCTCCAGGCCCTGTTGGAGGCCAAGGAGCGCCCCGCGGAGGTGCAGCTGGCGCGGGCCCGGATGCTGGAGCGCGCCGTACGGCTGCTGGTCTCCTGCCGGGCGATGACCGAGGAGGACGAGGACCTCGTACGGGAGAAGCTGGACGGGCTGCCGCGCACCATGCGCTTCGCCGACCGGCGGGCCGCCGCCACCTGGCTGGACACCCGGCTGCCCGCACTGTCGGCGGCGGCCACCCTGGCCGTCGCCGACGGGGAGCTCGACACCCTGGCCCGCCGCTTCGTCGCAGCCCTCGCACGGGCCCTCTCCGACCACCGGGGCACCGCCGGGGCGGCCCCCGAGCTGTACGGGCTGCACCGGCTCGTCCTGGACGTGGCCGAGCGGCGCGATCTGTACCGGGAACAGGCCGCCGCGCTGCTGAACCTCGCCGATCTGGACGCCGAGACCGGCCGCACCCAGGAGGCGCTGGAGCGCTACCGGGCCGCGCTGGACGCCGGAAGGGCGGCGAACGATCCGTACGCGGCGGGCCGCGCGATGGAATCCGTAGGCGGCGCGTACCAGGAGCTCGCCGACTGGCACCGGGCCTCCGACTGGTTCGGCCGGGCCCTGTCCCACGCCCTCGCGCGCGGGGAGCGCGCGGACGAGGCGCGGCTGTACGGGCGGCTCGGGAACGTGCACACCTATGCCGGCCGGTACGGGGACGCGCTGCGGAGCTGGCGGGCCGCCTCGGCCGGCTACCGGAAGCTGGCCGATGTCCCGGGCCAGGCAAAGGCGTTGAGCGAGATGGCGCGGATCCAGGAGTACGCGGGGCGGCCCGAGGAATCGCTGCACACCTGCCGGGAGGCGGTGGAGATCGCGCGCAAGGCCGGAGACCTGCGGCTTCAGGCCGCACTGCAGGTGCGCCTCGCGGACACGCTCGACCGGCTCGGCGACCCCGCGGCCGCCAGGCTGCACAGGTCCGCGGCCGACAGATTGCTGGGAGATGACCCCGCAGCCTGCGAAATCCGTAGTGGTTCCGACTGAGATTATTGCTTTGCAAGGCTAGACAGCGACTCATCCTTCATTAGACTGGCTTCACCAGGTCATCCCCTGGTGCATCCCGTTGCGTGTTCTTGTAAACGGGTTTGTATGGAAGTACCCCGAAACATTCCCTGAGCCAAGGACCGTGAGTGACGATGAAGGTCGGCATCCCCCGCGAGGTCAAGAACAACGAGTTCCGGGTCGCCATCACGCCCGCCGGCGTGCATGAGCTGGTCCGGGGCGGCCACCAGGTCTTCATCGAGCAGAACGCCGGTGTGGGCTCCTCGATCACGGACGCGGAGTACGTCTCCGCCGGTGCCGAGATCCTCGGCACCGCCGACGAGGTCTGGGCGACCGCGGACCTGCTGCTGAAGGTCAAGGAGCCCATCGCGGAGGAGTACCACCGCCTCCGCAAGGACCAGACCCTCTTCACCTACCTGCACCTCGCGGCCTCCCGCGAGTGCACGGACGCCCTGCTGGAGTCCGGCACCACCGCCATCGCGTACGAGACGGTCGAGCTCGCCAACCGCGCGCTCCCGCTGCTCGCCCCGATGTCCGAGGTCGCGGGCCGCCTCGCCCCGCAGGTCGGCGCCTACCACCTGATGCGCTCGGTCGGCGGCCGCGGCGTCCTCCCGGGCGGCGTCCCCGGCACCCACGCCGGCGAGTGCGTCGTCATCGGCGGCGGCGTCTCCGGCTGGAACGCCGTGCAGATCGCCGTCGGCATGGGCTTCCACGTGACCCTGCTGGACCGCGACATCAACAAGCTCCGCGAGGCCGACAAGATCTTCGGCACGAAGATCAAGACGATCGTCTCCAACGCCTTCGAGCTGGAGAAGGCCGTCATCGAGGCCGACCTCGTCGTCGGTGCGGTGCTGATCCCGGGTGCGAAGGCCCCGAAGCTGGTCACCAACGAGCTCGTCGCCAAGATGAAGCCCGGAAGTGTCCTTGTCGACATTGCGATCGACCAGGGCGGCTGCTTCGAGGACTCCCGTCCGACCACTCACGCCGAGCCGACCTTCCAGGTCCACAACTCGGTCTTCTACTGCGTCGCCAACATGCCGGGCGCGGTGCCGAACACCTCCACCTACGCGCTGACCAACGCCACGCTGCCCTACATCGTGCAGCTCGCGAACCTCGGCTGGGTCGAGGCGCTGCGTCGTGACCCGGCGCTCGCGCTGGGCCTCAACACCCATGACGGGCAGGTCGTTTACGGTCCCGTCGCCGAGGCCCACGGCCTCGAGACCCTCGAGCTGAGCACGCTGCTCGGCTAAGGCGTCAACGACTGACGTCAATCTCACGTATCCGGCCGGACCTTGCCCGCAAGGTCCGGCCGGACGCGTTCCCGGCGTGCCCGGAGGGGCCGTTCAACTCGCCTCGAACGTAACCCTTTAACCCTTTCGCACACCCGCGAAACTTCCCGGCGACAGCTCGGACGCCCTTGACAGCGAGGTGTTCGGTTGCCGACACATCGTGCCGGGTCCGACGGATTGTGTTGCCGCTGGGCGGTGACACGCCATAGAGTCGCCAACCGTCGGCATGGTGCCACGCTGACCTATCGATAAGTGTCCTGGTCACGTCCGAGGAGGTAAGACGACTTGTGAATGAGTCGACATTTGCTCCTGGGGGTGGTCGAGCAGGAGTGCCTGCGCGGGGTCAAAGCCCTGCCGGAATCGAAGCGGTCGGCTCCGTCGCAGTCCGCACCTTCGCAAACCACCAGCACATGACGACGCCCCGAAAGAGCATGGACGGCCTAGACGTGAACTCCAGGGCCGGCGACCCGAGCGGCGACAAGCCCGTGGGTTTCGCCGACTACGACCAGGTGCCCGAGGGGCACTTCTACGACCCCGACGCGGAATACGAGCCCGACCCCGAGTACGCGGCCACTCTCGCCCCCGACGCTGCCCGCCAGCGCCGAGAGCGGATCGGTCCGACCGGACGGCCGCTGCCGTACTTCCCGATCCCAGGTCCGCTGACCGACCACGGTCCGGCGAAGATCATCGCGATGTGCAACCAGAAGGGCGGCGTGGGCAAGACCACGTCGACCATCAACCTGGGTGCCGCGCTCGCCGAGTACGGGCGCCGCGTGCTGCTCGTCGACTTCGACCCGCAGGGCGCACTGTCCGTGGGTCTCGGCGTGAATCCGATGGAGCTCGACCTGACGGTCTACAACCTGCTCATGGAGCGGGGCATGTCGGCCGACGAGGTGCTGCTCAAGACGGCGGTCCCCAACATGGACCTGCTGCCGAGCAACATCGACCTGTCCGCTGCCGAAGTGCAGTTGGTCAGCGAGGTCGCGCGCGAGTCGACCCTGCAGCGGGCACTGAAGCCCCTGATGGCCGACTACGACTACATCGTGATCGACTGTCAGCCCTCGCTCGGTCTGCTGACCGTGAACGCCCTGACGGCGGCTCACAGGGTCATCGTTCCGCTGGAGTGCGAGTTCTTCGCGCTGCGCGGTGTGGCCCTGCTGACCGAGACCATCGAGAAGGTGCAGGAGCGGCTCAACCCGGAGCTGGAGCTCGACGGCATCCTCGCCACGATGTACGACTCCCGTACGGTGCACAGCCGTGAGGTGCTGGCGCGCGTCGTCGAGGCCTTCGACGACCACGTCTACCACACGGTCATCGGCCGCACGGTGCGCTTCCCGGAGACCACGGTCGCCGGCGAGCCGATCACCACGTACGCCTCCAACTCCGTCGGCGCCGCCGCCTATCGCCAGCTGGCCAGGGAGGTGCTCGCCCGGTGTCCCGCCGAGTGAGTCTGCCCGGAGCCGACGAACTGTTCCGTACGACCGGGGGGATGGCGCTGACGTCGTCGTCGGCGTCCTCGGCTTCCTCGGCGCGGGGCGTGGAGCACGCGGCGACAGCCGCGGAGGGCACGGCGGGTGAGGGCCGCAGCCGGGAGGCTGGGGCCGGTACGGAGCCGGGCGTGGGCGCGCAGCGGCGGTCGCAGGAAGGTTCCGGTGGCGCGGTCCCGGCCCCGGCCCCCGGCCGGGGCAAGGGGCAGGGCCGGGGTGCCAACCGGCGGCCCAGCGGGCGCGAGCGGCACGACGAGAAGATCACGGTCTACGTCTCCGCCGAGGAGCTCATGGACCTGGAACACGCGCGGCTGGTGCTGCGCGGGGAGCACGGCCTCGCGGTCGACCGCGGCCGGATCGTCCGTGAGGCGGTCGCCGTGGTCCTGGCGGACCTGGAGTCCCGCGGCGACGCGAGCATCCTGGTGCGCCGCCTGCGCGGCCGCTGACCGAGCGCGGGCGCACGGACCGGCAGCCCCGGCCCGGCCGGCCTGCGGTCGGCTCCGGCCGGACCCCGGGCCCGCCCGGGGCGGGTCCCCGCGCCGCGGCAGGGGCCGCGCGTGGGAGCCTTGGCCCTGGCCCTGCCGGCCGCTCCCTCCGTACCACCCTGGACCGCGATGCCCTCTCCCGCCGAACCCGGCCTTCCCCAGACTCCGTCCGGGGGGACCCCCGGGTCCCGTCGCCCGCTCGGCCGCGGCCCGGGTGTCCCCGTACCGGTGGAGGAGGGGGCGTCATCCGTTCCCGGTCCCGTTCCCGGTCCCGTCCCCGGGCCTCCGGCCGGGGAGAGCGCCCCACCCGCGGCCGTAACGGCCCCGGAGGGCGCCGAAGGCCCCGTACCGCCCCACGCGGCCGCACCGGCCCCGGAGGGCGCCGAAGGCCCCGTACCGCCCCAGGAGGGCCCTGACGCGCCCGAGGGCGCCCCCAGGGCGCCCGGCGCGCGGGAGCGGGCCCAGGGAGCGCCCGGGGCGTCCGGGCGGGCCCACGGGGCGCCTGGGGGCGACGGGCGGTTCACGTTGCGGCTGGACAACTTCGAGGGCCCCTTCGATCTGCTGCTGCAGTTGATCTCGCGGCACAAGCTCGACGTGACCGAGGTCGCGCTGTCGCAGGTCACCGACGAGTTCATGGCGCACATCCGCTCCATGGGGCCCGACTGGGACCTCGACCAGACGACCGAGTTCCTCGTCGTCGCCGCCACCCTGCTCGACCTGAAGGCCGCCCGGCTGCTGCCCGTCGCCGAGGTCGAGGACGAGGCCGACCTCGCGCTGCTGGAGGCCAGGGACCTGCTCTTCGCGCGGCTGCTGCAGTACCGGGCGTACAAGCGGATCGCCGAGATCTTCCAGGAGCGGGCCGAGACCGAGGGGAAGCGCTACCCGCGCACCGTGGGCCTGGAGGCCCACCTGGCAGAGCTGCTGCCCGAGGTGGTCATCGGCATCGGCGGCGACGGACTGGCGAGGCTCGCGGTCAAGGCCATGCAGCCCAGAGCGACGCCCCAGGTGTACGTGGACCACATCCACGCGCCGCTCGTCAGCGTCCGGGAGCAGGCCGGGCTGGTCGTGGCCCTGCTGAAGGCGCGCGGCGAGGCCACCTTCCAGGAGCTCACCGAGGACGCCGGCGACACCCTGACCGTCGTGGCGCGCTTCCTGGCCCTCCTGGAGCTCTACCGGGAGAAGGCGGTGGTCCTGGACCAGGAGGAGGCCCTGGGGACGCTCACCGTGCGCTGGAGCGGCGGGGACGGGGACGGCATGCCGAGGGTGACGGACGAGTTCGACCGGATCGTGGAGGTCAAGGAATGAGCGGGACGCGGGCTCACACGGAGGCGCAGCCGCAGCCGCGGGCGCGGGCTCAGGCGACGGAGGTGGCCGGGCTGGCCCTGAAGCCGGCCCTGGAGGCCGTCCTCATGGTCGTGGACGAGCCGGCGACCGAGGCGCACCTCGCCAAGGTGCTGGAGCGGAGCCCGAGGGAGATCGCGGACGCGCTGCGCGAGCTCGTGGACGAGTACGACCTTCAGGGCCGCGGATTCGAATTGCGGCTCGTCGCGGGGGGCTGGCGGTTCTACAGCCGGGGGGACTTCGCCCCGGCCGTGGAGGCCTTCGTACTGGACGGCCAGCAGGCCCGTCTCACCCAGGCGGCGCTGGAGACCATGGCCGTCGTCGCGTACCGCCAGCCGGTCAGCCGGTCGAGGGTCTCGGCGGTCCGCGGAGTGAACTGCGACGGGGTCATGCGCACCCTCCTCCAGCGGGGTCTGGTGGAGGAGGCGGGGACGGAACCCGAAACAGGTGCGATCCTGTACAGGACGACGAACTACTTTCTGGAGCGGATGGGCCTGCGTGGCCTGGACGAGCTCCCGGAGCTCGCGCCCTTCCTCCCCGAGGCGGACGCGATCGAAGCCGAGACGCAAGAGGGTGTTCCGTCGTTCGATCCGGATGCACCGGATACCGATGAAGACGACAAGACGACGGAACTTTGATGCGAAGCAGCGGCAACGGCAACGGTGGCGGCAACAGGAACAGCGGCGGCGGTGGCGGCGGCGGGCGTGGTAATGCCCGCGGCGGCAGCTCCAGCGGCGGCGGTGGCTACCGCGGTGGCGGCTCCGGCGGTGGCAGCGGCTCCGGCGGCGGCTACCGCGGCGGCAGCTCCAGCGGCGGCTCCGGCGGCTCCGGCGGCGGCGGTGGCTACCGCGGTGGCGGCTCCGGCGGCGGCAGCTCCAGCGGTGGCTACCGCTCGGGCGGCAGCGGCTCGGGCGGCAGCTCCGGCGGCGGCTACCGCAGTGGCGGCTCCGGCAGCGGCGGCTCCGGCGGCGGCTACCGCTCCGGCGGCTCCGGCAGCGGTGGCGGCTACCAGGGCGGCGGCTCCGGCGGTGGCTACCAGGGCGGCGGCTCCGGCGGCTACCAGGGTGGCGGCTCCGACCGCGACCGCGAGCCCGCGCCCCGCATCCGCAACCCCCGCCCCGAGGAGCGTCGCTACGACGTGGGTCCCGAGGGCGAGCGCAACGGTCGCGGTGGCGCCAAGGCGGGCGGCGGCGGTGCCCGCGGCGCGGCCGACGGCAGCCGCGGCGGTGCCCGCGGTGACGCGGCGCGCGGTGGTGCCAAGGGCGGCCCCAAGAGCCCCAGGACCCCCGGCATCGGCGGAGCCGGCGGCCCGCGCCGCGGCCCCGGCAGCCGCAGCGGCCAGTCCAAGCCGCGCGAGCTGGAGGCGCGGATCGAGGAGCGCGTGCGCGACCGGTACGCCGACAAGCCCGTGATCAAGACCCCGAAGACCTTCCCCGGCGCGGAGGAGGAGGGCGAGCGTCTGCAGAAGGTCCTCGCCCGGGCCGGCATGGGTTCGCGCCGTGCGTGCGAGGAGCTCATCGAGCAGGCCCGTGTCGAGGTCAACGGCGAGATCGTGCTGTCGCAGGGCAAGCGCGTCCTGCCGAAGGACGAGATCAAGGTGGACGGCCTGACCGTCGCCACCCAGTCGTACCTGTTCTTCGCGCTGAACAAGCCCGCCGGCGTCGTCTCCACGATGGAGGACCCGGACGGCCGCCAGTGCCTCGGCGACTACGTCACCAACCGTGAGACGCGTCTCTTCCACGTCGGTCGGCTCGACACCGAGACCGAGGGCATCATCCTGCTCACCAACCACGGTGAGCTGGCCCACCGCCTCACGCACCCGAAGTACGGCGTGAAGAAGACCTACGTCGCCGCCATCACCGGCCCGCTGCCGCGCGAGATCGGCAAGCGCCTCAAGGACGGCATCGAGCTGGAGGACGGGTACGCCCGCGCCGACCACTTCCGCGTCGTCGACCAGGTCGGCAAGAACTACCTGGTCGAGGTGACCCTCCACGAGGGCCGCAAGCACATCGTCCGCCGCATGATGGCGGAGGCCGGCTTCCCCGTCGAGAAGCTCGTCCGGACCGCCTTCGGCCCGATCGAGCTCGGCGACCAGAAGTCCGGCTGGCTGCGCCGCCTGACCAACACCGAGGTCGGCATGCTCATGCGCGAGGTCGGTCTGTAAGGACCGGCTGCTCCTCCTCGTACGACTCCTCGTACGACCGAAACCCGCGGTGCCCTTCGGCACCGCGGGTTTTCGTGCTTGTGCCGACCCCTGGTCTTCTTTATAGTCAACCTGACTATAAAGAGAGCGAGGGGTCGTCATCATGGGGTGGCAGACGAGCTGGACCGAGGTCCTCGGATTCGCCACGGGGGCGCTGTGCGTCTGGCTGGTCGCCCGGCAGCACATCGCCAACTGGCCGATCGGCATCGCCAACAACGTCTTCTTCATCGTGCTCTTCGCCCAGGCCGAGCTCTACGCCGACGCCGGGCTGCAGATCGTCTTCATCGCCCTCGCCGCGTACGGCTGGTGGTCCTGGACCCACGGGGGTGGACCAGGAACCGCCGAGGCACTGCCGGTGCGCCGCACGACGGCCGCCGAGTGGGCCGCGCTGGGCGCGGCGGGGGCGGTGGGGGTGCTCGGCCTGACGCTCCTGCTGAGCCGGGCCACCGACTCCACCGTCCCGTTCTGGGACGCGGCGACCACCGGACTCTCGCTCATGGCCACCTACGGGCAGTGCCGCAAGCTCCTGGAGTCCTGGTGGCTGTGGATCGCCGCCGACCTCGTCTACATCCCGCTGTACGTCTACAAGGGGCTCTACCTCACCGCCCTGCTCTACGCCGTCTTCCTCGCCCTGTGCGTGGCCGGACTGCTCGGCTGGCGCCGGGCGCTCCCCGCGCGCGGCACCCGCGAGGCCCTGGGAGCGACGGCGTGAAGCGCCACGGAGGGGCGAAGTACGGGCACGGCCTGGTGCTCGGCAAGTTCTATCCGCCGCACGCCGGCCACCACCACCTGGTGCGCACCGCCCAGGACCAGTGCGAGCGGCTGACCGTGCTGGTGTGCGCCGCCTCGGTGGAGTCGGTGCCGCTGGCCGACCGGGTCGCCTGGATGCGCGAGGCGCATCCCGGCGCCGACGTGGTCGGCGCGGTCGACGACATCCCGGTCGACCTGCGCGACCCGGAGATCTGGGAGGCCCACATGGCGGTCTTCCGGGGCGCGGTGCGCCGACGGGTCGACGCCGTCTTCACCTCGGAGGCCTACGGGGGCGAGCTCGCGCGGCGGTTCGGGGCCGAGGAGGTCTGCGTCGACCGGGAGCGCACCCTCTTCCCGGTGTCCGGGACGGCGGTACGGGCGGACCCGGTCGGGAACTGGGAGTTCCTGGGACCCGCCGTACGGGCCGCCCTGACCCGGCGGATCGTCGTACTCGGCGCCGAGTCCACCGGGACGACGACGCTGTCGCGGGCCCTGGCGGCCCACTGGCGGCGGCGCGGCGGGGTGTGGGCGAAGACGGGCTGGGTGGCGGAGTACGGCCGGCAGTACAGCGAGGAGCGGCTCGCGGCGGCGCGCGCGGCGGACCCCGCGGCGACGTGGGCCGACGTGAGCTTCACCTCGGCCGAGTTCCCGGTCATCGCCCGGCGCCAGGACGCGCAGGAGGATCGGGCGGCCCGGCTGGGATCGCCGGTGCTCTTCTGCGACACCGACTCCTTCGCCACCGGCATCTGGCACGAGCGGTACACGGGCGGGCGCAACGAGGAGGTCGAGCGGATCGCCGCCGGCACGCACCGGGACCTGTACCTGCTCACCGACCACGCGGACGTGCCCTTCGAGGACGACGGGCTGCGCGACGGAGAGCACCTGAGGCCGTGGATGACCGCGCGGTTCCGGGAGGAGCTGGAGCGGACCGGGAGACGCTTCCTGGTGGTGCGCGGGGACCGGGAGGCCCGGCTGGCGGCGGCCGTGTCGGCCGTCGACGCACTGCTCGCGGAGGGCCGGCACTTCGCGGACCCGCTTCCGGAGCGGGTACGGGGTCCGCTGCCGGAGCAGGCCTCGGAGCCGGACCGCGTACGGGAGCAGGGCCGATGAGTGACGCCGGACAGGACTACGACCCGTACGCGTTCGAGCCGTTCGCGGTGACCGTCGACCTCGCCGTCTTCACCGTCCGCGGCGGGACCCTGCACGTGCTGCTGATCCGGCGCGGGCAGGAACCGTACGCGGGCGCCTGGGCGCTCCCCGGCGGCTTCGTACTGCCCCGGGAATCCGCGGAGACGGCCGCCCGGCGCGAACTGGCCGAGGAGACCGGCCTGTCGGCGGACGTGATCGCCGCCCTGCACCTGGACCAGCTGCGCACCTACAGCGAACCGGACCGGGACCCCCGGATGCGGGTCGTCTCGGTGGCCTTCACCGCGCTCGTCCCCGACCTGCCCGAACCGGCGGCCGGGGGCGGCGGAGACGCCGACCGGGCCCGCTGGGTGCCGGTGGGGGAGGCGGGCCCGTCGGCGGGCCTCGCCTTCGACCACGCGGTGATCCTGGCGGACGCCCGGGAGCGGGTCGGCGCGAAGCTGGAGTACAGCTGCCTGGCCACCGCCTTCTGCCCGCCCGAATTCACCCTCGGCGAGCTCCAGGCCGTCTACGAGACCGTCTGGAACACCGCCCTGGACCGGCCCAACTTCCGGCGCAAGGTGCTGGCCACGCCCGGATTCGTCGAGGCCGTGCCCGGCGCCGCCCGGCTCACCGGCGGCCGCGGGAAACCGGCCGCGCTGTACCGGCCCGGGCCCGCCACCACCCTGCACCCGCCCCTGCTCCGCCCCTCGGAAGGACACACACGATGACGACGACCACGAAGCGGGCGGCTACGGGCGCCCTGCTCGGACTGGCCCTGGGAGACGCCCTGGGCTTTCCCACGGAGTTCAACGACGTGCCGGGGATCCTTGCCAAGACCGGCCCCTGGCGGTCCATGGCCCTCCCCCGCCCGGCGATCGTCACGGACGACACCCAGATGACCCTGGCCTTCGCCCGGGGCATACGGACCGCCGCCGACCGCGGCCGGGTGGGCCCCCTGCGCCTGGCCCGGCCGGTCCGGGAGGAGTTCGTCGACTGGTACCACTCCCCGGAGAACAACCGGGCCCCGGGCAACACCTGCCTGAAGGCCTGCAGCCTGCTGAACCTGCCCGAGCGGGACTGGCGCGACGCCAGCCAGCTGGGCTCCAAGGGCTGCGGCGCGAACATGCGGGTGGCGCCGGCCGGACTGGTGCCCGGCTGGACGGAGGAGGAGCGGGCCGGCGCGGCCCAGCTCCAGTCGGCCCTCACCCACGGCCACCCGACGGCGCTGGCCGCCTCCGACCTGACGGCCCGTGCGGTGTTCCTGCTGGCGCGGGGCACGGAGGTGACCGGCCTGGTCGGGCAGCTGCGCTCGTACGCCCTGGAGAACCGCACCCGCTACCACGAGCGCTGGCTCGGCGACCTGTGGACGCGTACGTCGTCCGACGCCTCGCCGGAGTCCTTCATCGCACGCGGCTGGGACGAGTGCCTGGGCGTCCTGGACCGCCTGGCCGCGGCCCTGCGCTCGCCTTCCCCGGAGACGGACCCCTGCCTGACGACGGGCGACGGCTGGATCGCCGAAGAGGCCCTGGCCACGGCCCTGCAGTGCTTCCTGCTCTTCCCGGAGGAACCCCTCCTCGCCCTGCGCCGCGCGGCCTGCACGAAGGGCGACTCCGACTCCATCGCCTGCCTCGCCGGCGCCTTCGCGGGCGCCCACCTCGGCGCGGACGCCTGGCCCCGCGACTGGGAGGGCCGCATCGAGTACCGCGCCGAACTGCTGGCCTTCGGCGCCCTCTGGGACGCCTGACCCATACTCAGCCGAGGGCAGAGGCGCGGCGGGTGCGGAGGAGGAAGTCCTCCACTCGGGGAAGGTCCGCGGTCTCGGGGAGGGGGGTCGTCGACAGGGCGGACTCGGACTGGGTCATCAGGCGGGTCATCCAGGCGTCGACCTCGTCCCAGGTGAGTTCGCCGCGGCGCACTGCCAGGAGGCGGTCGCGGTAGGGGCCCGCGTCGATGACCAGGTGTCCCGTGCGCAGCAGGTCGCGGCAGGACAGGAGCAGGCGCAGCAGGTGCATGGCGTGCTTCCAGCGCGGGACGCCGTGGTTGCGGAGGTCCCCGAGGAGCTTGCCGCGCTGGGAGATCGCGTACCGGCTGAAGGTGGTGTGGGCCTGGCGGGAGAGGAACGCCCCGCGGAGCGCGAGGAGTTCCTCTCCGGCCGGGGTGAGGTGTTCCACGACGGGGGAGTGGAGGCACTCCAGGATGTTCGGGTTGGCGCGCAGGGCGAGCTCGCAGAAGCGCTCCAGCTCCCAGGAGAACTCCTCCTCCCGCGGCCCGTCCACGTGCGTCGGGGGCTTGGCGAGGCCCCAGAACAGAGGCGTCGGGGCGAGGTAGACACCGCGCCGGTCGGTGTCGCTCGCCTCCGTGGCCAGGCCGAACGCCCTCGAACCCATCACGCACGAGTAGATCGTGTGGTCCCTGACCAGGGTGAGTTCGAGCGGCTCGGGCGTCGGCTTGTCGTTCATCCGGGGAGCCTAGGCGGGCGGCCCGCGGCTACGCGAGCGAGATTTCGCCCGTCGGGGAGACGGTGATCTTCTTCTCCGCGAGCGGCTTGGTGGCCGGGCCGTGTGCCACCGCGCCGTCGGCCACCTTGTACTTGCTGCCGTGGCACGGGCAGTCGATGGTGCCGGCCTCCACCTTGTTCACGAGGCAGCCCTGGTGCGTGCACACCGCCGTGAAGCAGCGGAAGTTGCCGGCCGTCGGCTGGGTGACCACCAGCTTCTCGTCCTTGAGGACCGTGCCGCCGCCCACGGGTACCTCGGAGGACTTGAGCAGGGCCTTCTGGGTGGACGAGGCGGGCGGGGACACGGGCGCCGACCCGGAGGTCGGCGCCGTGGGCGCGCTCCCCCCGGTCTCCGGCTTCTTCTCTTCGGCTCCGCCGCACGCGGTGAGCACACCGCCTGCCAGGGCGCTCGCTCCGGCCGTGAGTACCGTGCGCCGGGCGGTGCGGATGGGGTCGCTCATGAAATCTCCTCGGGTGATCGTCGGGATGGCGAGAGGCATCCTGGCGTTTGACGGGCCTCAGGCAAACCCGCCACGCGTGTTCTCAGCCCTCCGGCGGCCAGGGGATGAGTCCCTCCGGGGCGCCGGGGGCGCGTACGACCTCCCACACGCGGATGACGGCGTCCCGGTTCAACGGCCCGTGGACATGCGGGTAGCGGGCCCCGGATTCACCCTCCCGGCGGACCTCCGCGGTCAGGGCGAGCTCGTCGAGTTCCACGGCGAGCAGGGTCCCCCGTACGCCGCCGTAGTGGGAGCCGGCGATCGCGAGGGCCGTCTCCCGGTCCGCCGAACAGTGCACGAAACCCTCGGAGTCGAGGGAGGGCGGGGTGTAGGGGAGGTCGGGCGCGGCGGTCCAGTCGGCGAGCGGTACGAGGTGGAAGATCATGCCGATCGTTCTACCGCAGCGGCCGCGCGGTGCTGCGCCAGGTGGCAGACGCGCCCCGATTGGGTGACATTGTCCGTGTCTCGAAGCCGGGTGGCCGCTTTCCGTGCGCCCCCGGTCCCTCTTCGAAAGGCAGCACCATGGCGGGTAACGACCTCGGCTCCCTTCTCGGCGGCCTCCTCGGTGGCGGCAGCGGCGGACAGGGCGGCAGCGGCGGTGGCGGCAACATCCTCGGCTCCCTTCTGGGCGCGCTCATGGGCGGCGGTGGCGCCGGCGGCGCCCAGGCGGCCGGCGGCGCGCGGAACAACCCGCTGGGCGGACTGATGGACATGCTGACCAAGTCGGGCCTGGTCGACCAGGCCCAGTCCTGGGTGGGCACCGGCGAGAACAAGCCGGTCACGGGTGCGCAGATCGCCGAGGCCCTGCCGGACGAGACGCTGCAGAAGGTCGCCGCGCAGGCGGGAGTCTCCCCGGAGCAGGCGGTCGACGAGATCGCGCAGCAGCTGCCGCAGGCCGTGGACAAGCTGAGCCCCCAGGGCTCGCTGCCGAGCGGCTCGCTGGAGGACATCATCAAGCAGCAGCAGCTGTAACGCGGAACCCGCCTACACCGAGGGCCCGGCCGCCCGTCCCACCGGACGGACCGCCGGGCCCTCGCGCCGTCCGCGCTGGCTACCCTGAGGCAGCACCGCCGTCGCACACCCCTGGAGCACCCCGTGAGAACCGCCGTCGTCATCGGAACCGGACTGATCGGCACCTCCGCGGCGCTCGCCCTGTCCGCCCGCGGCATCGCCGTCCACCTGGCCGACCGCGACCCGGGACAGGCCCGTACGGCCGCCGCGCTGGGCGCCGGCACGGAGGAGGCCTACGAGGGCCGGGCCGACCTCGCGATCATCGCCGTTCCGCCCGCCCACGTGGCCGCCGCCCTCGCCGACGCGATCGGCCGGGGCCTGGCGCGCGCCTACGTGGACGTCGCCAGCGTCAAGGGCGGACCGCGACGGGAGCTGGACGCGCTCGGCGTGGACACCAGGGAGTACATCGGCACGCACCCGATGGCGGGCAAGGAGCAGTCCGGGCCGCTCGCCGCCTCGGCGGACCTGTTCGAGGGCCGGCCGTGGGTGCTGACGCCGACCCGTGAGACCGGCCACGAGGTGCTGAACCTGGCGCTGGAGCTGGTGGCGCTGTGCCGGGCCGTCCCGGTGGTCATGGACGCCGACGCGCACGACCGCGCCGTCGCACTGGTCTCGCACACCCCGCAGCTCGTCTCCAGCATGGTCGCGGCCCGGCTGGAGGAGGCCGACGAGACCGCGGTGCGGCTGTGCGGGCAGGGCATCCGGGACGTGACGCGGATCGCCGCCTCCGACCCGAGAATGTGGGTGGAGATCCTCTCGGCGAACCCGGGCCCGGTCGCGGACGTGCTGGCCGGGATCGCCGCCGACCTGGACGAGACCGTACAAGCCCTGCGGGGCCTGCAGTCCGCCGACGAGGGCAAGCGCCGGGGCGGGGCGGCCGGCATCGAGGACGTGCTGCGCCGCGGCAACGCCGGCCGGGTCCGGGTGCCGGGCAAGCACGGGGCTGCGCCGACGGCGTACGAGACGGTGGCCGTGCTCATCTCCGACCAGCCCGGGGAGCTCGCGCGGATCTTCGCCGACGCCGGGCGGGCCGGGGTCAACATCGAAGACGTACGGATCGAGCACGCGACGGGACAGCAGGCGGGCCTGGTCCAGCTGATGGTCGAGCCCCGGGCGGTGGCGGGCCTCCAGGCCGAGCTGCGCGAACGCGGCTGGGCACTGCGCCAGTCATAGGCCCGGGCCGTCACGGCGGGGCCCGGCCCTCGGACGCCGGGACGCGGGCGGCCCGGCCGCCCGGCGGGCGGCGGCGAAAAGCCCGGTAACCTGGGGGAGGGGCGCTATTGGCGCGCCCGGACACGTACGCGCAACCAGGAAGGTGCCCGCACCGTGGAAACCGTAGCTCCGTCCGCCGTGATCGTCGCCATCGACGGTCCCTCCGGCACGGGCAAGTCCAGCACTTCCAAGGCCGTGGCCGCCAAGCTCGCGCTGCGCTACCTGGACACCGGTGCCCAGTACCGGGCCATCACCTGGTGGATGATCACCAACGGTGTCGACACCGACGACCCGCAGGCCATCGCGCTCGCGGCGGGCAAGCCGGCCATCGTGTCCGGCACCGACCCGTCCGCTCCCACCATCACCGTCGACGGCCTGGACGCCTCCGGCCCGATCCGGACCCAGGAGGTCACCTCCAAGGTCAGCGCCGTGAGCGCCGTCCCCGAGGTGCGCACCCTGATCACGGAGCTCCAGCGGTCCATCGCCGCCGAGGCGGCGGAGGAAGCCGGCGGGATCGTCGTCGAGGGCCGGGACATCGGCACCACCGTCCTGCCCGACGCCGACCTCAAGATCTTCCTCACCGCCTCCGCCGAGGCCCGCGCCGCCCGCCGCAGTGGCGAGCTGCGCGGCAAGGAGGCCGCGGACCTCGCGGCCACCAGGGAGGCGCTGATCAAGCGCGACGCCGCCGACTCGGGCCGCAAGACCTCCCCGCTGGCCAAGGCCGGCGACGCGGTCGAGGTGGACACCACCGAGCTCAGCCTCGACCAGGTCATCGAGTGCGTCGTGACCTTGGTGGAGGAGAAGCGGGCGGGCCGCAAGTGAGCGGTACGCCCTCCCTCAAGGGTGCGGCGGTCGGCCGGCGGATCGGCATCGGGCTCATGTACGGCCTCTGGCGGCCGCGCGTGCTGGGGGCCTGGAAGGTCCCCGCCGCCGGCCCCGTCATCCTGGCCGTGAATCACTCGCACAACATCGACGGGCCCATGGTCATGGGCACCGCCCCCCGGCCGCTGCACTTCCTGATCAAGAAGGAGGCGTACGTCGGCCCGCTCGGCCCCTTCCTCGAAGGGATCGGGCAGGTGAAGGTGGACCGCTCCGGCGCCGACCGGGGCGCCATCAGCCGCGCGCTGGGCGTCCTGGAGAACGGCGGAGCCCTGGGGATCTTCCCCGAGGGCACCCGCGGCGAGGGCGATTTCGCCTCGCTGCGCGCGGGCCTCGCGTACTTCGCAGTCCGCGCCGGCGCGCCCATCGTGCCGGTCGCCGTCCTGGGCAGCACCGAGGGCCGGGGCCGCGTCGTCAAGGCGCTGCCGCCGCTCAGGAGCAGGGTCGACATCGTCTTCGGCGATGCCTTCGACGCCGGGGACGGCAGTGGCCGCCGTACCCGTACCGCGCTGGACCAGGCCACCGTACGCATCCAGGACCGGCTGACCGCCCACCTGGCCGATGCCAAGCGCCTCACCGGGCGCTGAGCGAGACTTGACCTAGTAGTGGAACCGCGCTGCGCGGGCCCCACCGATCACCACGAACGACGAGGAACGGACTTCATGAACGACCAGCACGACCACGGAGCACTTGGCGATGCCGAGTACGCGGAGTTCATGGAGCTCGCCGCGGAAGAGGGCTTCGACATCGAGGACGTCGAAGGCGCGATCGAGGAAGCCGGCCACGGTCCGCTGCCCGTTCTCGCCGTCGTCGGCCGGCCGAACGTCGGCAAGTCGACCCTGGTGAACCGGATCATCGGCCGCCGCGAGGCGGTCGTCGAGGACAAGCCCGGCGTCACCCGCGACCGCGTCACCTACGAGGCCGAGTGGGCCGGCCGCCGGTTCAAGGTCGTCGACACCGGCGGCTGGGAGCAGGACGTCCTCGGCATCGACGCCTCCGTCGCCGCCCAGGCCGAATACGCCATCGAGACCGCCGACGCGGTCGTCTTCGTCGTGGACGCCAAGGTCGGCGCCACCGACACCGACGAGGCCGTCGTCCGGCTGCTGCGCAAGGCCGGCAAGCCCGTCGTCCTGTGCGCCAACAAGGTCGACGGCCAGAGCGGCGAGTCCGACGCGGCCTCCCTGTGGTCCCTGGGCCTCGGCTACCCGCACCCGGTCTCCTCCCTGCACGGCCGCGGCACCGGCGACATGCTCGACGCCGTCCTGGAGGCCCTCCCGGAGGCGCCCGCGCAGACCTTCGGCACCGCCGTCGGCGGCCCGCGCCGGATCGCGCTCATCGGCCGCCCGAACGTCGGCAAGTCCTCCCTCTTGAACAAGGTCGCCAAGGAGGACCGCGTCGTCGTCAACGAGATGGCCGGCACCACCCGCGACCCGGTCGACGAGCTGATCCAGCTCGGCGGGGTCACCTGGAAGTTCATCGACACCGCGGGCATCCGCAAGAAGGTCCACCTCCAGCAGGGCGCCGACTACTACGCCTCGCTGCGTACGGCCGCCGCCGTGGAGAAGGCGGAGGTCGCGGTCATCCTGATCGACACGACCGAGAACATCTCCGTCCAGGACCAGCGCATCATCACCATGGCCGTCGAGGCGGGCCGCGCGATCGTGATCGCGTACAACAAGTGGGACAACCTCGACGAGGAGCGCCGCTACTACCTCGAGCGCGAGATCGAGACCGAGATGCAGCAGGTCGCCTGGGCGCCCCGGGTGAACGTCTCGGCGCTCACCGGCCGCCACATGGAGAAGCTGGTCCCAGCGATCGAGACCGCGCTCGCGGGCTGGGAGACGCGTGTCCCGACCGGCCGGCTGAACGCCTTCCTCGGCGAGGTCGTCGCGGCCCACCCGCACCCGATCCGCGGCGGCAAGCAGCCCCGCATCCTGTTCGGCACCCAGGCGGGCAGCAAGCCGCCGCGGTTCGTCCTCTTCGCCTCGGGCTTCCTGGAGCACGGCTACCGGCGCTTCATCGAGCGCCGCCTGCGCGAGGAGTTCGGCTTCGAGGGGACCCCGATCCACATCTCGGTGCGGGTGCGCGAGAAGCGCGGCGCGCAGCACAAGCGAAAGATGTAGTGGCGGTACGCCGGGGCTAGTAGCCCCGGCGCGGAGCGGGCGGCAGGGCCGCCGGGACGTGCTGCGTCCCGGTCTGGTGCTGGCGCCCGTTCGCGTATCCGGTGCCGGTCGAGGCGCCCGCGTACGAGTACTGCGGCTGCGGGGTGTAGGAGGGCTGCCAGGCGTCCGCCGGCTGCCACGAGGAACCGTTCCAGCCGGCGGCGTAGGAGGCCCCGGCGCCGACGCCGTAGGTGCCGGAGCCGGTCGGGTACGCGCCGGAGCCGATGGGGTACGTGCCCGTGGCGTACGCGCCGCCGTAGGAGAAGGCCGTGAAGCCGAGGTCCTCCTCGCCCGTGCGGTCGCCCGGCAGGGCCCGGAAGGCGCGCAGGTACTCCGAGTACAGCGTGTCGTAGATCGGGGTGTGTGAGGCGGCCGGAGCGCGGCCCAGCTCCCGTGCGGGGCGCATCGGGGGGACGCTGCTCGGATGGGACGGGGCGCGGGAGACATCGTAGGAATGCACGTATCGCCCAACGAACCCGGCGCCCCACGGATGCGGGGTCGCGGGGCGCAAAACGCAGATCGCCGGGGGTGCGCGGGACGGACCGCGCACCCCCGGCGCACGCCGCCCGGCCCCCTGGACGGGGAGCGGACGGCCGTTCCTGGGGACGGAAGGGTGTCAGGGCTTTCGCGGGCTCTCCGGGGCCCTGGGGCCTTCGGGGGACCGCGGGGGCGTCAGGCGCCCGGGGTGCCCGCCAGCGGCATCGAGGCGGCCACCAGCTTGCCGTTGCGCGCGGCCTTGTCCAGGGCGTCGCGGAGCAGGTCCTCGCGGGGCTGCTGGCCGATGGAGTCGACGGGGGCCGCGTAGACCAGGACGCGCTGCGTCTTGTTGACGGCGGCCCGCCAGCCGTCGGTGACCGACAGCGGCCGGTGCGCCTGCCACCAGGCGACCTGGCCGGGCTGGAGCACGGAGTGCAGCTGGCCGGCGGCGAGCAGGATCGACCAGCCGCTCAGCGGGGACGGGACCTCGTCGGTGTCGGTGACGGGGATGAAGCCCTGCTCGATGAGGAGCGGGAGGAAGTCGTCGCCGGGACCGGTGGTGCCGGGGCGGGCGATGGGCGCGGTGGGCTCCACGACCAGGGCGGGGTGCAGCTCCCCGTTGATGAGGATCAGGCCGCTCGTGATGCCGAGGACCGCCTGGCCGCCGGGCACGGACTGCGGTACGTCGCCGGCCGGGGAGGCCGGGGCGGGGCTGTCGCCGGTGATGGAGCGGACGGCGCCCTGGAGTTCGGCCTCGGGGACGGAGACGACCTGCGAGGGGATGCAGCCGGCGTGGGCGAAGGCGAGGACGGCGGTCTCGTCGCCGACGAACAGCACGGTGCTGGTCTGCTCGCGCTCGGAGTCGCCGGGGGTGCGGCAGGAAGTGCAGTCGTAACTGCCCGGGGACCCGTCTCCGGCGAGCAGCCGCTCGGCCTCCTCGTCGCCGATCTCGGCACGTACCTCATCACTGACTTCGAGCATGCGCGGCACGGGGTGGCTCCTCGGACTAGGCGTGCGGGGCCGGGGGGTTCCGGCTCGCCGGGCTCAACGGGGGAGCGGCGGCCGGGGTCACGCCGTTTGAGGGAACGGAATCGAACCGGACCCCCGAAGGAGTGAACGGTCCGACCGGGTCGTTGTTTTCGTGCCAACTGTTTTTTGGTTGTGCGCAGTTGCTGGTCGGTGCTGGTCGTTTGGCCGGTGAGCCGAGCGGGTGGGCGCGCGCGGCTCGCGGTGTGGCGGGCCGGGGGCCGCTTCGGGGCTGCGTAGCGTGACGCGATGCGCGACTTCGGGGTTCCGGGTGGGGTGGGCGCGGCAGCGCTGCTGCTCGTGCTGGCGGCGGCGGGGCCGGGGGCGGCCGCGGCGGGCGCGCCGCCCCCTCCCAGGCCGGGTGCGGCCGGGCGGGCCGTGGACTGCGGGCCCGGAGGGAAGTGGCCGTGGGACTGCCTGGCCGACTGCGAGAGCGGGGGCCGGTGGGCGGTCGACACGGGCAACGGCTTCTACGGGGGCCTGCAGTTCTGGCAGCCGACGTGGGAGGAGTACGGCGGTCTGCTGTTCGCGCCGAGGGCGGACCTGGCCACGCGGGAGCAGCAGATCAGGGTGGCCGAGGACCTGTTGGGCAGCCAGGGCTGGGAGGCCTGGCCGGTGTGCGCGACGCGGTACGGGCTGGCGGGACGGGCGCACGTGGTGCGGGCCGGGGACACGCTGGTCGGGATCGCGCGCAGGCACCGGGTGAAGGGGGGCTGGCAGGCGCTCTACGCGGCGAACCGGACGGTGATCGGCGCCCGGCCGGAGGCCTTGGAGATCGGCATGTTCCTGACCCTGCCGCCCGCGCTCCCCGCCCCGGCACCGGCACCGGTACCGGTACCGGCCGGCCCTGCCCCGGTCCCGGCCCCGTCCGTTCCGACGCCGGCTCCGTCCGCCCCGGCTCCGGCCATCCCGGTCCCGGCGCCGTCCGCACCGCTCGCGGCGCCGGTCCCGGTCCCGACTCCGTCGCGCTGACCCGGCGCCCGGTCGGCGCCCGGTCGGCGCCCGGTCGGCGCCCGGTCGGGGTGCGGGGAGCCGGTTCGGGGGACCGCCCCGCTACCGGCAGACTGCGGGGATGCTTGAGACCTCCGCGCGGCTGTTGCGCCTGTTGTCGCTGTTGCAGGCCCACCGGGAATGGACCGGGGCCGATCTGGCCGATCGGCTCGGGGTGACGCCCCGCACCGTGCGGCGGGACGTGGACCGGCTGCGGGAGCTCGGCTACCCCGTGAACGCCAGTCCGGGGACCGGGGGCGGCTACCAGCTGGGGGCGGGGGCCGAGCTGCCGCCGCTGCTGCTCGACGACGACGAGGCCGTCGCGGTGGCCGTGGGGCTGCGCACCGCCGCCGGCAACGGCGTCGAGGGGATCGGGGAGGCCTCCGTACGGGCCCTGGCCAAGCTGGAGCAGGTGCTGCCGTCCCGGCTGCGGGGGCGGGTGTCGGCCCTGAACCGGTTCACCGTGCCGCTGCTGAGGGGCCCGGGGTCGACCACGGTCGACCCCGGCGTGCTGACCGAGCTCGCCGTCGTCTGCCGCGACGCCGAGCGGCTGCGCTTCGGGTACCGGGACCACCGGGGCACCGTCACCCGCCGGACCGTCGAGCCGCACCGGCTGGTGTGCACCGAGCGCCGCTGGTACCTCGTGGCGTGGGACCTGGACCGGGGGGACTGGCGGACCTTCCGGGCCGACCGGATCGAGCCCAGGCCACCGCACGGCCCGCGCTTCACCCCTCGCCCGCCGCCCGCCGAGAACCTCGCCGCGTACGTGTCCGAGGGCATCGCGCAGCGCGTGTACGCGGCCCGGGCCGTGGTGCGGCTGCGGGTGCCGGCGGCGGAGGCCGCGCAGATCATCAGGCCGGCCGACGGGGTCCTGGAGCCCCTCGACGAGGAGAGCTGCCTCCTGCGGACGGGGGCGGTGAACCTCGATGTCCTGGTGATTCACATCATGCTGATCGGGTGTGAGTTCGAAGTCGTCGAGCCGGTCGAGCTGACGGACCGGATCAGGGCTGCGCGAGATCTCCTCGGAAGGTCCCTGGAACCTCGCGAAGGGGCCCCGGAAGTGAAGAAGATGTAAGGGAACAGAGGGGGGTCGGGCACCGGGTCCGGCCGGAATTCCGGGGAGTTAGAGGGGAATTCGAAAGAGAATTTACCCCGGGCGTGTCGCGGGCCGGGAAAGGAATGCGCCGCCGAACTCGGAGGCGGAACGACTGTCGACGACTCGTGACACAAGCGTGACCCGGTACGGAGGAATCCCAGGGCGCGCCGCTGACGGCGCGGACCCGCGGCGGCCGAGGGACGACGACGGCGGGCCCCGGTCGTCGACCGGGGCCCGCCGTGGACGCGGAGGGTGTGCGTACCGTCCGGGGTCAGCCGCCGGTGGCCGGGCGGGCAGCCGCGCCGCGCGAGGGGGCGCGCTCGGCGTGGGCCGGGCGGCGGCTGCCGACCGGGGTGGCCGGGGTCCGCTCGGACCGGATCAGGTGCTGACGGGCGGTGAGGTGGATGGCGGGCCGGGCCGCCGGGTGGTGTGCGGCCGGCAGGGACGGCGCCGCGGCCGGGGTGACGGGCTCCTGCGGCTCGGTGGGACCCGCGGAGCCGGCGGCCGGCTCGGCGGCGCGCTGGAGGCGCCACTTGCCGCCCGCGGAGAGCAGCGGGACGAGCAGGCCGGTGAGGGCCTCGGGCACCTGCCCGGCCTCCACGAGGGAGCGCAGCCGGGCGCGCGCCTCGAACACGTAGGCCTCGACCTGGGCGATGAGCGGCTCGCACCACGGCAGGGCCAGCAGCACGAGCAGACCGGCGGACCAGCCGAGCAGGACGTCGCTGACCCAGTGGGTGCCGAGGTACACGGTGGTGGCGCCGACGCTCAGCGAGACCACGGCGGAGACCACGGACAGCACGCGCCGGGTGACCACGGTGGAGGCCAGGTAGGCCAGGATTCCCCAGGTCACGACGGCGTTGGCGGTGTGGCCGGAAGGAAATATATCGCCGCCCGCGAAGAGTTCGGCGGAGCCGATCTGCGTCGCGTAGTGGGGGCCGAGCCGGCCGAGGCCGAGCTTCACGGCGCCGACGGTGATGTTGAGCAGCAGCAGCGCCACGCCGAGGGTGATCAGCGGGCGCAGGGTGTGCTGGCGCCAGGAGCGCCAGCCGAGCCAGGCGGCGACCATGACCGCGGTGGGTCCGCGCTGGCCCAGGACGACGAGGTAGTCGAGGAAGGCGTGCAGCTGCGGCCACTGCTCGTAGGGCCGGAAGAACATGACCTGCCAGTCCAGGCGGACGAGCCAGGAGGTGGTCAGGACCGCGACGACGATCGCGAGGTAGAAGCCGAGGGTCGCTCCGAGGAGCACGACGCGGTGCCGGCTCATCCGCGGTGTTTGCAGATGAGCCGGTCGCTCTGGTTCCCGGTCCAGCCGGGCGAACACCCGCTCCAGTCTGGGCAGGATTTGGTCGGTACGCACTCAATCGACGTTACCGCGCGCCGATGGGCACCCCGGTCGAATCGCGGGCTTTGTGATGACCATGTGATGTGGAGTTGGTCTCATGCGGGACTTAATTCCCGGTATTCGGACTTTGGTTGGAGCCGGTTCGGTCCCTTGGTCCGGTCCATTTCCCCGCATGGTTAGCGGGGATTTATCACCATGGGTCAATTCTTTTGCTCAAAGATGGAGCGGAATGATCCATTCCGTGATCTCGGCCTGCGAAGGCGTCCTGCGGAGGTGTCCTACGGAGGCCCCGAGCCGTTCAGCCAGAAGGCCCCGTACACCGCCGAGGCGACGGCGAGCGCGCCCAGCGCCGCGGCCGCCCGGCCCGTCCGCCACCGGGCGAGCGCCACCGCCGGCGGGATCAGCAGGGGGAAGGCGGGGAGCAGCAGCCGGGGCTTGGAGCCGAAGTACCCCGACGCGCACAGGGCCAGCGCCACCACGATTCCGCAGTACACCAGCAGCGGCACGGGCTGGCGCCGCCGTACGCAGAGCACGTACAGCCACAGCACCAGCGCGACCCCCGCGATCAGCCCGATCCCGGCGGGGAACGCCGGCGAGGCCAGCCGCGCACCGATGAACCGGGCGAAGGCCCGGCCGCCGTCGAAGCCGTTGCCCCAGCCGGCCTGGACGTCCAGGTAGCCGGCCGGGCCGCCGCCGGTGCGGGCGCCGACCCACAGGGCGTAGCCCGCCGCGCCGAGCGGGGCCAGCAGGGCTCCCGCCGCCGCCCGCCAGGAGCGCTCCCCGCGCCGCGCCGCCAGGGCGACGGCCACCCACACCGCCGCCACCACAGCCGCTCCGACCGGGCGGGTCAGCCCCGCCGCGGCCGCGAGCAGGCCCGCGCTCAGCCAGTGCCCGCGCAGGACCCCGTACAGGCTCCAGACGGCGAGCGCGGTGAACAGCGACTCGCTGTACGCCATCGACTGCACGATCGCGACGGGCAGCGCGGCCCAGAGCGCGACGGCGAGCACCGCGGCCCGGCGGCCGTGGAGCAGGTCGGCGACCGCGAAGATCCCCCAGGCCGCGGCGAGGCCGGCGAGCGCCGACACCACCAGGCCCGCCGATCCGTGGCCGAGTCCGGTGACGGCCGAGACGAGCCGCTCCAGCCAGGGCAGCAAGGGGAAGAAGGCCAGGTTGGAATGGACGTCGCCGTTCGGCAGGGCGATCTCGTACCCGTACCCCTCGGCGGCGATGCGGGCGTACCAGAGGGAGTCCCAGCGAGCCGAGAGCAGCGTGTGCGCACTGCTGCCGGCCACCGCCCCCCACACCGCGAGCACGGCCAGCCCGAACAGCCGGACCGCGGCGAAGACGGCCAGGGCGGGCGCGGCCCGACGGAATCCAAGATCTTTCACGGGCATGATTATCGACGGCGAGGCCGGGTCCGAGCGGGCGCGCCCGGCCGGGGACCGCCGGGCGCGAGCGTGCGAGTACGCGCGGGCGCGGACGCGCGTGCGCACCCGCGGGGAGTGATGGGGAGTGATGGGGTTGGCGTGAAACGAGTGGCGCACACCACAGTGCGGCCCGCGCCGGGATGAGAGCTTGACCACGTGTCGGACAGCCGAACTCGCGTACGCTGACCCTCCACTCGCGTGTCGACGCCGGACCCCGTAGGACGCCACCTTCCCCCCTTGTGGCCCGAAGACGCTGTCCGCCGAGTGCGAGGGACCACCTGGGAGGTACATGCATGTCGGGTACGAACGCGACCGGCGACAGGAACCCTTCCCCCTGGCAGCGACTGCGGCGACTCGGCGCGGCCTCCGGCGGGGCCAACCGCTGGGCCGTCCTGGCGGTCCTGTGCGTCAGCCTGGTGCTCGTCGCGCTCGACGCGACGATCCTGCACGTCGCCGTTCCCTCCGTCACCGAAGACCTGCGGCCCGGCTCGATGGAGCTGCTGTGGATCGTCGACGCCTACCCGCTCGTGTGCGCCGCCCTCCTGATCCTCTTCGGCACCCTCGGTGACCGCGTCGGCCGGCGCCGCGTCCTGCTCCTCGGCTACGGGCTCTTCGGCGCGGCCTCGGCCGTCGCCGCCCTCGCCGACAGCGCCCAGGTCCTCATCGCCGCCCGGGCCCTGCTCGGCGTCGGCGGCGCGATGATCATGCCGGCCACCCTGTCGATCCTGCGCCAGGTCTTCCCCGACCGGCGCGAGCGGGCGCTCGCCATCGGCATCTGGACCGCCGTCGCCGCCATCGGCGCGGCCGGCGGACCGGTCCTCGGCGGCTTCCTGGTCCAGCACTTCTGGTGGGGCTCCGTCTTCCTCATCAACATCCCGCTGATGATCCTGATCCTGCCGCTGGGCCGCTGGATCCTGCCCGAGTCCAAGGGATCCTCCGACGGGCCGTGGGACGTGCTCGGCGCGCTCATGGCCGCCGGCGGAGTGCTCGGCGCGGTCCTCGGCGTCAAGCGGATCGGCGTGGAGCGCCAGCTCGCCGATCCCGGTGCGCTGGTCCCGCTGCTGGTCGGAGTGGCGCTGCTGGTGCTCTTCGTACGCCGGCAGAAGCGGCGCGCGCACCCGCTGATCGACATGCGGATGTTCTCCCGGCCGGCCTTCACCACCTCGGTGGGCTGCATCGTCCTGGCCATGCTGGCGCTGGTCGGGCTGGAGCTGATCGCCGTCCAGTACCTGCAGCTGGTGCTGAACCTGAGCCCGCTGGAGACCGGACTGCGGCTGCTGCCGCTCACCTTCGCCGCGATGGCTGCGGGCGCGACCGGCTCGTACACGCTGGCCCGGACCGGGCCGCGCCGGATGGTCTCGCTGGGCTTCGTGCTCACCGCGCTCGCCGTGCTGCTGCTGACCCTCATGGGCCAGCACGACCGGCCGGTACTGCTGACGGTGGGCTTCATCCTGCTCGGCTTCGGGCTGCAGACCACGCTGTTCGCGGCCTACGAGTCGATGCTGAGCGAGGCGCCGGCGGCCACGGCGGGCGGCGCGGCCTCGATAGGCGAGACCTCGTACCAGCTGGGCGCGGGCATGGGCATCGCGCTGCTGGGCAGCGTGATGAACGCGGCCTACGCGCCCGGTCTGGCCCGGGTGCCGGGAGTGAGCGCCGCCGAATCGGCGGGCGCCGCGCACTCGCTGGGCGAGGCGTACCAGATCGCGGCGCGCCTCGGCGGGCCCGCCGGGGACTCGCTGTACTCGGCGGCCCGGCACTCCTTCGTGCACGGGCTGCACGTGACGCTGCTGGTGAGCGCGGTGCTGCTGTTCGCGGGGGCGGCGATGGCACTGAGGCTGCCGCGGGCGATGGAGTGCGCGGAGCCCGAGACCGGGCCCGAGGCCGGGCCGGTACGCGTGCCCGCGCGGCCGGGGGCCGAGGCGCCGGCCGCGGCGCCGGGCGGGGGCGCGCGGATTCCCGCCCAGTCCTCGGCCGAAGCCGACCGCGATCCGGCGGTCGGCCACCCGGCCTGACACCGCCGGGGATACCGCCGAAGACACCGGCGCGGGCGCCGGCCGGTGGCCGCCGGGGCCGCCGCCGGCCGGGCGGCCGCCGAAGCCGGGGGTGGACCCGGGGCCGGGGCACCGACAAACTTGCAGCGCTAGGTTTCACCGTCCGGCCTGCCAGGAGGCGCTTCGTGTCCTTCGTTCCCACCGATCCGCTCGGGCTCGACGAGCTCCTCACGCCCGAGGACCTCGCCATCCGCGACACCGTCCGCGGCTGGGCCGCCGACCGGGTGCTGCCCCACATCGCCGAGTGGTACGAGAACGGCGAGCTGCCCGGAATCCGGGAGCTCGCCAAAGAGCTCGGAGCGCTCGGAGCCCTCGGGATGTCGCTCCAGGGATACGGCTGCGCCGGAGCGAGCGCCGTCCAGTACGGGCTCGCCTGCCTGGAGCTGGAGGCCGCCGACTCGGGGATCCGCTCGCTGGTCTCCGTACAGGGGTCGCTCGCGATGTACGCGATCTGGAAGTACGGCTCCGAGGAGCAGAAGCAGCGCTGGCTGCCCGGCATGGCCGCCGGCGAGCTCATCGGCTGCTTCGGGCTGACCGAGCCGGACGTCGGCTCCGACCCGGGCGCGATGCGTACGTACGCGAAGCGCGAGGGCGGCGACTGGGTGCTCAACGGGCGCAAGATGTGGATCACCAACGGAAGCGTCGCGTCGGTGGCCGTGGTCTGGGCGCAGACCGACGAGGGGATCCGCGGGTTCGCCGTGCCCACGGACACCGCCGGCTTCTCCGCGCCCGAGATCAAGCACAAGTGGTCCCTGCGCGCCTCGGTGACCAGCGAGCTGGTCATGGACGACGTACGGCTGCCCGCCGACGCGGTGCTCCCGGGAGTGAGGGGCCTCAAGGGGCCGCTCGGCTGTCTCAGCCACGCGCGGTACGGGATCGTGTGGGGCTCCATGGGAGCGGCCCGTGCCAGCTTCGAGGCGGCTCTGGACTACTCGAAGACGCGCGAGCAGTTCGGCCGGCCGATCGGCGGGTTCCAGCTCACCCAGGCCAAGCTCGCCGACATGGCGCTGGAACTCCACAAGGGGATCCTGCTCGCCCACCACCTCGGCCGGCGCATGGACGCGGGCACCCTGCGCCCGGAGCAGATCAGTTTCGGCAAGCTCAACAACGTCCGCGAAGCCATCGAGATCTGTCGCACCGCGCGGACGATCCTCGGTGCCAACGGGATCTCGCTCGAGTACCCCGTCATGCGGCACGCCACCAACCTCGAATCGGTCCTCACCTACGAGGGCACCGTCGAGATGCACCAGCTGGTGCTGGGCAAGGCGCTCACCGGGCTCGACGCCTTCCGTTAGGCCAGGGAGGACCGGGAGAACCGGAGGCGGCCGGTGAGGGCCTCGCTCAGCTCTGGTTGAAGAAGTCGCGCGAGCGGCCGCCGGACTCGCCGCTCACGATCTGGGTGTCGGCCGGGGTCAGCAGGAAGACCCTGGTCGCCACCCGCTCGATCGAACCGCGCAGGCCGAAGGTCAGACCGGCCGCGAAGTCGACCACGCGCTTCGCGTCGCCCGGGTCCATCGACGACAGGTTCACGATGACCGGGACACCGTCGCGGAACAGCTCGCCGATGCCGCGCGCGTCACGGAAACCGTCCGGCGTGACCGTCGCGATGCGGCGGCCCTGCTCGACGGCGGACTCCGACGCCACCTTGACGCGCGGGTCGGTGACCCACTGCTCGCCGGGGCCGACCACCGAACCCCCCTGCGGGGCCTCCGCGTAGTCGTCGTCGTAGTAACGCTCGTCGTCGCTGTCCTCTACGAGACCCAGCCAGGCACTCGCCTTGCGCACCGAACCCATGGACGCCTCCTTTCATCGCGGTCAGTCTGTCTTCTCTTCCGCGTCCCTATCGTCGTCCATGATGCTGACAACGCGCCAAGTGGATAGTCGCCGCGCAGGGGTTTCGTGACGGTACTGGTGCAGAACATCCGTTGCACGGTCAAGGATCCTGGCGGCTACCGCTGCTGACTGAGTGAAAATACGACCAGTGCCGCCGTACGGGTGACCGAGGGGGACGTACGGGTGAAGGGCAGTGCTCGCTACGATGCCCGTCGAGCACGCGTATGACACACGGGGGATCACCATGTTCGGCATCGTCAGGCCCTGCACGCACCGGCTGGGGGAGCGGTTCAAGACGGAGTGGATGGCCCATCTGTGCGGGCTGTGCCTGGCACTTCGGGGGGACCACGGCCAGTTCGCGAGGATCGTCACCAACTACGACGGGCTGCTCGTCTCGGTCCTGACGGAGGCTCAGTCCGGACCCGCCGCGAGCGGCCGCCGCACCGCCGGCCCCTGTCCGCTGCGCGGGATGCGCACGGCGACGGTGGCCGAGGGCGAGGGAGCCAGGCTCGCCGCCGCCGTCTCGCTCGTATTGGCCTCCGCGAAGGTACGGGACCACGTGGCCGACCGGGACGGGCTGTTGGCCCGCGCTCCGATCGCCCTCGCCGCGCGCCGGGTGGCCCGGGGCTGGGACCGGGCCGGCGCCCGCACCGGGGCCTCGCTCGGCTTCGACACGGCCGTGCTCGTCGACGCCGTGGACCGGCAGGCGGGCATCGAGACCCTGGCCGGCCCCGGCACGCCGGTGCTCGTCGTGACCGAGCCGACCGAGACCGCGACGGCCGCCGCCTTCGCCCATACCGCGACCCTCGCCGCAAGGCCAGGCAACGCCCCCGCGCTCGCCGAGGCGGGCCGCTACTTCGGCCGGCTCGCGCACCTGCTGGACGCCGTGGAGGACCAGGCCCGCGACGCGGCGGCGGGCGCCTGGAACCCGCTGACCGCCACCGGGACCTCCCGCGCCGAGGCGCGCAGGCTCTGCGACGACGCGCTCCACGGCATCCGGCTGGCACTGCGCGAGGCGGAGTTCACGGACGCCGGCCTGGCCCACCGGCTGCTGGTGCACGAGCTGCGCACCTCGGTGGACCGGGCCTTCGGGACCGCGAGCTGCGCCCACACCGTGACGGACTCCGCCGGCCAGGGCGGCTTCGGCCCGCCCCCGATCGGCTTCGGCCCGCCGCCGCCCCCGCAGAAGCCGCGCCGCGACCTGCTGTCGGGCTGCGCGGTGGCCCTCGGGCTGTTCTGCACCTGCCAGCTCTGCTGCACGGACCACGAGGGCCCGTGGTCCCGTGAGAAGAAGGACGCGTGGTGCGACAACTGCGACTGTGGGGGCTGTGACTGCGGAGGCTGCGACTGCGGGTGCGGCGACTGCTGCTGCTGTCCCTGCGACGGCTGCTGAGGGACCTTCAGCTCCGCCGCGGCTCCACCGCGGCTCCACCGCGGCTCCACCGCGGCTCCACCGCGGCGCTCCGCCCCGCCGCCGATCCGCGCAGGTCCGGACGGCGTACCGGGCGGTTTCCGGCGGGGCGGGCGTGGAAGGGTTGAGCGGCATGAGCGCTGACGCAGACGACCCGGCCACCGCCTGGAAGCGGTGGCACGAGCACCGGGTTGCCACGGTGTCCGCCCCCTACGGTCCCCTCGCACTGACCGGGACCCACTGGCTCGCCGACTACCCGGAAGGTCGAATTCCGGCCGTTCCGGGCCGCTGGCTCGCCACGGGCGGCGGGGTGGCCCTGACCGCGGCCCGGGACGAGGGGATCAGCCTGGACGGCGAGCCCTTCGCCGGTGACGCCGTACTCGCCGCCGAGGAGGCCCCGCCCTCGCACTCCCGGATCGCCGCAGGGGACGTACGGCTCGTCGTGCTCCGGCGCGAAGGGGACTGGGCGGTACGCGTCTTCGACCCCGCCGCCCCGGGCCGCGCGGCCTTCACGGGGATTGAGGCCACCCCGTACGACCCGGCGTACGCCGTGCCCGGGCGCTTCCGCTCCTACGGCGAGGAGCGGACCGTCCAGGTGCAGAACGCCGACGGGCGCTCGCGCGGGCTCGGCCTCGGCGGCGAGCTGAGCTTCGCGTTCGAGGGCGCCCGCCACGCCCTCCGGGTCGCCGTGGACGAGGAGGACGGCAGCCTCTGGGCCGTCATCGGCGATGCCACCGGGGGCCGTTCCAGCTACCGCTTCCGTTTCCTGAAGCCCGGAACCCCGGCGGCCGACGGCTCGATCACCGTGGACCTCAACCGGGTCCAGCTGCCGCCCTGTGCCTTCGCGGACCACTTCGTCTGCCCGTTCCCGCCGCCCGGGAACACCCTGCCCTTCGCGCTCGCGGCGGGCGAGAGGCGGCTGAAAGGCGCCCTTGCTGCCGTCACCTGACGCCAGCACACTCCCGACAGCGTCTCTCGGGGCTTGTCAGGGGCACGTCGAACGGCATTGCGTTCGTCGTGCCCCCGGCCGCCCTCCACGGGCTCCGGCACCCCACTCCGGCCGGGCCCCCGATCCCCTCGGAGGACGATAAGTGAGGATCACCCGCATCATCCGTTCCAGGCTCTTCGCCGTGGCCACCGGCATGGCCGCCGTGGCCACGCTCGCGGCCCCCGTCACCGCGCACGCCGACGGCGGTTTCAGCGCCGACCGGCTCGCCTCCGTCGGCGCCTCGGTGCTGCGCGCCGACGTCGCCGGCACCGCCTGGCACACCGACCCCGCCACCGGGACCCTCGTGGTCACCGCCGACTCCACCGTCTCGGCCTCGGCCATCGCCAGAATCCGCCGCGAGGCCGGAGCGGACGCGGCCGCGCTGCGCATCGAGCGGACCCCCGGCAAGCTGACCAAGCTGCTCTCCGGCGGAGATGCCATCTACGCGTCCAGCTGGCGCTGTTCGCTCGGCTTCAACGTGCGCAGCGGCAGCACGTACTACATCCTCACCGCCGGTCACTGCACCGACGGCGCGGGCACCTGGTGGAGCAACTCCTCGCACACCACCGTCATCGGGTCCACGGTCGGCTCCAGCTTCCCGACCAACGACTACGGCCTGATCAAGTACGCGAGCAACTCCCCGGTGCCGCCCGGCACCGTCGGGAGCCAGGACATCACCAGCGCCATCAACGCCACCGTGGGCCTGTCCGTGAAGCGGCGGGGCTCCACCACCGGCACCCACAGCGGCTCGGTGACCGGTCTCAACGCCACCGTCAACTACGGCGGCGGCGACATCGTCTACGGGATGATCAGGACCAACGTCTGCGCCGAGCCCGGCGACAGCGGCGGTCCGCTCTACTCCGGCACCCGCGCGGTCGGCCTCACCTCGGGAGGCAGCGGCAACTGCTCCTCGGGCGGCACCACGTTCTTCCAGCCGGTCGTCGAAGCGCTCAACGCGTACGGGGTCAGCGTCTACTAGATCCACGCGCCCCCGCCGCACCCCTGGACGTCCTCCCGCCTTCTGGGAGGATGTCCAGGGCGTACGTGCCTACGGGGGAGGCAGGTTTCCACATGAAGCGAATCGGCGTGACGGGACACCGCTCGATTCCGGACGAGGTGCTCGACCACGTCGAGGAGGGCCTGCGGGCCGTGCTGAGGGGCCACGAGGGGCCCCTGGAGGCACTCTCCAGCCTCGCCGACGGAGCCGACCAGCTGTTCGCCTCCATCGCGCTGGAATGCGGCGCGGACCTCACCGTGGTCATCCCCAGCGGGGACTACGAGGAGGGCTTCGAGGGCGCCGAGGCCCTGGACCGCTACCGCGGGCTCAAGCGCCGGGCCACCCAGGAGGTCCGGATGGACTTCGCCCGCTCCACCGACGAGGCCTACTACGCGGCCGGCACCTACATCGCCGACTCCTGCGACCGCCTCGTGGCCGTCTGGGACGGCCTGCCGGCGCGCGGACACGGCGGCACCGCCGAGATCGTCGCCTACGCCCGCGCTCTCGGGAAGCCGGTCACCGTGATCTGGCGCGAGGGTGTGGCCCGGGACTGAGCACGACCCGGGACCGGGCGCACGACCCGGGACCGGGCGCACGACCCGGGACCGGGCGCGCGGCCCGGCACCCGGGCCGCGCCCCGCGCGGCCCGGCAAGAGCTCAACTGCTGTGCCGGGCCAGCCAGTCCGTGTGCTGCGGGGAGACGTAGCGCTCGGTCTCGTAGACCGAGGACGGCCACTGGGACTCGGTGATGGTGGTCTGCATCACGACCATCATCGCGGACAGGTCCTGCTCGATCAGGGTGTGCGCCTCGATCAGCGGGTGGTGGCGCCGCACCTCGTTCCAGGCGATCCCGGCCGCCGCCGCGGCGCTCAGCAGCCCGGTCAGCTTCGGCCCCGGACCCGATCCGAACGCCCCGATCAGCGCGAACAGCAGCGCCAGACACGTCAGCAGCACGATCGACCACGACCACAGGGCCGTCGCCCGCCGGGACACCTCCGTCTTGCGCTGGTACCAGTTGCGCTGCTCGATCAGCCGGTCGCGGACGTAGGTCTCCCTGCGGACCTGGTAGCCCAGCCCGCGCAGCCGGTGCATCGCGCCGGTGATCTCCCCGCCCTCCGGCACCAGCCCGGCCGTCCGAGGATCCTCCCAGCCCATCTTCCGCAGCTCGTCGAGACCCGCCTCGAGCCGGGTGCGGTACGTGGCCTCGGGCCCGGCGACGTCGCTGCCGAAGGGCGCTCCGTGGACGGCGTACCGCCAGGCCAGCGACTTGATGAACTCGGCGGCGCTGCGGTTGAGCTGCCACTGCGGGCGGGCCCGGCGCCGGGTCGCCCGTACGCCCACGGCCAGCACCCCCGCGTAGGACAAGGCGCTCAGCAGCCCGAAGAGGTACAGCGACCCGAGCCGCGGCCCGTCGGACAGGGCGGCCGCCACGGCCGCCGCGACGAGCAGCACCAGCTGGGCGCGGGTGGCCTGGGTCGACTCCCGCTGACGGGATATCGCCGCCTGGTCGGTGTGGTGGAAGAGGGCCGGCAGATCCTCGTTGCGAAAGGTCATGCTGTCACTCACAGCGAACCCCCCAGTCTGATATCGGTTCGGGGACGGCCCCCGCCGGGAGCCGCCCCCTCGGAATCACACCGCCAGCGGCTCCAGGTCTCGGTGGACCCGCCGCTCGTCACGCGCGTACCGGGTCAGGCCGTGGTCCTCCCCGAGCAGCCGGGTCAGCTCGGCCACCGCCTCGGCCCGCACCCGGTTCGCCTCTTCCTTGCGGCCCATCATGTCCAGGCTGACCGCCATGTTGGAGGAGCTCGCCAGGGTCTCCGGGTGGTGGACGCCCAGCGCCTCGCGCAGCCGCATCACCGAGATCCGCTCCAGCTCCAGGGCGCCCTCCGGATCGCCCAGGTCGGCCCGGGCGTTGGCCAGGTTGAGGTTGGCGAAGATGGTGTGCGGGTGGTTGTCCCCCAGCACCACGCGCATGTGCTGGATGGCCTGGCGGAGCATCGGCTCCGCCGTGTCCGCCGCCCCCGTGCCCCAGTGGAACACCGCGAGGTTGTTGACCGCGGCCAGGGTGTACGGGTGCCGCTCGCCCGGCACCTTCATGAACTCCTCCACCACGTCCTGGGCCAGGCTCCGCGCCGCGCCCGGGTCCCCGGTGGCGAACAGATCCGAGGCCAGGTTGAGTTCGCAGGCGAGCAGGTCGGGGTTGACCGAGGTGTACTTGGCCCGGTAGCGGTTGCGGGTCGCGGTCGTCAGCCGCAGCGCGTCGTCCACGTCACCCGCCCTGCGCAGCGACACCGCCAGGTTCTTCGCCGCCGACAGGGTGCCCGGGAAGGCCCGGCCCAGCGTCCGCTTGTAGATGTCGTACGTCCGGCTCAGCAGCTGCACCGAGTCGTCGTAGCGGCCGACCTCGCGCAGGTCGCGGGCCAGGTTCTGGGCCGAGGACAGGGTGTACGGGTGGTCCGCGCCCAGCACCTCGGTGCGGCGGTCGAAGACCTCCTGGTCGATCTCCCTGGCGCGCGCGTACTGGCCGACCATGCGCAGGTTCAGCGCCAGGTTGTTCGCGGCGGCCAGGGTGCGGGGGTGCGCCTCGTGGAATATCTGGCTGAAGCCCTCGTGCGCGGCCGTCGCCAGTTCCATCGCCTCGCCGTACTGGCCGAGCGCGCCCAGGTCCATCGCCAGACCGCTGGTGGTCATGTACGTGTGCGGGTGCGAGGGGCCGAGCACGCTCCGCTGCCGTTCCAGCGTGTCCTCGCCCAGCTCCTTCGCCTCCACGAACCGGCCCTGCGAGCGCAGGATGTTGGAGAGGTGGAAGCGCAGGTACAGGTACTGGAGGTCGTCGCCGCCCAGGGTCTCGCGCCAGGTCTCGCGCAGCTCCTCGCCCAGCGCGTAGGCCGCCTTGAAGTCGCCGCGCTTCCAGAGGTAGCGCACGCGGTCGATCAGCAGCCGGCGGGTCTCCGGCTCCTTGCAGAAGCGGGCCTCCGAGGGGGTCAGGTGCGGCCAGATGGTGTTGAACCGAGGCCAGGTCTCGGGGTTGTCTATCGGCTCGTCGTCGTCGGGCCGGGCACCCGCCAGGATCTGGTGCACCGCGTGCCGGGCCTCGCGCTGCTCCTCCTCGGTCAGCTGCGCCCGGATCACGGCCTGGACCAGGCGGTGGACCTGGATGCTGTTGCCGACCTGGTCGACCTTGGCCATGGCGAACCGGCCGATCTCCCGGATCACCCGGCCCAGCATCAGCTTCTCCTGGAGCGAGGAGTCGTACGGCTTCAGCGCGTTGATCATCGCCTTGCTGTACAGCAGGTTCGCCGATATCGGCTCCGGCGCGAAGAAGGCGCACAACTGCAGCAGCCGGACGGCGGCGGGAGAGCGCGACTGGAGCCGTTCGATGGACACGTTCCAGGTGGCGGCCACCGGCTCCGGATAGCCGGGGGGCTGGTTCAGCCCCAGCACGCGGGCGGCCTGCTCCGCCAGCTGCTCCAGGTACGCGGACACCGGCGTCGCGGTCTCCGCGATCCACGCGCCCGCCTGCTCGACGGCCAGCGGCAGGTCGCCGACCGCGACGGCCACCTGCTCGGCGTCGTCCTTGCTGAGCCCCGGGGCCCGGCGCTGGAGGTGCTCGATGGACTCCTCGCGCAGGAACACGTCCACCGGGAGGGCGTCCCCGTACTGGGACCAGGACTGGTTGCGGGAGGTGACCAGCACGTGCCCCGGACCGCCCGGCGGGAAGAACCGCTTGAGCGTCTCGGGGTCGTCGGCGTTGTCGAAGACCAGCAGCCAGCGCGAGGTGGGCACGCCGCGCCGCAGCAGGTCGATGGCCTCCTGGGAGGCGGCCGACATGTCCTCGCCGGTCTGCGCGCCCAGGCGTACGGCCAGTTCCGCGAGGGCCGCGACCACGTCGTCGGTCTGCTCCGCGGAGATCCACCACACCAGGTCGTAGTCGGCCATGAAGCGGTGCACGTACTCGAGCGCCACCTGGGTCTTGCCCACGCCGCCGAGCCCGAAGAGGGTCTGCGGCTGGGGCAGCACCACGGCCATGCCGCCGCCGAGCTGGTCGCGCATCCGCTCCAGCACGATGGAGCGGCCGGTGAAACCGGGGTTGCGGGGCGGCGCGTTCCAGATCTTCGGAACGGTCCCGGGGAAGCGGGGACCGGGCGCGGAGGCGCTGGCCACGCTGTCGGGCAGGGCCATCGGCCGCTCCACTGCCCGCAGCAGCGCGTTGGTCGCGTGGACCTCGTCGAGCCGGAAGAGGTCGACGGGGTTGCGGTCGATGTAGGGCGTGGCGAGCCGTACGTCGCCCACCCGCAGCGGCACCAGCTGGCGCCGGCCCCCGGTCGGGTCCTCGGAGGCGGCCCGGTTCCACACGTCCACGGCGCGCGCGGACTTGAGGTAGGCGCTGGAGAGCAGCACCACGGTCCGGGCCGCCGTGTCGACGCTGATGCCCGCCCCGCCGATGGTGTCCCCGGACGAGGAGGAGGCTCCCGGGACCCGTTCCGCGGAGACGTCCTTGGGCACGACCCGGAAGCCGGCCCGGGTGAGCACCGACTCGATCCAGTCGGCCCACATCCGGTTCTCGGCGACGTAGGAGAGGAAGAGGTCGGCGGGCAGGGCCGGGCGGCGGCGGGTGAAGGCGTCCCGGATCCGCATCCGGACCTCTTCGGCGATGGCCGGCATGGAGACGATCTCGCCCTCGGTGACCACGGCGGTGAGCCGTTCGAAGGCGGAGAGCAGGGAGTTGGTGAGCCCGGCCTCGTCCCCGAAGGTCGCCAGCGTCTCCTCGTAGGCGTAGTAGGGGCGGTACGGGATCTCCACCGCGCCCCAGTAGGAGGTGAGTTCGTCCCCGATCAGGCCGTTGGGGAAGCGGTCGAACTTGATCCGGGCCAGCGCGCGGCCGGCGTCGGCCTTCTCCTTCTCGCCCTCGTCGATGCGCATCGGGACCGGGTAGATCTTGATGCCGCGGTCGTTGAACCGCTCGTCGATCTGCCGGGCCACGGAGGCGGCGCCGTCGATGGACTGGTCGGAGAGGGTGAAGCAGTCGACCAGGACGTCGGGGAGGTGCACGGTGCAGATGTCGGCTATGTCGGAGAGGCCGGTGCGGCTGTCGATCAGGACGTAGTCGTAGTTGCGTTTCATGTCGGCCCGTAAGGCGTCGAAGAAGAGGCCGCCGCCGAGCCGGTCGTAGAAGTTGTCCCAGTCGAAGGTGGAGACGGTCGCCGAGTACTCGCGGTTCTGCCGGCCCGCCGAGACGAAGTCGAGCGTGCCGCCGTCGGGGAACTCCCAGCCGAGGGTCTCCGGGGTGAGCGAGACGGCGTGCGGCTGGATCCGCGCGTAGTCCTTGTGCCAGTCGTCGGGGCGCTGCACCGGGCTGGTGGCCGCCCACGCGTACTCGCTGATCAGGTCGATCACCCCGGTGGTGGCACCGAGGGTGGAGGGGTCCAGGAAGGGGTGGAAGAAGCGGTGCAGGCCGGGAGCCTCCAGGTCCCAGTCCACGGCGAGGACCCGCTTGCCGTTGGCGGCGAGGATCCAGGCGGTGTTGGCCAGCGCCATCGTGCGGCCCGTGCCGCCCTTGTACGAGTAGAAGGTGACGATGCGCCCCTCGCGCTGTCCGTCACGGCTGTTCCGGCTGTCACGACTCGCTGTCATCCGCGTCCCCCCGGTCGTTGTCGTCGTTGTCGTCGGGCCCCGAGGCCGCTCCGCTCACACCGGCGGTGCCTGCCGTGTCGGCCGCGCCTGCCGTGGCGCCCCCGCCGCCCGCGTTCGGCGGGAAGGGGGCGCGCGGGGTGGGCGGCGGCCCGTTCATCCCCATCGGCCCGAGCAGCCGGGGCCGTTCGGCGCCCCCGGTGGGACTGCCGGCGGGCGGATAGACCTGTGCGTGCCTGAGGAACTGCTGGGCCGCCGCCTCCACCACCTGCGGCAGGATCTGGCCGAGCGTCTCCATGTTGGCGACGCCGTTGGCGGCGGCCCGGCAGGCGGCCCGGCCCTGGCTCATCTTGACGGGCATCGTCTCTTCGAGCCGGTGGGCCAACTCGGTCTCCTTCGCGCGGCTCTGGTGGTCGTAGCGGTTCCACGGCACGACCACGTTGATCCACGGACGGGACTCCTGGTCGAAGGCGGCGAGGCGCTGCCGGCGCTGCTCGTCCTCCACCGCCCACCGGTCGACGATCAGGATCTCGGGCCGGGTCGGCGGCTGCTTGGAGTCGAAGTGTCCGGCCTCGTCGTCGAACGACCCCACGCTCGTCTGGTAGTTGAGGTTCCTGACCAGGTCCTCGGCCACGTAGGCGATGGGCCGCTGGGACACCGGGTGGTACGGGTTCCACTCCAGTGCTCTGTCCCCGTAGTACTCGGGGCTGCGGCCCTCCGGCAGATCGTGCCGGGAGGCGGCGGCCACGGTGATGTGCAGGGTGCGTGCGGTGCTGCTCGGGGAGCCGAAGGCGCTCGGCACCAGCCGGTAGTCCAGCGGGCGGATCGGATCGAGCCGGACGGTCTCGGCGACGCGGACGATCCGCTTGGCGAGCTCGTACACGGCGCTCTCGTACTGCTCGGCGTAACCGCGCAGTTTGATCAGGCCGTACAGCCCGTCGGTGACGTACCGCTCCCCGAAGGTGTTGTGGTTGAACTGCAACCGCTCGGCTGGGAGCGGTAGTTGGGTAGGAGGAACCGGCACCCATAAGGCGGGCACGATGGCCTCGGCCGGCTGGTTGCTGAGCGCCTCGTGCTGGATGGCGCGCTGCGCGAAGGCGAACCACTCCTTTCCGCACATCTCGCTGGCGAAGTAGCGCGGTGAGAACAGGGGGACGAAGACCCGGCAGGTGGCGAGTGCCGTCCCGAGCCGTTCCGACCAGCCCTCACCGCTGCGTATCTCCCGGTCCATGAAGCCGGCTTCGGCTCCCGCGGGCAGATTCGTCAGCGCCATGACGTGGCTGCAGAGGTCGCGGAAGAGCCGCTCCACCCACATGTCCGGATCGGGTCCTCCGGCCCCGAACCTCGGTGTATGCGCATAACTGAGAAAAAAATAGGGCTGCACTGATGCGGGCACACGACCCCCGTCCCGAAGATGCGAGCGAAGAAACATCATTCCGGAGCTGCTTCGCCACATCCCCTCATCGTTCAGTCAATCAGCGTCTGTTTTCGGTCATCCATTCAAGCGCGTGATCGACGGCATCCGGAAGGGAGAAGAGCATGGCCGGCGCTCTTCCCACATCCCCCCTGTGTACCCGGTCTTCCGGGAACGACCTGCCGATCTCGGCGAAATCGCTGTCATCCAGCGCGATGTCCTCGTACGCGGTCCACCCTTCCCCCTCGGGCTCCCCCTCGTGTCGACCGGGACGCCCCCCGGCAAGCCCCGGAAGGTTCACCTTCACCACACACTCGTACATGCGCAAGGGGGGCTTCGGAATTCGATACTCCGCGAGATGGAAGGCAGTGCAGACGGAAAATCCCACATTGATCATGAGTACCTTCCATCCCTCCCCGCACATCTTTCCCAGGGGTGATTCCTCGCCCAAATGGCTGGTCAGAGGGTGCCCCGCGCACAGTTCCCGGGAACCCTCGCCGACCGCGGCGAAAGAGGTCTGCGGATGCCCGCTGCGGACCGCTCCCGGCGCGGTGCGCACGGCCTCGGCGAGGACGCCCATGCCGTGGCTCGCAGTCCGCTCCGGGTCGAAGGCGGGCATCCGCTCGCGGAAAGCCCGCACCTCCTCCTCGGAGAGGCCCGCGATCCGCTCCAGGTGCGCACTGGAGGTCTTCGAGTTCTCCGGGGTGAAGGCGGGCACCGCCAGGGTGCCGCGCGGGCCGAGGAGGCCGAGCAGGGCGTCGCGCAGGGCCTCGGCGCGCAGCCCGGTGCCGCCGAGGGCGGCATGCGTCATGAGGCGCATGCCGGGGCGGACGCCGAGCCGGTGCAGCTGGGCGCCGGGCCCTGGGAGCGGGCTCACGCGTCGACCGCCTTGAGTTCCCAGCGCAGTTGCTCCACGAGCCGGATGCCGGTGCTCGTCAGCTCGGCCGCCCCCGACAGCCGGTCCAGCGCCCGGTTGATCCGGTCGGTCCCGTCGGGCTCGGCGCTCGCCGTCGCCCGGCGGTACGCCTCCACGGCCACCCGCTCGTGTACGTCGGCCAGCAGCCGGGACACCGGCACCGGACGCTCCCGCCACGGCGAGGGGTGCTGCCACTCCCCGTCCAGCGCGTACAGGTCGGCCACCTCGGTCAGCGCCTGCAGGCGGGCCCGCCGCCAGCCGGTCAGCAGTGCGAGCGCGGTCTCCGCGACCCCCGCCGCGTACGGCACGCCGAGTGCGCCGGGCCCGTGCCGCCCGGCCTCGCCCCAGCCGCCGGCCCGGGGGCCGCCCGCGAGCGGGGTCAGCGTGGTCAGTCCGGCGGCGGCCTCACGCGCGGAGTCCGGCACCGAGGCGTGCAGCAGGGCCCAGGCTCCATCGAGGCGCTCCCGCCACTCCTCGGCCTCCCCTGCGCCCAGCCGCAGCCGGGGCGGGCGGGCGAAGCAGTTGCGGTGGGGGTCGAGGTCCTCCAGGGCCACCGGGGCCGCGTCCTGCCCGGGCGACCAGGTCCGTACGGGCTGCCAGCGGGCGTCCCCCGCGGCGGGCCCGAAGCGGTGCTCGGGCCGGCCCCCCTCCCGTACGGCGTACCCCTCCTCGGTGGCGTACAGCGCGGCCCGTCCGTCGGTGCCCGGCTCGCCCAGGCGCAGCAGCCCGAGCGTCGGCAGGTACACCTCGCCGTCCCGGTAGGCGACCTCGGCGGGCAGGTCGAGCCCGCCGCGCAGGACGGCGGCGGCGGCCAGGGCGCTCAGCCGGCGAGCCGCCTCCGGCCCGTCGCCGCGGCCCTCGCGCCCGGCGTCGAGGCAGGCCATCACCCAGGTCCGGGTGAAGGGGTGGGCCAGTACGGCGTCCAGCGCGTCCGTGCCCGGGCCCCCGGACCGCTCCACCGAGCCCAGAACCCCCCACGATCGGTCCCAGTCGGGATCACCCGTCCGGCCGTCGTTCAACAGGGCGAGCAGGTCCCGGGTCAGCTGCTCCTGGGAGGCGGCGAGCGCGGCCGGGTCGGACAGCTCGGGCGCGCTCGCGCGGACGCTCGTACGGCCCGCCACGCCGTCGACGAGTTCGCGCAGGTCGGTGCAGTAGACCGAGGGGTGGTCGAAGTTCCCGCCGCCGGCCGGATCGCCCGGGTCGGCCTTGTAGCGGTGCGTGTAGAGCCCGCCGCCGCACGAACGTACGACGGGGCACCGGCGGCACGTATCGCTGACACCCGCGAGACCCAGCTGCCGGGCGCGGACGCCGGGGTGGGCCGTGACCAGGTCGAAGGCGTGGTCGCGGACGTTGAACCCGGTGGCCGCGGCGCCCTCGAAGGCGCTCTTCAGGGAGTCGACTTGCTCCAGGGTCCCGTCGGTCTCCACCACGACGAGGTCGGTGGGCGCGAGTCCCAGGGACTCGGTGAGGCTGGGCCCGCCGCCCAGGGTCGAGAACAGCGAGTCGAAGAGCCGTACGGGGACCGGCCGCTCGCGGCGCTCCCAGTGGTCGAATACCCGCAGCAGCCAGCGCGCGTAGGTGTCGGGGGCGTCGTCGGGCCGGACCGGGGGCGTCTGCCAGGTGGCGTGGGGGAGGAGGAAGTCCACGCGCGGCGGGGCCAGTTCCACGAGGGCGTCGAGCACGGCGACCGGGTCGTTGGCGATGTCGACGGTGCAGAGCAGGCCCTGGTAGAGGTGGCGGTAGGGCTCGGTGCGCAGGAGGTCCACGGCGGCAAGGACCAGGGGGTGGCTGGTGCGTCCGTCGGCGAAGCGGCGGTGGCGGTCGTTGGCCGCGCGGTCTCCGTCGAGGGAAACGCTGACCTTGACGCCGTATTCGGCGAAGAGGTCGAGATAACGGGTACTGAGCTGGAGCCCGTTGGTGTGAATGCGCAGGTCGAGGGCGGCGACGCCGTCGAGCGCGCGGGTGAATTCCTCGCAGACCAGCCTGAGTCGGCTGGTCCCCGCCAGCAGCGGTTCCCCTCCATGCAGGATCACTGTGACGGAGGGGAGTGCGTGTGCGCGCGCATGTTCGGCGAGCCGCGACGCGGTGTGGGAAATGACCTCGGGGGAGATCACTTTCGGCCGGGCTCGCCAGCTCTGATCTGCGTGTTCATAGACATAGCAATGATCACAAGCAAGATCGCATCTGCTGTGAACTTTCAGGACGATCTCGCGAAAAGCGATCAGGCCGGTCATTCCACCAGTCTAGAGCGCGTACTTCCGTGTCAGAGTGCAGAGTTGAAGATCGGCGCTTGCACCTGCCGACCGGATTCCGTGGGAAGGACGCGGCCCAGGGTCGCGGCCGCGCGCGAACCGCGGACGTCGATCCGGTCGAGCGGGACGCGACGGACCTTGACGGAGCCGGTCGGGGGGGTTGCGGAGGTGTTCATGACGCCGTCCTCGGGGAGGTCATGGGGAATGGGCAGGGTTGACATCGACGAGAAGTCGGTGCCTGGCGCGGACTTTACCTGCCTGCGGGCCCTTCGGCGTGCTAAACGCCCGCGGGTGAGCGATAACCTGAGCCGGCTTCCACCCGTGTGTGACGCCTGGTCAAGCGCCTCTGGAAAGTCTGACCGAATGGGACGCGTTCCGGTATTCGGCCGTTTGCCTGACGTCAAGATCCTTTTCTTTTTTCGGCGGCGCGCCCGCACCCGGGTGCGGGTCGCCTCCTACGCCGGCTGCTGTTCGCTGACGGGCGGCACGGGCAGGTCCCTGAGCAGCCACGTCAGTACGTCGGGCAGCGCGCGCAGCGCCGCGAAGTGCGCGGCGGCCGGGTCGATGGTGGTGGTGGCGCCGGGGATCCGGCGGGCCAGCCAGCGGGAGTGGCCCACGGGCGAGAACACGTCGAGCTCCCCGTGCCAGATCAGCACCGGGCAGCGGATGTCGGCCGGGTCGAACCCCCAGGGGGTCGAGAAGGCGATGATGTCGTCGATCCAGCCGTAGGCGGAGGTGCGGACCCCCTCGCGGTAGTTGCGCAGCAGCATCCCCCGCAGGCCCGCGTCCGCGACGATCATGCGGTCGCTGGCGGTGAGCTCGCGGCGCAGTTCGTCCAGGAGCCGTCCGGGGTCCGCGGCGATGCCGGCGGCGCGCGGGATCAGGCGGGCCGCGAGCTCCTCGGGGTCCCGGCCGGCCGTCGAGTACTCCAGCACGTTCGACTCGGCCATGCCCTCGAACCAGTCGAGGTCGGCCGCGTCCCGGGGGGCGAGGGGGACCAGGGCCGCCGTCCGGGTGACCCGGTCGGGGAGCAGGGCCGCGCAGGCCAGCGCGCCGGGGCCGCCGCCGGAGCGGCCGGCCACGGCGAAGGTGTCCAGGCCCAGGGCGTCGGCGATGGCGGCCACGTCCCCGGCCACGTCGGCGACGGTGCGGCCCGGGTGGCGGTCGGAGCCGCCGTAGCCGGGCCGGTCGTAGGCGATGAGCTGCATCCGGCGCTGGTAGAGGACCATCCCGCGGGGCGCCGGGCCCAGCCGGCTGCCGGGCATGCCATGGAGCAGGAACACGGGTTTGCCGTACGGATCGCCCCAGCGCTCCACCGTCAGACTCCGTCCGTCCGCGACGCGCACCTGACTGCGCACGCGCACCCCCCTTATGGTCGCCGCGACTCGTCACGGTGATTGTGCTCGCTGGGGGAGGAGTGCGGTAGGGCGCACTTCGCGCGAAATTCTTGTGAAAGTTTTCACAAGTGCGCAGAGGTCTTAGGTCCTGGAGTGTTTATGCAGGTCAGATATGCGATCGGGAAGGTGTGAGCGGGTGTGAACGGTCCTTCGGCCTGCCGGAAAAGGGCTTTCTCGGCGCGGCGGCTTCCGCTTTCGGGTGTCGAATTGAGTCGTCAGGAAAGCGGTTCGGGTTGAGTCGAAATGAAGGAGTTCCCGCCATGCAGGCCAACGAGATGGTGGATGGACTGGTCCGGGGGGGCGCTCACGGCGCTCGACCGGTTCTCGTCGTTCAGCCAGGAGCAGGTCGACCACATCGTCAAGAAGGCCTCGCTGGCGGCGCTGGGTCGGCACGGCGAGCTCGCCCGGCTGGCCGTCGAGGAGACCGGCCGCGGCCTCTTCGAGGACAAGGCCGTCAAGAACCTCTTCGCCTGCGAGCACGTCGTGAACTCGATGCGCGGCCTCAAGACCGCCGGCGTCATCCGCCGCGACGAGCTGAACGGCATCACGGAGATCGCCGAGCCGGTCGGTGTGGTCTGCGCGATGACCCCGGTCACCAACCCGACGTCCACCACCATCTTCAAGGCGCTGATCGCCCTGAAGACCCGCAATCCGATCATCTTCGCCTTCCACCCCTCCGCGCAGAACTGCTCCGCCGAGGCCGCCCGCATCGTCCGCGACGCCGCCGTCGCCGCCGGCGCGCCCGAGAACTGCGTCCAGTGGGTGACCGCCCCCTCCATGGAGGCCACCGGCGCCCTCATGAACCACCCGGGCGTCTCCACCATCCTCGCGACCGGCGGGAACGCCATGGTCAAGGCCGCCTACTCGTGCGGCAAGCCGGCCCTGGGCGTCGGCGCGGGCAATGTCCCGGCGTACGTCCACAAGAGCGCCAAGCTCGGCCGCGCGATCCACGACATCGTGCTCTCCAAGGCCTTCGACAACGGCATGATCTGTACCTCCGAGCAGGCCGTCATCCTCGACGCGGAGATCTACGAGAAGGGCCTCGCCGAGTTCGAGCGGCTCGGCGCCCACGTGGTCTCCGCCGCCGAGAAGGCCAAGCTGGAGCAGTTCGTCTTCGGCACCACCGCCTACGCGGCCGACGCCTCCGGCGCCAAGCTGAACCCGGCGGTCGTCGGCAAGTCCCCGCAGTGGATAGCCGAGCAGGCCGGCTTCACCGTCCCCGCCGACGCCTCGATCCTCCTCGCGGAGTGCCACGAGGTCGGCGAGAACGAGCCGCTGACCCGCGAGAAGCTCTCCCCGGTACTGGCCGCCCTGAAGGCCTCGGACACCGAGCACGGCCTCGAACTGTCCGCCGCGATGGTGGAGTTCCACGGCCTGGGCCACAGCGCCGCCATCCACGCCGAGGACGAGGAGCTCGTCGAGGAATTCGGCAAGAGGGTCAAGGCGATCCGCGTCATCGCCAACTCGCCCTCCACCTTCGGCGGCATCGGCGACGTCTACAACGCCTTCCTCCCCTCGCTCACCCTCGGCTGCGGCTCGTACGGCCACAACTCGGTGTCGAACAACGTCACCGCGGTCAACCTGGTCAACGTCAAGCGGATCGGACGGCGCAACACCAACATGCAGTGGTTCAAGGTCCCGCCGAAGATCTACTTCGAGCGCAACTCCATCCGCTACCTCGGGGAGATGGACGGCATCAGCCGCGTCTCGATCGTCACCGACAAGACGATGGTCGCCATCGGCTTCGTGCAGAAGGTCACCGACATCCTGCAGGCCCGCGAGGGCGCCGTGGCGATCCAGGTCATCGACAACGTCGAGCCCAACCCGGAGCTCGCCACGGTCCAGGCCGGCGCCGCGATGATGCGGGACTTCAAGCCCGACACGATCATCGGCCTCGGCGGCGGCTCCCCGATGGACGCCGCGAAGATCATGTGGCTGATGTACGAGCGCCCCGAGGTGGAGTTCGGGGACACCAAGGAGAAGTTCTTCGACGTCCGCAAGCGCGCCTACAAGTTCCCCTCGCTCGGCGAGAAGGCCAAGATGGTCGCCATCCCGACCACCTCGGGCACCGGCTCCGAGGTCACCCCCTTCGCCGTCATCTCCGACCCGGCCGCGGCCCAGAAGTACCCGCTCGCCGACTACGCGCTGACCCCGGACGTCGCCATCGTCGACCCCGTGCTGCCGATGGGCCTCCCGCCCAAGGTGACCGCCGACTCCGGCTTCGACGCCCTGACGCACGCCACCGAGGCCTACGTCTCCGCGTACGCGAACGACTACACCGACGGTCTGTGCCTCCAGGCCGTCAAGCTCATCTTCGAGAACCTGCAGCGCTGCGTGGTCGACGGCCCGAACGACCCCGAGGCCCGCGAGAAGATGCACAACGCCTCGACGGTGGCGGGCATGGCCTTCGCCAACGCCTTCCTGGGCATGGTGCACGCCATGGCGCACACCCTCGGCAACACCTTCCACGTCGCCCACGGCCGCACCAACGCGCTGCTCCTGCCGCATGTGATCCGCCACAACGGCACGGTCACGCACAAGGCCACCCCGTGGCCGAAGGCCGAGGTCTACCGGGCGCCGGAGCGCTTCCAGGAGATCGCGAAGATGCTGGGCCTGCCGGCCGCCACCCCGGCCGAGGGCGTCGAGTCCTACGCCGCGGCCGTCGAGGACCTCCGCGCCAAGTGCGGGATCACCGCCTCCTTCGCCGAGGAGGGCGTGGACGAGCGCGCCTTCATCGAGGCCCTGCCGACCCAGGCCATGAACGCCTACGCCGACCAGTGCGCGCCCGCCAACCCGCGGATGCCGATGATCGACGACCTGAAGCAGCTGATGCTCCAGGCGTACTACGGGAACGCCGAGGGAGCCCCGGCAAAGAAGGCCGCGAAGAGGAAGTAGCACCCGGAGGCCGCCCGCGACGCCGCGATCGTCCGAGACCGTCCGCGATCTTCCGGGATCGTCCGCGATCGTCCGACACCGTCCGCCAAGGACAGGAAAGGCCCGCCCGGGGCGCCAAGGCCCGGGCGGTCCCTTCGTGTGTCCGGGAAGTGGGCGGCTCAGGTGTGCGGGACCAGCAGGGCCGCCGCCGAGCGGGCGCGCTCCATCGACGCGGCCCGGTCGGCGCCGCGCTGGCCCAGCACCACGCGGGTGCTCAGCCCGTCCAGCAGGGCGAGCAGCTCCGAGGCGCGGGCCGGGACGTCCAGGCCGGCGGCGAAGCGGCCCTGCTCCACGCCCTTGGCGAGCAGCGCCTCCAGGTCCCGCTGCCAGCCGTCGTCGATCTCCTGCTGGGCGGCGCGCAGCGGCTCGTTCGAGGCGGTACGGGCCCACAGCTCGATCCAGAGCGTCCAGCGCGGGTCGCGGGGTCCGCGCGGCAGGTACAGGTCCAGGAAGAGCGCGAGCTTGCGGTGGGCGGTGACCCGGCGGGCCAGCAGCGCGGCCCGCTCCTCGGTCAGCTGCCGCTCGCTCCAGCGCAGGGCCGCCAGCAGCAGCCGGTCCTTGCTGCCGAAGTAGTACAGGATGTGGCCGCCGCTGGTGCCGAGCCGTTCGGCGAGCGCGGACATGGTGAGCGTCGCCAGCCCGTCCTCGGCGATCGCCGTCATGGCTTCTTCCAGCATCCGCTCCTGGGCGATCCGCCCGTCGCGCCGGCGTGCCGCTCCCGCTGCTCCCGCCACCCGTACCGCCTTCCCGATCTTCGTGGGCCGACCTTATCCCGGACCGGGTCTTGACGGGCCTCGATTCGCGACGCATCTTGAATGCCATTCAAGAACTTAGAACGCCATTCAATCTCGGCGTCGCGGTTCACCGGGTCGAAGGTCAGGGGCAGACGCATGACGCAGCAGGAGACGACGGCCGACGTCGACGAGGTCTTCAGGGTCGAGACGCACGGCATCGACCCCATCCCCGACGCCGAGCGGCACGGCGGCGCCAAGGACCTCTTCTGGCTCTGGTTCGGCTCCAACCTCACCTTCACCTACGTGATCAACGGCGCCCTCGCCGTCGCCTTCGGGCTCTCCTTCTGGCAGGCCACCGCCGTGGTCGTGATCAGCGGGCTGTCCTTCTTCGCGGTCAGCGCCGCCGGCCTCAGCGGCATCCGCACCGGCACCGCCACCCTGGTCATCTCCCGGGCGGCCTTCGGCGTACGCGGCAACTGGCCGGCGGGCGTCCTCAACTGGGTGGTGAGCATCGGCTACACCATCGTCAACACCGTCGTCGGCACCCTGGCGTTGGAGGTCTTCTTCGCCGAAGTCGGCCTGGGCGAAGGCGCTTCGATGCGAGCCCTCGCACTGGGCGTCACCCTCGCGCTCACCTTCGCCGTCGCCATGTGGGGCCACGCCACCGTGCAGTTCGCGGAGCGCTGGATGGCCTACGTGCTCGCCGTCGGCTTCGGCGCACTCCTGGTCTTCGTCCTGCCCGGCGCCGAGACCACCGCCCCGGCCGACGCCGTGGTCCCGGGGCTGTCCGGCTGGAGCCTGGCCTTCGTCGTGATGCTCGCGGGGCCGTTCTCGTACCTGCCGATGCCCTCGGACTACACCCGCTACCTGCCCCGCACCACCTCGCTGAAGTCGATCACCTGGACGGGCGCGCTGGGCGGCTTCGTCTCCTCCGTCGCCCTCGGGATCGCGGGCGTCGCCGCCGCCACCCAGACCGACATGACCGATGCCGTCGCCGGGGCCGAGAGCCTGCTGCCGGGCTGGTTCAAGCCGCTGTTCCTCGCCCTCGTCCTGGGCGGATCCGTCACGAACTCGATCATCACCCTCTACTCCTCCAGCCTGAACCTCCAGGTCCTCGGCATCCCGTGGAGCCGGGCCCGGGCCATCGTGATCAGCGCCGCCGTGACCGGCGCCGGCTCGCTCGCCGCACTCTTCCTCACCGACTTCACCACCTCGCTGCTCTCCTTCCTCTCCCTCCTGATCATCGTGTTCGCCCCCTGGGGCGGCGTGTTCCTCGCCGACATGCTGATGCGCCGCTGCCGCTACGACTCCGACGCGCTGCACGCCGGGAGCGCGGGCGCCTACTGGTACCGCGCCGGCTACCACCCGGCCGGCATGGCCGCGCTGCTCGCCGGCATGGCCTTCGCCGCCCTGACCTGCGATTCCGAGCTGTGGACCGGGCCGCTGGTGGCCCCGCTCGGCGGCGCGGACCTCACCCTGGCCGGCTCGGTCGTCTCCGGGCTCACGTACTGGGCGCTGGCCCGGCGGGTGCCCGCGTTCGTCCCGGCCGCCTGAGGCCGCCCGCACGGCTCCCGGCCGTCGGCCCCCGCACGGGGCTCCCGGCCGCCCGAGCCCTCCCACCCCGCACGGCTCGCCCGTACCCCTCTGCACAGGAGCACCACCGCATGTCACACCCCACCCCCGCCGACCTGCTGCTCACCGGAGCCCGCGTCCACACCGTCGACCCGGACCTGCCCGAGGCCGAAGCCCTCGCCGTGTGCGACGGGCGGATCGTCTGGGTCGGCCCGGACGCGGAGGCCGAGGCCTGGGCGGGGCCCCGTACCGAGCGGATCGACGCGGGCGGCCGGCTGGTGCTGCCCGGCTTCATCGACGCCCACAACCACGTCCGGCTCGGCTCCGACGACGCGTGCGTCCAGCTCGCCGGGGTGCGGACGCTGGAGGCGATCCTCGACCGGATCGGCGAGTGGCGCGAGGCCAACCCCGACGCCGAATGGATCGAGGCCGAGGCCTTCGACTACTCCGCGATCCCCGGCGGGCGCATGCCCACCGCCGCGGACCTGGACCCGGTCACCGGGGACACCCCGGCGATCGTGCTCTCGTACGACGTGCACACGGCCTGGCTGAACACGGCGGCGATGCGCCGGCTCAAAGTCGCCAAGGACCGTACCGACCTGCCCTTCGGCACGGCGGCCGTCGACCCGGAGACCGGCGAACCCACCGGATTCGTCAAGGACTTCGCGATCAAGGGCCTCTCCCGCGACGGCCACCGCGCCCTGCGCGACCTGGGCGTGCCGTGGGCCTCGCCGGAGCGGCAGTACGGCCGTCTCGCCAAGAGCCTCGACGACGCGATCGGCTTCGGCATCACCACGGTCGTGGAACCCCAGAACTCCCTGGACGACCTGGAACTGTACGAGCGGGCGCGCGCCGAGGGCCGGCTGCGCTCGCGGATCGTGGCCGCCCTGTTCCACCCGCGCGGCACCACCGACGAGGACCTCGACCTCTTCGAGGCGGCGGCCCGCATGTACCCGGGGGACCGGCTGCGGGTGGGCCCGCTCAAGCTGTACATCGACGACGTGGTGGAGCCGCGCACGGCCGCGCTGCTGGAGCCGTACACCGGCTGCGGCTCGCACCGCGGCGAGACCTTCTACCCGGCGGAGGAGTTCGCGGAGCTCCTCACCGCGCTGGACGCGCGCGGCTTCCAGTGCTTCGTGCACGCCACGGGCGACCGGGGCATCCGCACCGTCCTCGACGCCGTCGAGCACGCGCGGACGGTCAACGGACCGCGCGACGCCCGCCACCAGGTCGTGCACGTGGAATGCCTGGACCCCGAGGACGTACCGCGCTTCGCGCAGCTCGGGGTGGTGGCCTGCATGCAGCCCCGGCACTGCGCGCCGGAGATCGCCGGCCCGGGCCAGGACTGGGCGGAGAACGTGGGCGAGGAGCGCTGGCACAAGGCGTGGCCGATGCGGAGCCTCTCCGAGGCCGGGGCGGTGCTGGCGTTCTCCAGCGACTGGAACGTCGCCGAGATGGACCCGATGATCGGCATCTACACGGCGCTGACCCGGCGCCCCCTCGGCGGCGGCGAGCCGTGGCAGCCCGCGGAGACCGTGGACGCGGCGACGGCGGTGTACGGCTACACGATGGGCTCGGCGTACGCCAACTTCCTGGACGCGGACCGGGGTTCCCTGACGGTGGGCAAGGCGGCGGACTTCGTGGTCCTGTCCCGGGACATCCTCGCCGTGGCCCCGGAGCGGATCCCGGGCACGGTCGCCGAAACCGTGGTGGTGGCGGGCGAAGTGGTCCACCGGGCGGGCTGAGCCGGGGCTGTGCCTAGCGCTGCGGCCAGTACCAGAGGGGCTCGTCGAGCGGGCCCTCGCGGCCCGCGACCTCGCTCTGGCCGAAGTCCTTGACCAGGGTGATCGTCCGCAGGTCCACCCGGTGCCGGCGGGTGCCCTCCGCCAGGGCGTCGGCCAGCGGGGTGGCATGCGTGACCACCACCGTCTGGGTGTCCCGGCCCACGGTCAGGATCAGGTCGGAGAGGGGGCCCAGCAGATCCGGGTGGAGGCTGGTCTCCGGCTCGTTGAGCACCATCAGGGCGGGCGGTCGCGGAGTCAGCAGGGCCGCCACCCACAGCAGGTAGCGCAGTGTCCCGTCGGAGAGTTCCGCGGCACCCAGCGGGCGCAGCAGCCCGTGCTGGTGGAGCTCCGGCTCGAAGCGGCCGTCCCGCTCGGCGATCGCGACGCGGCTGCCCGGGAAGGCCGCTTCGACGGCCTCGTCCAGCGCCGCGTGGTCGCCGATCTCCCGGATCGTCTGGAGCACGGCGGGCAGGTCCGAGCCGTCGGCGGCGAGCACGGGCGTACGGGTGCCGATGCGCGGGCTGCGGGCCGGCGCGTCGGCGTCGGTACGGACGTGGTCGTAGAACCGCCAGGAGCGGATCAGCTCGCGCAGGTGCAGGAGGTCGGGGGCCAGCTGCGGGTCCGCGAGCTCGCTGAGCATGGAGTCGTACGGGCGCAGGGCCCCCTGCGTACGGTGCCAGCCGCCGTCGGCCGTCCTCGTCCGCACGGCGGGGCCCGCGCGGTCCGAGAGCAGCGCGGCGGGGCGCAGGACCGGCCCGGCCCAGGTGCACTCGCGCTTGATCTCGGGGTTCGTTCTCGACCGCCAGGGTCGTGATCACGCGGTCGTGGTCATGTCGGCCCGATCATGTGGCGGTCATGTCTCCGGGTGCTCCTCGGGAGGGAGGTCACCTGCGTGCTGGTGGAGGACGGGATGGTTCACCGAACGCCTTCCTCCTCGGGCAGCACGTCACCGTCCGGGCTCTCGGGGAGCCCGCTGCCGACCGCCGCTCCCGCCTTGCCCCGGCGGAAGACCGCGCAGGCCATGGTGACCGCCGAGCCCAGGACCGCCCATCCGGCCAGGACCAGCATCGGCCCGGCCGCGTCGTTGCCCTTGAAGTACGCGATCGAGCGCGCGGCGTAGGTGCCCGCACCCGGCGGCAGGGCCGGACCGATGGCCTTCCAGAACGGCGGCAGCAGCGGGTACGGGTAGGCACCGCCCGCGCTCGGATTGCCGAAGACGACCACCAGCAGGATCGCGAGGCCGATGCCGACGACGCCCGCGAGGCCCTGGAAGGCCAGGGTGATCGCACCGACCGCGAAGACGACGAGGGTTCCGAGCCCCCACAGGGCCATGATGCTGCCGGGGAGCGCGCCCAGGACCGGACCGGCGATCACCGTGCCGAGCAGTCCGGCGGCCACGGCGTATACGAACAGCGCCCCGAGCCGGATGACGGCGCGGTGGATGTTCGCGGGCCGGGCTCCGGCGCTGATCGCGAGGATCGCGGCGCACAGGTAGCCGCCCACGCACCAGCCGACGACCAGGTAGAAGGAGCTCAGGCCGCGCGCGTCGCCCGCGTCCGTCGGCGCCACGTCCACCACCAGGACGCTCCGGCCCTGGGCCTTCTCCGCGAGGCCGACGATCTCGTCGAGGGCCTGTGACAGGGAGGCCCCGCCGCCGCTCGCGACCAGCAGCCTGTCCGTCTTGCCGGCCGGGTCGATGACCAGCGCGCCGTCCACGTCCCGGTTGTGGATCTGCCGGAGCGCGGTCGCCTCGTCCTTGACCGCGCGCGCGTCGAGCGGCTTGCCGGGCAGCTGCGAGAGCTGCTGCGCGGAGCGCTCGGCGACCGGCTCGGCGGGCGCGGCCACGGCGAAGGGGATCTCGCTGGGCTTCGGGTGGTGGAAGGCCCCGACGTACGAGGTGATGAAGGCGAGCTGGAGTGCGAGCACGCCCAGGACCAGCAAGGCGGCCCGGGTGGTCACGGCGTCCTTGATCTCGGCGAGGAACCCGCCGGACTGCCCTGAGTCCGCGGTTGTGGGCTGGTTCATGTCTCACACGCTCGGCGTACCGGCGGCGCCGCGCAGCAGGGGTGGGCCGAATGGATGACGCCTGCCCGCCGGCCCTCGCCGGACGGGTCTTCACCGAACCCGCCTCATCTTTTACCGACGCGTAACTTCCCTGTCCTGCTACTCGCCCGTAATTTAGCGGCTGCAGCACCCCTTGTGATCCGGATCACGGGATGAACCCCCACGTAATTCCCGCGCCATCCCCTCGTTACTCCCCTTGACCCGCAAGGAGATCACACGATGCTGCCCTGGAGACGCCTGCTCCGCCCGCTGGCCGTCCTCACCCTGACCACCGCCGCTCTCGTCGCCCCCACCGGCGGAGCCCAGGCCGCCTCGGCGCCGAGCAGCGGCTGGAACAACTGGTCCTGCAAACCGTCCGCCGCCCACCCCCGGCCCGTCGTCCTCGTCCACGGAACCTTCGGGAACTCCGTGGACAACTGGCTGGGCTTCGCCCCGTACCTCGTCCACCGGGGCTACTGCGTCTACTCCCTCGACTACGGGCAGCTGCCCGGAGTGCCGTTCTTCAACGGGCTCGGCCCCATCGACAAGTCGGCCGGCCAGCTCGACGCCTTCGTGGACAAGGTGCTCGCCTCCACCGGGGCGGCCGAGACCGACATCGTCGGCCACTCCCAGGGCGGCATGATGCCGCGCTACTACCTGAAGTTCCTCGGCGGCGCCGCCAAGGTCAACGCCCTGGTCGGGCTCGCCCCCGACAACCACGGGACCACCCTCTCCGGGCTGACCCGGCTCCTCCCGTACTTCCCCGGTGCCGAGGACCTGATCAGCTCCGCCACCCCGGGACTCGCCGACCAGATCGCCGGATCTACCTTCCAGAACACGCTGAACGCCGGCGGGGACACCGTCCCCGGTGTCAAGTACACGGTGATCGCCACCAGGTACGACGAGGTGGTCACCCCCTACCGGAGCCAGTTCCTCGACGGACCGGACGTCCGCAACGTGCTGCTCCAGGACCTGTGCGTGCTGGACCTGTCGGAGCACGTGGCCATCGGGCTCACCGACCGGATCGCCTGGCACGAGGCGGTCAACGCCCTCGACCCGGCCCACGCGGAACGGACCACCTGCGCGTCGGTCTTCGCCTGACGGCGCCGGCGGGCCCGGCCGGACGGTTCCCCGCCCGGCCGGGCCCTGCGTCCGATTCCCGCCCGGCCGCTGGTCAGCGGCCGTGGCGGCCCGGCGTCACCCGGCGGCGGGCCAGCCCGAACAGCACGGCCGCGCCGACGGCCAGTACGCCGGCCCCGCCGATCGCGATCGCCGGGGTGGCGCTGCTGGAGCCGGTCTCCGCGAGGTCGGTCCCGCTCTGCGAGGGGATCGGGGACGCGGCGGCCCGGCCGTTCGTCTTCGCGTCGTTGTCCCCGTGCCCGTTGTGCTCCACGGTGGACTTGGCGGTGCCGTCGGCGATCTGTTCTTCGGTGGGGGCCGAGGGCCGCACCACGGGCTGCTCGGCGGGGCGCTCCGCCGGCTGCGCCGAAGCAGCGGAACTCGGCTTCGCACTGGGCTTGGCGCCCGTACCGCCGGTGGCGGTGCCGGCGCCCGCACCGCTTGTGCCGTTGTCCTTGCCGAAGACCACGTCCGAGCAGGTGTAGAAGGCCTCCGGGCTGTCCGAGCGCTGCCAGATGCTGTAGATCAGGTGCCGGCCGGTCTTGTTCGGGACGGTGCCGGAGAAGACGTAGTCGCCGTTCTGCATGCCCGGGTCGGAGACCTTCGCGAAGGGCGCCGGCTCCAGGTCGGACCACTTCAGCGGCTTCGTCGCGTCGTAGCCGTCCTTCGTCACGTACAGCTCGAAGGAGCCCTTGTGCGGGGCGGTCCCCTTGTAGCGGAAGGTGTGCGCGCCCGAGGTCATCGGGCTCGCCGGCCAGTCGCCGCGCGCCAGGTCCAGCCCCTGGTACTTGTCGTTGCCGGCGGAGCACAGCTGGCCGTTCGGGATCAACGCCCGGTGGTTCCCCGCCGCGTTGGCGATGTTCACCGCGTTCCAGTCGTAGAACGCCTGCGTCCCGCTCGCCGCGACCGCCGCCTTGCAGGCCGCCGACTTCGGGGACTCCGGGCCCTCCGCGTAGCACGCCGCCACCCGGCTGACCGGGTCCGTCATCGAACCGTGGGCGGCCGCCGGCGCGGCGGCGTACGCGGCCACCGCGAGCGGGGCCAGACCGGCGGCGGTGATACGGGCGGCGGTACGTCGTGCGGACATGGCGGATCTCCTCTGGTGCACGGCACGGGGCAGCGCGAGTCGTGGGTGCGCCGGTGGGCCGAGGCTGGGCGGCGCCGCCCCTTACGGGTCGCGGCGCCGCCTCGGGCCCTCCCTGGCCCAGCCAAACTAACCGCCCGCAGCCGCCGTTCCACCGGCTCGGGGTCCCAGGAGCCGATCCTTAGGGTCCACTTAAGGCAGGGGTAAGAAGGGCCTCAGGAAGCGGCGCCGCGGAGCCCTCGCAGCCGGCGGGCCCTCACGCGGTTGTCCATTTCCGCAGCAGGGCTTCGCGCTCGGATGGTTTCGGTGAGCCGCCGAGGTGGTCCCGGCTCCACGCCGTGAGGATCCGGGGGTCCGACGTCCCCTCCCGGCAGCGCGCCAGGAGGCGCTGGGACAGGGCGATCTCCTGGGAGGTGTAACCACCGGTCGCGGCAGGTACCCGTACCTCCTCCGCACCGTCCTGCGTCTCGAGGACCAAGAACATCTGCGGCGGTTCCTCGCCGCCGTAGCTCGATCCCAGCGTGACCACCGCTTCGAGCACCGCCGCCAGGAAGCGGCCTGCGCCCCTTGCGGCGCCCTCCACGGGCACGGCCTCCACGACCGCGGAGCGCAGGCTCGACCACGGCCACTCCCGGACGCCGTCCGGGCCCCGCGCCCCGATCCCTTCGGAGGTCAGGCGGACGCAGTGCCCCTCCGCGTTCGGAGGGGAACCCACGTACACCGAGTCCTCGGTGATCCAGAACAGTCCGACCATGGCCACGGCTGACTCCTGTCGTGCGTGCGTGCGTGCTCGTTCGTCCCGAGCTGCTTGGAATCGTTCTCCCGCGCCCTGCGGCGCCTGATCCCAGTAAGCCGACCCCTGCCGGGCGGCGCACCTCCCCGGATTTCGGGGCTTGACAGTCCGCGGTGGCGGTCCCAGGACCGGCCGCCGCGCCCGCGCGAGCGCGGCGGTTCGACCTCTCGGATCCGGCTCAGGCGTGCAGTGCGGCCAGTCCGGCGGCCGACCTGGCCTGCGCCTCCAGGGCGTCCAGAGCCCGTACGGCCTCGGCGGCCGCCCCGGGGTCGGTGGCGGCGAGCCCGCTCTCGGCGAACTCGTCCTCGTCGAGGCGCAGCACGGAGGCGCCGTCGGCCGACACCCACAGGTCGAGGTCCAGGTCCTCGATCAGGATCGTGCCGTCCCCGACCACCGCCGGGCGCGTGACGTCGCAGTACCAGCCCTTGAGCACGCCCTCGCCGGTCCGCACCTCCTTGACCGCGTACCAGCGGTCGCGCCAGAAGTGCTCGGTGAACACGTCGCCCGGCTCGAAGCGCACGAACCCGAAGTCCCGTGTGCTCTTCGCCGCCCAGGGCGCCCGTACGGTGATCCGGGTGCCGGTGTCGGCGACCAGCTCCGCCGGGTAGCTGATCTTGGTGCGGCCCGCCTTGGTGAGCGTGACGGTGAGGGCGGAGGCGGAGTCGGAGTCGGGGGTGGGGGTCGGTCGGTCGGTCAACGCGGGTTCTCTCCTTGGGCCAGTCGCTTGGTGAAACGGGTCTCGGTCGCGCAGATCTCATAGCCGAACCGGGTGTTGACGGCCAGCATCGGGCCGTTGCCGGTGTCGTTCCCGGTGAAGGCCTGCGTGTAGCCGGCCGCGCGGGCCCGGAGCAGCGAGTCGGTCTTGGCGAGTGTGGCCAGCCCCCGGCCGCGGAAGTCGCGCACGGTCCCGGTCATGGCGGAGGAGTAGCGGGTGGCTCCGTCGCAGTGGGCGGCGGTGAAGGCGGCCACCTCGCCGTCCACCAGCACGACGGTGGTCAGTTCCAGGTCGAGGTAGGGGTGGTTCCAGGTGTGCCGCAGCCAGTCCTCGTAGTCGTCGAACTCCGTGGGCACGTCGCCCGGTTCGTCGAGGCTCGCCGCGGCGTCGGCCTCGAAGAGCGGGCGCGGGTCGGCGGCGAAGGCCGAGCCGGGGCGCAGCTCGACGCCGGCCGGCAGGACGGCGGGGAGCGCGGGCAGCGCGGCCGAGGCGAGGTCGAGGCGCAGGAAGTGCGCGGAGCGGGAGGCGCGGTAGCCGTGCCGCTCGGCGAAGGCGCGGTGGGGCGGCTCGTCCAGGACCCAGGCGTACGAGTCCTTCGCGTCCTCGGCCGTGAGGTGCTCCTCGGCCGCGCGCAGCAGGGCGCTGCCGGCGCCGAGCCCGCGCCGCGCGGGGTCGACGTAGGCGTTGACGAATCCCTGGCCGGGCTCGGTGCTGTCGTAGGCGATGCCGACCTGCGCGGTGCCCACCACCTGCCCGTCACCGGCTTCGGCGACGAGGATGCGGTAGCGCTTGGCGGGGTGTGCGGAGGCGAGCTCGAAGGCCACTCCGCGAGCGGTGCCGATCATGAAGGGCAGCGCCGCGCGGCGCACGCGCACGACGGACTCGGCGTCGTGCGGGTCGTTCGGGCGCAGGTCCCGGATCGTTGTGATCATGGCCTTGACGGTACGACGCGCCGAGGTGTGCGCGCCCGCGAATTTCGGGCCCCCGTCCAGGCCGGCCGCGGGTCGCGTCCGGGCCGCGTCCCGGCGCGTCCGGGCCGTTTCCGGGCCGGACCCGGGGTCGGCGCCCCGGTCCGATGGGGGACAATCGGCCGCGTGACATCGACTTCCACGCACCTGAAGATCCGCATCGACGCCGCTCCCGGCGCGGCCGCCCCGTACGAGCAGCTGCGCGCCCAGATCGCGGAGGGCGCGCGTTCGGGACGGCTGCCGGCCGGCTTCAAACTGCCCACCGTGCGCGGCCTCGCGGAGGAGCTGGGCCTGGCGGCGAACACGGTCGCCAAGGCCTACCGGGCGCTGGAGGGGGACGGCGTGATCGAGACACGGGGCCGGGCCGGCAGCTTCGTCGCGGCGGCCGGCGACGTGTCCTTCCGGGAAGCGGCCGCCGCGGCGCAGGCTTACGCGGAGCGGGCGCGGCGGCTGGGCCTGACCTTCGAGGAGGCGACCGCGGCGGCGCTGGACGCGCTGCGCGCCCGGTACGCCGACTGACACTCGGCCGACTGACACCCGGCCGACTGGCACTCGCCCGACCGGCACTCCGCCGGCTGACATGCCGCCGGCCGACACTCCGCCGGGGTCAGCCCTTGCGCGGCCGCAGTCGCGCCTGGAGGTGGTGCTGCATGGGCTGTCCCACCGCGGCCATTTCCTGCACGATCGTCAACTCCCCGTCCTGGAGGGCGTACCGGCGCCGCATGCCGGTCACCTGCTTGGCCCGGGGGGTCAGCGCCACGGTCTCGGTCGCCATCTCGATCTCCGTACCGGACGCGTGGCCGACGTACGTCTCGACGATTCCCGTCGGGTGGGCGAGCGTGACCTCGATGGAGGCGTCCGGAAGGATCCGCCACCACCCGGCCTCACGCCCCGCGGGGCGCAGGGCCACCCCGGACTCGTCGATCAGCCATGCGCGCGACTCGTAGCACAGGAAGGGCCTGCCGTCGTGGCTGAAAGTGATCTCCTGCTCGTAGCGGAAGCCGTGCTCCAGGGTCGGGTACTCGCCGCTGCCCTGGCCGTGCCAGCGTCCGATGAGGCCCAGCACCGGCTGGAGTTGGGGATGCGGCTCGGGGCCCTCGCCGAGGACGTGGCTGTCGGGGAAGGGGTTCTCCTGCGCCGGTTCGAGCACGGTGCGTTCTCCTGTTCGTGGGTCCCCCAGGGGTGTGCACGCCAGGGGTGTGCGCGGTCGACGGGGGCCTTCGGCCGCGCCCCCATTGTCGTCGCCGTGCGCGCCGGACCCCCGCGCGCCCCGCACGTCGGGCCCTGCCCGTAGCGGCGGCACGTAGCGTCCTGCTTCCGGCGCCTACGGGTACGGCGTCCTACAGGTAGAGCCCCGCCTCGGTGTCGTGCCCCTGCGGCGGCAGCAGGGCCGAGGGGCCGGTCGTGCCGCGGCGCAGGGCGTAGAGCTCCGCCAGGGTCGCCCCCTCGCGGGAGACGCCCTCGTCGGTGCCGAGCCACTCCACCGCCTCGCGGTGGGTGAGCCGGCCGACCTCGATCCGGGCCAGGCAGCGGCCGGGCCGGACCACGGCCGGGTGGAGCCGCTCCAGGTCCTCGTTGGTCGTGACGCCCACGAGTACGTTGCGCCCCTGGCCGAGCAGCCCGTCCGTGAGGTTGAGCAGCCGTGACAGCGCCTGCCCGGCGGTGTGCCGGGCCTCGCCGCGGATCAGCTCGTCGCAGTCCTCCAGCAGGAGCAGCCGCCAGCGCCCCTTCGCCGTGCCCTCGTCCTCGCCGATCGCGATGTCCATCAGGTAGCCGACGTCGTTGAACAGCCGCTCCGGGTCCAGGACGCAGTCCACCTGGCACCAGTCGCGCCAGGACCGGGCGAGCGTGCGCAGCGCCGAGGTCTTGCCGGTGCCGGGCGGACCGTGCAGCAGGAGCAGCCGGCCCGCGATGTCGTCCGGGGTGAGCTTCATCAGCCGGTCCATCGCCCCGGCCACCGGAGCCGTGTAGTTGGGCCGGACGTCCGCCCAGGTGCCGGCCGCGATCTGCCGGGTCGTCCGGTACGGGCCGCGGCGCGGGGAGACGTACCAGAACCCCATCGCGACGTTCTCCGGCTGCGGTTCGGGCTCGTCCTGCGCGTCCTGCGTGGCCTCGCCGAGCACCCCGGCGGCGAGTTCGTCGCTGACCGCCGTCACCGTGACGTCCGCGCCCCGGCTCCAGCGGGACACCAGCATGGTCCACCCCTCGCCCTCGGCGAGCGTCGCACTGCGGTCGCTGTCGCGCGCCGAGCGCAACACGGTGGCCCGGGGCGGCAGCAGGGTCGCACCCGCCTTCACCCGGTCGATCGACACGCTGTGCGAGAAGGGCTGCTCGCCGGACGCGAAACGGCCGAGGAACAGCGCGTCGACGACATCCGACGGGGAGTCGCTGTCGTCGACGTTGAGCCGGATCGGCAGCGCGTCTTGCGGGTTGGCTGGCATGGCGCCCATGATCCGGCACGAAGTGCCCTCATGCACCCGTGTTTCGCCGGATCGGGTGGCGGGATTCCCTCTTCAAACGTCGTGCGGGTGAAGATTCCGACCGCATGTCTGCCCCGAACATTCTTGGCATGAACACTTCCAGCGGGCCTCGGCTCCTTGTACCACGGACTCAGGAGTAACCCCCCACAAGGAGCCGCACACATGAGCATGAGAATGCCTCGTCTCGCCGCCTTGGCCTCCGCCGCGTTACTCGCCGCGGGAGCAGCCCTGTTCGGCGCCGGTCCGGCCGGTGCAGCCGCCGACTTCGGCTACGTCGCCCTCGGCGACTCGTACTCCTCCGGAGTCGGCGCCGGCAACTACGACAGCGCCAGCGGGAACTGCAAGCGCACCACCCGTGCCTACCCGGCCCTCTGGGCCGCCGCCCACGCTCCGCAGACCTTCTCCTTCGTCGCCTGCTCGGGCGCCCGTACCGGCGATGTGATGAGCGGCCAGCTCGCACCGCTGAACGCCGGCACCGACCTGGTCAGCATCACCATCGGGGGCAACGACGCGGGCTTCTCCGACGTCATGACGACCTGTGTGCTCCAGTCCGAGTCCACCTGCGTCAGCCGGGTCAACCAGGCCAAGGCCTACGTCGACTCCACCCTCCCGGGCCAGCTCGACACGGTCTACAACGCCATCCACAGCCGGTCCCCGGGCGCCCGCGTGGTCGTCCTCGGCTATCCCCGCTTCTACAAGCTGAACGGCAACTGCGTCGCCGGACTGACCGAGGGCGAGCGCACCGCCATCAACGGGGCGGCCGACTACCTCAACGCCGCCATCGCCAAACGCGCCGCCAACCACGGCTTCGCCTTCGCCTCGGTCGCGAGCGCCTTCACCGGCCACGAGATCTGCTCCGGCAGCGAGTGGCTGCACAGCCTCAACTGGCTGAACATCGGCGAGTCGTACCACCCCACCGCCGCCGGACAGTCCGGCGGCTACCTGCCGGTCTTCACCGGCGCGGCCTGACGGCACGGCGCGGATCGACGGCGTCACGGATCGACGGCCTCACGGACTGACGGCGCCGTGGATCGACGGCGTCACGGACTGACGGTCGGACCCGGCTTCGGTGACGGGGAACCGGTCGGTCCGGAGGTGCCGGGGGAGGAGGCTCCGCCCGTCGGGGTCTCCTCCCCGCACGTCACCGAGAACTCCAGCCAGGCCGAAGCCGCCTCCGCGGGCGCCCGGACCTCGAGCCGCACCGCGTCCTCGAAGGTCGCGTCCGCGTAGTGGGTCAGCTCCGTGTGGTCCAGCCGTACGCTTCCCGGCCCACCCGCCGGGTACGTGACGCTCTGCCAGCCGGGGCCGGAGGTCACCCCGCTGCGCGTGACCCACCGGTACTCCACCACCGCCGGGGTGCGGTCCACCGCGACGGTGGCGGTGAAGGCGGGCGCCTCGGCGGCGGCCGGCGGGCAGGTGCCTCGATAGGTGTCCCGGACGGCCTGGACGGCGGACACGGTGATGATCGGCGGGGGCGTGGCCGAGGGGGAGGGCGACGGCGAGGGGGAAGGGGAGGCGCTGGGCGACGGGGCCGGGGAAGGCGAATCGCTCTGCGTCACGCTCGGGGTGACCGTCGGACCGTCCTCGGGGCCGTCGCCGGTCCCGCGCTCCTTCAGGAGCAGCCAGCCCAGCACGGCCAGCACCGCGAGCAGCACCACGATTCCGCCGGTCAGCACCAGCCCGGCCCGGTTCTGCCGGGATCCGGCCGGCGGCGGCGAACCGTACGGGGCCGCGGGCGAGGAAGCCGGCGTCTGCGCCGGCATCGGCATCGGCGGGGTCGGCCGGCCGTACCCGTGCTGCGCGGTGGAGCCCGGCGAGCCGGACCCCGACCCGAGCGCCGGTCCCGCCGCCGGACCCGACACCGGCCCGCCGGAGGCCCGTACGGTGCCGCCCGCGCCGATGATGCGCAGCATGCGGGTCGCCTCCGCCGCGGGCAGCCGCTCCTCGGGGGCCTTGACCAGCAGCCCCTCCAGTACGGGCGCCAGCGGCCCGGCCCGCAGCGGCGGCGGGAACCCCTCGTCCACCACCGCCCGCAGCGTGGCCACCGGGGTGTCCTTGCGGAACGGCGAGACCCCCTCGACGGCCGCGTACAGCGTCACTCCGAGCGACCAGAGGTCCGACTCGGGACCCGGCTCGCGGCCGAGCGCGCGCTCCGGCGCGAGGAACTCGGGGGAGCCGACCACCTCGCCCGTCATGGTGATGGCGCTCGCGCCCTCCAGGCTCGCGATCCCGAAGTCGCCGAGCACCACCCGCCCGTCGTTGGCGATCAGCACGTTGCCGGGCTTGACGTCCCGGTGCAGCACCCCCGCCTCGTGGGCGGAGCGCAGCGCGGCCAGCACCTGCTCGCCGATGTGCGCGGTCCGCTGCGGGGTGAGCGGCCCGTCGCCCTCCATGACCTCCGCGAGCGAGAGCCCCCGTACGATCTCCATCACGATCCAGGGCCGGCCGTCCTCGGTGGCCACGTCGTAGACGGTGACGACGCCCCGGTGCGAGACGCGGGCCGCGGCCCAGGCCTCCCGTTCCAGGCGCCGGTACATCCGGTCCACCTCGGCGGCGTCCATCCCGGCCGGCGCCCGTACCTCCTTGACGGCGACCTCGCGGCCCAGGACCTCGTCCCGGGCCCGCCACACCATGCCCATGCCGCCCCGGCCGAGGGGGCCCAGCAGGCGGTACCGTCCGGCGATGACGCGCTCGCCGCCGCCGCCCTCGTTCGACGCAGACTCAGTCACCCAAAGCCTCACAAGCCTCTGTTCCCGCGCGACCCGCACGGGTCACCGGACGATCACTCCAAGTTAGCGCAGCGTGCCCCGTACGGCTCCTGTCGCGGCGGGAGTCGGGCGAGTACTTCCGGATCGCTCCCATCTCGCCCCCGGGCCCGTCGATTTGTGCGGAGAGTGACGGTCGACTCCGCTGAGTAATCGTCAACTCCCGCTCGGTACAGGGGCAATTCACACGACCGGGATACCCGAGCGCGACGTGGGGACGATAGGGTTACCCTGCCCGGTGGGCCGGGTGCCCTCGTACGGGTGGGGAGAGACATGGAACAGATAGCAATGCGCAGCAGGCCGCCTCGCGTGCCTGCCATCACCTGCGGCAGCAGCGCGGCCAGCTCGCGCCTCGACCGCCACCTTGCCGTGCTCGGCGGTCCCGCCGTCCCGCACCGCGAGTCGGCCGAGGCGACGCTGCTGATGCGCGAGCTCACCTCGCGCGACCACACGCACCGCCTGCGGAGCCGGAGCGCGCGCGTCTCGCTCTTCGCGCCGCTGCGGCGGCTGCGTCGCACGCTCTTCGGCAGCCGCCGTTCGTAACGTTCCCTTCTCCGACCCCCGCAGTGCCGCCGTTTCGTCCCCGGCCTGATCAACCCTGCCCAGTCAGCGAACGACACCGTCCCGGCGCAACGCCGTGATCTGTTCGCCCGTCATCCCCAGGGCGAGCAGCAGGAGTTCGGTGTGCTGGCCGAGCGCGGGCACCGCACCCATGTGCGGTGCCGCGCCGCCCGGCAGTCCGATCGGCGGCAGCAGGGCCCGCAGCGGGCCCGCAGGCGAGCCCACCTCCCGCCAGCGGTCCCGGGCTTCCAGCTGCGGGTGCGCGGCCAGCTGCGCCACCGAGTTGAGCCGCGCGCAGGCGATGCCCGCCGCCTCCAGGCGCTCGATCGCCTCGTCGGCGCCGAGCCGGCCCAGCGCGCCGGCCACCACCGCGTCGGTCTTCTCCCGGTTCGCGGTGCGCGCGGCGTTCGTCGCGTAGCCCGGATCATCGGCCAACTCCGGCCGCTCCAGCAGTTGTTCGGCGAGCCGGCGCCACTCCCGGTCGTTCTGCACCGACAGCAGCACCCGGTCCCCGTCCGAGGTCGGGTAGGCGTCGTAGGGCGCGATCACGGCGTGCGCCAGGCCGGTCCGCACCGGCTGCTCGCCACCGTGCATCGTGTGGTGCAGCGGATGCCCCATCCACTCGGCGAGCGCGTCCAGCATCGACACCTCCACCCTGCCCCCGCGCCCGGTGATCCCGCGCCGCAGCAGGGCCGCGAGCACCCCCGAGAAGGCGTACATGGCGGCGGCGATGTCCGCCGCCGGGATCCCGGCCTTCACGGGCCGCTCCGGCGTCCCGGTCACCGAGACGAGGCCGGCCTCGCACTGCACGAGCATGTCGTAGGCGCGCTTGTGGGCGTACGGGCCCTCGGCCCCGTAGCCGGAGACGTCCACGGCGACCAGCCGGGGGTAACGCGCGCACAGTGCAGCCGAGTCGAGCCCGAGCCGGGCGGCCGCGCCCTGCGCGAGGTTCTGCACGAACACGTCGGCGCCTTCGAGCAGTCCGTGCAGGACCTCGCGGCCGCGCGGGTCCTTCAGGTCGAGCGCGATCGACTCCTTGCCCCGGTTGGCCCACACGAAATGCGAGGCGAGACCGTGCGCGGCGGTGTCGTAGCCGCGCGCGAAGTCCCCGCCGTCGGGCCGCTCGACCTTGATCACCCGAGCGCCCAGGTCGGCGAGCTGGCGGGTGGCGAAGGGGGCCGAGACGGCCTGCTCCACGGCGACGACGGTGATTCCGGCGAGCGGGAGCGGGTCGATGGCGTGCGTGTCGGGTTCCATGACGCTCTGCCTACCGGCCCGGAGGGGGATCTGTCATCACACGGGGTGTCGATATCCCCCAATTCCGATGGTTTATCTGCGCATGGTATGGCGCGTCGTTCATCGACTCGCACGAAAGGTCGCCCACGAGACGCCCGACCGCACTCGATCCGCGCTCCCCGATCCGGCGGATGGCGGTCCTGGTGGTAGCTCTGGTCGCCGGTCTCGCACTGGGGGCAGGCCCGGCGCCCGCCGCGGGCCGGACGCCTTCGGCGTGGTCCTGAACGACGCGAACACGAGCTCCCCCGGGGTGACCCGGCTCGGCCCGGGGCCGCAGTCGGTGGGCGCGGTGCCCGCGGGCGCCGAGCGCGGCGTCGTGGTCCGCGTTCAGCCGAGGCCACGCGCGAACCTGCGCGTGGCCGCCGGCACGAACAGGACCAGCAGGGCCAGCGACCAGAGCAGCGCCCCGGCGACCGGGTGCGCGACCGGCCAGGCGGCGCCGGCCGCGTCCTCGCCTCCGACGTTTCCGCACAGCGAGCGCACGGCGGTGGCGACCGCGCTGATCGGGTTCCACTCGGCGACCGTTCGCAGCCACCCGGGCAGCCCGGCGGTCGGCAGGTACGCGCTGGAGAGCATCGGCAGGACGAAGGTCGCGCCCCCTATCTGCCCCGCCGCCTCCTCGCTCTTGCTCAGCAGGCCGAGGTAGGTCCCGACCCACGCGGTGGCGAAGCGGAAGAGCAGCAGGACGCCGAAGGCCCCGGCCGCCCCGGCGAGGCCGTTCTCGGCCCGCCAGCCCATCGCCAGCCCCACCAGCATCAGCGGCACCATCGAGACGGCGGTGGTCACCAGGTCCGCCGCCGTCTGCCCCAGTGGCACCGCGGTCCGGCTCATCGGCAGGGTCCGGAAGCGGTCCATCACCCCGCGGTGCGCGTCCTGCGCGGCCGTGAACATGCCGGTCATCAGGCCGTTCGCGGCGGTGGCGGCGAGCAGCCCCGGGACCAGGAACTGCCGGTACTCGGAGCCCGGCATGGCGAGCGCGCTGCCGAAGACGTAGCCGAAGAACAGCAGCATGGTGACCGGCATGGTCTGGGTGAGGATCAGCAGGGCCGGGGCGTGCCGGGCCTTTTGCAGCTGGCGGGTCAGGACGGCGCCGCCGTCGGACAGCAGGGTGCTCATGCGGCGTGCTCCTCGAACCCGGTGGCGGGACGGGCTCCGGTGAGGCGCAGGAACACCTCGTCGAGGGTGGGCGGGCGCAGGCTCGCGTCGGTGACGTCGATGCCGGCCGCGTCGAGCGCTCGGACGATCCGCGGCAGCGTGAGCCCGGCGTCGAGGACGGTCGCGCCGACGGTGAGGCGCTCCGGGTCCAGGGCGGGCAGGCCCCCCGTCAGCTGATCGAGCACGGCGGCCGCGCCCTCGAGGCCCTCGGCCCCGGCGACGCAGACCTCGGCGTAGGCGCCGATCCGGGCCTTGAGCTCGGCCGGGGTGCCGGTGGCGGCGGCCCGGCCGTGGTCCACGACCACGATGTCGTCGGCGAGCCGGTCGGCCTCCTCCAGGTACTGGGTGGTGAGCAGCACGGTCGTGCCCTCGCGCGCCAGATCCCGTACGGCCGTCCAGATCTGCCGGCGGGCCGCCGGGTCGAGGCCGGTCGTGGGCTCGTCGAGGAACAGCACCCGGGGGCGGGTGACCAGTCCGGCGGCCAGGTCGAGCCGCCGGCGCATGCCGCCCGACCAGGTGCCCGCCACCCGGTCGGCGGCCTCGGCGAGGCCGAAGCGCTCCAGCAGCTCGCCGGCGCGGTCCCGGGCGGCCCGGCCGCGCAGTCCGGCGAGACGGGCGAACAGCCGGAGGTTCTCGGTTCCGGTCAAGTCCCCGTCGACCGAGGCGTATTGGCCGGTGGCCCCGATGGCGCGGCGGACGGCGGCCGGGTCCCGGGTGACGTCGTGGCCGGCGACGAGGGCGCGGCCGCCGGTGGGCGCGGTGAGGGTGGTGAGGATCCGGACGGCGGTTGTCTTGCCCGCGCCGTTGGGGCCGAGGAGGCCGCAGACCGTGCCCTCCGGGACGGCGAGGTCGAGGCCGCGCAGGGCGTGGACCTCGCCGTAGCTCTTCTCCAGACCCTCACTAAGTACGGCGTACGTAGTAGTCATGGAGTGCACCCTACCCGACTACGTACGGCGTACGTAACTACGATGGAGGGCGATGGACGAGGTGATGAGCGATGACACCCAGCGGCCGCTCCGCTGAACCCGAAGTGATCTGGGCCCGCCCGCCGCGGGCCGGTCGCGGCCCCCGGCCCGCGCACAGCCGCGAGTCGATCGCCGCCGAGGCGGCGCGGATCGCCGACGAGGAGGGGATCGAAGCCGTCTCCATGCGGCGCGTGGCGGCCGGGATCGGCGCCGGGACCATGTCCCTCTACAACTACGTGCCGCGCAAGGAGGACCTGTACGAGCTCATGGTCGACGCGGTCAGCGGGGAGTACGACCTCGAGCCGCCGGCCGGCGACTGGCGGGCCGACCAGCTCGCGCTGGCCCGCCAGACCCGGGCCCTCATGCACCGGCACCCCTGGCTGCCCCGGCTGCTGAGCCCGGTCCACGGATTCGGCCCGAACGCCCTGCGGTACCTGGAGCACAGCCTTGCCTGCCTGGCGCCGCTCGACGCCCCGGGCGGGGAGAAGCTGGAGCTGATCGCCGCGGTCAACGGCACGGTCGCGACCTTCGTGGCGGGCGAGCTGGCCCTGGCCGAGCGGGCCCGCCAACTCCCCTGGAGCGAGGCGGCCGAACAGGGCGTACGGGCGGCCTGGCTCGGCTCCCGGCTGGCGACGGGGGAGTACCCGCTACTGGCGGGCGTCCTCGCGACCGCGCCGGGGGTGCCGGGCGAACTGACCGACCCCGCCGAGGTGTTCGACCGGTCGGTGTCGCGGCTGCTGGGGGCTTGGGGGACTGACTAGGGGCTGGGCTGGGGGGCTGGGGCGGCTGTGTCGGGGCTTGTGGCCTTGCGGGGGAGCGGGGCGCGCGGTGCCGGGCGAGGCCCGGCCCGTGCGGCCCGGCGCGGGTCAGAGGAGTGCGAACTGCCCGCCAGGGCCCTCCTCTTGGTGGTCCAGCACCGAGGCCGGCCGCCGGGCCCAGCGCGGTGGCGGCAGCACCCCGGCCGCGCGCAGCCCCGCCGTGTCCAGCCCCGCCGCGTCCGGCTGTGCCGTGTCCAGGGGTGGTCCGGCCTCGAACGCCGCCCGCTCCGGGGCCAGTTCGGCCAGCAGCGCCAGGGTCGTCACCAGGGTCAGCAGCTCCGTGGTCCAGCCCTGGGGCCACTCGGCCGGGCCCAGCGCCTCCAGTCCGTCGGCCTCCGGGTCCCGGTGGGCGAGCCGGGCGGCGAACCACGCCTCCAGGACCCGGACGCCCTGGACCTCGTACTCCCACGCCGCGGCGGGGACGGGGGAGACGGTCCCGGTCCCGATGCTCAGCGTCTCGCTCTCAGGGTCGTACGAGAGCTCGCGCGGCCAGGCCGGCAGCGCCGAGCGGACGTAGGGCCGGCGCCCGCCCGGCAGCCGGGGCGGTTCGCCGCCGCGCGCCCCGCGCAGCCGGACGGAGAGCAGCCGGTGGCCCAGCTCCAGCCCGGCCCGCCAGCGCGTGGCGTCGGCGGTGAGCGGGACCTCGTAGCCCCGCGGTCCGGGGCGGCCCGCCGCGAGGATCCAGCAGAGCACGTCCTCGGGGGTGACCCAGGTGCCGTAGTGCTCGCCGAGCAGCGGCAGCAGGCCGGGGGCGAGATTGGGCTCGGCGCCGCCCGGGCGGCGGTGCAGGGGGCGGATCCGGCCGAGCCGGCCGGCCGGCAGGTGCGCGGTGACCAGCGGTTCCGGGTGGGGCAGGCCCTTCGAGTTCTGCGCGTTCTGCCGGTTCGGCCGGTTCTGCGAGGCCCGGGGGCTCTCCACGAGGAACAGCTGGTGCTCGTCCAGGACCCGCCACAGCTCCGGGCGGGCCAGGTCGATGAGCCGCTGGTCGGGCAGCAGCCACTGCTCGTCGAAGGGCTCGTGCAGCACCCGTACGGGTTCGGGACAGGGGCCCGGCGTGTCCGCGAAGCGGGCCGTCGAACCCGCCCGCCGGCCCGGCAGCGCCGCCGCCCCGGCGGCGGGGGTCCGCGCCCGGGTCGGGCGGAACAGCCGCTCCCGCTCGGGGCCCCCGGCGGCCGCCAGGGCCGCCCAGCGGGCGCGCAGGGTCGCCGGGTCGGGGGCCGCCACCCAGGCCCGTCCCAGGCGCAGGGGACTCACGGACCAGGGCATCAGCTCGTCCAGCAGCGGTACGTCAGCGCTCACCCGGCCGATGGTAGCGACGCCGCCCGGTGGCCGGGCCTCGTCCAGGCCGGAGAGTTAGGCTCCTTGTGTATGGATCCGCGTGTATGGATCCGCACCGACCCAGGTGACCCGGGAGGCGGTCATGAGCCAGTACGACGAGTACTCGACCCCGTCGCAGGCCGAGGGGGAGCGGCTCGACGAGGACATGGACGACAACCAGAAGAAGCAGCGCCACGCCCAGACGACGCGGACCACTCCGTCCCAGGCGGAGGGCGAGCGCGGGACGGAGGACGAAGAGAAGAAGTAGCCCGTTCGCCGTTCGGCGTTCCCGTCCGGCGGTCGCGCGGTCGGGCGGTCGCGCGGTCGGGCGGTCAGTGGGCGTCGACCGTCACCGTGAAGGAGAAGCGGTCCCCGCGGTAGCGGATCCGCGCCACGTCGACCACCCGGCCGCTCTTGTCGTAGGTCACGCCCGTGTAGTGCAAGATCGGGCTCAGCAGCGGCACTTGGAGCAACTCGGCCGTGGCCGGGTCCGCGAGACGCGCCTCCACGGTGTCGGTGATCCGGCTGATGTCGACCTTCACGATGTCGCGCAGCACCTTCGTCATCGGCCAACGCTCCAGATCGGCAAGGTCGATCGCCTCCGCCAGCTCCGGACGCACCGCGTTCTCCGCCCAGTTGGTCGGCTCGCCGCTCTCGCTGTCGTGGCGCAGCCGGCGGTACGTGACCACCTCCGGCGTGTCCGGGAAGTGCTGCAGCAGCTCCCCGGGCACGGCCGTCCGCTCCTGGCCGAGGATCGTCGTACGGTCCCCCGACTGCTGCGCGACGATCGCGTCGACCGATCCCAGCAGCTGCACCGGGGCCCCGCGCATCGCCGCCGGCTCGATGAAGGTCCCGCGCCGCCGGTGGCGGCTGATGAGGCCCTCGGCCTCCAGCTCCTTGAGCGCCTGCCGCATGGTCAGCACGCTCACCCCGTAGTGCTCGGCGAGCCGCTCCTCGGTGGGCAGGCGCAGCGAGGCGTCCGCCGTGCGCCCCAGTATCGAGGCGCGCAGCGACTGGGAGACCTGGTACCAGAGCGGAAGCTTCCGGTTCAGTACCAGCGAGTCGGGGGCGAAGGCGGTCACGGGTGGTTCTCCGTAGGACGGGCGGCCGGCGCGAGGCGTCGTGCCGGCCGCTGGTCGCTGCTTGCTGGTGATACTAGGCGCGGAAGTGGCGCTGGAGGCCCTGCCAGACGTCGTCGTATCCGCTCTGCAGGTGCTCCGCGCCGGCCGCCTGGGCGGTGGCGGTGATCGGCCAGCGGGTCTCGAACATGAAGGCCAGCCCGTCATCGATCTTCTGCGGCTTCAGCTCGGCGGCGCTCGCCCGGTCGAAGGTCTCCCGGTCGGGTCCGTGCGCGGACATCATGTTGTGGAGCGAGCCGCCGCCGGGCACGAAGCCCTCGGCCTTGGCGTCGTAGGCGCCCTCGATGAGGCCCATGTACTCGCTCATCACGTTCCGGTGGAAGTACGGCGGGCGGAAGGTGTCCTCGCCGACCAGCCAGCGCGGGGCGAAGACCACGAAGTCCACGCCCGCGAGGCCCGGGGTATCGGAGGGCGAGGTCAGCACGGTGAAGATCGACGGGTCGGGGTGGTCGTAGCTGATGGAGCCCAGGACGTTGAAGCGGCGCATGTCGTAGACGTACGGGACGTGCGTGCCGTGCCAGGCGACCACGTCGAGCGGCGAGTGGTCGTAGGTCGCGGTCCAGAGGTTGCCGCAGAACTTGTTGACCACCTCGGTCGGGCGCTCGCTGTCCTCGTACGAGGCCACGGGCACCTGGAAATCGCGCGCGGCGGCCAGGCCGTTGGCGCCGATCGGGCCCAGGTCGGGCAGCTCGAAGGGGCGGCCGTAGTTCTCGCAGACGTAACCGCGGGCGGTCTCGTCCTGCAGCTCGACGCGGAAGCGGACCCCGCGCGGGATCAGCGCCATCTCGCCGGGGCGGGCGCTCAGCAGGCCGAACTCCGTGCGCAGCAGCAGGCCTCCGCGCTCGGGGACGATCAGCAGCTCGCCGTCGGAGTCGCTGAACACCCGGTCTGTCATGGGGGAGTTGGCGGAGTAGAGGTGGATGGCCATGCCGGCGCGCTGGGCGGCGTCGCCGTTGCCGCCGAGGGTCCACAGCCCGGCCAGGAAGTCGGTGCCGGGGGCCGGGTCGGGCAGCGGGTTCCAGCGGAGCCGGTTGGGGTCCGCGGGGGCCTCGGTGAAGGGCGCGGTGCGCAGGGCACCGTTGTCGGTCCGGGTGAAGGGCGGGTGCGCGGCCGAGGGGCGGATCCGGTAGAGCCAGGAGCGGCGGTTGTGGGAGCGCGGCTCGGTGAACGCGCTGCCGCTGAGCTGCTCCGCGTAGAGCCCGAGGGGCGAGCGCTGGGGAGAGTTGCGGCCGATCGGGAGCGCGCCGGGCACCGCCTCCGAGCTGTGCTCGTTGCCGAAGCCGGTGAGGTAGTCCAGCGCCTCCGCCGTCTTCCTGGCCTGCTCGCTGCTGCCGCCACTCATTGCACGCTCCCGCTCTGCCGATGGAATCCTATGCCTGACAGTAGGATTCCATCCCGTCGACGTCAACGCCACCTTTCCGGCCACGGTCCCCCGCCCACACCGGGCCGTCCGCCCACCGGCCCGGCGGCGCGGGCCCGCAGCGGGAGCGGCCTGCCGGCGCGGGGCCGGGCCCAGTCGCACGGGGGGTTCGCTGCCGCCGCATGCGCGGACCGCTGATGGATGCGGCTCACGGCCGTGTCGTCGAACGCGGGATCGCCGAGACGGCGCGGGGGATCCGATCTCCCCGTAGAGACGTCCCCCGCTCCGGCTCGACCCAGGAGCGGAGCACGGGTGCGTCTTCGAGTGGCCCGCCCTGAGAGAGTCCTACTCCCCGGCATGCATGGGGAGAGCGGGTGGAGCAAGATGGACGTATCCGGCGCCACCGAGCTGGAGAAGGCAGTGGTCCTGATGCCCGAGAAGGACGCAACGCCCCGCAGCAGGAGGCAACTGGCGCAGGCGGCTGCCGCTGTCACGCTGGCCACCTGCACGCTGTTGCCGGCCAACGGGTTCGCGTGGGCCGCGATGCAGGCCCACGCCACCACGACGGTCGCGGGCCCAGCCGCGGCGTCACCGGCGCAGACGCGATACGACCGGATCGCCATTCAGACGCTCAACGACATCGTGAACGGCGACATCACCGCGGCCACAGCCCGCTTTGACGCGACGACACGCGAGCTGCTGCCCCCAGACGCCCTGGCGGGGGCCTGGGCGACCTACCAGGACACGTTCGGACGCTATCGGTCACACGGGGATCCCAAGGCCGTCACATTCGGCGAGTTCACCGTTGTCAACGTGCCGCTGCGCATGGAACGCGGGCCCGGGGAGTTCCGCGTGACCTTCCACGAGGACGGAAGCATCGCTGGTCTGTGGTTCCTTGAGCCGGGAGTGCCGATCTCGTAGATCAACCTCAGTGCGGGGCTTCCTGTACGAGGGTGTCCACGCGATGCGAGGTGACGTTCGCGCTGCCGGCGATCACGGGCCACTGGTCCGAATGGGGCGGCCCCGTCGTGGGCCTCAAGCCACCCGGCCGCCCGGCCCGGCTCGGCCCGGCTCGGCCCGGCCCTGCCCAGCACCGCCCCCAGCCGTCCCGTCCCGGCCGGACGGCGCGGCCGATGCCGCAGGAGCCCCGGCGCGGCCGATGCAGCCAGAGCCCGGGCCGGCCGCCCGGCCCGGCCCCCGCCCAGCCCTGCCCAGCACCGCCCCCAGCCGTTCCGTCCCGGCCGGACGGCGCGGCCGATGCCGCAGGAGCCCCGGCGCGGCCGATGCAGCCAGAGCCCCGGCGCGGCCGGTCCGGCCCGCCGATCCGCATGCCCGCACGCTGTGGGGGCGCATACTCGCCCGGCGTGGCGGCACCCGCCCGCCCGTAGACCGCCGACAGGGCGACCAGGTGCACCATCCTCGCGGCCGAGCGTGCCGTGTCGCCGCCCGGCCGGCACAACGGCACCGGCCCGCCCGGCCGGCACAACGGCACCGGCCCGCTCGGCCGGCACAACGGCACCGGCCCGCCCGGCCGGCACAACGGCACCGGCCCGCCCGGCCGGCACCGGCCCGCCCGGCCGGCCGGTGCGCCCGCCCGGCCGGTGTGCCCGGCTCGGCGCCACAGGCTCGTCGGGCCCAGGGGATCGCCCCCGGGCCCGCCCGGCCGGCGTGCCTGCCCGGCCCTTCGCCGCAAGCTGGTCGGGCCCGGGGGATCGCCCCCCCGGCGCGGCCCGCCGGCCCAGCCGGTGCCCCAGGTCCGGCCCATCGGCCCAGCCGGTGCCCCAGGTCCGGCCCATCGGCCCTGGACCCCGGTCCGGCCCACCGGCCGACGAGTCCTACGGGAGCCCAGCCGCCCTACCGGGCCGTACGGCGAGGCCGACGCCGGAGCCCCTGCCTCGACCCTCCGGTCCGCAGGCTCGCCCGGCGGCGGCGGCGTCGTCGTTGGCCGGCCCTCCCGAGATCCACCGTCAGCGCGACCAGGTGCACCGGCCGTGCGGCCGGGCGCGCGCCGGGTCGCGGGCCCGGCAGCACCAGGCCGTCTCTTTCGGATCTTGCCGGGCCCGCGGTGCCCGGCACCGCACCTGGCCGCGTTGTCGGGGTGCCCGGGTACGTTCCAGTGCGCGGGAGCCTCTCCGCCTTGCCGTGAACGGCACCAGACTCCGCGGGCTCGGCTGACAAGATCCGAAAGAGACGGCCTGGGGCGCATGCCCGCCCGACACGCGGATCGCGACCCGCGCGGTCCTGCCCGTCGGTCCGGCCCGCCGGTCCGGCCCGGTCACGTCGGGGCGTGCGGCATCCGGGCCCGTCGGGCCCCGGTGCGGGCAGCCGGCCTGCCGGTCGGGCCCCCGTGTGGGCAGCCGGCCTGCCGGTCGGCGTCCGGGTCACGAGCCCCTCGCGTCGGCCCCCGTGTGGGCAGCCGGCCTGCCGGTCGGCGTCCGGGTCACGAGCCCCTCGCGTCGGCCCCCGAGCTCCTGAGCCGCCCGCCCCCGAGCCGTCCGCCCCCGAGCCGTCCGCCCCCGAGCCGGCCCCCCGGAGCCTCCCGCCCCGGAGCCTCCCGCTCCCGAGCCGGCCGCGCTGGCCGGTCACGGGGCCGGCGCCGCATCCGGGCCGCCGGGGTCGGCCGGGCCCGCTGCGCCGCCAGGTCGCCGGTGCGCCGTCTCCCCGCCCGCCTGTCCGGGGGATACCCGGCCGTGGGCCACTGCCCCGGGGCGTCCGGGCCTCCTGCGCCCTCGGTCGTCGACTCCGCTCGGCTTCCCGCCCGGTTGCAGGGGGCGCCGGCCAGGGGGTCGCCGGCGGAGGGCGCCCAAGCCGTGCAGGGCCGCCGCCCGCCTGCCCGGGCCGGTGCGGTTCGGCGGGCCGGCCCTCCTGACCCCGCGTGGCTGCCCGCGCGGGAGGGGCGGCGGGGGCCCTCCGGTTCGTTCCGGCCGGGCGGGATCGGGTTACGACTTGGGCTGCCGGCGGGCTATTCGCGCAAGCGGGGATCCGAAAAGGTGAACAATGCTCTACTCTCACGCGCATGTCGTGGACCCGCAGGTTCCCTGCCGTATCGTCGGCGCTCCTCGCCGCCCTCCTAGCCCTCCTGTCCCTCTTCGTCGCCGCGCCCCTCGCGAGCGCGCACGAGGAGCGCCCCGTCGAACTCCCCGACGGCACCGGCTCCGTACCCCAGTACCGCGCCGGTGAGCCGGACCTGATCGTCTGCAAGGCGGACCGGCCGGCCTTCGAACGCCGGATAGCCGCCTTCCCCGACGCCCTCAAGCAGCGCAACCTCGCCCTCTACGAGCGCTGCGAGAAGAACGGCTTCCGGCACCTCCAGGAAGCCGTCGACGCCGTGGACCGCCCGGGCGTGAACATCGCGATCCTCCCCGGCCTCTACGAGGAGGAGCCCTCGCTTCCCAAGCCGGTGGGGGAGTGCGCCGCGCTGACGGCGCCCAACTCCTCGCTCGGCTACCAGATCCTGACCTACGAGCAGCAGGTGGCCTGCCGCCACAACCAGAACCTCGTCGCCATCCTCGGCAAGACCGGCCTCCAGATCGAAGGCACCGGAGCGTCCCGGCAGGACGTCGTCATCGACGCCAAGTACCAGAAGCTGAACGCGATCCGCGCCGACAAGTCCGACGGCGTCTACTTCCGCAACTTCACCGCGCAGCGCACGACCTTCAACTCGCTGTACGTGCTGGCCGCCGACGGCTTCGTCATCGACGACGTCCTGACCCGCTGGAACGACGAGTACGGCTTCCTGACCTTCGCCAGCGACCACGGGCTGTACAAGAACTGCGAGTCCTACGGCAACGGCGACTCCGGCGTCTACCCCGGCAGCGCCTCCAACATCAACGACGGCCGCGGCTACGACGTCCCCCGCTACTCCATCGAGATCACCGGCTGCCGCAGCCACCACAACATGGTCGGCTACTCCGGCACCGCGGGCGACTCGGTGTGGGTGCACGACAACGAGTTCGACCAGAACATGGGCGGCGCCTCGATGGACAGCGCCTTCCCCGGCCACCCCGGACTCCCGCAGAACCACGCCCGCTTCGAGCGCAACCTCATCCACGACAACAACACCGACTACTACCGCTACGTGGCCGACGGCACCTGCGCCAAGCCCCCGGCCGAGCGCGGCTACGAGCAGGGCGTCGTCTGCCCGCAGATCTCCATGCCCCCGGGCACCGGCATCATCACCGCGGGCGGCAACTGGAACCTCTACGAGAACAACTGGGTGTACGGACACCAGCGCGCGGGCTTCTTCCTCTCGGCCGTGCCCGCCTTCATCCGGGGCGAGGAGAAGCTGTCCAAGCAGGCGGACACCTCGCACCACAACCGCTACGCCGCCAACATCCTCGGCAAGGACAAGTCCGGCGCCTCCCGCCCCAACGGCATGGACGTGTGGTGGGACGGCCAGGGCCGCGGCAACTGCTGGCAGTCCGGACCGGACGGCTCCACCCCGGGCACGCTCCCGCAGTGCGGTGAGCGCCGTGGGGCGGTCTCCGGCGGCTCGGCCCGCCTGGCCGGAGAACCGGTGAAGCTGGCCCAGCTCCTCGTCTGCGCCGACTACAGCGTCCAGGCGCGCAAACTCCCGGCCGGCTGCGACTGGTACGGGGCCCGTGGCCTCCAGCGGGTGGAAACCCAGATCGCCCTGGCCGTCGCGGCGGTCCTGCTCCTGGTCGGCGGCCTCTTGTGGTGGCGCCGGCTGCGCGCCTCCCGGCTGGGCACGGCGGCCACCCTGCTCGGCCTCGCGGGTCTCGCCCTGGACGTGGCGGGCTCCACCATGGGGCTGGTCGCCGGCTTCGTCCCCGCTTTGGCGCTGCTCTGCCTCGGCCTGTGGTGGACCGGCATCGGCGTCGCCCTGCGCCCCGCCCGCCCGTGGCTGGCCCGCCTGACCCTGCTCCTGGGCGCGCTCACCCTCCTCGACGCCTTCGACAAGGCCGTCCTGATGATTCCCTGGATCCCGCTCAGCCCCGCCTGGATACGGGCCCTCGTCGCGGTGGTGTGGACCCTGTGGGCCGTCATCGCCGCGGCCCGCCCCGGCGGGGCACCGGCCGCCCCGGCGGGCCCCGGCGGCGACCCGGATGGCGACCGCGTCCCCGTCCCGGCGGGCCCGGCCCCGGCTCTGAGCGCCGAGGCGGGGCCCGGTCCCGGTCCCGGTCCCGGTCCCGAGACCGAGACCGAGGCGGAGCCCCGCGCGGCCGAGGGGGACGCGCGGTGAGCGACCGCTCCGAGAGCCGGGTCCGGTGCGACGTCTGCGATACGCCGCCGCGCCGGACCCGGCGGGCGGGCCGCACCGCCGCGCTCCTCGCCCTCGTGCTGCTCCTGGCCGGCGGCGCGGCGACGGGCTGCGGCGGTCGGGCCACCACCCACCACAAGCCCGGCACCAGCCACGAGCAGGCCTCCGGCGACGTCGGCACCCTGCTCACCGCCGACGACGGCGCCGGCCACCGGCTCCGCGAGGTCCCGGCCGAGGGCGCGCCGGAGGTCCAGCTCACCGCCCGGCCGGACTCCGAGGACGGCTGGAACCTCCAACTGGCGGTGAAGAACTTCCACTTCACCCCCGACAGCGCCGGCGGCGCCGCCCTCCCGGGCGCCGGCCACGCGCACCTGGAGCTGGACGGCCGCAAACTGGCCCGCCTGTACGGCCCTTGGTTCCACCTGCCCGCCGCGCAGGTGCCCGAGGGCGTACACACCCTGACCGTCCGCCTCTACGCGGACGACCACACGGCCTGGGCCGTCGCGGGCAAGCCGGTCGAGGGCACGCTCCAGCTCACCGCGGCCGCCGGCCAGGCCGGCCACGGCCACACCCCGCCCGCACCCTCGGCCTCCGCCCCGCCTCCGTCCCCGGAGGCGGCGCGGGCCGACCGTACGGTCACCATCACCGTCCGGGGCGGCAAGGTCACCCCGGCCCCGGGCCGCGTCGAGGTCGCTCGCGGCGAACGCGTGGCCCTGCGCGTCACCAGCGACCGCGCGGACACCCTGCACGTCCACGGCTTCGACAAGGAACTCGCCCTGCCGGCAGGCCAGGAGGCCACCCTGATCCTTACGGCTGACCGAACGGGCCTCTTCGAGGTCGAGACCCACGAGTCCCACCTCGTCCTGACCCAGCTCCTCGTCCGGTGAAGCACCCGACGCGGCGACCGCCGAACCCCACCCGCTCCGGTCCGCTCATGGCCCCACGCCCCCCTGCGGACCCGGTCCCGCGCCCGCAGGAGGCCCCGGCCCCGAGGGCCCGGCGATGACCCCGGCCGTCACGGCGCCGCCGCCGGCCTGGCCGGCCGTGCCACCGCTCGCGCCGGGCACGGCCCCGTACGCGGCGCCCGGTGGCGGATACGGCCAGGGCGTGGTCCAACACCCGGCCGATCCCCTCACCCTGCTCGCGCACGGCATCGGATCCCAGCACGATCTGCCCATCTCTCCCTTCTACGCGTTCGCCGGGGCCTTCACCGCGCTCTTCGTCTCCTTCCTCGCACTCGGCCTCCTGTGGTCCGCCTCCCGCTTCCGCGGCGACCGCTCCGGCATCGCCCTGCCCGCCGGGCTCCAGCGGGTGGCCGACGCGCCGGCCACCCGTACCGCCCTGCGCGGGCTCGGCCTGGCCGCCGCGCTCGCCGTACTCCTGCACCTCCTCCTCGGTCCCGACGACCCCGCCCGCAACCCCGCTCCCGGCGCCGTCTACGTACTCCTCTGGGTGGGCCTCGTGCCCGCCTCCCTCCTCCTCGGTCCCGTCTGGCGCCTCCTCAATCCGCTCCGTGCCCTGCACCGCGCGCTCTCCCGGCTGTGGCACCCGGAGGTTCGCCCGCTCCCCGCCCGAGTCGGGCAATGGCCCGCCGCCGCCGGTCTGTTCGCCTTCACCTGGCTCGAGCTCGTCTCTCCCGATCCCGCCTCCACCACCACCCTCCTGTCGGTTCTGGCCGGTTACGCCACCGTCCAGCTGCTGCTCGCCGCCCGCTTCGGCGAGCGCTGGTTCGCCGACGGAGACGCCTTCGAGGCCTACTCCGCGCTTCTGGCCCGGCTCTCCCCCCTCGGCCGCCGCAGCGACGGCCGCCTTGTCCTCCGTAACCCCTTCCACGGACTCGACGCGACGCCCGAGCGGCCCGGACTCGTCGCCACCGTCTGCGTCCTGCTCGGATCCACCGCCTACGACGGCTTCTCCGACAACCCCTCGTGGATCAACGCGATCCAGACCTCCCCCCTCGGCCGCACCGCCGCGGCCACCCTCGGACTCCTCGGCTCCGTCGCCCTCGTCGCCGCCCTCTACTGCCTCTGCGCGGCGGCCACCCGCCTCGTCTGCGGCCCGCACCCCGGCCCGCTGACCGCCTTCGCGCACTCACTCGTACCGATCGCGCTCGGCTATCTCGTCGCCCACTACTTCTCCCTCCTGGTAACCGAAGGACCACGCACAGTAAGCATGGCATTCGGCACTGACAACGCCCCGGAACCCTTGTCACCACTGGGTCCCGGCGGCCTCGCCGCCCTCCAGGTCGTCGCCGTCGTCACCGGCCACGTGCTCGGAGTGATCGCCGCGCACGACCGCTCCGTACGCCTCTTCCCGCCCGCGAAGGCCGTCGCCGGACAGCTGCCGCTGTTCGCGCTGATGATCACTTACACGGTCGGCGGCCTCAGCCTGCTGCTGAACTGACGCCACGGAAGAGGTACCGCCGCCCACCCGTGAACCGAGGAGCGGCATGATGGACCCCGTGTCCCCAGCCCATCCCCTGCGCCGCACACCGATCCAGCAGCGCAGCGCCGACCGGCTCGCCCGGATCCTCGACGCCTGCGCCGAACTCCTGGACGAGACCGGGTACGAGAACCTCAGCACCCGGGCCGTCGCCCTGCGCGCCGGCGTGCCCATCGGCTCGGTCTACCGGTTCTTCGGCAACAAGCGGGCCATGGCCATCGCCCTCGCCCACCGCAATCTCGACAGCTACGCCGATGCCATCGAGGAACGTCTCGCCGGCCTTCCGGCCACCCACTGGCGGCCGGTCGTGGACGTGGTGCTCGACGAGTACCTCGTCATGAAGCGCAACGTACCCGGCTTCGCCCTCGTCGACTTCGGGGTGCCCGCGCCGCCTCCCGACGGGCCGGCTTCCGACCCCAACCACCTCGTTGCCGTCCGCCTCACCGAACTCCTCGGCGGCCACCTCGACCTCACCCCGGACGCCGCTCTGGAACGGGCCGTCCTGGTCGCCGTCGAGGCCACCGACGCCCTGATCCAGCTGGCCTTCCGCAACGATCCGGCCGGCGACCCCGACATCGTCGCCGAGACCCGCGCGATGATGCACGCATACCTCGCCCGCGTCCTGGACTGACGCACCCCTCACTCCTCACCCCTCCGCCTTCCGCCCTTCTGACTTCCCCCTCGGCCTTCCGCTTTCCGGGCGCACCCTTCGCATCCGGCCGGGCATCCTTTCGTGCGGTCCGGTGCCGCCGACCCCTCCCCTCCCTCCCTACCGGTCGGTATGCTCGGTGCCGCCCGGGCGCCCGTACGGCCCGCGCGCCCGTGCCGCAGCCTGCAGCCCCTGGAGGGCCCATGCCCCGCACCGCCCTGCGCATCTGCCCCCTCTGCGAAGCCACTTGCGGCCTCACCCTCACCATCGAAGGCACCACGGTCACCGGCGCCCGAGGCGACCGTGACGACGTCTTCAGCCGCGGCTTCATCTGCCCCAAGGGCGCCGCCTTCGGAGCCCTCGACGCCGACCCCGACCGGCTGCGCACCCCCCTCGTGCGGCGTGGCGGACGGCTCGAGGAGGCCACCTGGGAGGAGGCCTTCGAAGCCATCGCCGCCGCCGTGCCCGCTCTCGTAGGGGAGTACGGAGTCCAGTCGGTCGGCGTCGTCCTCGGCAACCCGAACGCCCACACCATGGCCGGCCACCTCTACCCGACGCTGCTCCTCAAGTCCCTCGGCACCCGCAACCTCTTCACCGCCAGCACCCTCGACCAGATGCCCAAACACGTCTCCAGCGGGCTGCTCTTCGGCGACCCCCTCGCCATCCCGGTCCCGGACCTGGACCGCACCGACTTCTTGCTGCTCCTCGGGGCCAACCCCGTCGAGTCCAACGGCTCCCTGTGCACCGCCCCCGACTTCCCCGGCCGGCTCAAGGCGCTGCGCGCCCGGGGCGGGACCCTCGTCGTCGTCGACCCGCGCCGCACCCGCACCGCCAAACTCGCCGACCGCCACCTCGCTCCGCGCCCCGGCAGCGACGCGCTGCTGCTCGCGGCCCTCGCCCACACGCTGCTCACCGAGAAGCAGACAGCCCTCGGAGCGCTCACGGAACTCACCGAAGGGATCGGGGAACTCACCGAAGCGCTCGGTAGTTTCACTCCTGAGGCCGTAGCCCCCGCCTGCGACCTCCCGGCCGAAGGGATCCGCGACCTCGCCCGCGCTCTCGCGGCCGCGCCGACAGCCGCCGTCTACGGGCGGATCGGCAGCAGCACGACGGAGTACGGCACGCTCGCCAACTGGCTGGTCGACGTGCTGAACATCCTGACCGGCAATCTCGACCGGCCGGGCGGGGCACTGTTCCCGCTGTCCGCGACCGACCGCGCACCCCGGGCGGCCGGGCCCGGCAAGGGCTTCAGCCTCGGCCGCTGGCACAGCCGGGTCAGCGGCCACCCCGAGGTCAAGGCCGAACTCCCCATGGCCGCCCTGGCGGAGGAGATCGAGACCCCGGGGGAAGGGCGGATCCGCGCCCTCGTCTCCATCGCGGCGAACCCGGTGCTGTCCGCCCCCGACGGCCGGCGCCTCGACGCGGCTCTGGCCGGGCTCGACTTCATGGTCAGCGTCGACCCGTACCTGAACGAGACCTCACGCCACGCGCACGTCGTCCTGCCCCCGCCGCCGCCCTCGCAGAGCGCCCACTTCGATTTCTCCTTCAACACCTTCGCCATCCACAACCAGGTCCGGTACTCGCCACCCGCCGTCCCGCTCGAAGAGGGCCGCATGGACGAGTGCGAGATCCACGCGCGCCTCGTCCTGGCCGTCTCCGGCATGCACGGAGCCGACCCGGAGGCTGTGGACGACCTGGCGATCCAGGCCACCCTCGCCAGGGAGAGCACCGATCCGCGCTCCCCGCTGCACGGGCAGGACCCGGCGCGCCTCGCCGGACTCCTCGCCGGAGCCCGCGGCCCCGAGCGCCGCCTCGACCTGATGCTCCGGCTCGGCCCGTACGGGGACCGCTTCGGCGCGGAACCCGCCATGCCCGCGGACGCCCAGCCGGGCGCCGCCGACGCCGCGTCCGCCGACGCCGCTACGGAACCCCGCGCGGGCGCGGCCGACGGCACGCCCGGCCTCGCTCCCCGCCTGGGCCCCGGCCTCGGCCTGGAGCGGCTGCGCGCGTACCCGCACGGCATCGACCTGGGTCCGCTGCGGCCCCGGCTCCCGGGCCTGCTGAAGACGCGCAGCGGCAGGATCGAGCTGCTGCCGGAGCCGATCGCGGCCGAGCTGCCCAGGCTGCGCGCGGCGCTCACCGCCCGCCCCGCCGCCCTGGTGCTCGTGGGCCGCCGCCACCTGAGGTCCAACAACAGCTGGTTGCACAACGTCCCGGCCCTCGTGGGAGGTTCCAACCGCTGCACCCTCCAGGTCCACCCGGACGACGCCGCCCGGATCGGCCTCGCCGACGGTGCTCTGGCCAAGATCACCTCGGACGGCGGCAGTCTGGAGGTCCCCGTCGAGGTCACCGACGCGGTCCGCGCCGGCGTCGTCAGCCTTCCGCACGGCTGGGGCCACGACCGCGCCGGCACCCGCCTCTCGGTGGCCGCGGCCGTGCCCGGGGTCAACGTCAACCAGCTCCTCGACGGCACCAGGCTCGATCCGCTCTCCGGTACCGCGGTGCTCAACGGTTTCCCCGTCGAACTGACACCCATCCCCTGAGCTGGGGTTTTGCTCGTATTGCTCACGCGTGGACGTCTTGTTGGCCCCAGGAGGAGGCGCCTAGGTTCCCCCCATGCTGACCTTCCTCGGCTTCGCCATGATCGCGACCTTCCTGGTCCTGATCATGCTGAAGAAAATGTCGCCCATCGCGGCGCTCGTCCTCATCCCCGCGCTGTTCTGCGTGTTCGCCGGACAGGGCGCGCAGCTCGGCGGCTACGTCATCGACGGGGTCGGCAAGCTCGCGCCGACCGCCGCCATGCTGATGTTCGCCATCGTCTACTTCGGGGTGATGATCGACGTCGGCCTCTTCGACCCGGTCGTGCGCGGCATCCTGCGCTTCTGCAAGGCCGACCCGATGCGCGTCGTGGTCGGTACGGCCGTCCTCGCCGCGATCGTCTCGCTCGACGGGGACGGCTCGACCACCTTCATGATCACCGTCTCGGCCATGTACCCGCTCTACAAGCGGCTCGGCATGAGCCTGGTGGTGATGACCGGAGTCGCGGCCACCGCCAACGGCGTCATGAACACCCTGCCCTGGGGCGGCCCCACGGCCCGCGCCGCCACCGCCCTCAAGCTGGACGCCGCCGACATCTTCGTCCCGATGATCCCCGCGCTCGCGGCAGGCCTCCTCTTCGTCTTCGTCCTCTCCTACGCCCTCGGCCTCAAGGAGCGCCGCCGCATCGGGCTGCTGACGCTCCCCGGCGACGCGGAGCCGGCCGGGGAACTCGTGGTCGCCGCCGGTTCGGGCGCGGCCGACGGGGGCAGGCGTACACCGGCCGCCGCGCCCGCCGGATCCACGGGCTCCGCCCCGCCCACCCCGTCTGCCGGGGCCGGCGCGGATTCCGGCGCGGACGCCCACGGCGCGGACGCCCACGGCGCGGACGCCCACGGCGCGGACGCCGGCAGCGCCCCCGACGAGGACGGCTTCCAGGGCCTCGACCCGCGGCGCGCGACCTTGCGCCCCCGCCTCTACTGGTTCAACGCGGGCCTCACCGTCGCGCTCCTCACCGCCATGATCATGGAGCTGCTCCCCATCCCGGTGCTCTTCCTCCTCGGCGCCGCCCTCGCCCTGACCGTGAACTTCCCCCACATGCCGGACCAGAAGGCCCGGATCGCCGCCCACGCCGACAACGTCCTGAACGTCGCCGGCATGGTCTTCGCCGCCGCCGTCTTCACCGGCGTCCTCACCGGCACCGGCATGGTCAAGCACATGGCCGACTGGCTCGTCGGCGCCATCCCCGAGGGCATGGGTCCGCACATGGCCCTGGTCACCGGCCTGCTGAGCCTGTCCCTCACCTACTTCATGTCCAACGACGGCTTCTACTTCGGCGTCCTGCCGGTCCTCGCCGAGGCCGGCGCCGCCCACGGGGTGTCTCCGCTCGAGATCGCCCGCGCCTCCCTGGTCGGCCAGGCCCTGCACATGTCGAGCCCGCTGGTTCCGGCCGTCTACGTCCTCGTCGGCATGGCGAAGGTCGAGTTCGGTGACCACACCCGTTTCACCGTGAAATGGGCGGCTCTGACCTCCCTGGTGGTCTTGGCGGCAGGGATGCTTTTCGGCATCATCTGACCCTCTCCGCCCCTGGCGCCCGCAAAACTACCGGCGCTAGTTTGTAGGGTGTTGGCGACGTCAGGTCTACGCGCTCGTGCGTACTCGGGAGGAATGCCATGAAGGCCCATGACGGTATGTACATCGGCGGCGAGTGGCGGGCCGCCCTCGGCAGCGACCGCATCGAGGTCCTCAACCCGGCCGACGAGCGGCCCATCGCCTCGGTCCCGGCCGGTACGGCGCAGGACGTGGACGCGGCCGTACGCGCGGCCCGCGAGGCCTTCCCGGCCTGGGCGGCCACGCCTCCGGCCGAGCGGGCCGCCCTGATCGGGGCGCTGCGCGACGTGCTGATAGCCCGCAAGGGCGAGCTGGCCGAGACCATCACGGCCGAGCTGGGTTCCCCGCTGGGCTTCTCGGAGATGGTCCACGTCGGGGCGCCGGTCGCGGTGGCCTCGTCCTTCGCCGAGCTCGGGGCCTCGTATGCCTTCGAGGAGCGGATCGGGAACTCGACCGTGCTGCTGGAGCCGGTCGGCGTGGTCGGGGCGATCACGCCCTGGAACTACCCGCTGCACCAGATCGTTGCCAAGGTGGCACCCGCTCTCGCCGCAGGCTGCACCATCGTCCTCAAGCCCGCCGAGGACACCCCGCTGACCGCACAGCTCTTCGCCGAAGCCGTGCACGAGGCGGGGATCCCGGCCGGGGTCTTCAATCTGGTGACCGGCACCGGCCCGGTCGCCGGCCAGGCCCTGGCCGCGCACGAGGGAGTCGACCTCGTCTCCTTCACCGGATCCACCGCCGTCGGCAAGCAGATCGGCGCCACGGCCGGCGCTGCCGTCAAGCGGGTCGCCCTCGAACTGGGTGGCAAATCGGCCAATGTCATCCTGCCCGGCGCCGACCTGGCCAAGGCCGTCGCGGCAGGCGTGGGCCACGTCATGAACAACGCCGGCCAGAGCTGCAACGCGCTCACCCGCATGCTCGTCCACCGGGACCAGTACGAGGAGGCGGTCTCCCTCGCCGCCGCGGCCGCCGCCAAGTACTCCTCCGGCGACCCCCTCGACCCGGGCACCCGCCTCGGCCCGGTCGTCAGCGAGAAGCAGCGCGACCGCGTGCGCGGCTTCATCACCAAGGGTGTGGAGGAGGGCGCGCGCCTCGTCGCGGGCGGGCCCGAGGCGCCGCACGAGCAGGGGTACTTCATCGCCCCGACCGTGTTCGCCGACGTCACGCCCGAGATGTCCATCGCCCAGGAGGAGATCTTCGGCCCGGTGCTGTCGATCCTTGCCTACGAGGACCAGGACGAGGCCCTGGCCATCGCCAACGGCACGGACTACGGGCTGGGCGGGGCGGTCTGGGCGGGGGACGAGGAGACGGCCGTGGCCTTCGCCCGCCGGATGGACACCGGCCAGGTGGACATCAACGGCGGCCGCTTCAACCCGCTCGCGCCCTTCGGCGGGTACAAGAAGTCGGGCGTGGGCCGCGAGCTGGGCCCGCACGGCCTCGCCGAGTACCTCCAGACCAAGTCCCTGCAGTTCTAGCCGGCTCCCTCCCGCCAACCCCGCCCCTCCCGCCAACCCCGCACACACGGAGACGACGACCATGGTCCGCGCCGCCATCCTGCCCGCCGTCGGAGCCCCGCTGGAGATACGGGACATCGTGTTGCCCGAGCCCGGCCCCGGGCAGGTCCGGGTGCGGCTCGCCGCGGCCGGGGTCTGCCACTCCGACCTCTCCCTCACCAACGGCACCATGCGGGTCCCCGTACCCGCCGTCCTCGGCCACGAGGGCGCGGGTACGGTCCTGGCCGTCGGGGAAGGGGTCACCCATGTCGCGCCCGGCGACGGGGTGGTGCTCAACTGGGCCCCGTCCTGCGGGCAGTGCCACCACTGCTCGATCGGCGAGGTCTGGCTCTGCGCCAAGGCGCTCGCCGGGGTCGGGGACGTCTACGCCCATGACGCCCGGGGAACCGAGCTGCACCCCGGGCTCAACGTGGCCGCCTTCGCCGAGGAGACGGTCGTCGCGGCCGACTGCGTACTGCCCGCCCCCGCCGGGATCCCGCTCACCGAGGCCGCGCTGCTCGGCTGCGCGGTCCTCACCGGCTACGGAGCCGTCCACCACAGCGCCCAGGTACGCCCGGGCGAATCGGTGGCCGTCTTCGGAGTCGGCGGCGTGGGTCTCGCCGCCCTCCAGGCGGCGCGCATCGCGACGGCGGGCCCGATCGTGGCCGTGGACGTCTCGCCGGCCAAGGAGGAGCTGGCCCGGGCGGCAGGGGCCACGGAGTTCGTGCTCGCCTCCGAGACCACGGCCAAGGACATCCGCGCGCTCACAGGCGGGCACGGCGCGGATGTCGCGATCGAGTGCGTCGGGCGGGCCGAGAGCATCCGCGGCGCCTGGGAGTCCACCCGCCGGGGCGGCCGTACGACGGTCGTGGGCATCGGCGGCAAGGAGCAGCAGGTCACCTTCCACGCGCTGGAGATCTTCCACTTCGCCCGCACCCTCACCGGCTGCGTCTACGGCAACAGCGACCCCGCCCGCGACCTCCCGGTGATCGCCGCCCACGTCCGCGCGGGCCGCCTCGACCTCGGCGCCCTCGTCACCGACCGCATCACCCTCGACGGCATCCCGGCCGCCTTCGACGCGATGCTGGCGGGCAAGGGCGGCCGCTCGTTGGTGGTCTTCTAGGAGCTGGTGGTCTCCCAGGACTCGCCCGCGAGGGCCCGGTCGGCGGAGCGTTCCCTCGGCGCGCCCAGGCCGGAGGAGGCATGGGCGCGTACCACCGCGTCGGAGTCCCGTACGTACGCCGGCAGGATCGGCCACACCCTCGCGGCCTCGGCCTCGGAGAGGTGCGCCGGAGCCATGCGCGCGGCGACCACGCGCCGCACCCCCGCGAAGGGATGCGCGTGGTGGGGCAGCAGGACCTCGAAGACCGCCCGGTGCCCTCGGTGGCGACGACGTCCAGGAGGGACAGGCCGTCCGCGCCGATGGTGTTCGGGTCCCGCTCCCGAGTCCAGCGGCGCCGGTACGCGTTCGGCGTTGCCCGCTCGGGCCGCCGTGACCATCTCGGTGTCGCCGTCCGTCACACGGTCTCCTCCGCTTCCTCCGGTTCCACTTGTGCCCTCGTCTCAGACGGCTCCGTCGGCTCAGCCGATTCCGACAGTTCCGTGAGTTCCGTCGGCTCGATCGGGTTCCCCAGCGCCTCGTACTGGATGGCCAGGCCGTCGAGGAGCGCCGTCAGGCCCGTCTCGAAGGCCCCTTCGTCCACCTCGCGCTGCCGCTGGGCCAGCCGGTGGGCCTGGCCCAGGTGCGGATAGTCCGACGGGTCGTATGCCGTTTCGTCGTCCACGAAACCCCGGGCGAAGGACGCCACCGCCGAGCCGAGGATGAAGTACCGCATCAGCGCGCCGATCCGGGTCGCCTGCGCCGGCGGCCAGCCGGCGGCGGTCATCGCGCCGTAGACGGCATCCGCCACCCGCAGTCCGGCCGGCCTGCGGCCCGGCCCGCGCGCCAGCACCGGCACGATGTTCGGATGGTCGGACAGGGCGGCCCGGTACGAGTGCGCCCAGGCGAGCAGCGGGCCCCGCCACTCCCGGCTCTCACCCTTACCACCCTCGCCGTCACCGACGCCGCCGGTCCCGCTCCCGCGCCCGCCCCCTGCCTCGAACATCGACAGGTCGACCCGCGCGCTCACCGCGTCCGCGACCGCGTCGAGGATCTCGTCCTTCGTGCGGAAGTGGTTGTACAGCGAGGGCCCGCTGACCCCCAGCGCAGCAGCCAGCCGCCGCGTGGAGACGGCCTCCAGCCCCTCCGCGTCCACCAGCGCGCTGGCCGCCTCGATGATGCGGTCTCTGCTGAGGAGGGGCTTGCGCGGTCTGGCCATGCGCCACATAGTAGGGCCTGCCCCACTTAAACTAGCAGTGCTAATTAATCCCCCTCGGAGCCCGTCGGGGCCCGTCGGACCCCGCCCGCCGGTCCGGCGCCGCCCGACCCGTCCGACCCGATCCCGCCCGGAGGTGCCCGGTGAATCTGGAGCTCAGCGAGGAGCAGTCCGCCGTCCGCGATCTCGCCCGCGCGTTCACCGAGCGCGAGATCGCCCCGTACGCCGCCCAGTGGGACCGCGCCGAGAGCGTGGACCGGGCCATCGTGAAGAAGCTCGGCGCCGTCGGCTTCCTCGGCCTGACGGTCCCCGAGGAGTACGGCGGCTCCGGCGGCGACCACCTCTCCTACGTCCTGGTCACGGAAGAGCTCGGCCGCGGCGACTCCGCCGTGCGCGGCATCGTCTCGGTCTCCCTCGGTCTGGTCGCCAAGACCATCGCCGCCTGGGGGACCGAGGAGCAGAAGCGGTCCTGGCTGCCCCGCCTGTGCTCCGGCGACGCGCTCGGCTGCTTCGGGCTCACCGAGCCCGGCACCGGCTCCGACGCCGCCGGCCTCACCACCCGCGCCACGCGCGAGGGGGACTCGTACGTCGTCAGCGGCAGCAAGATGTTCATCACCAACGGCACCTGGGCCGATGTGGTCCTCCTCTTCGCCCGCACGAACGACGAGCCCGGCCACCGCGGAATCTCCGCCTTCCTCGTCCCGGCCGACTCCCCGGGCCTGACCCGCCGTGAGATCCACGGCAAGCTCGGCCTGCGCGGCCAGGCCACCGCCGAACTCGCCCTGGACGGCGTGCGCGTGCCCGCCTCCGCGATGATCGGGCCCGAGGGAAAGGGCTTCTCGGTCGCCATGTCGGCCCTCGCGAAGGGCCGGATGTCGGTCGCCGCGGGCTGTGTCGGCATCGCGCAGGCGGCGCTCGACGCGGCCGTCTCCTACGCCGCCCAGCGCGAGCAGTTCGGCAAGCCCATCGCCCACCACCAGCTGGTCCAGGAGCTGATCGCCGACATCTCCGTGGACGTGGACGCGGCCCGGCTGCTGACCTGGCGGGTCGCCGATCTCATCGACCGCGGGCTGCCCTTCGCCACGGAGTCCTCGACGGCCAAGCTCTTCGCCTCCGAGGCCGCCGTCCGCGCCGCGAGCAACGCCCTCCAGGTGCACGGTGGTTACGGGTATATCGACGAGTACCCGGCCGGCAAGCTGCTGCGCGACGCCCGCGTGATGACCCTGTACGAGGGCACCAGCCAGATCCAGAAACTGCTGATCGGCCGCGCCCGTACGGGAGTTTCCGCCTTCTGAGGGCGCGCCGCACCCGCCCGCGTGCGCGCCTGAGTACGTGCGTGAGTACGAGCGCGGATGTGCCGCGGCCCGTCCCGTCCGAAGCTGGACCCATGAACGAGACACCGGTCAAGCAGCAGAACACGGGGGCGTACTACGGCCAGGCCGTCGCCTCCTTCGGCATCGCCATGGCCGCCGTGGCCCTGGGGATCTACAACCTGGACGCCAACGGCTGGGTGCGCGCCTTCCTCGGCATCGCGGTCCTGTACCTGACCACGTCGGCCTTCACTCTCGCCAAGGTGATCCGCGACCGGCAGGAGGTCACGCAGATCGTCACCCGCGTCGACCAGGCCCGCATGGAGAAGATGATGGTGGACTACGACCCCTTCGCGCCGAAGCAGCACGTACAGGGCAGCTGAGCGCCTGGGTCTCGGCGCTGACGGCTGGGCCATCACAGCTAAGCGCTTGCTCACCCTCCGGTAAGCTGTTCCTTCCCACCAGGGCACGACAGGGCAGCGCGAAGAAGGTGAGCCGGCGATGGAGAGCGCGCAGGAGGCGGTCGGCGGTTACCGGCCGTGGTCGGAAGTCACTCCCGACGCGGCGCGGCGGCTGCTCGTCGCCGCCGTCGAGGCCTTCGCGGAGCGCGGGTACCACGCCACCACCACGCGTGACATCGCGGGCCGGGCCGGGATGAGCCCGGCCGCGCTCTACATCCACTACAAGACCAAGGAAGAGCTGCTCCACCGGATCAGCCGGATCGGCCACGACAAGGCCCTCGAAATCCTGGACACGGCCGCCTCCGGTCCCGGTACCGCCGCCGAGCGGCTCGACGAGGCCGTACGGTCCTTCGTGCGCTGGCACGCGGCACACCACACCACCGCGCGCGTGGTGCAGTACGAGCTCGATGCTCTCGCTTCGGAGCACCGCTCCGAAATCGTGGCACTGCGCCGGCAGAGCGACGCCGCCATCCGCCGCATCCTCGCCGAGGGCGTCGCGGCGGGCGAGTTCCACGTCCCGGACGTGCCCGGCACCACCCTCGCGGTCCTGTCGCTCTGCATCGACGTCGCCCGCTGGTTCAGCACGGACGGCCGCCGCACGCCGGACGAGGTCGGCGCGCTCTACGCCGACCTCGTGCTCCGGATGGTGGGGGCCCGCCCCGAGGGCGCCGCCGCGGCCGCAACCGCCGCTCAGAAGTAGTAGCGGGACACCGACTCCGCGACACACACCGGCTTCTCGCCGCCCTCGCGCTCGACCGTGACGGTCGCCGAGACCTGTACGCCGCCGCCCGCTTCCACGACCTCCGTGATCAGCGCGGTCGCGCGCAGTCGCGAGCCGACCGGCACCGGCGCCGGAAAACGCACCTTGTTCACGCCGTAGTTGATGCCCATCTTCATGCCCTCGACCCGCATGATCTGCGGCACCAGGCTCGGCAGCAGGGACAGCGTGAGGTATCCGTGCGCGATGGTCGAGCCGAAGGGTCCGCCGGCCGCACGCTCCGGGTCCACGTGGATCCACTGGTGGTCGCCGGTGGCGTCGGCGAAGAGATCGATCCGCTTCTGGTCCACCTCCAGCCAGTCGCTGGGGCCGAGCGGCTCGCCGACCCCGGCGGTCAGCTCCTCGGCGGACGTGAAGATCCTCGGCTCGGCCATCCTCGTACCCTTGCCTCTCCCTGGCGAATAAGCGCTTGCTCAGCATGCTGGGGCCGTATGTATCTGTCAACGACAGGCCGATCAACGGATGCCGGCCGGACCCGACATCGACGGATGCCGCGGACCCGGCATCGACGGATGCCGCGGGACCGACACCAACGGATGTCGGTCCGGCCGACTACCCTCGGCGGTGTGCCGCAGATTCCCGAGAAAGTCCACGAGCTCACCGTCGGCCAGCTGTCCGCCCGCAGCGGCGCGGCCGTCTCCGCGCTGCACTTCTACGAGACCAAGGGCCTGATCACCAGCCGCCGCACCTCGGGCAACCAGCGCCGCTACACCCGTGACGCGCTGCGCCGCGTGGCCTTCGTGCGCGCCGCCCAGCGCGTCGGGATTCCGCTCGCCAGCATCCGCGACGCACTCGCCCAGCTCCCCGAAGGCCGTACCCCCAACCGCGCGGACTGGGCCCGGCTCTCCGAGAGCTGGCGGGCCGAGCTCGACCACCGCATCGCCCAACTCGGCCGCCTGCGCGACCATTTGACCGACTGCATCGGCTGCGGCTGCCTCTCGCTGGAGAACTGTGCGCTGTCCAACCCGGACGACGTCTTCGGCGAACGCCTCACCGGCTCCCGGCTGTAGCCCCCGGGGCCTCCCGGAAGCGGGCCGCCGCCGCGACCAGGTCGGCGTTCGAACGCGCCGGCCGCCCGTCCGGTAGGCGCAGCACGTCCCCGAGGCCGATCCGCGTGCCCGCACCGCACCGCGCGGCCAGCCGCAGCACCGGCCAGGCGGCAGCGTCCCGCCCGAACAGCAGCACCGGTACGGAGGGCAGCCCGCGCAGCGTCCGCGTCACCAACGCAGGGTCCGCGCGCGGCAGTTCGGCTTCGAGCCGGACCCGCGCGGGGACCCGTACCGGCCAGGCCAGGAACCGTGCCAGCGGCTCGGGCGGCCCGTCCACCGGTACCTCCGCGTCCACCGCGACCCCGCGCTCCAGCAGCGCCTCGGCGAGCTCCCGGGCCCCCGGCTCCGCGAACCGCACCACCGCCCGGTCCGGCAGCACCGTCCAGGCCCGCACCCGTGCGAGCCGCCCGGCCGGATCGGGTTCGGCGCCGACGCTCGCGAGCACGGACAGCGGTACGCCGCCGCCGGCGGCCCCGCCTCGGGCCCCGGCCCCGGCTCCGGCCCCGGCTCCGGCCCCGGCTCCGGCCCCGGCTCCGGCCCCGGCTCCGGTCCCGGTCCCGGCCCCGGATCCAGCGCCACCCCCGAGGCCCGCCTCCCGCAAGGCCTCCAGCAGCGGCCCCACCACCCGGGGCGAGAGGCTCTCGCGCCCGCACGGGGTGCGCGGATGTACCAGCACCTCCCCGGCCCCGGCGGCCACGGCCGCCAGCGCCGACTCCACCAGGTCCCCGGGAGACAGCGGAACGGCCGCCCCGTCGGCGGCGCCCCGCGAGCCGTTGAGCGACACCAGCAGCGGAGGCACCGTTGGCGCGGTTCTCACGCCGCCCCCGCCAGGCCGCCCCCGGCCAGTGCCGAATCCGCGAGCGCCGGTCTGGGCACCACGATCCCGCAGCCCGCGCACACCGGCCCGTCCCACGCCCACACGGCGCCCGCGGACGCCGCCGCCGGCCAGTGCAGCTCCCGCGCCCCGCACACCGGACACACCGTCCCCGGCTGCGACTCCAGCGCCGCCACCAGCCGCCGCAGCACCTCGCCCAGCGCCCCCTGCGGCCGCACCCCCGGATCGGCGCACCGCACCACCGCGTCCCCGCTGCCGCCCCAGGCCCACTCCGGCCGCCGCAGCCCGTCGTGCTTCTCGCGCCGGCGCCGGGCCGCGAACTGCCGCTCGTACTCCAGCCAGACGGCCCGCGCGTCCTCCAGCTCCTCCAGCGCGGCCACCAGCCGCAAGGGGTCGGCCGCCCGGTCCTCGGGGCCGATCCCGTGCCGGTCGCACAGGTGCCACCACGTCGCGCGGTGCCCGTACGGGGCGAACCGCTCCAGGCAGCGGCGCAGCGAATGACGCCGCAGGGCTCGGTCGTTGCGCGCGTCGCGCACCTGGTAGGCCAGACTCCGGAATCCCGCCATCATGCCTTCACCTCCGTCGAGCGCCCAGCGCCGAGCGCCGCGCCCGCCGCGCACCGCGCTGTGAGCCCAACATGCCCTGCCCGGTGTGGGTGCATGCGGGGGCGGTCGAGGCGTGCGGGTGGCACATGGCCGGAACTCAGCGCCCCATGCGCCCCGCCACGACCACCAGCCGGGCCAGCTCCTCGTGGCAGATGTCGCTGTGCGCCCCCGAGGGGGCCCCGCCGCGCCGGACCACGGAACCGGCGTCCACGCTGACGCAGCCCGTCGCCGGCAGGCCGTCGCGCAGGGCCGCGTCGAGGGTCAGCCGGGGCGTCCCCGGCACCGCCCGCACCCCGTCGTGCCCGATCGCGCCCCACCGTTCGTCCAAACCCAGCAGACCGGCCGAATCGCCCGCCATCCGGGAGGCCAGCGGATAGAAGACCTTGAGGGAGGAGTCGTAGGGGGAATGGCAGGCCGTCACCGGTCCGTCGACGCGGCTCTGCAGCCCGCGCAGGGCGCCGCCGCGGCCCGGATCGTGCGGCAGGCTCTCGGCGAACGCGTAGTGGGAGAAGGCGCCTTGGAGGAGGGTCAGGGATTTCACGTTCCGCGCCCCGGTCGGCAGCGCACGCAGGGTGAAGGACACCACCCGGCCGCCGAAGCTGTGGCCGATGAGGTGGACCCGCAGGGCCGGCCGCCGGTAGGCCAGTTCCGCCAGCACCGGTCCGAGACCGTACTGGCCGACCACTCCGGCCCGTGCCTTCATCTGGTAGTACGTGGCCTGCCGCAGCACCTCCTTGGCGCCGTTCCACAGCGTCCGCATCCCCCCGCCGACGGAGAAGCCGGGACCGGGGGAGCCGGGACCCGGGGAGCCGGGGCCGGGGGAGTCCTCGGGGAGAGCGGCGCCCACCTCGGCCAGTGCCTCGGTGAACTCCCGGCACACCCGCAGGACGTCCTCGGTGAGGAAGGCCGGGACCTCGCGCGTGGTGAAGGCCGCCGCCAGATCGTCGCCCGCGCCCACCCCGTCCACCCCGGCGAGCTCCCGCACCAGGGCGCCGAACTCGGTGAAGGCGCCCTCCCGCGCCGGCCGTTCCTCCAGCAGTTCGGCGATCCGGTCCAGCTCCGCCGCCCGGCCCGGCCAGAACGCGCCGAGCGCCTGCCGGGTGTCGGGTGCCAGGGCCGTCCCGTAGCCCGGATCGGCGAGCCCGCCGCCGGCCCCCGCCCCGCCCCGCGCGCCGTGGGCGTCGAAGTCGGGTATCGGCTCGTCCGAGAACCGGATCGAGGGCCACACGACCCCCACGTACCCCAGCCGCACCCCGGTCCCCACCAGATCCGCGAAGGGCGCGTAGAACCGGTCGAAGAGCCGGGTCGCTGTCGACCGGTCGGAGTTCCACCCGTGGGCGAAGACCAGCAGGTCGGTGGCCTCGATTCCGAAGACCGCCTCCCGCGCGCCGGGGGCCGCGTCGCCCTCGGCGTCGAATGTCAGCTCCACGTACGGCCCGGCCCCGATCCCCGCAGCAGCCGCCGTCGTACCGATGTGCACCATGACGTCCCCCTCCACGCCGTGTCCCTGGCGACAGCATCCTGCGGGCATCCCCACCCGACCAGCCTTCGCGCAGCACGGGCTCACGGATAGAGCAGGTACGCCTCCCGCACCGCGGCGAACCGCGCCAGCCCCGCCGCCCAGTCGCCCGCGATCTCCTCCACGCCCGCACCCGCGTCGACCATCAGCCGGACCCGGTCGGAGCCCGTCAGCCGGTCGATCCAGTGGTCCGCGCGCCACGCGAACCCGCTCCACGTCCGTCGCGCGGTGACCAGCAGCCCGATCCCGGCCCGTACCGGATCGAAGGCCTCCCGGTCGTGCACGATCAGCCGGACCCCGCCGCAGAGCTTCCCGGAGTGTTTGGAGAAGGAAGGCGTGAAATACGCCTCCCGGAACCACACCCCGGGCAGCTCCAGCGCGTTCGCCGCCTCCGCCCACCGCCGGTCGGCGCCCTCCGCCCCGACCAGCTCGAAGGGAGTGGTCGTACCGCGCCCCTCGGACAGGTTCGTCCCCTCGAAAAGGCAGGTGCCGGCGTACGCGAGGGCCGTGCCCGGTGTCGGCATGTTCGGGCTCGGCGGCACCCAGGGCAGGCCCGTCGCGTCGAAGAAGGACTCCCGCCGCCACCCGTCCATCCGCACCACCCGCAGCCGGACGCCCTGCGGGGCGGGGCCGCTCCCCTGAAGGAACTCGCCCGCGAAGAGCCCGGCCAGCTCGCCGGCCGTCATGCCGTGCGCGAGCGCGATCGGCTCCCGGCCCACGAAGCTCGCGTACGGGCGCTGCAGGACGGGCCCGGCGGCCCGCCGGCCGCCGACCGGGTTGGGCCGGTCCAGCACCACCACCGCCTTGCCGGCGAGCGAGGCCGCGCGCATGCAGTCGTAGAGGGTCCAGATGTAGGTGTAGAAGCGGGCGCCGACGTCCTGGATGTCGAAGACGACGGTGTCGACGCCGGCCGCCGTGAAGACGTCCGCGAGGCGCTGCCCGCTCTTGTCGTACGTGTCGTACACGGGCAGGCCGGTCGCCGGATCCCGCCCGGCCCCCTCCGAACCGCCCGCCTGGGCCGTGCCCCGGAAGCCGTGCTCGGGGCCGAACACCGCGACCAGGTCGACGCGTTCGTCGGCGTGCAGTACGTCGACCAGGTGGCGGGCGTCCGCGGTGATCCCGGTGGGGTTGGTCACCACCCCGACGCGCTGCCCGGCCAGTACGGCGTACCCGTCCGCGGCGAGCCGCTCGAACCCGGTCCGCACCCGGTCGGCGGCGGCCGGGGCGAGGCCGGGGGCGAGGCCGGGGGCGAGGCCCGGACCGGCCCCCCGGGCCGCGAGCGGGCCCACGACCGGGGCAGCGCCCGGGACGGCACCCGGAGCAGGCGCGGCGACGGCCTGCGCCGCCGCCCGGCCCCCCGCCCCCCAGCTCCCCGCGGCCCCCGCCGCCCCGGCCAGACCCAGCAACCCGCGTCGCGACAGCGTCATCGCGCCAAAGTAGGGCGCCGCACCCTTCCGCACGGACATACCGACTGGTTAGTCTGCCGTGGAAGCAGTCGGAAGCCGAGCATCCGGCACCAGGCAGCAGGCCACGAAGGGTGGACCCGTGAACGCGTTCCAGGACCAGCGAGTCGTCGTCACAGGCGCGGGCGGCGGCATCGGCGCGGCCCTCGCCCACCGCTTCGCCGCCGAAGGGGCCACGGTCGTGGTCAACGACCTCGACCCCGCCAAGGCCGCCTCCGTCGCGGGCGCGATCGGCGCTAGCGCCATCGCCGTGCCCGGCGACGCCTCATCCGTCGTCGAGGAGGCCCGCGAGGCCCTCGGCGGCACGGTCGACGTCTACTGCGCCAACGCCGGACTCGCCTCCGGCGGCGACGCCTTCGCGCAGGAGGCCGTCTGGGAGGCCGCCTGGGACACCAACGTCATGGCCCACGTCCGGGCGGCCAGGCTGCTGCTGCCCGACTGGCTGGAGCGCGAGAGCGGCCGCTTCGTGTCCACCGTCTCGGCCGCCGGGCTGCTCACCATGATCGGGGCGGCCCCGTACAGTGTCACCAAGCACGGCGCGCTCGCCTTCGCGGAATGGCTCTCGCTGACCTACCGCCACCGCGGGCTCCAGGTCCACGCCATCTGCCCGCAGGGGGTCCGGACCGACATGCTCACCGCCGCCGGGTCGGCGGGCGAGCTGGTCCTCGCGCCGACCGCGATCGAGCCGGAAGCGGTCGTGGACGCCACGTTCGACGGCATGGAGAAGGGCCGGTTCTTGATCCTCCCGCACCCCGAGGTCGCGGACTTCTACGCGGCCCGCGCCACCGAACCGGACCGCTGGCTCAGCGGCATGAACCGGCTCCAGCGCACCTGGGAGGCCCGATGACCGCGTCCACCGGCGACGCCCCCGCCTCCCCCTACGGGACGAAGCCCTGGCTCGCCCGGCTCAGCCCCGCGCAGCGGGCGCCCGTCACGCCCCCGCCCAGTGTGCTGCACGCCTTCCGGGCCGCGGTCGCCCGCGCCCCCGAGCGCACCGCGCTCGCCTACTTCGACGGCCGCGTCGGCTACGCCGAGGCCGACGCGCTCTCCGACTCCCTCGCCGGCCACCTCGCGGAGCAGGGCGTAGGCCGCGGGGACCGGGTCGCCGTCATGCTCCAGAACACCCCGCACTTCGTGCTCGCCGTCCTGGCCGCCTGGAAGGCCGGGGCGGTCGTGGTCCCGCTCAACCCGATGTACAAGTCCGCCGAGGCCGCCCACATCCTGCGCGACTCCGGGGCCGCGGCCCTCGTATGCGACGCCCGCGCCTGGCCGGCGTACCTGCGCGAAGCCGTGGACGGGACCGGCGTACGGACCGTCCTGACGGCGTCCGACCTGGACTTCCAGACCCGCGACGACGTACGGGTCCTCGGGCCGGGCCGTCCCGAGCAGGCGGCCGGCACCGCCGACCTCGCCACCGTGGCCCGCCACGGCCGCCCCGCCCCGCCCGACCCGTGCCTGACGGCCGCCGACACCGCGCTCATCAGCTACACCTCCGGCACCAGCGGCACCCCCAAGGGCGCCATGAACCTCCACGGCGCGCTCACCCACAACGCCGTGCGCCAGGTCATCGGCCACCCCCTCGCCGAGGGCGCCGCCTACTTCGCCCTCGCCCCGCTCTTCCACATCACCGGCATGGTCTGCGAGCTCGCCGCCTGCTTCACCAACGCGGGCACCCTCGTCCTCGCGAACCGCTTCGACGCCGGCGTGGTCCTCGACGCCTTCCTCGAGCACCGCCCCGCCTACACCGTCGGCCCGGCCACCGCCTTCATGGCCCTCGCCGCCCACCCCGGCGTCACCCCCGACCACTTCGCCTCGTTCCAGGTGGTCTCCTCCGGCGGCGCCCCGCTCCCGCCCGCCCTCGTCGAACGCCTCCGCGCCGCCTTCGGCTTCTACCTGCGCAACGGCTACGGCCTCACCGAGTGCACCGCCCCCTGCGCCTCGGTCCCCGCGCACCTCGAAGCCCCCGTCGACCCCGCCTCCGGCACCCTCTCGGTGGGCGTGCCCGGAGCCGACACCCTCGTGCGGATCCTCGACGAGAGCGGAGCCGAGGTGCCCTTCGGCGAGACCGGCGAGATAGCCGTGCGCGGCCCGCAGGTGGTCCCCGGCTACTGGGGCCTGCCGGCCGACACCGCCAAGGCCTTCCCGGACGGCGAACTGCGCACCGGGGACGTCGGGTTCATGGACGCGGACGGCTGGCTCTACGTCGTCGACCGCAAGAAGGACATGATCTGCGCGTCCGGCTTCAAGGTCTGGCCGCGCGAGGTCGAGGACGTGCTCTACACCCACCCCGCCGTGCGCGAGGCAGCCGTCGTCGGCATCCCCGACCCCTACCGGGGGGAGAGCGTGAAGGCCTACGTCAGCCTGCGCCCCGGGGCCGCGGCCGACCCCGGGGAACTGTCCGCGTACTGCGCCGCGCGCATCGCCGCGTACAAATACCCGCGCCAGGTGGAGATCCTGCCTGTCCTTCCGAAGACGACCAGTGGCAAGATCCTGCGACGGGAACTGCGCGACCGCGGCTGAAAACGGCCGGAGGGCCGGAGGGCCGGACAGCAGGACGGCAGGACGGCCGCGCGGAGCCCCACAGGCGAGGACCGGTCGAGGATCAGGAAAGGAAGGCGAGCGCCATGGCCGCCAAGACCACGACGGAGCCCGTCGCTACGCACGAGGCCCCGGTACCGCAGCGGCTGCTGGCCGTCGCGACCAGGCTGTTCGCCGAGCGCGGCTACGACCGGACATCGGTCCAGGAGATCGTCGAGGCGGCCGGGGTGACCAAGGGCGCGCTCTACCACTACTTCGGCTCCAAGGACGATCTGCTGCACGAGGTGTACGCGCGCATGCTGCGCCTCCAGCAGCAGAGGCTCGACGCGGTGGCCGATTCCGACGCGCCCGTCGAGGAGCGGCTGCGCGCCGCCGCCGCCGACGTGGTGGTCACCACCATCGAGAACCTCGACGACGCGGCGATCTTCTTCCGGTCGATGCACCAGCTGAGCCCGGAGAAGTTCAAGCAGGTCCGGGCGGAGCGCCGGCGCTACCACGAGCGGTTCCGGGCGCTGGTCGAGGAGGGCCAGCGCTCCGGGGTCTTCTCCACCGCGACCCCGGCCGACCTGGTGGTGGACTACCACTTCGGCTCCGTCCACCACCTGTCGACCTGGTACCGCGAGGACGGCCCGCTCACCCCCCAGCAAGTGGCCGACCACCTCGCGGACCTGCTGCTGCGCGCGCTGCGCCCGTAGCGGGCCGGTCACACCGCGGCCAGCGCCGGGTAGTCCGTGTACCCCTCCGCCCCCTGTACGTGCATCAGGAACTCGGGGCGGAGCTCGTTGAGGGGTGCGTCCGCGCGCAGCCGCGCCACGAGGTCGGGGTTGGCGAGGAAGCCCCGGCCCAGGGAGACCAGGTCGGCGCCCCCGGCCAGCAGCCGTTCGGCGGCGCCCTTGCCGGCGTCGGCCGCGAACTGCTCGCGGGAGAGCTTCGGGTTGGCGATCAGCGTGCCGGGCCAGGCCTTGCGGAGCTCCTGGAAGAGGGGCTGGTCCGGGTCCGCGTACACAACGTGGACATAGACCGGGTCGATGTCCGCCAGGGCCGCCAGCAGCGCCGGGTAGATGTCCTCGGTGTCGCCCTCCTCGACGCCGTTCACGGCGACTCCGGGCGAGAGGCGTACGCCGACCCGCTCCGGACCGATGGCCTCGGCGACGGCCTGGACCACCTCGACGGTCAACCGGATCCGGTTCGCCACCGAGCCGCCCCACTCGTCGGTCCGGAGGTTGGTGCCCTTCGCCAGGAACTGGTGGAGCAGGTAGCCGTTGGCGGAGTGGACCTCCACACCCGCGAACCCGGCCTCGACGGCATTGCGGGCGGCGGCGGCGAAATCGGCGATGGCGGACCGGATGTCCTCGGCCGTCATCGCGCGGGGCGTGACGGCGTCGCGCGGTCCTCCCGGAGTGTGCAGCTGCTCGGGGAAGCGTACGGCGGACGGCGCGAGCGGAACGTGCCCGCTGGTGTCGGGGTGGCCGACCCGGCCGCCGTGCTGGAGCTGGACGAACATCCGGCCGCCGGCGGCGCGCACCGCGTCGGTGACCCCGCGCCAGCCTGCGATCTGGGCCGCGGTGTGCAGGGCGGGGATGTTCGGGTAGGTCCGGCCCACGGCGTTCGGAGTGGTGGCCTCGGCGATGATCAGACCGGCGGAGGCCCGCTGGGCGTAGTAGGTGGCCATGAGCTGCCCCGGGACCCCGTCGGCGTCCGCCCGGTTGCGCGTCAGCGGCGCCATGACCAGGCGGTTGGGGAGTTCCAGGCCGCCGAGGCCGGCGGGCTCGAAGAGGCGGGAAGTACCGGGTACCTGCGATGAGTTCGTCATGTAAGTAACCTAAAACCTGACACCAATGTCAGATGCAAGTCCTGAAGTGACGGGGTGGGGCATGAGAATCGGTGAACTGGCGGCGCGCACCGGAGTCGGCGAGCGTTCGCTCCGGTACTACGAAGAGCAGGGACTGCTGGTCTGCGACCGGACTCCCGGCGGCCACCGCGACTACACGGAGCGTGCGGTGGACCGGGTCATCCGGATCCAGGAGCTCTACGCGGCGGGCCTGCACAGCGCGAAGATCCGCCGGATCCTTCCCTGCATGCGCGATGCGGACGGCGGGCCGAACGTACGAGCCACCCCCGCGCTCGTCGCCGAGCTGAAGACGGAACGGGACCGGATCGACCGGCTGATCGCCGACCTGCTCCGGTCCCGGGAGGTGCTGGACGAGGTCATCGACACGGCGGCGGGTCGCACCACCGCCGGACCGACGGCCGTCGCCGCGTCCTAGCCGAGCGGGGCCACTTCGCGGCCCCAGGTCTCCTTGGCCACCACGGCGAAGGAGATGTACCAGGCGACGCCCGCGGTGAAGAGGCCGAGGAAGCCGCCGGTGTGGCCGAGCGCCGTGCTCCGCGCCAGGTCGCCGAGCGCCAGGAAGAGGAAGGTCAGCGCCAGCGAGACGAAGAGCACCCGGTGCGCGACGTCCAGTTTCATGGCGGCGATCGACATGTACGCGGTGAAGATGAACCAGGCCACGAGGAACCAGCCGGTCGCCACGTGGGCCTGGTCGGCCGGCAGCGTCGGGGCGACGAACTTCACGTACGCCGCGAAGGACATCCAGAACGCGCCGTACGAGACGAACGCCGTGGTCCCGAAGGTGTTGCCGCGGCGGAACTCCAGCACGCCCGCGACGAACTGCGCGAGGCCGCCGTAGAACAGCGCCAGGCTAGCCGCGGTACTTCTTGAGTTCCCGGTGTGCCAGCGAGCGCTGGTGCACCTCGTCCGGCCCGTCCGCCAGCCGCAGCGTCCGCGCCGCCGCCCACAGCTCGGCGAGGGGGAAGTCCTGGCTCACCCCGCCCGCGCCGTGCAGCTGCACCGCGTCGTCCAGGATCCGCAGGACCGCCCGCGGGGTCGCGATCTTGATGGCCTGGATCTCGGTGTGCGCACCCCGGTTGCCGACCGTGTCCATCAGCCAGGCCGTCTTCAGCACCAGCAGCCGCAGCTGCTCCACCGTGACCCGGGCGTCCGCGATCCAGTTCTGCACGACGCCCTGCGCGGCCAGCTCCTTGCCGAAGGCGGTACGTCCCACCGCGCGCCGGCACATCAGCTCGATGGCCCGCTCCGCCATGCCGATGAGCCGCATGCAGTGGTGGATCCGGCCCGGCCCGAGGCGGGCCTGGGCGATGGCGAAGCCGCCGCCCTCCTCGCCGATCAGGTTCGCCGCAGGGACCCGGGCCCCGTCGAAGACGACCTCCGCGTGGCCGCCGTGGTCGTGGTCCTCGTACCCGTACACCGTCATCGCGCGCCGGATCTCGACGCCCGGGGTGTCCCGGGGGACCAGGATCATGGACTGCTGGCGCCGAGGGTCGGCCCCGTCGGGGTCGGTCTTGCCCATGACGATGAAGATCTTGCAGTCCGGGTTCATGGCGCCGGAGATGAACCACTTGCGGCCCGTCACGACGAACTCGTCGCCGCCGGCCGAGCGCTCGATCCGTGTCTCGATGTTCGTCGCGTCCGAGGAGGCGACGTCGGGCTCGGTCATCGCGAAGGCCGACCGGATCTCACCGGCCAGCAGCGGCTCCAGCCACTGCTTCTTCTGCTCCTCGTCGCCGAACTGCGCGAGCAGCTCCATGTTCCCGGTGTCAGGGGCCGCGCAGTTCGTCGCCATCGGAGCCAGGTGCGGGCTGCGGCCGGTGATCTCGGCGAGCGGGGCGTACTGGAGGTTGGTCAGCCCGGCGCCGTGCCCGCCGCCGGGCGCGCCGTGCCCGTCGACGAAGAAGAGGTTCCACAGGCCCTGACGGCGCGCCTCGGCCTTCAGTTCACCGAAGACGGCCGGAGTGTCCCAGGGCGAGGCCAGCCGCGCGCGCTGCCCGGCGGCGACGGGTTCCGCCGGGTAGACGTACTCCTCCATGAACGCGAGCAGCCGCCCGCGCAGTTCCTCGGTCCGGGCGTCGAATGCGAAATCCATCGTGGCTCCTCAGCCTTCCTGGAGGGTGGTCAGACCGTGCTCGATGAAGACCGGGACCAGCTCGCCGATCCGGTCGAAGCCCGCGCCGACGGTCTGCCCGAGCGTGAAGCGGTAGTGGATGCCTTCGAGGATCACCGCGAGCTTGAACCAGGCGAAGGCCGTGTACCAGGCGACCTGTGAGGTGTCCCGGCCCGAGCGGGCCGCGTACCGCTCGATCAGCTCGGCGGGCGACGGATGGCCGGGGGCGCTGCTGGTCGTGCTCACCGGGGAGTCCGTCAGGCCCAGGTCGGAGCTGTACATCACGAGCAGCCCGAGGTCGGTCAGCGGATCGCCGAGCGTGGACATCTCCCAGTCCAGCACCGCCCGGATCGTGTCGTCGGGGCCGCCGATCAGCACGTTGTCCAGCCGGAAGTCCCCGTGCACCACGGTGGGCGCCGGGGAGTCGGGCAGTGCCCGGCCCAGCGCGCCGTGCAGTTCGTCGATCCCGGCGAGCTCCCGCCCCCGGGAGGCCGCGAGCTGCTTGCCCCACCGGCGCAGCTGCCGGTCCAGGAAGCCCTCGGGCCGGCCGAAGTCGCCCAGGCCCACCGCGTCCGGGTTCACCGCGTGCAGTTCGACCAGGGTGTCCACGAGGCCCAGTACCGCCCGCCGGGTCCGCTCGGGGCCGAGCGCGGCCAGCTGGCCCGCCGTGCGGAACGGCACCCCGTCCACGAACTCCATCACGTAGAACGGCGCGCCCAGCACCGCCTCGTCCTCGCACAGCAGCAACGGCTCGGGCACCGGCACCGCCGTGCCGTGCAGCGCGGCGATGACCCGGTACTCGCGCCGCATGTCGTGCGCGGTGGCCAGTACGTGCCCCAGCGGCGGCCGGCGCACCACCCAGCGGGAGTGCCCGTCGCTCACCTCGTACGTGAGGTTCGAGCGGCCGCCTTCGATCAGCCGGCCGGTCAGCGGCCCGGCCACGAGTCCCGGCCGCGCCCGGTCGAGATGACCGCGCAGCCGCTCCGGATCGAGTCCTCGCGGGCCGGCCGGGGCCGGGCCTTGGGCTGAGGTCATGGTGCGCGCCTCCGTACGGAGTTGACGACGACGAAACGAACGCCCCCCATCATGCCGACCAGTCGGTATGTCGTCCAGTAGGCGGGAGGAACGGAAGGGAAAAGAGACGGCGGGGGAGGAGGAGCGCGGGCCGGGGGGCCCCCCTCCGGCCCGCCGGCATCAGGCGTGGCAGAGGATCGGCGTCCCGCCGTTCATCACCGTCATGTCCCGCAGCACCGCCAGGATGTCCAGCGGGACGCCCTCGGGCTCCCCGGCCAGCTCCGCGTACGCCCGGTGCAGGTTCGCCACCAGCCGCTCGCTCTCCCGCCAGGCGGCGAACTCGCCGAGATCGGCCTGCCGGGCCGCCTCCAGCGGGGTCAGCCCCTTCTCCCTGCCCTCCCGGGCGAGCTCCGCGACGTACCGCAGATAGCGCTCGGTGGCCCCGTACGCCTCGGGGCCGGTCAGCGGCCCGTGTCCCGGTACGACCGTCTCCGCGCCCAGCGAACGCAGCAGCTCCAGGGCCCGCAGCGACCCGGCCAGGGAGCCCATCGCCAGGAACGGCGTGCCCTCCGCGAAGACCAGGTCCCCGGTGAACACGATCCGCTGCCGGGGCAGCCACACGATCGAGTCGCCCGTGGTGTGCGCGGCACCGGGGTGGATGACCTGCACCTCGCTCTCCCCGACGTGCAGCGTCATCCGGTCGCTGTACGTCAGGTCGGGCGCGGTGATGTCTATCGCGCCGAAGTCGGTCGCCGGCCAGATCGTCTCCAGCTGGTGCCCGGCGGCGAGCTGCTCGGACCGCGCGTTGTCGTGCCCCAGGATCAGCGCCTCGGGGGCGAACACGCCGTTGCCGTAGGTGTGGTCCCCGTGGTGGTGGGTGTTGACCACGGTGCGGGGGAGCGGCGCCCCGGCGGCCAGCACGGCCGCGCGCAGGGCCAGCGCCCGCCGCTCGGTGGCGGCCGTGTCGACGAGCAGGGTCCGGCCGCCGCCGGTGACGAAGCCGGCGTTGTTCAGGCACCAGCCGCCGTCGGGCTGCACGTAGGCGTACACCCCGTCGGCGGGCTGGACGAGATACGGCTCTTCTACGGGCATCTGCGCGCTCCCCGGGTCGCTGTGACGGGCTGTCGGCATCCTGCCAGTCGTGGCGGCCCGGGGGGAGGGGGGTTGTCCGTGCGGCCGGTCAGTGGTCGTCGTAGTGCCCGTCGTGCGCGGCGTGCCGGTGTCCGTCGTGCAAGTAGTCGAGGTGGTCGCCGTGCCGGACGGAGCCGTGCCCGCAGTCCGCTCCGTGCGCGTGCTCGTGGGCCCCGTGCGCGGTGTGCGTCGCGGGCTCGCATTCGTCCCAGTGCCCGGAGTGCTCGCGGTGCAGATGGCCGTCGTGCGCGTAGTCGAGGTGGTCGCCGTGATCGACCGCCGTGTGCCCGCAGTCGGGGCCGTGGGCGTGCGCGTGCTCGTGCGCGGGGTGCTCTTGGTGCAGGGTCGTCATGCCGCCGAGGCTAGTGCGGATCGACCCGGATGACCCGTTGTGTCCCGGTGCGCGCCGGGGTGGCGCGTAAGGCGGACCATCGTCTCGTCGGATCAGACGATGACCGCCATCGCGAAGACGGCCAGGGCCACCGTGCACGCCGTCACCGCCAGCGCCGCACGCGGTGCCAGCCCGGCCGGCCGGGCCGCCGCCAGCTCCCCCATCCGCCGGTGCGAGACCCACAGGAACGCCGACCAGACCAGCGCGATCACCGCGATCCCGGTGACCTCCACCAGGGAGCCCGACCCGTGCAGCGCCTGGCGCAGCGCCAGTACCGCCGTCACCGCGCACGACAGCGTCGTACGCCGCCACGCGAGCCGGGTCCGCTCCGGCTGCAGCCCCGCGTCGCGGAGGTCGTCACGGTCACCGCCACCGCCGAGGCCACCGGCGTCGGCGCCCGCTCCCGGGGTGCTCACCGTCCCTTCGTCCAGCCCAGCAGCACGACCACGAGCATCGCCACCGCGACCAGCCCCACCCCCAGGCTCAGCACCACCGGGAACCGGGACAGCGGCAGGTCCTCGCCGCGTCGCATCGCCCGCTCGCACCGCACCCAGTGGTTCACCGCCCGCAACGCGCAGGCCGCGCCCACCGCGAGCAGCGCGAAGGCCATCCCGACCCGCACCGCCCACCGCAGGTCGGGCAGGAACTGGTCCACGGCGAAACCGCCGCCGACCAGGGCCAGCGCGGTCCGGATCCAGGCCAGGAAGGTCCGTTCGTTGGCCAGCGAGAAGCGGTAGTCGGGGGTCTCGCCCTCGTCCCGCACCCGCGCCGGTGCGAACCACAGCCGTACGTCCTTGACGAAGTCGATCACCCGCCCAATCTACTGGCGGCCCGGCCTACCGGCCCCCCCGGCCGGAACTCCCGCAGCCTCCGGTAGGCCTCCAGGCCGTCCGGCACCCAGGGCCAGGAGCCGTCCGCGACCCGCCGCGCCACCTCCTCCTCCGGGAGCCACGCGTGCCAGGCCACCTCCGAGGCCTGCGGCCGGACCGGAAGTTCGCAGCGGACCTCGTGCACGAAGGACCACCATGCCCCGCCCGGACCCTCGTACAGGAACTTGAACAGAGGCTCGGGCGCCGCCAGTCCGGCCACCCCCAGCTCCTCTTCCGCTTCCCGCAGGGCGGCCTGCGCGTAGCTCTCGCCGGCGCTGACCACCCCGCCCACGAACATGTCGTAGTACGAGGGGAAGACCAGCTTCGACGCGGTCCGCCGGTGCGTGAAGATCCGCCCCCGCGCGTCCCTGGCCAGTACGAACACGCACCGGTGGACGAGCCCGGCCGCGTACACGTCCCCGCGCCGCGCCCGCCCCGTCACCCGGTCGTCCCGGTCCACCACGTCCAGTACCTCGTCGGCCGCGCTCATGCCTTGGTCCCTCCGCTCCTGTTGACTGGTTACCGCTCCGTAGCAAAGGATCGCCTCCACCACCGACGGAGGACGGGTTCGCATGACGTACGACGCAGACGTGATCGTGATCGGGGCGGGGCTCGCGGGCCTCGTGGCCACCGCGGAGCTCGTCGACGCCGGCCGCAAGGTCATCCTGCTCGACCAGGAGCCCGAACAGTCCATCGGAGGCCAGGCCCACTGGTCCTTCGGCGGCCTGTTCTTCGTCGACTCGCCCGAGCAGCGCCGCATGCGGATCAAGGACACCCGCGAGCTGGCCCTCCAGGACTGGTTCGGCACGGCGGGCTTCGACCGCGAGGAGGACGCCTGGCCGCGCCGCTGGGCCGAGGCCTACGTGGACTTCGCGGCCGGCGAGAAGCGCCCCTGGCTGCACGCCCAGGGCGTCCGCTTCTTCCCCGTCGTCGGCTGGGCGGAGCGCGGCGGCTACGACGCGAACGGCCACGGCAACTCCGTTCCCCGCTTCCACATCACCTGGGGCACCGGCCCCGGCCTGGTGGAGCCCTTCGAGCGCCGCGTACGGGCCGGAGTGGCCCGGGGGCTGGTCCAGCTGAAGTTCCGCCACCGGGTCACCGGGCTGACCCGCACGGCGGGCACGCTCGACACCGTCACCGGCGAGGTGCTGGCCCCCTCCGACGCCGTACGCGGCACGGCGAGCGGCCGCGAGGCCGCAGGGGAGTTCTCCCTGCGGGCCCAGGCCGTGATCGTGACCAGCGGCGGCATCGGCGGCAACCACGACCTCGTGCGCGCGCAGTGGCCGGCCCGCCTCGGCACCCCGCCGGAGCGGATGCTCTCCGGGGTCCCGGCGCACGTGGACGGCCTGATGCTCGGCATCGCGGAGCAGGCGGGCGCGAGCCACATCAACAAGGACCGGATGTGGCACTACACCGAGGGCATCGAGAACTGGAACCCGATCTGGGCCAGGCACGGCATCCGCATCCTCCCGGGCCCCTCCTCGCTCTGGCTGGACGCGACCGGCAAGCGGCTGCCCGTACCGCTCTTCCCGGGCTTCGACACCCTCGGCACGCTCGACCACATCATGAAGACCGGCCACGACCACACGTGGTTCGTCCTCAACCAGCGCATCATCGGCAAGGAGTTCGGGCTCTCGGGCTCCGAGCAGAACCCGGACCTGACGGGCAAGTCGGTCCGGGGCGTCATCGACCGGGCGCGGCAGGCCGTCCCCGGCCCCGTGCGGGCCTTCATGGACAAGGGTGTCGACTTCGTCGTCGAGAAGGACCTGTCCTCGCTCGTGCGCGGCATGAACGCGATCACGAAGGAAGGACTGCTGGACGAGGAGACGGTCCGCCGCGAGGTCGTCGCCAGGGACCGCGAGATGGCCAACCCCTTCACCAAGGACCTCCAGGTCATGTCGATCCACGGGGCGCGCAAGTACCTCGGCGACAAGCTGATCCGCACCGCCGCCCCGCACCGGATCCTGGATCCCGCGGCGGGCCCGCTGGTGGCCGTCCGGCTCTCGATCCTGACCCGCAAGTCCCTCGGCGGACTGGAGACCGACCTCTCCTCCCGCGTGCTCACCGCCGCGGGCGAACCCCTGCCGGGCCTCTACGCGGCGGGCGAGGCGGCCGGCTTCGGCGGCGGCGGCGTCCACGGCTACCGGGCCCTGGAGGGCACCTTCCTCGGCGGCTGCGTCTTCTCGGGCCGCGCGGCGGGCCGCGCCGCGGCCGCGGCCGTCGGCTAGGCCTTCCCCAGCCGGGGGCGGGGGCGGGGCGCCGACAGGGCCTCGGCCGGGCCGTCGGCCAGGAACTCCTGCCGATCCTGCCGATCCTGCCGAGGGGCCCGATTCCGACCCCGGCGGAAGGCGGGGCGGGCAGGGGCGAGATCCGGCCAGTGGGCGCACGGGCCTCGTCTCCGCCCGGCCTTCCCGTACGGGCGGCGCCCACCGGCGGGGACGCCCGTACGGCCGGGCGCGGGCCCGCCCGGGACCACGGCTCGGCGCGGCCGCTCAGTGGTGCCCCGTCCGCGGGCGCCCGGTGGACGTTGGCCGGTGCACGCCCCCGGGCGCTCTCTCGGGGGCGCCGCCGCGGGCCCCGCCGCGAAGCGGAATTACCACCTCAACTCGGCAATTTTCCACACCAGTTGAAACACGCCACCCAGTGGACTGGACCTTGACGCGGAGCTGTGCGTACCGCTTTGCTGTGCGTGATCATCCGGCAACACAGCCCGACCGCCCGCGTCTTGGAGGGAAACCGCGGATGTCTCCGCCTCCGCCGCCCCTCGGCCGCGCCCGCAAGCGGGACGCCCAACTCTTCGACTCCGCACTCTGCGACCTGGAACTCGTCGACGTACGCGCCCAGTTCACCCAGGGCCGCTGGGCCAAGGCGCGCTCCCTCCTGGTCGCCACCGGCGACGACTGGGACCGCCGCGGCCACCGCCTCGTCGTCCTCGCCGAAACCCCCGCCGCCACCGCCTGGGCCCGCGAATGGCTCCTCGCCGAACCGGAGAGCGCCGACGCCGTCACCCTCCTCGCCTGCGCGGCCGTCTTCACCGCCCTGCGCCGCAAGGGCACCCCCGAGGCCGCCGAGGAAGCCTGCCGGCGGGCCGCCGCCCTCTTCCCGGCCGACCCCACCCCCTGGCTCGGCCTGCTGCTCCTGACCCGCGCCTTCGGCACCGAGGAGCAGTTCAGCCGCCACTTCGACCAGGTCCGGGCCCGCCACCGGGAACACCACCACGCCCACCACCTGATGGTCTCCCGGCTGGCCGAGCGCGCCCCCGCTTCCGGCCACGACCCGCTCCACGAGGTCTACGACTTCGCCGCCTGGGCCGCCGAGGAGTCCCCGGCCGACTCCCCGCTCGCCGTGCTCCCCGTCATCGCCCACGCCGAGCGCTACCGCGTACTCGCCGCCGCGCACGGCCACAGCCGCCAGGCCATGGCCGAGCACTGGTCCGGCCGCCGCGCCCGCCAGGTGCTGCGCTCCGCCTTCGACTGGTGGCTGGAGTGGGAGCGCGAGGACCACCCCCGCAACCGCGTGGACCTCAACTTCCTGGCCCACGCCAAACTCTGGGAAGGCCGCCCCGCCGAGGCCGCCGCCCTCTTCCACCGGATCGGAAGCCACGCCACCCGCGCCCCGTGGTCCTACCCGGACCTCGACCCGCACAAGGCCTTCCTCGCCGCGCGCAGCGCCGCGCTCGGCACGGCCTGACCTCCGCACGGCCCGACCTCCGCACCGCCTGACCAGTACCGCCCCCGCTCAGTCCCCGCTCAGTCCCCGCCCCGAAAGGACACCTCGCCATGCCGACGGGCAGATCCAACACGCTCACCGAGCCGGCCGGACCGGCCGAGATCCGTACCTACAAGGGCCAGGACCGCGCCCTGCGCGCCGACCGCCTCGGCACCGCCGGCCTGCTGCTCTCCGTACTCGCCGCGAGCGCCCCCCTGATGGTCGTCGCCGGCGTCATGCCCACCACCTTCGGGGTCATGGGCATCGTCGGCCAGCCGCTGCTGTTCGTCATCCTCGGCGCCGTCCTCGCGCTCTTCAGCATCGGCTACGCCGAGATGAGCCGGCACGTCCACAACGCCGGAGCCTTCTACGCCTACATCGCGCGCGGACTCGGCCCGACCGCCGGCGCCGGCGCCTCGCTCGTCGCCCTCGTCGCGTACAGCGCCATGCAGGTCGGCGTCTACGGCATCCTCGGCTTCGAGATCTCCGGCCTCTTCGCCACCTACCTCGACACCGAACTCGCCTGGTGGATACCGGCCCTGGCCGCCATCGCCCTCACCGGCGCGCTCGGCTGGCTGAAGATCGACCTCAACGCCAAGGTCCTCGGCGTCCTGCTGATCATCGAGGTCGTCCTCGTCGTCGTCTTCGACCTCGCCGCCCTCGGCGAGCCCGGCCCCGAAGGCCTCTCGCTGCACGCCTTCAACCCCGAGACCCTCACCGGCGCGGGCCTCGGCACCGCCCTGTGCTTCTGCATCGCCGCCTTCGTCGGCTTCGAGCAGTCCCCGGTGTACGCCGAGGAGACCAGCAAGCCGCACATCGTCGTCTCCCGGGTGATGTTCCTCGCCGTCGGCTTCGTCGCGCTCTTCTTCGCCTTCAGCGCCTGGGCCCTCACCGTCGCCACCGGCCCCGGCGAAGTGGTCAAGGCCTCCGCCGAGGCCGGCCCCGGACTGCTCTTCCAGCTCACCGAGAGCCGCCTGGGCACCACCTTCACCGACGCCCTGCACGTCCTGTTCGTGTCCGGCATGTTCGCGGCGATGCTCAGCTTCCACAACGTCGTCGCCCGCTACGCCTTCGCGATGGGCCGCGAGGGCCTGCTCCCCGCCGCCTTCGGCCGCACCAACGCCGGCACCGGCGCCCCCGCCACCGGCTCGCTCCTGCAGACCGTCGTCTCCGTCGTCGTCGTCCTGGCCTTCGCCTTCACCGACGACATGCCGACCGGCGACCCGACCGCGCCCGTCCTGCACCTGTTCACCTGGATGGGCAGCGTCGGCGCCCTGGGCGTCACCCTCCTCATGGCCGCCGCGTCCTTCGCGGTCATCGCCTTCTTCGTGCGCCGCGGCACCGCCGGCGCCCAGGTCTGGCGCCTCGTAGCGGCCGGCCTCGCCGGCGTCGCGCTGCTCGCCATCGCCGTCTACACCGTCAGGGACTTCGGCGTCCTGGTCGGCGCCGAGGAGGGCTCCGCGCTCAGCTGGGCCCTGCCCGGCATCATCGCCGCCGCCGTGGTCGTCGGCCTGGTGTACGGACTGGTCCTGCGCTCCACCCGTCCCGAGGTCCACGCCCGCATCGGCCTCGGCAATGAGGCCTTCCGCCTCGACCAGGCAGCGGCCGAGGCCACCCCGCACGACTGACCGGGAGCGGATACGACGAGAGGGACCCCGCCACGGCGGGGTCCCTCTTCGCGTCGGGTCGGCCGGTCAGGCCTTCTTGACCACGCTGGACTTCAGCTGCATGGCGCCGAAGCCGTCGATCTTGCAGTCGATGTCGTGCCCGTCGACGCCGTCGATGAGCCGGATGTTGCGCACCTTGGTACCGGCCTTGATCCCCGAGGGGCTGCCCTTGACCTTGAGCGCCTTGGTGACGGTCACGGTGTCGCCGTCGGTCAGTACGTTGCCCACGGCGTCCTTGACGACCCGTTCCCCGGTGCTCTGCTCGTCCTGCGCGCCGCCCTCGGCGGGCACCCACTCGTGCCCGCACTCGGGGCACACCACGAGCGCGTTCATCGCGTAGGTGTACTCGCAGGAGCATTTGGGACAGGGGGGAAGGTTCTCGTTCACCGCCCCAGAATATCCCGGCCGGGTCCGCGCGGTCCGCCGCGGCCCGGCCCTCAAACGCAGAAAACCCCACGTGAAGTGGGGTTCTCGCTGGTGTCCGAGGGGGGACTTGAACCCCCACGCCCGATAAAGGGCACTAGCACCTCAAGCTAGCGCGTCTGCCATTCCGCCACCCGGACAAGGTGTCTGTCTCGCGTCCCTCGCGGGCCGTTCCGACGTGGAAAACATTACCAAACATTCCGGGGTCCTCGATCACACCCCCCGACGGCCGGGGATCGCCCTTGGGGAGAGCGGCCCGGAGCGGGAGGATGGAGGCAGTTCGGTACTGATCAGTGGGAGGAAGCAGCGTGAGCGAATCGGGCGCGGGCAGGACCGTCTCCGGCGAGGACGAGGTCGTCGACCTCTGCCGGGACCTCATCCGGATCGACACCAGCAACTACGGGGACCACTCGGGGCCGGGCGAGCGCAAGGCGGCCGAGTGGGTCGCCGAGCAGCTCGCCGAGGTCGGGCTGGAGCCGCAGATCTTCGAATCGCACAAGGGGCGCGCCTCGACCGTCGCGCGGATCGAGGGCGAGGACCCCTCGCGGCCCGCGCTGCTGATCCACGGGCACACCGACGTGGTCCCGGCCAACGCCGCCGACTGGACGTACGACCCCTTCGCCGGTGAGATCGCCGACGGCTGCGTGTGGGGCCGCGGCGCGGTCGACATGAAGGACATGGACGCGATGACGCTGGCCGTCGTACGCGACCGCATGCGCAGCGGCCGCAAGCCCCCGCGCGACATCGTGCTCGCCTTCCTCGCCGACGAGGAGGCCGGCGGCATCTACGGCGCCCGCCACCTCGTCGACAAGCACCCCGGGCTCTTCGAGGGCGTCACCGAGGCGATCGGCGAGGTCGGCGGCTTCTCCTTCACCGTCAACGAGAACCTGCGGCTGTACCTGGTGGAGACCGCGCAGAAGGGCATGCACTGGATGCGGCTCACGGTCGAGGGCACCGCCGGCCACGGGTCCATGACCAACAACGACAACGCCATCACGGAGCTGTGCGAAGCCGTGGGGCGCCTGGGCCGCCACAAGTGGCCGGTACGGGTCACCAAGACCGTGCGGAGCTTCCTGGACGAGCTCTCGGACGCGCTGGGCACCCCGCTCGACCCGGACGACATGGAGGCCACGCTCGCCAAGCTCGGCGGCATCGCCAAGATGGTCGGGGCGACACTGCGCAACTCCGCCGCCCCGACCATGCTCGGCGCCGGCTACAAGGTCAACGTCATTCCCGGCCAGGCCACCGCCCACGTGGACGGCCGCTTCCTGCCGGGCTACGAGGACGAGTTCTTCGCCGACCTCGACCGCATTCTCGGCCCGCGCGTGAAGCGGGAGGACGTCCACGCGGACAAGGCGCTGGAGACGGACTTCGACGGGAAGCTCGTGGACGCCATGCAGACCGCCCTCAAGGCCCACGACCCGATCGCGCACGCGGTCCCGTACATGCTCTCCGGCGGCACGGACGCCAAGTCCTTCGACGACCTCGGCATCCGCTGCTTCGGCTTCGCGCCGCTGCAGCTGCCGCCGGAGCTGGACTTCGCCGGGATGTTCCACGGAGTGGACGAGCGGGTGCCGGTGGAGGGTCTGAAGTTCGGCGTGCGGGTGCTCGACCGGTTCATCGACGAGTCCTGAGGCGAGCCGTGGGAAGAGCGGGGCGAAGCTAACGCCAGGGAATCGGGAAGGTGTGCGGATTCCACTGAGAAGAGTGAATGCGCTCATACGCTCGTAGCCCCGGTGATCCCTCCTCGTTACAGGTGGTGCGGTCCGCGGCTGGGACCGCACTTGCCTACTAGGAGGAACAATGCTCAAGAAGGTTGTCGCCGCTGCGGCTGCCACCGGTGGTCTGGTTCTCGCGGGAGCGGGCCTGGCTGTCGCCGACGCGGGTGCACAGGGTGCGGCCATCGGCTCGCCCGGTGTCCTGTCCGGCAATGTCGTCCAGGTTCCCGTTCACATCCCCGTGAACGTCTGCGGCAACACGGTCTCCGTGATCGGCCTGCTGAACCCGGCTTTCGGCAACACCTGCGTCAACGCCTGACGCTTCTGAAGTTCTGGGGCCCCGGAGCGCATTCCAGCGCTCCGGGGCCGCTGGGCTTTACGGCCCGACGTTGATCTTTTCGGCGTACCAGGCGGGGGAGCCCCGTGCGGCCGGTACGCCGACCGAGCGTGCACGTGCACCGAGCACACACCAGGGGACGAAGTACAGATGCGACGACAGGTACAGGTCACCGGCAGGAAGACCTTGATCACCATGGCGGCCGCGGGGGGTCTGCTCGCGGTCGGAGGGGGTTACGCACACGCGGACTCCGGCGCCTCAGGCCATGCCGCGCACTCACCGGGCCTGCTGTCCGGAAACGCCCTCCAGGCACCCGTGGACGCACCGGTGAACGCCTGCGGGAACACGGTGACGGTGGTGGGGGCCCTCAACCCGGCCTTCGGCAACCGCTGCGCCAACCTCTCGGCCCGACCGGGACACCAGCAGCACCCGGGGCATCCCGAGCACCCGGGCAACCCCGAGCACCCGGGCAACCCCGAGCACCCGGGCAACCCCGAGCACCCGGGCAACCCCGAGCACCCGGGCAACCCCGAGCACCCGGGCAACCCCGGCCACCCGGACGAGCCGTGCGACGACGATGACGGGCCGAACCACCCCGGCCACCCGGAACACCCGGGCGGGCCAGGGGACCACGGGAACCCCGGTACGCCCGGCACCGGGAACCCCGGAACGCCCACCGGTCCCGGCACGGGCCCCGGCGCCGGATCGGTGACCCCGGTGACGCACCCCGCGCAGGGGACCGGTACGGGTACCGGTTCGACCCCCGGCCCGGGGCCGGTCCTCGCCTCCACCGGCGGCGGCAACACCCTCACCGCCGGGGTACCCCTGGCCGCGGGCATGTTGCTGGCCGGATCCGTGCTCTACCGCCGGGCGCGCAACGCCGCCTGACGGACCTTCACGCGCACGTCCCGCGTGACGCGGCCCCCGCTCCGGGGAGCCGCGTCACCAGGTCGCGCGGACCTGGCGGATGATCCGGCGGCGCAGTCGCACGCGGCGGCTGCCGTCCCGAAGCAGCGTCAGCCGGTCGAGCTCCCAATGCCCGTACTCGGCGTGATCGGTCAACATGCGGGTCGTTTCCTGGCGTGGAACCCCGCGAGGCACGTACAAGTCGACGAATTCGTATTCCGGCATCGCATCTATTGTGCGGGCAGAGGCCTGCTACGGATAGCGTCTGCACTATGTCTGATGCCGCTCTGCCCACTGTTGCCGAGGTACGCGCCGCCGCCGAGGCGGTCAAGGCCGCGCTCGACCGTCACCTCGCCGCGGTCGAGAGCAGGATCGGGGACGATGACCCGGACGTCTACGCGGCGTTCAACGAACTCGCCGCCGCCGCCGAGGTCTACGACGAGTTCCTGTACGACCGCTACGACGAGGTCACCCCCTTCGAGATCCCCACTCCCGAGGACGGGCTCCCGTACACCGGGCCCGCCGAGCCCGCCGCGTTCAGCGTGCTCATCCGCCGCGACTACGCGGTCGTCGAGCCGGCCCGCCTGATCGCCCAGGCCGAGCGCGTCGTCGCGCACGACCGCGAAGCCGAACTCGGCCACGACGGGGGCACCGCCGACGCGCTCGGCGTGCTCTTCGGCGAGTACGAGCCGGACGAGATCGCCTCCCGCGCCAAGGACTTCGGTCTGGAGGAGGGCGACTCCACGCTCTGGATCGCGGCCTCGGAGGACGTCGCGGAACCGGGGGAGTGGCTGGGTTCGCCCTTCGCCCACATCGATCCGCAGGACGTGATGCACCGGTTCGACGTCAGCTCGGTCTTCGACGAGGACCTGGACGAGGACTCCGACGAGGAAGAGGCGGCGGAGCCGGGTCTGACCCCGGCCTGACCACCGGGCCGGCCCCGCCGGCCCTGTCCCCCCGCGTGAAGTGCCGCGGCCCCCGTCCCACCCGGGACGGGGGCCGCGGCGCGTACGGCTCAGGCCTGCTCCGGCCCCCGCGCCGACGCCACGAGCGTCCGCAGCAGGCCCGCCAGCCGGGTCGTACGGGGCTTCGCGGGCACCTCCGCGACCGCGCGCGGCAGCGCCTGGTCCACCCCGTGCACCACCGAGAGGTGCCGCTCGGCCCGCCCGAAGGCGGTGTACACCCAGTCCCGCGACAGGGCCTGCGCCGCGTCCCCGGGCAGGACGACGACCACCGCGGGCCAGCGCGCCCCGACGGCCTGGTGCGCCGTCACGGCCCAGCCGTGCCGCACCTGAGACTCCACCCGCTCCTTGGGTACGACGATCCGCGCGCCCGCCGCTCCGGCCAGGTGCAGCCCCTGCGCGTCGGCCGACACCACCCGGGCCGGCAGGGCCCGCCCGGGGAAGGGCACGTGGACCACGCGGTCACCGGGGTCGAAGCCGCCGAAACGGCCCGGGCCCGGGTTCAGCCGCTCCTTGAGGGCCGCGTTGAGCGCGCGGGTGCCCGCCGAGCCGCCGTGGCCCGGGGTGATCACCTGGACCGCGTCCGCCGGGATACCGAAAGCGCGGGGCACGGACTCGGCCACCAGTTGCACGGTGCGGTGCACGGCCTCCCCGGCGTCGCGGACCGGGACGATGACGACCTCCTTGCCGGGGGCGTCGACCTGGTTCAACTCCCCGACGCCGACTCCGGAGACCAGCTCGCCGATCGGGCCGGGGTCCGGGACGCGGGAGACGAGCTGGGGGCAGGCACGGGCCGAGAGCACGTCGGCGAAGACCCGGCCGGGGCCGGCGGAACCGAGCACGGCCGGGTCGCCGGACAGCACCAGGCGGGCTCCGTCGGGGACGGACTCCACGAGGGCGGCGGCCGTCTCCACGTCCAGCTGCGGGGCGTCGAGGACGATGAGCAGGTCGAGCGCGAACTGCCCGTCCGCGTCCCGGCCCGGGCCCTCGGTGCCGCCGAGCAGCCCGGCCACGGTGACGGCGTCGTCGGCCGGCGCGTGCGCGGCCAGGCAGGCCCGCAGGCCGAACTCCCGGGCGGCCGCGAGGAGCGCGCGGGGTTCGGCGCGGGCGGACTCGCCGCCGGTGTGGGTGACCAGGCCGTGCCCGGCGACGGCGCGGATCAGCTCGGCGCCGGGGCCGGCGGTTGCCTTGTCCCAGTCGGCGGGGTCCGTGAAGGTGCCGGCGAGGCGGGCCAGGCCCTCGGCGAGGCTCTCCTCGGCCATGGCGGAGCCCTCCAGGCCCACGAGGACGCGTACGGGCTGCTCCTCGTCCTCGCCGACGGGCGGACCGACCGGTTCCTCGAAGGCCAGCGCGGCTCCGTCGCCGACGGCCGCCTCCAGTGCCTCGGCGGGGTCCGGTACGCCGTACTGGGCGAGGGCGGACTCCAGGGTCGGGGCTTCGAGCACGGTGTGCCCCTTGGCGGCGGCCTGGGCCAGCAGCCAGCCCACCAGGGCGGCGGCCCGCCGCTCGTCCCCGGGTCCGGTCGCCCCGGCGCCGAGCAGGGCGCGGGCGAAACCGTCGGCCTGGGCCGGGCGGACCCCGGCGACGGCCAGCAGCCGCCAGGGGGAGCGCGCCAGCTCCTCGGCGGCGTCGTCGCCGAGGGCGGCGGCGGCCTGCGGAGCGAGGGTCTCGGGGGCACCGCCCCGGGCGAGGACCTCGCGGACGGCCTGGACGGCGTCGGCGGACGGTGCGGCCGGAGTCGCGGTCATGGGCGCGGCCGCAGGTGCGACCGAGGGCGCCGACGGGGCGGGTGCGGACGCGGTCTCCGGGGTGACCCCGGGGGTGCGCTCCGGCGCGGGCGCCGGGACGGTCCTGCGCGGCGCCGGGGGTGCGTCGAACTCGGCGGGCGGCGTGCCCCCGCTCTCGACGGCCCGTACGGCGGCCAGCAGATCGGCGGCCTTCCCGCTGAGCTTGGCCCCGGCCTCGACGGGTCCTTCGCGCTCGGCCTTGCGGCGCGCGATGCGCTCCCGCTCGATCTTCTGCGCGGCCAGCTCCGCGGCGGCCTCGCTGAGCGCGGGCTTGGCCTCGGCGGCCCCTTCCGCGCCCGCGTCCCCGGCGTCGCCGTCGGCCGGTGCCGGGGCGGCCTCTGCGTCCGTGCCGTCGGTCTCGCCGTCGGTGGTGGGCCCTGCGGGGCTTTCCCCCACCCCGCCCGTTCCCGAAACCGGGGGCTCCGCCTCCGGACCCCCGTCACCGGCTTCGCCGGACGGTGCGGCATCCGCCTCCGGACCCCCGACCCCGGTCCCGGCTTCGGCTTCGTCGTTCCCCGCTTCGCGGGAGGGGGCCGCCACGGCTTCGCCGGAAGCGTCCCCGTCGGCCGGGGCCGCGTCCGGGCCGGTGGGGTCCGGTGCCGTCCCGGCTTCCCCGGCGGGGGCGGCCGGGTCCTCCGCGGCAGTGGCGTCGGCGGCAGCGGTGTCGCTCACAGCGTGCTCCAGTCCTGATCGGGATAGCGGTGGACGGGCGCCGAAACGTCGTCCAGCGCCCGGCGGATCTCCTCCGGAAGACTAAGCGTCTCCACCGACAGAGCCGCCCCGAGCTGCGCCGACGTGCGCGCGCCGAGGATCGGGGCGGCCACTCCCGGGCGGTCGCGGACCCAGGCCAGGGCCACCTGGAGCGGGGTCACGGCCAGGCCGTGGGCGGCCGTCGCCACCGCGTCCACGATCCGGCTCGCCGCCTCGTCCAGGTACGGGTCCACGAAGGCGGCCAGGGTCTGCGAGGCGCCCCGGGAGTCCGCCGGGGTACCGGAACGGTACTTGCCCGTCAGGACGCCCCGGCCCAGGGGGGAGGAGGGCAGCAGGGCCACCCCGAGGTCCAGCGCGGCCGGCAGGACCTCCCGCTCCACGCCCCGCTGGAGCAGGGAGTACTCCATCTGCGTCGATGCCAGCCGGGTCCGTACCCCCGGCGCCGCGAGCTGCCAGGTCGCCGCCTTCGCCAGCTGCCAGCCGCTGAAGTTCGACACGCCGGCGTACCGCGCCCGCCCGCTGCTCACCGCGATGTCCAGCGCCTGGAGGGTCTCCTCCATCGGGGTCCGGGGATCGAAGGCGTGGACCTGCCAGAGGTCGACGTAATCCGTGTCCAGGCGGGCCAGCGAGTCGTCGAGGGCGGCCAGCAGGTGGCCGCGCGAACCGTCGAAGCGGCGGTCCGGGTCCGCGACCCCGCCGGCTTTGGTGGCGATCACCAGATCCCGCCGCGGTACGGATCCGATCAACTGTCCGAGGAGGTACTCCGCCTCACCGCCGCCGTACACGTCGGCGGTGTCGACGAGCGTGCCGCCCGCGTTCCAGAACGTCTTCAACTGCGCGGCCGCTTCCGCCTCGTCCGGTCCGTCCGCCGACCGGCCCCAGGTCAGTGTGCCGAGACCGATCCGGGAGACGCGCAGTCCGGTGCGGCCGAGATGCCTCTGCTCCATGAGGGCTGAGACTACTGCGGCACTGACGCGGGGCACCCGGGCGCGCTACAGTCCCCGCAGACCTACGTTACTGATCGGTAAACCGGTAAGGGGACGACACATGCGGCTCGGCATCAATCTCGGCTACTGGGGCGCTGGCATGGACGCCGACAACCTCGCCGTCGCGCAGGAGGCCGACCGTCTCGGCTACGACGTCTGCTGGGCCGCGGAGGCCTACGGCTCGGACGCCCCGACCGTCCTGGCCTGGGTCGCCGCCCAGACCGAGCGGATCGACGTCGGCTCGGCGATCCTCCAGATCCCGGCCCGCCAGCCGGCGATGACGGCCATGACGGCCGCCACCCTCGACTCCCTGACCAAGGGCCGCTTCCGGCTCGGCCTCGGCGTCTCCGGACCGCAGGTCTCCGAGGGCTGGTACGGCGTCAAGTTCGACAAGCCGCTGGCCCGGACCCGCGAGTACGTGGAGATCGTCCGCAAGGCCATGACCCGCGAGCGGCTGTCCTACCAGGGCGAGCACTGGACCCTGCCGCTGCCCGACGGCCCGGGCAAGCCGCTGAAGCTGACCGTGCATCCCGAGCGCGAGCACATCCCGCTCTACATCGCCGCCATCGGGCCCAAGAACCTTGAGCAGACCGGCGAGATCGCCGACGGCGCGCTGCTGATCTTCCCGGCCGCCGAGCACCTGGAGGCCACCGCGCTCACGCACATCCGGGCGGGCCGCGAGAAGGCCGGGCTGACCATGGACGGCTTCGACGTCTGCCCGACCGTGCCGCTGGCCCTCGGCGACGACGTGAGCGCGCTCGCGGACATGTTCCGTCCGTACACCGCCCTGTACGTGGGCGGCATGGGCAGCCGGAAGCAGAACTTCTACAACCAGCTCGCCCGGCGCATGGGCTACGAGAAGGAAGCCGTCGAGGTCCAGGACAAGTACCTGGCGGGCGACAAGCAGGGCGCGGCCGCCGCGGTCCCGCACTCGCTGATCGACTCCACCACCCTGCTGGGACCGGTCGAGCGCATCGCGGACGGGATGCGGGCCTACGCCGAGGCCGGGGTCACCACCCTGACGCTCGCCCCCGCCGGCTTCACCCTCGACGAGCGGATCGCCGCCCTGCGGGCCGGCACCGAGGCCATGGAGCTCGCGGGTCTCGCCTGACCGGCCCAGCGGCGCACGCTCGGGGGCGCACCCTCGCAGGTACACGCTCTGCGGCCGTGGTGGGGGCTCGGGGGGTCTTCCCCGCCACGGCCGACACAGCCAACAACGCGCGCGGTGCCCGCGGGGTTACGCCCCCGGGTCCACCGGTCGCGGTCGTTCATTCGGCCGAGTCACGGACCCACCCGGTTGCCCGGCCCGCCGATCGGCTTTTGACTCGACGCATGCTCTCTGCACACAGCCTGTTCCGGGAGATCGTCGACCACGACGACTCCTTCCAGCTGTTCTGCTCCATCGCCGCCGGCGGCGAGGCCCAGGGCGGCTGGGAGAACGCCCGCATCGCGGCCCTCGTCCCCGACTCCATGCGCGACCTGGCGCCCAAGATCACCAGGCACGGCGCCGACGAGGACAAACACGGCCGGATCTTCAACGCGCTGCTGCGCAAGCGCGGCCTGGCCCCCGTCCCCGTACCGCCCGAGACCGACTACACGATGCTGCTGGAGCGGCGCGGCATCGGTCTGAGCCACGAGAAGCTGCGCGGCGAGCGGTCTCTGACCGAGGAGGACATCGTCGTCTACCTCGCGCACAGCCGGGTCACCGAACAGCGCGCCGCCGACCAGATGGACATGCTGGTCCGGCACTTCGGCGACCATCCCGAGCTCGGCAATGCCATCCGCATGATCGGCGCGGACGAGGACAACCACCTGGCCTACTGCCACGAGGAACTGCTCCGCCTCGCCCGCGCCGGCCACGGCCGCACCATCCACCGGGTGCTGCGCGAGTGCGCGCTCGCCGAGATCGCCGTCTACCGGGACGTGAGCCTCGCCGTCATGGGCCACATGGGACGGCTGCTGCACTGGCCCGCGCCGAAGGCGGCAGCGCTCGCCGCAGGGATCCGCGGGATGTACGCGTACGAGCGGTTCAGCGGCTGGCACCGGATGGTGGACCTGCGCCGGCCCGAGCGGAGCGACCCGCTGGGCGGCGCGGCGACGACGGCGCCGGAGTTCGCCTGAGCCGGAGTTCGCCCGAGCCGGAGTTCGCCTGAGCCGGAGTTCGCCCGAGCCGGCCGTCCCGGGCCGCCGCCCGGATCAGAGCCAGCCGCGCCGCTTGAACATCCGGTACAGCCCCAGGCACAGGGCCGCCATCACCACGACCACCGCTGGATAGCCCCAGCGGTGGGTGAGCTCCGGCATGTGCTTGAAGTTCATGCCGTAGATCCCCGCCACCATGGTCGGGACCGCCGCCATGGCCGCCCAGGCCGAGATCTTGCGCATGTCGTCGTTCTGCCGGACGCCCATCTGCGCCAGGTGCGCGGCCAGGGCGTCCGAGAGCAGCCGGTCCAGGCCCTCGATGTACTCGTTCGCCTTGGTCAGGTGGTCGGCGACGTCGCGGAAGAACGGCTGGGAGTGCTCGTGCACGAAGGGCACGTTCCCGAAGGCGAGCCGGTCCATCGGCTGCAGCAGCGGGCTCGTGGCCCGGCGGAACTCCAGGACCTGCCGCTTGAAGGCGTAGATCCGGGCGGCGGTGTTCTTGGTGTCCGCGGAATTCGGCGCGAAGACCTCCGCCTCCAGCTCCTCCAGGTCGCCCTGGAGCTCGGCGGCCACCTCGATGTAGTGGTCCACCACCGCGTCCGAGACCGCGTACAGCACCGCGGTCGGACCGTGCCGGAGCACCTCGGGATCCTGCTCCAGCCGGTGCCGTACGGCGGCCAGCGCGGCCCCCTCGCCGTGCCGGACCGTGACCACGAAGGAGTCGCCGATGAACACCATCAGCTCGCCCGTGGTCACCCGGTCCGCGTCGTCGTCGTACATCACCGGCTTGAGGACCACGAACAGCGAATCGTCGTAGACCTCCAGCTTGGGCCGCTGGTGTGCGGTCAGCGCGTCCTCCACCGCCAGCGGGTGCAGCCCGAACTCCTGGCTGACGTGCTCGAATTCCTTCTCCGTCGGCTCGTGCATGCCGACCCAGAGGAACGCGTCGCCGGTGGCCCGCGCCTCGTCGAGGGCGTCCGAGAGGTCCTCGGGCGCCCGGGAGCGGAGGCCGTTGCGGTACATCGCGCAGTCCACTATCACCCGGGCATTGTTCCCTGCCCACGCCCCGCCCGCACACCGGCACGACCGCATAGGCTGACCGCATGGCCACGCTGATCCTCGTACGACACGGGCGGTCCACCGCCAACACCGCAGGGCTGCTCGCCGGCTGGACCCCGGGAGTGACCCTCGACGAGCACGGCGCCGCGCAGGCCGCGGCGCTGCCCGGGCGGCTCGCCGGGGTCCCGCTCGCCGCCGCCGTCACCAGCCCGCTGCAGCGGTGCGCCGAGACCCTGGCCCCGCTGCTGGCCGAGCGGCCCGGGCTCCCCCTGCACACCGACGAGCGGATCGGCGAGTGCCACTACGGCGACTGGTCGGGCCGCAAACTCTCCGAGCTCTCCGAAGAACCGCTGATGCGCGTCGTCCAGCAGCACCCCTCGGCCGCCGCCTTCCCCGGCGGCGAGTCCATGCGGGCCATGCAGACCCGCGCCGTGGACTGCGTACGCGACTGGAACGCGCGGATCGAGGAGGAGCACGGCAGCGACGCCGTCTTCCTGATGTGCTCGCACGGGGACATCATCAAGTCCGTCGTCGCGGACGCCCTCGGCATGCACCTCGACCTCTTCCAGCGGATCCACGTGGACCCCTGCTCGGTCACCGCGATCCGCTACACGCCGACCCGGCCGTTCCTGCTCCGGCTCGGCGACACCGGGGACTTCGCCTCGTTCGCGCCCCGCGCGATGCCGGCCGAGGACAAAGCGGCCGAAGAAGGCGGCAACGCCGTCGTGGGGGGCGGCGCGGGCGCGGTGTGATCGAACGGCGCAGTAGGGTGGACGGGCCAACACATGGGCGCAGTCCTGCCCCTGCCGCCGACACTTGGAGACTGGACGTGCCCCGTCAGGTGTTCCTCTACGACCCGCCGGACCGCTTCGTGGCCGGCACGGTCGGTCTGCCTGGACGCCGTACGTTCTTCCTGCAGGCCTCCACCGGCCCCCGGGTCACCAGCGTCTCCCTGGAGAAGACCCAGGTCGCGGCGCTCGCCGAGCGGATGGACGAACTGCTGGACGAGGTCGTACGGCGTACCGGCGGCAATGCCCCGGTCCCGGCCGTCGCCCCCGCCGAGGCGACCGACACCGCCCCCCTGGACGTCCCCGTCGACGAGGAGTTCCGCGTCGGCACCATGGCCCTGGCCTGGGACGGCGAGGACCAGCGCATGATCGTCGAAGCGCAGGCCCTGGTGGAACTGGACGCCGACTCCGAAGAGGACCTCGCCGAGGCGGAGGAGCGGCTGCTCCAGGACGAGGAGAACGGCCCGCCGATGCTGCGCGTGCGGCTCACCGGCGCCCAGGCCCGGGCCTTCGCCAAGCGGGCCCTGGACGTGGTCAACGCCGGCCGCCCGCCCTGCCCGCTGTGCAGCCTGCCGCTGGACCCCGAGGGACACGTCTGCCCGCGCCAGAACGGCTACCGGCGCCAGGCGTGAAGGCCACGGGGGAGCTCGAACAGCTGTTGGCCCACGGGGAGCTCACCGTCGTCGGCCGGATCCGCGAGGCGTCCAACGCCGTCCTGCGGTGCACGGTCTCGCGCGGCGGCGTCAGCGCCGACTGCGTCTACAAGCCGGTCAAGGGCGAGCGCCCGCTGTGGGACTTCCCCGACGGGAACCTCGCCCAGCGCGAGGTCGCCACCTACCTGGTCTCCGAGGCCACCGGCTGGGGGCTGGTGCCCCCGACCGTGCTGCGCGACGGCCCGTACGGCGAGGGCATGGTCCAGCAGTGGATCGAGACGGGGGAGTCCCCCGAGGCTGGACTGCTCGCGCTCGTGGAGGGCGAGGAAGCCGGCGAGGGCTGGCGGCCCGTCGCCTTCGCCGAGGTCGGCGAGGGCCGCACCGCGCTCCTCGTCCACGCCGACGACGAGCGGCTGCGCCGGCTCTCCGTCCTCGATGCCGTGATCAACAACGGCGACCGCAAGGGCGGCCACCTGCTGCCCGCGCCCGACGGGCGGCTCTACGGCATCGACCACGGAGTGACCTTCCACACCGAGGACAAGCTCCGGACCCTGCTGTGGGGCTGGGCGGGGGAGCCGCTGACCGAGGAAGCGCGGTCCGTGCTGGCCGCCCTGGAGGCCGCACTGGCCACAGGAGAGCCCCTCGCCACCCGGCTGGCGGAACTGGTCACCACCGCCGAGCTGGCCGCCGTACGGGCCCGGGTGGCCCTGCTGCTGCGCACCGGGACGCACCCGCTGCCGTCGGGGCAGTGGCCCGCGATCCCTTGGCCGCCCGTCTGAGACGGCGCGGTGCCGCAGGCATAGAACCGGCCACGGCGCAAGAGTGCCGATCAAGACAACAGTGCAGGTCCGGTTCGTTTTCGGAACACCCGTCCGGTTACGCTCGACGCATGCATGCCTGGCCCGCTTCTGAGGTCCCCGCCCTGCCTGGCAAGGGCCGCGACCTCCAGATCCACGACACCGCGACCCAAGGGACGATCACCCTCGCCCCCGGTCCCGTCGCCCGAATCTACGTCTGCGGGATCACCCCGTACGACGCGACCCACATCGGTCACGCGGCGACCTACAACGCGTTCGACCTCGTACAGCGCGTGTGGCTCGACACCAAGCGGCAGGTTCTGTACGTCCAGAACGTCACGGACGTGGACGACCCGCTGCTCGAGCGGGCACTGCGCGACAACAAGGACTGGACCGAGCTCGCCGAAAGCGAGACCGCGCTCTTCCGCGAGGACATGACCGCCCTGCGGATGCTGCCGCCGCAGCACTACATCGGCGCCGTCGAGGCCATACCCGGCATCGTGCCGCTGGTCGAGCGGCTGCGGGACGCGGGCGCCGCCTACGAGCTCGACGGCGACGTCTACTTCTCGGTCGAGTCCGACCCGAACTTCGGCAAGGTCTCCAACCTGGACGCCGAGGCCATGCGGCTTCTCTCCGCCGAGCGGGGCGGCGACCCCGACCGCGCGGGCAAGAAGAACCCCCTCGACCCGATGCTGTGGATGGCCGCGCGTCCGGGCGAGCCCAGCTGGGACGGAGCCTCGCTGGGCCGCGGCCGGCCCGGCTGGCACATCGAGTGCGTCGCCATCGCCCTCGACCACCTGGGGATGACCTTCGACATCCAGGGCGGCGGCTCCGACCTCGCCTTCCCGCACCACGAGATGGGCGCCTCGCACGCGCAGGTACTGACGGGCGAGTTCCCGATGGCCAAGGCGTACGTACACGCCGGCATGGTCGCGCTGCACGGCGAGAAGATGTCGAAGTCCAAGGGCAACCTGGTCTTCGTATCCGCCCTGCGGCGGGCCGGGGTGGACCCGGCGGCGATCCGCCTGGCCCTGCTCTCCCACCACTACCGCGCCGACTGGGAGTGGACGGACGACGTCCTCGCCGAGGCGGTGGCCCGCCTGGAGCGCTGGCGCGCGGCCGTCTCCCGCCCGGACGGCATCGCGGCCGACGCCCTGGTCGAAGAGGTCCGAGAGGCCCTCGCCAACGACCTGGACGCCCCCGCCGCACTGGCGGCCGTGGACCGCTGGGTCGAGCTCCAGATCGCCACCGACGGCGACGACGAGTCCGCCCCCGGCCTGGTCTCCCGCACGGTCGACGCCCTCCTGGGCGTGGCCCTGTAGCCCCCGGCGGACCGGTAGCCCGGCGGCACCGCAGCCGCCACCCGCGTACGGCGACGCCCCCCGGCCCTCGGGCCGGGGGGCGTCGCCGTACGCGCGGCAGGGCCGCTCTACGCCTCCGGGGCGTCGTCCCCCTCCGGAGCCGCCGGCCCGTCCGCGGACGGGGGCTCCGGCTCCGGCTTGCGCTTCGGCGGGCGGGTCAGGCCGCTGGAAGTGTCCCGCAGGTACGAACCGTCGCCCGGCTCGGGCGCAGGCCCCGCCGCCGGATCCCGGCGCCGCAAGTAGCGCTCGAACTCCCGGGCGATGGCGTCGCCCGAGGCCTCCGGCAGGTCGGCCGTGTCGCGGGCTTCCTCCAGCGTCTGGACGTACTCCGCCACCTCGCTGTCCTCGGCCGCCAGTTGGTCCACGCCCAGCTGCCACGCCCGCGCGTCCTCGGGGAGTTCGCCCAGCGGGATCCGGATGTCGATCAGATCCTCCAGACGGTTGAGCAGCGCCAGCGTCGCCTTCGGGTTCGGCGGCTGGGAGACGTAGTGCGGCACCGCCGCCCACAGGGACACCGCCGGCACCCCGGCATGGGTGCAGGCCTCCTGCAGGATGCCCACGATCCCCGTCGGACCCTCGTACTTCGTCTCCTCCAGGTCCATCGTCCGCGCCAGATCCGCGTCCGACGTCACCCCGCTGACCGGCACGGGGCGCGTGTGCGGGGTGTCACCGAGCAGCGCCCCCAGGATGACGACCATCTCCACGCCCAGCTCATGGGCGAAGCCGAGGATCTCGTTGCAGAACGACCGCCACCGCATGGACGGTTCGATCCCCCGCACCAGCACCAGGTCGCGCGGCTTGGCGCCGCCGATCCGGACCACCGACAGCCGGGTCGTCGGCCACGTGATCTTCCGTACCCCGTTGTCCAGCCACACCGTCGGCCGGTTGACCTGGAAGTCGTAGTAGTCCTCGGCGTCCAGAGCCGCGAAGACCTCGCCCTTCCACTCCCGGTCCAGGTGCGCGACCGCACCGGAGGCCGCGTCACCCGCGTCGTTCCAGCCCTCGAACGCGGCCACCATGACCGGGTCGATCAGCTCGGGCATGCCCTCAAGCTCGATCACCCAGGTCTCCTTCCGAAGTTCCCTTGCGTACGTGGGTCAGCCTAAGCCTTGATACGACGCCAACCACAGCCCACGACAGAGGGGCGGTTCCCCTCGGAACCGCCCCTCTGCCCGCCTGCACGACCGGTTATGCCTTGTCGGCCAGCATCTCCTCGACCCGGCCGCGCACTTCCGCGCTGTCCAGACCGCGAACCGTGACCGTCGTACGGCGCCGCAGCACGTCGTCGGCCGTCTCGGCCCACTCGTTGTCCCGGGCGTAGGCGACCTGCGCCCAGATCTCCGGACCGTCCGGGTGGATGCGCTCGGCCAGCGCCGGGTTCTCGTTCGCGAGCCGCGCGATGTCGAAGGCAAGCGAGCCGTAGTGCGAAGCCAGGTGGCGCGCGGTCAGCGGGTCCATCCGGGAGCCCGGCTCGCGGTCCACGAGCAGCCGGTGCGCCACCGCGTTCGGGTTGGCGACGCCGGGCAGCGCGATCCGGCGTACGAGGGACTTCACCGGCTCCATGTCCTCGGTCAGCGGGCTGCCCGGGAGCTTGGCCAGCTTGTCCATGACCACGCGGCCGATGTGCCGGTACGTCGTCCACTTGCCGCCGGCCACCGACAGCATGCCGCCCGCGCCCTCGGAGACGACCGTCTCGCGCTTGGCCTTCTCGACCCCGCCGGGACCGCCCGGCAGCACCCGAAGGCCCGCGAAGGCGTACGTCATCAGCGAGCGGTCCAGATCGGCGTCCTTCACCGAGAAGGCCGCCTCGTCCAGGATCTGCTGGATGTCGGCCTCGGTGGCGCGCACGTCCGCCGGGTCGCCCTCGTACGCCTCGTCGGTGGTGCCCAGCAGCAGCTGGTCCTCCCACGGCAGGGCGAAGGTGATGCGGTACTTGTCGATCGGGGTGGCCATGGCCGCCTTCCACGGCGACTTGCGCTTCATCACGATGTGCGCGCCCTTGGACAGCCGGATGGACGGCATCGAGTGCTTGTCCTCCATGCGCCGCAGGTGGTCCACCCACGGGCCGGTGGCGTTGAGCACGACGCGCGCGTCCACACCGAACTCGGTGCCGTCGAGACGGTCCTTGAGCTCGGCGCCGGAGACCCGGCCGCGCGTCATGCGCAGACCGGTGACCTCGGCGTGGTTCAGGACGACCGCGCCGGACTCGACGGCCGCGCGGACCGTCATGACGGCGACGCGCGAGTCGTTCATCTGGTGGTCGTAGTAGACGGCGACGGCCTTGAGGTTGTCCGTCTTCAGACCCGGGTTGTCGGCGGCGGCACGGGCCGGAGAAATGATCTTGCCTATGCCGTCGCCGAAGGCGGAGAGCGCCGAGTACGCGAACACGCCCGCGCCCAGCTTCGCGGCGCCGACCGGGCCGCCCTTGTACACCGGGAGGTAGAAGGTGAGCGGGTTGACCAGGTGCGGGGCCACGTCCTTGGCCAGCACCCGGCGCTCGTGGTGGTTCTCGGCGACCAGCTTGACCGAACCGGTCTGCAGGTAGCGCAGACCGCCGTGGACGAGCTTGGAGGAAGCGGAGGAAGTGGCGCCGGCGAAGTCGCCGGCGTCCACCATCGCGACCCGCAGCCCCGACTGCGCGGCGTGCCAGGCCACCGAGGTGCCCAGGATTCCACCGCCGATGACCAGCAGGTCGTACGTGGCCTTCGCCAGCTGCTCACGGGTCTCGGCGCGGCTCGCGTTCGAACCGGCGGTCGGGTGCGTACCCAGGGTGGGAACGCGCTGCAGGGTGCTCATATCCGTTGACTCCTACTTACTCGTCGATTGCGCCGGCCGTGCGGTCAGCTGGCGTCTTCGTCGTCGATCCAGCCCATCGACCGCTCCACGGCCTTGAGCCAGCTCTTGTACTCGCGCTCCCGCTGCTCGGCGGGCATCCGCGGGGTCCACTCCGCCGCGCGGCGCCAGTTGGCGCGCAGGGCGTCGGTGTCGGGCCAGAAGCCGACGGCCAGGCCGGCGGCGTAGGCGGCGCCGAGGCAGGTGGTCTCGGCGACCATCGGGCGCACCACGGGGGCGTCCAGGAAGTCCGAGAGCGTCTGCATCAGCAGGTTGTTGGAGGTCATGCCGCCGTCGACCTTGAGGGCGGCGAGCTCGACGCCCGAGTCCTTGGTCATGGCGTCGGTGATCTCGCGGGTCTGCCAGGCGGTGGCCTCCAGGACGGCACGGGCGATGTGCGCCTTGGTGACGTACCGGGTGAGGCCGGTGATCACACCGCGGGCGTCGGAGCGCCAGTACGGGGCGAACAGGCCGGAGAAGGCCGGCACGAAGTACGCGCCGCCGTTGTCCTCGACGGAGGAGGCCAGCGTCTCGATCTCGGCCGCGGACTTGATCAGGCCCATCTGGTCGCGCATCCACTGGACGAGCGAGCCGGTGACGGCGATGGAGCCCTCCAGCGCGTAGACCGGCTGCTGGTCGCCGATCTGGTAGCCGACCGTGGTCAGCAGGCCGCTGTAGGAGTTGATGATCTTGTCGCCGGTGTTCATCAGCATGAACGTGCCGGTGCCGTACGTGGACTTCGCCTCGCCCTCGGCGAAACAGGTCTGCCCGAACAGCGCGGCCTGCTGGTCGCCGAGCGCCGAGGCGACCGGGACACCGGCGAGGACGCCCTCCTTGACGTGGCCGTAGACCTCGGCGGAGGACTTGATCTCCGGGAGGACGTTGAGCGGCACGTCCATGGACTCGGCGATCTTGTCGTCCCAGGCCAGGGTGTGCAGGTTCATCAGCATGGTGCGCGAGGCGTTGGTGACGTCGGTGACGTGCACACCGCCCTGGGCGCCGCCGGTGAGGTTCCAGATGACCCAGGAGTCCATGGTGCCGAAGAGGATGTCCCCGGCCTCGGCGCGCTCGCGCAGGCCCTCGACGTTGTCGAGCAGCCAGCGGACCTTGGGGCCGGCGAAGTAGCTCGCCAGCGGCAGGCCGGTCTCGCGGCGGAAGCGGTCCTGGCCGACGTTGCGGCCGAGCTCCTTGCACAGGGCGTCGGTGCGGGTGTCCTGCCAGACCAGCGCGTTGTGGACCGGCTCGCCGGTGTTCTTGTCCCACAGCAGGGTGGTCTCGCGCTGGTTGGTGATGCCGACGGCCTTGACGTCCGCGGCGGTGATCTCCGCCTTGGCGATGGCTCCGGCGACGACCTCCTGGACGTTGGTCCAGATCTCGGCGGCGTCGTGCTCGACCCAGCCCGGCTTCGGGAAGATCTGCTCGTGCTCCTTCTGGTCGACGGCGACGATGCGGCCGTCGCGGTCGAAGACGATGCAGCGGGAGGAGGTGGTGCCCTGGTCGATCGCGGCGATGAAGGGGCCGGTGCTGCTGGTCATGGTGGCTGCTCCTGGCAGGTGTCGTGGTAGGCGGAATCAGAATGGCGGTGCGGGTGGTGCCGTGGTGCCGATGCTGATCAGGCGAACGCGATGTTGTACAGACCGCCGGCGAGCGCGGCACCCGCGAGGGGGCCGAGCACCGGGATCCAGGAGTAGCTCCAGTCCGAGCCGCCCTTGTTGGGCAGCGGCAGCAGGGAGTGGACGATGCGCGGGCCGAGGTCGCGGACCGGGTTGATGGCGTAGCCGGTCGGGCCGCCGAGCGACAGGCCGATGCCGACGACCACGAACGAGGTGATCAGGACGCCGATGACACCGAGGCCCTTGCCGTCGTCCTGGAGGCCCTGGGTCAGGATGGCCAGGACCAGGACGGCGGTGCCGATGATCTCGGTGGTGAGGTTCTGGACCACGTTGCGGATCTCGGGGCCGGTGGAGAAGATCCCGAGCACCGGGCCGGCCACGTCGTGCGGGTGCGGGTCCTCGGGACCGAGCTTGGCGTCACGGATGTGCTCGGGGTCGGCCAGGTGAGCCCGGAACTGACCGTAGTAGGTGATCCACATCAGGACCGAGCCGATCATCGCGCCGAGGAGCTGGCCGGCGAAGTAGACCGGTACGTCGCTCCAGTCGCCGCTCTTGATCGCGAGGCCGACCGTGACGGCCGGGTTGAGGTGCGCACCGGAGAGCGGTGCGGACACGTAGGCGGCGATCAGGACGGCGAAACCCCAGCCGAAGGTGATCGCGAGCCAGCCAGCGCCGCGGGCCTTGGAGCTCTTGAGCGTCAGTGCGGCGCAGACGCCGCCGCCGAGGAGTGTGAGCAGGGCGGTACCGATGGTCTCGCCGATGAAGATGTCGGAGCTGGACACCCGCGACTCCTTTGTCGTTCAGGGGTGGTGGGCCACCGGGTCCCTCCGGCGGTCCACACACTCGGTGAGTGCTGCACCGGTCCTTGGCCTTGCCACACCCTAACGCGTATTGCCGGTAGGTGTTCGGCAATGCCGACCGATGAACGGCAGTTTTCCGCCAGGTGAAGCGGGCGTCAAGGGCTGGCCGGGCCAAGGGGCCGGATTGTTACCACTCGGTGCGATCGACCAAATCGGGCCATTGAGTGATCATAAAACGCCAAAAACCACCCAGATGCCACATTGGGGCGGCGTCTGGGTGGTCAGGGGAAAGCGATGGGGGTCGGCCGGATCAGAACCGGCCCGCCCCGAGGTCGCGCGAAACAGCCCGCGCGCAGTCCCGTACGGACGCCACGAGGGACGCCCGGGGCTCCCCCGAGTCCCCGCACACCCGCTCCACAGCCCCCGCGACGGCCACCGCGCCGACCGGCATCCTGCGCCGGTCGTGGATGGGGGCCGCCACCGAGGCGAGCCCGTCCCAGGTCTCCTCGATATCGCTGGCCCAGCCGCGCGCCCGGGTCAGCTCCAGGACCTCTTCGAAGGCGGCCCCGTCGGTGACCGTGCGGGGGGTGAACGCGTCCCGCTCCACCTCCAGGACCTGTGTGTGCGCCACCGGGTCGTACGCCGACAAGACCTTGCCCAGGGCCGTGGAGTGCAGCGGCTGCATGGCCCCGACCTCCAGGACCTGCCGGCTGTCGTCCGGCCTGAACACGTGGTGCATGATCAGCACCCCGCTCTTGTGGAGCACCCCCACGTAGACGCTCTCCCCGCTCGCGCGGGCCAGATCGTCCGTCCAGACGAGGGCGCGGGCCCGCAGCTCGTGGACGTCCAGATAGCTGTTGCCCAGGCGCAGCAGCTCCGCGCCGAGCTGGTAGCGGCCGGAGGCCGGGTCCTGCTCCACGAAACCCTCGGCCTGCAGCGTGCGCAGGATCCCGTGCGCCGTCCCCTTGGCCAGGCCCAGGGAAGAGGCCACGTCCGAGAGCCCCAGCCGGCGCTCGCCGCCCGCCAGGAGCCGCAGCATCGCAGCGGCTCGTTCGAGCGACTGGATGTTCCGTGCCATCGCGCAGCCTCCTGCTGACGTAGTTCGACAATGCTGAACACTATCGGTCGATGCCGACATCTTGCATACGGGAAGGGTCCTGGTAAACGGGTCGGCCTGGATACCCCCGGCCGAAAGCCGCCACTCCCCGCGCACAGAATGCAGTCCGCCACGTGGGACAGCCTCACCGAGGCCGGTTCCACGCGGTTACCCTGACCGCGTGCACCCTTGACACAGAGGGGGTGCAAAGCCGACAGCCGTCGCATCCCAGGGAGCACAGTCATGGCCTCGTTGCCGAACCCGCCCGCAGACACCCAGACCCGGGCCGATGCCCTCCGCCAGGCACTGGCGACCCGTGTGGTCGTGGCCGACGGGGCGATGGGGACGATGCTGCAGGCGCAGGACCCGAGCATGGAGGACTTCGAGCAGCTGGAGGGCTGTAACGAGGTCTTGAACGTGACGCGTCCGGACATCGTGGCGAACGTGCACCGGGAGTATTTCGCGGCGGGCGTGGACTGTGTGGAGACCAACACGTTCGGTACGAACTACGCGGCGCTGGCCGAGTACGACATCGCGGAGCGCAACCACGAGCTGTCGGTGGCGGGTGCCCGCATCGCCCGCGAGGTCGCGGACGAGTTCACCGCCTCGACGGGGCAGCAGAGGTGGGTCCTGGGCTCCATGGGCCCCGGGACGAAGCTCCCCACCCTCGGCCACATCGATTACGGGACGATCCGCGACGCGTACCAGGTCAACGCCGAGGGCCTGATCGCCGGCGGCGCGGACGCGCTGCTGGTGGAAACCAGTCAGGACCTGCTGCAGACCAAGTCCTCCATCGTGGGTGCCCGCCGCGCCATGGAGGCGCTGGGTGTCTCCGTTCCGCTGATCTGCTCGGTGACGGTCGAGACGACCGGCACGATGCTCCTCGGTTCGGAGATCGGTGCGGCTTTGACGGCGTTGGAGCCGTTGGGCATCGACATGATCGGTTTGAACTGTGCGACCGGTCCGGCGGAGATGAGTGAGCACCTGCGCTACCTCGCGCGGAATTCCCGTATCCCGCTGTCGTGCATGCCGAATGCGGGCCTGCCGGTGTTGGGGAAGAACGGCGCGCACTATCCGCTGTCGGCGGGTGAGCTGGCGGATGCGCAGGAGACGTTCGTCCGTGAGTACGGGCTGTCGCTGGTCGGCGGTTGCTGTGGGACGACGCCGGAGCATTTGCGTCAGGTCGTCGAGCGGGTGCGTGGGCTGAGCCCGGCGGTCCGTGATCCGCGTCCGGAGCCGGGTGCGTCTTCGCTGTATCAGACGGTGCCGTTCCGGCAGGACATCTCGTATATGGCGATCGGTGAGCGGACGAACGCGAACGGGTCGAAGAAGTTCCGCGAGGCCATGTTGGAGGCTCGTTGGGATGACTGTGTGGAGATGGTCCGGGACCAGATCCGCGAGGGCGCGCACATGCTGGACTTGTGTGTGGACTATGTCGGGCGTGATGGTGTCGCCGACATGCGGGAGCTGGCCGGTCGCTTCGCGACGGCTTCGACTCTGCCGATCGTTTTGGACTCCACGGAGGTTCCGGTCCTGCGGGCGGGTCTGGAGAAGCTGGGCGGGCGTGCGGTCATCAACTCGGTGAATTACGAGGATGGTGACGGTCCGGAGTCGCGTTTCGCGAAGGTGACCCGTCTTGCTCAGGAGCATGGTGCGGCGCTGATCGCGTTGACGATCGACGAGGAGGGTCAGGCTCGCACGGTCGAGCACAAGGTCGCGATCGCGGAGCGGCTGATCGTGGATCTGACGGGGAACTGGGGGATCCACGAGTCGGACATCCTCATCGACACGTTGACGTTCACGATCTGCACGGGTCAGGAGGAGTCCCGTAAGGACGGTATCGCGACGATCGAGTCGATCCGTGAGCTGAAGCGCCGCCACCCGGACGTGCAGACGACCCTGGGCTTGTCGAATATTTCCTTCGGTCTCAATCCGGCGGCCCGTGTGCTGCTGAACTCGGTCTTCCTCCACGAGTGCGTGAAGGCGGGCCTGGATTCGGCGATCGTCCACGCGAGCAAGATCCTGCCGATCGCGCGGTTCGATGACGAGCAGGTGACCACCGCCCTCGATCTGATCTATGACCGGCGGGCGGAGGGTTACGACCCGCTGCAGAAGCTGATGGCTCTCTTCGAGGGCGTCAACACGAAGTCGATGAAGGACGGCCGTGCCGAGGAGCTCCTCGCGTTGCCGTTGGACGAGCGTTTGCAGCGTCGGATCATCGATGGTGAGAAGAACGGTTTGGAGGCTGACCTCGACGAGGCCCTGCAGACCCGGCCCGCGCTGGAGATCGTCAACGACACCCTGCTTGAGGGTATGAAGGTCGTCGGTGAGCTGTTCGGGTCCGGGCAGATGCAGTTGCCGTTCGTGCTGCAGTCCGCCGAGGTGATGAAGACGGCGGTCGCCCATCTGGAACCGCATATGGAGAAGACCGACGACGACGGCAAGGGCACCATCGTCCTGGCGACCGTCCGCGGTGATGTCCACGACATCGGCAAGAACCTCGTCGACATCATCTTGACCAACAACGGCTACAACGTGGTCAACATCGGTATCAAGCAGCCGGTCTCCGCGATCCTCGAGGCCGCGCAGGAGCACAAGGCCGACGTCATCGGCATGTCGGGCCTGCTGGTCAAGTCGACGGTGATCATGAAGGAGAACCTGGAGGAGCTCAACCAGCGCAAGCTGGCAGCCGACTACCCGGTCATCCTCGGCGGCGCCGCCCTGACCCGCGCCTACGTCGAACAGGACCTCCACGAGATCTACGAGGGAGAGGTCCGCTACGCCCGCGACGCCTTCGAAGGCCTGCGCCTCATGGACGCCCTCATCGCCGTGAAGCGCGGAGTTCCCGGCGCCACCCTGCCCGAGCTCAAGCAGCGCCGCGTCGCCAAGCGGGACACGCCGGTCCTGGTCGAGGAGGCGGAGGAGCCCGGCGGCCGTTCCGACACCTCCACCGACAACCCGGTCCCGACCCCGCCGTTCTGGGGCACCCGGGTGGTCAAGGGCATCCCGCTCAAGGACTACGCCTCCTGGCTGGACGAGGGCGCCCTCTTCAAGGGCCAGTGGGGGCTGAAGCAGGCCCGCGCCGGCGGAGCCACGTACGAGGAGCTCGTCGAGAGCGAGGGCCGGCCGCGCCTGCGCGGCCTCCTGGACAAGCTGCACACCGAGAACCTGCTGGAAGCGGCCGTGGTCTACGGGTACTTCCCCTGCGTCTCCAAGGGCGAGGACCTGATCATCCTCGACGAGGCCGGCAACGAGCGGACCCGCTTCACCTTCCCGCGCCAGCGCCGCGGGCGCCGGCTCTGCCTGGCCGACTTCTTCCGTCCCGAGGAGTCCGGGGAGACCGATGTCGTCGGCCTCCAGGTCGTCACCGTCGGCTCGAAGATCGGCGAGGCCACGGCCAAGCTCTTCGAGTCCGACTCCTACCGCGACTACCTCGAGCTGCACGGCCTGTCGGTCCAGCTCGCCGAGGCCATGGCCGAGTACTGGCACGCCCGCGTCCGCGCCGAGCTCGGCTTCGGCGGCGAGGACCCGGCCAAGGTCGAGGACATGTTCGACCTCAAGTACCGCGGGGCCCGCTTCTCCCTCGGGTACGGGGCCTGCCCCGACCTGGAGGACCGCGCCAAGATCGCCGACCTCCTGCAGCCGGAGCGGATCGGCGTCCACCTCTCCGAGGAGTTCCAGCTCCACCCGGAGCAGTCCACCGACGCCATCGTGATCCACCACCCCCAGGCGAAATATTTCAACGCACGCTGAGACGGACCGGCGTACACTAGTCGGTCCCATACAGGCCGGTCACCTGTCGCCCCGGGGCGTGCCCCGAGCGGCGAGGTGACCGGCCTCGTCGTCCTCCGAGGACCCTGCAGAGAGGTGCGCGCATGACGAGCACAGTTCCCGCCCCCGTCGCCCGTACGGCCGACGGGCATGCCCTGCAGGCGGTGCTGCTCGACATGGACGGCACCCTCGTGGACACCGAGGGCTTTTGGTGGGAGATCGAGGTCGACGTCTTCGGCGAGCTCGGCCACCGCCTCGACGAAGGCTGGCGGGACGTCGTCGTCGGGGGCCCCATGACCCGCAGCGCCGGCTTCCTCATCGAATCCACCGGCGCCGCCATCGGCCTCGCCGAGCTCACCGTCCTGCTCAACGAGCGCTTCGAAGCCCGCATCGCCGACCGCGTGCCCCTCATGCCGGGTGCCGAGCGGCTGCTGAGCGAGCTGGCCCGGCACAACGTGCCCACCGCCCTCGTCTCCGCCTCCCACCGCCGCGTCATCGACCAGGTCCTGCTCACCCTCGGCCGTGACCGCTTCACCATGACGGTCGCCGGCGACGAGGTCACGCGCACCAAGCCGCACCCCGATCCGTACCTCCTCGCCGCCCGCACCCTCGGCGCGCACCCCTCGCGCTGCGCCGTCATCGAGGACACCGCCACCGGTGTGGCCGCCGCCGAGGCCGCAGGCTGCCGGGTCGTCGCCATCCCCTCGGTCGGCCTGATCGCCCCCGCGCCGGGTCGCACGATCATGGGTTCCCTCGAAGACGTGGACCTGCCGTTCCTGCGCTCCCTCATCACTCCGATGAACTGACCGCGCACACTCCGTACGGGACGATCCGCCCCCGGGACCCAGGTTCCGGGGGCGGATCTTTCGCGCCCTCCCCCGGAGGCCGAAATTCCATCCTTCCCGGGGGAGTTGTCCCAGGTGACCTTTGTCACCGGCAAAGCCCCCTTCGCACCACTCCGCGCCCTCCTGTGCCATCCCTTGTGTCCGCATTGATCAGTACCTGACCGAATCTGCGAACGCCCCCGCGCACACCCCCGGTCCACTCGCGCAACGGAGCGACTACGCCCCCGATCCGGCCGGTTCAAGCCACCCCCCTCCAGGCCACTAATGTCGATCCGGGCACTGCGCCGTACCTCAGCCGTCCCGGAAACACACCCCCTGTTGCCGGAACCGCGTGGACCGATCGTCACAACACCGGCCCGATCGTTCCGCCCAGAACGGGCGACCGTCGCGATGCCCTCCACGCCAGCTTTGAACAAGTGCCGGGTCGAGGGAGTACTTCCAGCATGAACCGCAAGACCATGGTGCTGACGGCAGCCGCCGGACTGCTCACCCCCGTGCTGACCGCCTGCGGCAGCACCAGCGGCGGTGGAGCGGGATCCGGGGCGATCGTCGTCGGGACCACCGACCGGTTCGAGGCAGCCGACTACGCTCCCGCCCCGCTCGACCCCGCGTACGCCTACGACGCCGGCACCTGGAACATCCTGCGCCAGACCGTCCAGACGCTGATGCACACCCCGCGCGGCGGCGGCCAGCCCGTCCCCGAAGCGGCCTCCGACTGCCGCTTCACCGACACCGGCAACCAGAGCTACCGCTGCACCCTGCGCCCCGGCCTCAAGTTCGCCGGCGGAGACCCGCTCACCGCCCAGGACGTCAAGTTCTCCATCGAGCGCGTCCTCGCCATCAAGGACGAGAACGGCCCCTCCTCGCTGCTCTCGACCATCGACACCGTCGAAGCCAAGAGCGCCGACACGGTCGTCTTCCACCTGAAGAGCTCCGACGCGACCTTCCCGTACAAGCTCTCCACCCCCGCGGCCGGCATCGTCAGCGCCAAGAAGTACGACGCCAAGAAGCTCCGCGAAGGCTTCACGGTCGACGGGTCCGGCCCGTACACGATGAAGGCCGAGGTCAAGGACAACCGCCTCGTCCGCGCCGTCTTCAGCAAGAACCCGAACTACAAGGGTGACCTGAAGCTCCAGAACGACAAGGCCGAACTGCGCGCCTTCGACGACTCCGAGGCCATGGGCAAGGCCCTGGAGCGCGGCACCGTCCACGTGGTCTCCCGCACCCTGTCGCCCGCCCAGATCACCGAGCTGTCCGCCAAGCCTCCCAAGGGCATCAAGCTCGTCCCCATGCCCGGCCTGGAGATCCGCTACCTCGGCTTCAACACCGACGCCCCCACCGTCAAGGACAAGGCCGTACGCCAGGCCCTCGCGGCCGCCGTCGACCGGGGCGCCCTCGTCTCCCAGGTGTACGGAAAGTCCGCGCAGCCCCTGTACTCGCTGGTCCCCACCACCGTGACCGGCCACGTGAACTCCTTCTTCAACAAGTACGGCGAGGGCAACACCGCCAAGGCCGCCGACCTGCTGAAGGCCGCCGGGATCAAAACCCCGGTCAAGCTCACCCTCAACTACACCAACGACCACTACGGCGACGGCACCGCGGCCGAGTTCGAAGCCCTCAAGACCCAGCTGAACGCCACCCAGCTCTTCGACGTCACCGTCCAGGGCGCCGACTGGGCGGAATTCCGCCCCGCGCAGAAGAAGGGCGAGTACGCCGCCTACGGGCTCGGCTGGTTCCCCGACTTCCCCGACGCCGACAACTTCCTCGCCCCGTTCCTGGAGCAGGACAACTTCCTGGGCACGCCGTACGCCAACACCGCGGTGCGCACCAAGCTCATCCCCGAATCCCGGCGCGCGGTCGACCGCGGCGTCGCCGTCCCCGCGATCACGGAGATGCAGGACATCGTCGCCGAGGACGTACCCGTCCTGCCCCTGTGGCAGGGCAAGCAGTACGTCGCGGCGCGCGACGGGATCACCGGAGTGGAGTGGTCGGTCAACGCCATCTCCGACCTCCAGCTGTGGGAACTCGGCCGCGGCGTCAGCGGCTGAACAGCACGACCCCCGGCCCGCGCGCACACCGGCGGACCGGAACAGACAAGTCAGATGAGTCAGTGAGACTGAGAAGGACGTTCGCGTGATGAGACGTAACCAGTGGTTGGCAGCCCCGCTCGGCGCTGCCACCGCCGCCGCGCTGCTCAGCGGTTGCGGGTCGACGGATGGCTCGAACGCCGGCAGCGGCAAGGGCGTCGTCATGGGCATATCCGACAAGGTGAAGGCCACCGACCCCGCCTCGGGCTACGACCCCGGCTCCTGGCTGCTCTTCAACAACGTCTTCCAGTCCCTGGTCAGCTTCCCCAAGGGCGGCACCACGCCCGAACCCGACGCCGCGCAGTCCTGCGGCTTCAAGGGCAGCGACAGCAAGGTGTACGAGTGCACCCTGCGCGGCGGCCTGAAGTTCAGCAACGGCAACAGCCTCACCGCGAAGGACGTCAAGTACTCCTTCGAGCGCACCCTGAAGATCAACGACGAGAACGGCCCGGCCGTCATGCTGGCCTCGATCGGCTCCATCGAGACCCCCGATGACAAGACCGTCGTCTTCAACCTCAAGACCTCCGACGCCACCTTCCCGAGCAAGATCGCCTCGGGCGCCGGCTCCATCGTCGACCACACCGAGTACCCCGCGGACAAACTCCGCGCGGACGGCAAGGCCACGGGCTCCGGCGTCTACAAACTGGACTCGATCAACGACAAGAGCGCCAGTTTCTCCGTCAACGGCTCCTACAGCGGCAAGGCCAAGGCGAAGAACAGCGGCGTCACCATGAAGTTCTTCAACGAGGACCAGGCCGCCCTCAAGAAGGTCCTCGAAAGCGGCGACGTCGACTTCGCCTTCCGCGGCATCGCCGCCAAGGACATCGCCGGCCTCGCCTCCCAGAGCGGCGACCAGAAGGTCGAGGTCGTCCAGGGCGCCGGCGCCGAAGTCGAACACCTCGTCTTCAACGTGAACGACCCGGTCGCCGGAAAGCTCCCCGTCCGCAAGGCCTTCGCCTACCTCATCGACCGCGACGCGCTCGTCAAGCAGGTCTACGACGGCACGGCCACCCCGCTGTACTCCATCGTCCCGGCCGGCATCGCCTCGCACACCACCTCCTTCTTCGACCGCTACGGCGGCAGCCCCCAGCTGGAGAAGGCCAAGGCCGTCCTGCGCACGGCCGGCATCAAGGACAAGGTGAAGATCACCCTGTACTCGACGCCCAGCCGCTACGGCCCCTCGACCGACCAGGAATTCCAGCTCATCGCCAAGCAGCTGAACGACAGCGGCCTCTTCGAAGCCGACGTCAAGTCCGTCGAGTTCGAGCAGTACGAGAAGGACGTCCAGGACGGCAAGTACGGCGTCTACGTGAAGGGCTGGGTACCCGACTACCCCGACGCCGACAACTTCACGCAGCCGTTCTTCGGTCCGGACAACGTCCTGCACAACAACTACGACAACAAGGAGATCACCGGGACGATCATCCCGGCGACCTCCGCCAAGGCGGACCGGGGCGCCACCGCCAACGACTACAGCCGCCTCCAGGACATCGTCGCCGACGAGATCCCGCTCCTCCCGCTCTGGCAGAGCAAGCAGTACGCGGTCACCCGCCAGAACGTCACCGGCCTGCAGTGGTCCCTGGACGCCTCGACCGTCTTCCGCTTCTGGGAGATCAGCAAGGGCTGAACCGGCCACCACGAGAACGGGCCCGCCTCCGCGTCACGCGGAAGCGGGCCCGTCCCCGTACGGCGGCCGGCCGCACCGGCTACTGCCCGGCGCCCGGCCGCACCAGACCGCTCTCGTACGCGTACACCGCGGCCTGCACCCGGTCCCGCAGCCCCAGCTTCGTCAGCACGTGACCCACATGCGTCTTCACCGTGGTCTCGCTCACGAACAGGTCCGCCGCGATCTCCGCGTTCGACAGGCCCCGGGCCACCAGCTTGAGCACCTCGACCTCGCGCTCCGTCAGCGTGCCCAGCATGTCCGGCACACTGTCCTCGCCCGACGGTAGATGACCCGCGTACTTGTCCAGCAGCCGCCGCGTGATGCTCGGCGCGAGCATCGCCTCGCCGCCCGCCACCACCCGGATCGCCTGCACCAGCTCCTGCGCGGGAGCATCCTTCAGCAGGAACCCGCTGGCCCCCGCCCGCAGCGCCTCCACCACGTACTCGTCCAGATCGAACGTGGTCAGCACGAGCACCTTCGCCGGACCGTCCCGGCCCGGACCCGTGATCTGCCGGGTCGCCTCCACCCCGTCCATCCGCGGCATCCGGATGTCCATCAGCACCACATCGGGCTGCAGCGCCCGCACCTGGTCCAGCGCCTGCAGCCCGTCCCCGGCCTCGCCGACCACCGCCAGATCGCCTTCGGCCTCCAGGATCATCCGGAAACCGGTGCGCAGGAGCGGCTGGTCGTCGACCAGCAGTACGCGGATCGCCACAGGGTCTACCTCGTGTTCGTCGGACGGCATCGGGGGACGCCGCCCATTCTGCCCTGATCCGAAGATCACAATTGCTCCCCGGCCCTCCCTACGGCCCGGACGGACCCTCCGCGCCACCACGGGGAAGGATGGTCAGAGGGTAGGCCGGGGGAGTCCCGCCGAACTCCGGACACACCGCCTGATGATCACACCAACCGCACAGCTTCGTCCGCCGCGGCCGCCAGTCACCCGTTTCCGTCGCCTCCCGGATCGCCTCCCACAGAGCCAGCAGCTTGCGCTCCATCCGCTCCAGATCCTCGACCACCGGGTCGTACGTCAACACGTCCCCACTGCCCAGATACACCAGCTGAAGCCGCCGCGGCACCACACGCTTGAGCCGCCACACCACCAGCGCGTAGAACTTCATCTGGAACAGCGCACCCTCCGCGTACTCCGGCCGCGGCGCCTTGCCCGTCTTGTAGTCGACGATCCGCACCTCACCCGTCGGCGCCACGTCCACCCGGTCGATGATCCCGCGCAGCCGCAGCCCCGACTCCAGCTCCGTCTCCACGAAGAACTCCCGCTCCACCGGCTCCAGCCGGGTCGGATCCTCCAATGTGAACCACCGGTCCACCAGCGCCTCGGCCTCCGTCAGCCAACGCGCCAGCTCCACCCCCTCGTCACCCTCGGCGAACAACTCCGTCAGCTCCGGCTTCGACTCCAGCAGCCGGTCCCACTGCCCCGGAATCAAAGCCTTCGCCCGCGGCGCCGTCCGCTCCACCGCCGGATGGTCGAAGAGCCGCTCCAGCACCGCGTGCACCAGCGTCCCCCGCGTCGCCGCCGCACTCGGCTTCTCCGGCAGCTTGTCGATCACCCGAAACCGGTACAGCAGCGGACACCGCATGAAGTCGCTCGCCCGCGAAGGCGACAGCGAAGAAGGCGCCACAGCCATCCCCTGGCCGGACACGGAACTGCTCACTGCGTCGTCCGGACCGCTGCCGGGGCTCGTCGTCATACGGAAAACCCTACGACCCGCCACCGACAGCACGCGCATACCATCGACTCAAAGCCCCCTCGCACTGCATGATCGGAGCATCACACCGCGCTACGGCGCACCCGGACACCACCGGGAAAAAGCAGAAGAACCGCCGACGCGCACACAGCGCCGGACAGCAGCGAACGAAGGACAACCGTGGCAGACACCGACGAGACCGGCGAGCGCGCGGGCCGGCGCTCACGACCGGGCGGCGGACTCCTCATGGGCCGCCCCTTCGGCGTACCCGTCTACGTCTCGCCCAGCTGGTTCCTCGTCGCCGCCCTCATCACCTGGGTCTTCGGCGACCAGCTCGACCGGATCCTCCCCGACCTCGGCCCGGCCCGCTACCTCGTCGCCCTCTTCTTCGCCGTCGCCTTCTACGCCTCCGTGCTCGTCCACGAACTCGCCCACACCATCGCCGCCCTGCGCTTCAAACTCCCCGTACGCCGCATCCAGCTCCAGTTCTTCGGCGGCGTCTCCGAGATCGAGAAGGAATCCGAGACCCCCGGCCGCGAATTCGTCCTCGCCTTCGTCGGCCCCCTGCTCTCCCTCCTCCTCGCCGGCGCCTTCTACCTCGGCATGAAGACCGTCGAACCCGCCAGCGTCCCCGGCGTCCTCCTCGCCGGCCTGATGATCTCCAACCTCCTCGTCGCCGCCTTCAACCTCCTCCCGGGCCTCCCCCTCGACGGCGGCCGCATGCTCCGCGCCGTCATCTGGGGCATCACCGGCAAACCCATGACCGGCACCATCGCCGCCGCCTGGGTCGGCCGCGCCCTCGCCGTCGCCGTCCTCCTCGGCCTGCCCCTCCTGAACTACACCGGGACCCTCGGCAACCGCGCCGACGAGATCGGCGGCATGGACACCGTCATGGACGCCCTGCTCGCCGCGATCCTCGCCGCGATCATCTGGACCGGAGCCGGCAACAGCCTGCGCATGGCCCGCCTGCGCGAACACCTCCCGGAACTCCAAGCCCGCAAACTCACCCGCCGGGCCATCCCCGTCGAGAACGCCACCCCGCTCTCCGAAGCCCTGCGCCGCGCCAACGAAGCCGGCGCCCGCGCCCTCGTCGTCGTCGACGGACTCGGCGACCCCACCGGCATCGTCCGCGAGAGCGCCATCGCCGCCGTCCCCGAACACCGCCGCCCCTGGGTCGCCGTCAGCACCCTCTCCCAAGACCTCACCGACGGCATGAAGGTTTCCGCGGACCTCACCGGCGAAGAACTCCTCGACCACCTCCGCACCACCCCCGCCAGCGAGTACCTCGTCCTCGAACAGGACGGCGCGATCTACGGCGTGCTGTCCACCCTCGACGTCGAGAAGGCCTTCGTGAAGGCCATGGCGCGGCCCCAGTCCTGAAGCCAATACACTGGTCACATGTCCGAACCGACCGGTGCCGCCCGCCGACGCGGGCCCTTCGAGGTCGGGGACCAGGTTCAGCTCACCGACCCCAAGGGCCGCCACTACACGTTCACGCTCGAAGCCGGGAAGAATTTCCACACCCACAAGGGTTCCTTCCCGCACGACGAGCTGATCGGCTCCCCCGAGGGCAGTGTTGTCCGTACCACGGGCAACGTCGCGTACCTCGCGCTGCGTCCCCTGCTCCCCGACTATGTCCTGTCCATGCCCCGCGGTGCCGCCGTGGTCTACCCCAAGGACGCGGGCCAGATCCTGGCCTTCGCCGACATCTTCCCCGGCGCCCGAGTCGTGGAAGCAGGTGTGGGCTCCGGCTCCCTGAGCAGCTTCCTGCTGCGCGCCATCGGCGACCAGGGCATGCTCCACAGCTACGAGCGCCGCGCGGACTTCGCCGAGATCGCCACCTCCAACGTCGAGCGCTACTTCGGCGGCCCGCACCCCGCGTGGCAGCTGACCGTGGGCGACCTCCAGGACAACCTGTCCGACACGGACGTCGACCGCGTGATCCTCGACATGCTCGCCCCCTGGGAATGCCTGGAAGCCGTCTCCAAGGCGCTGGTCCCCGGCGGCATCCTCTGCTGCTACGTGGCCACCACCACCCAGCTCGCCCGGACCGTCGAATCCATCCGCGAGTTCGGCTGCTACGCCGAACCGCAGCCCTGGGAATCGATGATCCGCAACTGGCACGTCGAAGGCCTGGCCGTCCGCCCGGACCACCGGATGATCGGCCACACCGGCTTCCTCGTCACCGCCCGCCGGCTCGCGGACGGCGTCGAGCCGCCCATGCGCCGCCGCCGCCCCGCCAAGGGCGCCTACGGCGAGGACTACGACGGCCCCGGCAGCCAGTCCGGCTCCTCGGGCGACCGCGGCTGACCCACGGCCGACCGCCCGCCCAACACACAGACGCTGCGGCGCAGTTCCCCCCACGATCCGGGAACTGCGCCACAGCGTCTTTTCGTTGTCCCGGAAACCGGCCCCGCCGGTGCGGACCCACCCGTTCCACCCCGATGTGAGGTGTGGCACGATGCTGGCTCCCCGTCACCCTTCGCACAGGAGACATCCCGAGTGACGCACAGCCCCGCCGAGCCGGCGCCGGATTCGCAAACCCTGGCGCACCACCGCGCGCGGCCCGTCCACTGGCTCGCGACCGCCTCGGCCATGGCCGCCGTCATAGCCGGCGCGGGATTCCTCCAGCCCGACCCGGCAACCGGGGCCCCCACCGCGCCGGCGGGCCCGTCGAGCCCGACGAGCCCCGCGACTCCCGCGAGCCCCCAGAAGGGCCCCGAGGCGGCCGCCCCCGACCCGCACGCGCTCACGTACCCCCTGGACTGCCGGGGCGCCCCCCAGGCCGTCACGGCCGCCGCCGAAGGCGATCTGGACGGCGACGGCCGCCCCGAAACCGTGGCGGCCGTCCGCTGCGACGCCGGCTCCGGAACCCCGCCGCACGCCATCTACGTACTCACCCGGGACACCGGCGGGAGCGCGAGCCCCCGGGTCGTCGCCACCCTCCTCGAAGCCGGCCGCCGACAGGCCGTGACCGACCTCACCGTGCGCGACGGAATCGTCACCGCCACGCTCCTCGGCTACTCCTCGCCCGAAATCCCCCGCTACAGCCCCGACACCAAGCAGCTCGCCAAGTGGCGCTGGACCGGCGGAAAATTCCGCCAGGAGCTTACGGACTCGACTGCCACGGGTGTTTGAACCGTCACTCCGCGTCGGGACCGAAGACCTCGACCCTGTCCGAAACGCGCCGTACATGGATGCAGTCCCCGGGACATTCCTTCGCCGAGTCCACCACGTCCTGGAGCAGCACCAGCGGAACCGGAGTGGTCGCCCCCGCCTCCACGAGCAGCTCGTCGGCAGGGCTCTTCACATACGCCAGACCGTCGATGTCCAGCTCGAACACCTCCGGCGCGTACTGCACACAGATGCCGTCGCCGGTGCAGAGGTCCTGGTCGATCCAGACCTCGAGCGGCTCTCCGGCCTCGCCGACGCCGCCCGCGGGAGCCTCCTGCTGCACGGTCATATCTCCTGCCGTTCCCTGCGATGAGTGATCCATCCCGGACACAACTCGCGGCAAGTCGCACGAGCTCTGACGGGTGTTGAACAGTTCGACCTTACAACCGGCCGCTTCCCGAGTTTGATGGGTGGGTATTTCCTTGGCGTGAGGGAGTACGCAAGGGTGAAGATCGGACACACCCCTACCGTCTTTGTGATCTAGGGGTTTCAATCACCACCAGCCCAGGTAGGGTCAGAAAGCGTCCAGCTCCCCTTGGAGGAGGTGAGGACCGTGGCAGCCCACGACGACGACATCAACCGCGGCATCCGGCCCGGGCGAGGGTCTGAGGACCCCGCCGGCCAGGTTGCCTATCTCGAGCAGGAAATCGCCGTCCTGCGACGTAAGCTCGCCGACTCTCCGCGACACACGAGGATTCTCGAAGAGCGGATCGTCGAGCTCCAGACAAACCTGGCAGGCGTCTCCGCCCAGAACGAGCGTCTGGCCAATACCCTGCGCGAGGCCCGCGACCAGATCGTGGCCCTCAAGGAAGAAGTCGACCGGCTCGCACAGCCGCCGGCCGGCTTCGGAGTCTTCCTGCAGGCGAACGAAGACGGCACTGTCGACATCTTCACCGGCGGCCGAAAGCTCCGCGTGAACGTGAGCCCCAGCGTCGAACCGGAAGACCTCCGGCGCGGCCAGGAGGTCATGCTCAACGAAGCCCTCAACGTGGTCGAAGCCATGGAATACGAGCGGGCCGGGGACATCGTCACCCTCAAGGAAATCCTCGAGGACGGCGAGCGCGCCCTGGTGGTCGGGCACACCGACGAGGAAAGGGTGGTGAGGCTCGCCGAGCCGCTCCTGGACATCACCATCCGCCCCGGCGACGCCCTCCTGCTCGAACCCCGCTCCGGCTACGTCTACGAAGTGGTCCCCAAGAGCGAGGTCGAAGACCTCGTCCTCGAAGAGGTCCCGGACATCGACTACGACAAGATCGGCGGCCTGGGCGACCAGATCGAACTGATCCGAGACGCGGTCGAGCTCCCCTACCTCTACCCGGACCTCTTCAAGGAACACGAACTGCGGCCCCCCAAGGGCATCCTGCTCTACGGCCCCCCCGGCTGCGGCAAGACGCTCATCGCCAAGGCCGTGGCCAACTCCCTTGCCAAGAAGGTCGCCGAGGTGACCGGCCAGCCCACCGGGAAGTCCTATTTCCTGAACATCAAGGGCCCCGAGCTCCTCAACAAGTACGTCGGCGAGACCGAGCGGCACATCCGCCTCGTCTTCCAGCGTGCCAGGGAGAAGGCGAGCGAGGGCACCCCCGTCATCGTCTTCTTCGACGAGATGGAATCCCTCTTCCGCACCCGCGGATCCGGAGTCAGCTCGGACGTGGAGAACACCATCGTCCCCCAGCTGCTCGCCGAGATCGACGGCGTGGAAGGCCTGGAGAACGTCATCGTCATCGGCGCCTCCAACCGCGAGGACATGATCGACCCGGCCATCCTGCGCCCCGGCCGCCTCGACGTGAAGATCAAGATCGAGCGCCCCGGAGCCGAGGCCGCGAAGGACATCTTCGCGAAGTACCTCAAGGCCTCGCTGCCCCTGCACACGGACGACCTGTCCGAACACCAGGGATCCACGGACGAAACCGTCCACAGCATGATCCAGACCGTCGTCGAGCAGATGTACGCCGAAACCGAGGAAAACCGCTTCCTCGAGGTCACGTACGCCAACGGCGACAAGGAAGTCCTCTACTTCAAGGACTTCAACTCGGGCGCGATGATCCAGAACATCGTGGACCGTGCGAAGAAGATGGCCATCAAGGCTTTCCTCGAGCACAACCAGAAGGGCCTTCGCGTCGCCCATCTCCTCCAGGCTTGCGTGGACGAGTTCAAGGAGAACGAAGACCTCCCCAACACCACCAACCCCGACGACTGGGCCCGAATCTCCGGAAAGAAGGGCGAGCGGATCGTATTCATCCGCACCCTCGTCACCGGAAAGCAAGGCGCGGACACCGGACGCTCCATCGACACGGTGGCCAACACCGGTCAGTACCTCTGACAAACCGGGCCGGCTGCGGGCGCCCGGCAGGGCACCCGCAGCCGACTGCTTTACCAACTGCTCTTTTCAGCCGGTGACAGGGCAAAGTCAATGACTGAAATGATCTCCCCACCAGCGCGGAGTGGTTCTAGGCTCTTCCGTACCGCAGGTCGCGCAGTGCGGGGACGGGCACCGCACACGACGCACAGGAGCACCAGCGGTACTTGAGCGCCGCTCCCGAACAGGAGCGCCGCCGGGCAAGGAGGGCCGCATGACCGTACGGCGAGTAATGGGGATCGAGACGGAGTACGGGATCTCCGTCCCGGGGCACCCGAACGCCAATGCCATGCTCACCTCGTCCCAGATCGTCAACGCCTACGCGGCGGCGATGCACCGGGCGCGACGCGCCCGCTGGGACTTCGAGGAAGAGAACCCGCTGCGGGACGCCCGCGGCTTCGACCTCGCCCGCGAGGCCGCCGACAACAGCCAGCTCACCGACGAGGACATCGGCCTCGCCAATGTCATCCTCACCAACGGCGCACGGCTCTACGTCGACCACGCGCACCCCGAATACAGCTCTCCGGAGATCACCAACCCGCTCGACGCCGTGCTCTGGGACAAGGCCGGCGAGCGGATCATGGCCGAGGCGGCCGTCAGGGCCGCACAGCTTCCCGGGGCCCAGCCCATCCACCTCTACAAGAACAACACCGACAACAAGGGCGCCTCCTACGGCACGCACGAGAACTACCTGATGAAGCGGGAGACCCCCTTCTCGGACATCGTGCGCCACCTCACCCCCTTCTTCGTCTCCCGCCAGGTCGTCACCGGCGCGGGCCGTATCGGCATCGGCCAGGACGGCCGCGAACACGGCTTCCAGATCAGCCAGCGCGCGGACTACTTCGAGGTCGAGGTCGGCCTGGAGACCACCCTCAAGCGCCCCATCATCAACACCCGCGACGAACCGCACTCCGACGCGGAGAAGTACCGCCGGCTGCACGTGATCATCGGCGACGCCAACCTCTCCGAGATCTCCACCTACCTCAAGCTCGGCACCACCGCGCTCGTCCTCTCCATGATCGAAGACGGCTACATCAACGTCGACCTCGCCGTGGACCAGCCGGTGCGCACCCTGCACCAGGTCTCCCACGACCCCGACCTGCAACACCTGATCACGCTGCGCAGCGGGCGGACACTGACCGCCGTACAACTCCAGATGGAGTACTACGAGCTGGCCAGGAAGTACGTGGAGGAGCGTTTCGGCTCCGACGCGGACGAGCAGACCAAGGACGTGCTGGCCCGCTGGGAGGACGTACTGGGGCGGCTGGAGACCGACCCGATGAGTCTGTCGGGAGAGCTGGACTGGATCGCGAAGCGGGAGATCCTGGAGGGCTACCGGCGCCGCGACGGCCTCGAGTGGGACGCCGCCCGCCTCCACCTCGTGGACCTGCAGTACTCCGACGTACGGCCCGAGAAGGGGCTGTACAACCGCCTGGTGGCCCGCGGCAAGATGAAGCGGCTCGTGGACGAGACGGCCGTCGAGCGGGCGCAGAGCAAGCCGCCGGAGGACACCCGGGCCTACTTCCGGGGCCGGTGCCTGGAGCAGTACGCGGACGACGTGGCCGCGGCCTCGTGGGACTCGGTGATCTTCGACCTGCCGGGCCACGACTCGCTCCAGCGGGTCCCGACGCTGGAACCCCTGCGGGGCACCCGGGCCCACGTGAAGGAGCTTCTGGACCGCTGCCGGACGGCGGAGGACCTGGTGCGGGTGCTTTCGGGGCGCTGAGCGGGGCTGAAAGACCTCCGGTCCGGGAATCATGAAGACACCCGGACGTTGGGCCGGATCTTTTCGACAACTGCGGGGACGAATGTCGGAGCCTCCTTGTAGGGTCCGACGTAGGGTCTGATCTTGAGGGATCCCAAATCCCGGGGTCTTTCGACGTGAGCGTGCGAACCGAGCGGGGTGAGGTAGACATGGCGACCAAGGACACCGGCGGCGGACAGCAGAAGGCGCAGCGCTCGACCGAGGAGGTCGAGGAGGCGGCGGTCGAGGAATCGACCGACCTCAAGGAGCGACAGGAAAAGCTCTCCGACGACGTCGACTCCGTACTTGACGAAATCGATGATGTGCTCGAGGAGAACGCCGAGGACTTCGTGCGGTCCTTCGTTCAGAAGGGTGGAGAGTGATTTCACCTTCGAATCGAAGGTGACACTCTTCGGGGAGGGTGAGTGTCGGAGGTCGGTAAACGGTGTGCCCGGTGCGGCGAAACGAAGCCGCACGAGGACTTTGCGTCGAACCGGGGCATGCGTGACGGCCTGCAGTGTTACTGCAGGCCGTGCGCAGCCGAGTATCACCAGCAGCGCCAGAAATCCAAGGGCAAGAACGTGCGCCCACGGGTTATCGCACCAGAGGGACACAAATACTGTCGGCGATGCCGGGAGATCAAGCCGCACTCCGAATGGGACAAGAACAAGGCGGCGTCGGACGGCCTCTCCACGCGGTGCAAGGCCTGCCGCGCCATCGAAGGCCGGGCGAATCACCTCAAGCGTGCGTATGGCATGACCGAGGCCGATCGTGACGAAATGATCGCGGCTCAGGGCGGGGTCTGCTGTATCTGCCTGAAGGCTCCGGCCGTGCATGTGGATCATTGCCACGCGACGGGTAAGGTCCGTGGCGTACTTTGCTTCAACTGCAACACGGCCATCGGCAAGTTGGGGGACGATCCCGACGCCGCTCGTCGGGTCGTTTCATACTTGGAGGGACACGCGTGGAAGCCAACAATCGTGGCACAGGGCGTCTACCGGCAGCCTTCCTGACGCCGGGGTCCTCGTCCTTCATGGACTTCTTGGGCGCGCACCAGCCCGAGATGCTGCCGGGCAATCGCAAGCTGCCTGACGGGGTCATCGAGGCGCCGCACGGGACGACCATCGTGGCCGCCACCTTCCCCGGAGGGGTCGTGCTCGCCGGTGACCGGCGGGCGACCATGGGGAACATGATCGCGCAGCGGGACATCGAGAAGGTGTTCCCGGCGGACGAGTACTCCGCCGTCGGCATCGCCGGCACCGCGGGTCTGGCCGTGGAGATGGTGAAGCTGTTCCAGCTGGAGCTGGAGCACTTCGAGAAGGTGGAGGGGGCGACCCTGAGCCTTGAGGGCAAGGCGAACCGCCTGTCGACCATGATCCGGAGCAATCTGGGCATGGCCATGCAGGGGCTGGCCGTCGTACCGCTCTTCGCCGGGTGGGACGAGGGCAAGGAGAGGGGCCGGATCTTCTCCTACGACGTGACCGGCGGCCGCTCCGAGGAGCACGGCTTCGCCGCCACCGGATCGGGCTCGATCTTCGCCCGCGGCTCGATGAAAAAGCTGTTCCAGCCGGATCTGACGGAGGAGCAGGCCACCACGCTCGTCGTGCAGGCGCTGTACGACGCCGCCGACGACGACTCGGCGACGGGTGGGCCGGACCTCTACCGCCACATCTATCCCATCGTTACCGTCATGACCGAAGAGGGCTTCCGCAGGCTGAGCGACGCCGAGTCCTCGGAGCTGGCCCGCAAGATCACGAATCGTCGGCTGGAGCAGCCCGACGGCCCGCGCGCCGCCCTGCTCTGACCATCCGTCGCCCCGTAGGAGCCCAGAAGAAAGGGACGGACAGCCGGTGTCGACTCCGTTCTACGTCTCACCCCAGCAGGCCATGGCCGACCGGGCGGAATACGCCCGCAAGGGCATCGCCCGGGGCCGCAGCCTCGTTGTGATCCAGTACGCCGACGGCATCGTGTTCGTCGGCGAGAACCCGTCCCGCGCGCTGCACAAGTTCAGCGAGATCTACGACCGGATCGGCTTCGCGGCCGCCGGCAAGTACAACGAGTACGAGAACCTGCGGATCGGCGGCGTGCGCTATGCCGATCTGCGCGGATACACCTATGACCGTGACGATGTGACGGCCCGTGGGCTGGCGAACGTGTACGCGCAGACGCTGGGCACCATCTTTTCCTCGGCCGGCGAGAAGCCGTACGAGGTGGAGCTGGTCGTTGCCGAGGTCGGTGCGACGGCGGCGGGCGACCAGATCTACCGGCTGCCGCACGACGGTTCGATCGTGGACGAGCACGGTTCGGTGGCGGTCGGCGGCAACGCCGAGCAGATCAGTACCTTCCTCGATCAGCGGCACCAGGACGGGATGACCCTGTCCGAGGCGTTGAAGCTGGCGGTGCAGGCGCTGTCCAGTCAGGCGAACGGTGCGGACAAGTCGATTCCGGCGGAGCGGCTGGAGGTGGCGGTGCTGGACCGTACGCGGGCCCAGCAGCGCAAGTTCAAGCGGATCCGGGGCCGGCAGCTGTCGCGGTTGCTGGAGGCGGACGTTCCGGCGGCGGCTCAGGCGGATGCCGTGTCGAACGACGAGGCTCCCGACGAGGAAGCCGAGTAGTCGAGCGGTCGCACAGTCGACGAGAGCGCCCCTGGCCTTTGGCCGGGGGCGCTTTCGCGTTTCCCGGTTCAGGTGGTCGGTGCGGGGCCGGTGGAGTCGCGGACGACGAGTTCGACGGGGATGTCCTCGGCGGTCCACGGGGTGCCTTCGAGGACGGCGAGGAGGGCGGTCATGCCCTGTTCGCCGACGCGTTCGGCGGGGAGGCGGACGGTGGTGAGTTCCGGTTCGACGGCGAGGGCGAGGGCGAGGTCGTCGAAGCCCGTGACGGAGAGGTCGTCGGGGACGCGCAGGCCGAGGCGGCGGGCGGCCTTGCAGGCTCCGGCGGCGAGGACGTCGTCGTCGCAGACGATGGCGGTGGGGCGGGCTCCGGGGGCCCTGAGGGCGGCTTCGGTGGCCGTACGGGCGCCGTCGACGCTGAGGGGGGCCCGTACGGTGCGCAGCTCGGCGGAGGGTGCCAGGAGGGCGGCCAGGGCGTCGGCGCGGACGGTGAAGGTCCAGGAGCCGACGGCGGAGGCGAGGTGGAGGATGCGGCGGTGGCGGTGGGTCAGGAGGTGCTCGGTGACTTGGCGCATTCCGTCGGCGATGGCGAGGTTGACGTGGGCGGCGGCGTGGGCGGTGGGGTCGCTGTCGAGCATGACGAGGGGGAGTCCGTCGCCGCCGAGGGCTTCGAGGGCGTTCGCCGCCATGGAGGAGGCGATGACTCCGTCGAGGGCGGCGCGGGCGGAGGCGAAGGGGTCGCGGGCGGGGCCGGTGCCGTCGGGGGAGGGGTAGAGGACGACGCCGAAGCCGTGTTCGGCGGCGACGCGGGCGGCGCCGGTGTAGACGCGGGCGAAGAATTCGTTGGTGAGGGCGGGGACGACGAGGAGGGCGGTGCGGGTGGAGCCGAGGCGGAGGTTGCGGGCGGCGAGGTTGGGGCGGTAGCCGAGGTCGGTGGCGGTTTTGCGGACGGTGTCGGCGGTGCGTTCGGAGACGCGGCCGCGCCATTTGTCGCCGAGTACGAGGGAGACGGTGGCCTGGGAGACTCCGGCGGCGGTGGCCACGTCGCGGCTGGTGGGTCTCGTCACACGGTGCTCCTGTAGTGCGAGGTCACGGGGGTTCGGGGGGTGTGGGGGGTGTTGTGGTGTGGACCGTCGGGTTGTGGCCATGGTACGTATGACCCGTCACGTTATACGTATTACCCCGGCTGGATCCGGGCAGAAGGGGGCGGACATGGCCGCGGGTTACGCGGAGCTGCTCAGGACCCGGCATGCCGCGAGGCTGCTGGTGGGCACGCTCATAGGCCGGCTGCCGAACGGCACCGGACCGATCGCGATCGTGCTGTTCACCCGGGCCGGGGGCGGCAGCTACAGCCTCGCCGGGGCGCTGGCGGCGGCGTACGGGCTGGCCAACGCGGTGGGGCAGCCGCTGCTGGGCCGGGCGGTGGACCTCTACGGGCAGCCGCGGGTGCAGCTGCCGGCGGCGGTGGTCTCGGCGCTGGGGATGGTGTGGCTGGCGCTGGCCGGCACGGGTTCGGTGGCGGTGGCGTACGGGGCGGTCGTGGTCGCGGGGCTGTTCACACCGCCGCTGGAGGGCGGGCTGCGCGCGCTGTGGCCGGGGGTGCTGGGGCACAAGGAGGAGCGGGTGCACGCGGCGTACGCGATGGACGCGGTGGCCCAGGAGGTCATGTTCACGGTCGGTCCGCTGCTGGTGACGCTCTTCGTCGCGCTGTGGGATCCGGCGGCGGCGCTGCTGGTGATCAATGCGATCGGTGTGCTGGGGGCGCTGTCGGTCGTGGTGTCCGAGCCGTCCCGTACGTGGCGTTCGGCGCCGCGCGAGGCGCACTGGCTGGGGGCGTTGCGCTCGCGCGGGCTGCTGGCGCTGCTGGGTGCCTTCTTCTTCGTGGGGACGGCGCTCGGGTCGATCACGGTGGCGGGTGTGGCGTATGCCGACGAGCACGGCGGCCAGGCGGTCTACGGCTGGCTGATGGCGGCGCTGGGCCTGGGTGCGCTGGCGGGCGGTGTGGTCTACGGCGCCCGGCAGTGGCCGGGAGCTCCGGAGCGGCGGCTGCGGCTGCTGGTGGCGTTGCTGGCGGTGTGTTACCTGCCGCTGATGCTGGTGCCGGGTCCGGTGGTGATGACGGCGTTCGCGGCGCTCGCGGGGGTGTTCCTGGCTCCGGCGCTTGCCTGTGCGTTCATCGTGGTGGACCGGCACGCGCCGGCGGGGACGGTGACGGAGGCGTTCTCCTGGCTGGTGACCTTCTTCGGGGTGGGTGCGGCGATCGGTACGGCGGCGGCGGGTCCGTCGGTGGAGGCGGGTGGCACGGCGACTGGTTTCGCGGTGGCGTGTGTGGCCGGGGCGGCCGCGCTGCTGGTGCTGATGGTCACTCAGCAAGTGCTGGCGCGGCGGGTCGGGGCGCCTCCGGTGGCGGGCTCCGGGGCGGGCTCCGCGGGAGGCTCTTCGGAGGGCTCTCGGGAAAATGATCGAAACGACGCTCGCGAACTCGGTTTCAGAACAGAGCAGAAGGCGTAATGTTCAGTCATGGACCGCCGCATTTTCGGGCTGGAGAACGAGTACGGCGTCACGTGCACGTTCAGGGGACAGCGCCGACTGTCTCCTGACGAAGTGGCGCGCTACCTCTTCCGCCGTGTTGTGTCATGGGGCCGCAGCAGCAATGTCTTCCTGCGGAACGGCGCCCGCCTCTACCTCGACGTGGGTTCGCATCCGGAGTATGCAACTCCCGAATGCGACAACCTGATCGAACTGGTCACCCACGACAAGGCCGGCGAGCGCATTCTCGAAGGCCTGCTCGTCGATGCCGAACGCCGCCTGCACGAGGAGGGAATCGCGGGCGACGTCTATCTGTTCAAGAACAACACCGACTCGGCGGGCAACTCGTACGGCTGCCACGAGAACTATCTGGTGGCGCGGCACGGGGAATTCTCCCGGCTGGCGGACATTCTCATCCCGTTCCTCGTGACGCGGCAGCTGATCTGCGGCGCGGGCAAGGTGCTGCAGACGCCCCGGGGCGCGGTCTACTGCGTCAGCCAGCGGGCCGAGCACATCTGGGAGGGCGTCAGCTCGGCCACGACGCGCTCGCGGCCGATCATCAACACGCGCGACGAGCCGCACGCGGACGCCGAGCGCTACCGGCGCCTGCACGTCATCGTGGGCGACTCGAACATGTCCGAGACGACCATGCTGCTGAAGGTCGGGGCGACCGATCTGGTGCTGCGCATGATCGAGGCGGGCACGGTGATGCGGGACCTGACGCTGGAGAACCCGATCCGGGCGATCCGCGAGGTCAGCCACGACATCACGGGTCAGCGCAAGGTGCGTCTGGCGAGCGGCCGGGAGGCATCCGCGCTGGAGATCCAGCGGGAGTACTACGACAAGGCGGTGGACTTCGCCGAGCGCCGGGGGATCCGTACCGGTGTCGTGGACCAGGTGCTGGAGCTGTGGGGCCGTACCCTCGACGCGATCGAGGCGGAGGACCTGGACCGGATCGGGACCGAGATCGACTGGGTGATGAAGTACCAGCTGATCGAGCGGTACCGGGCCAAGCACAACATGACGATGTCGAATCCGCGGGTGGCTCAGATAGACCTCGCCTATCACGACATCCACCGCCGGCGCGGGCTGTACTACCTGCTGGAGCGCAAGGGGCAGGCGGCGCGGATCTGCAACGACCTGAAGATCTTCGAGGGCAAGTCGGTGCCTCCGCAGACGACGAGGGCGCGGCTGCGGGGCGACTTCATCCGCCGGGCGCAGGAGCAGCGGCGGGACTTCACGGTCGACTGGGTGCATCTGAAGCTCAACGACCAGGCGCAGCGGACCGTGCTGTGCAAGGACCCGTTCCGGTCGGTGGACGACCGGGTGGAGAAGCTGATCGCGGGGATGTAGGGCGCCTTCTGGCGTGGTGTGACATCGCACTGATCTTGGGCAGGGCCTCGTACGGATCTCGTACGGGGCCCTGTGCACGGCTTAGAGTGGCGACGACCGCCCAGCCGTCTGAGATCTGAGGAACACGTGCGCCGACTTGCCGGCCTGCTTGTCGTACCCCTTCTGCTGCTGTCGACAGCAGCGTGTGGCGACAGCGGCTCCGACTCCGCCCAGATGAAGAACGGGGCGCCCGCGATCACGAAGGGCGCCAAGTTCGGGGAAGCACCCACCCTGTCGCAGGGGAAGGGCACCCCGCCGAAGGAACTGAAGGTCGTGACCATCAGCGAGGGCGACGGCCCGGCGTTGAAGAAGGGCGATGTCGCCCAGGTCAACTACCTCGGCCAGGTGTGGGACGGCAAGGAGCCGTTCGACCAGAGCTTCGGCAAGGACAAGCCGTTCGATGTCACCATCGGTGCCGGCCAGGTCATCAAGGGCTGGGACCAGGGCCTTGAGGGCAAGAAGGTCGGCAGCCGCCTGGAGCTCGTGATTCCGCCGGACCTCGGCTACGGCGAGCAGGGCTCGGGCGACAAGATCAAGCCGAACGCGACGCTGGTCTTCGTCGTGGACATCGTCAAGGGCACCTCCATCCCGGCCTCGGCCAAGGGCAAGGAGGTCGCGCAGGACGACAAGGACCTGCCCAAGGTCGGTACGAACACGGACGGCAAGGAAGTCTCCGTGGCCGTCCCGAAGGACGTCACGCCGCCGGCCAAGCTCGTCTCGAACTACGTCCTGGAGGGCGACGGCGCCGCGGTCAAGGACACCGACAACGTCGTGGTCAAGTTCAACGGCAAGACGTGGAAGGACGACAAGACCTTCGAAAGCACGTACGCCACGGACCAGTCCGTGACGTGGCCGATGAGCCAGCTTTCGGTCAAGGGTCTCAAGGAAGGCCTGACCGGCAAGAAGATCGGCAGCCGCATCCTGCTGGTCATCCCGCCGGACGTGGGCTTCGGCGACAAGGACCAGGGCACCATCCCGGCGAACTCGACGCTGGTCTTCAGCCTCGACATCCTCGCCGTGATGTAAGACTGTCCCGGTTGTCCCCTTTCTGTTCGTAAGTTTTTGAGGAGCAGTTCCGTGAGCGACAAGCTCGAGAAGCCCGAGATCGACTTCCCCGAGGGCCCGGTCCCCACCGACCTCGTCATCGAGGACATCTGGGTCGGCGACGGCGCCGAGGCCAAGGCGGGTTCCCGCGTTTCCGTCCACTACGTGGGCGTGGCCTTCTCCACCGGTGAGGAGTTCGACGCCTCCTGGGGTCGCGGCGCCCCGCTGCAGTTCCAGCTCGGTGTCGGCCAGGTCATCTCCGGATGGGACCAGGGCGTCCAGGGCATGAAGGTCGGCGGCCGTCGCAAGCTGACGATCCCGGCCCACCTCGCGTACGGCGACCGTGGTGCCGGCGGCGCCATCGCGCCGGGCGAGACGCTGATCTTCGTGTGCGACCTCATGGGCGCCTGATCAGTCCGTCGTGAAGCCGTGGGGCCCCTGCCGTGAGGCGGGGGCCCTCGCTTTTGCCCTGGACCACCGGGGCGGTACGGTCAGCGGTCACGAGGGTGTACGCGGGGCACGACTCGAAGGTCTAGAAGGGCGGATGGGCGTCGATGGCGATTGCCAAGGCCGAGCGGCTGATGAATCTGGCGCTGTGTCTGCTGGGGACGCGCCGGCCGCTCAGCAAGCGCGAACTGCGCGGTTCCATCGAGGCGTACATGGAAGCCGGGAACGACGAGTCCTTCAACCGGATGTTCGAGCGGGACAAGGACGATCTGCGGGAGCTCGGCCTCGTCATCGAGACCGTCGAGAACCTGGACGGCGAGACCGGATACCTGGCCCGCCGCGACTCCAACAGGCTGCCGCCCGTCGCGCTCGACGCCGAGGAGGCCGCGGCCCTCGGGCTCGCGGCCAAGGTCTGGCAGCAGGCGCGCCTCGCCGGGGCCGCCAGCGGCGCCCTGCAGAAGCTGCGCGCCGGCGGCATGCCGGAGGCCTCCGACCCGTACGAGGGCCAGCACAGTGCCATCGAGCCCCGGATCCCGGTCCACGAGGCGGCCTTCGAGCCGCTGATGCTGGCCTGCCGCGACCGGCGCCCGGTGGTCTTCGACTACCGCAAGTCCACCGCCGCCCGCCCCGAAACCCGCCAGGTCGAGCCGTGGGCCCTGGAGTGCTGGCGCGGCCACTGGTACCTGGCGGGCTTCGACCGCGACCGGGGGGCGGAACGCGTGTTCCGGCTCTCGCGCATCACGGGCAAGGTCCGCTCGCGGGCCGCCGCGTACACCGCCGAGGTCCCGGACGTGGTGACCGTACGGGAGACCGTGGCGAGCTGGGCCGGGGAGAGCGCGGACCGCTCCGCGCGGATCCGGCTGCGCGCCGGGGCCGGCTACCCGCTGCGGGCCAAGGCCACCGCCGTGAGCGAGAGCGCGGGCGGGGAGGGCTGGGACGAGCTGGAGATCCCGTACGGGCACGGGCTGGACGCGTGGCTGGTGGAGTTCGGCCCCGATGTCGTCGTGCTGGAGCCGGCCGACCTGCGGGCCGACGTCGTGGACCGGCTGCGTGCCGTGGCCAAGGGCTGAGCGGACCGGGCAGGACCGCGGACGGCGCGCGAGAGCGTGCGGCCGCGGCGAACCGCGCGGGACGTGCACGGCCGCGCAAGACCAGTGAGCAACGCCCTGAGGGGGAGACGTACCAGCATGGCTGCCAACGCCATCGACCAGACGCGCCGGATGCTGTCCCTGGTGACCTACCTGCGCGAGCGCCCGGGGGCGCACGTCGCCGACGTGGCCCGCGCCTTCGGGATCACCGAGGACGAGCTGATCTCGGACCTCGACGTGCTCCCCATGTGCGGGACCAGCTTCCGGGGCGGGGACCTGCTCGACATCGACACCGACGGGGAGCGCATCTGGTGGCGCAATCCCGACGCCTCGGGGGAGTCGACCGCCGAGCCGCTGCGCCTGGCCGCCGACGAGGCGACCGCGCTGCTGGTGGCCGCCCGCGCGGTGGCCACCTTGCCCGGGCTGCGCGAGAGCGACCGCGACGCCCTGCTGCGGGCCACCGCCAAGCTGGAGGCGGCGGCCGGCGAGGCGGCCGGGGCCAGCTCCCGGCTGTCGGTGACCTTCGAGTCCGAGGGCGGGGTCTTCGCCGATGTGGACCGGGCCATCGCGGAGCGGCGCCGGGTGTGGCTGCGCTACTACTCGCCGGCGCGCGACGAGCTGACCGAGCGGATCGTCGACCCGATCCGGCTGTTCGCGGTCGGGCACACCTACATGGAGGGGTGGTGCCACCTCTCGGAGGCGCGGCGCACCTTCCGGCTGGACCGGGTCGCGGAGATCCGGCTGCTCGACGAGCGCTCCGACCCGCCGGCGATCGAGCCCCGGGACCTGTCGGTGGGGCTGGTGCAGCCGGCCGCAGAGGACCCGGAGGTCGTGGTCGAGGTCGGCCCGGGCGGGCGCTGGGTCGCCGAGTACTACCCGCACGACAGTGCCGAGGAGCTGCCCGAGGGCGGCCTGCGGATCACCCTGCGCAGCCCCGACCCCGCCTCGCTGCGCCGCCTCGCGCTGCGCCTGGGCCGCGAGGGGCGCATCGTGGCCCCCGTGGAGCTGGCGGACAGCGCGCGGCAGGCGGCCCGGGAGGCGCTCGCCGCGTACGAGAACACGGCGGCCGGGGAACAGGGCTGAGGGGGCCGCGGGTGATGTCGCCGACGTCGGGGCCGCCGGAAGTGCCCGCCGAGTCCGGTCCCGGGGCGCCGGTCGCTTTCAAGGCGGCCTGTCCGGACTGCTGCGCCCGCTTCGAGCTGGACGCGGGCGCCCTGCGCCTGGCCATCGGCGGCAGCCGGCGGGCCACCTTCTACTCCTTCACCTGCCCCGAGTGCGGTGTCCAGGTCCGCAAGCCCGCCGGCGAGCGGATCGTGGAGCTGCTGACGGGTGGAGGCGTGAGCACCCTGCGCAGCGTCTGAGGCGGGCGGTGGCCTAGGCTCTTCCCATGCTGTGGCCGATGCTCGCAATCGCTCTGGGTTTCCTGGGGCTCGCCGTCCTCGCCGTCCTCGCGGTACGGGTCTTCGTGGAGGTGCGCAGGCTGTCCGGGCAGGTCGCGGACGCGGGCCGCCGGATCGCGGACGCCTCCGGTGACCTGGAGCGGGCCGCGGCCGATCTGGCCAGGTCCGGGCGGTCCGCGCGGCCCTAGGGCGGGGCCGCGGGCCGGGGCCATAGCCATGGTGGGACAACCGCCGTACTGTCGGTCCACGCAAGCGGTGATACCCCGGGGGATTGCCCGGCGTTAACCCCCGGGGGTTACGATCCATGTCAGAGCGGCTCACGGATCTAGGTCCCGGCCGCCTCGCCACCACAACCAGCCGTTTCGGTGAGAAGGAAGACACACATGATCGGCAACCTGAAGCCCCTCGAGATCCTCCTGATCGTCGCCGTGATCTTCCTGCTGTTCGGTGCCAAGAAGCTTCCCGACATGGCCCGCTCGCTCGGCAAGTCCGCCCGCATCCTCAAGAGCGAGGCGAAGGCGATGAAGAAGGAGGGCGAGGCGGAGGACGCTTCCGCCGCCTCCACCGCTTCCTCCGTCGCCGACCAGGCCCCGCAGCAGGCGGCCCCGCGCACCATCCAGGCCTCGCCCGGTGACGTCACCAGCGCGCGGCCGGTCAGCGAGCCCAACCACACCACCCAGAGCTGACTCCGGCCGCCCTAGGTCGCGCCAGTCATCTGCATCGAGACAAGGGACGTGGGTTGCTCAAGTCTGCCCGCAAGCAGGAGAAGACGGACCAGAAGGCAAAGGACGCCGAAGGGCGCATGCCTCTTGTCGAGCACCTGCGTGAGCTGAGAAACCGGCTGATGAAGGCGGTCCTTGCGGTCCTCGTGATCACCGCCGTGGCCGCGTTCTTCTACAAGGACCTCATCGACTTCATGATGAAGCCGATCCTGGACTCCGTCGGCTGCACCAACGGCGTGGTCGAGCAGCGCAACGGCCATCCCTGTGCCGACATGACGGTCAACGGCCTCATCGCGCCGTTCTCCATCGCCCTGAAGGTCTCGCTCACCGCCGGTGTGGTGCTCTCCGCGCCGGTGTGGCTCTACCAGCTGTGGGCCTTCGTGGCCCCGGGTCTGCACAGTCACGAGAAGAAGTACGCCGTGGGCTTCGTGGCGGTCGGCGCTCCGCTGTTCGGCGCGGGCGCGGTCCTCGCGTACAAGGTCCTGCCGCAGACCGCGGTGATCCTTCTGGAGTTCACCCCCGAGAACGCGCGCAACCTGCTGCCGGTCGACGACTACCTCGACCTGATCACGCGCATGGTCCTCGTCTTCGGCCTGGCCTTCGAGCTGCCGCTGCTGCTGATCCTGCTCAACTTCACCGGGGTGCTGACCGCGAAGCGGCTCGGGGGCTGGTGGCGCGCCATGGTGCTGGGCATCACGGTCTTCGCCGCCTTCGCGACGCCCACCGGTGACCCGCTGACCATGCTGGCGCTGGCCGCGCCGATCGTCACCCTGTACTTCATCGCGCTGGGCATCTGCCTGGTCAACGACCGCCGGCGGGCGCGCGGCAACCCCGACGCGGACCTCGACGACGACGAGGCCGCCGAGCTGGACCTGACCCCGGCGGCCCTCGGCGAGATCGAGCCCGTGGCGGCTTCGGGCGCCCTGCCCGGGCAGGACGACGGCGGCCGTCAGCGGATCAACGGCTACGACGACGCCACCTGACCCGGCGGGGTAGATTCCCGTGCGTGAGTGCTGAGATCACCCTCTTCGTCAATCCCACCGCCGGACGCGGCCGGGGCGCGCACGCCGCGCAGCCGGCCGCTTCCGCGCTCCGGGACGCGGGTTTTTCCGTACGGACCGTCGTGGGCGCGGATGCCCCCGACGCGCTGGAGCGGCTGCGCGGAGCCGTCCGGGGCGGCACCGGCGCGGTCGTCGCGCTCGGCGGCGACGGCATGGTCTCCCTGGCGCTGCAGGCGCTCGCCGGGACCCTGGTACCCCTCGGGGTGGTCGCGGTGGGCACCGGGAACGACTTCGCACGGGCCATGGGGCTGCCCGTGGGGGATCCCGCGCGCGCGGGGCGGCTGGCCGCCGAGGTGCTCAAGGAGGGCGGGGTCCGCGAGATCGACCTCGGCCGGGTCGGCGGGGGCACCTGGTACGGGACCGTGCTGTGCTCGGGCTTCGACTCGCGGGTCAACGACCGGGGCAACCGGATGCGGCTGCCGTTGGGGAAGTTCAAGTACGACCTGGCCATCGCGCTGGAGCTCGCCGCCTTCCGGCCCTTCCCGTACCGGATCACCCTCGACGACGGCCCGCCATCGAGACCGAGGCCACGCTGGTGGCCGTCGGCAACGGCTCCTCCTACGGCGGCGGTATGCGCATCTGCGCGGACGCGCGGCCGGACGACGGCCTGTTCGACGTCACCGTCGTCGGGGACTGCAGCCGGACGACTCTGCTGAAGGTCTTCCCGCAGGTCTACAAGGGGACCCATCTCGGCCACCCGAAGGTCACCGTCCACCGGGCCGCGAAGGTGACCCTGGAGGCGGCCGGCAGCACGGCCTACGCGGACGGCGAGCCGCTGGGACCACTGCCGGTGACCGCCCACTGCGTCCCCGGGGCCTTGCGGCTCCTGGCGTAGGACGACTGAGCGGGGCGGGAGCACGGTCCTTCGGGGGATGCCGAAGAACGGCGTAGGACGGTCGGAGCTCGTCATAAAGATCGCGACTGTTGTCAGAGGCGGCGGGTAGGCTCGAAGACAAGATGACCGAAGAACTCTCTCCCGCCGAGCGGTACGCCGCTGCCCGGATCCGCGCCGCCGAAGAGGCCACCGCCCTGGCCCCCTTCCGCGAGATGTACGAATTCGATCTGGATCCGTACCAGATCGAGGCCTGCAAGGCACTGGAGGCCGGCAAGGGCGTCCTGGTGGCCGCCCCGACCGGCTCGGGCAAGACGATCGTCGGCGAGTTCGCCGTGCACCTGGCCCTGCAGCAGGGCCGCAAGTGCTTCTACACGACGCCCATCAAGGCCCTGTCGAACCAGAAGTACGCCGATCTCGCCAAGCGCTACGGGGCCGACAAGGTCGGCCTGCTCACCGGTGACAACAGCGTCAACTCCGAGGCTCCCGTGGTCGTCATGACCACCGAGGTGCTCCGCAACATGCTGTACGCGGGCTCGCAGTCGCTGACCGGCCTCGGCTACGTCGTGATGGACGAGGTCCACTACCTTTCCGACCGGTTCCGCGGAGCCGTCTGGGAGGAAGTGATCATCCACCTTCCGGAGTCGGTGACCCTGGTCTCGCTCTCCGCCACCGTCTCCAACGCCGAGGAGTTCGGCGACTGGCTCGACACCGTGCGCGGCGACACCGAGGTGATCGTCTCCGAGGAGCGGCCCGTACCGCTGTGGCAGCACGTCATGGCCGGCCGGCGCATCTACGACCTCTTCGAGGAGGAGTCCGACCACGGCGGCCGCGGCTCCGCGCGCCGCGAGGTCAACCCCGACCTGCTGCGGATGGCGCGCGAGGAGAACACCAGCCGGTACAACCCGAAGGACCGGCGGCGCGGAAAGATGGTCCGCGAGGCCGACCGCGAGCGCGAGCGGCGCTTGCGCGGCCGGATCTGGACGCCCTCGCGGCCCGAGGTCATCGCCCGCCTGGAGGGTGACGGGCTGCTGCCCGCCATCAACTTCATCTTCAGCCGGGCCGGCTGCGAGGCCGCCGTCCAGCAGTGCCTGTACGCGGGCCTGCGGCTCAACGACGACGCCGCGCGCCTGAAGGTGCGCGAGATCGTCGAGGAGCGGACCGCGTCCATCCCCACCGAGGACCTGCACGTCCTGGGGTACTACGAATGGCTCGAAGGCCTGGAGCGGGGCATCGCCGCGCACCACGCGGGCATGCTGCCCACCTTCAAGGAGGTCGTCGAGGAGCTGTTCGTCCGGGGCCTGGTGAAGGCCGTCTTCGCCACCGAGACCCTGGCGCTCGGCATCAACATGCCGGCGCGCACGGTGATCCTGGAGAAGCTCGTCAAGTGGAACGGCGAGCAGCACGCCGACATCACCCCCGGTGAGTACACGCAGCTCACCGGGCGGGCCGGGCGGCGCGGCATCGACGTCGAGGGCCACGCGGTGGTGCTGTGGCAGCGGGGCATGGACCCGGCGGCCCTGGCCGGGCTCGCGGGTACCCGTACGTATCCGCTGCGCTCCAGCTTCAAGCCCTCGTACAACATGGCCGTCAACCTGGTCCAGCAGTTCGGGCGGCACCGCTCGCGCGAACTGCTGGAGACCTCCTTCGCGCAGTTCCAGGCCGACCGCTCGGTCGTCGGGATCTCGCGGCAGGTGCAGCGCAACGAGGAGGGCCTGGAGGGCTACCGGGAGGGCATGACCTGCCACCTCGGCGACTTCGAGGAGTACGCGCGGCTGCGCCGCGACCTCAAGGACCGTGAGACCGACCTGGCCAAGCAGGGCGCGGCCCAGCGCCGGGTGCAGGCGGCCAGTTCGCTGGAGAAGCTCAAGCCGGGCGACGTCATCCACGTGCCGACCGGGAAGTTCGCCGGGCTCGCCCTGGTCCTGGACCCGGGCATGCCGGCCGGGCGGGCCAACGGGCACCGCGGGTACGAGTACGCCGAGGGCCCGCGTCCGCTGGTGCTCACCGTGGAGCGGCAGGTCAAGCGGCTCGCCGCGATCGACTTCCCGGTGCCGGTCGAGGCCATCGAGCGGATGCGGATCCCCAAGACGTTCAACGCGAAGTCCCCGCAGTCCCGTCGGGACCTGGCGTCCCAGCTGCGGACCAAGGCAGGGCACCTCACGGTCGAGCGCAAGGGGCGGGGCCGGGCGGCCGCGGCCGACGACCGGGAGATCGCGCGGCTGCGCACCGAGCTGCGGGCGCATCCGTGCCACGGCTGCGACGAGCGCGAGGACCACGCCCGCTGGGCGGAGCGCTACCACCGGCTCCAGCGGGACACGCAGCAGCTGGAGCGGCGCATCGAGGGCCGGACGAACACCATCGCCCGTACCTTCGACCGGATCCACTCGCTGCTCACGGAGCTGGACTACCTGCGCGAGGGAGAGGTCACCCCGCACGGCCGGCGGCTCGCCCGGCTCTACGGAGAGCTCGACCTGCTGGCGTCCGAATGCCTGCGGGCCGGTGTCTGGGAGGGCCTGAGCCCGGCCGAACTGGCCGCCTGCGTCTCGGCGCTGGTCTTCGAGGCGCGGCAGTCCGACGACGCGGTGGCGCCGAAGGTGCCGGGCGGCGCGGCGAAGGTCGCGCTGGGCGAGATGGTCCGGATCTGGGGCCGGCTCGACGCGCTGGAGGAGGAGCACGGCATCAACCAGGCGGAGGGCGTGGGCCAGCGCGAGCCGGACCTCGGCTTCGCGTGGGCGGCCTACCAGTGGGCCTCCGACAGGAGCCTGGACGAGGTGCTGCGCGAGGCGGAGATGCCGGCCGGCGACTTCGTGCGCTGGTGCAAGCAGGTCATCGACGTGCTGGGGCAGGTGGCCGCCGCGGCGCCCTCCTCCTCCGCGCCGCCGTCCTCGGAGGGCGGCAGCACCGTGGCCCGCAACGCGCGCAAGGCGGTCGACGCGCTCCTTCGGGGTGTGGTGGCCTACAGCTCCGTCGGCTAATCGGATTTGGTGGTTCCTCCAAAAGCAGCCATGGCCGGATCTCATCTCTTGCCATGATCGATTCGACCTGTCCTGTGCGACGATCGGGCCATGACTGCGGGAACGGACGAAGGGCCGAGACGGGTCGGTCGGCCACGCGCCGATCAACTGCGACCGGCCAGCGGCCGGCCGCCGCGCGAGGAACTCCTCTACGCGGCGGCCGAGCTGTTCACGGTGAAGGGGTACGCGGCCACCACCACGCGGGCGGTGGCCGAACGGGCCGGAATGCGCCAGGCCACGATGTACCACTACTTCGGCGGCAAGGAGGAACTCCTCGCCGAGCTCCTGGAGTCCACGGTCGCCCCCTCCCTGGTGCTGGCCCGCCGGCTGCTCCTCGAAACGGACCGGCCCGCCACCCGCCGGCTGTGGGAACTGTGCCGCTCCGACGTGCTCCTGCTGTGCGGGGGGCCGTACAACCTCGGCGCGCTCTACCTGTTGCCCGAGGTCGGCGGGGCCCGGTTCGCCCACTTCCGCCTGATGCGCCTCGAACTCAAGGACGCCTACCGGGAGTTGCTCGACGGAACCTGCGTCGCAGCGGAACTCGCAGGAGACCGGGCCGGTTTGGCGCTCCGCAACGACCTGGTCTTCGGACTCATCGAAGGCGTCATGCTCATTCACCGCTCCGATCCGGCCCGCCCCGTGGCCGCCTTCGCGGAGGCCACCGCCGACGCGGCGCTGCGGATCGCGGGGATCGCGGAGACGGCGGGTTAGCCGGTCTCCGTCTCCGTCCCGGCCCGGGCCCCGGGCCGGGGGCCGGGGCCCGTCTCCCAGCCGGCCCGGTCGCTCCAGGCCCGCAGGGTCAGAGCGCTCTCCATCCGGTGCGCGATCCCGGTGACGGGGTCGGTGAACTCCAGCGTGCGGGCCAGAAGCTGCAGCGGGCGGCGGTAGTCGTCCGGCGCCGGATCGCCGACCACCGGATAGACGGGGTCGCCCAGGATCGGCAGGCCGAGGCTGTTCATGTGCACCCGCAGCTGGTGCGTGCGACCGGTGTGCGGAGTCAGCCGGTAGCGCCCCAGACCGTCCTTGACGCCGACGAGTTCGGCCAGCGTCTCGGCATTGGGCTCGGCGCCCTCGACCTCCACCGCCGCCATCACCCCGCGCACCTTCTCGATGTGGCTGCGCAGTGTGCGGGGGAACTCCACCGCCGGGTCGTGGGGCGCCAGCGCCTCGTACTCCTTGCGGATCCGCCGCTCCTGGAAGAGCAGCTGGTAGGCGCCCCGGTCCTCGGGGCGGATGCTGAACAGCACCAGCCCGGCGGTCATCCGGTCCAGCCGGTGCGCCGGGCTCAGCGCGGGCAGGCCGAGCTCCACCCGGAGCCGGGCCAGGGCCGTCTGGAAGACGTGGCTGCCGCGCGGGGTGGTGGCCAGGAAATGCGGTTTGTCGACCACCAGCAGATGCTCGTCGCGGTACACGACCCCGATCGGGAAGGGCACCACCGGCTCGACGGGCATGTCCCGGTGGAACCACAGGAAGGCGCCCGGCTCGTACGGGTCCCCGGCGCCCAGCACCCGCCCGCCGGCGCCCAGCACCCGGCCCTCCCGCAGCAGGCGGGCCATCGACTCGGCGCCGCGCGTGCCCTCGTAGCGCGCGGCGAGGTAGGAGCCGAGATCCGACCACGCACCCACCGGGTCGGGGGGCAGCCGCATGCGGACCGGATCGATGCCGGAGACCTGGGGCAGGGGCGCGGGAGGGATGTTGCGTTTCATCGGGGTCCACCCTAGGCGGCCGCGGCCGGACTACTGCCGGGTGAAGGTCCCCATGTGCCCGCCGTCCAGGTACTCGACGCGCAGGGTGTCGTCGGCGAAGGTCACCCCGGTGCGGCCGACGGCGTTCTCGCCGGCCGTCTCGAAGCTGAAGACGTCGCCGTCGTAGTGGGTGAGCGGGTAGGGCTCGGGCTTGGGCCCGAGGGAGAGGGTGAGGCCGCCGCCGTCGGGGTTCGCGGTGACGGTGGCTTTGCCGTAGTACGGGTTGTCGTACGTCCCCGTGTACGCGCTGTCGGCCTTGGCCGCCTTCGCGGCGGCCGGCGGGTGCGCGTAGTCGGTGGGGGAGCGGCCCGCTTCGTCGAGCTGGGCATAGAGGGCGGCGACCAGCGGGAGCCAGTCGGCGGTGGTCTTGCCGTGCTCGGCGAAGTCGAAGAAGTCGAGGGCCACGGCGTCGGCCACGCCGACGGGGGCGCCGTTGGTGAGGACGACGATGCCGAGCTCCTCCAGGGGGAGCATGGTGACGTTGGTGTTGGCGCCGAGTTCGAAGGCCCCGGAGTGGCTCAGGCGGACCCGGCCCGCGTCGTCGTAGGAGACGTTCCAGCCGAGAGCGTAGAAGCCGGTCTTGCCCGTGGCGTTCGCCGGCTGCGACACGATCTCGGGGAGGTGGGTCCGCGCGAGGGTGTCGGCCGGGATGATCCGCTTCCCGTCGAGCGTGCCGTCGCCCAGCTGGAGCCGCATCCAGCGGGCCATGTCGCGGGCGGTGGAACTGACCCCGCCGGCCGGTGCCTGGGCGTCCGGGTCGCGGACGAAGCGGGGGCTCCAGGTGCCGTCAGGGTTGCGGACGTGGGTGGCGGCGTGGTCGGGCGCCTCGTCGAAGGCGCTGAACTCGGTGCTGGTGTGCGTCATGCCGGCCGGCTTGAAGAGGGTGTCGTCGGCGAGCTTCTGCCAGCTGGTGCCCCGGGCCTTCGCGATGGCCTCGGCGGCGGCGGTGAAACCGAAGTTGGTGTAGGCGTAGCTCGCGCGGAACGCCGTGAGGGGCTCCAGGCGCAGGTGGTCCAGGACGTACGTCTGGTCGTAGCCGAGGTCTTCGAGGAGGTCACCGGCGTGGTCGGGGAGGCCGCTGCGGTGGGACAGGAGGTCGGCGGTGGAGACGTGGTCGGTGACCCACGGGTCCTTCAGCGCGAAGCCGGGAAGTTCCGCGCGCCGGTCGAAGTCGGCGGGTTCCTTGAGGACGCCCGCGACGACGGTGGAGGAGACCGGTTTGGAGAGGGAGGCGACCTGGAAGACGGTGTCCGGGCCGACGCTCTCCTTCTCGCCGACGCGGCGCAGGCCGAAGCCCTTGACGTAGACCACCTTGTCGTCGTGGACGACGGCGACGGAGACACCGGGGACACCGGTGGTGCGCATCATGTCGGTGACGGTCCGGTCGAGGCGGCGCACCGCCGCGTCGACCTGCTGGTCGCTGATCAGGGGTTTTGGCGTGGGCGGCGGGCTCGGTGCGGCCGTGGCCGTCCCGGCGGTCGCCAGGAGGGCGGCGACTCCGGCCGCCGTGAGGGCGCGGAGCTTACGCATGCCCTCATTGTGCCGCCGACCGGGTGACCCCGCTCGCGGGCCGCGGCCGCCGCCGGGGCCCCGCTCACGCCGCGTGGGGCCGCAAGGGCCCGGCCCCCTGCGGGCTCGGCGGCGCGTTCGAGCGGTGGGCCTGGCAGCGGGCTCGGCGGCGGGCCCGGCAGCGGGCTCAGTGGGAGGCGCCGACCGGTTCCTGCTCGGCTTCGACCTCCGCGTTCCAGTCGCGCTTGATCGCGCGCCAGCCCTCGTCCGTCTGGCCCAGGCGCCAGTAGCCGGAGATCGAGAGGCGCTCGCGCGGGATGTCCCGCTCGACGCGCAGGTAGCGGCGGAGGTTCTTGATGAAGCCGGCCTCGCCGTGGACGAAGGCGTGGACGTCCAAGGAGGGGAAGGCCAGTGCCCGGACGGCCTCGGTCAGGGCCTCGCCGATCGGGCGGGAGCCGCGGTGGACCCAGACCGGGACGATGCCGTCCGGCGTGGCGATCCGCAGCTCGTCCTGCGGGCCCTCGACCTCCACGAACGCGTGGACCTTCGCGCCGTAGGGCATCCGCTCCATCGCGGCGCCGATCGCCGGCAGGGCGCTCTCGTCGCCGACCAGGAGGTGCCAGCCGGCGAGCGGGTCCGGGGCGTAGGCGCCGCCCGGCCCGAGGAAGCGCACGAGTTCACCAGGTTGGACGCGGGCAGCCCAGGGGCCGGCCAGGCCCTCGTCGCCGTGGACCACGAAATCGAGGGTCAGCTCCAGGCGCGCCGGGTCCCAGGAGCGCACGGTGTACGCCCGCTGGCGCGGCCATTCCTCACGGGGATGGGCCGCCCGGATCTGCTCCAGGTCCCACGGGGAGGCGTAGTCGACGCCGTCCGGCGCGAACAGGATCTTCACGTAGTGGTCGGTGTACGCGCCCGCGCCGAATCCGGCCAGCCCGTCACCGCCCAGCACGATCCGCACCATGTGCGGGGTCAAGCGCTCGGTGCGCACGACGACCGCGGTGCCGACCTTGCGGGCGCGTCCTTCTGCCACGACGTCTCCCTGACTTTCCGACCCTGACTTCCGTGAAGCTTAGGATTACCTAAGTTAGCACCTCAGGGTCGTAGCGCGCTGCTCAGGCGTTCAACTGCTCCCCCCAGACCCCACCGGCGGGCGAGTGCCGCCACCAGGTCGGGCTGGGCCGCGGTGGCCGGGAGCGTCGCGTCGAAGTGCGGCAGTTGGACATCGGAGGCGACCTGGACGACCTTGGGGGCCACCGCCAGATACGGCCGGGACTCGTCCAGCCGCTTGCGCTGGGTGGGGGTCAGCTTCGACTTCGGGTCGTCGATCGCCGCGATGATCCCGGCCAGGTCCCCGTAGGCATGGAGCAGCTTCGCCGCGGTCTTCTCGCCGATGCCCGGCACGCCCGGCAGGCCGTCGCTCGGGTCGCCGCGCAGCAGGGCCAGCTCCGCGTATCCGGGGCCGTCGACCCCGTACTTCTCCAGCAGCCACACCTCGTCGGTCACCTGGAGGCTGCCGACCCCCTTCAGTGGGTACAGCACGCGCCGCCGCTTCGAGTCGTCGACCAGCTGGTAGAGGTCCCGGTCGCCGGTGACGATGTCCACCGGGCCCGTGGCGCGGGTGGTCAGCGTGCCGATCACGTCGTCCGCCTCGTAGCCGGCGACGCCCACCCGGGCGATCCCGAAGGCGTCCAGGGCCGCCTCGATGATCGGCACCTGCGGGGCCAGCGTGTCCGGGGTCTCCTCCAGGTCCGGGCCGGTCGCCGACTCCACCGCGACTCGATGGGCCTTGTAGGAGGGGATCAGCTCCACCCGCCAGTGCGGCCGCCAGTCGGCGTCCATGCACGCCACGAGATCGTCGGGCCGGTGGTCCTGCACGAGGCGGCCGATGAAGTCGAGCAGGCCGCGCACGGCGTTGACCGGCGTGCCGTCGGGTGCTTTCACGGATTCCGGCACGCCGAAGTACGCGCGGTAGTAGAGGGAGGCGGTGTCCAGGAGCATCAGGCGTCGTGTCGTCGTCACGATCACGATGATGCCCTGGCCTCCCGGGCAAAGTGGCGTCGGTGCGGCCTCCTCGGCTCTTGAGCGCGAAACCGGGGCCGGTTGCTGCGTAAGGTGCTTACAGCACACCGATGCGCGATGGACCAGGACAAGGGGAGGGCAGCCCCGCCATGGACGACAGGGATGGCACCGACGGCACGGACGGCACGGACGGCACGAAGAGCGTGAGCGCCGCGAGCGGCAGGGACCGTGTGAGCGCTGGGAGCGGCGCGAGCGCCACGAACGGCGCGAGCGGCGCGGACGACAAGGACCGGGACCGGGACAAGGACTCCAAGGAACCGCTCCGGGTGGGCGTGGCCGTGCGCAAGAGACGCCGGGCCCTGCACCTCACGCTCGCCGCCGTGTCGGCGCGCAGCGGACTGTCGGTTCCCTTCCTCAGCCAGATAGAGAACGAACGGGCCCGGCCCAGCATGCGGTCCCTGGAGCGGGTCGCCGACGCGCTGGAGACCACGGCCGTCGACCTGCTGGCCGCCTCCGACACCGCGCGCACCGTGGACCTCGTACGGGCCGGCGACGACTCGGGGCTCACCCCGGTTCCCGGCGTACGGCCCCTCGTGCGGGGGCACCACCAGCTGCACGCGCTGGAGTTCACCGGGGACCAGGACGCCGGCCGCGAGTACCAGCACCGCAACGACGAGCTGATGTACGTGGTCTCGGGCGCCTGCCAGGTGGAGGCCGAGGGCCGGGCGTACCGGCTGGAGAGCGGGGACGCGCTGTTCCTGTCCGGCGGCGTGCGCCACCGCTGGCGGGCGGTCACCGAGGACACCCGGATCCTGATCGTCGCGGTCGGCGAGCACATCCACGCGACCTCCGAACCGCCCTCGCCGGGCCACTGAAGCGCCGGGCCGCCGGATGCTCACCTCGAAGCGCGTCGTCTCGCTGGTGCCGTCCCTGACCGAGGCGGTGGCCGTGAGCGCGCCCGGAGCGCTGGTCGGGGCGACCGACTGGTGCACGCACCCGGCCGATCTCGGGGACGTGGCGCGCGTCGGGGGCACGAAGAACCCCGACGTCGCGGCGATCGCGGAGCTGCGCCCGGATCTGGTCATCGCCAACGAGGAGGAGAACCGGGCCCCGGACCTGGCCGCGCTGCGGGCCGCGGGTCTGGAGGTGCTGGTCACCGAGGTACGGGACCTCCCGCAGGCACTGAGCGAACTGGAACGGGTACTGGTGGGGACGCTGGGGCTGAAGCGGCCCGGGTGGCTGGCGGACGCCGAGGCCGCGTGGGCCCGGGCGGAGCCCCTCCCGCCGGCCCTGGCCTTCGTACCGATCTGGCGCCGGCCCTGGATGGTGCTCGGCCGGGACACCTTCGCGGGGGACCTGCTGGCCCGCCTCGGCGTGCGCAACGCGTACGCCGGCCACGCGGAGCGCTACCCGCGGATCCCGGCGGCCGAGCTGGCCGCCGCGGGCTGCGACCTCGTCGTACTCCCGGACGAGCCGTACCGCTTCACCGCCGGGGACGGGCCCGAGGCCTTCCCCGGTATCCCGGCCGCGCTCGTCAGCGGCCGCCACCTGACCTGGTACGGCCCCTCACTGGCCGAGGCCCCGGCGGTGCTGTCGCGTGCCCTGCGGGCGGCGGACTGACGCTCCGGGTGGGCCGGCGCCGGGAGCCCCCGACCTAGCGGGGTGCGGCCGGCAGGCGGCCGGTGAGCAGGCCGCGCAGGGTGTTCGCGGCGGCCAGGAGCCAGGCGGTCAGCAGGGCCAGGAAGAGGGCCGCGGCCAGCCAGGAGAAGGCGGAGAGGCCGGTGTGGCGGGCCAGGCCGGCGGCGCCGGTGACACAGGTGCCGACGGGGAAGGTCAGGGCCCACCAGGTCATGGCGAAGCCCATGCCGCCCCGTGCGGCCCGGACCAGCATCGCCGCGGCCAGCGCCAGCCAGAGGAGGGCGAACCCCATCACGGGGACCCCGTAGACGACCGCGAAGGCGGCGAACGCGCCGGAGTACGCGGGGGATATCGACTGGGGGGCCATGTCGGCGAGGGAGTTCACGGCGGTGGTGGACTGGCCGAGGGGGCCGAGGACCAGGAACAGGGTCGGGGTGAGCGCCAGGGGGAGGGGGCCGCTCACGATCAGCCGGCCGAAGACCAGGGGGAGCATCAGCAGGGTGGCGAGCAGGCTGATGCCGAACATCGCGTAACAGGCGAGCAGCATGGCCTCGCGGGCCTGGCCGGCGGCCAGGTGGGGGATCAGCAGGGGGCCCAGCGCGGCGGAGACCATCGGGGCGACCAGGGGGAGCAGCCAGACGGGGGAGGCCTGGTGGGCCTCGACCTTGTGGCGGACCACCATCAGGTAGGGGACGGCGACGGCGGCGAGCAGGCCGATCGCGGTGCCGACGGTGAACAGGACCGTGTCGGCGGCGACGGCGGCCCGGATCCCGATGAGGTCCTTGCCGACGATGAGGGTGCCGCCGCCGACGGCCAGCAGGGCCATCGAGAGGCAGCCGTAGAACGGTGCCACGCCGGGGTCGAGGAGGTGGGCGCGGGCCTGGTCGCGGTGGTGGAGCCAGTGGCCGGCGCGGGCGGTCAGCAGCACGGCGAGGGCGGTGGCGGCCAGCACCCAGAAGACCTGGCAGACCACGCGCTGGCCGGGGACCTGGTACGGGAGGGTCGCGCCGGCGTTGGCGATGATCGCCGTGCCCATGACGGAGGCGTACCAGTTGGGGCCGAGGTGGCGCAGTGCGGGGGCCTTGTGGGGCCGCTGGATCCCAGGGGTGGCGGGACGGGGTCGTACGAGGGTGGTGGCCATGGGTCCAGCGTCCCGCCGGGCGGGGCCGGACGGCAGGGGGCAGTGTCCTATGAGGGCATAAACTGAAGTTATGGGTAATGGGTATGGCAATGACGAGTGGGCCGAAGCACAGGTTCCGCTGGCGCACCGGGTCCCCGACCTGGGCGCCATGGAACTGCTGCTCGCGGTCGCGCGCGTCGGCAGCCTGAGCGGTGCGGCTCGGCGGCTCGGGATCACCCAGCCCGCCGCCAGCAGCCGGATCCGGGCGATGGAGACCCGGCTCGGGGTCGCGCTGGTGGACCGGTCCCCGCGCGGGTCGACGCTGACGGCGGAAGGCGCGCTGGTCACGGACTGGGCGCGGCGGGTGGTGGAGGCGGCCGAGGCCTTCGACGCGGGCGCGCAGGCGCTACGGGGCCGCCGCGACTCCCGGCTGCGGGTCGCTGCGAGCATGACCATCGCGGAGTACCTGCTGCCCGGCTGGCTGATCGCGCTGCGCGGGCAGCGCCCCGGGACGGCGGTGTCGCTGCACGCCGGGAACTCGGCCGTCGTCGCCGAGCGGGTCCTCGCGCACGAGGCGGACCTCGGCTTCGTGGAGGGGCTGAGCGTGCCGGAGGGGCTCGACTCGGTGGAGATCGCGCAGGACCGGCTCGTGGTGGCGGTGGCTCCCGGACACCCGTGGGCGCGGCGCTCGCGCGGGGTGGAGCCGGCGGAACTGGCGGCGACCCCGCTGATCCTGCGGGAGCGGGGGTCGGGCACCCGGCAGGTCCTGGACGCGGCGCTGGCCGGCTGCGGGGGGCTGGCGGAGCCGTTGCTGGAGCTGGCCTCGACGACCGCGGTGAAGGCGGCGGCGGTGAGCGGGGCGGGGCCGTGCGTGCTGTCGGAACTGGCGGTCGGGGACGAACTGGCGGGCCGGCGGCTGGTGTCCGTGCCGGTCGTCGGGGCGCCGCTCGACCGGGCCCTGCGGGCGGTGTGGCCCGCGGGGTCCCGGCCGGCGGGTCCGGCGCGGGACCTGCTGTCGCTGACCCGCCACTGACCCCGCTTCGCGGGGCCTCGGGCGCTCGGGCTCCGGACCCGGGGCGGGCCGGGCCCGCGGTGCGGTGGTCGGGGGCGGCCCGGCCGGCGGGGCCGGCTTCGGTCAGGGTGGTCAGGTGGAGGCCGCTGTGATCAGGGCCGACATCACTCGGGTGTCCTTGTCGCGTTCCGGGTGCCATTGGACGCCCAGGACCCAGTGGGCGGGGTCGGACAGTTCGATCGACTCCACCGTGCCGTCGGCGGCGTGGGACGAGGCGATCAGGCCGCGGCCCAGGCGGTCCGTGGCCTGGTGGTGGTAGGTCGGGACCTCCGACTCCTCCGGGACCAGCGCCGCGTACCGGGTGCCGGGGACCGGGCGGACCGGGTGCCAGGACATGAGCCCCTCGGTCAGCACGTGGCCGTCGATGTGCTGGACGAGCGTCCCGCCCAGGGCCACGTTCAGCGCCTGCATGCCCCGGCAGATCCCGAGCAGGGGCTTGCGGGCGGACAGGGCCGCGGAGATGAGCGAAAGCTCCCACTCGTCGCGCAGGGTCGCGGGCGGTCCCGTACGGGGATCGCGCGGGGCCCCGTACCGGACCGGGTCCACGTCCGGGCCGCCCGCGACGACCAGGCCGTCCAGCCGGGCCAGCACCTCCCGCGCCGCCGCCGGGTCGTCCGGCGGGAGCAGCACGGCCGTGCCGCCCGAGGCCTGGACGAGTTCGTAGTACCCGGTGGGGACGAGGGCCGTCGGGACGTCCCACACGCCGTAGCGGGTGGACTCCTCGACGTAGGTGGTGATGCCGATGAGCGGCCTGGGCACGGTGGCTACCTCCAGGGGGGTCTTCAACGGGGCGGGGGATCAGTCGCGGGAGAGCTCTGCCTCGGCTTCCGCCAGCGCCGCGAACTCCTCCTCCGGTGCGGAGGCCACCAGGTGGTGGCGACTGTAGAACGCGAAGTAGGCGAGGGCGACGGCGTACACGGCCAGCGCCATGAACGCCGCGTCCTTGTCCACCAGGAAGGTGGCGACCAGGGCCGAGAGGGCGAGCACGAAGGCCACCGTAGAGGTCGCGATGCCGCCGGGGGTGCGGTACGGGCGCTCCAGGCCCGGTTCGCGGCGCCGCAGCACGATGTGGGAGAGGGCCATCAGGGCGTAGCTGATGGTCGCGCCGAAGACCGCGATGTTCAGCATGCGCGGGCCGTTGCCGGTGGCGGCGGCGAGCGCGAAGCCGATCGCGCCGGGGATGAGCAGGCCGAGGTACGGGGCCTTGCGCCGGGAGGTCAGGGACAGGAAGCGGGGGAGGTAGCCCGCCCGGGAGAGGGCGAACAGCTGGCGCGAGCCGGCGTAGATGAGGGAGAAGAAGGAGGCCACCAGCCCGGCCAGGCCCGCGTAGTTGACGAAGGTCTTCAGCCAGGAGAGGCCGGGGTTGCCCTCCAGGGCGACGACCAGCGGGTTCCCGGCGTCTTTGATGGCGTCGGCGCCGCGCGCTCCGGTCGAGGCCAGGAAGGTGACCAGCGCGAGCAGGACCAGGATGCCCATGGAGATCGACAGGGCGCGCGGCACGGAGCGGACCGGGTCCTTGGCCTCCTCGGCGGCCAGCGGCACGCCCTCGACGCCGAGGAAGAACCACATGCCGAAGGGGAAGGCGGCCCAGATGCCGAGGAAGCCCAGCGGCAGCCACGAACTCGCGCCCGCGGCCGTGGTGTCGACGGCGATGTCGTCGAGGTTGGCCGCGTCGAACTGGGTGAACGCGCCGACGGCGAAGACGATCAGCGCGATCACGGCGATGGCGGTGACGACGAGGGAGAAGCTGAGGGCCTCGCCGACGCCCCACAGGTGGATGCCGATGAAGACCGCGAAGCAGGCGAGGTAGACCGGCCAGCCGGAGGTGAGGCCGAAGAGGTTGAGGGACTCGACGTAGTCGCCGATGAAGATGGCGATGGCGGCCGGGGCGAGGATGTACTCGATGAGGATCGCGGTGCCGGTGAGGAAGCCGCCCCAGGTGCCGAGCGCCCGGCGGGCGAAGCCGTAGCCGCCGCCGGCGGTCGGCAGGATCGCGGACAGTTCGGCGAGGGAGAAGACCAGGCACGCGTACATCGCGCCCATCAGGACGGTGGCGATGGCGAGGCCGCCGAAACCGCCCTGGGCGAGGCCGACGTTCCAGCCGGAGAAGTCGCCGGAGACGACGTACGCGACGCCGAGGCCGGTCAGCAGCAGCCAGCCGGCGCTGCCGCGGCGCAGGGTGCGGCGCTCGAGGTAGCCGTCGCCGCCGTTCTCGGGGGATGAGGTGGGTTCGGGCACGGCTGCCAGCCGTGCGCCGGTGTCGTCGGCCATGTGCGCTCCTGCCTAGGGCAATGGTTGTGGGGCGTACCTTTGCTCCTCGGGCGTGGCGGGCGCAAGACCCCTGCGTTAAACGGGGGTTACGAAAAGCTCTCGACCTCCCGCCGCCCGCCCCCGCGGCCGCCCGCACCCGCCCGCATCCCACGGTCCCGCGCCCCGCCGCCGTCCCCGCTCAGGCCAGGAACCCCCGCAGCAGCGCCGCCGTCCCGCAGCAGTGCTCGCGCATCACCTCGCGCGCCGCGTCCGCGTCCCGCTCCAGCACCGCCTCCACCAGGGTGCTGTGCTGCTGCTGGGAGTGCTCCAGGTTGCGCACGAGCAGCGGGATGCAGTCCAGCAGGTCGTTCACGGTCGCGCGGACGGCCGCGTACTGGGCCGTCAGGGTGGCGGATCCGGCGAGTTCGCACAGGGTGAGGTGGAAGAGGGTGTCCTGGCGCCGGTAGTCGGGGAGCGGGGCGTCGTGGGTGGCGGCCAGTGCGCCGAGCAGCCGGTCGGTGTCCGGCTCCGACAGCCCCTGGGAGGCGCACAGTCCGGCCGCGCCCACCTCCAGGACCTCGCGGAAGCGCAGCACGTCCTCGATGTCCACGCCCGCGACGCGCCGCCGCAGCTCCTCCTCGGCGCCCCCGGCCGGCGTGTCGGGGCGGGCCAGTACGAACGTTCCGCCGTACCGTCCGCGCCGGGCCTCCACCAGGCCCTGGTCCTGGAGTACCTTCAGCACCTCGCGGAGCGTCACCCGGCTGATCCCCATCCGCTCCGCCAACTCGCGCTCGGGCGGCAGTCGTTCCCCGCCCGGCACCAGTCCGAGCCGGACCACCTGGAGGATCTGCTCCAGCGCCTCCTCGAAACCGTTGCCCGCCCGCACCTGTCGCAGTACGGGATTGAGCCGTGCGACGGCGTCACCCTCGCTCGCCGTATCGGTCATCTCGCCTCCTCCCCTTCCCAAGCAATGGTTCTATTCAATACCTTAGGCGCACTCGGCTCACCGAAGGAGATATTCCCGTGGTAGACCGCAAGCCGCCGCTTTCGGCCGAAGAGCTCCGTGCTCTCGTCGCCAGCGGTGAGATCGACACAGTGGTCCTGGCCTTCCCCGACATGCAGGGGCGGCTCCAGGGCAAGCGGTTCGCCGCACAGTTCTTCCTCGACGAGGTCCTCGCGCACGGCACCGAGGGCTGCAACTACCTGCTCGCCGTCGACACCGACATGAACACCGTCGACGGATACGAGATGTCCTCCTGGGACCGGGGCTACGGCGACTTCGCCATGCACCCCGACCTCGCCACCCTGCGCCGGATCCCCTGGAACCCGGGCAGCGCCTTCATCCTGGCCGACCTCGCCTGGAACGACGGCTCGCCCGTCGTCGCCGCGCCCCGGCAGATCCTGCGCCGCCAGCTGGAGCGCCTCGCCGCGCACGGCTACTCCGCCATGGTGGGCACCGAGCTGGAGTTCATGGTCTTCCAGGACACCTACGAGCAGGCCTGGAACCGCGACTACCGCGGCCTGACCCCCGCCAACCAGTACAACATCGACTACTCCGTCCTCGGAACCGGCCGCATCGAACCGCTGCTGCGCCGCATCCGCAACGAGATGCAGGCCGCGGGCCTGGTCGTCGAGTCGGCCAAGGGCGAGTGCAACCTCGGCCAGCACGAGATCGTCTTCCGCTACGACGAGGCGCTGACCACCTGCGACCAGCACGCGCTCTACAAGACCGGTGCGAAGGAGATCGCCGCCCAGGAAGGCGTCTCGCTCACCTTCATGGCCAAGTACGACGAGCGCGAGGGCAACTCCTGTCACATCCACCTCTCGCTCACTGACGGCGACGGACGCAACGCGATGGCCGGGGAGGGCTCGGACGCGGACGCCCACGGCGGTATGTCACCGGTGATGCGTCACTTCCTGGCCGGCCAGCTCGCCGCGCTGCGCGACTTCTCCCTTCTTTACGCCCCCAACATCAACTCGTACAAGCGTTTCCGGCCCGGATCCTTCGCGCCGACCGCCGTCGCCTGGGGCGTCGACAACCGGACCTGCGCGCTCCGCGTGGTCGGCCACGGCCGCTCCATGCGCTTCGAGAACCGCCTCCCCGGCGGCGACGTCAACCCCCACCTCGCCGTCGCGGGCCTGGTCGCGGCCGGGATCTACGGCATCGAGAACCGCCTGGAACTGCCCGAGCCCTGCACCGGCAACGCCTACACCGCCGACTTCGCGCACGTCCCCACCACCCTGCGCGAGGCCGCCGAGCTCTGGGAGAACAGCGAGATCGCCAAGGCCGCCTTCGGCCCCGAGGTCGTCGCCCACTACCGGAACATGGCCCGTGTCGAACTGGACGCCTACGACTCCGCGGTGACCGACTGGGAGCTGCGCCGCTCCTTCGAACGCCTGTAGAGCCGTCGGCTGCACGGCTGCACGGCCCCACCGCACGAACCGCACCCACCGCACCCGAACGTCTGAGAGGCACCACGTGTCCGACGCGCAGGCCCCCTTCGATCTGAGCGTTTTGAATCCGGCCACCGAGGAGGTCGTCGCCGTCGTCCCGGCCGCCACACGGGACGACGTCGACGCCGCCGTCGTACGGGCCGCCGCGGCCCAGCGGACCTGGGCGGCCGCCGCGCCCGCCGACCGGGCCAGACTGCTGCGCCGCTTCGCCGCCGTCGTCGACGGGCACATCGAGGAACTCGCGCAGCTGGAGGTCCGCGAGGCGGGCCACACCATCGGCAACGCCCGCTGGGAAGCCGGCAACGTGCGCGACGTGCTCGACTTCGCCGCCGGCGGAGTGGAGCGGCTCTCCGGCCGCCAGATCCCCGTCGCCGGCGGCATCGACGTCACCTTCCTCGAACCCCTCGGCGTCATCGGGGTGATCGCCCCGTGGAACTTCCCCATGCCGATCGCCGCCTGGGGCCTGGCCCCGGCACTGGCCGCCGGCAACGCGGTCATCCTCAAGCCCGCCGAGACCACCCCGCTCACCGCGCTGCGCCTGGCCGAGCTCGCCCTGGAGGCCGGACTCCCCGAGCACCTCCTTCAGGTGCTGCCCGGCCACGGAGCGGTCGCGGGCGACGCGCTGGTCGAGCACCCTGGCGTGGCCAAGATCGTCTTCACGGGTTCCACCCGGGTCGGCAAGCAGATCATGGCCAAGTGCGCCGACCGGGTGAAGCGGGTCACCCTCGAACTCGGCGGCAAGAACCCCAACATCGTCTTCGCGGACGCGGACCTGGAGGCGGCCGCGGCCGCGGCGCCGATGTCCTTCCTGGACAACACCGGCCAGGACTGCTGCGCCCGCACCCGGATCCTCGTCCAGCGATCGGCCTACGACCGGTTCATGGAGCTGCTGGCCCCCGCGATCGAGAGCGTGGTCGTCGGCGACCCGAACGACGAGAAGACGCAGATGGGGCCGCTGATCTCGCGGGTCCAACTGGACCGCGTACGGTCCTACGTCACCGACGACCTCACCGTGATCCGCGGCACCGCCCCCGAGGGCCCCGGCTTCTGGTACCCCGCGACCCTCGTCACCGGCGTCGGCCCCACCGCGCCCGTGGCCGCCGAGGAGGTCTTCGGACCCGTCGCCGTCGTCCTGCCCTTCGAGGACGAGGAGGACGCCGTACGCCTGGCCAACGCCACCGAGTACGGCCTCGCCGGATCCCTCTGGACCCGAGACGTGGGCCGCGCCCTGCGCGTCTCGCGCGCCGTCGCCGCGGGCAACCTGTCGGTCAACTCCCACAGCAGCGTCCGCTACTGGACCCCCTTCGGCGGCTACAAGCAGTCCGGGCTCGGCCGCGAGCTCGGCCCCGACTCCCTCTCCGCTTTCACCGAGACCAAGAACGTCTTCATCAGCACGGAGGCCTGAAAACATGTCCACTGAAGAGATCGTCTGCCGCCGCCTGGTCGGCCGTACCGCCGTCATCACCGGAGCCGGCAGCGGCATCGGCCTGGCCACCGCCCGCCGCCTCGCCTCCGAAGGCGCCAACGTCGTCTGCGCCGACATCGACGAGACCGCCGGCAAGGCCGCGGCCGAAGAGGTCGGCGGCACCTTCGTGAAGGTCGACGTCACCAGCCCGGAGGAGGTGGAGGCGCTCTTCAAGACCGCCTTCGACACCTACGGCTCCGTGGACATCGCCTTCAACAACGCCGGCATCTCGCCCCCGGACGACGACTCGATCCTCACCACCGGACTGGAGGCCTGGAAGCGCGTCCAGGACGTCAACCTCACCTCCGTCTACCTGTGCTGCAAGGCCGCACTGCCCTACATGCAGCGCCAGGGCCGCGGCTCCATCATCAACACCGCCTCCTTCGTGGCCATCATGGGCGCCGCCACCTCGCAGATCTCCTACACCGCCTCCAAGGGCGGCGTCCTCGCCATGTCCCGCGAGCTCGGCGTGCAGTTCGCCCGCGAGGGCATCCGCGTCAACGCGCTGTGCCCGGGGCCCGTCAACACCCCGCTCCTGCAGGAGCTGTTCGCCAAGGACCCGGAGCGCGCCGCCCGCCGGCTCGTGCACATCCCGCTGGGCCGGTTCGCCGAGCCCACCGAGATCGCCGCGGCCGTCGCCTTCCTCGCGAGCGACGACTCCTCCTTCGTCAACGCCAGCGACTTCCTGGTCGACGGCGGCATCTCCGGGGCGTACGTCACCCCCCTGTAGACCGCGCCGGTCAGCCGACTCCAGCCGGGCGCCGCGAGGTGCCCGGCTGTTTCCTTTCCCGATCTCATCGAGGAGCAGCATGCACAGAAGATGGGCGGCCCCCCTCGCCCTCATAGCGGTCACCGGCTCCGGACTCCTGCTGGCACCGCCGGCCCAGGCGGGTCCGGCCCACTGCGCCCGGGTGACGGTCGCCGCGGGCTGGTACGGGGACAACCAGGCCCGGCTCCAGCGGCTGATCGACGAATACGGCACGTGCAACCCGTACCGGCCCAGCCGCGCCAAGCCCGTCGCCGTCTTCGACTGGGACAACACCGTCGTCAAGAACGACGTCGGCGACGCGCAGATGTTCTGGCTGCTGCGCAACGGCAGGATCCGCCAGCCGGCCGGGGGCGACTGGACCACCACCAGCCGCTACCTCACCCCGGCCGCCGCCACGACCCTGGCCGACGCCTGCGGCGCCCTCGCGGCGCCCGGCGCCCCGCTGCCCACCGGCACTCCCGAGGGCGCCGGCTGCGCCGACGAGCTGAACGCCGTCTACGGCACCGCCGCCACCCGCTCGGCCGCCCCCGCCTTCGCCGGCTGGGACCACCGTACGATCGAGCCCGCCTACGCCTGGCTGCCGCAGCTCATGCAGGGCTGGACCGCGCGCGAGGTACGCGGCTTCGCGGCCGCCGCGCGCGCCGAGAACCTGGCCGCGCCCATCGGCGCCAAGCAGCAGGTCGGCAGCACCACCGCCACCGGCTGGGTGCGCTACTACGACCAGCAGAAGGACCTCGTCGGCAGCCTGCGCGAGGCCGGCTTCGACGTCTGGATCAGCTCGGCCTCGCCGCAGCCGGTCGTCGAGGTGTGGGCCAAGGGCGTCGGCATCGACGCGGACCACGTCATCGGCATCCGCAACACCACCACCCGCGGCGGGAAGTTCACCACCCACCTGCAGGGCTGCGGATCCGTCCGGGACGGCGCCGACACGATGATCACCTACATCGACGGCAAGCGGTGCTGGATCAACAAGGAGATCTTCGGGGTCCGCGGCGCCGCGGCCGAGAAGGTCCAGCCGGCCGCCCGCCGCCAGGTGTTCGCCGCGGGCGACTCCGACACCGACATCTCGTTCCTGCGGGACGCGACCGCACTGCGGCTCGTCGTCAACCGCAACAAGAACGAGCTGATGTGCCGCGCCTACGACAACAGCGACGGCAAGTGGATCGTGAACCCGATGTTCATCGAGCCGAAGAAGCAGAAGGCCGCGCCCTACCCGTGCGCGACCACCGGCTTCACCGGCCGCGACGGCACGCCAGGGCCCGTCCTGCGGGGTGACACCAGCGTCATCCCCGACCAGACGGACTCCGTCTTCCAGTAGGCGTCACAGGAAGGTGCGGCCCTCGCCCCGGTAGGTCGGGGCGGTGGCCGTCACCCGGTCGCCCTCCACGAGGTGCAGCTCGTCGAAGCGCTCGCACAGCTCGCCGGCCTTCGCGTGCCGGAACCACACCCGGTCGCCGATCAGCAGGTCGTCGGCCGGGCTGCCGAGCAGCGGCGTCTGCACCTCGCCGGCCCCCTCCTGCGGGTCGTAGCGCAGCCCCTGGGGCAGATACGGCACCGGCAGCCGGTCCGGGCCGGGCGCCCCCGAGGCCGGGTACCCGCCGCCGAGCACCGTGACGACCCCGACGCCGGGCCGGCGGACCACCGGCTGGGCGAAGAGCGCGGCCGGACGCCCGCTGAACGAGGTGTAGTTGTCGAACAGGCGCGGTACGTAGAGCCCCGAACCGGCGGCGATCTCCGTGACCGCGTCCTCGGCCGCGGTCTGCTGGACGCTGCCCGTGCCGCCTCCGTTGACGAACTCCAGGTCCGGAACCACGCCGCGCACGGCCCGTACGGCCTCGGCCCGGCGGGCGGCCAGCTCCTTGCGGGCGGCGCCCTGCATCAGCCGGATGGCGCGCGAGCGCAGCGGACGCCCGGCGAGCGCGTCGCCGACACCGGCCACGTGGCCCTCGTACCCCATCAGCCCGACGACGCGGACGCCCGGCCGGGCGCTCACCGCGCGGGCGAGGCGCGCGAGTTCGGCCGGCTCGCGCAGCGGGGAGCGGCGGGCGCCGACGCGGACCCTGCCGCCGAACAGGTGCAGGGCGGTGTCCAGTTCCAGGCAGACCCGGATCTCCTGGTCTCCGCCGTCGCGGGCCCGGTCGATGAGCTCCAGCTGCGCGACGTCGTCGACCATGACCGTCACCGCGCCGGCCAGCTTCGCGTCGCCGGCGAGCTCGGCGAAGCCGGCCCGGTCGGCGGACGGGTAGGCGAGCAGTACGTCCTCGAAGCCGGAGCGGGCCAGCCAGATCGACTCACCGAGGGTGTACGACATGATCCCGGCGAATCCGGGCCGGGCGAGGACCCGTTCGAGCAGCACGCGGCACCGTACGGACTTGCTCGCCACCCGGATCGGCTTCCCGCCGGCCCGGCGCACGAGATCGTCGGCGTTGGCGTCGAACGCCTCGAGATCCACGAGGGCGAGCGGGGCGTCGAGATGGGCGGTGGCCCGGTCGTATCGGGCCCGGTCGGCGGCGGGGGAGTTCATGGGCGGCAGCCTGCCAGATGGGTGTACCCGTGGGTAGGGGGTTCCGGGGCATCGCCCTCCCGGCCGGGCCGTGACCCCGGGGCCCGCCCGCGGACGCGTAAAGTATGGGCAGGCAGCCGGACGGAACGGGGGGCGGAGCCGCCGGATGAGCACGTCCACACCGCACAGCGAGGTCCTGACCGCGCCCGACCGGCCTCCGGCCCCGCCACGGCGGCAGCCCGGACGGGTCTTCGGCGCCGTCCTCTGCGCACTCCTCGGGCTCGGCCTCACCGGCGCCGCCGGCTACACGACGGTCGCCGAACACCGCGCCGCGCAGCGGCCCGTGGCCGCCGAAGCCGCCTACCGCAAGGCCGCCTCGCTCTGGCGGTCCACCCCCGTCGACACCCTCTTCCCGCCCGTCGTCGAGGGCGCGGGCGCCGGGCCCGGCGGCGCCGACCGCACGTGGACCCGGATCGCGCTGGCCCCCGACGCCGAGTGCTCCGCCGCGCTCGCCGCCGACTGGCAGGCCCTGCTCGCCGAGGCCGGCTGCACCCGCGTGCTCCGCGCCACCTACACCGACGCCACCCGCAGTTCGCTCGTCACCGTCGGCATGGTCTTCGCCCCCGCCGACGCCCCGGCACTGAGCGCCCTGCGCGGCCGGCTGACCACCCCGCCCGGCTACGGCTTCCCCGACGACCGGCGCGCGGCCTGGACCGCCTCCGTGCTCCCCGAGGCCCCCGTCGTCGTCTACGCCGTCTCCGCCTTCACCGACGGCCGCGCCGTGGACGCCCCCAGCCCCGCCGACGAGGCCATGCGCAAGGACGCCACCGGACCCGCGGCCCAGGCGGGCCTGGGCCACGAGGCCAAGGGCATCGCCGACCGCGTCGAACGCGCCGTACGGGCCCTCGCGGCCCCGCCCGCCCCGGAGCCCGCCCGATGAGCCGCCGCCGCTTCCTCCCCGTCCTCGCCCTCGGCGCCGTGCTCGTCCCCGCCCTCGCGTCCCCGGCCGCCGCCGACGCCGTCCGCGACCGCCAGTGGGGCCTGACCGCCCTGCGCGCCGAAGAGGCCTGGGGCACCACCCGGGGCGACGGGGTCACCGTCGCCGTCCTGGACACCGGGGTCGACTCGGCCCACCCCGACCTGGCCGGCCAGGTACTCGAAGGCACCGACCTCGTCGGCATGGGCGCCGGCCGGGGCGAGCGCACCTGGGCCCGGCACGGCACCGCCATGGCCGGGATCATCGCCGGGCACGGCCACGGCGCGGACCGCCGCCAGGGCGTCCTGGGCGTCGCGCCCCAGGCGAAGATCCTCCCGATCCGGGTGATCCTGGAGGAGGGCGACCCCGGCCGGACCAAGGCCCGCGACAGCAAGGGCGGCGCCCTCGCCGAGGGCATCCGCTGGGCCGCCGACCACGGCGCCGACGTGATCAACCTCTCCCTCGGCGACGACAGCAGCTCCGCGCACCACGAGGCCGCCGAGGACGAGGCCGTCCAGTACGCCCTGGCCAAGGGAGTAGTCGTCGTCGCCTCCGCGGGCAACGGCGGCGAACAGGGCGACCGCGCCTCCTACCCGGCCGCCTACCCCGGGGTCATCGCCGTCACGGCCGTGGACCGCAAGGGGAAGAAGGCCGTCTTCTCCACCCGCAACTGGTACGCCACCGTCAGCGCCCCCGGCGTCGACATCGTCATCGCCGACCCGGACCGCGCCTACTACGAGGGCTGGGGCACGAGCGCGGCCTCCGCCTTCGTCTCGGGCGCGGTCGCCCTGGTCAAGTCCGCCCACCCCGGCCTGTCCCCGGCACAGATCAAGAAGCTGCTGGAGGACACCGCCTCCGACGCTCCGTCCGGCGGCCGCGACGACTCCCGCGGCTTCGGCCTGGTGGACCCGGCCGCCGCCCTGCAGGCCTCCGACGCGATGACCGCCGAGCCGGCGCTGCCCTCGCCCGCCGCCGCCCGGGGCGAGTACTTCGGCCCCGGCCCCGAGCCGGTACGCGGCCCCGAGCGCCGGGCCCGCCTCGGCGCCCCGGCGGGCGCGGCCGCGGGTCTGGCGCTCCTCGCGCTGGCCGGCGTACTGGCGCGGCGGCCCAGGGGCCCGCGGCCCGATAGGGTCGGGTAACTGTGGCGAACAAGAACATTCCCGACCCCGGTTTCTCCGACGACGACGGCTCCGCCGACCCCCGGCTGAGCGCGGCCCTGGCCGCCTGGGCCGAGGACAGAGGCAAGGAGCCGGAGGTGCTGGCCGCCCTCAAGGACGCCCGCCTGCTGGTGCCCGTCGTCGCCGTCCTCGGCGAGGTCGAGACCGACCCCGAGACCGGCCTCAAGCGCGAGAAGACCAGCGACATGGCCGTCCCCACCCTGCGGGCGGGGGACCGGAGGGCCCTGCCCGCCTTCACCTCGACCGCCTCGCTGGCCCTGTGGGACCCGGCCGCCCGCCCGGTGGCGGTCCCGCTGCACCAGGCCCTGGCCGCCGCCGCGCACGAGAAGGCCGACACGGTCGTCCTCGACCTGTCCGGCCCGGTCACCTACCAGCTCACCGGCCCCGCCCTGCGCGCACTGGCCGAGGGCCGCACCGACGCCGGCCCGCTCGCCGACCCCGCCGTCCGCGAGGCCGTACGGGCCGTCGTGGCCGCCGAGCCCGCCGTACTCGGGGCCCACCTGGGCCCGGGCGGCGCGGACGCCGACGGCACCCTGGCGATCGTGCTGGCCGCCGGCCCGCAGGCCGCGGCGGCGGCCCGCCGGGTGGCCGAGGCCCTGGCGGCCGACGAGACCCTGCGCGCACGCCTCGTAGGCGGACTGGACCTGGCGCTGCTCCCGGAGGGGGCCCCGGCCCCGCCCGGCGAGCCGCTCTTCACGCGCTGAGGCGCGGGAGGGCAGGCAGCGGGAGGACGTACAGAAGGGGAGGGCCGGGGCAGTCGCCCCGGCCCTCCCCTTCTCCACGCTTCGCGATTACGCGTAGACGGGACCCGTGAACTTCTCGCCCGGGCCCTGGCCCGGCTCGTCCTGCACCAGCGAGGCCTCGCGGAAGGCGAGCTGGAGGGACTTCAGGCCGTCGCGCAGGGGGGCGGCGTGGAAGGAGCTGATCTCGGTGGCGCTCGCGGTGACCAGGCCGGCGAGGGCGGTGATCAGCTTGCGGGCCTCGTCGAGGTCCTTGTGCTCGGAGTCGGGCTTGTCCAGGCCCAGGTTGACCGCCGCCGCACTGAGCAGGTGGACGGCCACCGTGGTGATGACCTCGACGGCCGGCACGTCCGCGATGTCGCGGGTCATGTCGTCGTAGTCGGGGGATTCGGGAGTGGAACCGGAGGGCGTCGCGTCAGTCATGTGCCACACGATATGCCGTGCGGCGGGCTTGCAACGCGGGTGCTAGTATGTACATCGACCGGTCGGACACTTATGTGCCCGACCACAAGTGGAGGCTCCGATTCTCCCACCCAGCCACCCTCACGGGAGGCGGGTCACCGGTCAGGCGGTATCCATCGTTCCGTACGGACGATGGAAAGCTGCCCGAGTCTGCGCCCCGCGGTTCGCACGCGACGGTGCTCCGGTTGTTTTGGAGCCTCCGCCTGTGCCCGGCGGGGCTTTTTTCATTCTCCGCCGCGGTCGGTCTGACGGAAAAAACGTCAGCGGCTGTCCTCCAGGCAGTCGTGTGGTGCTACCGAGGAGGATCCATCAGCACCGAGCCCCGCATCAACGACCGGATTCGCGTTCCCGAGGTACGACTCGTCGGTCCCAGCGGCGAGCAGGTCGGCATCGTGCCGCTTGCGAAGGCGCTTGAACTCGCGCAGGAGTACGACCTCGACCTGGTCGAGGTCGCGGCGTCCGCACGCCCGCCGGTCTGCAAGCTCATGGACTACGGCAAGTTCAAGTACGAGTCGGCCATGAAGGCCCGTGAGGCGCGCAAGAACCAGGCGCACACGGTCATCAAGGAAATGAAGCTCCGGCCGAAGATCGACCCGCACGACTATGACACCAAGAAGGGTCACGTCGTTCGGTTCCTCAAGCAGGGCGACAAGGTCAAGATCACGATCATGTTCCGTGGTCGCGAGCAGTCCAGGCCGGAACTCGGCTACCGACTGCTGCAGCGCCTCGCTTCGGACGTCGAGGACCTCGGGTTCATCGAGTCGAACCCGAAGCAGGACGGCCGAAACATGATCATGGTTCTCGGTCCGCACAAGAAGAAGACCGAGGCGATGGCCGAAGCCCGCGAGGCGCAGGCTGCCCGCAAGGCCGAGCGCCAGGGTCTCGCCAGCACCGACGACGAGGCCCTCGCTGAGGACGCCGAGTTCGAGGCCGAGGACGCCGACATCATGGCCGCCGAGGTCGCGGAGGACGCTTCCGACGAGGCGGCCGAAGCAGCCGAGGCTGCCCCCGCAGCGGCGGACGCCTCTCCCGAGGCTCCTGCCGAGGCCTGATCCCGAGGCAGCCCGTCTCGGATCACCGACACAACATGACGCTCCGGTGAGCCGGCCCCCGACAGGGCCGGTGGGGGCGCCACCGACGAGGAGATAACGGCGCTATGCCGAAGAACAAGACGCACAGCGGGACCAAGAAGCGCTTCAAGATCACCGGCTCCGGCAAGGTGCTCCGCGAGCGCGCTGGCAAGCGCCACCTGCTCGAGCACAAGTCGTCCCGTGTCACCCGCCGCCTCACCGGCACCGCGGAGATGGCCCCCGGCGACGCCGCGAAGATCAAGAAGCTTCTCGGCAAGTGACGTCCTCCGCTCCCCTTCCGGGAGCGGGACGTCAAGACCGGGACCCCATCGAATTCGGGCCGTGTGAAGACAACCACGGCCCCGCTACAAGGAGTTAAAAGTGGCACGCGTCAAGCGGGCAGTAAACGCCCACAAGAAGCGCCGGGCAATCCTCGAGGCTGCCAAGGGTTACCGCGGTCAGCGTTCGCGCCTGTACCGCAAGGCCAAGGAGCAGGTCACCCACTCGCTGGTCTACAACTTCAACGACCGCAAGAAGCGCAAGGGCGACTTCCGTCGGCTGTGGATCCAGCGCATCAACGCCGCTGCCCGCCAGAACGGCATGACGTACAACCGCCTCATCCAGGGTCTGAACGCCGCCAACATCGAGGTGGACCGCAAGATCCTCGCCGAGCTGGCCGTCAACGACGCCAACGCGTTCGCCGCGCTGGTCGAGGTCGCGCAGAAGGCCCTCCCGGCCGACGTCAACGCCCCGAAGGTCGCTGCCTAAGCAGTACGCCCTCAAGGCTGCAGTAATTTGCCCGGACCCGCAGGCCTCGCGCCTGCGGGTCCGGTGCGTTGACCAACGAGTTCCACCCGCTGTACGTACGGAAGCGAGCCGACCGCCATGGGCACCCCCGCCGAGCTGATCTCCCCCCGGTCCACGCGGGTGGCCGCCGCCAAGCGACTGGCGCGCCGCAACTTCCGCACCAAGGAGCGCCGGTTCATCGCCGAGGGGCCGCAGGCCGTGCGCGAGGCCGTCGAGCACCGCGGTGCCGCGGGCGAGCCGACCCTGATCGAGCTCTTCGCGACCGTCGAGGCCGCCGAGCGCTACGCCGACATCGTCGACGCCGCCTACGCCGCCGGAGCCCGCGTCCACTACGCCTGCGACGAGGTGCTCGCCGAGGTCTCGCAGACGGTCACCCCGCAGGGCCTGGTCGGCGTCTGCCACTTCCTCGACTCGCCCTTCGAGGAGATCCTGGCCGCCCGGCCCAAGCTGGTCGCCGTCCTCGCCCACGTCCGCGACCCCGGCAACGCCGGTACGGTGCTGCGCTGCGCTGACGCCGCCGGAGCCGACGCCGTGGTGCTGACCGACGCCTCCGTGGACCTGTACAACCCCAAGTCGGTACGGGCCTCCGTGGGCTCCCTCTTCCACCTCCCGGTGGCCGTCGGCGTGCCCGTCGAGCAGGCCGTCGAGGGGCTGCGGGCAGCGGGCGTACGGATCCTCGCGGCCGACGGGGCCGGAGAGGACGACCTCGATGCCGAGCTGGACGCGGGCACCATGGGCACCCCCTCGGCCTGGATCTTCGGCAACGAGGCCTGGGGCCTGCCCGAGGAGACCAGGGCGCTCGCGGACGCCGTGGTGCGGGTCCCGATCCACGGAAAGGCCGAATCCCTGAACCTCGCGACGGCGGCCGCCGTGTGTCTCTACGCCTCCGCGCGTGCACAGCGGGCGCCCGGAGGGTGCCGCTCCGTGACCCCCAGCTAGTAATGTGGCGGCCCGGGGGCCCACTGCGCTACTCGGAGATGTGGGGTACGGGGACATGACCGTCGGTACGAACAGCTCGCCGGCGGCCGCCGAGGCGGCCGGCGCACCCATCCCGGCGACCGTGCCCCAGCGGGCCGAGGCCGCCAAGGTGCCCGCGCAGCCCGCGCCCGCCCAGAGCGTGCCCGCCCGGGCCCCCCACGCCCGGCCCGCGCACGCGAGCCCCGTAGGACCGGGGACCGCGGCCGACCCGCACGCGGAATTCGCCGGGCTCGGGATCGACCCCGACGACCTGCCCGACGGGCTCGTGATCGCCGACGACACCGGCCGGGTCATCTGCTTCAACTCCGCCGCCGCCAGGATCACCGCCCGCGTGGCGGGCGAGGCGCTGGGCGAGGGGATCGAGCGCGCGCTTCCGCTGGAGGACCTCGAAGGCCGCCGCTGGTGGGCGCTGACCGACCCCTACGGCGGCCTCGCCACCCGGCGCGGACAGCCCGAGCGCAACCTGCTGCTCCCCGGGGGCCGCGAGGTGCTCGTCTCCGCCCGGTACGTGCGCACCCACCCCACCGGCCCGCTGCGCCGCCTCGTGGTCACCCTGCGCGGCACCGAGGCGCGGCGGCGCACCGAGCGCAGCCACGCCGAGCTGATCGCCACCGTCGCGCACGAACTGCGCTCGCCGCTGACCTCCGTCAAGGGGTTCACGGCGACCCTGCTCGCCAAGTGGGAGCGGTTCACCGACGACCAGAAGCGGCTGATGCTGGAGACCGTCGACGCCGACGCCAACCGCGTCACCCGGCTCATCGCCGAGCTCCTCGACATCTCGCGCATCGACTCGGGCCGCCTGGAGGTGCGCCGCCAGCCGGTCGACATCTCCACCGCCGTGGGCCGCCACGTCCAGGCGCTCACGGCGAACGGCCAGGCCCCCGAGCGCTTCCTCGTCAGCGTGAGCCGGCCGCTGCCCGACTTGTGGGCAGATCCGGACAAAATTGACCAGATCCTCGGCAATCTGCTCGAAAATGCGGTGCGGCACGGCGAAGGAACGGTCACCATCGACGTAACGCCGACCAGCTTCGCGAACGCCGCGGGGAAGACCGAGAAGGGAACCGCCGTCACCGTGACCGACGAGGGCCCCGGGATCCCCGAAGAGTCGATGGGCCGCGTCTTCACCCGCTTCTGGCGGGGCAGCAAGCGCGGCGGCACCGGCCTGGGCCTCTACATCGTCAAGGGCATCGTGGAAGCCCACGGCGGCACCATCACGGTCGGCCGCGGCCCCGGCGGCGGCGCCGAGTTCCGATTCATCCTGCCCGTCGCCGCCCCGGCGTACCTCACGCAGTAGCCCTGCGGAGCGTCTCGCCAGGCGGCCCACGGGCCCCTTCACCCCCAGCGACCTTTAGACTCGACCTTTGGCACCTTTGTGTCCTTGTGCCGAGCGCGCCCTGCGTGTCGCGCGGGGGACCCACCAGCCAGCCATCGGAAGTACGGGAAGAGATGTCGGCACCGAACAAGTCGTACGACCCTGTTGAGGTCGAGGCACTGAAACCGGATGAGATCGAGCGCATGCGGGACGAGGCGCTCGCCGCCTTCGCCGCCGCCGGCGACCTCGACGAACTTCGCGAGGCGAAGACCGCGCACATGGGCGACCGCTCGCCCCTGGCGCTCGCCAACCGCGAGATCGGCGCGCTGCCCCCGCAGGCCAAGGCCGAGGCGGGCAAGCGCGTGGGCCAGGCCCGCGGCGCCGTGAACAAGGCCTTCGGGGCCCGCACGGTCGCGCTCGAAGCCGAGCGCGACGAGCGGGTGCTGGTCGAGGAGGCGGTGGACGTCACGCTGCCCTACGACCGGGTTCCCGCCGGCGCCCGGCACCCCCTGACCACGCTGATGGACCGCATCGCGGACATCTTCGTGGCCATGGGGTACGAGGTCGCGGAGGGCCCCGAGGTCGAGGCGGAGTGGTTCAACTTCGACGCCCTCAACTTCACGCCCGACCACCCGGCGCGCCAGATGCAGGACACCTTCTTCGTCCGGGGGCCGGAAGGCACCGAGGGTGACGAGTCCGGTGTCGTGCTGCGCACCCACACCTCCCCGGTGCAGGCGCGCTCGCTGCTGGAGCGCAAGCCCCCCGTCTACATCGTGTGCCCGGGCCGCGTGTACCGGACCGACGAGCTCGACGCCACGCACACCCCGGTCTTCCACCAGGTCGAGCTGCTCGCCGTGGACGAGGGCCTGACCATGGCGGACCTCAAGGGCACCATGGACCACATGGTCCAGGAGCTGTTCGGCGAGGGCACCACCACGCGCCTGCGCCCGCACTTCTTCCCCTTCACCGAGCCGTCCGCCGAGATGGACATGCAGTGCTACGTGTGCCGCGGCGAGTCGGTGGGCAACCCCGACCGCCCGTGCCGTACCTGCTCCAGCGAGGGCTGGATCGAGCTCGGCGGCTGCGGCATGGTCAACCCCAAGGTGCTCGTCGCCTGCGGTGTGGACCCGGAGAAGTACAGCGGGTTCGCCTTCGGGTTCGGCATCGAGCGGATGCTGATGTTCCGCCACAACGTAGAAGACATGCGAGACATGGTCGAGGGTGACGTCCGTTTCACCCGGCCGTTCGGGATGGAGATCTGATGCGGGTCCCGCTTTCTTGGCTGCGGGAGTACGTCGACCTCCCCGCCGGTGAAACCGGTCGCGACGTCGCGGCCAAGCTCGTCGACGCCGGCCTCGAGGTCGAGACCGTCGAGCAGCTCGGCGGCGGGCTCAAGGGTCCGCTCGTCGTCGGCCAGGTGCTGACGATCGAGGAGCTCGAGGGCTTCCGCAAGCCGATCCGGTTCTGCACCGTCGACGTCGGCGCCGCCAACGGCACCGGCGAGCCGCAGGAGATCGTCTGCGGCGCCCGGAACTTCTCCGTCGGCGACAAGGTCGTCGTGGTCCTGCCCGGCGCGGTGCTGCCCGGCGACTTCGCGATCGCCTCGCGCAAGACGTACGGCCGGACCTCGCACGGCATGATCTGCTCCGGCGACGAGCTGGGCATGGGCGACGACGGCACGCACGGCATCATCGTGCTGCCGCACGAGTACGAGGTCGGCACCGACGCGATCGCGCTCCTGGAGCTCGTCGACGAGGTCCTCGACATCGACATCACCCCGGACCGCGGCTACTGCATGTCCATGCGCGGTGTGGCCCGCGAGGCCGCCACCGCCTACGGCCTGCCGCTGCGCGACCCGGCGCTGCTCGACGTGCCCGCGCCGAACTCGTACGGCTACGCGGTCAAGATCGACGACCCGCAGGGCTGCGACCGCTTCACCGCCCGCACGGTGACCGGCCTCGACCCCGAGGCGCGCTCCCCGATCTGGCTCACCCGGCGCCTGCAGAAGGCGGGCATGCGCCCGATCTCGCTCGCCGTCGACATCACCAACTACGTGATGCTCGAACTCGGCCAGCCGCTGCACGCCTACGACCGCTCGCGCGTCGACGGCGCCATCGGCGTCCGCCGTGCCGAGCAGGGCGAGAAGTTCACCACCCTCGACGGGGTCAAGCGCACGCTCGACGCCGAGGACCTGGTGATCACCGACAACAGCGGCCCGATCGGGATCGCCGGTGTCATGGGCGGCGCCAACACCGAGATCGCCGACTCCGTCACGGACCCGGCGACCGGCGCGGTCACCGGCACCACCGACGTGGTCGTCGAGGCCGCGCACTTCGACGCCGTGTCGATCTCGCGCACCGCCCGCCGGCTCAAGCTGTCCTCCGAGGCGTCCAAGCGCTTCGAGCGCGGCGTCGACCCGCAGGCCGCCGCCGCGGCCGCGCAGCGGACCGTGGACCTGCTGGTGCTGCTCGCCGGCGGAACCGCCGAGGCCGGCGTCACCGAGCTCACCGCCCCCGGTGCCCCGCGCACCATCGCGATGAGCGCGGACCACCCCGACAAGGTCGCGGGCATGGACTACGGCCGCGAGACCGTCGTACGCCGCCTCCAGGAGGTCGGCTGCGACGTCTACGGCCAGGACGAGCTCGTCGTCACCGTCCCCTCGTGGCGGCCCGACCTCGCCGCGCCCAACGACCTCGCCGAAGAGGTCATCCGGCTGGAGGGCTACGGGAACCTTCCCTCCACCCTCCCGCAGGTGCCGTCCGGCCGCGGTCTGACCGCCCGGCAGCAGCTGCACCGCCGGGTCGGCCGTGCGCTGGCCGGCGCGGGCTACGTCGAGGCGCTCAGCTACCCGTTCCTGGGCGAGGGCGTCTTCGACCAGCTCCAGCTGCCCGCGCACGACGCCTCCCGCCAGGTCGTCAAGCTGGTCAACCCGATCTCCGACGAGGAGCCGGCGCTGCGCACCACGCTGCTGCCGGGTCTGCTGGGCGCGCTGCGCCGCAACGACAGCCGGGGCAGCCACGACCTCGCGCTCTTCGAGACCGGCTCGGTCTTCCGGGCCGCCGCCCAGCCGGGTGTCGCCGTACGGCTGCCGGCCGACCGGCGTCCCACGGACGAGGAGATCGCCACCCTGAACGCGGCCCTGCCCGCACAGCCGCGCTACGCCGCGGTCGTGCTGGCCGGCGCCCGCGAGCAGGCCGGCTGGTGGGGCAAGGGCCGTCCGGCCGACTGGGCCGACGCGGTCCAGGCCGCCCGCTCGCTGGCCGTCGAGGCCGGCGCGGAGCTGGCCGTGCGCCAGGGCCAGTACGGTCCCTGGCACCCGGGCCGCTGCGCCGAGCTGCTCGTCACCCTCGACGGGGTGGAGACGGTCATCGGCCACGCCGGTGAGCTGCACCCGCGCGTGGTCAAGGCGATGGGCCTGCCGGCCCGCACCAGCGCGATGGAGATCGACCTCGACCGCCTCGCGGCGGCCGGCGGCGAAGCGCTCCAGGCGCCCCGGATCTCCTCCTTCCCGGTGGCGACCCAGGACGTCGCGCTGATCGTCGACGCGTCCGTCCCGGCGCTGTCCCTTGAGGACGCGCTGCGCAAGGGCGCGGGCGAACTGCTCGAGTCCCTGCGGCTGTTCGACGTCTTCGAGGGCGAGCAGGTGGGCGAGGGCAAGAAGTCCCTGGCGTACGCGCTGCGCTTCCGGGCGGCCGACCGGACGCTGACCGCCGAGGAGTCCACGGCGGCCCGCGACGCGGCGGTCGCCCTGGCCGGGGAGCGTACGGGGGCGGTGCTGCGGGGCGCGTAGCCGCTGCCGCAGCCGTTCGCCACGGAGGGGGTGCATCCCGGACACGGGGTGCACCCCCTCACCCGTACCCCCGGGCTTGCCCTGAGGTTCGGGGAGAGGTGCGGTGGGTGTGGTGGGGGCGGACGTCCGCGCGGCTGGGTCGCGGGCGTCCGCGCCCGGAGGACCACGCGGGCCGGGCCCGGTGGGTGGGCCCGGCGCGCGTTCGGTCCGGCCCGGCCGGGGCCCGGCGACCAACCAGGCCCCGGCGGAGCCGAAGCGCGCCGCCCGCCTGCCGTGGAGTGTCGGGCAGACAACAGGACGGGCGGCGCGGTTGACGGGTCGTCGCACTGTACGAGGGGGAGCCGACGACCCGAGCCACCTCTTGGCGAGGCCCTTAAGTGAAGCGCCCGCAGGGCTCCCGACGGCAGGGTGCGTATCGCATTTATGCGCGTACTGGGTTCACACCCTGTGTGAATCGGGCGCACTGCACCCCGCGTGAACCGCGCACCCACTAGCCTGGGTCCGACGAGCCCTTGGAGCGGTCCATGCAGCCCAATGCCCTGCTCGACGCCCTCCTCGCCGAGGCGGGCATGTCCCACGCAGGACTCGCCGCGCACGTGAACCAGGCGGGCCGCAGCCGCGGACTCGCCCTGCGCTACGAACACACCGCCGTCGCCCGGTGGTTGAAGGGTCAGCGCCCCCGCGGTCAGGTCCCGGACCTGATCTGCGAGGTGATCGGGGGCCGGCTGCGGCGCCCGCTGTCACTCGACGACGTGGGCTTCGGTGTGCCGGGACAGTCCGCCGACCCCCACGGGTCCCCGCTCAGCGGCTTCGTCGACCGCGCCGCCGCCCTGTGGCGTTCCGACGGCAACGGCCGCCAGTGCCTCGCCGCCGACGCCCTCACCGGTACGCCCGCCGTGATCCCGGTGTGGGAGTGGGAGAACCCGCCGGAGGACGCGGACGTGTCCCGCGAGGGCCCGACCCGGGTGGGCCCCGAGCACATCGAGATCCTGCGGGCCGCCCGCGCGCACTACGAGCTGATGTACCGCCGGGCAGGCGGCGTCGCCACCCGCGACCGGATCGTGCGTTTCCTCGGTACCGAGACCGCCCCTCTGCTGCGCGGGAGTTACTCCGACGGCCTTGGCCGCAGCCTGTACCGGGCCGGCGGCTCCCTGGTGGCGGTGGCGGGGATCTGCGCGTACGACTCGGACGCGCACGGGCTGGCCCAGCGCTACTTCCACCAGGCCCTGCGCCTCGCGAAGGCCAGCGGCGACCGTGGGCTCGGCGCCTATGTCATCGCGCTCATCGTCAACCAGTGCCTGCACCTGCGGGAGTTCCGCCAGGCCGTCGCCTTCGCCGAGGCCGCCCTGCGCACGGCGGGCCGGCACACGACCCCGGCGCTGGCCGCCGACCTGTACGCCATGCAGGCCAAGGCCTACGCCCAACTCGGCGATACGACAGCCGCGTTGGCTTGCATCCGCAACGCCGAGGCGGCCGCCGAGCGGATCCGGCCCGGCACGGAGCCGGACGAGACGGGGTACGTACAGCCCGGGCTGGTCAACGTCCAGGTGGCCGAGGCGCTGCTCGGCCTGGGAGATCTGCGGGCGGCTCACGAGCAGGCGGCGGCCGCCGTGGGGACCCCCGCGCACGACCGGGGCCGGGTGCACCGCCTCGCGATGCTGTGCGAGATCCAGCTGCGCCAGGGAGAGGCCGACCAGGCGGTGGCGGCGGCGGCCGAAATGGCCGAGCGGGCCAGGGGGATGGAGTCTCTGCGGCTGCGCGACCGGCTGCGCGCGGTCCGCGTACAGCTTCTGACCAGCGGTTGTTCGGGGGCGGAAGAGACGGCAGAGCTCATCGACGGAGCGTTGCGCGTTCCCCTGTGACGGGGTGAACTGCTGCCATGTTGCCACCTACTCGATCGGAAGGTGGCACAACCGTGCAGTGGACGAACTTGAGTGAGCAGACCGTGTACGCGAACCGCTGGTTCGATGTGAATCTCGCCGACGTGGAACTCCCCGACGGCCGGCACCTGGATCACTTCGTCATCCGGCTGCGCCCGGTCGCCGTCGCCACGGCCGTCAACGAGGCCAACGAGGTGCTGCTGCTGTGGCGCCACCGCTTCATCACCGACAGCTGGGGCTGGGAACTGCCCGCCGGGGTCGTGGAGGACGGGGAATCCGTGGAGAGCGCCGCCGCCCGGGAGATGGAGGAGGAGTCGGGCTGGCGGCCCGGACCCCTGCACCACCTGATGACCGTCGAGCCGTCCAACGGGCTGACCGACGCCCGCCACCACCTCTACTGGGCGGACGGGGCCACCTACACGGGGCACCCCGAGGACGATTTCGAATCCTCGCGCCGCGAGTGGGTGCCCCTCAAGCTGGTGCCGGACATGATCGCGCGCGGCGAGATCCCGGCCGCCAACATGGCGGCCGGGCTGCTGCTCCTGCACCATCTCAGGCTGGGCAGGCCCTAGGGCCGGCTGTGGGCGTCGGCCGTGCGGGCCGCCCGTAGGGCCGCCCGCAGGGGTCAGCCGTACGGGTAGAAGCCCGAGCCCGTCTTGCGGCCGAGGCGGCCGGCGTCGACCATCCGCTGGAGCAGCGGGGGAGCCGCGTACAGGGGCTCCTTGAACTCCGCGTACATCGAGTCGGCCACCGAGGCCACCGTGTCCAGACCGATGAGGTCCGCGAGCTTCAGCGGGCCCATCGGGTGGGCGCAGCCCAGCTCCATGCCGTTGTCGATGTCCTCGCGGCTCGCGATGCCCGATTCGAACATCCGGATCGCGGACAGCAGGTACGGGATGAGGAGCGCGTTCACGACGAAGCCGGAACGGTCCTGGGCGCGGATCGCGTGCTTGCCCAGCACGCCCCCGACCAGGGCCTCGGCCCGCTTGACCGTCTCGTCGCTCGTCGTCAGCGCCGGGATCAGCTCGACGAGCTGCTGCACCGGGGCCGGGTTGAAGAAGTGGATGCCGATGACCTGGTCGGGCCGCGAGGTCGCGACGGCCAGCTTGACCAGCGGAATCGAGGAAGTGTTGGAGGCGAGGATCGCGTCCGGGCGGGTGATCACCTGGTCGAGGACCTGGAAGATCTCCGTCTTGACCTGCTCGTTCTCGACGACCGCCTCGATGACGAGGTCGCGGTCGGCGAACTCGCCGAGGTCGGTGGTGAACGACAGGCGGGCCAGGGTCGCGTCCCGCTCCTCCTCGCTGATCTTGCCGCGTTCGGCGGCCCTCGTCAGAGAGGTGTGCAGGCGGGTCCGCCCGAGTTCGAGGGCCTCGCCGGTGGTCTCGGCGACCATCACCTCAAGACCGCTGCGGGCGAACACCTCCGCGATGCCCGCGCCCATCTGGCCACAGCCCACTACGCCGACGCGTGCGATGTCGTCTGGGAGGTCCGTCACATCGTGCCTTTCGCTGCTCATCCATCGCGGGTCCCCCGTACTCGTGCAGTGGTAACTGCGTTCCGGCGCCCGCCACGCCCCCCGACGTTACCCCCGTCCTTCCCCGGCGTGGCGGGCCGGGGCGGGCATGCTGGGCGGACACCAGGCAATGTCACGGAGTGGAACGGAGTCGTCACATGGCGCACATCGGGAGGCGGGGAGTGCTGGCCGGCGCGGCGGGGGTGCTGGCCGCGGCGGTGACGGCGGCCCCCGCGAAGGCGGTCCGAGCACCGAAGGCGGCCGCGGCGGAATTCCGCGGGATGTGGACCGCCTCCGTACAGAACGTGGACTGGCCCTCCGAGAGCGGGCTGCCCGCCGCCGAGCAGCGAGCCGAGCTGCTCGAACTCCTCGACACCGCCGTCGCCCGCCGCCTCAACGCGGTGATCCTCCAGGTCAGGCCCACCGCCGACGCGATGTGGCCCTCCGCGCGCGAGCCGTGGTCCCAGTGGCTGACCGGAGAGCAGGGCGTCGACCCCGGCTGGGACCCGCTCGGCACCGCCGTCACCGAAGCGCACGCCCGGGGGCTGGAGCTGCACGCCTGGTTCAACCCGTACCGGGTGGCCAACCACACCGACCCGGGCCGGCTCGTCCCCGAGCACCCGGCCCGCCTCAACCGGGGCTGGACCGTCGCGTACGGCGGCAAGCTGTACTACAACCCCGGGCTGCCGCAGGTGCGGCGCTTCGTGCAGGAGGCCATGCTCGACGCCGTCGCCCGGTACCCCGTCGACGGCGTCCACTGGGACGACTACTTCTATCCGTATCCCGTCGAAGGCCGGGACTTCGACGACGACGCCGCCTACGAGAAGTACGGCCGCTCCTTCGCCACCCGCGCCGACTGGCGCCGCCACAACATCGACACCCTGGTCCACGAGATGTCGGGGCGGCTACGGGCGCTGCGCCCCGAGGTGCGCTTCGGCATCAGCCCCTTCGCGGTCTGGCGCAACTCCGACCGCGACCCGCTCGGTTCGCCGACACGGGCGGGCATCGCCACGTACGACGATCTGTACGCGGACACCCGCAAGTGGGTGCGCGAGGGCTGGATCGACTACATCGCGCCGCAGGCGTACTGGCAGATCGGCCACCCGACCGCCGACTACGCGGCCATCGTCCCCTGGTGGGCGAAGACCGTCGCCGGCACCGGCGTCCGCCTCTACGTGGGGGAGGCGCTCTACCGCTGCGACGCGGACAGCTCCACCGCTGCCTGGCGCGATCCGCGGGAGCTGTCGCGGCACGTGCGTTTCGCCCGCGGATACCCGGAGGTCCGCGGCCATGCCTACTTCTCGGCGAAGCAGGTGGCCGCGGACCCGAACGGGGCGATGGCCAGGGTGGTCGCCGACCACTACCCGGCGGTGGCGGCGCCGCGCTGAGCCGGCACGGTGCGCCGCGCTTTCAGTGTTCGTGCTCGGTCGGGTGCTTCACCACGCAGTCGGGGCCGGGGGACATGACGGCCTCGTGCCCGTCCGTGAAGCGGACGCGGTAGGGAGGGGTGCCGTTCTCTCCGAGCACCTGGGTGATCTCACCGACCTTGTCGTGCTGGCCCACGATCCTGCCGTGCTGAACCAGCTGGTCGCCCTCGGTCGCGCGCATAGCTGACCTCCTCGGTGGCGGTCCGATCCGGTGCTAGCAGTTTAGGTCGTTCCACCACTATTTGACCCGTTGGGTCACTGCGATGCAGACGAGCACCGCGCCGGCGGCGACGGGTGCGGCGGGGGAAAGGTGCTCGCCGAGCAGCGCCACCGACCACACCAGGGTCAGCATCGGCTGCGCGAGCTGGAGCTGGCTCGCGCGGGCCGCGCCGATCTCCGCCATGCCCCGGTACCAGACGTAGAGGCCGAGGAAGGTGGAGCCGACGGCCACCCAGACGAGCCCGGCCAGCCCGTGCGCGGTGAGGTGGACCGGCTCGTACGCGAGCCCGAGCACGGAGCCGGCCAGGCCGATCGGCAGGCACAGCACCAGCGCCCAGCCGATCACCTGCCAGCCGGGCAGCTCCCGGGCCAGGCGCCCGCCCTCGGTGTACCCCGCCGCGCACACCAGCAGGGCGGCGAAGAGCAGGGCGTCGCCGAAGGAGAGGGAGCCGCCGCTCTGGGCCAGGGTGAAGCCGAGGACGACCACGGCCCCGGCGACGGCCGCCGCCCAGAACCGCAGCGGCGGCCGGGCTCCGGTGCGCAGCGAGGACACGACGGCGGTGGTCAGCGGCAGCAGGCCGACCACGACGGCGGCGTGGGAGGTGGTGGAGGTGCGCAGCGCCAGGGTGGTGAGCAGCGGGAACCCGATGACCACACCGCCCGCGACGACCAGGAGGCCCGGCCAGTGCGCGCGGTCGGGGAGCGGTACGCGCCCGGCCAGCAGGCAGGCGCCGGCGGTCAGGCCCGCGAGGACGCAGCGCAGGGCGAACAGGGACCAGGGGCCGAAGCTCTCCAGGCCCCAGGCGGTGGCGGGGAAGGTCAGCGAGAAGGCGACGACGCCGGCGGAGGCGAGGGCGGTGCCGCCGCCGAACCGGCGCGCCCGCGCGCCGCTTCGTGCCGGGTCCGGCACCGAGGCGTGCGTCGAGTCCGGCACCGAGCCTTGCGCAGTGTCCCGAACTGCTATCGCGTCAGGGAGAGTAGCGCTATTCTTTGCTGTCATGTACGAGCGTAGCAGTGTGGCGGAACTGGCGGAATCCCTGCGGTCCGAGCTGAACCGCTACCCGCTGGGTGGAAAGCTGCCGTCCAGTCGGGCCCTGGTCGAGCGTTTCCGGGTCAGTCCCGTCACCGTCTCCCGGGCCCTCGCACAGCTGGCCGCCGAAGGCCTCGTCGTCACCCGCCCCGGGGCCGGAGCCTTCCGCGCGCAGCCCCGTACGCCGGCCCCCGCGCCCGGCGACACCTCCTGGCAGGCCGTCGCCCTCAGCGCGGAAGGGACCGGCGAGGTCGTCCCGCGCTCGGTCGACGCCTCCGGGGTGCTGGTCACCCTCGCCGCCCCGCCGGCCGGGGTCATCGAGCTCCACAGCGGCTACCTGCACTCCGTGCTCCAGCCCGAGCGGGCCATGGCGGCCGCCCTCGCCCGTGCGGGGCGGCGGCCCGGGGTGTGGGGGCGCCCGCCCGTGGAGGGGCTGCCGGAGCTGCGGGACTGGTTCGCGCGGGAGATCGGCGGGGCGGTCGGGGCCGCGGACGTCCTGGTCACCGCCGGCGGGCAGAGCGCGCTCACCACCGCCCTGCGGGCGCTCGCCCCGCCCGGGGCGCCGATCCTCGTCGAATCCCCGACCTACCCCGGGCTGCTGGCCATCGCCCGCGCCTCCGGCTGTCGGCCCGTGCCGGTTCCGGTGGACGCCCACGGGGTCCGGCCGGAGCTGCTGGCCGAGGCCTTCGAAGCGACCGGGGCGCGGGTGTTCGTATGCCAGCCGCTGTTCCAGAATCCGACCGGGGCGGTGCTGTCCGACGAGCGGCGCGGCGAGGTGCTGCGCATCGCGCGCGCCGCCGGGGCGTTCGTGGTGGAGGACGACTACGCGCGGGCCCTGGCCCACGAGGACGCCGGCCCCCTGCCCGCGACGCTCGCCGCCGAGGACACCGACGGGGTCGTCGTGCACGTGCGGTCGCTGACCAAGGTCACCTCGCCCAGCCTGCGGGTGGGCGCGCTGGCCGCCCGCGGGCCGGTCCTGGACCGGCTGCGCGCCATCCAGGTCGTCGACAGCTTCTTCGTGCCCCGGCCGCTCCAGGAAGCCGCTCTGGAGCTGGTCGGCGCGCCCGCCTGGCCCCGCCACCTCAAGGTCGTCGCCGCCGAACTGCGCCACCGGCGGGACGTCCTCGCCGGGGCGCTGCGGCGGGAGCTTCCCTCCTTGGAGGTGCCGCAACTCCCACGCGGCGGATACCAGTTGTGGGCGCGGCCCGGAAGCGGCGATGACGCGGCCTTCGTGGCGGCCGCCCTGCGGGCCGGGGTCGCGGTCGCGCCCGGACGGCCGTACTTCTGCGCGGAACCCCCCGGTCCGTTCGTGCGGCTGAGTTTCGCCGGGGTCCCCGGCGCGGGCGAGCTGACCGAGGCCGTCCGGCGGCTGCGGTCGGCGCTGGGGGGCGCGCCCGGCGGCGGGGCCGCGGGAGAGGCCTGAGGCGGGCTTCGTTCAGACGCTTGACCCCGTGCGACACGCGGCTCACCATCGCCGCATGCATGTTCGGGTTTCGCTAGTCGCAGCAGCCCGTAGTACCTCGCTGCTCGCCGAGCGCTTCGACGACGACCGCCCCATCGACGTGGACGGTTGGCGCGCGGTGGAATCCGCCGCGCGCGGGCTCGTACCCCTGGGCTCGGCCGACCTCCGCTACTGCTCGCCTACCTCCCGCAGCCGGGCCACCGGCGCGGCCCTCGGCTACGCGCCGATGGCGCAGCCCGCGCTGCGGGAGTGCGACATGGGCCGCTGGCGCGGGCTGACCCTGGCGGAGGTGGCGGCCCGGGAGCCCGCGGCGGTGGACCTCTGGCTCGCCGATCCCTGCGCGGCCCCGCACGGAGGGGAGTCCCTGCTCGCCTTCATCGCCCGGATCGGCGGCTGGCTGGACACCCGGCCGGCGGACGACGGGGGCGCGATCGTGGCGGTGGCGGAGCCGTCGGTGGTCCGCGCGGCGCTCGTGTACGCGCTCAACGCGCCCCCGCTGACCTACTGGAACGTGGATGTCCGCCCTCTGTCCACGGTCACCCTGGCGGGCTGGCCGCGACGCTGGCACCTCTCCCTCCAGGCGCCGGTATAACCCCGTTGAGGAGCGCCCGGGCCGCATCTAGCCTGCGGGTATGAACGCGACGGACGACCCGAACCTGCCCAACGGCCCGGCCGGCACCGACGGCGGAGCCGGCATCCGAATCACCACGCTCGCGGAGCGGCCCGAACTGACCGACGCCCTCTGGGGCATGGACGACTCCTGGCCCGAGTTCGCCACGCAGGACTCGATCGCCTGGATGCTGTACCCGCGCATGGTGACGGAACTCCCGGACCACGTCTTCGTCGCGACCGACGACGCCACCGGCGAGGTGGTCGCCAAGGCGTTCAGCGTGCCCTTCGCCCAGCACGCGGCCGGCCGGGACGGGCGGTTGCCCGCGCAGGGCTGGGACCAGGTCCTGATGTGGGCCTTCTCCGACCTGCGGCGCGGGGCGGCCCCCGACACGGTCAGCGCCATCGAGATCAGCGTCCGGCCGGACCGGCAGGGCGAGGGCCTGTCGGGGCGGATGCTCGCCGCGCTGCGGGAGACCGCCCGCGCGCGTGGTTTCACCGAGGTGGTGGCCCCGGTCCGGCCCAGCGGAAAGCCGGCCGAGCCGGACACCTCGATCCACGAGTACGCCTACCGCACCCGCGAGGACGGCCTCCCGTACGACCCGTGGCTACGGGTCCACGTGCGCGCGGGCGCCGTCATCGACTCGGTGGCCCCGCTGTCGATGACGATCACCGGCTCCCTCGCGCAGTGGCGCGAGTGGACCGGCCTCCCCTTCGACGCGGCGGGCCCGGTCCGCGTGCCCGGCGCCCTGTCCCCGGTCCACTGCGAGCCGGAGCAGGGCTACGCGGTCTACGTGGAGCCGAACGTCTGGGTCCGGCACGCGCTGGTCTGACGGGGCGGGCGCGGGAGCGGCGGCCGGCTCGGAGGAGCGAGACGGGGGCGGTCGCCGAGGACGGGAGGCAGATCCCGCCGATGCCCGCGTAGTTCGCCCGGTAGCCGCGCAGGATCTCGTCCAGCGGGATCGTCAGCCGGGCCGGGGTGTAGACCTGCCCGGCGGGGAACGCCGTCACGGTGGCGACCCCGCCCCCGCACTGCACGTAGAACCGCTGGTCCTGCACCCTCGGCAGCCGTCCGGTGGTGCCGCCGGCGCACGAGCCCTCGGCGGCGGTGGCGGGAGCCGCCGTCACGCCCAGGGCGACGACCGCCCCGGCGGCCAGTGCGGCGAATCCCTTGCCGATGCGTCACGACACGCTTGCCCCCAGCTCACCTGTCACTCAATGTGACGAAATGAATACGAAGTGACTATGGGGATGCGTGTGTGACGGACGCAATGCGTTCGGGGGACTGCCCAAGCGTGCGAATACCCGCTAACTTGAACGCGTTCAAGTCAATGGGTTCGGGATGCAGGTGGGCGGAGCGGCAATGACGGCCACGGTGGAGATCGCGGCGGTGGGGCGGGCGCGGGCCGTCCACCCGTGGCAGCACAGGATCGCGCTGGCCGCGCTGATCCTCCCATTGCCGGTCGTGGTGGACATGCTCAGGGCGGGCCTGTCGGCCCCCGCCCTGATCGTCCCCGTCCTTCTCTCCGCGGTGCCGCCCGCCCTCCGGGCGAACCGGGCGTGGTTCATGACCGCCTGCGTGGCCCTCGCGGTCCTGCTGCTGGGATGGTCGCTCCTCGGCCTGCTGGAGGGCATGTGGATCTTCCTGCCCTCGGCGCTGCTCCTGCTGTGCGCCAACTTCGCCGACCCGCGCGCCTACCGGATCCCGGCCACGGTGTTCACCGCCCTCGCCACCATCATCGCGGTGGTGCCCCTCGTGCTCTTCGGCGGATCCCTCGCGACCCTGCTCGGCGTCTAAGGGCCGTCCCGCAAAGGTTCACCGGGTCGCGGCACCCATGTCCGAGGCGTCGACCCAGCCGATCCGTGCGACGAGCATCGGGCCGGAGTCTCGCCGGATCCCGGCCACGAAGGGCTACCGGCCGCGGGGCTTGCCGCGCTTGCCGGTGGACTTGGCCACGGCCTTGCCGCTCTTGGGCGCGCCGGCGCGCGGGTTCTTGGCGGCGGGCTTCCCGCCACCGCGGGGGGCCGGCTTGCGCTGCGGCTTCGCCTTCTTCTGCTCGGGCTCCGGCTGGGTACGGCCGCGCCCGCGCGAGCTGTTGACGGTCCGCCCGCGCACGATCCCGATGAACTCCTCGACCAGGTCGGGGGTCTCGTCCGCCTCGGGCCACGACAGCGCGACGCGCGACTCCGGTGCGTCCAGCAGCGTCCGGTAGGTGAGGTCCTTGCGGTGGTGCAGGCGCGCGAGCGACTGGGGCACGACGAGGACGCCGATGCCCGCCGCCACCAGCTCGATCGCGTCGGCCGTCGTCTCGGGCCGTTCCAGCGCCGGCTTGCCCGGCAGCTGCTCCCAGCCGAGGGTGTCGTCGAGCGGGTGGAGCACGATCTCGTCGGCCAGTTCCGCGACCGACAGTTCCTCGACCGCGGCCGCGAGGTGGTCCTTGGGGATCACCACGACCGTGGTCTCGGTGTAGAGCGGGATCGCGCTGAGGCCGGTCCGGTCGATCGGCAGCCGGACGAATCCGGCGTCGGCGCCCTTGCCCCGCAGCAGGGCGGGAGCTTCGGCGGGGGTGGCCGGAACGAGGGTCAGGGGGACGTCGGGCAGCCGTTCCTTCCAGATCCGCACCCACTTGGTGGGAGTCACCCCGGGGACGTACGCGAGCTGGAACGACGGGGGCGTCTCGGAGTCTGTCACCCGGCCAGATTACCGGCCGTGGTCGGAGGTGGCGCACACGCTCGATACCCTTGACCCCATGACGTCGCACCAGACCGCCCAGACCATGAAGCCCGCGACCGCGGCGAAGAAGCTGGGTGTGTACCTCGAGGCCACCCCCGCAGAGTTCCAGGAGGGTGTCGTCTCGCGCACCGAGCTGGCCGCCCTCCAGGCCGAGCCGCCCCAGTGGCTGCAGGACCTCCGGAACAACGGCCCGCACCCCCGTCCGGTGGTGGCCGCGAAGCTGGGCATCTCCATCTCGGGCCTGGCCCGCGGCGGTATCACCGAGGCGCTCACCACCGAGCAGATCGAGGCCCTGAAGCAGGACGTGCCCGAGTGGCTCGCGAAGGAACGGTCCACCCAGGCCGAGGTCCGCAAGGAGACCGTCCGCATCAAGCAGATGCAGGCCGAGAAGGCCGAGAAGCGAGAGAGCTCCTGACCCTCCCGGCCCGCCGCCCGGACCGGTGCGGCGAGGCCTGAGCCCAGGCCGAGGTCTCGGCCGGGGCCGGCGGCGGGATCCACGCTCGGGCCGACCGCCGCGGCGGCGGCCGGGCCCAGCCCACGCCAGGGCCGCGACCAGCTCGCGCATCCGCGAGCGCGGCTCCCCGTCGGCCGGGACGTTCCACCTCCTCGACGCCCGACCGGAGCACCCGCAGGTCCCGTTCCGCCAGGGCCGCGAGCCGGCGGGCGTTTTCCGCGGTCATGGCCCGCGGCCCTGCGCCGCCAGGGCCGCGCAGCCCCCCTCCAGCTCGGCGGGGCGCAGCACGCCCGGCCACGCCCGGCGCGGGCCGGTCCGCGGAGTCCGGCTCCGCCACCGCCGCCGCCACCGCCACCGGCGAGCACGGCGGCCGCCTCCACCGCGTCACACGTCACCTGCCACAGAGCAGTGGCCGACGCGGTCTCCATGTCCGGCACCAGGCCGCCCTGCGTCGCGCGCAGGGCCGGAGCCCACGCCGGGCCCACCGCGCACCAGGCCACCCGGCGTCGCGGGCAGGGCCGGAGCCCACGCCGGGCCCGCCCCGAGGCCGAGCCCACCCCCACGCCGAGCCCGCCCCCACCGCGCCCAGCCCGCCCCCACGTCGGGCGATCCCCCGCCGCGTCGGCCGCCGCGCGGTCAGCGGTTCGGCCCGCACCACCCGGTCGCTGAAACACGCGCCGCCGAGGGCCGTGCGGAGTGCTTCAGTAGAAGGGTGAGCGGTCGCGGTGCCCGGTCGCGCCGGGTGCTGGTCGGCCGGATAGCGGCTTTGCATAAACGTGCGTAGCTACGTATAGTCATGCCATCGAGGAGGAGGGTCCGATGGTGGTACGTGTAGCGGTGGCCGGTGCGAGCGGGTATGCGGGCGGGGAAGTGCTGCGCCTGCTGCTGTCCCACCCCGAGGTCGAGATCGGCGCGCTGACCGGGCACTCCAACGCCGGGCAGCTGCTCGGATCGCTCCAGCCGCACCTGGTGCCCCTCGCCGGGCGCACCCTGCAGGCGACCACGCCCGAGGTGCTGGCCGGGCACGACGTCGTCTTCCTGGCCCTGCCGCACGGGCAGTCCGCCGCCGTCGCCGCACAGCTCGGCGAGGACGTCCTCGTCGTCGACATGGGCGCGGACCACCGGCTCCAGGACTCCGCCGACTGGGACAAGTTCTACGGCGCCCCGCACGCCGGGACCTGGCCCTACGGCCTCCCCGAGCTGCCGGGGGCCCGCGTCGCGCTGGCCGGTTCCAAGCGCATCGCGGTGCCCGGGTGCTACCCGACGGCCGTCTCCCTCGCCCTCTTCCCGGCCTACGCCGCGCAGCTCGCCGAGCCCGAGGCCGTGATCGTCGCCGCCTCCGGCACCTCCGGCGCCGGCAAGGCCCTCAAGCCGAACCTGCTGGGCTCCGAGGTCATGGGCTCCATGAGCCCGTACGGCGTCGGCGGCGGCCACCGCCACACGCCCGAGATGGTGCAAAACCTCAGCCCCGTCGCCGGAACACGGGTCTCGGTGTCCTTCACGCCGACGCTGGCGCCCATGCCCCGCGGCATCCTCGCCACCTGCACCGCCAAGGCGCTGCCCGGAGTCACCGCCGAAGCGGTCCGCGCCGCGTACGAGAAGGCGTACGCGGACGAGCCCTTCGTGCACCTGCTGCCCGAGGGCCAGTGGCCGGCGACGGCCTCCGTCTACGGTTCCAACGCCGTTCAGGTGCAGGTCGCCTACGACGAGGCCGCCCAGCGGATCATCGCGATCAGCGCCATGGACAACCTCACCAAGGGCACCGCCGGTGGCGCGGTGCAGAGCATGAACATCGCCCTCGGGCTCCCCGAGGCACTGGGTCTTTCCACGATCGGAGTCGCACCGTGAGTGTCACGGCAGCACAGGGGTTCACGGCGGCGGGCATCGCCGCCGGGATCAAGGCAAACGGCAATCCGGACCTGGCCCTCGTGGTCAACAACGGGCCGCGTCTGGCCGCCGCGGGCGTCTTCACCTCCAACCGCGTCAAGGCCGCGCCCGTGCACTGGTCCGAGCAGGTCCTGCGCGGTGGCACCGTGGGCGCGGTGGTCCTCAACTCCGGCGGCGCCAACGCGTGCACCGGCCCCAAGGGCTTCCAGGACACGCACGCCACCGCCGAGAAGGTCGCCGGCGTCTTGAACCAGCAGGGTCTGGGTGGAGAGGTCAACGCCGGCGAGGTCGCCGTGGCGTCCACCGGCCTGATCGGCGTCCTGCTCCCCATGGACAAGCTGCTGCCCGGCATCGAGACCGCCGCCGCCGCGCTCTCCGCCGACGGCGGTGAGGCCGCCGCCGTCGCCATCAAGACCACCGACACCGTGCACAAGACGGCCACGGTCGGCCAGGACGGCTGGACGGTCGGCGGCATGGCCAAGGGCGCGGGCATGCTCGCCCCGGGCCTGGCCACCATGCTCGTCGTCCTCACCACCGACGCCGACCTGGACAGCGCCACCCTCGACAAGGCGCTGCGTTCCGCGACCCGCACCACCTTCGACCGGGTCGACTCCGACGGCTGCATGTCCACCAACGACACGGTGCTGCTGCTCGCGTCGGGCGCGTCCGGCCGGGTGCCGGTGTACGAGGAGTTCGCGGAGGCCGTGCGCACGGTCTGCGACGACCTGGCCCGCCAGCTGATCGGCGACGCCGAGGGCGCCAGCAAGGACATCCGCATCGAGGTGATCGGCGCGGCCACGGAGGACGACGCGGTCGAGGTCGGCCGGTCCATCGCCCGCAACAACCTGCTCAAGTGCGCCATCCACGGCGAGGACCCGAACTGGGGCCGCGTCCTGTCGGCGATCGGCACCACGAAGGCGGCCTTCGACCCGGACCGTCTGAACGTCGCCATCAACGGCGTCTGGGTCTGCAGGAACGGCTCCGTCGGCGAGGACCGGGACCTTGTCTCCATGAAGGACCGGGAGGTCCGCATCACCGCCGACCTGGCCACCGGCTCCGAGTCCGCGGTCATCTGGGCCAACGACCTGACGGCCGAGTACGTCCACGAGAACAGCGCGTACTCCTCATGAGTACGGCACGCAAGCACACCGCGTTGCCCAAGGCCGAGATCCTCATCGAGGCCCTGCCCTGGCTGACCCGTCACAACGGCAAGGTCGTCGTCATCAAGTTCGGCGGCAACGCCATGATCGACGAGGACCTGAAGGCGGCCTTCGCCCAGGACGTCGTCTTCCTGCGCCAGGCCGGCCTGAAGCCGGTCGTCGTGCACGGCGGCGGTCCGCAGATCAACGCCCAGCTGGACAAGCAGGGCCTGGTCAGCGAGTTCAAGGCGGGCCTGCGGGTCACCACGCCGGAGGCGATGGACGTCGTACGGATGGTCCTGGCCGGGCAGGTCCAGCGCGAGCTGGTCGGGCTGCTCAACCAGCACGGGCCGCTCGCCGTCGGCATGACCGGCGAGGACGCCCACACCATCACCGCCACCAAGCACACCCCCGAGATCAACGGCGAGAGCGTCGACATCGGGCGGGTCGGCGAGATCACCGCCATCGACACGGGCGCGATCGAGGCACTGCTGGCGGACGGCCGGATCCCGGTCATCTCCTCCATCGCCCGCAGCGCCGACGACCACCACGTCTACAACGTGAACGCCGACACGGCGGCCGCGGCCCTCGCGGCCGCGCTCGGCGCCGAGACGCTCATGGTCCTCACCGACGTCGAGGGGCTCTACGCGGACTGGCCCAACAGCGACGAGGTCATCAGCCGGCTCACCGTCAGCGAGCTGGAGAAGCTGCTGCCCGAGCTGTCCAGCGGCATGGTCCCGAAGATGGAGGGCTGCCTGCACGCCGTCCGCAACGGCGTGACCACCGCGCGGGTCATCGACGGGCGGGTCCAGCACTCGATCCTGCTGGAGATCTTCACGGACGAGGGAATCGGCACGATGGTCGTGCCCGACGCACAGGGAGGGGAACCCGCATGACCGGCAACCAGGAGACCGGCAACCAGCGGTACGGCGCCCGCTGGCAGGGGGCGCTGACCAACAACTACGGGACCCCCGCGCTGGCCCTCGTACGCGGCGAGGGCGCGCAGGTCTGGGACGCGGACGGCAAGCAGTACACCGACTTCGTCGGCGGCATCGCGGTCAACGCCCTCGGCCACGCCCACCCGGCGATCGTCGAGGCCGTCACCACGCAGGTCTCCACCCTCGGCCACGTCTCCAACCTCTACGCCTCCGAGCCGGTCCTCGCGCTCGGCGAGCGGCTGCTCCAGCTCTTCGGCCGCTCCGGAAAGATTTTCTTCTGCAACTCCGGCGCCGAGGCCGTCGAAGCCGCCTTCAAGATCGGCCGGCTGACCGGTCGGACCCACATGGTCGCCACCACCGGCGGCTTCCACGGCCGCACCATGGGCGCGCTCGCGCTCACCGGCCAGCCGAAGAAGCAGGAACCCTTCCTGCCCTTGCCCGGAGACGTCACGCACGTCCCGTACGGCGATGTGGAGGCCCTGCGGGCCGCCGTCACCGAGGAGACCGCGCTCGTCGTCATCGAGCCGATCCAGGGCGAGAACGGCGTCGTCGTGCCGCCCGCCGGCTACCTGACGGCCGCCCGCGAGATCACCCGGGCCACCGGCACCCTGCTCGTCCTCGACGAGGTGCAGACCGGCATCGGACGCTGCGGCCAGTGGTTCGAGCACCAGGCCCACGAGGGTGTCGAGCCCGACCTCGTCACACTCGCGAAGGGCCTCGGCGGCGGTCTGCCGATCGGCGCCGTCGCCGCCTTCGGCCCCGTGGCCGACCTGCTCCAGCCCGGCCAGCACGGCACCACCTTCGGGGGCAACCCCGTCGCCTGCGCCGCCGGCCTCGCCGTGATCGAGACGATCGCCGCCGAAGGTCTCCTCGACCAGGTCAAGGAGCGCGGCGAGCGGCTGCGCGGCGGAATCGAAGGATTCGCACACCCGCTCGTCTCGCACGTCCGCGGAGCGGGCCTTCTGCTGGGTATCGTGCTGACGGAGCCGCTCGCACCGCAGGTGCAGCGCGCGGCTCAGGACGCCGGCTTCCTGGTCAACGCGCCCGCCCCCGACGTCGTACGGCTGATGCCCCCGTACGTACTGTCCGAGGCCGAGGTGGACGCGTTCCTGCAGGCCATGCCCGGCGTGCTCGACGCAGCGAAGTCCGCCGCGGACGTGGACGGATGATGAACCGGGGAATGAGACGACGATGAGTCAGGCGCAGGAACACGAGCAGAACAGCCAGTCCGTTCCGCAGACCCGCACCGCCCGCCACCGCCGGATCGTGGACATCCTGAACCGGCAGCCGGTCCGCTCCCAGAGCCAGCTGGCCAAGCTGCTCGCTGACGACGGGCTGAGCGTCACCCAGGCGACGCTCAGCCGCGACCTCGACGAGCTCGGCGCGGTGAAGATCCGCAACACCGGCGGCGAGCTGATCTACGCGGTGCCCAGCGAGGGCGGCTTCCGCACCCCGCAGGCACCGCTCGGCGAGTCCGCGAAGGAGGAGCGCATGCGGCGCCTCTCCGGGGAACTGCTGATCTCCGCGGAGGCCTCCGCGAACCTCGTGGTCCTGCGCACGCCGCCCGGCGCGGCCCAGTTCCTCGCTTCGGCGATCGACCAGGCCGAGCTCCAAGCCATCCTCGGCACGATCGCGGGCGACGACACCCTGATGCTGATCAGCCGCGATCCGGCAGGCGGCCAGGCCCTCGCCGACCACCTGCTGAGGCTGGCCCAGAAGGAGAGCTGAGCGCGGCGGCGTCAGGCCCGGCCCATTCAGTACCCGGTCACCGCGAGGGGGCCCGACTCCGTACCGATCGCGATGTGCGGGTGCCTGCGCGGGTTCGCCCAGCGCAGGATCGCCCGCATCGCGCCCTCCGGGACCGAGACGCAGCCGGCCGTCGCGCCCTTGCCGTCGACGTGCAGGAAGATGCCCGCGCCCCGGCCCCGTACGGGCCGGTCGTAGTTGAAGGCGATGACCAGGGCGTGCGCGTACTGCTTCGCGTACGAGACCAGGTGCTCCGCCTCGCCCGGCGCGCAGTCCGCGGGCAGCGGCTCCACCCAGCGGTTGTAGCTGCCCGAGGCGTTGTCCTGGCACCACCAGGAGGCGGGGGTCACCCGCCGGTAGCGGTACGCCGTCCCGGCCGGCGCGTGCGCGATGCCGAAGGCGTACGGGAGCCCGAACAGGCCGGCCGGCGTGGTGTTCGTGCCCTGGACACGGGCCGTGCCCTCCGTCAGGCCGTTCGCGCCGAAGCGGGCGGGCGCGGCGCCGGCCTCGTACCAGCGCCCCGCCCGCCGGTCCCACCAGGTCAGGCGACCGGTCGTGGAGCCGGGGGCCGGGGCGACGGCGGTGATCAGCTGGCTGCCGCCGCCGGTGTCGGCGAGACGGGCGGGCAGCGGCGGATCGCCGTCGGGGCAGTAGGGGCCTTGCAGCAGCAGGCTGGTGACGATCAGTGAGGCGAAGGCGACAGCGGTACGCGGCACACGTCAGACGGTACGGGGCGGAAGGGGCAGCGGCAGCGCAGGCAGGCCGTCGAGGCTCGCCCCGATGAACTCCTTCTTCTCGCAGTACTCGGCGAACTCCTCGTCCGTCTTGCGGCCGAAGTACTCCGCGTGGAGCGTGCGCTCGCTCTGGTACTCCATGAAGGGGACGGCGTACCCGCACGTGTCCGCGATCCGGCGGGCCTTGACGAGGATGACGGCGCGCGCCGAGGGCCCGTCGGCCTCCCCGAACAGCTCGATCAGCCCGTCCCAGCGCGGGTCGTCGCGGAAGACGGCCTCGCCCTCGCCGTGGATGCGCACGATGTTCGGCGGCCCGCTGAACGCGCACCACATCAGCGTGATGCGGCCGTTCTCGCGGACGTGGGCGATGGTCTCGGCGCCGCTGCCGCCGAAGTCCAGATAGGCCAGCGTCTGCTCGTCGATGACGACGAGGGTTCCGGCGCGGCCCTTGGGGGACAGGTTGACGTGGCCGTCGCCCGCGAGCGGGGCGGTCGCGGTGAAGAAGACCGGCTGTTCCTCGATGAACTTGCGCAGGCGGCCGTCTATGCGTTCGTAGAGCTTTCCCATGAGGATCAGTATCCGTCCGTCGTGGATTCCCCGCGGGGGAGTCCGAGTTGTGAGCGGATCCGCGCCAAGACGTAGTCGCTGAACAGTCCCGTGCAGCGGTCCAGCAGGGCGCCGACTTCCGGGTCCCGCGGCGGCAGGGCGGGCGGCCCGTAGGGGGACCACAGACTCTGGATGTGCTGCGCGGCGAGCAGGCGCAGGCCCGCGTCCTGGTCCGTCAGCAGTTCCACGGAGGCCCGCAGCCCGGCCACACCGCCCCGGGCGTGCAACAGCCGGTACGCGGCCCGGCGGGTGTGAACCGGCCGCCCGGGCGCCAGACGGTCCACCAGCCAGTCGGCGGGCAGCCGCCCCGCCGAGGAGCGCAGGCTCAGGGAGGCCTCCCGGGCCACGGAGGGCGAAGGGTCGTCCAGCAGCGCCCGCAGCAGCCCGAGGTCGGTGGAGTCCAGCAGCCGCAGCCCGCGCACGGCGGAGGCCCGTACCGCCCCGGCGGGATGGTCCAGCAGCGCGCGCAGGAGCGGGGCATCCTCCCGGCGGGCGCACTCGGCGAAGCCGGTCACGGCGTACGGGGTCACCTGGGCCGGGCCCTCGACCAGCGCGCGGGAGAGGGCGCGGGGGTCCCCGCCGCCCTGCCCGGCCAGCCAGCGGGCGCAGGCCCGGACCACGCCGGAGCGGTCGGCGAGGTACTCCGCCGCCTCCGCCGCCCGCCCGGCCCCGCGCAGCGCGGTGACCCCGGCGGCCCGGACCAGCGGGAGGTGCCCGGTCAGCAGCTCGTCGACCGCCGTGTCGTCCGGCCCGCCTGCGGCCAGGGCCGCCAGGGCGGCGTCGGTCCACAGCCGGCTCGTCGCCGCATCGCGCTCGGCGCGGGCCCGCCCGGCGAGTTCTCGTACGCTGCTGAACCGCCCGCCCTCCAGTGAGATCCGGGCGGCGAACCGCCGGGTCGGGAGGTCGTCGCTGTCGCGCAGTGCGGCCAGTACGGGCTCCGTGGCTTCGTCCAGTGCGGCCCGTGAGGGGCCCAGGTGCCACCAAGGGGCCGGCACGGGCACCTGCTCGCCGCGCAGCACCGCCGAGAACAACTCCAGCGCCCAGGCACCCTGCTCGCGCCGGGCCAGCCGCAGGACGAGCGGGGTCAGCAGGAGCAGCGTGCCCGCGGGGTCGGCGGCCAGCGCCTGGGTCAGTACCCGCCGCGCGCGCCTGCGGACCGCCGGTACCCAGTCGGCGCAGCGGATCGCGATCAGGGGCGGCGGGAGGTGCGGGGCGTCGAGCGCGGCTGCCCGGATCCGCCCGTCGTAGTGGCACAGCCGAAGGGCGATGTGCGTGATGTGGGGGACGCCGGGCGCCCGGTCGCGTACCGCGCGGTCGAAGGAGAGCCACGCGGCCGGTCCGGCGTCCGGTGGCAGTGCGTCCCCGGTGCCGTCGCCCCGCGACAGCCGGTCGGCGGCGTGCCGCCCGGCGTCTTTCTCTTGCTGCCGTCCGGCGTGCATGAGCCCTCCCCGTGTATCCGCGTCCGATCCTAGGTCGGCGGCGGGGCCCGCGCCCCTGATATTCGGCTGGTCAGGCCTTCGCACGGGGCCGCGATTGACGAAACATACGGAGCAGTGCATAGTTATGCCTAACTGTTGGATGTAACGGCGGATGCACCCCGTGAGGAGAAACCCGTGACCGAGCGCGTCGTACTCGCCTACTCGGGCGGCCTGGACACCTCCGTCGCCATCGGCTGGATCGCCGAGGAGACGGGCGCCGAGGTCATCGCCGTCGCCGTGGACGTCGGTCAGGGCGGCGAGGACCTGGACGTCATCCGCAAGCGGGCGCTCGCCTGCGGTGCGGTCGAGGCCGAGGTCGCGGACGCCAGGGACGAGTTCGCCGACGAGTACTGCCTCCCGGCGATCAAGGCCAACGCCCTTTACATGGACCGTTATCCGCTGGTCTCCGCCCTGTCGCGGCCGGCCATCGTCAAGCACCTCGTCGCCGCCGCCCGCAAGCACGGCGCCTCCGTCGTCGCCCACGGCTGCACCGGCAAGGGCAACGACCAGGTCCGCTTCGAGGCCGGCATCGCCGCCCTCGGCCCCGACCTCGAGTGCATCGCCCCGGTCCGCGACTACGCGATGACCCGCGACAAGGCCATCGCCTTCGCCGAGAAGGCCGACCTGCCGATCGCCACCACCAAGAAGTCCCCGTACTCCATCGACCAGAACGTCTTCGGACGCGCCGTCGAGACGGGCTTCCTGGAGGACATCTGGAACGCGCCGATCGAGGACATATACGAGTACACCGCCAACCCGGCCCTGCCCCGCGAGGCCGACGAGGTCGTCATCTCCTTCGAGGCGGGCGTCCCGGTCGCCATCGACGGCAAGCCCGTCACCGTGCTCCAGGCCATCCAGCAGCTCAACGAGCGCGCCGGCGCCCAGGGCATCGGCCGGATCGACATCGTCGAGGACCGCCTCGTCGGCATCAAGTCCCGCGAGGTGTACGAGGCCCCCGGCGCGATCGCGCTGATCACGGCCCACCAGGAGCTCGAGAACGTCACCGTCGAGCGCGAGCTGGCCCGCTACAAGCGGCAGGTCGAGCAGCGCTGGGGCGAGATGGTCTACGACGGCCTGTGGTTCTCCCCGCTCAAGCGGGCGCTGGACGGCTTCATCAACGAGGCCAACCAGCACGTCACCGGTGACATCCGGATGACCCTGCACGGCGGCCGCGCCGTCGTCACCGGCCGCAAGTCCGACGAGTCGCTGTACGACTTCAACCTGGCGACCTACGACTCGGGCGACACCTTCGACCAGTCCAAGGCCCAGGGCTTCATCGAGATCTTCGGGCTGTCCTCGAAGATCGCGGCGCGGCGCGACCTCGCCTGATTCCACGCGTTGTACAAACGGCCTCCCCGTTACCTCCGCGGCGGGGAGGCCGACGCACATCCGCAAAGCCATGCATCTTGAGGAGCAGTAGCTGTGAGCAGCAACAACGGTGGTGACGTCCGGCTCTGGGGCGCCCGGTTCGCCGACGGTCCCGCCGAGGCCCTCGCGAAGCTGTCCGCGTCGGTCCACTTCGACTGGCGCCTCGCGCCGTACGACATCGCGGGCTCCCGGGCCCACGCCCGGGTGCTCGCCAAGGCGGGCCTGCTCACGGCCGACGAGCTCGGCCGCATGATCGCGGGCCTGGACCAGCTCGAAGTCGACGTGGCCGACGGCTCCTTCACCGGCACCGTCGCCGACGAGGACGTCCACACCGCCCTGGAGCGCGGCCTGCTGGAGCGGCTCGGCGCCGACCTCGGCGGCAAGCTGCGCGCCGGCCGGTCGCGCAACGACCAGATCGCCACGCTCTTCCGGATGTACCTGCGCGACCACGCCCGGACCATCGGCGGCCTGATCGCCGAGCTCCAGGACGCCCTGGTCGGCCTTGCCGAGCACCACGCGGACGTGGCCATGCCGGGCCGGACCCACCTGCAGCACGCGCAGCCGGTGCTCTTCGCCCACCACGTACTGGCCCACGTGCAGGCCCTGTCCCGGGACGCGGAGCGGCTGCGCCAGTGGGACACCCGGACCGCGGTCTCCCCGTACGGCTCGGGGGCGCTGGCCGGCTCCTCGCTGGGCCTGGACCCGGAGGCGGTCGCCGCCGACCTGGGCTTCGAGCGCGGCTCGGTCGGCAACTCGATCGACGGCACGGCCTCGCGCGACTTCGTCGCCGAGTTCGCCTTCGTCACCGCGATGATCGGGATCAATCTGTCCCGGATCGCCGAGGAGATCATCATCTGGAACACGAAGGAGTTCTCCTTCGTGACCCTGCACGACGCCTTCTCGACCGGGTCGTCGATCATGCCGCAGAAGAAGAACCCGGACATCGCGGAGCTGGCGCGCGGCAAGTCGGGGCGCCTCATCGGCAACCTGACCGGCCTGCTCGCCACGCTGAAGGCGCTGCCGCTGGCCTACAACCGTGACCTCCAGGAGGACAAGGAGCCGGTCTTCGATTCCTGCGACACCCTGGAAGTCCTGCTGCCCGCCTTCACGGGGATGATGGCCACCCTCACGGTCAACCGGGAGCGGATGGAGGAGCTGGCTCCGGCGGGCTTCTCGCTCGCCACGGACATCGCGGAGTGGCTGGTCAAGCAGGGCGTGCCGTTCCGGGTCGCGCACGAAGTCGCCGGCGAGTGCGTGAAGGTGTGCGAGGGGCTCGGGATCGAGCTCGACGAGCTCACGGACGACCAGTTCGCGAAGATCTCCGAGCACCTGACGCCGGAGGTCCGCACCGTCCTCAACGTCAAGGGCGCGCTGGCCTCCCGCAACGGCCGGGGCGGCACCGCCCCGTCGGCGGTCGCGGTCCAGCTCACGGAGCTCAAGGCCGACCTGGTCATCCAGCACGCCTGGGCGGCGCACAAGAACTAGCCGTACCGCCCGGAGGGGGTGGCCGGAGCCTTCGGGCCCCGGCCGCCCCCTCCGGCGTACCGCCCCACCGCGTACGACCGCGCCGACTACGCGGCCCACCCCGCCAGCGTCTCGAAGTCCTCCGCGACGAGGCCGATCCGCTCGTCGATCCGCATCAGCAGTGCCCGTGCCGGGTGCCGCTGGTCGACGTACTCGTGGTCCATGGCCGTGATGTCGTCGTCGATCCACGCGAAGGGCCTGTGCCCCGCGTACTCCAGGACGTACTGCGTCTTCCAGAAGGTGCCGCGCGGCGCCCGGCCGTGCATCACCGGCCAGTCGATGAACGGGAGCCGGGGCAGGCCCAGGTGCGGGCCTATCCAGTCGTTCGCCTCGTCCTTCCACGTCGTGGCCCAGACCAGCTCGTAGGAGTCCGCGAGCGCGAGCAGCCGCGCCCCGTGGCCGTGGTTCAGCCAGACCCGCAGCGGCTTCGGGCTCTCCGCCTCGGTCCAGCCCGTCGGGCGCATCCGGTGGGTGGAGTACCCCTCGGGGCGGCGCTGGGGCTTGGCCGCGTACGGGTTCAGCGGGCCGTCGACATCGATCAGGAGCAGGGGCTTCGTCGGCTTCATCTCGGCAGGATTCCCTTCAGGCCGCCGTCCGGCAGCTCATTTGTCGATCGAATGAGACGTTGATGTCTCATTCGGGGTATGCTTGTCTCATGGCCATGGATCGTGACCAGGTGCTCCGCGACGCGGCCGCCCTGCTCTCCCGCAAATCGACCGCAACGATGGACGAGGTCGCCCGCGCCGCCGGAATCGGGCGCGCGACCCTCCACCGGCACTTCGCCGGGCGCGACGCCCTCGTACGGGCGCTCGAAGAGCTCGGCATCCGGGAGTTCGAGGTGGCCTTCGACAACGCCCGCCTCGACGAGGGCACCGCGATCGACGGGCTCAGACGCCTCGTCGCCGAGGCGGAGCCCAACGCCGAACTGCTGGCCTTCCTCGTCACCGAGAACCAGCTCTTCGAGGGCGACCAGGTCAACGAGGGCTGGGCCCGGCTCGACGCCCGCGTCGGCGCGCTCTTCCGGCGCGGCCAGGAAGAGGGCGACATCCGGATCGACCTGAGCCCCGCATGGCTCACCGAGGCCCTCTACGGGCTCATCGGCACCTGCGCCTGGGCCGTCATGGACGGCCGGGTCGCGGCCAAGGACTTTCAGTACATGATCACCGAGTTGCTGCTCGGTGGCGCAAGACGGAGTGTGGAGAAATGAGCCGAACCGAACAGCTGACCCAGGCGAAGGGGGCGGAGGGCAGGGGCTCCGGGCGCTGGATCGCGCTCTCCGTGCTCGTCCTGGCCGTCCTGCTGGTCGCGGTCGACGCCACCGTACTCGGTCTCGCGACGCCCGCCCTCAGTGAGGACCTGAAGCCCTCCGGCACCCAGCTGCTGTGGATCGGGGACATCTACTCCTTCGTCATCGCCGGCCTGCTCGTCTCCATGGGCTCCCTCGGCGACCGGATCGGCCGCAAGAAGCTCCTCCTCGTCGGCGCGGCGGCCTTCGGCGCCGTCTCGGTGCTGAACGCCTACGCGACCAGCCCCGAGATGATGATCCTCGCCCGGGCCCTGCTCGGCGTGGCCGGCGCGACCCTGATGCCCTCCACCCTCGCGCTGATCCGCAACATCTTCCACGACCCCAAGGAGCGCAGCCTCGCCATCGGCATCTGGGGCGCCACCGCCTCCGCGGGCGCGGCCGTCGGGCCGGTCGTCGGCGGAGCCCTGCTCCAGCACTTCTGGTGGGGTTCGGTCTTCCTCATCAACCTCCCCGTGATGATCGTCCTGGTCATCGTCGGCGTCAAGCTGCTGCCCGAGTCCAAGAATCCGGTCACCGGTCCCTGGGACCTGTTCAGCGTCGGGCTCTCCCTCGTCGGCATCATCGGCGTCGTATACGCCGTCAAGCAGGTCGCCACCCACGGCATGGGCTGGGAGGTGTGGGCGGCCGCCGTCATCGGAGCGGGCGCGCTCTACACCTTCGTACGCCGCCAGTTCACCCTGACCGCCCCCCTCCTCGACATGCGGCTCTTCAAGCACCGCGGCTTCTCCGGCGCGGTCCTCGCCGACCTGCTCACCGTCTTCGGCCTGTCCGGACTGGTCTTCTTCCTCTCCCAGTTCCTCCAGCTCGTCCAGGGCCGCGAGCCGCTGGAAGCCGGCCTGGCCGAACTGCCCGCCGCCGTCGGCGCCGTGGTCACCGGTCTGGTCGCCGGAAAGTACGCCCGCAAGTACGGGGTACGGGTCATCGTGACCGGAGGCCTCGCCGCCATCGGCGTCGCGCTGGCCGCGCTCACGGTCATCCACAAGGAGACCGGCTACCCGCTGCTCGGAGCGGCCCTGCTCATCGTCGGCCTCGGCGCCGGCTTCTCCTTCACCGTCACCGCCGACGTGATCCTCTCCAGCGTGCCCAAGGAGCAGGCCGGTTCGGCCTCGGCCGTCTCCGAGACCGCGTACGAACTGGGCGCCGCCCTCGGCATCGCCCTGCTCGGCTCGGTCGTCACCGGCGTCTACCAGGGCTTCACCGCACCGGCCTCCGTCACCGGCCCGGTCGCCGACGCCGCCCACGAATCCCTCGGCGGCGCCGTCGAAGCGGCCAGGTCGCTGGACCCGCAGACCGCCGGGCAGATGGTCGGAGCCGCCCAGGAGGCCTTCGTGGACGGCCTGCGGCTGGCCTCCGGAGTCGGCGCGGCCGTGCTGCTGGCCACCGCCGCGGCCGCCTGGTACCTGCTCAAGGGCCAGGAGCTCCAGGACGGCATCGAGCACTGACGCCCCGCCAGAGGGTGGTGTCCCGCACCGAGTTGACAGTGCGTGGAACCGCGGGACACCATCCCGGCGATGGAGATCACCGATCTGACCCCGGCCGAACGCCGCGTATGGGACGCCTTCCCGCGCGGTGAGCGCGTCGACTTCCGCGAGGGCCCCGACGAGGACGCCTCCGACGGCATCGGCTGGGGACCCGAGCGGACGGTGCGCGCCGAGGTGCTCAGCGCCCTGCTGCTGAACGGGAGTTCAGCCACCGGCCAGGTCGCGGGCCTCAACGTCAAAGGCATCCGGATCACCGGCAAGCTGGACCTCAAGTACGCCGTGGTCGACCACGCGATCCGGCTGCGCGGCTGCTGGTTCGAGCGCAAACCCCTCGTCTACGGAGCCAGGCTGCGGGCCCTGGTCCTGTCCGACTCGGCGCTGCCCGGACTGACCGGAGCCACCGTCGCCGTCGACGTCGTGCTGCGGCTGTCCTGCTGCCGGATCACCGGACCGGTGCGGCTCGCCGGGGCCCGGATAGCCGGCGGCCTCTTCCTCCAGCGGGCCGTCATCGGCATGCCCGACGCCCCGGAGGAGGCGGAGGAGCCCCCGCTCCAGTTCAACCACGCCGACATCGGCACCGACGTCATCGCCATGGGCCTGACCGTCCACGGCCAGACCCGCATCAACGGCGCCACCGTCGGCGGCCAGATCAACCTCGACGACGCCCGCCTCCTCGCCCCCGGCGCGACGGCCCTGCACGCCGAGACCCTGACGGTGGGCACCGATCTGCGCGCCATGCGGATGGAGGCGAGCGGCCGGGTCAACCTCAGCGGCTCCCGGATCCCCGGCCAGCTCAACCTCGCCTACGCCCGCCTGGCCAACCCGGGCGGTTTCGCCCTGCGCGCCTCCAGCTGCGTCATCGGCGAGGTGTGGCTGCGCTCCTGCGAGACCGTCCGAGGCACGGTGAACCTGCGGCGGTCCCAGTTCGACCTGCTGCACATGCCGGCCGAGACCTGGCCGGAGAAGATCCGGATCGACGGGCTGACCTACCGCACCCTGGCCCCGCACCTGCCGGCCGAGCAGCGGCTGCCCGCCCTGGAGCGCGAGGAGTCGGGCTACCTCCCGTACGCCTACGAACAGCTCGCCTCCGCCTACCGTACGGCCGGCGACGAGGCGGCCGCCCGGACCGTGCAACTCGCCAAGCTGCGCCGCCACCGCCGGACCCTGCCCCGGCACGCCAGGGTCTGGGGGCTGCTCCAGGACGCCACCGTGGGATACGGCTTCCGGCCGCTGCGCGCGGCGGGCTGGCTGCTGGCGCTGCTGTTCACCGGGACGATCGCGTACTGGTTCCAGCACCCCCGGGAACTGAAAGCGGGGGAGGCGCCGGAATTCAACGCGGTCTTCTACACGATCGACCTGATGCTGCCGATCATCGGCTTCGGCCAGGAGGCGGCCTTCGCGCCGGACGGCTGGTACCAGTGGCTGTCGTACCTGCTGATCGTGACCGGCTGGGTCCTCGCCACGACGACCGCGGCGGGCGTCAGCCGGTCACTGAGGCGGCAGTAGCGCCGCTACGCGGCTTCCTTGGCCTTGGTCGCGTACATGTCCACGTACTCCTGGCCCGAGAGCCGCATGACCTCGGCCATCACCGAGTCGGTGACGGCGCGCAGCACGTAGCGGTCGCGGTCCATGCCCTCGTAGCGGGAGAACTCCATCGGCTCGCCGAAGCGGACGGTGACCCGGCCCGGACGCGGCATGCCGGCGCCGCCGGGCTGCAGCTTGTCGGTGCCGATCATCGCGAACGGGACGACGGGCGCGCCGGTCATCAGGGTCAGGCGGGCGATGCCGGTGCGACCGCGGTAGAGGCGGCCGTCGGGGGAGCGGGTGCCCTCGGGGTAGATGCCGAAGATCTTGCCCTCTTCGAGGATCCGGCGGCCGGTCATCAGGGCGGCGACGCCGCCGTTGGCCCCGTCGCGGTCCACGGGGATCATTCCGGCGCCGGTGAAGAACCAGGCCATGGCCCGGCCCTTGATGCCCTTGCCGGTCACGTACTCGTCCTTGCCGATGAAGTGGACCGTGCGGTCGCACACCAGCGGCAGGATCATCGAGTCGATGAAGGTGAGGTGGTTGCCCGCCAGGATCACCGGACCGGTGCCCGGAATGTTCTCGATGCCCTCCACGCGGGTGCGGAACATCAGGCGCATGACGGGTCCGACGGTGGCTTTGATGAGCGCAGTACGGAACAACGTGGGGCCCTCCGGCATCGAAAAGCGGTTTCGCGCACCCACCACGAGGCGGCAGTGCAGGTGAGGACGATACTCGCGGGTCAGCTCTGATCGCACATCGGGTTCACGAGGTGGATACGCAGTGTTGACGTGCGTTTGCGCCATGTTCGGCCCGCGCACCCCCGCACGCCACCGCCGCTTGCCTACCATCGGCACGCGAAATCGGGCCGTAGGACCCGGAGATCCCGGGCGCCTGGCCCTCGTCCGATGGGGAGTGGCACGCATGACGCAGGGTGGGGCAGCACGGCGGACGGTACTGGGGGCCGTCCTGGCGGCGGGCGGGGCCTTCGGCGGGGTGGCGGTGGGCGCCGAGTCCGCCTCGGCGGCGCAGAGCGGCCACGGCGCCGGCGGCGGGTACCGGGACCTGCCCGTGCCGACGGTCATCGGGCACCGGGGAGCCAGCGGCTACCGGCCCGAGCACACGCTCGGCTCCTACGGACTCGCGCTCGACCTGGGCGCCGACGTGGTGGAGCAGGACCTCGTACCCACCAAGGACGGCCACCTGGTGTGCCGCCACGAGAACGAGATCGGCGGCACCACCGACGTCGCCGACCACCCGGAGTTCGCCTCGCGCAAGACCACCAAGACGGTCGACGGGGTGGCGGTCACCGGCTGGTTCACCGAGGACTTCACGCTCGCCGAGCTGAAGACCCTGCGGGCGAAGGAGCGCATCCCCGCCGTCCGCCAGCGCAACACGCTCTACGACGGCCGCTGGGACGTGCCCACCTTCGAAGAGGTGCTGCGCTGGGCCGACCGCGAGGGCCGGCGGCGCGGCAAGCGCGTCTGGCTGCACGTGGAGACCAAGCACCCCACCTACTTCCGCGGCCTGGGCCTCGGCCTGGAGGAACCCCTCGCCCGGCTGCTGCGCCGCTACGGGCGTGACGGCCGCGGCGCCCCGCTCTTCCTGCAGTCCTTCGAGCCCTCCAGCATCCAGCGGCTCTCCCGGCTGGTCTCCGCCCCGCGCGTCGTGCTGCTCTCCGCCGCGAGTACGCGCCCGTGGGACTTCGAAGCGGCCAAGGACCCCCGTACGGTCGCCGACCTCGTCAAGCCCGAGGGGCTGAAGTGGATCGCCGGCTTCGCCCAGGGCATCGGGCCGACCATGGACCTGATCCTGCCGCGCGACGCGGCGGGCAGGCTCGGCGCCCCGACCACCCTGGTCGCGGACGCCCACGCGCAGGGGCTGATCCTGCACCCCTACACCGCGCGGAACGAGAACAGCTTCCTGCCGGCCGAGTACCGCAAGGGCACCGACCCGGCCGCGTACGGTGATGCCTTCGGCGCCTTCCGGAAGTACTTCGAACAGGGCATCGACGGGATCTTCACCGACCAGCCCGACACCGGGCTGCTCGCGGCCGAGGCCTTCCGTCCCGGCCGGGGCGTCAACACCTAGCCGGAGCCTCTCGTACGAGTGGGCCGGGCCCGGCCCACTCGTCCCGCCCGGCATGGACCTGCTGATGTCTGACCTCTTCGACAAACTCCGCCCGCTGCTCCGCGCCGAAGCCGCCGCAGAGACCGCGGGCACCGGCGTGGACGCCGCCGACCTGGAACAAGCCGTCTGGGTCAGGCTGCTGGAGCACCGGCGCACCCCCGAGGAACCCGCCGACTGGCTGCGCCGGGCGGTGCGCGCGGAAGCCCGGCTGGCGCGCCGCCGGGCCCGGCGCGAAGTCCCGTACGGCGGGCCCGGCGGCGGCGCCCGTAGCAGCGGCGGCGCGGAACCGGAAGATGCCCTCCTGCACGGCGAGGAGAACCGGGCCCTGCGATCGGCGGTCGCCCGATTGCCCGGACGGTGTCCGGAGCTGATGAGGGCACTTCTTTCGCCCAGGGACCTCACTTACCGTGAAATCGCAGGAGAGTTGGGAATCTCACAAGGAAGTTTGGGGCCCGTCCGTTCCCGTTGCCTGGGATGTCTGCGCAGAATGCTGGCCGTAGAGGTTGCGGCTCCCGACCTGCGGGGAATGGAGCGGTAGACCAAAAGGCCACCAGGTGAGCGGGAGGCATGCGCACATGGGCATGAGCGTGACGATTTCGGCGGCAACTGCCGAGGATGCCGAGCAGATCATCAAGCTGCAGTATCTGGCGTTCCAGAGCGAGGCCGAGCTGTACGGCAACTACCGCATCCAGCCGCTCACCCAGTCCCTCGACTCCCTCAAGGAGGAGCTGGCCTCGGACACCGTCCTGGTGGCCCGGCTCGGCGACGAGATCGTCGGGGCCGTGCGCGGCAACGTCGACGGGGAGGGCACCGGCAAGATCGCCAAGCTCTGCGTCCACCCCCGCCTCCAGGGCCACGGGCTCGGCGCCCGGCTGCTGAGCGCGGTCGAGGAGGTCCTCGGCGGTCACGACGGGACGATCCGCTTCCGGCTGCTCACCGGCCACAAGAGCGAGTCGAACCTGCGCCTTTACCGCAAGGCCGGCTACACCCAGGTCGGCGGGCGCACCGCGTCCGACGGCGTCCGTCTGGTGATCCTGGAGAAGGAGGCCAAGGAGGCCACCGACTTCGCGGTCAGCGCGTAGCGCCTAGAGCTCTAGAGCCCAGAGCCAGGCGTCCGGCGCTTGGCGCGCAGCCAGATCATCCCGGTGATCGGCAGGATCACCGGGATGAACAGGTAGCCCATCCCGAAGTCCGACCACACGGTCGCGTCGGGGAAGGCCTCGGGCCGCAGCAGGGTCCAGGCGCCGACGGTGAGTACGCCGGTCAGCTCGGCGGCGCAGCAGATCCGCGCCGCCTTGCGGGCCGTCTCCCCGCCGCGGACCAGCGAGTACGTGATGAAGGCGTAGACCAGGGCGGCCGCGGCCGACAGCGAGTACGCCAGCGGGGCCCGGTCGAACTCGGTGGAGATCTGGTAGAGCGACCGGGAGACCGCGCCGACCGTGATCACCCCGTAGAGCCAGACCAGCAGCACCCCCGGCCCGGTGACCAGGCGCCGCCGCTCGGCGGCGGGCCCGGTGGCGTCCGGGCCCGTGTTCGTGTCCGTGTCAGGCACCGGTGTTTCCCCAGATGTCGTAGAGCCGTACTTCCAGCACGGCGAGGACGACCGCGCCCGCGGCCACCGTCACCGAACCCCATTTGGTCCGTTCGCTCACCGAGAGCATCGCGGCGGCCGGCACGGCGGCGAAGGCACCCAGCAGGTAGGCCACGAAGAGCACCGTGCCCTGTCCGGGCTTCTCTCCCCGGGCGAGCTGGACCAGGCCGACCACCAGCTGGGCCAGGACCAGTACGGTCACCACCGCCATGCCGATGAAGTGCCAGTCCTTGGTCGGCTGGTCGCGCGAAGCGGCGAAACCGCACCAGGCGGCGAGGGCGAGTGCGGCCACGCCGATGGCGACCGTCAGGGCGTCGAGCATGCAGCGAGGGTATTACGGGCCGAAAGACCCGATGCGCTCACCCCTGCCCCCGGGCTTTGCTGGAAGGCATGAAGCTGCAAGGGACGCACGGACCGCATTTCGACGCGCTGCTGTTCGACAACGACGGCACGCTCATCTCCTCCATGGCGTCGGTGTACCGCTGCTGGACCCGCTGGGCCCGGGAGTACGGGATCGCCGAAGACGTCTTCGAGGCCGCGGAACTGAACGGCCGCCCCGCCGCGGAGATCATCGCCGAACTGCTGCCCACGCAGGTGCGGGCCGAGGCCCTCGCCCGGATCGAGGCGCTGGAGGTGGCGGACGTCGCGGGCGGCGTCGTCGCGCTGCCCGGCACCGAGGATCTCCTCTCGGCGCTTCCCGCCGGCCGCTGGGCCATCGTCACCTCCGCCACCCGCCCGCTCGCCGAGGCCCGGCTGCGCGAGGTCGGCATCGACTTCCCCGAGCTGGTCTCCGCCGACGACATCACCCGGGGCAAGCCCGACCCGGAGCCGTTCCTGCTGGCGGCCGCCCGGCTCGGGGTGGACCCGGCCCGCTGCGTGGTCTTCGAGGACGCCCCGGCGGGGCTGGCCGCGGGCCGAGCGGCCGGGATGCGGACCGTGGCCTTGACCACAACGCACACCGCCGCCGAGCTCGACGCGGACGCGGTCGTACGGGACCTCTCGGCCGTGTCCGTGCTGGTCGGGGCCGAGGGGATGACGGTCGAGACGGACGATCGGCCTTGACCGATGCTGTCCGGTATGTGGCCGAAATCCGTCCGGTATTCGGACGCCTTTGATCGGTGACGGAGAACGTCTGGTTTACTGGGGCCCATGACCACGACGAGCAGCCGCACCCTTGCGACCGAGGCGACGATGACGCCCGGTGCTCGTTGTATGTGTCGAATGCGCGCCTTCTGAGGGCCCCTTCCCGCAGTCTCGCGCCCCGAAGCGAGACCGGCCGAGCTTCCTCCGGCATCCCTGTGCGACCCGGACCGCTCCTGCCCCGCGCACGCGCCGATACCGCCGTTTTCCGACGGTTCGACCCGTATCGCGTCCCCTGATGTTTGCCCCGTGCCCGGCACCCCGCTGCGCCGCGCACTCGACAGCGACGGAAATCCTGTGATCACCACATCGGGCCTCACGAAGGTCTACCAGTCCCGTGGCCGCGAGGTCACCGCCCTGGACGGCGTCGACCTGCACGTCCGCGAGGGCGAGGTCTACGGAGTCATCGGCCAGAGCGGCGCCGGCAAGTCCTCCCTGATCCGCTGCGTGAACCTGCTGGAGCGCCCCACCACCGGCACCGTGGCCGTCGACGGAGTCGACCTCACCGCGCTCGCAGGCCGGGGCCGCCGCGCCGGCAAGGAACTCCGTGAGGCCCGCAGCCGCATCGGCATGGTCTTCCAGCACTTCAACCTGCTGTCCTCGCGCACCGTCCAGGGCAACATCGAACTGCCCCTGGAGATCCTCGGGATCTCCGGCGGCGAGCGCTCCCGCAAGGCCGCCGAACTCCTCGACCTCGTCGGCCTCGCCGACAAGGCCAAGGCCTACCCCGGCCAGCTCTCCGGCGGCCAGAAGCAGCGCGTCGGCATCGCCCGCGCCCTGGCCGGCGACCCCAAGGTGCTGCTCTCGGACGAGGCCACCAGCGCGCTGGACCCCGAGACCACCCGCCAGATCCTGCAGCTGCTGCGCGACCTCAACCGCCGGCTCGGCCTGACCATCCTGCTGATCACGCACGAGATGGACGTGGTCAAGTCCGTCTGCGACTCGGCCGCGCTGATGAAGCAGGGCCGGATCGTCGAGTCCGGCACCGTCTCCGAGCTGCTGGCCACCCCCGGCTCCCAGCTCGCGCACGAACTGTTCCCGCTGACCGGGGCCGCGACCACCGCGGAGCACACGGTCATCGACGTCACCTTCCACGGGGAGACCGCGACCCGGCCGGTGATCTCCCAGCTGGCCCGCACCTACAACATCGACATCTCGATCCTCGGCGCCGCGATGGACACCGTCGCCGGCAGGCAGATCGGCCGCATGCGCATCGAGCTGCCCGGCCGCTACGAGGACAACGTCGTGCCCGTCGGATTCCTGCGCGAGCAGGGCCTGCAGGTGGACGTGGTGGAAGCCGGTGCGGACGCGGAAGCGGATGTGGCCGAGGACGTGGACGGCGAGCTCGCCGAGCTGGTCAAGGATGGTGCGAAGTGACCTGGTCCGAAATGCAGCCGCTGCTCACGCAGGGCACCTTCGACACCCTCTACATGGTGCTGTGGTCCGCCCTGGTGACCGTCCTGGGCGGCCTGCCCATCGGCATCCTGCTGGTGCTCACCGACAAGGGCGGTCTGCTCCAGAGCCGCCCGGTCAACAAGGTGCTCGGCGTGATCGTGAACATGGGCCGCTCGCTGCCGTTCATCATCCTGCTGATCTTCCTCATCCCGGTCACCACGGCGATCGTCGGCACCTTCATCGGCCCCACCGCCATGATCGTCCCGCTGGCCATCGGGGCCATCCCCTTCTTCGCCCGGCTCGTGGAGACCGCCGTCCGCGAGGTGGACCACGGCCTGATCGAAGCCGTCGAGTCCATGGGCGGCGGCATCCCGACCCTGGTCGGCAAGGTGCTCCTCCCGCAGGCCCTGCCCTCCCTGATCGCGGCCGTCACGACCACCGTGATCACCCTGATCGGCTACTCGGCCATGGCCGGCGCGGTCGGCGGCGAAGGCCTCGGCTCCAAGGCCATCACCTACGGCTTCCAGCGCTTCGAGACCGGCTTCATGGTCGCGACCGTCGTCGTACTGATCGTGCTCGTCACGGTGATCCAGCTCATCGGCGACGGCGTGGTACGCCTCCTCGCGCGGCGGGGTCGGACAGCCTGATCCGGGCCTGAGCCGTATTTCCGAACTTTTTCCCAGAAAGCCCGCACTTGTCGTGCTTGGGCCGTCATTCACACAGCAAGAAGCAAGAAAGGCACTCTTCGTGCGTAAGAACATCAAGCTCACCGCCCTCGCCGTCACCGCCGCCGCGCTCACCCTCTCCCTGAGCGCTTGCGGCAGCTCCTCGGACCCGTCCTCCACCAAGGCCGACGGCGGCAAGGTCGACGAGAGCAAGCCCCTGGTCATCGCGGCGTCCCCGACCCCGCACGCCGACATCCTGAAGTTCGTCAAGGACAACCTGGCGGCCAAGGAGGGCCTCAAGCTGGAGGTCAAGGAGTTCACGGACTACGTCCTGCCGAACACTGCCACCCAGCAGGGCCAGGTCGACGCCAACTACTTCCAGCACGTGCCCTACCTCGACGACTTCAACAAGAAGAACGGCACCGACATCGTGCCCGTCGTCAACGTGCACCTGGAGCCGCTGGGCCTCTACTCCAAGAAGGTCAAGGCCCTCACGGACATCAAGGCCGGCCAGACCGTCGCCGTGCCCAACGACCCCACCAACGAGGGCCGCGCGCTCGAGCTGCTCGCCGCGAACAAGCTCATCACCCTCAAGGAGGGTGTCGGCACCGGCGCCAAGCTGTCCGACATCACCGACAAGAAGGGCTTGGAGTTCAAGGAGCTGGAGGCCGCCACGGTCCCGCGCGCCCTGAACGACGTGGACGCCGCCGTCATCAACGGCAACTACGCCATCGAGGCCAAGCTCGTCCCGGCCAAGGACGCGCTCGTCCTGGAGAAGGCCGAGGGCAACCCGTACGCCAACATCCTCGCGGTGAAGGACGGCAAGCAGGACGACCCGCGGATCCAGAAGCTCGCCAAGCTCCTGAACTCCGACGAGGTCAAGAAGTTCATCGACGACAAGTACCAGGGCTCGGTCATCCCGGCCTTCGGCAAGCCGGCCTCTTGATCGAGTAGGTCCGATCCGGCCAGGCGTCCCGGCCCCGTCCACCCACCGGTGTACGGGGCCGGGCGCTGCCCGCTTCCGGGCAGCCCGGCCCTGCACATCCCCAGGCCGATGCTGCATGCTGTGGCCTACGACCCGCAGCCGCGGTCCGCACAAACGGTCCCGCACGACGGTCGCCTCGCATCACGGTCGCACCACGGTCCCAGGCTTGGAGCTGCGCATGACTACCACCTTCCCGGACGTCACCATCAGCACGGACCGGCTGGTGCTGCGCCCCTTCGAGGAAGAAGACGTCACCGCGCTCACCGAGATGATGAACGACGAGCACGTCACCGCCTGGACCTCGGTCCCGCACCCCTACACCCACGCCCACGCGCTCGACTGGGCCACCAGAGCCGCGCACGAAGAGCGCACCGCGGGCCGCGGCATCGTCTTCGCCGTCACCGAGTTCCTCACCCAGCGCCTGGTCGGCACCGTCCACCTGCAGGGCGCCGACTGGCGCCTGCGCGCCACCGAAGTCGGCTACGTCACCGCCCCCTGGGCCCGCGGCGAGGGCTACGCCAGCGAGTCCGTACGCGCCGTCGCCCACTGGCTCTTCCGCGAGCAGGGCTTCGAACGCCTCGAACTGCGCACCGCCGCCGACAACACCGCCTCCCAGCAGGTCGCCCAGAAGATCGGTTGCATCAGTGAAGGCGTCCTGCGCAGCGCGTGCATAGTGCGCACACAGAACCCCGACGGCTCCTGGGCCGCCGACCGCAGCGACCTCATCGTCTGGGGCCTGGTCCCCGAGGACCTCGACGAAGACGGCGACGGCTACTCGGACGGATACGACGGGTACGCCGACGGGTACTCCGACGACTACTCGGCGGGCTACTCCGCCCACTACTCCGGCGAGTACGGCGGGCTGGGAATCCACCCGTCCGACGCGAACGGCTACGCGGTCTCGTCCGACCGGATCTGACCCGATGACCAGGTAGTCTCACCGTGCCCCCGCCCCCCGACGAAGCTCCGCCCGCCCCCACACCAGGAGACTGACGACGATGGCCGACCGGGTCACGGTGATCGGCTGGGACGGCTCGCCCCTGACCGCCTCCGCCCGGTCCGCGCTGGCCGCGGCCACCCTGGTGGCCGGCGCCGCCCACCACCTCGCACTCCCCGAAGTCCCGCCCGCCGCCGAACGCGTCCGGCTCGGCAGCCTCGGCCTCGCCGCCCGCCGGATCGCCGGCCACCGCGGCACCGCCGTCGTCTTCGCCGACGGCGACCCCGGCTTCTTCGGCGTCGTACGCGCCCTGCGCGCCCCGGAGCTCGGCCTGGAAGTCGAGGTCGTCCCCGCCGTGTCCGCCGTCGCCGCCGCCTTCGCCCGCGCCGGGATGCCCTGGGACGACGCCCAGGTCGTCGTCGCCCACCCCCGCACCCTGCGCCGAGCCGTCAACGTCTGCCGCGCCCACTCCAAGGTCGCCGTCCTCACCTCGCCCGGCGCCGGCCCCGCCGAACTGGCCCTGCTGCTCGGAGGCGTCCACCGCACCTTCGTCATCTGCGAGGAGCTCGGCACCGACAAGGAGCAGGTGACCGTCCTCACCTCCGACAAGGCCGCCGACCACAGCTGGCGCGACCCCAACGTGGTGATCGTCATCGGCGGCCAGCCCGCCGCCGGGGACCCGGCGTGGCTCCTGGGCCAGAGCGCCGCCCAGAGCGGCGGCCGCGGCTGGGCCCGCCCCCAGATCGACGTGGGAGAAGGGGAGTCCGCGCAGCTGCGCGCGGCGCAGCTCGCCCGGCTCGGCCCCCGCACCGGAGACCTCGTCTGGGACATCGGCGCCGGCTCCGGAGCCCTCGCCGCGGACGCCGCCGCCCTCGGCGCCGCCGTCATCGCCGTCGACGCCGACCCGCGCGCTTGCGAACGCACAACCGCCGCCGCCCGCGCCCGGGGTGTGCAGCTCCAGGTCATCGCCGGCCGCGCCCCGCACGTACTGGAGGACCTGCCCGAACCCGACGTCGTCCGCGTCGGAGGCGGGGGAGCCGAGGTCGTCGCCGCGGTCGCCGACCGCCGCCCCGAACGGATCGTCAGCCACGCCTCCACGCGCGACGAGGCGGAGGCCATCGGCCGCGTACTGACCGAGGGCGGGTACGCCGTCGAGTGCGCGCTGCTCCAGTCCGTCGCCCTGGACACCCGGACCTGGACCGAACAACAGCGTTCCGTGGTGTTCCTGCTCGCCGCCGAACGCCCCGTCAACCGCCCGGACAGGACCTAGTCGCGAGGCCGGGGTAGGCTGGCCGATCGTCGCACCGCCCCCGCCGGGTTCGGGCACGCGGTACCGGCAGGACACGAGACGTGGCGTAGTCCACAGAGGACCATGGCGGTAATGGCCGCCACGATGGCGAACGGGCACGACAATACTTACTGGTTGTCGTGCAGTCGTACGCGAGGCGAAACCTCCGCACGGCGAACCCGCACGGAAATCCGCTTGGCGGCCTCGTGGGCGACCGGGCGGTCGAAGAGGCAATACCGATGGGCGAGGGGTACGCATGACTGACACCGGCCAGGTTCCGGGCGAGGGTCTCCCGGACAGCACGGGCATGGTGGATCAGCCGGGCGTCCCCGCCCCGGTCCCCGTGACCTCCCCCGCGACCGGGGGCTACGCCTTCCAGGACCTCGTGGACGACCCGGCCGAGCCGGAAGACGAGGAACTGCTGCTGATGCCCAGCAGCCAGGGAGCGTGGAGCGACCCCCAGGTCGTCCCGCCGGTACCCGCCTTCCCCGAGCCCTCCCCGTACGCGGACGCGCCCTACGCCGAATATCCGGCGGTCCCCGAGTACCAGCAGCCGGCCGTGGCCGCCGAGGCGCCGGTCTCCTATGAGACCGCGGGCTACCCGCAGCAGTCCTTCCCGGAGCAGTCCCTCTCCGAACAGCCTTTCCCGCAGCAGCCTTCCTTCGCCGACCCCGCCTCCTACAGCGCGGGCGCGCACGAGGCCGGCGGCCGGGATTCCGGCGCGCTGGACCTCGGCGGCCTCCTGGCCCCGCAGACCCAGGCTCCGGCGGCCCCCGCCGCCCCGGCCCCGGTGCGGCGGCCGCTGCACATGGGCCCGCCCGTGCCCGAGGCCACCGGGGGAGTCGTACGCTCCCTCGCGGACCGGGGTCCGGCCGCGACCTCGGCGCCCGCTCCGGCCCCCGTGCAGGCCCCGGCCCCGGTGCCGCCCGCCGTGCCCGCCGCCGAGCCCCTCGTCTCCGTGCCGGGCACCCTCGCGGCGCCCGTTGCGACGCACCAGTCCGGGCCGCCGGCCACGGGCCCGGAGTACCTGGACCTCTCGCATGCCGAGATCCCGGTGCAGGCCGGAACGCCGTGGGCGGTGGAGCCGGCTCCGCAGGCCCTTGCGGCCCCCGAGCCCGTCGCCTTCGCCGAGCCCGAGCCCCACTCCCAGCAGCCTGAGCCCGTCGCCTTCGCGGAGCCCGAGGCCGTCGCCGTCGCCGTCGCCTTCGCGGAGCCCGAGCCCCAGCCCGTCGTCGTGGCCGTCGTCGAGCCCGAGCCGGCCGTCGTGGCCGTCGTGGAGCCGGAAGCCGTGCCCGTGGCGGAGCCGGTCGCGGCCCTCGTCGCCGAGCCGGTCGCGGTGGAGCCCGTTGCCGAGCCCGTCGCCGTCGCGGTCCCCGAGGCCGTCGTCGCAGCGGCCCCGGAGCCCGAGCCGGTCGTGGAGCCGGAACCGCAGCCCGAGCCGCAGCCCGCAGAAACGGTGGTTCAGGCCGCCGAGACCGCGCCGGAGCCCGCTCCCGAGCCCGTGGCCGACGTACCGCTGGAGGCAGAGACGACCTCCGAGGCCGCGGCCGGACCCCAGCCCGAGGCCGTACGCGAAGCCGAGCCGGAGACAGGGCCCGAGGCCGATGCCGTCGCCGTCGAGCACGCGGCCGGCGAAGCCGCCCCCGGGTACGCCGACGCCGAGCGCGAGGCCGTCCTGCGCGTCATGCGCGAACGCCGCGACATCCGCAAGGGCTTCCGCAGCGACCCGATCCCGCACGAGGTGCTGCTCCGCGTCCTGGAGGCGGCCCACACCGCGCCCAGCGTCGGCCACTCCCAGCCGTGGGACTTCGTCGTCATCAAGTCCTCCGAGACCCGCCGGACGATGCACGAGCTCGCCGAGCACCAGCGCGAGGCCTACGCGAAGTCGCTGCCCAAGGGCAGGGCCAAGCAGTTCAAGGAACTCAAGATCGAGGCCATCCTCGACACCCCGGTGAACATCGTCGTCACCGCCGACCCCACCCGGGGCGGCCGCCACACCCTCGGCCGGCACACCCAGCCGCAGATGGCCCCGTACTCCTCGGCCCTCGCCGTCGAGAACCTCTGGCTCGCCGCGCGAGCCGAGGGCCTCGGCGTCGGCTGGGTCAGCTTCTTCGACGAGCGCGAGATGGTCCGCGCGCTCGGCCTGCCGGAGCACCTGGAGGTCGTCGCGTACCTGTGCGTCGGCTACGTGGACGAGTTCCCCGAGGAGCCCGAGCTGGCCCAGGCGGGCTGGTCCCAGCGCCGTCCCCTGTCCTGGGTCGTGCACGAGGAGACGTACGGGCGCCGCGCGCTGCCCGGCGAGGAGCCGCACGACCTGCTCTCGGAGACCGTCGCCGGCATCCGTCCGCTCGACGCGAAGGCGCTCGGCGAGGCGTGGGAGCGGCAGAAGCGCATGACCAAGCCGGCGGGCGCGCTCGGCATGCTCGAGATCATCTCGGCGCAGCTGGCCGGCCTCTCGCGGGTCTGTCCGCCGCCGATCCCGGAGCCGGCCGCGGTCGCGATCTTCGCGGGCGACCACGGCGTGCACGCCCAGGGCGTCACCCCGTGGCCCCAGGAGGTCACCCTGCAGATGGTCGCCAACTTCCTGGGCGGCGGCGCGGTCTGCAACGCGTTCGCCAACCAGGTGGGCGCCGAGGTCTGCGTGATCGACGTCGGTGTCGCCGGGGACCTCCCGGCCACCCCCGGTCTGCTCCCGCGCAAGGTCCGCCCGGGCACGGCCGACCTCTCCGTCGGCCCGGCGATGACCCGCGAGGAAGCGATCGCGGCCATCGAGGTCGGCATCGAGACGGCCCGCGACCTCGTGGCGGCGGGCAACAAGGCGCTGCTCACCGGCGAGATGGGCATCGCGAACACCACCGTCTCGGCGGCCCTGATCTCGGTCTTCACCGGGGTCGATCCGGCGGAGGTCACCGGCCGCGGCACCGGCATCAACGACGAGACGCACGCCCGCAAGGTCGAGGTCGTCCGCCGTGCCCTCGATCTCCACCAGCCGGACCCGGCGGACCCGATCGGAGTCCTGGCGGCCATCGGCGGCCTGGAGCACGCGGCGATCGTCGGTCTCCTCCTCGGCGGAGCGTCCCTCCGCACGCCGGTCATCCTGGACGGCGTGAGCGCGGGCGCGGCCGCCCTGGTGGCCCGTGCCATCGCTCCCGAGTCCCTCTCGGCGTGCATCGCGGGCCACCGCAGCGCCGAACCGGGCCACGTCGCGGCCCTGAACAAGCTCGGCCTGCGCCCCCTGGTCGACCTGGACCTCCGCCTCGGCGAAGGCACGGGCGCCCTGCTGGCCCTCCCCCTGGTCCAGAGCGCGGCCCGCGCGATGCACGAGGTGGCCACCTTCGACTCGGCAGGCGTAACCGAGAAGTAGCCCCGGCCGGGGGTTGGCCGGGCCCGGGGACGGGGTGGGGTGTTGTCCGGGACAAAACGTGATGTGTGGCGCGGCTCAGGCCATGTAAGGGCCGAAACCAAGCTCAGGGCGCCATGGATCACGCGGTCCCGGACGACATCCCACCCCGGCACCGGACCCGGCACCGGACCCGGCCCCGCCCGCACCCCGCCCAGCGGCCCGCCCGCACCCCGCCCAGCGGCCCCACCGGGACCCCCGGCCCCACGGGTCGTATCGTGGACCCGGACACCGGGAAACCGCACGTCAACCCAGCCGCTCCAGCGACGCAGCGGCCCGCCGTCACCGCCGCATCAGGAGCCGCAACCGCCATGGGACACCCGGCACACCCCGCCTACCCCGTCGGACTCCGCCTCGCGGGCCGCCGAGTCGTCGTCGTCGGCGGCGGCCAGGTCGCCCAGCGCCGCCTGCCCGCGCTCATCGCGGCCGGCGCCGACATCGTCTTGATCTCGCCCTCCGCGACCCCCTCCGTGGACGCCATGGCGGAGACCGGCGAGATCCGTTGGGAGCGCCGCCGCTACCAGGAGGGCGACCTCGCCGACGCCTGGTACGCGCTCATCGCCACCCGCGACAAGTCCGCCAACGACGCCGCCTCCTCCGAAGCGGAGCGGAGCCGCGTCTGGTGCGTCCGCGCCGACGACGCCGAGGCCGCCACCGCCTGGACCCCGGCGACCGGCCGAGTCGAGGGCGTGACCGTCGCCGTTCTGAGCGGCAACGACCCCCGCCGCTCCGCCGCCGTCCGCGACGCGGTCGTCGAAGGCCTGCGCGACGGCACCCTCACGGCTGCCCGCCCGCACACCCCCGGCGTCGCCCTCGTCGGCGGCGGTCCCGGCGACCCGGACCTGATCACGGTCCGCGGCCGCCGCCTCCTCGCCGAGGCCGACGTCGTCATCGCGGACCGCCTCGGCCCCCGCGACCTCCTCGACGAGCTCCCGCCGCACGTCGAGGTCATCGACGCCGCGAAGATCCCGTACGGCCGCTTCATGGCCCAGGAGGCCATCAACAACGCCCTCATCGAGCACGCCAAGGCCGGCAAGGCCGTGGTCCGGCTCAAGGGCGGGGACCCGTACGTCTTCGGGCGCGGCATGGAGGAGCTCCAGGCCCTCGCCGAGGCCGGCATCTCCTGCACCGTCGTCCCCGGCATCTCCAGCTCCATCTCGGTGCCCGGCGCGGCCGGCATCCCGGTCACGCACCGGGGCGTCGCGCACGAGTTCACCGTGGTCAGCGGCCACGTAGGCCCCGACGACCCGCGTTCCCTCGTGGACTGGGCCTCCCTCGCCAAGCTCACCGGCACCCTGGTCATCCTCATGGGCGTCGACAAGATCGGCCTGATCGCCGAGGCGCTGGTCCGCCACGGCCGTCCCGCCGACACCGCGGTCGCCGTCATCCAGGAGGGCACCACCGCCTCCCAGCGCCGCGTGGACGCCACCTTGGCAACCGTCGGCGAGACCGTCCGGGCCCAGGAGGTCCGGCCGCCGGCCGTCATCGTCATCGGCGACGTGGTGAAGGTGAACCGGCCCGCCGCCCAGTAGGGCAGAAGGGCAGCAGGCCGCCAGGCCGGCAGGACAACCCCGCAACGGAGCCGTTGGCACCGCACCCAGGACAAGGCAGTATCACCCTGTGGCTGATCTCATCACCGTCGAGGACCCCGACGACCCGCGCCTGCGCGACTACACGGGCCTGACCGACGTCGAACTCCGGCGCAGGCGCGAGCCCGCGGAAGGTCTCTTCATCGCCGAGGGCGAGAAGGTGATCAGACGGGCCAAGGACGCCGGGTACGAGATGCGCTCGATGCTTCTCTCCGCCAAGTGGGTCGACGTCATGCGCGACGTCATCGACGAGCTCCCGGCCCCGGTCTACGCCGTCAGCCCCGAGCTCGCCGAGCGCGTCACCGGCTACCACGTGCACCGCGGCGCCCTCGCCTCGATGCAGCGCAAGCCGCTGCCCACGGCCGAGGACATCCTCGCCACCACCCGGCGCGTGGTCGTCATGGAAGCGGTGAACGACCACACCAACATCGGCGCCATCTTCCGCAGCGCGGCCGCCCTCGGCATGGACGCGGTGCTGCTCTCGCCTGACTGCGCGGACCCGCTCTACCGGCGCTCCGTCAAGGTCTCCATGGGCGCGGTGTTCTCCGTGCCCTACGCCCGGCTGGAAGCCTGGCCCAAGAGCCTGGACTCGGTCCGCGAGGCCGGCTTCAAGCTGCTCGCGCTCACCCCGCACCAGAAGGCCTCGCCGATCGACGTGGCCGCCCCGCAGACACTGGAGCGGGTCGCGCTGATGCTGGGCGCGGAGGGGGACGGCCTGTCCACGCAGGCGCTGGTCGCCGCCGACGAGTGGGTGCGGATTCCCATGGCGCACGGCGTGGACTCGCTGAACGTGGGCGCCGCCGCGGCCGTCGCCTTCTACGCGGTGGCCGGCGGCCGCCCGTAGGAGGCTGCCTCCGGCCCGGCTACAGCTTCTGGGCCGCCGCGATGCCCAGCGCCACGATCAGCGTCACCAGGACGAAGACGATCAGGCGCTGGCGCATCAGCTTCGGGTCCGGCCGCGACGGCCGCCGTCCCGTCCCCGTCGTACGGGGCGCGGGGCGCCCGCCCGTGCGCCCGGCGGTGGAGCCGGGGCCCCGCGAGCCGGTGCCCCGCGCCGACGAGGGCCGCGACTGCGGTCCGCTCTGCGGGCCCTGGCCCTGCCCCGTTCCCGGCCCCTGGGGCCTGGACACGGGGGTGCCGCCGGTACGACGCTCCGCGCGCTCCTCGACGTAGTCCTCGGCGAGCCGCCCAGTGGGCCGCTCCGTCCGCGCCCGCTGCGCCGGCGGACGGCTCTCGCCCAGCCCGTGCGCCTCACGGGCCGCGATCTCCTTGAGCCGCATCGACAGCTGGAGCGTGCTGGGCCGATCCTCGGGGTCCTTGGCCAGGCAGGCCCGTACGAGGGGCGCCAGCGCGTCCGGGACGCCCTGCAGGTGCGCCTCCTCGTGCACCACGCGGTACAGCATGACCTCGGAACTGCCGTGCCCGAAGGGCGAGTCGGCGGTGGCCGCGTAGGCGAGGGTGGCGCCGAGCGAGAAGACGTCCGTGGCGGGGGTGACGGCCGCGCCGCGCACCTGCTCGGGCGCCAGGAACCCGGGGGAGCCGACGGCGGTTCCCACGTGGGTCAGGGTGCTCGCGCCGGTCGCCCAGGCGATCCCGAAGTCGATGATGCGCGGACCCTTGGGCGACAGCAGGATGTTCGAGGGCTTGAGGTCGCGGTGGACCACCCCGGCCTCGTGCACGGCGACCAGGCCCTCGGAGAGCGCCGCGCCGATGGCGGCGATCTGCGCGGCCGTCAGCGGGCCCTCCTCGGCCACCTTGTCGTGCAGGGAGGGGCCGGGCACGTACTGCGTGGCGAACCAGGGGCGCTCCGCCTCCAGGTCCGCGGCGACCAGGCGCGCGGTGCACCCGCCGCGGATCCGCCGGGCGGCGGACACCTCGCGTGCGAAGCGCGAGCGGAACTCCTGGTCCTCGGCGAGATCCGGCCGGATCACCTTGAGCGCGACGCGCTGGCCGCGCCGGTCGGATCCCAGGTAGACGACGCCCATGCCCCCGGCGCCGAGGCGCCGGTGCAGCCTGAACGAGCCGACGACACGCGGGTCCTCGCGCCGGAGCCGCATCATCGCCATGTCCACCCCGCTGACCGGTCGTCCTGTTGACGTGGCACAGCTTACGGACCATCCGGCATGCGCGCTCAGAGGCCGCGCCCTCGCCGGGGGATTCGATTGTCAGTACGGGGCAGTCCACTTGAGGGATCCTCAGGCCACCGGTCGGACGCATGTGCGGAAGTGGGTGCGCGAGCCAAAGGGCTTCCCGTCCAAGGGAATTGGGGCGCCGGGCGGGGTGCCCGAGGGCGGCCGACCGGCGCGCGGTCCGGCCCGGGCCGGTTGATCTTGGGACTCCCTGGTCGTCGACCGTGCGTGTGCGGACGGTGACGGAAGTGAGCGAAGTCACCACACTCCGGTCATCCCCTCCGGGAAGACCCTCAGACCGGGGGGCCGGTCTCCACCCAGGGGAGTACACGCGAGGTGGCCTCCTCATCCTCCCGGAGGCCCGTCAATGGGTACGAAGGCATGAGGCCAGGGGCCTTTCCCGCGCCTAGTGTTGAAGACAAGCGGCGGGTGGAGCACTCGTCCCCCGAGGTCACAAGCCCGCCGCTGCCAAACGACAGGGAGAGGACCATGGCGGACATCGCACGGCAGGGACGCAAGGCATTCGCGTTCAACGGCCATGAGTCCGGCCACCGCCATCCGTTGGTGGCGGCGGCGATGGTGCTCCCCCTGGCCGCCCTCCTGCTCTTCCTCTTCGGAGGCTTCGACCAGGTGGTGGCACAGGCGTCGTCCGTGAGCGTGATGCTGGGGCGCTGAGCGGCGCCCAGGGTCCAGGAGAGCGGCCTGGGCCCGGGCTTCACCGGCCGCACCCCGTGGGGACGGGGGCGCGGCCGACGGACGGCAGGTGAAGGGTGCTGCCCGTACGGCTGGGGAGTCGGACGGGCAGCACCCTTTTTCATGCCCGCGGCCCGCCCGGCGCTTCAGGCGTTCCCGGTGCTCCCGACGGTCCCGTTGCCCTGGGTGGGCTCGGCGTTCCGTACCCTCGTCCCGAGGAGCACCCGCACGGGGTGCGGGGGCGCGGGGGAGTGGTCATGGCACGGCCGGGCCCGCTCACACCCGCCGGAGCGCCGGTGGCGGAGTTCCTCCCGCACATCGACGGCGCCGGGGTGTGGTCCCGCTGGAGCGAGTGAGCGGCGCCGCGCTCGCGGCGTACGCGGGCGCGACGCGGTACGAGGTCCTCGCCGACCGGGACGACGGCACGGTCGTCCGCTGCGGGGACACCGTGGCCAAGGCGCACGCGCCGGACAGCGACCCCGACGCCCTGGCGGTACGGATCCTGGTCGCCGGGGACGCCGCGCTGGCCGGGGTCCTGCTGCCTCCGCTGCGGACCGGGCTCGGCCGGGTGGCGGGCCGGGCCGTCTCCCTGTGGCCCTACGGTGCTCCGGTCGCCCCGGACCGTCCCGAGGACGCGCCCTGGGAGGCGGCCGCCGAGCTCCTGGCGGCCCTCCACCGGACCCCGCTCCACCGCCTCCCCGCCCCGCTCCCCCCGATGCGCGGCCCCGCCAAACTCGCCCGCGCCCTCCACCGCCTCGCCGTCGCCCACCCGCCCGCGGCCCCCGCGCCCGCATCCACACCCGCCGGGCGGGCCACGGCCGATGACGGTGCCGACGCCGCCGCGATGGCGCGCCTCGTACGGGCCGCCGCGGCGACGCTGCCCGCCTGGACCCGGGGGGACGGGTCGCGGCCGTCCGGCGGGGTGCTGTGCCACGGGGATCTGCACCTGGGACAGCTGGTCCGGGGCCCGGCGGGGCGGTGGCGGCTGATCGACGTCGACGACCTCGGGCTCGGCGCGCCCGCCTGGGACCTCGCCCGGCCCGCGGCCTGGTACGCCGCCGGGCTGCTCGACACGCGGACGTGGCTGCGCTTCCTCGACGCCTACCGCGCCGCCGGCGGACCCGCCGCGGGTCCGCCCGGCGCCGATCCCTGGCCGGAACTCGACGTCGCGGCCCGCGCGCTCACCGTGCAGACGGCCGCGCTGGCCCTGGCCAAGGCGGCGCGTGAGGAGCGCCGACTCGACGACGTGGAGCATCTGATGGTGGACGCCTGTGCCCGAATTGCCTCCCTCCCGCCCGACTTGGAGCGGCCGGCTCCGTCGTAGGGTGAGCCCCACGCCACCGGGTAGGCATCCGGTGTCGACGCAGACGGCGAGGAGTTGATCCGGTCATGCAGTGTCCGAAGTGTCACGCGATGATGCACACCTACAACCGCAACGGTGTCCAGATAGAGCAGTGCAGCGGCTGCCGCGGCATCTTCCTCGACTACGGCGAGCTGGAGGCGCTGACTCGCCTGGAGTCCCAGTACACCGCCCAGTACGGTCAGGTCCCGCCGCCCGCCGCGCCGCCGGCCCCGGCCCCCTACCCGGCCCAGCACGCCGCCCCCGCGCCCGCCTGGGGCGCCCCGCAGCACGGCGGCTACGGCCACGGCCACCACGGCCACCGCAAGGGCGGCTTCGGCCGGATGCTCTTCTCGTCCTGACGCCGAGCGGTGGGGGTCCGGCACCGCCCGGACCCCCGGCCCCCGGCGTCGGCGGCGAAGGCCGCACGCGCAGGGCCCGTACACGCACGGACAGCACACCCGTGGCCCGCACACGCGAAAGCCCCGACCGTCGAGACGGCCGGGCTTTCGGATGCGAGTGCGCGATACTGGGATTGAACCAGTGACCTCTTCCGTGTCAGGGAAGCGCTCTCCCGCTGAGCTAATCGCGCGGGACCACAAGCACGGTGAGAACACCGCGGGTGGCAAGGGCAATCGTACTGCGTGCGCGATACTGGGATTGAACCAGTGACCTCTTCCGTGTCAGGGAAGCGCTCTCCCGCTGAGCTAATCGCGCGGGGGTCCTTGCGGACCAGTGGACGATACTGGGATTGAACCAGTGACCTCTTCCGTGTCAGGGAAGCGCTCTCCCGCTGAGCTAATCGTCCTTGGAGGTGGAGACGGGATTTGAACCCGTGTAGACGGCTTTGCAGGCCGTTGCCTCGCCTCTCGGCCACTCCACCATGGAGCGGGCAGGGGGTCCTCGGGAAGGATGATCCCCCACCTCAGAGCGGACGACGAGACTCGAACTCGCGACATCCACCTTGGCAAGGTGGTGCTCTACCAACTGAGCTACGTCCGCAGGTCACCGTGTTCGCTCCGGGGTTTCCCCCTTCGCTCCCTGGCGACGAGTTGAACTCTAGCGGATTCCCGGGCCAGCTCAAAAACGCGTTTCCGCAGCGTGCTGCCGCTCGGTCACCGCCGGTCACCCCGCGGACTCCTCACCGGCGCCCGCGCGCCACCGGTCATAGACTCGCAGCCGTGCACGACCTGCCTCCCCTCGCCCGCTTCGGCGGCCTTCTCGCGACCGATCTCCGAGATGTCACCAGTGATCCCGCCGCCCTCGATTCCACCGGGTTCTGGGCGGTGACCGCCGACTTCGAAGGTCGGCTCGTCTGCGCGCGCTTCGGGGACATACGCCCCGACCCGGTGCCCGCGCCCGTCCCCGGAGCCTGGCACGGCCCCGACGCCGACCAGTGGACCTCCTCGCTCGACCGTGCCGCGTACGTCGCGGGGGTACGCCGCATCCGCGAGCACATCGAGGCGGGCGAGGTCTACCAGGCCAACCTCTGCCGCGTGATGTCCGCGCCGCTCCCCGATCCGGCGGGAGCCGATGTCGACGCCCTGACGGCGCTGCTCGCGCGCGGCAATCCGGCTCCCTATGCAGGAACGATTCGTCTCCCGGCTCACGGCGTCGAGATCGCCACCGCGTCCCCCGAGCTCTACCTGCGCCGCAGGGACCGCCGCGTCGAGTCCGGCCCCATCAAGGGCACCGGCCTCACCGCCGCCGACCTGCTGCCCAAGGACCACGCCGAGAACGTGATGATCGTGGACCTCGTGCGCAACGACCTCGGCCGGGTCTGCGCCACCGGCTCGGTCACCGTCCCCGAACTGTGCGTGCTCGAAGAGCACCCCGGCCTCGTCCACCTCGTCTCCACCGTCGCCGGTGAACTCGCCGACGGCGCCGGCTGGCCCGAGCTGCTCGCCGCCACCTTCCCGCCCGGCTCCGTCACCGGCGCCCCCAAGTCCTCCGCCCTGCGCATCATCGAGGCCCTGGAGACCGTCCCGCGCGGCCCCTACTGCGGCGGCATCGGCTGGGTCGACGCCGACCAGGGCACCGCCGAGCTCGCCGTCGGCATCCGGACCTTCTGGATCGACCGCGAGACCCCCGGAGGCCCCCGGCTGCTCTTCGGCACCGGCGCCGGGATCACCTGGGGCTCCGACCCGGACCGCGAATGGGCGGAGACCGAGCTGAAGGCCGCCCGCCTGCTGCGGGTAGCGTCAGGAGCCGTCGAAGCGAACGCGAACGGTGCGGACGCGAACGAAAGCGGGAGGACCGTACGGTGAGGATCTGGCTCGACGGAGAACTGCGGGACGCCGACGACGCGAAGGTGTCCGTGTTCGATCACGGTCTCACCGTCGGCGACGGAGTCTTCGAGACGCTCAAGGCGGAGCACGGCAAGACCTTCGCGCTCACCCGCCACCTGGAGCGGCTGACCCGCTCCGCCCGCGGGCTCGGCCTGCCGGACCCGGACCTGGACGAGGTCCGCCGCGCCTGCGCGGCCGTACTGGAGGCCCACCCGATCCCGCTCGGCCGGCTGCGCGTCACCTACACCGGAGGCGTCTCCCCGCTCGGCTCCGACCGCGGCGAGGCCGGACCGACGCTGATCGTCGCCCTCGCGGAGACCACCCGGCGCCCCGACACCACCGCCGTCGTCACCGTGCCGTGGGTGCGCAACGAGCGCTCGGCCGTGGCCGGCCTGAAGACCACCTCGTACGCCGAGAATGTCGTCGCGCTCGCCGCCGCCCACCGCGCAGGCGCCTCCGAGGCCCTCTTCGCCAACACCGTCGGGCGGCTCTGCGAGGGCACCGGCTCCAACGTGTTCGTCGTCCTCGACGGACAGCTCCACACCCCGCCCGTCGCCTCCGGCTGCCTCGGCGGGATCACCCGCGCCCTCGTCGCCGAGTGGGCCGGGGCCAAGGAGAGCGACCTGCCCTTCGAGGCGCTGGAGCGGGCCGAGGAGGTCTTCCTGACCTCCTCGCTGCGCGACGTCCAAGCCGTCGTACGGATCGACGGGCGAGAGCTGGGCACCGCCCCCGGCCCCGTCACCGCCGAGGCCATGCGGATCTTCGACGCCCGCTCCGCCGAGGACGGCGACCCCCGGTCCTGATCCGGGCGGGAATCAAAACGCTGTCATTCGGGCCGCGGGGCGGGTAGAACTCGATTGATGACCACCACCCTGCGGCCGAGCGGGCCGCTTCAGCAGACCGCCGGAGGGGCGCGCTCGCGCCCGTACGAGATCCGTGTCAACAGCAGGCGCGTCGGCGCCCTGCTGCTCACCTGCGACACGCCCTTCGGGCCGACGGTCGCGGAGATCCGCGACCTCGTGGTCGACGAGCCGGACCGCCGGCGCGGCCGCGGCACGGTCGCCGCGCTCGCCGCCGAGGAGATCCTGCGCGGCTGGGGCTGCCGGCGGGTGCGCGTCTCGGTCCCGGCCTGCTCGGCGGGCGGCCTGCGCATGGCCGACTCCCTCGGCTACACCGAGTACAGCCGCAACATGGACAAGGAGCTCCCCGCCGCGCCGCCGGCCTTGAGGGAGGGGGTCACCGGCCGCCCGATGGCGGAAGCGGAGTTCGAGACCTGGCTCGCCGGGGCGCTGGAGGGCTACGCGCAGAGCTGGATCGGCCGCGGCATGCCGGCGGAGGCCGCGCACGCGAAGTCGGTGACCGACCACGAGTCCCTGTTGCCCCGGGGCCTGGCCACCGAGGGCGTCAGCTTCGGCGTCCTGGAGGCGGCCGGCGCACCCGTCGGCACCGTGTGGGTCGCGCCGAGCGGGGAGGACTCGTACGTCTTCGACGTGGCGGTGGCCGAGGAGCACCGCGGCCGCGGCTACGGCCGGGACCTGATGCTCCTCGCGGAACGCACGGCCCTCGCCGCCGGCCACAGGGTGCTCGGGCTGCACGTCTTCACCGACAACACCCCGGCCCTGCGGCTCTACGAGTCCCTCGGCTACCGGCCGACGAACCTCAACTACGCCAAGAACCTGATCTAAGGGCTGCCCCGAGGACCCGTCTCTGGCTACGCCCCGTCCGCGGCCAGCAGCCGGTCGGCGATCTCCTCGATGCGCCCGCGCAGGCCCTCCTGGCTCTTGCCGCCGTCGAGACGCTCCCCGTCGATCACGTACGTCGGGGTGCCGGTCACGCCGATCGCCTTGCCCTCGGCCTGGTCTGCGTCCACGATCAGGATGTGCCGGCCGTCGATCAGGGCCGTGTCGAACTCCTCGGAGTCCAGGCCGAGTTCGCGCGCCACCTCGACGAGTACGGACTCACCGCCCTTGCCGAGCTCCGCCGTGCGGGCGAGCACCGCCTCCACGTACGCCCAGCCCTGCCCCTGCTCGGCGGCCTCCTCGGCGGCCTGCGCGGCGGCGAAGGCGTGCTTGTGCTTCTCCAGCGGGAAGTGGCGCAGCCGGATGTCCAGCCGGTCGCCGTAGCGGGCCCGCAGGGCGCGTACGTCGTCCAGTGCGCTGTGGCAGTCCGGGCACTGGAGTTCGCACCAGACGTCGAGGATCACGGAATCGGTCATACGGACAGTCTCCCAGCCCCTGCGGGTGCGCACGGACCGGGACCTGGGGAGGAGCCGCGACCCGGAGATGTCCCGGAGATCCGCCCCGGGCGGGCCGTGGGCATGGCCGGGGCGGCGGTCGCCGGTGCAGGATGGATAGGGACAGAACGCCCGGCCCGCCGGCCGGGTCCGACCGACCGCACCGCCCCTGGAGGCCCCGCATGCTCGCCGAGACCATTTGCTCCGCGGTGTCCGCGGCGGGCCTGGGCATCGCCGCGCTGACCGCCTACCGCAAGCGCTTCCTCACCGCCACGCGGATCGCGGCGTATGCGCTGGTGCCGGTCGGCCTGGTGATGACGGGCGTCGTGCAGTGGGTGTCCGGGATCGTCTTCAAGCCGACCGTGTGGGCCGGCTTCGCCGTGCTGGCGCTGGCCTGGCTGCTCTTCATGACCACCCGCGCGATAGAACGGCGCGGGCTCGGCGCGGGGGAGAAGCCCGCCAAGGAGCCGAAGGCCGCCAAGGGTCGCCCGGCCCGGGAGGCCGTCGCCCCGGCGGCCTCCGCGCCCTCCCTGGGCGGCGGTGCCCGCCCCAAGCCCGCCGAGGCCGCGACCCCCGGCGAGGACTTCTCCGACATCGAGGCGATCCTCAAGAAGCACGGCATATGACATCGGCCCGGTCCGCGGGCGGATTCGGGCCGGGAACCACCTGATCTGACGGGATCCGGCTACCTCGTGCGGGCGGTTTGGCGTGTTGAGCACCGGACGCGGGTCCGCTGGGCCATCATCGCCCCGACATGCTCGACACATCGCAGGGTGAGCCGTCCCTTCCCCCGCCGGCCACCGCCCCCGCCGAGGAGCCGAGAGGCTGCCTCTTCGCGCTCTCCCAGCCGCCCCTGATGATCTTCCTAGGCGTGATCGGCGGTCTGCTGCTGCTCGCCGCCGTGCACGACCTCTTCCTGCTCTGAGCCCTGCTCCGACTTGCGCCGGGCCCGGTACGCCGCCACGTGCAACCGGTTCCCGCAGGTACGGCTGTCGCAGTAGCGCCGGGAACGGTTGCGGGACAGGTCCACGAAGGCCCGCCGGCAGTCAGGGGCCTCGCAGCGCCGCAGCCGCTCCCGCTCGCCCGAGACCACGATGAACGCCAGCGCCATGCCGCCGTCGGCCGCGAGGTGGTCACCCACCGACGCGCCCGGCGCGAAGTAGTGCACGTGCCAGTCATAGCCGTCGTGGTTGGTCAGCTGCGGGGTGGTGCCGGCCGTCGCGACCAGCTCGTTGATCAGTACGGCGGCCACGCGCGAGCTGGGCGCCGCGAAGACCTGGGCGAACTTGCCGCGCACCGTCCGTACGCCCGCGAGGTCGCGGGCGCTGAGCTCGCCGACGTCGCTGATCGCGTAGTCGTGGACGAAGGCGCGCAGGGCGTTCACGTCCGACAGTCCGTCGGGCTGCTCCGTCTCGGCCGAGGTGTTCACCAGCGCGACGACGACGTCGAGCGCGCGACGGGTGTCGTGGGGGATCTGCACGGGGTCTCCCTCATGGGCCGGGCCTGCGGTGACGGTCTGCGCCGCCGCTGGTGGCCGACTCTAGCGGGTCGCTCCCAAGCGCACCGGCGCCGTCCGCGCGGGTGGCTCCCGCGTGAACAGCGCCGGCACTTATGTGGTTGTCCGCCTCACACCGTCGCCCCGAGTCGGACGGTGTCGTGCGGCTCCCGGCGGAGGCCGGGAGAGAGTTCCCTCTGTAGGCCTGGCTCAGGATTCGGCCAGGATGTGGGAGAGCTCCTTGTCGAGGTCGAAGTGCCGGTGCTCGGTTCCTGGTGGAACCGCGGCGTCCGTCCGCTTGAGGAACGACTCGAGTGCTCGGGCGGGTGCTTCGAGCAGTGCTTCTCCCTCCGGTGAGCTCAGGGCGATGCAGACGACGCCCTGACCGTGACTGCGGGACGGCCAGACGCGGACGTCGCCGGTACCGGTGGGCCGGTGGAGGCCCTCGGCGAGGAGGTCGCGGGCGAATACCCATTCGACCGTCTCCTCGGCGCCGGTGTGGAAGGTGGCGTGCACGGCGTAGGGATCGGCCGTGTCATACCGCAGGCCCGCGGGAACAGGCAGTGAGGACTCGCTCGACACAACGAGGCGCAGGTGCAGCTCGCAGCTGACCGTGGTGTTCATAAGCGCCAGGGCCTTTCGCTCAGTGTGCGCTCGGGGATTCGCACGTCGGCGAAATCGACATGCCACCTACGGTGCCGTTGTAAACCCCTCTGACCGTTTTGCGGACCTCTGGGTCCCTCGAACGGCGGATCCAAACGCTCATTCACGTGTGCTTCGCGCTCCGGTAGATTCGACCCCATGAACACGGGGAGTGACCGCGAGGCCAATGAGCCCGCCACCGAGTCCGCCAAGGCGGAAGAAGCGCCGCACGTCTCCAAGGCGCCGGCCTTCATCAAGGCCCGCCGAGGGCTGCACCTGAGCTGGCAGGTCGGCGTCTTCGTCGTCGGCCTCGCCGTCATCGGCGCCGGCATCGCCATGCTGGTCCTGCCCGGCCCCGGCTGGGTCGCGATCTTCGCCGGCCTCGCGATCTGGGCCACGGAATTCGCCTGGGCCCACCTCGTCCTGCGCTGGACCAAGCGCAAGGTCAGCGAGGCCGCGCAGAAGGCGCTGGACCCGAAGGTCCGCCGCCGCAACATCATCCTGACCAGCATCGGCCTCGTCATCGCGGGCGCCCTGATCGGCTTCTACCTGTGGAAGTACGGGCTCGTCCTGCCCTGGAACATCAAGGACCAGTGAGCCCGCCCGCGGGTCGGCAGCCCGCGGCCGCTCATGGCGAAGAGCACCGCTGACATGGGGTAATGTTTGCGGTGCGTCCGGGCGATTAGCTCAGTGGGAGAGCACTTCGTTCACACCGAAGGGGTCACTGGTTCGAACCCAGTATCGCCCACCTGGACCAGAGGCCCGGAGACTTCACCGTCTCCGGGCCTCTGGCGTTTCCGGTCCTTCCGGGCCTCCGCGCCCCCCGGCCCGGGGGCCGGGGGGCGCGGGGGCCCGCCCTCGGCCGGCCTACTTCAGCCGGCCGATCGCGTCCCGCAGCCGCCGGGCGTCGCGCAGGCGCTTCTCGTACGTCGCCCCCACCACCAGCAGCAGCACCCCGGCCAGCGCCGGCGGCAGCCAGCGGGGCAGCGCGTCCACCACCTGGACGACGAACGGGGTCAGCTCGTGCAGGGCCACCGCGGCCAGCGTCGCCCCGCCCAGCAGCAGGGGGGCCCGCAGCCGGCCCCGTGCCCCGGCCAGGGTCACCGCGAGCGCGCCCACGCCCAGCAGGAGCGGCCGCGCCCAGTGCGGGTCGCCCCACACCGCGAGGGTGCTCGGCAGCAGGGTCGCCGCCAGACCCGGCCCGTACGCCGTCCAGGACGCGGCCTCGGCATCCCGGCGCCGCCGTACGAAGCCCACCGCCAGCGCCACCGCCGTCACCGGCAGGGTGTACGCCTCCGGCACGGTCACCTCGGAGGCCGCGAGCCGCACCCAGGTCGCCGCCAGGAACAGCACCCCGGCCGGCCAGCCCGCGGCCGCGCGGCGCTCGGGCCGTACCGCGGCCCCCGCGCACACCACCCCGGCCAGCGCCAGGACCAGTGCGAGCACCGGCGCGTCCCCCGTGGCCAGGGCCACCGCGAGGAGGCCCGCCACGGCCGCCGCGGCCTCCGCCGGGGCCCGTACGGCGCCGAGCCGGGGCCCGAGCGCCGCCACCGCCGCCGGGACCGCCAGCACCGGCGGCGCCCACCACGCCACCGGCCGCTCCAGCAGGGCTCCCAGCGTCACCGCGAGCAGCGCCGCGTACCCGACGGCCAGTGCCGCCGCGCCCGCGCGGGCCCACGCCGGAGCGGGCCTGTACGCCGCCCCCGCCGCGCAGGCGGCCCCCAGCAGCCCGAACACCGCGAAGGTGGCCGCTCGCCCGTCCAGGGCCGCCACGGACACGCTCACGGCCCCGGCCAGCGCGCACGCGCCCGCCGCGATCCCGGGACCCGCGCCGACCGCCGCCGAGCGCAGCGCGAGCACACCCGCCGCCAGCGTCACCGCGAGCTGGGCCGCGAAGACCGCGCCCGCCGGCAGACCGAGCACCACCGGGCCCGCGAACAGCGCCGCCCAGCCCAGGGCCACCGCCGCCACCCCGGGCTCCCGGCGCCCCGGCAGGACCCGGACCAGCCACCACGCGGCCGCCGCCGTCAGCAGCAGCGCCACCACCGGCGCCGCCCCCGGGCCGTTCGGGGCCGCCGGCGCGGGCGTCGTCGCCGACCACACCTCCGCCAGCACCCGCAGCCGGCCCGCGAGCACCGTCGCCACCCACGCCACCGCGGACACCGCCTCCAGGGCGGCCACCCCCGCACCGGCCCAGGCGAGGCCGCGCCGGACCGCGGCGGGGAGCGCGGGGATCCGCAGGGCACCGAGCAGGGCCAGCGCCACCACCAGGTAGACCACCGCGGCCCACGACGGACGCAGCTCCCGCGTCACCGGCCCGCCGAGGGCCGCCACCGCCGCGATACCGCCCGCCGCCGCGAACGCCGCCCCCAGCCGGGCCGCGCGCCACGCCACCGCCACGCCCAGCACCGCCGTCGCCGCCAGCAGCGCCGACGAGCCCAGCGCCATACCCGCCGATCCCGCCGCCACCGACTCCGTCAGGCCCGTCAGCAGCGCCGCCCCGCCCGCCACCGAGCCCGCCACCGCGGCCCAGGGGGTCAGGCGCCCCGGCCGCAGCAGCACGAGCCCGGCGTCCAGCGCCGCCGTGGCCAGCAGCGCCCAGCCCTGGTCCAGCCCCGCCGCCCCGGCGGCCAGCGCCGCCAGGAACAGCGGGAGCTGCGCCGTCAGCAGCGCCGCGGGCAGCGGGATCCGCAGCTGCCCCAGCAGCCGCCCGTACCCGGCCCACAGCGCCGCCAGCACCGCGGCCGCCCCCGCCGCGTAGGCCAGGCCGTCCACTTGCGGCATGCTGACCGCGAAGAGCGCGTACGCGTCCAGCACCGTCAGCAGCAGGCCGACCGCGGCCACCGCCTCGGCGGTCGAGCGCAGCCCCCGGCGCAGCAGCGGCGCGGGCGTGCCCAGCGCCGCCGCCGTCACCACGGCGAGTACCGCTCCGCGTCCGGCGATGCCCAGGGAGCCCCAGCTGACGAGCGTGAACGCCAGAGCGGCCACGGCCAGCAGTACCGCCCCCAGGATCAGCAGCACGTTCTGCGCGCTCGGCGCCGAGGTTTCCGCGGAGCCCGCCGGGTGGGCCGGGTGGGCCGGGTGGGCCGGGTGGGCCGCCGGCTGGGTCGGCACACCCCAGGCGAAGGGCACCTGGCCGCGCAGCAGCCACTCCCGGCGGCTCAGCAGATAGTGGCGCCGGGCATCGAGTTGGAACAGTTCGCGGTCGATGAGCGCGAGCTCCTCGGCCGGCGGCAGGGGTGTCTCCATGGCCGGATTGTGCCCCCAGGTGCGCCGTCGGGACATGGGCGGGGGTACTCATCTTGGGTCCGGTTCGGCCTGAGTACGGGGTAGGGGCCCCCGCCGCGCGCCAGACTGGATCCATGGACCGAAGCAGCGGCAGTCCCCGAAGTCCGCGCGGTCCCCGCGCCGGCCGTCCCCGCGAGCGCTGGACCCACTACCGCTTCCGCAGCGTGTGGGACCTCGACGCCCCGGCCGCCCGCGTCTTCGCCGCCCTGGGGCGCCCGGAGGCGTACCCCCTGTGGTGGCCCCAGGTCCGCGCGGTCGCCCCGGACGGCGACGAGCGCGGCGGCAGCGCCCTCATCCGCTCGGCGCTTCCCTACACCCTGCGCGTGAGCGCCGAGGAACTCCTGCGGGACCCCGCGCGCGGGGTGCTGGAGGTCGCCCTGCGCGGAGACCTGGAAGGGTGGGCGCGCTGGACCGTGCGGCCTCGGGCCGGCGGTTCGCGAGCCCTCTACGAGCAGGAAGTCGAGGTGCTCCGGCCCCTCATGCGGTGGCTCTCGCTCCCCGGGCGGCCGGTGTTCCGGCTCAACCACGCCCTGATGATGCGGGCCGGCCGGCGCGGACTGGCCGCGCATCTGGCGGCCGGACCGGAAGCGGTTTGAACCAGCCCCGAGCCTTCTGTATTGTTCAGTCCGTTCCCGGGCGATTAGCTCAGCGGGAGAGCACTTCGTTCACACCGAAGGGGTCACTGGTTCGATCCCAGTATCGCCCACCGGGACAGGCCGGTCCGCCTTATGGCGGACCGGCCTTCCGCATTCCCGGGACGCGGCGCCACGCCGTCGCGAACGCCGTCGCGCCGCTCCGTCGCGCTACGCCGCCGCCGGCAGTTCCGGCCGCAGCGGCCAGTGCGGATCCACCGGCTCCGGCGTCCCCTGCCGCGCGAACCACGCCTGCAGCCCCCGCGCCTGGGCGGCGTGCCACACCTGCTGCAGGGTGTGCAGCTCCGCCGGCGTCAGCCGCTCCAGGCGCCCCGCGAACCGCCGCCCCACCGCCCGTACGAGCTCCAGCGAGGCCAGCGCGTCCGCCCCCGCGTCATGGGCCGCCTCCAGCTCTATGCCGTAGTGCGCGCACAGATCCGTCAGCGTCCGCCGCCCCTTGCGGTAGCGGTCCAGATGCTTGTCCAGCACCCGCGGATCCAGCACCGTCAGCGGCCGGTTGTCCAGGTACCGCGCCAGTGAGGACGCCCGGTGCCGGCGCAACTCCCGGTCCAGCAGCGTCAGATCGAACGGCGCGTTCATCACCACCACCGGCCGGCCCGCGAGCTGCTGCTCCCCGAGCGCGCGGGCTATCTCCTCCACCACCGGCGCGGGCCAACGGCCGTTGCGCTGAAGGTGCTCATCGGTCAGACCGTGCACTTCCGTGGCTCCCAGCGGTACCGGGATGCCGGGATTGACCAGCCAGCGCGTCGAGCGGACCCGGCCGCCCGCGCACTCCTGCACGATGAGAGCGGCGGACACGATCCGGTCCCGCTCCACGTCCACCCCGGTCGTCTCCGTGTCGAATGCGGCCAGCGGGCCCTCGTACCAGCGTGTCATGGCGAACTCCTCGTCACCCGTCGGCAGATGGGGCGCACCCGGGCACCGCAGCCTCAGGACCCGCCACCCCCGCCCGAATCGGTGATACCCGGGCTCTTTGCCCCGTACGCCGTTTGCGGCACGCCGACTGCGGAGACAACTCCACTGGGGGACCGCACACATGACCGGTCGTCAACCCCGACACCCTTCGAACGGCAGAGCCCGCAAGGCATGGGGAGCCGGCCATGGCGCTCGCGCAGCCCGAACCGGGCGGGGTGCTCGCGGGGCGGATGGATCCGCGGACCGGTCCGCGGAGCGGACCGCTGCGCGGCACACTCGCCACCACCGCCTGCATGGAGACCCTCCAGGTGGGATACCTGCACGCCGTCGCCGCCGCGGCCGGCTGCTCGCTCTCCCAGCCCTTTCCGGACAACGGCATCGACTGGCACGTCAGCCACGGAGCTCCCGAGCACGTGGTCGACGACGAGGTGACCATCAAGGTGCAGCTGAAGGCGACCTACCAGATACCGCCGAGCCCGGCCGGGCCCACCTTCGGCTTCACCCTCGACAACGAGCACCTGGTCAAGCTCGCCCGCACCCCCGTCGCCGTGCACAAGATCCTCGTCGTGATGCTCCTCCCGCGTGAGCGCGATGAGTGGCTGAGCGCCGGACACGACCGCCTCGACCTGCGGCACTGCTGCTACTGGACCAATCTCGCCGGACAGCCCGTGACCGGCCGCCGCCGCACCACCGTCAGGATCCCGACCGCGCGGATCTTCGACGACCGGGCACTCTGCGAGATCATGACCCGGGTCGGGTCGGGAGGGACACCTTGATGAACCGGCAGTCACCGCACCTGGAACCGCTCCCGTCCCCGGAGTTCGGGGCCCCGGCCCCCGACCCCGCGCAGGTCGATCCGCTCGTCCTCGGCGCGCTGCTGCACCGGCACGGCTGGCTGCGCCGCGGCGGAGCCGCCGGCCGGTACGGACGCTGGACCCCGCCCGCCCCCTACGCGACGGGCGGCGGGGGCACCAGCCTCCTCGTCCCCGAGAGCCGCGCCTTCCCCGACTGCGCCGACCTCCTCGAAGAGGCGCTCACCGCCCTCTCGCGCAGCGCGCTGCCATCGGCCCGCGAGGTGCTCTACGGGCTCAGCGTGCCGAGCGACGAGATCCGCTGGGACCGCGAGATCCCGCGAGGGGCCCACGGACTCCAGGGCGAGGCCGACTGGACGGTCCAGGAACAGCTGCGCTCGGCCGCCCGCCGGCTGCTCCTCGCCGGGGCGCTGGCCGACCGGGCGAGGGCGGGGTACTACGGCGCCCGGCACCGGGGCCAGGCGGAGCGGGCGCTGGACGGGGTACTGGTCGGGCCGGATCCGGGAGGGCGGCGGCTCACCGCCTACATGCCCGTCGACGGGGGCCGCGGCACCATGACCCGGCTGCACCACGCGCTGCACGCCGCCCGCGAGGCCGTGGACTACCGGCGGGCCACCGGCGGCATGGAGGCCTTCGACGCGGCGGTCGAGGCCGGGGTCAGCAGGGAACTGGCCGAGGCGCTCATCGCACTGGTCCGCGGCTCGGAGGGGGCCCGGGTCGCCCTCGCCTGGGCCCCGGCGGCCGGCGTCCCGGCGGGCTGCGCGGCCCGGCCGGAGCCGGTGGAGTTCTCGCCCGGCGACCTCCCGGTGCTGCGGGAGGCGGCCGCGCGCTACACACGGGACGAGCCGGCGGTCCCGGTCCGGGTGGCCGGCGCGGTGGTCCGCATGCGGCGCTCGGCGTCGGGGGGCGGGGGCACGGTCCGGGTGCGGGTCTTCGCCGGGGCGGAGATCCCGTACGTCCGGGTCGCGCTCGACGAGGAGTCGTACCGGGTGGCGGGCCACGCGCACCTGGTGGGCCTGCCGATCCGGGTCAGCGGGCGGCTGCAGCGGCGGGGCGGCTTCCGCCGTCTCACCGATGTCACGGACGTGACGCCGGTGCCGCTGGACGAGGTCGAGCGGGACCGGCTGATGAAGTCGCTGGACGACGCGTTCGATCCTGCGGAGGTGCTGCCGTCGGACGACTAGTGCTGCGACCGGACATGCCCCCGCGCGGCCCGTCGGCCCGGGGGCGGGACAACCGTTTGGCGGCGCAGCCTATCGGCTCGGTACGATTCAGGCGCGCAGTGTTCGCTTGCGCACCCCCTGAGTCAGGAGAGACCGGTGTCAGACGTCCGTGTGATCATCCAACGCGATTCCGAGCGGGACGAGCGCGTGGTGGCCACGGGCACTACGGCGGCGGAGCTCTTCGCCGGCGAGCGCACCATCGTCGCCGCGCGCATCGAGGGCGAGCTCAAGGACCTCAGCCACGAGGTGAAGGACGGCGAGACCGTCGAGCCGGTGGAGATCTCTTCCCCGGACGGCCTGGACATCCTGCGCCACTCGACCGCGCACGTCATGGCGCAGGCCGTGCAGGAGCTGTTCCCCGAGGCCAAGCTGGGCATCGGCCCGCCGGTCCGGGACGGCTTCTACTACGACTTCGACGTGGCCAAGCCCTTCACCCCCGATGACCTCAAGGCCATCGAGAAGAAGATGCAGGAGATCCAGAAGCGCGGCCAGCGCTTCGCCCGCCGCGTCGTCACCGACGAGGCGGCCCGCGAGGAGCTCGCCGACGAGCCGTACAAGCTGGAACTCATCGGCATCAAGGGTTCGGCCTCGTCCGACGACGGCGCGAACGTCGAGGTGGGCGGCGGCGAGCTGACCATCTACGACAACTTCGACGCGAAGACCGGCGACCTGTGCTGGAAGGACCTCTGCCGCGGTCCCCACCTGCCCACCACCCGCAACATCCCCGCGTTCAAGCTCATGCGCAACGCCGCCGCCTACTGGCGCGGCAGCGAGAAGAACCCGATGCTCCAGCGCATCTACGGCACCGCGTGGCCGTCGAAGGAGGAGCTGAAGGCCCACCTCGACTTCCTCGTGGAGGCCGAGAAGCGCGACCACCGCAAGCTCGGCACCGAGCTCGACCTGTTCTCCGTACAGGACGAGATCGGCTCCGGCCTCGCCGTCTTCCACCCGCGCGGCGGCGTCATCCGCCGCACCATGGAGGACTACTCGCGCAAGCGGCACGAGGAAGAGGGCTACGAGTTCGTCTACACCCCGCACGCCACCAAGGGCACCCTCTTCGAGAAGAGCGGGCACCTGGACTGGTACGCGGAGGGCATGTACCCCCCCATGCAGCTCGACGGTGGTACCGACTACTACCTCAAGCCCATGAACTGCCCGATGCACAACCTGATCTTCGACGCGCGCGGCCGCTCCTACCGTGAACTGCCCCTGCGCCTCTTCGAGTTCGGCACCGTGTACCGGTACGAGAAGTCGGGCGTCGTGCACGGCCTGACCCGCTCGCGCGGTTTCACCCAGGACGACGCGCACATCTACTGCACCAAGGAGCAGATGGCGGAGGAGCTCGACCGCACGCTGACCTTCGTGCTGAACCTGCTCCGCGACTACGGTCTGACCGACTTCTACCTGGAGCTGTCGACCAAGGACCCGGAGAAGTTCGTCGGCTCGGACGAGATCTGGGAGGAGGCCACCGCCACCCTCCAGCAGGTCGCCGAGAAGCAGGGTCTCCCGCTGGTCCCGGACCCGGGCGGCGCCGCGTTCTACGGCCCGAAGATCTCGGTCCAGTGCCGCGACGCGATCGGCCGCACCTGGCAGATGTCGACCGTCCAGCTCGACTTCAACCTGCCCGAGCGCTTCAACCTGGAGTACACCGGCCCGGACGGCACCAAGCAGCGGCCGGTCATGATCCACCGTGCGCTCTTCGGTTCCATCGAGCGGTTCTTCGCGGTGCTGCTGGAGCACTACGCGGGCGTCATGCCGCCGTGGCTCGCCCCGGTCCAGGCGGTCGGCATCCCGATCGGCGACTCGCACGTCGAGTACCTGCAGGAGTTCGCCGCCGAGGCGAAGAAGAAGGGCCTGCGGGTCGAGGTGGACGCCTCGTCCGACCGGATGCAGAAGAAGATCCGCAACCAGCAGAAGCTGAAGGTCCCCTTCATGATCATCGTCGGTGACGAGGACATGGCCGCGGGCACCGTCTCCTTCCGCTACCGCGACGGTTCGCAGGAGAACGGCGTCCCGCGCGACCAGGCGCTGGCCAAGATCGCCGACGTCGTGGAGCGCCGCGTCCAGGTGTGACCCGAGCGCCCGCACACATGCGGACGGAGCCCCCGGGAAACCTCGGTTTCCCGGGGGCTCCTCCGCGTCCCGCGCCGCAGGGCCCGGGGTCGCCGCCGTGGTCCCGCCGCTGGTCTTCGCCCCGGCGACACGCCGGGCGGGGGCAAGGTCATATGCTGCATCCCATGACGATTGAGCCGGAGCAGCAGATCGGTGTGGGCACGCAGGACGCGTTCCAGCGTCTGTGGACGCCCCACCGGATGGCCTACATCCAGGGGGAGAACAAGCCGACCGGGCCGGACGCCGGGGACGGCTGTCCCTTCTGCGGGATTCCGAACATGTCCGACCAGGACGGGCTGGTCGTGGCGCGGGGCAAGCACGTCTACGCCGTGCTGAACCTGTACCCGTACAACGGCGGGCACCTGATGGTCGTCCCGTACCGGCACGTCGCCGACTACACGGACCTGGACACCGCCGAGACCGTCGAGCTCGCGGACCTCACGAAGCGGGCGATGATCGCGCTGCGCAAGGCCTCCGGGGCGCACGGGTTCAACATCGGAATGAACCAGGGCCAGGCGGCTGGCGCCGGCATCGCCGCGCACCTGCACCAGCACATCGTGCCCCGCTGGGGCGGGGACACGAACTTCATGCCGGTCGTGGGCCACACCAAGGTGCTGCCCCAACTCCTCGCGGACACCCGCCAGATGCTCGCCGACGCCTGGCCGAACGACTAGGACGGCAGGCCCCCGGCTCACGCGTCGTAGACGTCCGCCTTGCGGGGTGCGGCGTCCTGGATCAGGCCGCTGACGATCGACGAGCGGTTGGTGAAGCGGTCGGTGTCGACGCCGTTCTCCTCCAGGACCCGCATCGCCGCGGCGTGCACCGCCCGCAGGACCGGGGTCGCGGCCCGCATCGCGTCGTCCGCCATGAAGCGGTGGCGCCACGGCTGGCCGGCCCAGACGTGGCGGACGCCGAAGGGCTCGGGCAGGACGAGCTTGCCGCCGAGGAAGTCCAGGAGCGGCGGGTACCAGGTGAACGGGGCGCGCACGGAGAGGCGTACGACCTCGGCCGCGTCGACCAGGGGCAGCGCCCGCTCCACGGTCTCCCAGAACCGTACGGACTTCGGCACCTCGACCACCGGGGGGCTCGATTTGGTGGTGAACAGGCCGTGCACCGGGCCGAGCGCGTGGCCGGTGACCTCCACGCGCAGGGTCTTGTAGAGCACGGTCACCGTGACCAGCATGGTGATGACGAGCTGGCCGTCCCAGAGCGGGTACTGGATGCCGAGGTAGTGCCGGTTGCCGGCGCTGAACTGCTGCTCGTTGCAGATCCGGGTGATCTCGTGCGGCTTGATCAGGAAGGTGTCGACGTCCGCTCCGGTGGGGCGGGCCACTTCTTTGGCGCCTTCGCCGACCGGGGTGACGATCCAGTGCTGGATCGAGGCGGGCGGCAGGCCGCCGGTGTGCAGGGGGCCGCGCTCCAGCTTGCGCAGCTGGGTGTCGATCGCGCGTATGACGTCCCAGCTGCGGAAGGGGTGGATCTCGTGGCCCTCGGTCTTGGGGGCCAGCTCCTCGGCCATCTGCCAGCTGCCCCAGCGGGTGCCCATGCCGAGTATGCCCTTGGGGCCGGCGTAGAAGACGGAGTTGCTGCGGTCCTCGGCGGTGAGCTTGGCCAGGGAGTGGCGCAGGTCCTCGCGGGCCTTCTCGTCGGGGTTGCCGGGGACGGCCTCGGGGATCTTGGCGGCCACGCCCCCGCCGCCGGCGAGGAGGCCGTCCCAGCGGGATCGCAGGTCCGCGGCGGTGGCCTCGCAGAGCCGGCGGGCGAAGAACCAGCCGAGGGCGGGCGCGATGACCATGGCGCGGACGTAGAGGCCGAGGACGCCGGTGACCGGGAGCCGGAACATCAGGACGGCGACCACGAGGCCGACGCCGACGAGGAGCGCGGTGCCCAGCCAGGAGGAGTGCTTGCCCTCGGAGGCGGCCAGGGTCTTGCGGCTCCAGAAGAGGCCGAGCCACAGGAGCAGGCCGGGGAGGAACACGACCCCGCAGACGAGCATGATCCAGCGGAGCTTGCGGTCGCGCTCCTTGCGGATGCGGGAGGCGGCCAGGCAGTGCTCCACGACGGTCTGCGGGTCGGCACCGAAGGACTGGATGAGCGGTTTGCGCGTGGGCGGGATGGTGCGGGCCTCGACGGCGCGGCAGAAGGCCTCGCCGAGGTTGGGTTCGAAGAGGGAGATCTTGCCCGGTTTGACGGTGGACTCGTGGTACTCGTTGTTGGCGGTGAGTATGGAGGGCAGCTTGGTGTCCCGCCCGCCGTCCCGGTAGGCGGCGGAGGCGAGCGCGTTGGTCGCGGCGGTCTGGCCGCCGTTCCCCTGGAGCGGGATCTGCGCCCCCGGCCTGAAGTCGAATCCGTCGTCCGCCACCGCTGCCCCCATCGCTGTGCGTCGTACTCGTGTGCGGGCTGCCCGCGAGGACGCCCGCCGCGGGCGGTGTATCCGCTCTACCCGTCGTTCTACCCGCTCCACCGCGCAGATGAGCTTATCGGCGGATTGCTCCCCATGGTCATGGGACAGCCAAATGCCGCCCACCTCAAGCGGGTTGGGTGGGCGGCAGAAGTGGCGTTATGTCAATTGGCTTCCCTTCTCTGCCTGTTCGCGTAGCTTGTCCGCGAGCTGTGGTGGCATCGGCTCGTGGCGCGCGTACGCCCGGCTGAACAGGCCCGTGCCGTGCGACACCGAGCGCAGCTCGACGGCGTACCGGCCGATCTCGATCTCGGGGATCTCGGCGAGGACGCGGGTGCGGCCGGGACCGGCCTGGTCGGTGCCGATGACGCGGCCGCGGCGGCCCGCGAGATCGCTCATGACGGGGCCGACGTACTCGTCGGGGACGAGGACGGCGAGCTCGGCGACCGGTTCGAGGAGGTGGATGGAGGCCTCGGAGGCGGCTTCGCGCAGGGCGAGGGCGCCGGCGGTCTGGAAGGCGGCGTCGGAGGAGTCCACCGAGTGGGCCTTGCCGTCGAGCAGGGTGATGCGTACGTCGACCAGCGGATATCCGGCCGCTATCCCACGGGCGGCCTGTGCGCGGACGCCCTTCTCGACGGAGGGGATGAACTGGCGGGGGACCGCTCCGCCGACGACCCGGTCGACGAACTCGACACCGCTGCCGGGCGCCAGCGGCTCGACCTCGATCTCGCAGATGGCGAACTGGCCGTGGCCGCCGGACTGTTTGACGTGGCGGCCGCGGCCGGCGGCCTTGGCGCCGAAGGTCTCGCGCAGGCTGACCTTGTGGGGGACGGGGTCGACCTGGACTCCGTAGCGGGTGCGCAGCCGTTCGAGGGCGAGGTCCTGATGGGCTTCGCCGAGGCACCACAGGACGAGCTGGCGGGTGTGCGGGTTCTGTTCGAGCCGCATGGTGGGGTCTTCGGCGACGAGCCGGGCCAGGCCCTGCGAGAGCTTGTCCTCGTCGGCCTTGCTGTGGGCCTCGATGGCGAGGGGGAGCAGCGGGTCGGGCATGGACCAGGCCTCCATCAGGAGGGGCCGGTCCTTGCCGGAGAGGGTGTCGCCGGTCTCGGCGCGGGTGAGTTTGGCCACGCAGGCCAGATCGCCGGCGATGCAGTGGGCGAGGGTGCGCTGCTGTTTGCCGAAGGGGGAGGTCAGGGCGCCGACGCGCTCGTCCACATCGTGGTCCTCGTGTCCGCGGTCGGCGAGCCCGTGGCCGCTGACGTGGACGGTCTCGTCGGGGCGCAGGGTGCCGGAGAAGACACGGACGAGGGAGACGCGGCCGACGTAGGGGTCGGAGGAGGTTTTGACGACTTCGGCCACGAGTGGCCCGTCCGGGTCGCAGGTGACCGCGGGGCGGGCGGCGCCGTCCGGGGCGGTGACGGCGACGGGGGCGCGCTCCAGCGGGGTGGGGAAGCCGCCGGTGACCAGTTCGAGGAGTTCCACGGTGCCGAGCCCCTTGCGGGCGCCCTCGGCGGCGGGGGCGGCCATCAGGACGGGGTGGAAGGTGCCGCGGGCCACGGCCCGCTCCAGGTCGTCGACGAGGGTCTTGAGGTCGATGTCCTCGCCGCCGAGGTAGCGGTCCATGAGGGTCTCGTCCTCGCTCTCGGCGATGATCCCCTCGATCAGGCGGGCGCGGGCGTCGGTGATGAGGTCGAGCTCGGCGGGGTCCGGATCCCGTTCGACGCGGTCGCCGGAGGTGTAGTCGTAGACGCGCTGGGAGAGCAGGCCGAGCAGGCCGGCGACCGGGGCGTGGCCGTCGGGTCCGGTGGGGCCGTGGAGGGGGAGGTAGAGCGGGCGGACGGCGTCGGGGTCGTCGGCGCCGAAGGCGTCGCCGCAGACGGCGGTCATCTGGTCGTAGTCGGCGCGGGCGGCTTCCAGATGGGTGACGACGATGGCGCGCGGCATGCCGACGGCGGCGCATTCGTCCCAGACCATGCGGGTCGCGCCGGACAGCCCGTCGCCGTCCTCGGCGGCCGAGACGACGAAGAGGGCGGCGTCGGCGGCGCGCAGCCCGGCCCGGAGCTCTCCGACGAAGTCGGCGTATCCGGGGGTGTCCAAGATGTTGATCTTGATTCCCGCCCACTCGACGGGGACCAGGGAGAGCTGGATCGAGCGCTGGCGCCGGTGCTCGATCTCGTCGTAGTCGGAGACCGTGGCGCCGTCCTCGACGCGGCCGGCCCGGTTGACGGCGCCGGCGGTCAGGGCCAGGGCCTCGACCAGGGTGGTCTTGCCGGATCCGCTGTGGCCGACCAGCACGACGTTCCGTACGGAACTGGGGCGGTCGGCCGTCAGTGCCCTGCCGGCGGCCCCGGCTTGGTGTGATGTGGCTCCCATGGTGCTCGTGCCTCCCGGTTGGAGGGGAAATGGGGCTCTTCGAGCTTTGCACTGCCGTCACACCGCGTCCATACGTCGTACGGGAGCCGGTCTCCGGCGGGCGCCGATGGCCGAAGAACGGCTCCCGTGGTGCGAACCGGTGGGTGCGCGGCGCTGAGGGGGCGAGGTGCTGGCTACGATGGGCCAGCCGGTGGCCGCAGTGGCCACGGGCCCAGCGACCCTCCGGGAAGGCCATGCTGAACAAGTACGCGCGTGCATTCTTCACGCGTGTTCTCACGCCATTCGCCGCTCTTCTGCTCCGGCTGGGAGTGAGTCCCGACGCGGTCACCCTCATCGGCACGGCCGGGGTGGTGGCGGGAGCGCTGGTCTTCTTCCCCATGGGCGAGTTCTTCTGGGGCACGATCACCATCACGCTCTTCGTCTTCTCCGACCTGGTGGACGGGAACATGGCCCGCCAGGCCGGCGTCTCCAGCAGGTGGGGCGCGTTCCTCGACTCCACGCTCGACCGGGTCGCGGACGCGGCGATCTTCGGCGGGCTCGCGCTCTGGTACGCGGGCTCCGGGAACGACAACGCCCTGTGCGCGGTCGCGATCTTCTGCCTGGCCAGCGGGCAGGTGGTCTCGTACACCAAGGCCCGCGGCGAGTCGATCGGGCTGCCCGTGGCCGTGAACGGGCTCATCGAGCGCGCCGAACGCCTGGTGATCACGCTCGTCGCGGCCGGCCTGTCCGGGCTGGAGACCTTCGGGGTGCCCTCGTGGATCGGGCTGCTGCTGCCGATCGCGCTGTGGGTCGTCGCGGCGGGCTCGCTCGTGACGCTGATCCAGCGCGTGGTGACCGTACGGCGCGAGTCGGCGGAGGCCGACGCGGCAGCCGCGGCCGACGCCCCTTCCGAAAGCGGCACGGCCTGATGGGCAAGGCGCAGGACAAGGTGGTCGACGGGCTGTACGGGCTCGGCTGGGCCGGGGTCAAGAAGCTGCCCGAGCCGGCGGCCGCGGCCCTCGGCCGGCGGATCGCGGACTTCGCCTGGAAGCGGCGCGGCAAGAGCGTGCTGCGCCTGGAGTCCAATCTGGCCCGCGTGGTGCCGGACGCCGGCCCGGAGCGGCTGCGCGAGCTGTCGCACGCGGGCATGCGCTCGTACATGCGGTACTGGATGGAGTCCTTCCGGCTGCCGACGATGGCCAAGGAGCGGTTCAGCGCCGACGTGGACATGAAGGACGACCACATCCTGCGCGAGGCACTGGCCTCCGGACGCGGAGTGATCGTCGCCCTGCCGCACCTGGCCAACTGGGACCTCGCGGGCGCCTGGGCAGTCACCCACATCGGCGTCCCGTTCACCACCGTCGCCGAGCGGCTGAAGCCCGAGACCCTCTACGACCGCTTCGTCGCCTACCGCGAGAGCCTGGGCATGGAGGTGCTCCCGCACAACGGCGGCGCCGCCTTCGGCACGCTCGCGCGCCGGCTGCGCTCGGGCGGCCTGGTCTGCCTGGTCGCCGACCGCGACCTGTCGGCGTCCGGCGTGGAAGTGGACTTCTTCGGCTCGGTGGCGCGCATGCCGGCCGGCCCGGCGCTGCTGGCGCAGCAGACGGGCGCGGTGCTGCTGCCGGCCACGCTGTACTACGGGGACGCGCCGAAGATGTACGGCCGGATCCACTCCCCGGTGGAGGTGCCCGAGAGCGGTACCCGGCAGGAGAAGACCTCCGCCATGACGCAGGCGGTCGCCGACGCCTTCGCGCAGGGGATCGCCGAACACCCGGAGGACTGGCACATGCTCCAGCGGCTGTGGCTCGACGACCTGGAGGAGCGCTCCGCGTGAAGATCGGCATCGTGTGCCCCTACTCGTGGGACGTACCGGGCGGCGTCCAGTTCCACATCCGGGACCTGGCGGAACACCTGATCCGCCTCGGCCACCAGGTGTCGGTGCTGGCCCCGGCGGACGACGAGACCCCGCTGCCCCCGTACGTGGTCTCGGCGGGGCGGGCGGTGCCGGTGCCGTACAACGGGTCGGTCGCCCGGCTGAACTTCGGCTTCCTCTCGGCGGCCCGGGTACGGCGCTGGCTCCACGACGGGGTCTTCGACGTGGTCCACATCCACGAGCCGACCTCGCCGTCGCTGGGCCTGCTGACCTGCTGGGCGGCCCAGGGGCCGATCGTGGCCACCTTCCACACCTCCAACCCGCGCTCCCGGGCGATGCTGGCGGCGTACCCGATCCTCCAGCCGGCGCTGGAGAAGATCAGCGCGCGGATCGCCGTGAGCGAGTACGCGCGGCGCACGCTCGTGGAGCACCTCGGCGGGGACGCGGTGGTCATCCCGAACGGCGTGGACGTCGACTTCTTCGCCAAGGCCGACCCGAACCCGTCCTGGTCCGGCCAGACCCTCGGCTTCATCGGCCGCATCGACGAACCGCGCAAGGGCCTGCCCGTCCTCATGGCGGCCTTCCCCCGCATCGTGGAGGAGTGCCCGGACGTACGCCTCCTCGTGGCGGGCCGGGGCGACGAGGAGGGGGCGGTCGCCTCCCTGCCGCCCGAGCTCCGCTCCCGCGTCGAGTTCCTCGGCATGGTCTCGGACGAGGACAAGGCGCGGCTGCTGCGCAGCGTCGACGTGTACGTGGCCCCGAACACGGGCGGCGAGAGCTTCGGCATCATCCTGGTCGAGGCCCTGTCGGCCGGAGCCGCCGTCCTCGCCGCCGACCTCGACGCCTTCGCCCAGGTCCTGGACCAGGGCGGCGCGGGGGAGCTGTTCTCGAACGAGGACCCCGCGTCCCTGGCGCGCTCCGCGATCGCCCTCCTGCGCGACCCGGCACGGCGCGCGGAGCTGAGCGCGCGCGGCTCGGCACACGTACGGCGCTTCGACTGGTCGACGGTCGGCGCGGACATCCTGGCCGTCTACGAAACGGTGACGGACGGCGCGGCCGCGGTCGCCGAGGACGAGCGCATCCCGCTCCGCACCCGCCTGGGCCTGAACCGCGACGCGTAGGCCCTGCCCGGGCCCGGTGGGGCCGCGACGGGGAGGGGCCGCGGTGGAAAGGTAGAGTCGCCGCCCGTGATCGAAACCCTTGTCTGGATTGCCCTCGCGCTCGGCCTCGTCGGGGTCTACCTCAGCTGGACCGCCGGCCGCCTCGACCGGCTGCACTCGCGGATGGACGCCGCCCGCGCGGCGCTCGACGCGCAGCTCGTGCGCCGTGCCTCCGTGGTGATCGAGGTCGCGGCCTCCGGGGTGCTCGACCCCGCCTCCGCCATCGTCCTCTACGAGGCCGCGCACGCCGCCCGCCAGGCCGAGGAGGACCACCGCGAGGTCGCCGAGAGCGAGCTCAGCCAGGCGCTGCGCGCGGTGTTCGCCGACGCCGGACAGGTCGAGGCGCTGAAGGCCGCCCCCGGCGGGGTGGAGGCCACCGAGGAGCTCGCGGCGGCGGTGAGGCGGGTGCCCATGGCCCGGCGGTTCCACAACGACGCCGTACGGGCGGCCCGCGCCCTGCGCAGGCACCGCAAGGTCCGCTGGTTCCGGCTGGCGGGCCACGCGCCCTTCCCGCTGGCCTTCGAGATGGACGACGAGCCTCCGGTGGATCTGGCGGAACGTCCGTAACTTGTACCCAATGGCCAAATCGCGAGGAGCCACCGGCTGCACATTGGCCCTTGCAGTGGACTGGTCGAGCGGGTTTCCTCGGTCGAGTACCACCAGGCCGCCAGTAGCGCTGAATCTTCCTTTCGAGTGAGGTCAATCCGTGAGCACGCTTCCCACCACCCCGCAGTCCGCCGAGTCGGCGATCGGCACCTCCCGCGTCAAGCGCGGCATGGCCGAGCAGCTCAAGGGCGGCGTGATCATGGATGTGGTCAACGCCGAGCAGGCGAAGATCGCCGAGGACGCCGGCGCCGTGGCCGTCATGGCCCTGGAGCGGGTTCCCGCCGACATCCGCAAGGATGGCGGCGTCGCCCGGATGTCCGACCCGAACATGATCGAAGAGATCATCGAGGCCGTCTCGATCCCGGTCATGGCGAAGTCGCGCATCGGCCACTTCGTCGAGGCCCAGGTGCTCCAGTCCCTCGGCGTCGACTACATCGACGAGTCCGAGGTCCTGACCCCGGCCGACGAGGTCAACCACTCCGACAAGTGGGCGTTCACCACCCCCTTCGTCTGTGGCGCCACCAACCTGGGCGAGGCCCTGCGCCGCATCGCCGAGGGCGCGGCCATGATCCGCTCGAAGGGCGAGGCCGGCACCGGCAACGTGGTCGAGGCCGTCCGCCACCTGCGCCAGATCAAGAACGAGATCGCCCGCCTGCGCGGCTACGACAACAACGAGCTGTTCGCCGCCGCCAAGGAGCTGCGCGCGCCGTACGAGCTGGTCAAGGAAGTCGCCGAGCTCGGCAAGCTCCCGGTCGTGCTCTTCTCCGCCGGTGGCGTCGCCACCCCGGCCGACGCCGCTCTGATGCGCCAGCTCGGCGCCGAGGGCGTCTTCGTCGGCTCCGGCATCTTCAAGTCGGGCGACCCGGCCAAGCGCGCCGCCGCCATCGTGAAGGCCACCACCTTCTACGACGACCCGAAGATCATCGCGGACGCCTCCCGCAACCTGGGCGAGGCCATGGTCGGCATCAACTGCGACACCCTGCCCGAGTCCGAGCGCTACGCCAACCGCGGCTGGTAGTCACCTCATGTCAGCAGGTACGAACACCCCCGTGATCGGCGTCCTGGCCCTCCAGGGCGATGTACGGGAGCACCTGATCGCCCTGGCCTCGGCTGACGCCGTGGCCAGGCCGGTCCGGCGTCCCGAGGAGCTCGCCGAGATCGACGCCCTGGTGATCCCCGGCGGCGAGTCCACGACCATGTCGAAGCTCGCCGTGCTGTTCGGCATGCTGGAGCCGCTGCGCGAGCGCGTGCGGGCCGGGATGCCGGTCTACGGCACCTGCGCCGGCATGATCATGCTCGCGGACAAGCTCCTGGACGGCCGTGAGGACCAGGAGACCCTGGGCGGCATCGACATGATCGTGCGCCGCAACGCCTTCGGGCGTCAGAACGAGTCCTTCGAGGCGCAGGTCGACTTCGCCGGCATAGAGGGCGGCCCCGTCGAGGGCGTCTTCATCCGCGCGCCCTGGGTCGAGTCCGTCGGCGGCGCCGCCGAAGTGCTCGCCACGTACGACGGACACACCGTCGCCGTACGCCAGGGCAACGTCCTCGCCACCTCGTTCCACCCCGAGCTGACCGGAGACGACCGGGTCCACGCGTACTTCGTCGACATGGTGCGCGCGGGGCTGTAATCAGGTCCCGGTAGGATCTGAGCCGAACACTGTTGGTGACGCGAAGGAGACAGGCAGATGTCCGGCCACTCTAAATGGGCTACGACGAAGCACAAGAAGGCCGTGGTTGACGCCAAGCGCGGCAAGCTCTTCGCGAAGCTGATCAAGAACATCGAGGTCGCGGCCCGTATGGGCGGCGCCGACATCGATGGCAACCCGACCCTCTTCGACGCCATCCAGAAGGCCAAGAAGAGCTCGGTCCCGAACAAGAACATCGACTCCGCGGTCAAGCGCGGCGGCGGCCTCGAGGCCGGCGGTGCCGACTACGAGACGATCATGTACGAAGGCTACGGCCCGAACGGTGTCGCGGTGCTCATCGAGTGCCTCACCGACAACCGCAACCGTGCCGCGTCCGACGTGCGGGTCGCCATGACCCGCAACGGCGGTTCGATGGCCGACCCGGGCTCGGTCTCGTACCTGTTCAACCGCAAGGGTGTCGTTCTCCTGCCCAAGGGCGAGCTCTCCGAGGACGACGTCCTGGAGACGGTGCTCGAGGCGGGTGCCGAAGAGGTCAACGACCTCGGGGACAGCTTCGAGATCGTCAGCGAGGCCACCGACATGGTCGCGGTCCGTACCGCGCTCCAGGAGGCGGGCATCGACTACGACTCGGCCGACTCCAACTTCCTGCCGACCATGCAGGTCGAGCTGGACGAAGAGGGCGCGCGCAAGATCTTCAAGCTGATCGACGCGCTCGAGGACAGCGACGACGTGCAGAACGTCTTCGCCAACTTCGACGTCTCGGACGAGGTCATGGAGAAGGTCGAGGCCTGAGCGGAGTCCAGGCTCACAGCGTCGGGCAGCGGGCCGACGGGGACACACCCCGTCGGCCCGCTGCTTTGTCAGTGGCACCCGATAGCCTGCGTAGCCGTACGTACAGGAGATCGAAGGAGGGGGCTGGGTGCGCGTACTCGGCGTTGACCCGGGGCTGACCCGATGCGGTGTCGGCGTGGTCGAGGGGGTGGCCGGCGGCCCCCTGACGATGCTCGGCGTCGGCGTCGTGCGGACGCCCGCGGACGCGGAACTGGGCCACCGGCTCGTCGCGATCGAGCAGGGCATCGAGGAGTGGCTCGATACGCACCGGCCCGAAGTCGTCGCCGTGGAGCGGGTGTTCAGCCAGCACAACGTCAGCACGGTGATGGGTACCGCCCAGGCCAGCGCCGTCGCCATGCTGTGCGCCGCCCGGCGCGGGCTGCCGGTCGCCCTGCACACCCCGAGCGAGGTCAAGGCCGCCGTCACCGGCAGCGGCCGCGCCGACAAGGCGCAGGTCGGCGCGATGGTGACCAGGCTGCTGCGGCTGTCCGCCCCGCCCAAGCCCGCGGACGCCGCGGACGCCCTGGCCCTCGCCATCTGCCACATCTGGCGCGCCCCCGCGCAGAACCGCCTCCAGCAGGCGGTCGCCCAGCATGCCACCGCCCTGAAAGGCCGCACTTCATGATCGCCTTCGTCAGCGGCCCCGTCGCCGCGCTCGCCCCCACCCTGGCCGTGATCGAGGTCGGGGGAGTGGGCATGGCCGTGCACTGCACGCCCGGCACCATCGCCGGCCTGCGCATGGGCGAGACGGCCCGGCTGGCGACGTCCCTGGTCGTGCGCGAGGACTCGCTCACGCTGTACGGCTTCGCCGACGACGACGAGCGCCAGGTCTTCGAACTGCTCCAGACCGCGAGCGGGGTCGGGCCGAAGCTCGCGCAGGCGATGCTGGGGGTGCACAGCCCGGACGCGCTGCGCGTCGCCGTCTCCGTGGGGGACGAGAAGGCGCTGATGGCCGTCTCCGGCATCGGGAAGAAGGGCGCGCAGAAGCTGCTGCTGGATCTGAAGGACAAGCTGGGCGCGCCGCTGGGTTCGAGCGGGATGGTCGGAGCGCAGCGCGCCGCGGCCTCCGGCCCGGCGCCCTGGAGCGAGCAGCTGTCCGCCGCGCTGATCGGGCTCGGGTACGCCTCCCGCGATGCGGAGGAGGCGGTGTCGGCGGTGACGCCGCAGGCGGAGGCCGCCATCGCCGCCGGCGGCTCCGCCCCGGTGCCGCAGCTCCTGCGCGCCGCACTCCAGTCCCTGAACCGGGCCCGCTGACCGTTGCCGCTGCGCGGGGTCCGGGGCGGAGCCCCGGCAGGGCGGCCCGCACGCACACCACCGCACCACCGAGAAGGCAGACTGACACCGTGAACTGGGATGACGAGAGCGACGACCGGATCGTCGCGGCGGCGGCGGACGGCGAGGACACCGCCGTGGAGGCGGCCCTGCGACCCAAGGACCTCGGTGAGTTCGTCGGCCAGGAGAAGGTCCGCCAGCAGCTGGACCTGGTCCTCAAGGCGGCCCGCCAGCGCGGCGCCACCGCCGATCACGTGTTGCTGTCGGGCGGCCCGGGGCTGGGGAAGACCACCCTGTCCATGATCATCGCCGCCGAGATGGGTGCGCCCATCCGGATCACCTCCGGCCCCGCCATCCAGCACGCCGGAGACCTGGCCGCGATCCTGTCCTCCCTCCAGGAGGGCGAGGTCCTCTTCCTCGACGAGATCCACCGCATGTCCCGGCCGGCCGAGGAGATGCTGTACATGGCCATGGAGGACTTCCGCGTCGACGTGATCGTGGGCAAGGGGCCCGGCGCGACCGCCATTCCGCTGGAGCTGCCCCCCTTCACCCTCGTCGGCGCCACCACCCGGGCCGGCCTGCTCCCCCCGCCGCTGCGCGACCGCTTCGGCTTCACCGGGCACATGGAGTTCTACGCCCCCGAGGAGCTGGAGCGCGTCATCCACCGCTCCGCGCGCCTGCTCGACGTGGAGATCGACACCGCCGGGGCCGCCGAAATCGCCGGACGCTCCCGCGGCACCCCGCGCATCGCCAACCGGCTGCTGCGCCGCGTGCGCGACTACGCCCAGGTCAGGGCCGACGGCGTGATCAACCGGGAGGTCGCCGGCACCGCCCTGCAGGTGTACGAGGTCGACGGGCGCGGGCTCGACCGCCTCGACCGGGCCGTCCTGGAGGCGCTCCTCAAGCTCTTCGGCGGCGGCCCCGTGGGCCTCTCGACGCTGGCCGTGGCCGTCGGAGAGGAGCGGGAGACCGTCGAAGAGGTGGCCGAGCCGTTCCTCGTAAGGGAAGGACTTCTGGCCAGGACCCCTCGGGGGCGGGTCGCGACCCCGGCCGCATGGGCTCACCTGGGACTTGTCCCACCGCAGCAGAGCGGGAGCGGATCAAGCGGACAACAGGGCTTGTTCAGGGCCTGACGGCGAGGAGGGTGGCCTCGCCAGGAACTGCGATGACATGCTGGGCGTTGTTCCATCGGTGCGGACTCGCCTAGACTCCGCCGATGCCGACCCTTACGGTCGGCGTACCCACCCCCCGTAGAAAAGGCCGCCCACTCGTGCGGTCGATGCGAAGGACCTGCGTCCCGTGAATATCCTCTCCCTCCTCCCGTTCTTGCTGATCATCGGGGCGATGTTCCTGCTGACCCGCAGCCAGAAGAAGAAGCAGCAGCAGGCCGTGCAGATGCGCGACCAGCTGGCGCCCGGCACCGGTGTCCGCACCATCGGCGGCATGTACGCCACGGTGAAGGAGATCGGTGACGACACCGTCACGCTCGAGGTGGCTCCCGGCGTCCACGCGATCTACGCGAAGAACGCCATCGGCGCCGTCCTCGAGGACGAGGAGTACAACCGCATCGTCCACGGCATCACCGATGATCTGACGATCGACACGCCGGTCGTCCCGGACGACGCGTCCTCCCTCACCGAGGACGAGGCTCCCAAGCTCGACCTGGGCAAGAAGGACGAGCCCAAGGCGGACGAGCCCCAGGCGCAGGCGCCCGAGGGCGACGAGCCGAAGGACGGCAAGGCCGACGGCGAGGCCGGCGCGAAGTAGCGCCCGGCCGGGGGCCGCACAGGACGCCTGACCGGCGCCCGCGCGGTCCCCGCCTTGACACTTCTGCGGGGGGCAGGGGTCCCCACACACATTTCGTGGCCGTCCGCGCGCTGACCCGGCGCGGGACGGTTGGACAGGGAGATACGACAAGGTGGCAGCACCGAAGAAGGGCCGGCGGCCCACGGGGGCTCAGGGGAGGCCGGGGCGTTCCCTGGCCATCATCCTGATCGCGATGGTGGCGCTCACCGCGGGGATGTTCCTCACGAAGCAGACGACTCCGCGACTCGGTATCGACCTCGCCGGCGGTACGAGCATCACGCTCAAGGCCAAGAGCGAGCCCGGCAAGCCGGACGCGATCAACAAGACCAACATGGACACGGCGGTCGGCATCATCGAGCGCCGTGTCAACGGTCTCGGCGTGTCGGAGGCCGAGGTCCAGACGCAGGGCCGCGACCACATCATCGTGAACATCCCCAAGGGGACGAACGAGCAGCAGGCGCGCGAGCAGGTCGGCACCACCGCCCAGCTCTACTTCCGCCCCGTGCTCGCGGTGGCGGACGGCGCCCCGGTCACCCCCGAGGCCAACGCGAGCGGTTCCCCGAGCCCCTCCGCCAGCGGCTCCGGTTCTCCGTCGGCCAGTGCGCCCACCCCGTCGTCCAGCGCCACTTCCCAGGGCCGTGCGCTCAGTGAGGCCCTCAAGGCCCCGAACGCCCCCTCTCCCTCGCCCTCGGCGAGCGAGTCGAAGAAGGCAGACGACAAGGCCGCCCCGTCGCCGTCCGCGCCGAACGCCGACGAGGCCGCCGCCGCGGACCTGCAGGCGAAGTTCGCCGCGCTGGACTGCAGCAACGAGGAGCAGCGCGCCGCCGTCAGCAAGAACGTCAAGCCCGAGGACCCGACGCTCGCCTGTGGCAAGCGCGGCGAGGCCTGGGGCAAGTGGGTGCTCGGCCCGGCCCAGGTCAACGGCCAGGACGTGAAGGACGCCAAGGGCGTCATCGACCCGCAGCGCGGCATGTGGATCGTCACGATGCAGTTCACCGACAAGGGCGCCGACAAGTTCGCCAAGATCACCGGTGAGCTCGCTGCCAAGCAGGCCCCGCAGAACCAGTTCGCGATCGTGCTCGACGGCGAGGTCATCTCCGACCCGTCCGTCAGCCAGGCGCTGACCGGCGGCAACGCCGAGATCTCCGGCGGCTTCACCCAGCAGTCCGCGATGGACCTGGGCAACATGCTCTCGTACGGCGCCCTGCCGCTGTCCTTCCAGGAGGACAGCGTCACCACCGTCACCGCCGCGCTCGGCGGCGAGCAGCTGAAGGCCGGCCTCATCGCCGGCGCCATCGGCCTCGCGCTCGTCGTGATCTACCTGCTGGCGTACTACCGGGGCCTGGCGTTCGTCGCCATCATCAGCCTCATCGTCTCCGGCATCCTCACCTACACGATCATGGCGCTGCTCGGAAAGGGCATCGGCTTCGCGCTGAACCTGCCCGCCGTCTGCGGTGCGATCGTCGCGATCGGCATCACCGCCGACTCGTTCATCGTGTACTTCGAACGCATCCGGGACGAGATCCGCGAGGGCCGCACCCTGCGTCCGGCCGTCGAGCGTGCCTGGCCGCGTGCCCGGCGCACCATCCTGGTCTCCGACTTCGTGTCGTTCCTGGCTGCCGCCGTGCTGTTCATCGTCACCGTCGGAAAGGTGCAGGGCTTCGCCTTCACCCTGGGTCTGACGACCCTGCTCGACGTGGTCGTGGTGTTCCTCTTCACCAAGCCCGTCATGACGCTGCTGGCCCGTACGAACTTCTTCGCCAGCGGTCACCCGTGGTCCGGGCTGGACCCGAAGCGACTGGGCGCGAAGCCGCCGCTGCGACGCTCGCGTCGCACCGGCTCCGGCGCGGCCGCCGCGACCGTCTCCGTTCCCGTCGACGCAAAGGAGGCGTGAGAGATGTCGAAGCTCGGAGATCTCGGCGCCAAGCTGTACCGAGGTGAGGTCGGCTACGACTTCGTCGGCAAGCGCTTCGTCTGGTACGGCGTTTCCATCCTGATCACCATCACGGCGATCGTGGCCCTGGCCGTTCAGGGCCTCAACATGGGCATCGAGTTCAAGGGCGGTGCCGTCTTCACCACCCCGAAGACGTCCGTCTCGGAGACCCAGGCCCGCGAGGACGCGGAGAAGGCCTCCGGCCACGACGCGATCGTCCAGGAGCTCGGCACCGGCGGCCTGCGCATCCAGATCTCGGGTCTGGACACGGACTCCGCCGCCGAGGTGAAGACCAAGCTCGCCGCCGACCTCAAGGTCGAAGCGGGTCAGATCAACGCGGACCTGGTCGGCCCCAGCTGGGGCGAGCAGATCGCCAACAAGGCCTGGACCGGCCTCGGCGTCTTCATGGTCCTCGTGGTGATCTACCTCGCCATCGCCTTCGAGTGGCGGATGGCGATCGCGGCGCTCATCGCGCTGATCCACGACCTCACCATCACGGTCGGCGTCTACGCGCTCGTCGGCTTCGAGGTCACCCCGGGTACGGTCATCGGTCTGCTGACCATCCTCGGTTACTCCCTCTACGACACCGTCGTCGTCTTCGACGGTCTCAAGGAGGGCGCGAAGGACATCACCAAGCAGACCCGCTGGACGTTCAGCGAGATCGCCAACCGCAGCATCAACGGCACGCTGGTCCGCTCGATCAACACCACCGTCGTCGCGCTGCTCCCGGTCGGGGCGCTGCTCTTCATCGGCGGCGGCTTCCTGGGCGCCGGCATGCTGAACGACATCTCGCTGTCGCTGTTCGTCGGCCTCGCGGCCGGCGCCTACTCGTCGATCTTCATCGCGACCCCGCTGGTCGTGGACCTGAAGGAGCGCGAGCCGGCGATGAAGGCGCTGAAGAAGCGGGTGCTCGCGAAGCGGGCGGCCGGCGATGTCAAGGGCGGGACGCCCGAGGACGGAGTCGAGTCCGAGGACGGTCCGCAGGTGGTGGCCCAGGGCCGCTCGGGACGGCGCCGGTGACCGTGGAGCTCTCCCCGGACGTACGGGACCTGCTGCTCGGCCGGATCACGGACGTGGCGGACTACCCGAAGCCGGGCGTGATGTTCAAGGACATCACCCCGCTGCTGGCCGACCCGAAGGCGTTCGGCGCCCTGACGGACGCGCTGGTGGAGCTGGCCCGGACGTACGGGGCAACGAAGATCGTCGGACTGGAGGCGCGGGGGTTCATCCTGGCGGCTCCGGTGGCCGTGCAGGCGGGCATCGGCTTCGTGCCGGTACGCAAGGCCGGAAAGCTGCCGGGGGCGACGCTCCTGCAGTCCTACGACCTGGAGTACGGCTCGGCGGAGATCGAGATCCACGCGGAGGCGCTGGCCGCCGGGGACCGGGTCATGGTCATCGACGACGTGCTGGCCACCGGTGGTACCGCGGCAGCCTCGCTGGAGCTGATCCGGCGGGCCGGTGCGGAGGTCGCGGGTGTGGCGGTCCTGATGGAACTGTCGTTCCTTCCCGGCCGCGCGCGGCTGGCGCGGACGCTGGGCGATGCCCCGCTCGACGCGCTGATCGTGGTCTGACCCTGTCCGCGTGAAGCGGGCGTGCACCGGGACATCCCGGAGCACGCCCGCTTCGGCGTGTGCGGGGCGAACCGCTGCGCGGATGTCGGCGGGGCCGAAGGCGGTCGGGGCGCGGGCTCGGGGAACGGGGTGGGGGAACCATCGCTACCATGGGTTATCCGGACCTGACCGGGGACCCGGATCCGCTTGAGGAGCGCTCTTGCCAGACGAGGTCCAGCCAATCTCCGCCGCGCAGCCCGACCCGCAGGCCGAGCCGGCCGCGGCGCCCGCCGCCACGCCCCCGCCGGCCCCGCCGGTCAAGCCCGTGCCCGCGAAGTCGGCCGGGTCCTCCAACCGGGTGCGCGCGCGGCTGGCCCGCCTCGGCGTCCAGCGTTCCAACCCGTACAACCCGGTCCTGGAACCGCTGCTCCGCATAGTCCGCAGCAACGACCCGAAGATCGAGACGTCGACGCTGCGCCAGCTCGAGCAGGCCTACCAGGTCGCCGAGCGCTGGCACCGCGGCCAGAAGCGCAAGAGCGGCGACCCGTACATCACCCACCCCCTCGCGGTGACGACGATCCTCGCCGAGCTGGGCATGGACCCGGCCACGCTGATGGCGGGCCTGCTGCACGACACCGTCGAGGACACCGAGTACGGGCTGGAGGACCTGCGGCGCGACTTCGGCGACGCGGTCGCCCTGCTCGTCGACGGCGTCACCAAGCTCGACCGGGTCAAGTTCGGCGAGGCGGCCCAGGCCGAGACCGTCCGCAAGATGGTCGTGGCCATGGCCAAGGACCCCCGGGTCCTGGTCATCAAGCTGGCCGACCGCCTGCACAACATGCGCACCATGCGCTACCTCAAGCGGGAGAAGCAGGAGAAGAAGGCCCGCGAGACGCTCGAGATCTACGCCCCGCTGGCGCACCGGCTGGGCATGAACACCATCAAGTGGGAGTTGGAGGACCTCGCCTTCGCGATCCTCTACCCCAAGATGTACGACGAGATCGTCCGGCTGGTGGCCGAGCGGGCACCGAAGCGGGACGAGTACCTCACCGTCGTCACCGACGAGGTGCAGGCCGACCTGCGGGCCGCCCGCATCAAGGCCACCGTCACCGGGCGGCCCAAGCACTACTACAGCGTCTACCAGAAGATGATCGTGCGGGGCCGCGACTTCGCCGAGATCTACGACCTGGTCGGCATCCGCGTCCTGGTGGACACGGTGCGGGACTGCTACGCCGCCCTCGGCACGGTGCACGCGCGATGGAATCCGGTCCCCGGCCGGTTCAAGGACTACATCGCGATGCCCAAGTTCAACATGTACCAGTCGCTCCACACGACGGTCATCGGGCCCAGCGGCAAGCCGGTCGAGCTCCAGATCCGCACCTTCGACATGCACCGCCGCGCCGAGTACGGCATCGCCGCGCACTGGAAGTACAAGCAGCAGACCGTCGCCGGCACCTCCAAGGTCCGCACCGACGTCCCGCAGGCCGCCAAGGGCAGCGCGGGCCACGACACGGTCAACGACATGGCCTGGCTGCGCCAGCTGCTGGACTGGCAGAAGGAGACCGAGGACCCGAGCGAGTTCCTCGACTCGCTGCGCTTCGACCTCTCGCGCAACGAGGTCTTCGTCTTCACGCCCAAGGGCGACGTCATAGCGCTGCCGGCCGGAGCCACTCCCGTGGACTTCGCGTACGCCGTCCACACCGAGGTCGGCCACCGGACCATAGGGGCCAGGGTCAACGGCCGCCTCGTCCCCTTGGAGTCCACGCTCGACAACGGCGACCTGGTCGAGGTCTTCACCTCCAAAGCCGAAGGCGCCGGCCCGTCCCGCGACTGGCTGGGCTTCGTCAAGTCCCCGCGGGCCCGGAACAAGATCCGTGCCTGGTTCTCCAAGGAGCGCCGCGACGAGGCCATCGAGCACGGCAAGGACGCCATCGCGCGGGCCATGCGCAAGCAGAACCTGCCGATCCAGCGCATCCTGACCGGCGACTCGCTCGTCACGCTCGCGCACGAGATGCGCTACCCGGACATCTCCTCGCTCTACGCGGCGATCGGCGAGGGCCACGTCACCGCCCAGAACGTCGTGCAGAAGCTGGTGCAGGCCCTCGGCGGCGAGGACGCGGCCAACGAGGACATCGAGGACAGCATTCCGCCGGCCCGCGGCCGGAGCTCGCGACGCGGCAACGCCGACCCCGGTGTCGTCGTCAAGGGCGTCGACGACGTGTGGGTCAAGCTGGCCCGCTGCTGCACGCCGGTGCCGGGCGACCCGATCATCGGGTTCGTCACGCGGGGCAGCGGCGTATCGGTTCACCGCGCGGACTGCGTCAACGTCGACTCGCTCTCCCAGCAGCCCGAGCGGATGCTCGAGGTCGAGTGGGCGCCCACCCAGTCCTCCGTCTTCCTGGTCGCCATCCAGGTCGAGGCACTGGACCGGTCCCGGCTGCTGTCGGACGTCACGCGCGTCCTGTCCGACCAGCACGTGAACATCCTGTCGGCGGCCGTGCAGACCTCCCGCGACCGGGTGGCCACCTCCCGGTTCACCTTCGAGATGGGCGACCCGAAGCACCTGGGGCACGTCCTGAAGGCCGTACGGGGCGTCGAGGGCGTCTACGACGTCTACCGCGTGACCTCGGCCCGCAGGCCGTAGCCGACGCGCACGAGGGCCCGTACACGGGCCACGCACGAGGGCCCCGGTACGGAAATCTCCGTACCGGGGCCCTCATGCGTGCGGGGCGGCCGGAATCAGCCGCCGAACTCCTCGAGGCCCTTCAACGCCTGGTCCAGCAGGGCCTGACGGCCCTCCAGCTCCCGGGACAGCTTGTCGGCCTTCGCGTTGTTGCCCGTCGCGCGCGCGGCGTCGATCTGACCGCGCAGCTTGTCGACCGCGGCCTGCAGCTGCCCCGTCAGACCGGCGGCGCGGGCTCGCGCCTCCGGGTTCGTACGGCGCCACTCGCCTTCCTCGGCCTCCTGGATGGCCCGCTCGACGGAGTGCATCCGGCCCTCGACCTTGGGACGCGCGTCCCGCGGTACGTGGCCGATGGCCTCCCAGCGCTCGTTCAGGGAGCGGAAGGCGGCACGGGCGGCCTTCAGGTCCGTGATCGGGACGAGCTTCTCGGCCTCGTCGGCCAGCTCCTCCTTCAGCTTCAGGTTCTCCACCTGCTCGGCGTCGCGCTCGGCGAACACCTCGCTGCGCGCCGCGAAGAAGACGTCCTGCGCGCCGCGGAAACGGTTCCACAGGTCGTCCTCGGACTCGCGCTGAGCGCGGCCCGCGGCCTTCCAGCTCTCCATCAGCTCGCGGTAGCGGGCGGCCGTCGGACCCCAGTCGGTCGACTTCGACAGCGACTCGGCCTCCGCGACCAGCTTCTCCTTGACCTTGCGGGCGTCCTCGCGCTGCGCGTCGAGCGAGGCGAAGTGCGCCTTGCGGCGCTTGGAGAAGGCGGAGCGGGCGTGCGAGAAGCGGTGCCACAGCTCGTCGTCCGACTTGCGGTCGAGGCGGGGGAGACCCTTCCAGATGTCCACCAGCGCCCGCAGCCGCTCACCGGCGCTGCGCCACTGGTCGCTCTGCGCCAGCTGCTCGGCCTCGACGACCAGCGCGTCCTTGGCCGTACGGGCCTCGTCCGTCTGCTTGGCCTTCTGGACCTTGCGCTCCTCGCGCCGCGAGTCCACCGTCGTCACGAGCTTGTCCAGCCGGACGCGCAGCGCCTCGAGGTCGCCCACGGCGTGGTGCTCGTCCACCTGCGTGCGCAGGTGCTCGATGGCCGTCTGGGCGTCCTTGGCGGGCAGATCGGTGGTCCGCACCCGTCGTTCGAGGAGGCCGATCTCGACCACCAGGCCCTCGTACTTGCGCTCGAAGTAGGCCAGGGCCTCCTCCGGGGTGCCGGCCTGCCACGAGCCGACGACCTTCTCGCCATCGGCAGTACGCACGTACACGGTGCCGGTCTCGTCGACTCGGCCCCACGGGTCGCTGCTCACAGCGCCTCCTCCACCTGATGCCTTGCGAGGGGTTCGCCCCCTGGGCATCGTCCACAGTTTCCTGGGGCGGGCCGCGCCCGCCCTGCACAACGCCAACATAGGCGACCGCCGGGCCGGCTGTCCGCATCCAGCACGACGGAATATCGACGTACGGGCGGGACGCCGGCCGGGCACGGGGCGCCTGGTCCTGGTCAGTTCTGGGTGACGGTGCCCTTCTCGATGGTCACGGGGGTCTTGGGGGCCCCGTCCTGGCCGCCGTCGGCCGTACCGGCCTTGGCCACCTCTTCGAGGACCTTCAGTCCGGCCGCGTCGATCTTGCCGAAGGGGGTGTACGACGGGGCCAGCGGGCTGTCCTTGTAGACCAGGAAGAACTGGCTGCCGCCCGAGCCGGGCTGGCCGGTGTTCGCCATCGCCACCGTGCCCGCCGGGTAGACGACCTGGCCCTGCTCGTTGGCCTTGCCGAGCGAGTCGAGGTTCTCGTCGGCGATGGTGTAGCCGGGGCCGCCCATGCCGGTGCCCTGCGGGTCACCGCACTGCAGGACGAAGATCCCGTTCGTCGTCAGGCGGTGGCACTTGGTCTTGTCGAAGAAGTTCTTGTCGGCGAGCGACTTGAACGAGTTGACCGTCTGCGGGGTCTTCGCCGCGTCCATCTCGAACGTGACGTCGCCCGCGCTGGTCTTCAGGGCGAAGGTGTACTTCGCCTTGGCGTCGATCGCCATCGCCGGCGAGGGGGACTGCTGCGGGGTCGGCGAGGCCGACGGGTTCGCGGCCGGGTCGGCCGCCTCGTCCTTCTTGTCCTTGTCGAAGACGCCGCCGACCACCAGGCCGACCAGCGTCGCGACCACCACGGCCACCGCCGCACCGATCACGGCCGCGCGCCTGCGCGACTTCTGCCGTGCCTCGACACGCCGCTTCTGCTGGCGTTCGTACTTCTCCCTGGCGAGCTGGCGCCGCCGCTGATCGTTCGTGACCACCGGGTCGTCTCCTTGTGCGTATCTGATACCACTGTCCGGGCTGGGATAGGCCGTACCGTATATGGGTTCGCTGTGTAATGAGCGGCGCCGGTAGGCTCTGAGCAGCAGCATTCCGATCTGCAGCCTCCCGCCGGACGACGATTGAGGACGAACGTGCTGATTGCCGGATTCCCTGCCGGGGCCTGGGGGACCAACTGCTACGTGGTCGCCCCCGCCGCCGGTGAGGAGTGCGTCATCATCGACCCGGGCCACCAGGCCACCCAGGGTGTCGAGGAGACGCTGAGGAAGCACCGGCTCAAGCCCGTCGCGGTCGTCCTGACCCACGGCCACATCGATCATGTGGCCTCGGTGGTCCCGGTGTGCGGAGCACACGACGTGCCGGCCTGGATCCACCCCGAGGACCGCTACATGATGAGCGACCCGGAGAAGGCCCTCGGCCGCTCCATCGGGATGCCGCTCATGGGCGAGCTGACCGTGGGGGAGCCGGACGACGTCCGCGAGCTCACCGACGGCGCGGGTCTGAAGCTGGCGGGCATGGACTTCTCGGTGGCGCACGCGCCCGGCCATACCAGGGGGTCGGTGACCTTCCGGATGCCCGAGCTGGCCGACATCCCCTCGGTCTTCTTCTCGGGCGACCTGCTCTTCGCCGGCTCCATCGGACGCACCGACCTGCCCGGCGGCTCCCACGCCGAGATCCTCGAATCGCTGGGCCGCGTGTGCCTGCCGCTCGACGACTCGACCGTGGTCCTGTCCGGCCACGGTCCCCAGACCACCATCGGCCGAGAGCGCGCGACCAACCCGTACCTGCGGGAGGTCGCGGCCGGCCTGGCAGCGGACCCGACAGCCGCTCCACGACGAGGAATGTGACGAGAGTTTCGTGAGTACTTTTCAGGCCCCCAAGGGCACGTACGACCTGCTGCCGCCCCGCTCCGCCACCTTCCTGGCGGTGCGCGAGGCGATCTCGGCGCCCCTGAAGAACTCCGGCTACGGGTACATCGAGACCCCCGGCTTCGAGAACGTCGAGCTGTTCTCGCGCGGTGTCGGCGAGTCCACCGACATCGTCAGCAAGGAGATGTACACCCTCACGACCAAGGGCGGCGACGAGCTCGCCCTGCGCCCCGAGGGCACCGCGTCCGTGCTGCGCGCGGCGCTCCAGGGCAACCTGCACAAGCTCGGCGGCCTGCCCGTCAAGCTCTGGTACTCCGGCTCCTACTACCGCTACGAGCGGGCGCAGAAGGGCCGCTACCGCCACTTCTCGCAGGTCGGCGCCGAGGCGATCGGCGCCGAGGACCCGGCGCTGGACGCCGAGCTGATCATCCTGGCCGACCAGGCGTACCGCTCGCTGGGCCTGCGCAACTTCCGGATCCTGCTGAACTCGCTGGGCGACAAGGAGTGCCGCCCGGTGTACCGGGAGGCACTCCAGGCGTTCCTCGGCGGGATGGACCTCGACGAGGACACCGTCCGCCGTGCCGAGATCAACCCGCTGCGCGTCCTCGACGACAAGCGGGACGAGGTACAGAAGCAGCTGGTCGGCGCGCCGATGCTGCGGGACTACCTGTGCGACGCGTGCAAGGCGTACCACGAGGAGGTGCGGGCGCTGGTGACGGCGGCCGGGGTCGTCTTCGAGGACGACGAGAAGCTGGTGCGCGGCCTGGACTACTACACGCGGACCACCTTCGAGTTCGTGCACGACGGTCTGGGCTCGCAGTCGGCGGTCGGCGGCGGCGGCCGCTACGACGGCCTCTCCGAGATGATCGGCGGGCCGGCGCTGCCTTCGGTCGGCTGGGCGCTCGGAGTGGACCGTACGGTGCTGGCGCTCGAAGCCGAGGGCATCGAGCTGGACATCCCGTCGGCGACCTCCGTCTTCGCGGTGGCGCTGGGCGGGGCGAAGCCGGTGCTGTTCGGTCTGGTGACCGAGCTGCGGCGGGCCGGTGTCGCGGCGGACATCTCGTACGGGGGCAAGGGCCTCAAGGGTGCGATGAAGGACGCGAACCGCAGCGGGGCGCGCTTCGCGCTGGTCGCGGGCGACCGCGACCTCGAAGAGGGCGTGGTCCAGCTGAAGGACATGGAGTCCGGGGAGCAGACCCCGGTGGCCCTGGCCGATCTGGTGGACACGGTCCGCGCGAAGCTGGCCTGACGGTCGTTCCGGCGAGGCTGGATTCGGCTGCCGCCGGCCCGCACGTGCTCCTTGGCGGGGCTGGGATCGCCTTACGGGCGATCCCAGCCCCGCCGGCGTTTGAGGTGCGGGGTCTGGGGCGGGGCCCCGCGAAACGGCGAAAGAGCGGGGCGGGGAGAGCCCGCGCAGCGGTCACGGTCAGAGCAAGCCCTGCCGCATGGCCGTGGTCACCGCCGCCGTGCGGTCCGTGACCTCCAGCTTGCCGAAGACGCGCAGCAGGTGCGTCTTGACCGTGGACTCCGCCACGAACAGGCGGCGGCCGATCTCCGCGTTCGTCGCGCCCTCCGCGACCAGGCGCAGCACCGACACCTCGCGCTCCGAGAGACGGGGCCGCTCCGGGCGGGTGCGGAGCCGGTCGACCAGGCGGCCCGCCACCGTCGGGGCGAGGACCGTCTCGCCGCGGACGGCCGCGCGTACGGCCCCGGCCAGTTCGGCCCGGGTCATGTCCTTGAGCAGGTAGCCCGCCGCGCCCGCCTCCACCGCGCGCAGGATGTCCCGGTCGTCCTCGTAGGTGGTGAGGACCACCACCCGAACCGGCAGCCCTGCCGCCGTGATGCGGGCGATCGACTCGACGCCGTCGCCGCCGGGCATCCGCAGGTCCATCAGGATCAGGTCGAGGCCGGCGGCCCCCAGGCTCGCGGCCAGTGCCTCCGCCTGGGGGCCGTTGGAGGCCTCGGCCACCACCTCCAGGTCCGGTTCGGCGCTGAGCATGCCGCGCAGGCCCTCCCGTACCACCGGGTGGTCGTCGGCGAGCAGGATGCGGATCATGTCTGCGGCTCCTCAGTCGAGCGGGAGGGTGACGGTGACGGTGGTGCCCGCGGCCGGCGCGCTGTCGACGGCCGCCGAGCCGCCCGCCTCCGCGACCCGGGCCCGCAGGCCCCGCAGGCCGTAGCCCAGGGGCACGGACGCCGGGTCGAAACCGCGGCCCGTGTCCCGTACCGACACGGTGAGAGTCGAGGCCGTGTAGGCGAGGCCGAGGGTGGCGCGGGCGCCGGGGCCGGCGTGCCGGGCCGCGTTCGACAGGGACTCCTGGCAGGTGCGCAGGGCCACGACCTCCAGCGCCGGGCTCAGCGCGCGGACGTCACCCGTCACCGACACGGCCGCCGGCGGATCGTGCCGGGCCGCGAGGCGGCGTACGGCGTCGGGCAGCGAGCCGCCGTCGAGGTCGGCGGGTGCGCCGCCGGTGACCAGGGCGCGGGCCTCCGCCAGGTTCTGCCGGGCGGTGGCGGCCATCAGCTCCAGGTGGCGGCGGGCCTGCGCCGGATCGGTGTCCAGCTCCGACTGCACGGCCTGGACCAGCATCAGGAGGCTGGTGAAGCCCTGCGCGAGGGTGTCGTGGATCTCCCGGGACATGCGTTCCCTCTCGGTGTGGGCGCCGCGTTCGGCGGAGAGCCTGGCCACCTCCTCCCGGCTGGCGTCGAGTTCGGCGATCAGGGAGGCCCGGTTCTGGCTCTGCTCGATGATGCGGATGATCCAGGCGCCGAAGAAGGCGGAGAAGGCCAAGGTGACGGCCGCGCCGAGGAAGCTCACGAACACGGCGTTTCCGGGCGGCCGCCAGAGCAGTGCCCAGCCGGCCACGGGCAGCAGGGACACCAGCCCCACCGCGGCCACCGCCCGGCGCAGCGGCAGCAGCATGAAGCAGGTCGGGGCGAGGGCGAAGGTGATCATGCGGGCCTCGCCGGCCAGGGCGGCGGCCGGCAGGAACAGCGCCAGGTTCCCCGCCAGGTAGCGCAGCGACCGGCCGGACCGGGCGCCCGGTTCCAGCAGCAGCAGCGGACGTCCGGCCCACACGTACCAGGGGACGAGCAGCGCGAGCAGGGCCACGGCGGCCAGCCGGTGGGCGAGCGGCGGGAAGCCGGCGCCCAGGACGAAGGCCGCGGTGGCGGCCCACACCAGCCCGAAGTAGAAGTCCCACGGCCCGAAGGCGCGGTCCCAGACGTGGGACTCGCGCGCTCCGGGGGACCGGTCGGGGCCGTTCAGCCGTCGCGGCGGTTCTTCCACTTGAAGGTCACCAGACACAGGACCAGACCCCCCAAGACCCAGGCGCCCAGGACCAGGGCGACCTTCCCATACTCCCAGCCGCCGGCCTGTTCGAGAACGGCCGCCGACTCCGGGAGGAACACCCCGCGCAGCCCCTGGCACATCCACTTGAGCGGGAACAGCGCGCCGATGTTCAGCAGCCAGTCCGGGATCTGATGGACCGGGATGAACACACCGGAGACGAACTGCAGGATCAGGAACGGCAGGACCACGACCGAGCTGGCGCTCTTCCCGGACTTGGGCAGGCTGCTGATGGCGATGCCGAGCAGGGCGCAGCCGGCCAGGCCCAGGGTGAAGATCCAGGCGAAGGTCAGCCACTTGGCGGCGGACGTCGGCAGATCGAGGTCGAAGAGGGTGGAGCCGACCAGCAGCAGGATCGCCGTCTCGGCGAGGCCGGTGACCAGCACCAGCCAGACCTTGCCGAGGAAGTACGCCGCCGGCGGCATCGGGGTCCCGCGCAGCCGGCGCAGCACCTTCTCGTCGCGTTCGACGGCGATCGAGATGCCGAGGGACTGGAAGCTGGTGGACATGATGCCGGCGGCGACCATGCCGGCCGCGTACATCTGGGAGGCGGTGACCCCGGTGCCCTCCATGCCGTCGCTGAAGATCGAGGCGAAGAGGGCGAGGAAGACGATGGGGAAGGCGAAGGTGAAGATCACGGCGTCGCGCTGGCGCGCGAACTGCCTGATCTCCAGCAGGCCCCGCCTCATCCCCAGGGACCAGGCGCCGGGCAGGGCCTTGGCGCCGGTGCTCGCGCTCGTACCGGTCACGGTGCTCATCGGGACTCCTCCTGCTGCGTCGTGCCGCGGTCGAGCCGGCCCGTGAGGCGCAGGTACACGTCCTCCAGGGTGGGGCGGGTGATCCTCAGGTCCGGGATCTCGCCGTCGAAGCGGGTCATCAGCTCGGCGACGGTACGGGTGGGCGTCTGGGTGTCGGTGCTGCGCGAGCCGCCGTCGCGGTCGGTCCACCGGACGGTGGCACCGGTCCCGAGGCGGGCGCGCAGCGCGGCCGGTTCGCCCTCGGCGACGACCTTGCCGCGGGCGATGACCGCGAGCCGGTCGGCGAGGGCCTCGGCCTCCTCCAGGTAGTGCGTGGTGAGCACGATGGTGGTGCCCGCGCCGGACAGCAGCCGGATCAGGTCCCAGAACTGCCGCCGGGCGGCCGGGTCGAAGCCGGTGGTCGGCTCGTCCAGGAGCAGCAGCTCCGGGTCGCCGATGACCCCGAGCGCCACGTCGAGACGGCGCCGCTGGCCGCCGGAGAGGCCCTTGATCCGGTGGTCGCGCTTGTGCTCCAGGCCGACCAGGGCGATCACCTCGGCCGGGTCGCGCGGGGCAGGGTAGTAGCGGGCGAAGTGCTCCACCGACTCCCGTACGGTCAGTTCGGCGGGCGCCGACTCGTCCTGCCAGACGATGCCGACGCGCGAGCGCCAGGCCCGGCCGCCCGTGGCGGGGTCCGCGCCGAGGACGCGCACCTCGCCGCCGTCCCGCTCCCGGTGCCCCTGGAGTATCTCCACCGTGGTGCTCTTGCCGGCGCCGTTGGGCCCGAGGAGGCCGAAGACCTCGCCCCGCCGGATGGTCAGGTCCAGTCCGTCCACCGCGGTGACATCGCCGTACTGCTTGCGAAGCCCCCGCACTTCCACCGCGTTCTGTGTCATGTCTTGAATGGTGTGCCGCAGGCGCGTCCACCGGTCCCCCCGTGCGTACCTCCTTATGTCCGTCGAACGGTGGACAGCCGGCCGCGTACGGCACAATGACCGGTGCTTGTTGACCTTGCAGATGTGGAGCGGGCGGGATGACGACACGAGGGACCGGCACGGACACCGCGGAGCCGCGGACGGCGGTCGGCGGCAGCCGGGCGCTCGCCCTGCTGCTGGTGATCACAGGGGCCGCGGGGCTGCTCGCCGCCTGGGTCATCACGATCGACAAGTTCAAGCTGCTGGAGGACCCGAACTTCACGCCGGGCTGCAGCCTCAACCCGATCGTCTCCTGCGGCAACATCATGACCAGCGACCAGGCGGCCGTCTTCGGCTTCCCGAACCCGATGCTGGGGCTGGTCACCTACGGCATCGTCGTCTGCGTCGGCATGAGCCTGCTCGCGCGGGCCCGCTTCCCGCGCTGGTACTGGCTGACCCTGAACGCCGGGATGCTCTTCGGCGTCGGCTTCTGCACCTGGCTGATGTACCAGTCGCTGTACAACATCAACTCGCTGTGCCTGTGGTGCTGCCTCGCGTGGGTCGCCACCATCGTCATGTTCTGGTACGTCACCTCGCACAACGTCCGGAACCGCATGCTGGCGGCCCCCGGCTGGCTGCGCGGCTTCTTCGACGAGTTCACCTGGGTGCTGCCCGTCCTGCACATCGGGATCATCGGCATGCTGATCCTGACCCGCTGGTGGGACTTCTGGACCAGCTGAGGGCTGTAGGCAGTCCTGGCCCGGGCGGCCCTGTCGGTGGGCTCGCATAGGCTTCCGGTGTGGAACCAGACCTCTTCACCGCCGCTGCCGAAGACCGCCAGGCGAAGGACCCCTCCAGTTCTCCGCTCGCCGTCCGGATGCGCCCGCGCACCCTGGACGAGGTCGTCGGCCAGCAGCACCTGCTGAAGCCCGGCTCGCCGCTGCGGCGGCTCGTCGGGGACGGGGAGGGCGGTCCGGCCGGGGCGTCCTCGGTGATCCTGTGGGGTCCGCCGGGCACCGGCAAGACCACGCTCGCCTACGTGGTGAGCCAGGCGACGAAGAAGCGTTTCGTGGAACTGTCCGCGATCACGGCCGGCGTGAAAGAGGTACGGGCCGTCATCGAGGGCGCCAAACGGGCGGCCGGCGGCTACGGCAAGGACACCGTCCTCTTCCTCGACGAGATCCACCGCTTCAGCAAGGCGCAGCAGGACTCCCTGCTGCCGGCCGTGGAGAACCGCTGGGTCACGCTGATCGCCGCGACCACGGAGAACCCGTACTTCTCGATCATCTCCCCGCTGCTCTCGCGGTCCCTGCTGCTGACGCTGGAACCGCTGACGGACGAAGACCTGAGCGCGCTGATGCGCCGGGCGCTGACCGAGGAGCGCGGTCTCGGCGGGGCGGTCTCCCTCCCGGCGGACGCCGAGGCACACCTGCTGCGGATCGCGGGCGGTGACGCGCGGCGGGCCCTGACGGCTCTCGAAGCCGGCGCCGGTTCCGCGATCGCCAAGGGCGAGCCGGAGATCAGCCTCCAGACGGTGGAGGAGGCGGTCGACCGGGCGGCGGTCAAGTACGACCGGGACGGCGACCAGCACTACGACGTGGCGAGCGCGCTGATCAAGTCGATCCGCGGCTCGGACGTGGACGCGGCGCTGCACTATCTGGCGCGGATGATCGAAGCGGGGGAGGACCCGCGGTTCATCGCGCGGCGGCTGATGATCTCGGCGAGCGAGGACATCGGGCTGGCCGACCCGACGGCCCTGCCGCTCGCGGTGGCGGCCGCGCAGGCGGTGGCGATGATCGGCTTCCCCGAGGCGGCGCTGACCCTGTCGCACGCGACGATCGCCCTGGCCCTGGCCCCGAAGTCGAACACCGCGACGACGGCGATCGGCGCCGCGCTGGCGGACGTACGGGCAGGGCTGGCCGGCACGGTGCCGGCGCACCTGAGGGACGGGCACTACAAGGGGGCGGCGAAGCTGGGGCACGCGGTGGGGTACGTCTACCCGCACGACGTGCCCGGCGCGATCGCCGCGCAGCAGTACGCGCCGGACGTGGTGCACGGCAAGAGGTACTACGAGCCGACGCGGTACGGGGCGGAGGCGCGGTACGCGGACGTGGTGGAGAAGGTGCGGGAGCGGCTGCGCGGCGGGTCCTGACCCGCGGCGCAGCCGGCGGGACCTAGGCTCCGTCGCATGGGACGCCCTGCTCCGCTGATCGCCGCCGTGGCCGCGCTGCTGATCGGCGGGTGCCATCACGGTGACGCCGGGACGGCTCACGCCAGCGCCGCGGCGCTGGTCGCGCAGGTGCCGTTCGCCAGTGCCGGGTTCCCGCCCGCCGCGGCCACCGCCAAGACCCGGCTGGCCGGGCTGAAGGTCGAGTGGGGCAAGAACTGGGAGACGTACAAGCGCGAGAACTTCGGCAGGTACTGGTCCGACGAGACCGACGCCGTCGGCGGGCGCAACGGGTGCGACACCCGGGACGACGTGCTCCGCAGGGATCTGCGGGAGCTGCGCGAGGGGGACCGCAACCCCTGCGTCGTCCTCTCCGGAGTGCTGCACGACCCGTACACCGGCAAAGAGCTCCCCTACTCCTACCGGCGCGCCTCGCAGATCCAGACCGACCACGTCGTCGCCCTCGGCGCCGCCTGGCGCGGCGGCGCGTACGCCTGGACCGCGCAGCGCAGGCTGGAGTACGCCAACGACCTCGACGTGCTGCTCGCGGTGGACAAGCAGACCAACTACGACAAGGGCAGTAAGACCGCCGACAAGTGGAAGCCGCCGCAGCGGGGCTACTGGTGCGAGTACGCGCGGCGTTACACCGGCGTCAAGGCGAAGTACGGGCTGTCCGTGACCCGGCCCGAGAAGCAGGCGCTGCAGGAGATGCTCGGCACCTGCGCCTAGGCCCAGGTTCAGGCTCAGGCTCAGGCGAACAGGGTGCGCATCGCCCGGCGCAGCTCGCAGACGTCGCCCACCGGCTCCGGGAAGTCGAATCGGGCGTCGAAAGCCGACCCCGGGTCCGTCCCCGAGCCGCCGCGGGTGAAGCGCACCCGCAGGCCCAGGCGGTCCAGCGCGAGGGGGACTGCCTTCATGTCCGCCGTCTCCCGGGTGCCGAGCAGCGCGCGGAGGTCGGCCATCCGGTCGCCGTGCGCCGTGGCCAGGTGCTGGAGGAGCTCCGTCTCGTGCGCCACCATCGGGTCGGGCTCGGCCGCGGCCAGCAGCTCCGGGTCCACGTGCTCGGCGCCCCACAGGTCGTCCACGGAGATCTCCCCGACCTCCAGCCGCAGCAGCGTCCACGCCGGCCGGCCGGAGTACGGGGCTTCGAGCTCCTCGGACATTCCGAGGAGCTCTCCGACCGGGTGCCGCTCCGCCAGCAGCGCCGCGCAGGCCGCCCGGTCGGCGTCCCCGCGCACCGGGGTGAGCCACCCGGCGAGCCACGCGCGGCCTCGGATACGATGGGCCACGGACACCGGCGCCACATCCGTGATCTCGATCACGGCGGTGAGGTCGTCGTCCTGGGCGTGAGCGGCTGCCCTGGCAGCCGCGGATTCCCCTGATACCAGGAGAATCACGTCCCCGTCCGGGGTGACGGTCCTTGCGGCCGGCATGCCTGTTCCGAACTCTCCCTGGTCACGAGCACCTGGGAGCGTGAGGGATACTGAGGCGTTGGACTCTACGAGGGTTCGTACGCGTTCGGCTCCGGTGAGCTGCCGAACGCCTTCCCTGGGACGCGGCTGACCTTGCCAATCGTCGTCGAAAGCAGATCCTGTTTCGTTTGGATCTGAACTTCGATGCGCACTGGGCAGGGGGATCCCATGTGGTCGAGACATTACGTCCTCCTCGCTAAGGTAAGCCTCACCTAACTTACATGGAGGTAGGTTCCACGTGAACCAGAAGCGACCCAAGGTCAAGAAGTCGCGTGCCCTCGGCATTGCGCTGACCCCGAAGGCCGTCAAGTACTTCGAGGCCCGCCCCTACCCGCCGGGCGAGCACGGCCGTGGCCGCAAGCAGAACTCGGACTACAAGGTTCGTCTGCTGGAGAAGCAGCGTCTGCGCGCTCAGTACGACATCTCTGAGCGTCAGATGGCCCGCGCGTACGACCGCGCCAAGAAGGCCGAAGGCAAGACGGGCGAGGCGCTTGTCGTCGAGCTCGAGCGTCGCCTCGACGCCCTGGTCCTGCGTTCGGGCATCGCCCGCACCATCTACCAGGCCCGCCAGATGGTCGTTCACGGCCACATCGAGGTCAACGGCGACAAGGTCGACAAGCCGTCGTTCCGTGTCCGCCCGGACGACGTCATCACGGTGCGCGAGCGCAGCCGCGAGAAGGTTCCGTTCCAGGTTGCCCGTGAGGGTGGCTACGCAGGCGAGGGCGAGACCCCGCGTTACCTGCAGGTCAACCTGAAGGCCCTGGCCTTCCGCCTGGACCGCGACCCGAACCGCAAGGAAATCCCGGTCATCTGCGACGAGCAGCTCGTCGTCGAGTACTACGCCCGCTGATCCAGTACCAGCGGACGTAGCCCTCACAGGCTGGTCAGCCCGCCGGTTCCCCCTTGGGGGAGCCGGCGGGTTTCCTGCTTTTCGCCCCCGGGTGGCCCATCGGCCGGTCGGCGGTGGCGCGGGGCCTCGGCAGCGGCCCCGCCGGCGCGGGCGCCGGCTCCGGCCCCCGCAGGGCCCGCTCCACCAGCGCGTCCACCCCCAGGGTGCGCCCGTGCCGGGCGCAGGACGCGTACCGCTCGGCGCCCAGCAGCTCGCCCGCCCGCTCCTGGCACATCAGCCGCGGGGCGTTGAAGTACCCCGAGCCGAACAGCCGCATCCCCACCCCGTCCCACATCGGCTCCGCCGCCCCCTGGAGCACCGCGGCCTCCGCCGGATGCCCCTCGGCCACCGTCACCAGCGCCAGCAGCTCCACCGCCAGCACCAGTCCGACCAGGTCGCGGAACACGTGGTTGACGGCCACGCACTCGGACAGCAGCCGCCGCGCCTCGGCCGTGCCACCCGCGTCCAGGGCCGCGTACGCCAGCACGTACAAGGCGTACGCCTTCGTCCAGCGCTCCCCGCGCTCCTCGCAGATGTCCCGGACTTCCTCGCACAGCGAGAGCGCGCCCGGCAGCTCGCCCTGGAAGGCCAGCGCCATCGCCAGCTCGACCTGGCACATCAGGACGTTGCTGTTCAGCTCCCCGGCTTCGCGGTAGCGCTCCAGCGCCGAGCCCAGCAGCTCCCGGGCCCGCGCCATGTCGTCCGAGATCAGGGCCAGGCAGCCCATCCGGTGCACCGCGTACGCCCCCGCCACCTGGTTCCCGCTCAGCGCGGCCCCGTCCCGGCACTCGTACAGCGCGCTCATCGAGGCCACCGAGTCGCCCTGCAGGGCGGCCACGTACCCGAGCACCCACAGCGCCTTCAGCCGCGAGCTCTCGTACCCCGACGGCTGGGCGGGCCCGGCGGGGCCGCCCTCCAGGGTGCGGTCCAGCCAGTGCCGGCCCTCGGTGAGCCGGCCGCAGCCCGCCCAGTAGAACCAGAGCGTGCCCGCCAGGTACTGGCCGAGGTGGATCTCGTCCGGCTCGTCGAGGCAGCACTCCAGGGCGAGCCGAAGATTGGGCAGCTCCGCCTCCACCAGCGCGGCCACCTCCTGCTGGCGCGGGCTGAACCAGTCCAGCTCGCACCAGGTCGCCAGGCCCATGTACCAGTCCCGGTGCCTGCGCCGCAGCCGCCCGGCGTCACCCAGCGACTCCAGCCAGCCCGCCCCGTAGATCCGTACGGTCTCCAGCATCCGGTAGCGGGCCCCGGCGGCCGTCTCCTCCCGGACCAGCAGGGACTGCCCCAATAGCTCCCCGACCAGGTCCAGCACCGACTCCACCGGCAGGTCCGGGCCCGCGCACACGTACTCGGCGGCGTCCAGGTCGAACTGCCCGGCGAAGACCGAGAGCCGCGCCCACAGCAGCCGCTCCCCGGCGGTGCACAGCTCGTGGCTCCAGCCGATCGCCGTACGCAGCGCCCGGTGGCGGGGCAGCGCCCCGCGCGAGCCGCCCGTCAGCAGGGCGAAGCGGTCCTCCAGCCGGGCCAGCACCTGCGCCGGGGTCAGCGTGCGCAGCCGGCCCGCCGCCAGCTCCAGCGCCAGGGGCAGCCCGTCGAGCCGGGCGCACAGCTCGGCCAGCACCGCCCGGTTGGCCTCCGTCAGGGTGAAGGCCGGGTCGGCGGCCGCCGCCCGGTCGATCAGCAGGGCCAGGGCCTCCTCGGGGTCCAGCGGGGCCAGCGGCCAGGACAGCTCGCCGTCGAGGGTCAGCGGGCGCCGGCCGGCGGCGAGCACCCGCAGGCCGGGGGAGCCGCGCAGGAGGTCCCGTACCAGGGTGGCGGTCTCGTCGACCAGCTGCTCGAAACCGTCCAGGACCAGCAGCAGCCGGCGTTCGGCCAGGTGTTCGGCGAGTACCGTCCGGGGCGGCCGGGTGGTGTGGTCGGTCAGCCCGAGCGCCTCGGCGATGGTCAGTTCCAGCAGCGCCGGATCCCGTACGCAGGCCAGCTCGGCCAGCCACACGCCGTCGCAGTAGCGTTCCTGCGACGGGCTCGCGGTCGCGGCGGGGTCCGCCGCCACCGCCGCGGCCCTGGCCGCCGCAAGGACCAGCCGGGACTTGCCGACACCGCCCGCGCCGGTCACCGTGACCAGCCGCGAGGACTCCAGCAGTCGCTCCAGCTCGGCCAGCTCCACACCCCGCCCGACGAAGCCGCTCAGGTCCGAGGGAAGATTGCCCGGAGTCCTTCGGGGAATGGGTCTCTGTCGCATGGGACACGGAGGGTACTGGTCCGGATGCTCTGCGTACAAGGCGGGGTGGTGTCGGGCCGCACGGACGGGGCGCCGCCCCCGAATTCCGGTACTGCGCCGGATCTCCGGCGCGATAGGGTCGGAGGACGACTTTTTCGCTTGGTGATCGACGTTTAGAGAGCGGTGTGACGTGTCCGGTGGAGAGGTGGCCGGGATCCTCGTGGCCGTCTTCTGGGCCATCCTGGTCTCCTTCCTGGCCGTGGTGCTGGTGAGGCTGGCCCAGGTGCTCAAGGCGACCACCAAGCTGGTGGCCGACGTGACCGACCAGGCCGTCCCGCTGCTCGCGGACGCCTCCACCACCGTCCGCTCCGCCCGCACCCAGCTGGACCGGGTCGACGCCATCGCGAGCGACGTCCAGGAAGTCACCTCCAACGCCTCCGCGCTGTCCTCCACCGTCGCGTCCACCTTCGGCGGGCCGCTCGTCAAGGTCGCGGCCTTCGGCTACGGCGTCCGCAAGGCGCTGGGCAAGGGCGGCGCCGACGCGCAGGACATGCCGCGCAAGACGTCCCGACGCACCGTGATCGTCGGCCGTACGGTGCCGGCGGCACGGCGCCGGAAGCAGAAGGGCTGAGACCGCCGATGTTCCGCCGAGCCTTCTGGTTCACCGCAGGCGCAGCCGCCGGCGTGTGGGCCACCACCAAGGTCAACCGCCAGCTCAAGAAGCTGACCCCCGAGAGCCTCGCCGCCCAGGCCGCCGACAAGGCGCTCGAGGCCGGCCACCGCCTCAAGGACTTCGCCCTCGACGTCAAGGCGGGGATGTCCCAGCGCGAGGACGAGCTGAACGACGCACTGGGACTCCACCAGGACCCCGACCTGCCCGGCAACGTCACCGCCCTTCCCGGGCCGCGGCGGCGCAGGGCCATCGAGCACGACAAGAACACTTACCGACCGAAGTTTTCGCACAACCGGAATGAGGACCACTGATGGAGTCGGCTGAAATCCGCCGCCGCTGGCTGAGCTTCTTCGAGGAGCGCGGTCACACCGTTGTCCCTTCGGCGTCGCTCATCGCGGACGACCCGACTCTGCTGCTGGTGCCCGCCGGCATGGTGCCGTTCAAGCCGTACTTCCTCGGCGAGGTCAAGCCGCCGGCGCCCACGCTCACCAGCGTGCAGAAGTGCGTCCGTACGCCGGACATCGAAGAGGTCGGCAAGACCACCCGCCACGGCACGTTCTTCCAGATGTGCGGCAACTTCTCCTTCGGCGACTACTTCAAGGAAGGCGCCATCCAGTACGCCTGGGAGCTGCTCACCAGCTCCGTGGCGGACGGCGGCTACGGCCTGGAGCCGGAGAAGCTCTGGATCACGGTCTACCTCGACGACGACGAGGCCGAGGCCATCTGGCGCGACAAGATCGGCGTGCCGGCCGAGCGCATCCAGCGCCTGGGCAAGAAGGACAACTTCTGGTCCATGGGCGTCCCGGGTCCCTGCGGCCCCTGCTCGGAGATCAACTACGACCGCGGCCCCGAGTTCGGCGTCGAGGGCGGCCCGGCCGTCAACGACGAGCGCTACGTGGAGATCTGGAACCTGGTCTTCATGCAGTACGAGCGCGGCGCCGGCGACGGCAAGGAAGACTTCCCGATCCTCGGCGACCTGCCGTCGAAGAACATCGACACGGGTCTCGGCCTCGAACGCCTCGCGATGATCCTGCAGGGCGTGCAGAACATGTACGAGACCGACACCCTGCGCGTGGTCATGGACAAGGCCACCGAGCTGACGGGCGTGCAGTACGGCGCCGCCCAGGGCACCGACGTCTCGCTGCGCGTGGTCGCCGACCACATCCGTACCTCCGCCATGCTCATCGGCGACGGCGTCACCCCCGGCAACGAGGGCCGCGGCTACGTGCTGCGCCGCATCATGCGCCGCGCCATCCGCAACATGCGCCTCATGGGCGCCACGGGCCCGGTCATCCAGGAGCTCGTCGACGTCGTGATCGACACGATGGGGCAGCAGTACCCGGAGCTCGTGACCGACCGCAAGCGCATCGAGACCGTCGCGCTCGCCGAAGAGGCCGCCTTCGTGAAGGCCCTGCGCGGCGGCACGAACATCCTCGACACCGCCATCACCGAGACCAAGGCCACCGGTGGCACGGTCCTGGCCGGCGACAAGGCGTTCCTGCTCCACGACACCTGGGGCTTCCCGATCGACCTGACCCTGGAGATGGCCGCCGAACAGGGCCTCGCCGTGGACCAGGACGGCTTCCGCCGCCTGATGCAGGAGCAGCGCGACAAGGCCAAGGCCGACGCCAAGGCCAAGAAGACCGGCCACGCGGACATGTCCGCCTACCGGGAGATCGCCGACGGCTCCGGCGCCACCGAGTTCACCGGCTACGCCACCAACCAGGGCGAGTCCACCATCGTCGGCCTCCTGGTCAACGGCGTCTCCGCGCCCGCCGCCTCCGAGGGCGACGAGGTCGAGGTCGTCCTGGACCGCACCCCCTTCTACGCCGAGGGCGGCGGCCAGCTCGCCGACCAGGGCCGCATCAAGCTCGACTCCGGCGCCGTCATCGTCATCCGTGACGTGCAGCAGCCGGTCCCGGGCGTCTCCGTGCACAAGGGTTCGGTCCAGGTCGGCGAGGTGACGGTGGGCGCCTCCGCGTACGCCGCCATCGACGTGAGCCGCCGCCGGGCCATCGCCCGCGCCCACTCGGCCACGCACCTGACCCACCAGGCGCTGCGCGACGCCCTGGGCCCGACCGCCGCCCAGGCCGGTTCCGAGAACTCGCCCGGCCGCTTCCGCTTCGACTTCGGCTCGCCGAACGCCGTTCCCGGCTCGGTCCTCACCGACGTCGAGCAGAAGATCAACGACGTGCTCTCCCGCGAGCTCGACGTCACCGCCGAGATCATGAGCATCGACGAGGCGAAGAAGCAGGGAGCCATCGCCGAGTTCGGCGAGAAGTACGGCGAGCGCGTGCGCGTCGTGACCATCGGCGACTTCTCCAAGGAGCTGTGCGGCGGCACCCACGTCGGCAACACCAGCCAGCTCGGCCTGGTGAAGCTGCTCGGCGAGTCCTCCATCGGCTCCGGCGTGCGTCGCGTCGAGGCTCTCGTCGGCGTGGACGCGTACAACTTCCTCGCCAAGGAGCACACGGTCGTCGCCCAGCTCCAGGAGCTGGTCAAGGGCCGTCCGGAGGAGCTGCCGGAGAAGATCGCCTCCATGCTCGGCAAGCTGAAGGACGCCGAGAAGGAGATCGAGAAGTTCCGCGCGGAGAAGGTCCTCCAGGCCGCCGCCGGTCTCGCCGCCAACGCCCAGAACATCCACGGCGTCGCCCTCGTCGTCGGCCAGGTGCCGGACGGCACCGGCGCCGACGACCTGCGCAAGTTGGTCCTCGACGTCCGCGGCCGCATCCAGGGCGACCGCCCGGCCGTCGTGGCCCTGTTCACCACGGCGAACGACCGCCCGCTGACCGTCATCGCCACCAACGAGGCGGCCCGCGAGCGCGGCCTCAAGGCCGGCGACCTGGTCCGTACGGCCGCCAAGACCCTCGGCGGCGGCGGTGGCGGCAAGCCGGACGTCGCCCAGGGCGGCGGCCAGAACCCGGCCGCCATCCCCGAGGCCATCAGCGCCGTCGAGCGCCTCGTCGTAGAGACGGCCTGACGATGACACTGCGCCGCGGCCGCCGGCTCGCCATCGATGTCGGGGACGCCCGGATCGGGGTCGCCTCGTGCGACCCCGATGGGGTGTTGGCCACACCGGTGGAAACCGTCCCGGGCCGGGACATCCCCTTCGCCCACCGGCGGCTTCGGCAACTCGTCGAGGAGTACGACCCCATCGAGGTGGTGGTCGGTCTGCCCCGCTCGCTCAGCGGGCGGGAGGGGCCGGCCGCGGCCAAGTGCCGCGCCTTCGCCACGGAACTCGCCAAGGGCATCAAGCCCGTGACGGTCCGTCTGGTGGACGAGCGGATGACGACCGTCACCGCCGCCCAGGGGCTGCGGGCCTCGGGACGCAACGCGAAGAAGGGCCGGTCGGTCATCGACCAGGCGGCCGCCGTGGTGATCCTGCAGAACGCTTTGGAGACCGAACGGGTATCAGGTAATCCGCCCGGTGAGTGCGTCGAAGTGGTTGTCTGATCGCGATACGGTAACGTTCCGCGCGAAGTGGCGGCATTCGAACAGCCGTCGCCCACCAAGAGGCGGAACCGGGTGTCGCGGCGGACGGAGCCGCGGCCAACGCCCTGCGGCGCGCTAGGGGATCGATGACTGAGTATCGCCGGGGCCCTGGCTCCGAACCGTGGCACCCCGAGGATCCCCAGTACGGGGATCAGGGGTGGACCGGGCACGAGGCCCAGCAGGGTCGGATGCCTTACGTCGATGGTCAGCAGCAGTATCCGCAGGAGCCGCAGTACCAGGAGCAGCAGCAGTACCCGCAGTACCAGGAGCAGCCGCAGTACCAGCAGCACCCGCAGTACCAGGGCCAGCCGCAGTACCAGCAGGAGCCGCAGTACCAGCAGCAGGTCCAGTACCAGCAGCAGACGCACCAGCAGCAGGCCTACCAGCAGCACCAGGAGACGTACGGGGGCCAGGGCTGGGACACCGGCCAGGTCCCGGTCGGCCCGGACCAGAACCGCGGTTTCGAGCCGAACGCCGGTTTCGACCCCCAGTACGCGAACGCCGCGCCGTCCGCCGACCCGTACGCGGGGGCGGATCCGTATGCCCAGCAGCAGGCGAGCGGCTACCCCGGCGAGGCCCCCGACCTCTACGGCACCCCCGAGGCCTTCCCGCCGCCGCGCCCCCCGGGCCGGCGGCACCTGGAACCGGAGGAGCGGTGGCAGGAGGAGGAGGTCAAGGCCGACGAGGCCGAGGACTCCTTCCTCGGTGGCGGCGACGACGGTGACGACGACGAGCCCGGCGGCCGCCGCGGCCGTTCCGGCGGCAAGCCGAAGAAGCGCAGCGGCATGGCCTGCCTCATCGCGGCCGTGGTCATCGTCGGTGTGCTCGGTGGTGGCGGGTACTACGGCTACAGCTACATCAAGGACAAGTTCGCCTCGGCCGAGGACTTCGCGGGCTCCGGCATCGACGAGACCGTCGACGTGGAGATCCCCAAGGGCGCGGGCCTGGGCCAGATGGGCCGGATCCTCAAGCAGGCGGGCGTGGTCGCGAGCGCCCAGGCGTTCGTGGACGCGGCGAACGCCAACCCCAAGGGCAAGGCGATCCAGCCCGGCGTCTATCCGCTCAAGAAGAAGATGTCGGCCGCCTCGGCGGTCGAGGTCATGACCGACCCCTCCAAGCTGCACGTGCTCACCATCTCCGAGGGCATGCGCAACACCACGGTCTACGACGCGATCGACCGGAAGCTCGAAAAACCGGCGGGCACCACCAAGGACATCGCCTTCCGCGAGGCCAAGAACCTCGGCCTGCCGGCGTGGGCGAACAACGACCCGAAGCTCATGGACCCGCTCGAGGGCTTCCTGTACCCGATGCGCTACGACCTGACCAAGGACAGCACGCCGGAGTCCCTGCTCAAGCAGATGGTCAAGAACGCGACCGACAAGTACGGGGAGCTCGGGGTCGAGGGCAAGGCCAAGGAGCTGGGCCTGGAGAACCCGATCCAGGTGATCACGGTCGCCAGCCTCGTCAACGCCGAGGGCAAGAACCACGACGACTTCCGGAAGATGTCGGAGGTGGTCTACAACCGCCTCAAGAAGACCAACGACGTCACGAACCGGAAGATCCAGTTCGACTCGACGTACAACTACGTCAAGGGCACGAGCGAGATCAACTTCAACCTCACGGAGGCCAAGGCCTTCGTCCACCCCTACAACACGCACAACGTGGCGGGACTGCCCCCGGGCCCGATCGGGAACCCCGGCCTGGACGCGCTGACCGCTACGCTCAGCCCGGACCACGGCGGCTGGATGTTCTTCGTGTCGGTCGACGGCGACAAGACGACCTTCACCAAGACGTACGACGAGCACCTGAAGCTCGTCGACGAGTTCCAGGCACGGCAGAAGCAGAAGACAGAGAACGGCGGGTAGCGGAACATGGCACGGATACGGGCCGCGGTGCTGGGTTCGCCCATCGAGCACTCCCTTTCGCCGGTGCTGCACCGCGCCGCGTACCAGGAGCTCGGCCTCGCCGACTGGTCGTACGACCGCTTCGAGATCGACGAGGCCGCGCTCCCCGGGTTCATGGCACAGCTCGGCCCCGAGTGGGCCGGGCTGTCGCTGACCATGCCGCTCAAGCGGGCGATCATCCCGCTGCTCGACGGCATCAGCGACACGGCCGCCTCCGTCGAGGCGGTCAACACGGTCGTCTTCACCGAGGACGGCCGCCGCGTCGGCGACAACACCGACATCCCCGGCCTGCTCTCCGCCCTAGGCGAGCAGGGCGTGACCAAGGTGGAGTCCGCCGCGATCCTCGGCGCCGGCGCCACCGCCTCCTCGGCGCTCGCCGCGCTCGCGCGGATCTGCTCCGGTGAGGTGACCGCGTACGTACGCTCGGCGGCCCGCGCCGCCGAGATGCGCGAGTGGGGCGAGCGGCTCGGCGTGGACGTCCGCACGGCCGACTGGTCACGGGCCGCCGAGGCGCTGGCCGCCCCGCTGGTCATCGCGACCACCCCGGCCGGTGCCACCGACGAGCTGGCCGGCTCCGTGCCCGCCGGGCCGGGCACGCTCTTCGACGTCCTCTACGACCCGTGGCCCACCGCGCTCGCCGCGGCCTGGTCGGGCCGCGGCGGCAAGCTGCTCGGCGGCCTGGACCTGCTGGTCCACCAGGCGGTCCTGCAGGTCGAGCAGATGACCGGCCGCCCCGCCGCGCCCCTGGCGGCCATGCGGGCCGCCGGCGAAGCGGCCCTGCTCGCCCGGCACTGAGCGGCCGCCCGGGCCTCCGCTAGATTCACTTCCCGCCTTACGGGCGGGTGCGCCGCCGTCCGACAGCTGGACCGGAGGGCGGTGCACCGGCCCGGACATGGGAGGATCGGGTGAAGGCGGGTCCGGGCCGCGCACCCGATCGCGCCGTCGCTGAATCAGGCGCGAGCATGAGGAGCATCGTTGAGCAGGTTGCGTTGGCTGACCGCCGGGGAATCGCACGGCCCGGCGCTGGTAGCGACGCTGGAGGGGCTTCCCGCCGGCGTTCCGGTCACCACGGAGCTGGTGGCCGACCACCTGGCCCGCCGCCGGCTCGGTTACGGCCGCGGTGCCCGGATGAAGTTCGAACAGGACGAGGTGACCTTCCTCGGCGGTGTCCGCCACGGTCTCTCCCTCGGCTCCCCGGTCGCCGTGATGATCGGAAACACCGAGTGGCCGAAGTGGGAGAAGGTCATGTCGGCCGACCCCGTGGACCCCTCGGAGCTCAAGGAGACCGGCCGCAACGCGCCGCTCACCCGGCCCCGTCCCGGCCACGCCGACCTCGCCGGCATGCAGAAGTACGGCTTCGACGAGGCCCGGCCGATCCTGGAGCGCGCCAGCGCCCGTGAGACCGCCGCCCGCGTGGCCCTCGGCGCCATCGCCCGCTCCTTCATCAAGGAGGTCGCGGGCATCGAGATCGTCTCCCACGTCGTGGAGCTGGCGGCCGCCAAGGCCCCGTACGGCGTCTACCCGACCCCCGCCGACGTCGAGAAGCTCGACGCCGACCCGGTGCGCTGCCTCGACGCCGACGCGTCGAAGGCGATGGTCGCGGAGATCGACCAGGCCCACAAGGACGGCGACACCCTCGGCGGCGTCGTCGAGGTCCTCGCCTACGGGGTTCCCGTCGGCCTCGGCTCGCACGTGCACTGGGACCGCCGCCTCGACGCGCGCCTCGCGGCCGCGCTCATGGGCATCCAGGCCATCAAGGGCGTGGAGGTCGGCGACGGCTTCGACCTGGCCCGCGTACCCGGCTCGCAGGCGCACGACGAGATCGTCTCCACCCCCGAGGGCATCAAGCGCACCTCCGGCCGCTCCGGCGGCACCGAGGGCGGTCTGACGACCGGTGAGCTGCTGCGCGTACGGGCCGCGATGAAGCCGATCGCGACCGTGCCGAAGGCCCTCGCGACCGTGGACGTGGCCACCGGAGAGGCGACGGTTGCCCACCACCAGCGCTCCGACGTCTGTGCCGTGCCCGCCGCGGGCATCGTCGCCGAGGCCATGGTCGCCCTGGTGCTGGCCGACGCCGTCGTGGAGAAGTTCGGCGGCGACTCCGTCCCGGAGACCCGCCGCAACGTCCGGTCGTACCTCGACAACCTGCAGATCCGGTGACCCCCGCCCCCGAAACCGGCCCCCTGGTCGTTCTCGTCGGCCCCATGGGGTCCGGCAAGTCGACCGTGGGCGAGCTGATCGCGCGGCGGCTCGGCGTCTCCTACCGGGACACGGACGCCGACATCGTGGCGGCCCAGGGCCGGGAGATCTCCGACATCTTCGTGGACGAGGGCGAGACGTACTTCCGTGAGCTGGAGCGGGAGGCGGTCGCGGCCGCCGTCGCCGGGCACGACGGCGTCCTCGCCCTCGGCGGCGGCGCCGTCCTCGACGAGGAGACGCGGCGGCTGCTGACCGGGCTGCCCGTCGCCTACCTCTCGATGGACGTCGAGGAAGCCGTCCGGCGCGTGGGCCTCGGCGCCGCGCGCCCGCTGCTCGCCATCAACCCGCGCCGCCAGTGGCGCGAGCTGATGGAGGCCAGGCGCCCCCTGTACACCGAAGTCGCGCGCGTCGTGGTGGCCACCGACGACCGCACCCCCGAAGAGGTCGCGCAGGCGGTCCTCGACGCTCTGGAGTTGAAGAACGCATGACAGACCAGGTGACGCGGATCCAGGTCGGCGCGAGCGCCGGGCACGACGCGTACGAGGTGCTGGTCGGCCGGCAGCTGCTCGGCGAGCTCGGCTCCCTGATCGGTACGAAGGCCCAGCGGGTCGCCGTCATCCACCCCGAGGCACTCGCCTCGACCGGTGAGGCACTGCGCGACGACCTCGCCGCGCAGGGCTACGAGGCCGTCGCCATCCAGGTGCCGAACGCCGAGGAGGCCAAGACGGCCGAGGTGGCGGCGTACTGCTGGAAGGCGCTGGGCCAGTCCGGCTTCACCCGCACCGACGCCATCGTCGGCGTCGGCGGGGGAGCCACCACCGACCTCGCGGGCTTCGTCGCGGCCTCCTGGCTGCGCGGCGTGCGCTGGATCGCCGTGCCCACCACCATCCTGGCGATGGTGGACGCGGCCGTCGGCGGCAAGACCGGCATCAACACCGCCGAGGGCAAGAACCTCGTCGGCGCCTTCCACCCGCCGGCCGGCGTGCTCTGCGACCTGGCCGCGCTGGAGTCGCTGCCGGTCAACGACTACGTCAGCGGCCTCGCCGAGATCATCAAGGCCGGATTCATCTCCGACCCGGTGATCCTCGACCTGATCGAGGCGGACCCGGAAGCGGCGCGCACGCCCGCCGGCCCGCACACGGCCGAGCTGATCTGCCGCTCCATCCAGGTCAAGGCGGACGTGGTCTCCAGCGACCTCAAGGAGTCGGGGCTGCGGGAAATCCTGAACTACGGGCACACCCTCGCGCACGCCATCGAGAAGAACGAGCGCTACAAGTGGCGGCACGGCGCGGCCGTCTCGGTCGGCATGGTCTTCGCGGCCGAGCTCGGCCGGCTGGCGGGCCGCCTCGACGACGCGACGGCCGACCGGCACAAGGCGGTCCTCGCCTCGGTGGGGCTGCCGCTGACCTACCGCGGCGACCAGTGGCCCAAGCTGCTGGAGACCATGAAGCTCGACAAGAAGTCCCGTGGCGACCTGCTGCGCTTCATCGTCCTGGACGGGCTGGCCAAGCCGACCGTCCTGGAGGGCCCGGACCCGGCCGTTCTCGTGGCGGCCTTCGGCGAAGTCACGGCCTGACCCGTCCGCCGGGGTCACGGCCGGGCCCCGGCCCTGTCGTGAGCCCCGGCGGACGGCACGGTTCGGGCAACCGTGCGACCGAGTGACCCGACCAGCCCTCCGGGTCATATAACGTTCTCGCATCAGTCGTGCTGGAACGGGACGGAGTGGCAGCGGATGCAGCATGGAGTGGCGGGCGGGAGCTGGGAGCCGTCGGGGGGTCAGCGCCCGGCGGCGCCCCCGCACCCGCAGGCGCCCCCGGCGCTGGGCTGGCCCGTACCGCCCGTGCCGCCCGCGTCCGTGCCCGTACCGGGGCCGCAGGACGGGGCCACCGGGCACATACCGCTGCCGCCCGCCGCCCCCGGCACCGGAGGCGCCACCCTCGCGGTGCTGCTGATCGGTCCCGCGGGCGCGGGCAAGACCACCGTGGCCCGCCACTGGGCGGGCACCCGGCCGGTCCCCACCGCGCACATCAGCCTGGACGACGTACGGGAATGGGTGTGCTCGGGCTTCGCGGACCCGCAGGCCGGCTGGAACGACCACTCCGAGGCCCAGTACCGCCTCGCCCGCCGCACCTGCGGCTTCGCCGCCCGCAACTTCCTGGCCAACGGGATCTCCTGCATCCTCGACGACGCCGTGTTCCCGGACCGCCCGGTCGTGGGCCTCGGCGGCTGGAAGCGCCACGTCGGGCCCGCGCTGCTGCCGGTCGTCCTGCTGCCCGGCCTGGAGATCGTCCTGGAGCGCAACGCGGCCCGCTCCGGGAACCGGCGGCTCTCCGACGAGGAAGTCGCGCGCATCCACGGCCGCATGGCGGGCTGGTACGGATCCGGGCTGCCGATCATCGACAACTCCCATCTGGACATCGAGGGCACCGCCCGGGCCCTGGACGAGACCCTGGCCCGCGCCATATCGGCTCCGGCCTACTGAGCCCATCCCGCCGAGCCCACCGCGTCCCCGTACGGCGGCGCTCGCCAGGCCGGATGCGCGAGCCGCTCGTAGGCTCGGAAGCATGTCAGACGTGTACGCGGCCCGCCGGGGCCTGCTTCGCGACCGCTGTGCGGCCGCCGGAAACGCCGCCGCACTCATCACGCGTCCGGCGAACGTCCGCTACCTCTCCGGGGCTTCGCCGCCGGGCGCCGTCCTGCTGGTCGGACCGGGCGGCGAGGACATGCTCTTCTGCGCGGGGCAGCCCTCCGGGGAGGCCGACGAGGGACGGCTCGACGAGAACCTGCGGCTCTCCGTGCTGGCCGGACCCGGCGCGGATCCCGCGGTCGCCGCCGCCGACCTGGCCGCCTCCTCGCACGCCGATTCCCTCGCCGTCGAGGAGCACCACATCACCGTGGGCCGGCACCGGGCCCTGCGCTCCGTGGCGCCCAGACTGCGCCTCGCCGATCTCGGGACCGCCGTCGAGCAGCAGCGCCTCGTCAAGGACGAGGAGGAGATCGCCTGTCTGCGGATCGCCGCCGAGATCGCCGACCAGGCCCTCGGCGAGCTGCTGGAATCGATCCTGGTGGGCCGCACCGAGCGGCACCTCGCCCTCGAACTGGAGCGCCGCCTCGTGGACCACGGCGCCGACGGCCCGGCCTTCCCGACCTCGGTCGGCACGGGCCCGCACTCCGGCCGCTCCCGGCACCGGCCTTCCGACCGGCGGGTGGAGGAAGGCGACTTCCTCTCCGTCTGTCTCGGCGCGAACTACCGGGGCTACCGCTGCGAGATCGGCCGGACCTTCGTGATCGGCACGACCCCCGCCGACTGGCAGATCGAGCTGTACGACCTCGTCTTCGCCGCCCAGAGGGCGGGCCGGGAGGCCCTGCTGCCCGGGGCCGCGTACCGGGACGTGGATCACGCCGCCCGCTCCGTGCTCGACTCCGCGGGTCACGGCGAGGCCCTCGCGGCGTGGACGGGACACGGCGTAGGTCTCGAAATCGACGAGGACCCGCAGCTTGCACCCACGGCCATGGGTAAACTGGACGCTTGCGTGCCGGTCACCGTCGAACCGGGGGTTCACCTCCCGGGCCGGGGCGGCGTCCGGATCGATGACACGCTCGTCGTTCGCCCCGAGGCGGACGGCGGTCCCGAGCTACTCACCATTACGACCAAGGAGCTGCTCGCGCTCTAGCCCGCATCGCCGGGCTGTGCGCGCACCCGTGGTCTTCCAGTGCAGGAGATTCCCAAACCGTGGCTTCCACGAACGACCTCAAGAACGGCATGGTGCTGAAGCTCGACGGGGGCCAGCTCTGGGCCGTCGTCGAGTTCCAGCACGTCAAGCCCGGCAAGGGCCCGGCCTTCGTGCGCACCAAGCTGAAGAGCGTCATGTCCGGCAAGGTCGTCGACAAGACGTTCAACGCCGGCACCAAGGTCGAGACGGCCACCATCGACCGCCGCGACATGCAGTTCTCGTACATGGACGGCGAGTACTTCGTCTTCATGGACATGGAGGACTTCGACCAGCTGATGGTCGACCGGAAGGCCGTCGCCGACGCCGCCAACTTCCTCATCGAGGGCATGACCGCCTCCGTGGCCCGCCACGAGGGCGAGGTGCTCTACGTCGAGCTCCCGGCCGCCGTCGAGCTGGTCATCCAGCACACCGACCCGGGCGTCCAGGGCGACCGCTCCACCGGCGGCACCAAGCCGGCGACGCTGGAGACGGGCCACGAGATCCAGGTTCCCCTCTTCGTCAACACCGGCGAGAAGGTCAAGGTCGACACCCGCACCAGCGACTACCTCGGCCGGGTGAACAGCTAACCGTGGCTGCCCGGAGCAACGCGCGCAAGCGCGCTTTCCAGATCCTGTTCGAGGCCGACCAGCGCGGGGTGTCCGTGCGCGAGGTCCTCGCGGACTGGGTCCGCCACTCGCGGTCGGACACCGACCGCCAGCCCGCGGTGAACGAGTTCACCATGGAGCTCGTCGAGGGGTACGCCGACAAGGTGGACCGCATCGACGATCTGATCGCCACCTACGCGGTGGACTGGGACCTCGACCGCATGCCGGTCGTGGACCGGAACATCGTGCGCCTCGGCGCCTACGAGCTGATCTGGGTGGACGGCACCCCGGACGCCGTGGCGATCGATGAGGCCGTCCAGCTGGCCAAGGAGTTCTCCACGGACGAGTCGCCCTCGTTCGTGAACGGACTGCTCGGCCGCTTCAAGGACCTCAAGCCGAAGCTGCGTCGCAGCGAGAGCTGACACGCGCCGGTCCGGCGCGGACGAAAGGGCCCGCAGCGCACGCGCGCTGCGGGCCCTTTCGTCGTGTCCGGGGCGGCCGCACCTGCCGCCCGGACACGAAAAACCGGCGGGTGCCGGGGCCTCTCGGCCCCCGGCACCCGCCGGTAACGTTTCTGCTGGGCCTTGGCCCGGTACTGCTATCGGACTAGATGTCCTCGTGCGCCACAGCGCGACGCGCGTCCGCGTCCAGCACGCCCCAGCTGATGAGCTGCTCGGTCAGGACCGAGGGGGACTGGTCGTAGATGACGGCGAGGGTGCGCAGGTCGTCCTGGCGGATCGAGAGCACCTTGCCGTTGTAGTCGCCGCGCTGGCTCTGGATGGTCGCCGCGTAGCGCTGCAGCGGGCCGGCCTTCTCCGCGGGGACGTGGGCCAGGCGCTCCAGGTCCAGGCGCAGCTTCGGCGGCGGCTCGGCCGCTCCGCCGGGGGTCGTGCCCGGAAGCAGTTCCTGCACGGGCACCCCGTAGAAGTCCGCCAGCTCGGCGAGGCGCTGGACGGTCACGGCGCGGTCCCCGCGCTCGTAAGAACCGACCACTACGGCCTTCCACCGGCCCTGGGACTTCTCCTCGACACCGTGGAGGGAAAGGCCCTGCTGGGTGCGGATGGCGCGGAGCTTGGCCCCGAGCTGTTTGGCGTATTCGCTGGACATAACGCTCCCGGACGCTGTGCGCTGTGACGACATGGACACTGTGAGACATGGACCACGTGCGGCTCCGCCGCGCGGCTGGTAACTCACTGTGAGGTTACGCAGCGTTACTTGGATGCGTCAAGCCGAATGGTCTCCAACGCCCACGTAAGACGGGTCCTGGTCTGCCCCGATGCGGGATTGGGGGAATCCCCCTGGTACCGTGGAACAGGTACATCAGACGTCCTTTAAGGTCCGTCCCGTGAGGCGGAGAAGGAGGTCCTTTTCATGGACACTCAGCACACCCGGCACGCAGAGGACACCGCTCGCAATCCCGAGCGTTCCGATGTCATGCGTCCCGTTCTCGAAGCGCAGGACATCGCCCGGGTCCTGACCCGTATCGCCCACGAAATCGTCGAACGCGCCAAGGGTGCCGACGACGTGGTCCTCCTCGGCATTCCCACCCGCGGCGTCTACCTCGCCCGCCGGCTGGCCGCCAAGCTCGAAGAGATCACCGGTGCCAAGATCCCGGTCGGTTCCCTCGACATCACCATGTACCGCGACGACCTTCGGATGAAGCCGGCCCGCGCCATCGGCCGCACCGAGATCCCCGGCGACGACATCGACGGCCGCCTGGTCGTCCTCGTCGACGACGTCCTCTTCTCCGGCCGCACCATCCGCGCCGCCCTCGACGCCCTCGGCGACATCGGCCGCCCCCGCGCCGTGCAGCTCGCGGTCCTCGTCGACCGGGGCCACCGCGAACTGCCGATCCGCGCCGACTACGTCGGGAAGAACCTCCCCACGTCGCTGCGCGAGAACGTTCAGGTCCAGCTCCAGGAGGAGGACGGCCGGGACGCCGTACTGCTCGGCCAGCGGACCGACCGGGCAGCGGGGCAGTAGCCCGTACGAGCGACCGGGCCCCTCGGGGGTCCGCGCCGAAGCCTGCCCTGCCGCACCCCCAGCCCGACCGTCTGCCCTCCCCGACTTACGGAGAACCCGGATGAAGCGCCACCTCATCTCGGCCGCCGATCTCACGCGCGACGACGCCGTCCTCATCCTCGACACCGCCGAGGAGATGGCCCGCGTCGCGGACCGGCCGATAAAGAAGCTGCCCACCCTGCGCGGCCGTACGATCTGCAACCTCTTCTTCGAGGACTCGACCCGCACCCGGATCTCCTTCGAGGCCGCCGAGAAGCGGCTGTCAGCCGATGTGATCAACTTCGCGGCGAAGGGCTCCAGCGTCTCCAAGGGCGAGTCCCTCAAGGACACCGCCCAGACCCTGGAGGCCATGGGCGTCGACGCCGTGGTCATCCGGCACAGCGCCTCCGGCGCCCCCTACCGGCTCGCGACCTCCGGCTGGATCGACGCCCCCGTGATCAACGCGGGCGACGGCACCCACCAGCACCCGACGCAGGCGCTGCTCGACGCCTTCACGATGCGCCGCCGCCTGGTGGGCAAGGACGCCGGGCTCGGCAAGGACCTGAACGGCCGCCGGATCACCATCGTCGGCGACGTCCTGCACAGCCGGGTCGCCCGCTCCAACGTCGACCTGCTGCACACCCTCGGCGCCGAGGTCACCCTGGTGGCCCCGCCCACCCTGGTGCCGGTCGGCGTCGAGGCCTGGCCGTGCGAGATCTCGTACAGCCTGGACGAGGTGCTGCCGAAGTCCGACGCCGTGATGATGCTGAGGGTGCAGCGCGAGCGCATGAACGCGGCCTTCTTCCCGACCGAGCGCGAGTACTCCCGCCGCTACGGCCTGGACGGCGCCCGCATGGCGCGGATGCCCGAGCACGCGATCGTCATGCACCCCGGCCCGATGGTCCGCGGCATGGAGATCACCGCCGAGGTGGCCGACTCCGACCGCTGCACGGTCGTCGAGCAGGTCGCCAACGGCGTCTCCATCCGCATGGCCGTCCTGTACCTGCTGCTCGGAGGCTCCGAGCCCGCCGTCACCACCAGCACCTCCGCCCGCACCGAGGAGACGAAGTAAAGATGAGCAAGATCCTGATCCGTGGCGCGAAGGTACTCGGTGGCGAGGCGCAGGACGTCCTGATCGACGGCGAGACCATCGCCGCCGTGGGCGCGAACCTGGACGCCGCGGACGCGACCGTCATCGAGGCCGAGGGCCAGACCCTCCTCCCCGGCCTCGTCGACCTCCACACCCACCTGCGCGAGCCCGGCCGCGAGGACTCCGAGACGGTTCTCACCGGCACCCGCGCCGCCGCCTCCGGCGGCTACACGGCCGTCTTCGCCATGGCCAACACCTTCCCCGTCGCCGACACCGCCGGCGTCGTCGAGCAGGTCTGGCGCCTGGGCAAGGAGTCCGGCTACTGCGACGTGCAGCCCATCGGCGCCGTCACCGTCGGCCTCGAGGGCAAGCAGCTCGCCGAGCTGGGCGCCATGCACGAGTCCGCCGCCCGCGTCACCGTCTTCTCCGACGACGGCAAGTGCGTGGACGACGCCGTGATCATGCGCCGCGCCCTGGAGTACGTGAAGGCCTTCGGCGGCGTCGTCGCCCAGCACGCCCAGGAGCCCCGCCTCACCGAGGGCGCCCAGATGAACGAGGGCGTCGTCTCCGCCGAGCTCGGTCTCGGCGGCTGGCCGGCCGTCGCCGAGGAGTCGGTCATCGCCCGCGACGTCCTGCTCGCCGAGCACGTCGGCTCCCGCGTGCACATCTGCCACCTCTCCACCGCCGGCTCCGTCGAGATCATCCGCTGGGCCAAGTCCCGCGGCATCGACGTCACCGCCGAGGTCACCCCGCACCACCTGCTCCTCACCGACGAGCTCGTGCGCTCGTACAACCCCGTCTACAAGGTCAACCCGCCGCTGCGCACCGAAGCCGACGTGCTGGCCCTGCGCGAGGCGCTCGCCGACGGCACGATCGACATCGTCGCCACCGACCACGCCCCGCACCCGCACGAGGACAAGGACTGCGAGTGGGCCGCGGCCGCCATGGGCATGGTGGGCCTGGAGACCGCGCTCTCCGTCGTCCAGCAGACGATGGTGGAGACCGGACTGCTCGACTGGGCGGGCGTCGCCGAGCGGATGTCCTTCGCCCCGGCGCGCATCGGTGGCATCCCGAACCACGGACGCCCCGTCTCGGCAGGTGAACCCGCGAACCTGACCCTGGTCGATACCTCGTACCGTGGTGTCGTGGACCCCGCACACTTCGCCTCCCGCAGCCGCAACACGCCTTACGAGGGCCGTGAGCTGCCGGGGCGCGTCACTCACACCTTCCTGCGGGGCCGGGCAACGGTCGTGGACGGGAAACTGGCGTGACACCTGCAGTAATCCAACTGGCCGCCGAGGCCGCCGAACGACAGTCGGCGGAGGTGACGGACTGGGGCGCCCGCATCGCGTGGGTGATCGGTCTGCTCGTCTTCATCGCGTTCGTGTACTGGCTGATGCGGCAGGGCTGGAAATGGCGCGGCACCCTGCAGAGCGATCTGCCGGAGCTGCCCGCCGCCCCCAGCGGCCTCCCCGCGCACCGGCTGGCCCTGACCGGCCGGTACCACGGGTCCACCACCGCCGGGCAATGGCTCGACCGGATCGTCGCCCACGGTCTGGGCGTCCGCAGCCGGGTCGAGCTCACGCTCACCGACGCGGGCCTCGACGTGGTCCGTCCGGGTGCCACCGACTTCTTCGTACCGGCCGCGCAGCTGCGCGGCGCCCGCCTCGACAAGGGAATCGCGGGCAAGGTACTCACCGAGGGCGGTCTCCTCGTCGTCACATGGGCGCACGGCGACAGGCTGATCGACTCCGGATTCCGCTCCGACCGCGCGGCGGAACACGCCGCCTGGGTCGACGCGGTCAACGCGATGAACAAGACGAACCACTCACTCACCACGACGGAAGGCGCCGAACGATGACGACCTCCACCAGGGGAGCAGCCAAAGCTCCCGCCGTACTCGTCCTGGAGGACGGTCGGATCTTCCGCGGCCGCGCCTACGGCGCTGTGGGGGAGACCTTCGGCGAGGCCGTGTTCTCCACGGGCATGACCGGCTACCAGGAGACCCTCACCGACCCGTCGTACCACCGGCAGGTGGTCGTGATGACCGCCCCGCACGTGGGCAACACCGGTGTCAACGACGAGGACCCCGAGTCCTCCCGCATCTGGGTCGCCGGGTACGTCGTACGCGACCCCGCGCGGGTCCCCTCGAACTGGCGCTCGCAGCGCTCGCTGGACGAGGAGCTCGTCAAGCAGGGCGTCGTCGGGATCTGCGGCATCGACACCCGCGCCCTGACCCGCCACCTGCGCGAGCGCGGCGCCATGCGCGTCGGCATCTTCTCCGGCGAGAGCCTCGGCAAGGGAGGGGACGACGCGAGCCTGCTGGCCCGCGTCCTGGAGGCCCCGCAGATGAAGGGCGCGAACCTCTCCGCCGAGGTCGCCACCAAGGAGGCGTACGTCGTCCCCGCGATCGGTGAGAAGAAGTTCACCGTCGCCGCCGTGGACCTCGGCATCAAGGGCATGACCCCGCACCGGATGGCCGAGCGCGGCATCGAGGTGCACGTTCTCCCCGCCACCGCCACCGTCGAGGACGTGTACGCGGTCAACCCCGACGGCGTGTTCTTCTCCAACGGCCCGGGCGACCCGGCCACCGCCGACGGCCCCGTCGCGGTCATGCAGGGCGTCCTGGAGCGCAAGACCCCGCTCTTCGGCATCTGCTTCGGCAACCAGATCCTGGGCCGCGCGCTCGGCTTCGGCACCTACAAGCTGAAGTACGGCCACCGCGGCATCAACCAGCCGGTCCAGGACCGCACCACCGGCAAGGTCGAGATCACCGCGCACAACCACGGCTTCGCCGTGGACGCGCCCCTCGACAAGGTCTCCGAGACCGCCTACGGCCGCGCCGAGGTCTCCCACGTCTGCCTGAACGACCAGGTCGTCGAAGGCCTCCAGCTGCTCGACCAGCCGGCCTTCTCCGTCCAGTACCACCCCGAGGCAGCTGCCGGCCCGCACGACGCCGCGTACCTCTTCGACCGCTTCACGTCTTTGATGGAAACCGCCCAGATGGAGGCCGAGCGTGCCTAAGCGCACCGATATCCAGTCCGTCCTGGTCATCGGCTCCGGCCCGATCGTCATCGGCCAGGCCGCCGAGTTCGACTACTCCGGAACCCAGGCCTGCCGCATCCTCAAGGCCGAGGGCCTGCGGGTGATCCTGGTGAACTCCAACCCCGCCACGATCATGACCGACCCGGAGATCGCCGACGCCACGTACGTCGAGCCGATCACGCCCGAGTTCGTCGAGAAGATCATCGCGAAGGAGCGCCCCGACGCGCTGCTCCCGACCCTCGGCGGCCAGACCGCGCTCAACACCGCCATCTCCATGCACGAGCAGGGTGTGCTGGAGAAGTACGGTGTCGAGCTCATCGGCGCCAACGTCGAGGCCATCAACAAGGGCGAGGACCGCGACCTCTTCAAGGGCGTCGTCGAAGCCGTCAAGGCCAAGATCGGTTACGGCGAGTCCGCCCGCTCGGTCATCTGCCACACGATGGACGACGTCATCGCGGGCGTCGAGACGCTCGGCGGCGGCTACCCCGTCGTCGTCCGCCCCTCCTTCACCATGGGCGGCGCCGGCTCCGGCTTCGCCCACGACGAGGAAGAGCTGCGCCGCATCGCCGGCCAGGGCCTGATGCTCTCCCCGACCACCGAGGTGCTCCTGGAGGAGTCCATCCTCGGCTGGAAGGAGTACGAGCTGGAGCTGATGCGCGACACCAAGGACAACGTCGTCGTCGTCTGCTCCATCGAGAACTTCGACCCGATGGGCGTCCACACCGGTGACTCGATCACCGTCGCCCCGGCGATGACGCTCACCGACCGCGAGTACCAGCGGCTGCGCGACATCGGCATCGCGATCATCCGCGAGGTCGGCGTCGACACCGGCGGCTGCAACATCCAGTTCGCGATCGACCCGGCCGACGGCCGCGTCATCGTCATCGAGATGAACCCGCGCGTCTCGCGCTCCTCGGCGCTCGCGTCGAAGGCCACCGGCTTCCCGATCGCCAAGATCGCCGCCAAGCTGGCCATCGGCTACACGCTCGACGAGGTCCCCAACGACATCACCGAGAAGACGCCGGCCTCCTTCGAGCCGTCCCTCGACTACGTCGTCGTCAAGGCCCCGCGCTTCGCCTTCGAGAAGTTCCCGCTCGCCGACGCCACCCTCACCACCACCATGAAGTCGGTGGGCGAGGCCATGGCCATCGGCCGCAACTTCACCGAGGCCCTCCAGAAGGCCCTGCGCTCGCTGGAGAAGAAGGGCTCGCAGTTCACCTTCGTCGGCCCCACCGGCGACAAGGAAGAGCTCCTCGCCACCGCGGTCCGCCCGACCGACGGCCGCATCAACACCGTCATGCAGGCCATCCGCGCCGGCGCCACCCAGGAAGAGGTCTTCGAGTCCACGAGGATCGACCCCTGGTTCGTCGACCAGCTCTTCCTCATCAAGGAGATCGCGGACGAGCTGGCCGCCGCCGACAAGCTCCACCCCGAGCTGCTCGCCGAGGCCAAGCGCCACGGCTTCTCCGACGTGCAGATCGCCGAGATCCGCGGCCTGCGCGAGGACGTCGTCCGCGAGGTCCGCCACGCGCTGGGCGTCCGCCCGGTCTACAAGACGGTCGACACCTGCGCCGCCGAGTTCGCCGCGAAGACCCCGTACTTCTACTCCTCGTACGACGAGGAGTCCGAGGTCGCCCCCCGCGAGAAGCCCGCGGTCATCATCCTGGGCTCCGGCCCGAACCGCATCGGCCAGGGCATCGAGTTCGACTACTCCTGCGTCCACGCCTCCTTCGCGCTCAGCGACGCCGGCTACGAGACCGTGATGGTCAACTGCAACCCGGAGACCGTCTCCACGGACTACGACACCTCCGACCGCCTGTACTTCGAGCCGCTCACGCTCGAAGACGTGCTGGAGATCGTCCACGCCGAGTCGCTGGCCGGCCCCATCGCCGGTGTCATCGTCCAGCTGGGCGGCCAGACCCCCCTCGGCCTCGCCCAGGCCCTCAAGGACAACGGCGTCCCCGTCGTCGGTACCCCGCCGGAGGCCATCCACGCCGCCGAGGACCGCGGCGCCTTCGGCCAGGTCCTCGCCGACGCCGGCCTGCCCGCCCCCAAGCACGGCACCGCCACCACCTTCGCCGGCGCCAAGGCCATCGCCGACGAGATCGGCTACCCCGTCCTCGTACGCCCCTCGTACGTGCTCGGCGGCCGCGGCATGGAGATCGTCTACGACGAGGACCGGCTGTCCTCGTACATCGCCGAGTCCACCGAGATCTCGCCGACCCGCCCGGTCCTCGTCGACCGCTTCCTCGACGACGCCATCGAGATCGACGTCGACGCCCTCTACGACGGCACCGAGCTCTACCTCGGCGGCGTCATGGAGCACATCGAGGAAGCCGGCATCCACTCCGGCGACTCGGCCTGCGCCCTGCCCCCGATCACCCTCGGCGGCTACGACATCAAGCGGCTGCGCGCCTCCACCGAGGCCATCGCCAAGGGCGTCGGCGTCCGCGGTCTGATCAACATCCAGTTCGCGATGGCGGGTGACATCCTCTACGTCCTGGAGGCCAACCCGCGCGCCTCCCGGACCGTCCCCTTCACCTCGAAGGCGACCGCCGTCCCGCTCGCGAAGGCCGCCGCCCGCATCTCCCTCGGCACCACCATCGCCGAGCTGCGCGAAGAGGGCATGCTCCCGAAGACCGGCGACGGCGGCACCCTGCCGCTCGACGCGCCGATCTCCGTCAAGGAGGCCGTCATGCCGTGGTCGCGCTTCCGCGACATCCACGGCCGCGGCGTGGACACCGTCCTCGGCCCGGAGATGCGCTCCACCGGCGAGGTCATGGGCATCGACTCCGTCTTCGGCACGGCGTACGCCAAGTCGCAGGCCGGCGCCTACGGCCCGCTGCCCACCAAGGGCCGCGCCTTCATCTCCGTCGCCAACCGCGACAAGCGCTCGATGATCTTCCCGGCCCGCGAGCTCGTCGCCCACGGCTTCGAACTGCTCGCCACCTCCGGCACCGCCGAGGTACTGCGCCGCAACGGCATCAACGCCACCGTCGTGCGCAAGCTCAGCGAGGGCGAGGGCCCGGACGGCGAGAAGACCGTCGTCCAGCTCATCCACGACGGCCAGGTCGACCTGATCGTCAACACCCCGTACGGCACGGGCGGCCGCCTCGACGGCTACGAGATCCGTACGGCCGCCGTGGCGCGCGGCGTCCCGTGCCTCACCACGGTCCAGGCACTCGCCGCGGCCGTCCAGGGCATCGACGCGCTCAACCGCGGCGACGTAGGCGTCCGCTCGCTCCAGGAGCACGCGAAGCGCCTGACGGCGGCCCGCGACTAGGTCCGGGCAGGACCGACAAGCCCGTACGGCCCGTAGGAGGGGAGGGGGACACCGGATGCGCGACACGCGCCGGGTGTCCCCCTCTTCATGAGCGCACAAGGGAACCCCTCGATGTACAAACTCTTCTTCAACCTGGTCTTCAAGCGGATGGACCCCGAGCGGGCCCACTACCTGGCCTTCCGCTGGATCCGCCTCGCGGCGGCCACGCCGGTGCTGCGCACCTTCGCCGCCGCCGCCCTGGCCCCCCGCTACGAATCGCTGCGCACCGAGGCCCTCGGGCTGCGGATGCACGGCCCCTTCGGGCTCGCGGCGGGTTTCGACAAGAACGCCGTCGCCATCGACGGGATGTCGATGCTCGGCTTCGACCACATCGAGATCGGCACGGTCACGGCCGAGGCACAGCCGGGCAACCCGAAGAAGCGGCTGTTCCGGCTCGTCCCGGACCGCGCGCTGATCAACCGGATGGGCTTCAACAACGAGGGCTCCGCGGCGGTCGCCGAGCGCCTGGCCGCCCGTAACCCGGTCTTCGCGACGGTCGTCGGTGTCAACATCGGCAAGACCAAGGTGGTCCCGGAGGAGGAGGCGGTCGCCGACTACGTCGCCTCCACCGAGCGGCTCGCCCGCCACGCCGACTACCTGGTCGTCAACGTCTCCTCGCCGAACACCCCGGGACTGCGCAACCTCCAGGCGACCGAGTCGCTGCGCCCGCTGCTGACGGCCGTACGGGAAGCCGCGGACCGCGTCGTCACCGACCGCCGGGTCCCGCTGCTCGTCAAGATCGCCCCGGACCTGGCCGACGAGGACGTGGACGCGGTCGCCGACCTGGCCCTGGAACTGGGTCTCGACGGCATCATCGCCACCAACACGACGATCGCCCGCGAGGGCCTCGGCCTCAAGTCCTCCCCGTCCCTGATCAAGGAGACGGGCGGACTGTCCGGCGCCCCGGTCAAGGAGCGCTCCCTGGAGGTCCTGCGCCGCCTGTACGCCCGCGTGGGCGACCGGCTGGTCCTGGTGGGCGTCGGCGGCATCGAGAACGCCGAGGACGCCTGGCAGCGCATCCTGGCCGGCGCGAGCCTCGTCCAGGGCTACAGCGCCTTCATCTACGAGGGCCCCTTCTACGCCCGCGCCATCCACAAGGGCCTGGCCGCGCGCCTGGCCGCCAGCCCCTACGCGACCCTCGCCGAAGCGGTGGGCGCCGAGAACCGAGAGGCCGCGCTGTGACCGCTGTGACCCCTGTGATCCCCTTCGGTGCCCGCCTGCGCGTGGCGATGGACACCCGCGGTCCGCTGTGCGTGGGCATCGACCCGCACGCGGCGCTGCTGGCCTCCTGGGGCCTGAACGACGACATCGCCGGGCTGGAGAAGTTCTCCCGCACGGTGGTCGAGGCGCTGGCCGACTCGGTGGCGGTCTTCAAGCCGCAGGCGGCGTTCTTCGAGCGGTTCGGGTCGAAGGGCATCGCGGTGCTGGAGCAGACCGTGGCCGACGCCCGTGCGGCCGGCACGCTGGTCGTCATGGACGCGAAGCGGGGCGACATCGGCTCGACGATGGCCGCGTACGCGGAGACCTTCCTGTCGCCCTCCTCGCCGCTCTTCTCCGACGCGCTCACCGTCTCCCCGTACCTGGGCTACGGCTCGCTCGCCCCGGCGGTCGAGCTGGCCCGCGCTTCCGGGGCCGGGCTCTTCGTCCTGGCCCTGACCTCGAACCCGGAGGGCGCGGAGGTCCAGCGGGCGGTGCGCGAGGACGGCCGGACGATCGGCGCGACGATGCTCGGGCACCTGGCGGCGGAGAACGCGGGGGCCTCCCCGATGGGCTCCTTCGGCGCCGTCGTGGGCGCGACCCTCGGGGACCTGTCGTCCTTCGACCTCGACATCAACGGGCCGCTGCTGGCGCCCGGCATCGGTGCGCAGGGGGCGACGGCGGCGGACCTGCCGCGGGTCTTCGGCGCGGCCGTCCGCAATGTCGTGCCGAACGTGTCGCGCGGCGTGCTGAAGCACGGGCCGGACGCGGCCGCGCTGCGCGCCTCGGCGCGCGCCTTCGCGGACGAGATCCGCGAGGCCGTCGCGGCGTAGCCCGCCGCGTCCCCGCCCGGTCGCCGGGCGCGTCGCCGCCGGGGTGCGGCCTCGCCCCGGCGCGACCGGTTTCCTTCGCTCCCGCACATCCGGCCCCGCTCCGCCGGCGCCACCGTCCGCCGGGACCCTGCCCGAGGACGTCGGCATGCCGGGGGCGCCTGGTGCCCTGGTCACCCTCCCCGCCCGCCGGGATCGAGGCCGGCCGACCCCTGTGTGACACGGATCACCGACATCGCCGCGGCCTGTACGGACGCGGGCGCCGACGGGCTCTCGGTGGTCAATACCGTTCTCGGCGCGGCCATCGGCCCCGAGGGGGTCGACGGCGGCCTCCCGGGCCCGCGATCCGGCCCGCCGCCGGGCGGTGCCCGCACCGGGTCCACGGGGCGATGCCCGCCGGCGGAGTACGGGGGGTTCCCCTCCCCGGCCTGCGCGGATTGCCTCCGGCCGGGTCGCGCTCGCCGTCGTCCTCGCCGCGGCTCGCGGCGTGGCGGCCGGGACGGCGCCGGTCGACGATCCGTTCGCGCCGCCGAGGAACGCGACGACCCGCGTTCGGCACTCACCGCACGCGGAATCCGGAGCGTTCGAGGGCGCCGTCGGGCCGGCTCGTCGCACTGTCTGACGAAATTCGAACGTCATTCACCGGACAAAACCGGGGTAGTTTGCCCGTGATGTACGGTTCAGTGGAGGCTGACCAGGACTTTTCGTCCGTTCTCGCTGACTGGAGCGGTCATGGCCGCTAGTCTCCGACCAGAGTGAACGAGCAGCGATCGAGCAACACCGCTGTTCGGGCGCTTCCCTGGTGTGGTGCCCACGGGCTCCCCACCGGTCCCTAACCGACAGTTCGACATCCGAGGTGACGTAGGCGTGGCTCTTCCGCCCCTTACCCCTGAACAGCGCGCAGCAGCGCTCGAAAAGGCCGCCGCGGCTCGCCGGGAGCGGGCCGAGGTGAAGAATCGACTCAAGCACTCCGGCGCCTCCCTCCAAGACGTCATCAAGACGGGCCAGGAGAATGACGTCATCGGCAAGATGAAGGTCTCCGCACTTCTGGAGTCCTTGCCTGGCGTGGGCAAGGTGCGCGCCAAGCAGATCATGGAGCGCCTCGGCATCTCCGAATCCCGGCGTGTCCGAGGTCTCGGTTCCAACCAGATCGCCTCTCTGGAGCGTGAGTTCGGCACTCCTGCGGCCTGACGCGTCGCCTGAAGTTCCACCGGCGTTCTCAGGCAGTCCCGAGAAGCTGGATAATCGCTCTATGGCAGCAGAGGTTCGTCCGCGGCTGACCGTGCTCTCCGGCCCTTCGGGGGTCGGCAAGAGCACGGTCGTCGCGCATATGCGCAAGGTCCACCCCGAGGTCTGGCTCTCGGTGTCGGCCACCACCCGCAAGCCGCGGCCCGGTGAGCGACACGGAGTCCACTACTTCTTCGTCAACGACGACGAGTTCGACAAGCTGATCGCCAATGGCGAGCTGCTGGAGTGGGCCGAGTTCGCGGGCAACCGCTACGGCACACCGCGCGGCGCAGTACTGGAACGCCTGGAAAACGGCGAGCCGGTCCTGCTGGAGATCGATCTCCAGGGCGCCCGGCTGGTCCGGGAGTCGATGTCCGAGGCGCAGCTGGTCTTCCTGGCGCCTCCGAGCTGGGACGAGCTGGTCCGCCGGCTCACCGGCCGGGGCACCGAATCGGCGGAGGTCATCGAGCGGAGGCTCGCCACCGCGAAGATCGAACTGGCTGCCGAGTCCGAGTTCGATTCGACCCTGGTCAACACCTCGGTCGAGGATGTGGCGCGCGAGCTGCTAGCCTTGATGAATGTTGTTTGATCGTTGATCGATGTTTCAGTCGATCGGTGTTCGTCAACGGATCTTTCAACCCATCTTCGGAAGGTAGAGCGTGTCCTCTTCCATCACTGCGCCCGAGGGCATCATCAACCCGCCGATCGACGAGCTGCTCGAGGCCACGGACTCGAAGTACAGCCTCGTGATCTACGCGGCCAAGCGTGCCCGTCAGATCAACGCGTACTACTCGCAGCTCGGTGAGGGCCTGCTCGAGTACGTCGGCCCGCTGGTGGACACCCACGTCCACGAGAAGCCGCTTTCGATCGCGCTGCGCGAGATCAACGCGGGTCTGCTGACCTCCGAGGCCATCGAGGCCCCGGCTCAGTAAGGCACGAGTTTTTCCTTCACCACAGGCCCGGCAGAACATCTGCCGGGCCTGTGGTGTGTCATATGTGTCATAGGTGAGTACGGGGACCAGCCGAAGGGGCGTGTGTGGTGGGTAAGCCGAAGGTCGTGCTCGGAGTCAGCGGCGGGATCGCCGCTTACAAGGCGTGCGAGCTGCTGCGCCGGCTGACCGAGTCGGGACACGACGTACGGGTGGTGCCGACGGCGGCGTCGCTGAACTTCGTCGGCGAGGCCACGTGGTCCGCCCTCTCCGGGAACCCGGCGTCCACCGAGGTCTGGGAGAGCGTCCACGAGGTGCCGCACGTGCGCATCGGGCAGTCGGCCGACCTCGTCGTCGTCGCCCCGGCCACCGCCGACCTGCTCGCCAAGGCCGCCCACGGGCTGGCCGACGACCTGCTCACCAACACCCTGCTCACCGCGCGCTGCCCCGTGGTGTTCGCACCCGCGATGCACACCGAGATGTGGGAGCACCCGGCCACCCAGGAGAACGTGGCCACGCTGCGCCGGCGCGGCGCCGTCGTCATCGAGCCGGCCGTCGGCCGGCTCACCGGCAAGGACACCGGCAAGGGGCGACTGCCCGACCCCGAGGAGATCTACGAGGTCTGCCGCGGCGTCCTGCGCCGGGGCGCCCTGCCCGGCGGTACGGGGGGGCCCGACCTCGCCGGCCGGCACGTGGTGATCAGCGCGGGCGGAACGCGGGAGCCGCTGGACCCGGTCCGTTTCCTGGGCAACCGCTCCTCCGGCAAGCAGGGCTACGCGCTGGCCCGTACCGCCGTCGCGCGCGGGGCCCGGGTCACCCTGGTCTCCGCCAACGCCGCGCTCGCCGACCCGGCCGGGGTGGACGTCGTACGGGTCGGGACCGCCACGCAGCTGCGCGAGGCCGTGCTGAAGGCGGCCGCGGACGCCGACGCCGTGGTCATGGCCGCGGCCGTGGCCGATTTCCGGCCGGCCCAGTACGCGGGCGGGAAGATCAAGAAGAAGGACGGCGAGGAGCCCGCGCCGGTGGCCCTCGTACGCAATCCCGACGTCCTCGCCGAGATTTCCGCCGACCGGGCCCGGGAGGGCCAGGTCGTCGTCGGATTCGCCGCCGAGACGGACGACGTGCTCGCCAACGGGCGCGCCAAACTCCTCCGCAAGGGGTGCGACCTCCTCGTGGTGAACGAGGTCGGCGAGAGCAAGACCTTCGGTTCCGAGGAGAACGAGGCGGTCATCCTGGCCTCTGATGGCAATGAGGTGACTGTCCCCTATGGTCCGAAGGAAGCGCTCGCGGACGTGATTTGGGACCAGGTCGCACCGCGCATCGGATCGCGACGCGCCTGAGTGGCGCCTCTTTCCGCGGGCAACTCCTTGCGTCAGAATGGAGTGCCGCAGGTCACACGCCTCCCACAGGGCGAGACGGGTGGTCCGGTGGACGGTGGCGACCGATAAACTGCATCCGGAACGTGATCGGGCGCAGCCTCCGATGTGGTTCCGCCAATGATTCAGCCAGCAGCCGCTGCAACCTCAGGGAGCGTTGTGTCCCGTCGCCTTTTCACCTCGGAGTCCGTGACCGAGGGTCACCCCGACAAGATCGCTGACCAGATCAGCGACACCATCCTCGACGCGCTCCTCACCGAGGACCCGACCTCGCGCGTGGCCGTGGAGACCCTCATCACCACCGGTCTCGTGCACATCGCCGGCGAGGTGACGACGAAGGCGTACGCGCCGATCGCGCAGCTCGTCCGCGACAAGATCCTGGAGATCGGCTACGACTCCTCGAAGAAGGGCTTCGACGGCGCCTCCTGTGGCGTGTCGGTGTCCATCGGCGCGCAGTCCCCGGACATCGCGCAGGGCGTCGACACCGCTTACGAGCAGCGCGTCGAGGGCGATGAGGACGAGCTCGACAAGCAGGGCGCCGGCGACCAGGGCCTGATGTTCGGCTACGCCTGCGACGAGACGCCCGAGCTGATGCCGCTGCCGATCCACATCGCGCACCGGCTCTCCAAGCGGCTCTCCGAGGTCCGCAAGAACGGGACCATCCCCTACCTGCGCCCCGACGGCAAGACCCAGGTCACCATCGAGTACGACGGCGACAAGGCCGTCCGCCTCGACACCGTCGTCGTGTCCTCGCAGCACGCCGCGGACATCGACCTGGACTCGCTGCTCGCTCCCGACATCCGCGAGTTCGTCGTCGAGTACGTGCTGGCCCAGCTCATCGAGGACGGCATCAAGCTCGACACCGAGGGCTACCGCCTGCTGGTGAACCCGACCGGGCGTTTCGAGATCGGCGGCCCGATGGGCGACGCCGGTCTGACCGGCCGCAAGATCATCATCGACACCTACGGCGGCATGGCCCGCCACGGCGGCGGCGCCTTCTCGGGCAAGGACCCGTCCAAGGTCGACCGTTCCGCCGCCTACGCCATGCGCTGGGTCGCCAAGAACGTCGTCGCCGCGGGCCTGGCCTCGCGCTGCGAGGTCCAGGTCGCCTACGCCATCGGCAAGGCCGAGCCCGTCGGCCTCTTCGTCGAGACCTTCGGCACCCACAAGGTGGACGTACAGAAGATCGAGGACGCCATCGGCCAGGTCTTCGACCTGCGTCCCGCCGCGATCATCCGCGACCTCGACCTGCTCCGCCCGATCTACGCCCAGACCGCCGCCTACGGCCACTTCGGCCGCGAGCTGCCGGACTTCACCTGGGAGCGCACCGACCGCGTCGACGCGCTGCGCGCCGCCGCGGGCCTGTAAGCGCCGCAGCTCGTGACGGAAGGCCCCGGACCGCACGGTCCGGGGCCTTCCGCGTGTCCGGGAGACCGGGTGGGCATCGCCGGGCCCCGCCGTTGTCGGTGGGGTTTGGTAAGAATGCGGGTGTGAGCAGCACGAACGAATCCGGGCAGCAGGGCGGGGACGGGCCCGGCGGCCCGCCGGAGCAGCTCGCGCTGATGCGGGAGATGGTCGCCGAGGCGAAGGCCAAGGCACCCAAGGCGAAGCCGCGGACCTGGCGCGGAGCCGCCCTGGCCGAGGAGCTGCCGGTCGCCCGGATCCTCGTCAACAAGGGCGTCCTCCATCTCGACCAGCTGTGGGACTACGCCGTCCCCGCGGAGCTCGCCGAGACCGCGCGGCCCGGCGTCCGGGTCCGCGTCCGCTTCGGGGCCGGCTCCCACCAGGTCCACGGCGGCCGCCGCGAGGGCGGCGGGCTCATCGACGGCTTCATCGTCGAGCGCCGCGCCGAGTCCGACTACAACGGCGCGCTCGCCGCCATCGCCCAGGTCGTCTCGCCCGAGATCGTCCTGGGCCCCCGCATGCTCGCCCTCGCCCGGGCAGTGGCCGACCGGTACGCCGGCAGCCTCGCCGACGTGCTCCAGCTCGCCCTCCCCGCGCGCAGCGCCCGCGCCGAGGCCAAGCCGTCCCCCGAGCCGCTGCCCCCGCCCGGCGCCCCCGAGCCCGTGGGCTGGGAGCGCTACGGAGCCGGCCCCGCCTTCCTGCGGGCCCTGGCCGCGGGCTCCGCCCCGCGCGCCGTGTGGACGGCGCTGCCCGGCCCCGGCTGGGCCGACGAACTGGCCCGGGCCATGGCCGCGACCCTGGCCTCCGGCCGAGGCGCCCTCGCCGTGGTCCCCGACGGGCGCACCGCGGCCCGCGTCGACGCCGCCCTGACCGCCCTGCTCGGCGAGGGACGGCACGCGCTGCTGACCGCGGAGTCGGGACCGGAGAAGCGCTACCGGCAGTGGCTCGCCGTCAGCCGGGGCTCGGTGCGGGCCGTCGTGGGCACCCGGGCCGCGATGTTCGCGCCCGTACGGGACCTCGGACTGGTCGCGATCTGGGACGACGGCGACTCCAGCCACAGCGACGACCACGCCCCCTTCCCGCACGTCCGGGAGGTACTGGAGCTGCGCGCGGTCACCGACGGCTGCGCCTTCCTGGTGGGGAGCACCAGCTGCACCGTGGAGGCCGCCCAGCTCGTCGAGTCCGGCTGGGCCCGGCCGCTGGTGGCCGACCGCGAGACCGTACGGGCGTGCGCGCCCCGGATCCGGACCGTCGGCGACGAGCTGCTGGCCCGGGACGGGGCGGCGCGGGCCGCGCGCCTGCCGAGCCTGGCGTGGGAGACCGTACGGGAGGGGCTCAAGACCGGGCCCGTCCTCGTCCAGGTGCCCCGGCGGGGCTACGTGCCCCGGCTGGCGTGCGAGCGGTGCCGGACGCCCGCCCGGTGCACGGTGTGCGCGGGTCCTCTGGAGGCCCCCGACGAGCGGGACCTGCACTGCGGCTGGTGCGGCCGGCAGGAGAGCGCCTGGCACTGCGAGGAGTGCGGGTCGTTCCGGCTGCGGGCCCAGGTGGTCGGCGCCCGGCGCACCGCCGAGGAACTGGGGCGGGCCTTCCCGGCCGTGCCCGTACGGACCTCCGGGCGCGACCACGTCCTGGACGAGGTCCCGGACCGGCCCGCGCTCGTGGTGTGCACGCCGGGCGCCGAGCCGGTCGCGGCGGGCGCCGGGTACGCGGCGGCGCTGCTGCTGGACGGCTGGGCCATGCTGACCCGGCCCGACCTGCGGGCGGGCGAGGACGCGCTGCGGCGCTGGATCGCGGCGGCCTCGCTGGTACGCGGCGAGGGGCAGGTCGTGGTGGTCGCGGAGCCGACCCTGCGGCCGGTGCAGGCGCTGGTGCGGTGGGACCCCGTCGGGCACGCCGTGCGCGAGCTCGCGGAGCGGTCCCAGCTGGGCTTCCCGCCGGTCTCGCGGATGGCGGCGGTGGCGGGGCGCGGGGAGGCGGTCGAAGCCTTCCTGGCCGGGGCCGCGCTGCCGCCGGACGCCGAGATCCTGGGACCGGTCCCGCTGCCGGGGCGGCGCGGTGAGCCGTCGGCGGGGGAGCGGGCACTGGTCCGGGTCCCGCCGGGCAGCGGTGCCGCTCTGGCGGCTGCCCTGAAGTCGGCCCAGGCGGCCCGGATGGCGCGGGGCGTCCCGGCTTCGGAGGCGGTCCGGGTCCGTATCGACCCGCTGGACATCGGCTGACGGCGCGCGGCCGCGGTGCCGCCGCGCGGGGCCTTCTCCCCGCCCCGCCCTTCCCCCGTTCCCTGGGCTCCGCCCGGACCCGGTCCTCGAACGCCGGACGGGCTGAGTGGCCTGGGCTCCGCCCGGACCCGGTCCTCCAACGTTGGACGGGCTGAAAGACCCCGGGGACGCAGGACGCCCCCGGCGGGGCGACCGGGTGGGTCGCTCCGGCGGGGGCGGGTTCCGTCGGGGGTCGGCGTCCCGGCGGTCTCGGGTCAGCCGTTGCGCGGGCCGGGGAAGGCGGCGGAACGCGCCCCGGCCGCCGAGGCGGCGTGGGATTCCTCGCGCATCGGCTGCGGCGGGACCGAACGGGCCGCCGGGACCGTGGGCAGGGGCCCCAGGGCCCGGGTGGTGGAGCCCTCGGCCACCGGCTCGCGCTCGACGGACTCGGCGCTCTGCGCCCGCCGGGCACCGTAGCGCCGGTGTACGGCCTGCTTGGTGACGCCGAGCGCCGAGCCGACCGCGTCCCACGAGAAGCCGAGCGAGCGGTCGAAGTCCACCGCGGCGGTGACCAGCGTCTCGACGCTGTCCCGCAGCTCCTGCGCGAGACGGACGGTGGGCGCGGGCGCCCGGCCGTAGACGACGAAGCCCGTGGAGGGACCTGAGCGGCGGGGGCGGTAGACGTTGCCGAGCTGGGCGGTGAGCGTACGCAGAGCATCCACCTGCCGGCGAACCCGCTCGATGTCCCGCACCAGGAGGTGCAGGCTGGCCCGTGCTTGGGCGTCGTGGGTGGCGTGGTCGGCCATGAAGAAGCCTCTCGAACCGGTGCTGAAGAGCGGATAGGGCCGCAGACACCGTTCTGTTTCGCGGCCCGTTTCGGTCAATCTCTCTTGACCAACGCGCCACCGGGCGGCCAGGTCACGCTGTGGGGGCGTGTCGGCATATGCGAGGAGCGCGCGTGTGTGCGTACGCCCCCTCGCAGGGCATATGCGTGCAGTCATCTGGTAGCTTTGGGTCGCTCCGCAAGGGGTCGGTTCGGGCTGGACCGCAACCTTCGGGTTGGAAGCCCGCCGCTTCAGCGGTGGGCGGAGTCACAGACTGGTGCGCTGCTGAGCGCCCAGATAGCGAGGTTGGACCCCGTGAAGCTTGTCTTCGCAGGCACCCCCGAGGTTGCCGTGCCCGCCCTGGATGCCCTCATCGCCTCCGGGCGCCACGAGGTCGCCGCCGTCGTCACCCGGCCCGACGCTCCGGCCGGCCGCGGCCGCCGCCTCGTCGCCAGCCCCGTCGCCGAGCGTGCCGAGGAAGCCGGCATCGAGATCCTCAAGCCCACCCGGCCGCGCGATCCGGAGTTCCAGGCTCGGCTGCGCGAGATCGGCCCGGACTGCTGCCCGGTCGTCGCGTACGGCGCGCTCCTCCCCAAGAGCGCCCTCGACATTCCCAAGCACGGCTGGGTCAACCTGCACTTCTCGCTGCTGCCCGCGTGGCGCGGTGCCGCGCCCGTACAGCACTCGATCATGGCGGGTGACCAGGTCACCGGCGCCTCCACCTTCCGCATCGAGGAAGGGCTCGACTCCGGCCCCGTCTACGGGATCCTCACCGAGGAGGTCCGCGCCACCGACACCAGCGGGGACCTGCTGACCCGGCTCGCCTTCGCGGGCTCCGGTCTGCTGCTCGCCACCATGGACGGCATCGAGGACGGCACCCTGCGCGCCGTCGATCAGCCGGCCGACGGGATCTCCCTCGCGCCGAAGATCACCGTCGAGGACGCCCGGGTCGACTGGACGGCGCCCGCGATGCGCGCCGACCGGCTGGTGCGCGGCTGCACCCCGGCGCCGGGCGCGTGGACGGTCTTCCGGGGGGAGCGGCTCAAGCTGATCTCCGTCGGACTGGTCGGCGACCGGACGGACCTCGCGCCGGGCGACCTGAGCGCGGCCAAGAACAACGTCTACGTCGGCACCGGCTCGCACGCCGTCGAGCTGCTCTGGGTGCAGCCGCAGGGCAAGAAGCCGATGAAGGCCGCCGACTGGGCGCGCGGGGTGCGGATCGCTCCCGGCGAGCGCCTGGGCGCCGCCGACGTAGGCTGATTCGGTCCCACTCGGTCCCACTCGGGCCGATGCCCGCCGATGTCCACAGCAGTCGCCCCCGGCGCTGCCCTTCGTTCCATCCCCAGCGTTACGTAACCCCGGAGCACCTTTCACGTGAGCGAACAGCCCCGTAGCCGACCGGCAGCCACCTCGGGCAAGGGCGGCGGCAAGCCGGCCAAGTCGGGCAAGCCGTACCGCCGGCCGCAGAAGGACCCCGTCCGGATGCTGGCCTTCGAGGTGCTGCGGGCGGTGGACGAGCGCGACGCGTACGCGAACCTCGTGCTGCCGCCGCTGCTGAAGAAGGCCCGCCAGGACGAGAGCTTCCAGGCGCGGGACGCGGCACTGGCCACCGAGCTGGTGTACGGGACGCTGCGCCGCCAGGGCACCTACGACGCGGTCATCAAGGCGTGCATCGACCGGCCGCTGCGCGAGGTGGACCCGCCGGTGCTGGACGTGCTCTCGCTGGGCGCGCACCAGCTGCTGGGGACCCGGATCCCCACGCACGCGGCGGTGTCGGCGAGCGTGGAGCTGGCCCGGGTGGTGCTCGGGGACGGGCGCGCGAAGTTCGTGAACGCGGTGCTGCGGAAGATCTCCGCGCACGACCTGGACGGCTGGCTGGAGAAGGTCGCGCCGCCGTACGAGGACGACGCCGAGGAACACCTCGCCGTCTACCACTCGCACCCCAGGTGGGTCGTCAGCGCCCTGTGGGACGCGCTGGGCGGCGGGCGGGCCGGCATCGAGGACCTGCTGGAGGCCGACAACGAGCGGCCCGAGGTCACGCTGGTGGCGCGGCCCGGCCGGTCGACCACCGAAGAGCTGCTGGAGGCGGTCGGCGAGGACTCGGCGCTGCCGGGGCGCTGGTCCCCGTTCGCGGTGCGGATGGCCGAGGGCGGCGAGCCGGGTGCGCTGGAGGCGGTCCGCGACGGCCGCGCCGGCGTCCAGGACGAGGGCAGCCAGCTGGTGGCGATGGCGCTGGCGGCCGTGCCGGTCGAGGGCCGCGACGCGCGCTGGCTGGACGGCTGCGCGGGCCCCGGCGGCAAGGCCGCGCTGCTGGCCGCGCTGGCCGCGGAGCGCGGGGCGTTCCTGCTGGCCTCCGAGAAGCAGCCGCACCGGGCGCGGCTGGTCGAGCGGGCGCTCGCCGGCAACCCCGGCCCGTACCAGGTCATCACCGCGGACGGGACGCGGCCGCCGTGGCTGCCGGGGTCCTTCGACCGGGTCCTGATGGACGTGCCCTGCTCGGGCCTCGGCGCGCTGCGCCGCCGCCCGGAGGCCCGCTGGCGCCGCCGGCCCGAGGACCTGGAGAGCTTCGCGCCGCTCCAGCGCGGGCTGCTGCGCGAGGCCCTGTCGGCCGTCCGTGTGGGCGGCGTCGTGGGCTACGCGACGTGCTCGCCGCACCTGGCGGAGACCCGGGTGGTCGTGGAGGACGTACTGAAGGGCCGGGGCGCGGGCGCCGCCCCGATCGCGGCGGAACTGATCGACGCGCGGCCGTACATGCAGGGGGTGCCGGCGCTGGGCGACGGGCCGGACGTGCAGCTGTGGCCGCACCTGCACGGGACGGACGCGATGTACCTGGCGCTGCTGCGCAGGACGGCGTAGGGGCGGGTACCGAGGCGCGGCGGCGGGTCGCGGCGGGGGTCGTGCGGGCCCCCCGCCGGGCCGGTTTCCCTGCCGGGGGCGGGAGTTTCGGGGTAGTGGCCGGAACCGTTCGGCGGCATGGCACGCTTGGGGCATGGCCGTTCAGATCAATCCCAGCATCTTGTCCGCCGACTTCGCCCGGCTCGCCGAGGAGGCGAAGGCCGTCCAGGGCGCGGACTGGCTCCATGTCGACGTCATGGACAACCACTTCGTCCCGAACCTCTCGCTCGGCGTGCCGATCGTGGAGTCGCTGAGCCGGGCGACGGACATTCCGCTCGACCTGCACCTCATGATCGAGGACCCCGACCGCTGGGCCCCGCAGTACATCGAGGCGGGCGCGGGCTCGGTCACCTTCCACGCCGAGGCGGCCGCCGCACCCGTGCGGCTCGCGCGGGAGATCCGGGCCAAGGGGGCCCGCGCGTCCATGGCGCTGAAGCCCGCGACGCCCATCGAGCAGTACGAGGACCTCCTCCCCGAGCTCGACATGCTGCTGATCATGACGGTCGAGCCCGGCTTCGGCGGCCAGCCCTTTCTCGACATCATGCTGCCCAAGATCCGCCGTACCCGGGAGCTGATCTCCAAGCACGGTCTGGAGCTGTGGCTCCAGGTCGACGGCGGGGTCTCCGCCTCGACCATCGAGCGGTGCGCCGAGGCCGGCGCCGACGTGTTCGTCGCGGGCAGCGCGGTCTACGGAGCGGTCGACCCGGCGGCCGCCGTGCGCACGCTGCGTGAGCAGGCGGGTGCGGCCATCGCGGCGGCCCCCTGGGCTTGCGACCACTGAGACAAGGCTTGGTGAACAGCTCGGTGAACGGGAGCTGTCCAGGCTGATCAACGGCCGCCGTATCTGACAGGATGAACGGCGAGTCGAGAGTGTGAACAGCAGTGAGGAGAACGCGGTGTCTGCAATGTCGGCGGGACGGTCAGCCCTGCGGATGGGACCCGCGGAGCTGGTGCAGGCGGCGGCCATGGCGCGCCGCTTCTACCTGGAGGGCAAGTCCAAGATCCAGATTGCCGAGGAGTTCGGCGTGAGCCGCTTCAAGGTGGCCCGGGTCCTGGAGACCGCTCTGGAGCGCGACCTCGTACGCATCGAGATCCGGGTGCCGGCGGAGCTGGACGCGGAGCGCTCGGACGCGCTGCGCTCCCGGTACGGGCTGCGGCACGCCGTGGTCGTGGAGTCCCCGGCCGATGCCACCGAGGACGCGCCGGACCCGGAGAACCTGGGCGCCGTGGCGGCCGATCTGCTGGGCGAGCTCGTCAACGAGGGCGACGTACTGGGCCTCGCGTGGGGGCGCTCCACCATCCACATGGCCGCCTCCCTGCACCGGCTGCCTCCCTGTACCGTCGTCCAGCTGACGGGCGTGTACGACGCCGGGACGGCCGAGCGCGGGTCCGTGGAGGCCGTACGCAGGGCCGCGCAGGTGTCGGGCGGGGACGCGCACCCCATCTACGCGCCGATGCTGCTGCCCGACCCCGCCACCGCGGCCGCCCTGCGCAACCAGACGGGGATCGCGCGGGCCTTCGAGTACTTCGACAAGGTGACGGTCGCCGCCGTCTCCATCGGGTCGTGGGAGCCGGGGATCTCGACCGTCCACGACATGCTGAGCGACGAGGAGCGGGCGCACTACGCCTCGCTGGGCGTCGCCGCCGAGATGTCGGCCCACCTGTTCGACGCGCAGGGCCGCCGGGTCGGACGTGACCTCGGCGAGCGCTGCATCACCGTGGAGGCGGACCGGCTGCGCCGGATCCCCGAGGTCGTCGCCATCGCCGGCGGACTGCGCAAGGCCTCCGCGATCGGGGCGGTGCTGCGGTCCGGACTCGTGACCAGCCTGGTCACCGACACCGCCGTGGCCGACTACCTGCTCACGGAATCCCAGCCCGGGCTGCGGCCCGCCCTGGAGCGGGCCGACCCCGACGAGTGAGTGTTCGGATTGGTCCCATTGGCCCGACGAACGGCGGCCGAACACGCGCCGCGGGGGTTCGCCGATGCGGATGGTGCCGTAATTGAGATCCGAACGGCGGACCGTTCGACGGCCTGCGGGGCGCATACTGGGTGCAATGACAAAGTCCGCAGTACCTCGCCGCCATTTGCCGTCCAGCCCGTTCAAGGCCCCCGTGGAAGCGCCGCTCCGGCACTTCAGCGTCGGCGACCGGGTTACTCACGACGAGCACGGCCTCGGCCGTGTCGTCGCTGTTGAGGAGGGGATCGCTGTCCTCGTCGAATTCGGGCCGGAGGTCCGCAAGCGCATCCTGAGTCCCTACACCAAGATGGCCGCGCTCTGAAGAGAGCGCGCGATTCGCGGGCGAATCGGATATTTGGCACGATCGGTGCATGATCTTTCGGAACGTGCCCCGATCGTTGCTGCGTGTGCTGGGGGCCGTGTTCCTCTGTGCGGCGCTGGTCGGCGCGGTGGGCTGCGGTGGGAAGAAACCCGCGCCTACCGCCGCCACCACCGGTGCCGCTAGTCCCGGTGCCCCGGTAGATGCCGCCCCGAGCGGGGCGGCGAGTTCCGCCGCGCCCGTGCCGACGCCCGGGTGGCGAAGGGGATGGCCACCGTACGGGCTGCCGCGCTGCCGCAGCAGGCCCGGGACGTACTCGCGCTGATCGACAAGGGCGGGCCGTACCAGTACCGGCAGGACGGGACCGTCTTCGGCAATTTCGAGAAGGCCCTGCCCAGGCAGAAGCGTGGCCATTACCACGAGTTCACCGTGAGGACGCCCGGTGAGCGGGATCGCGGGGCCCGCCGGATCGTGACCGGCGAGGGCGGGGAGTTCTTCTACACGGACGACCACTACAAGACCTTCAAGGCGGTTCTCCGATGACCCTGGACCCGCGGCCGCTGGCCCCCGCGCTCGAAGCCGCCGAAGCCGCGGGCTGGACGACCGTCCGGCTGGATCTGGACGGCGTACGGAGCAAGGCGGAGCTGATGCGGCGGTGTGGCGGGGCGCTGCGGGTTCCCGAGTACTTCGGGGGGAACTGGGACGCGCTGGCCGATGCGCTGCGCGATCTGTCGTGGCTGCCGGACGCGCCCGGGCGGCTGGTGGCGGTGACGTCCTGGCGGGGGTACGCGACCGCGCGCCCCGACGACTGGGAGACCCTGCGGGAGATCCTGGAGGAGGCCGTGGACTTCTGGCGCGAGGGCGACGGGGCCGGTCTGACCGTGCTGCTGGCCGCGTCGCCGGGTGGCAGGGTGCGGCGGAAGCCCGGCGGCGGGCACTGAGCCGGGCCCCGTGACGCCGGCGGGGCCGAGTGGCCGGCTGGGGGTGGCGGAGCCCCGGGGGTGGCCCGGGGCTCCCTGGTGCTAGCCCTTCGGGATCCAGGGCGGGGTCTGCCCCCAGGACCAGACGGGGATCGCGGCCGCGTCGACCGGGGGCGGGTTGGGCCCCGAGTAGATCAGGGCCATGCGGGTGCCCCACTCGATGTAGTAGGCGAAGACCGCGCGGAACTCCGGGTCGCTGGGCAGGCCCACCTCGTCGGCGGTGTCCATCAGCAGGTCCACCCAGCGGCGGCGCTGCCGTTCGGTGATCGCGCGGCCCAGGTGCTTGGTGGCCATGTGCCGGTGACCGCCGTGCGAGGCCGTGTACCGCGCCGGGCCGCCGAAGACCTCCGCCAGCCAGACCGCGACGTGCCGGGCGTGCCCGGAGTCCATGGCGGCGAAGACCGGGGCCAGGATCTCGTCTCGCAGGACATGGGCGTAGAAGGCGTCCGTGAGGCGGTTCATCGCCTCCTCCCCGCCCATCCACTCGTAGATCGTGGGCGTGGTGTCGGGTGTGGTGCTCATGACGGGGTCGACGCCTTTCCCGGGCCGGCCACCTCGGTGACGACGTAGTGCTGCATCTCCTCGATGGCCGTCACGTACGGCCGGATCGCCGTGAAGAACGCCGGGAAGTGCTCTCCCTTGCGGAATCCGTCGAGGTGGGCGTCGACCGAGGTCCAGCGGATGCGCAGGATGTAGAGCTCGGGCTCCTCCTCGCAGCGGGCCAGCTCGTAGTCGATGCACTCCGGCGAGGCCGCCAGGGCGTCGGCGGCCCTGGCGTAGGCGTCCTCGAAGGCCGGTTGGTCGTCCAATGCGATCCGGTAGCGGATGTATTCGACGGTGGTGGTCATGGTGTGCGTCTCTCCCTGGGGTCGGTCGTTGATCGCCGTTGGTCTGGGTCAGCGTCGCGTGATCACGCGCGGATGCGGAGCTGTCGCGGCGTTATGACCCGGACTTCTTGGAGTCGGTGACGTCCGGGCCCTCGGCCCGCACCTGCCGGACCCGGTCCAGGGACTCCCGAAGCTCCGTCAGCCAGGTGTCGGTGTTGCGTCCGACCAGGCGGACGCACCAGGCCAGCGCGTCGGCACGGCTGCGGGCGACGCCTCCCGCGACCAGGGTGTCGAGGACCTGGCGCTCGGGCTGGCGCAGGCGGGTCATGACCGGGACCGAGAGATGGGTGAAGAGGGTCGTGTCCTCGCCCGACCGGACGGCCCAGGACACCTTGCGGCGGTAGAGCTCCTCCGCCTCCCGGGCGACCTCGATCCGCTGTTCACGGGTGCGCTCGCGGAACGCGGCGACCGACTCGGCCGCCGGGAGGGCTCCGACGACCGTGATCTCCTCCCGGTCCACCGTGACCGACAGGAGCGACTCGTAGACGTCCACCGGCAGGCGCTCGGCGAACCATGCCCGGAGCTGTTCGTTCTGCTCGGATGTAATCATGTAATCAACGGTGCGTCCGGTGTGGCCTTGATCGCAAGGGCCCGGGCCGTGTTCGCGGCGTTCGGGACGCTCTTCGTCCGCGATGGCCGGATCTGGCGCCAGGTCGCCGGATGCGGCGGCCGACTGCCGATATCTGGGTAACGTGTGCGGCGAGGGCGGGCCGGCGGCCTCCCCGTGTGCGGACCGCGCGGCAGCCGTTCTCCATGCTCGAGCAGGTTGTCGGATCCAGCTGGTCGCGGGGGAGGCCCGGATGGCTCGCTTAGTCCTGCCGGAGGAATCCGGCAAGGAAATCTCCGAATTGATCGATGTGGCGATCTCGCTGTTCTTCGAGTCCTTACCCCGGCGGGACCAGCGGAACTGGGCCCGCGTATATCTGAACGGCCTCGTGCGCACCGGCGGAAAGAAAACCATCCGCAACATCGCCGGAGCGGGGGCCGGTTCCGTGGAACAGAGCCTGCAGCAGTTCATCAGCAAATCCCCCTGGGAGTGGGCGCCCGTCCGCCGCTCCCTCGCCCAGCACCTCGAACGCGCCGTCCGGCGCCCGCTGGCCTGGGTGGTTCAGCCCATGGTCATCGAAAAGGCCGGCGACCGCTCGGTGGGAGTGGGCCGACAGTTCGTCCCCCAGCTCGGCCGCACCGCCAACTGCCAGCAGGCCGGCGGAATCTGGCTCGTGTCCGGCGACGCCGGATTCCCCGTCGAATGGACGCTCACCCTCCCGCGGCCCTGGACGGCCGAACTCCCGCGCCGCCGGCGGGCCGGCATTCCCGACACCGCGCGCTCGCTCACCCCCGCCCAGGACGCCGTACACGCCGTCCAGCGAATGGCCGCCACCTGGCAACTCCACCGCAGGCCCGTGGTGATGGAGGTGTCCAATGCCGAACTCGCCCAGTGCGTGGAGTCCTTCGCGCTCCAGGACATCCCCTTCGTCTTCAAAGTGGACGGCACCCTGCCCGTCTCCTTCGGTGGGGCGGGCCGGCAAAAACCCGGACCGCACACCGCGCCCGCCCGAGAACTCATCGACTCCCTCCGCGCCCGGCGCCGCGCCGTCGAATGGACCCGGCACGGCCGCGCCGGGGAAGCGGTGGCCCTGCTCGCCTCCGCCGCCGTGTCCGCGGCCTCCGGGGAGGAGCGGCTCGTACCCGCGCCGCCCACCCCGCTGCTGCTCGTCGGAGCGTGGGCCGAGACGGCCCCGCTGCCCTCGGAGTTCTGGATCACCAACATCGGCGACCGGCCGCTCGCGCAGCTGTTCCTGCTGGCCAAGCTCGCCGACCGGGTCGCGCTCGACTTCACCGAGGTGTGCGAACCCGCCGGCATCCGGGATTTCGAGGGCCGCTCCTTCCGGGGCTGGCACCACCACGCCACCCTCGCCAGCGTCGCCCACGCCGCGATGCTGATCGGGGCCCGCGGCCGGGAGCCCGAGCCGTACCCCGGCCCGGTCCGCGGCACCCGCCCGGTCGTCGCGCGCGCCGACGGCCGGGCCGCTGCGCCTCGGCGGGCCGGCGGGACCAAGGTCCCGTAGGAAACGACCAGACGGCCCTATATGTCCTGGACGATCGGCCCGGGACGTGTAAACGCCGGGGCATGGGAGAATGAAGTACGTGCGTTTCCTCGGCTGCCCTGACGTGGGTAGGACGGGCTCCTCCGATTCGACTGGGATGTTCTGCACGTGCGTTTTCTAAATGACCTGAAGCCGCCGTACGACCTGACGTACGACGATGTGTTCATGGTGCCGAGCCGCTCCGCGGTCGGTTCCCGGCAGAGTGTCGACCTCTCCGCCCCCGACGGCACCGGCACTACCATTCCGCTGGTCGTGGCCAACATGACCGCCATCGCCGGCCGCCGGATGGCCGAGACCGTCGCCCGCCGCGGCGGCATCGTCGTCATCCCGCAGGACATCCCCATCGAGATCGTCACCGACGTCATCTCCTGGGTGAAGACCCGCCACCTCGTGCTCGACACCCCGATCACGCTGGCGCCCACCCAGACCGTCGCCGACGCGCTGTCCCTGCTGCCCAAGCGGGCGCACGGCGCCGGCGTCGTCGTGGACTCCGAGGGCCGCCCGGTCGGCGTCGTCACCGACCACGACCTGACCGGCGTGGACCGCTTCACCCAGCTCTCCGAGGTCATGTCGAAGGAGCTGCTGCTCATCGACGCCGACATCGACCCCCGCGAGGCCTTCAACAAGCTCGACGCCGGCCACCGCAAGCTGGCCCCCGCCGTCGACAAGGACGGCAAGCTCGTCGGCATCCTCACCCGCAAGGCCGCGCTGCGCGCGACCCTGTACACCCCGGCCACCGACGCCGACGGCAAGCTGCGCATCGCCGCCGCCGTCGGCATCAACGGCGACTTCGTGGAGAAGGCCAAGCAGCTGCTCGACGCGGGCGTGGACACGATCGTCATCGACACCGCGCACGGGCACCAGGAATCGATGATCAGCGCGATCAAGGCCGTCCGGGCCCTCGACCCGCAGGTCCCGATCGTGGCCGGCAACATCGTCGCCGCCGAGGGAGTCAAGGACCTCATCGACGCCGGCGCCGACATCATCAAGGTCGGTGTGGGCCCCGGCGCCATGTGCACCACCCGCATGATGACCGGCGTGGGCCGCCCGCAGTTCTCCGCGGTGCTGGAGTGCGCGGCCGAGGCGAAGAAGTACGGCAAGCACGTGTGGGCCGACGGCGGCGTCCGCCACCCGCGCGACGTGGCGATGGCGCTGGCCGCCGGCGCCTCGAACGTCATGATCGGCTCCTGGTTCGCCGGTACGTACGAGTCCCCGGGCGACCTGCAGCAGTCGGCCGACGGCCGCCTGTACAAGGAGTCCTTCGGCATGGCCTCGGCGCGCGCGGTGCAGAACCGCACCTCGGAGGAGTCGGCGTACGACCGCGCCCGCAAGGGCCTCTTCGAGGAGGGCATCTCCACCTCGCGGATGTTCCTCGACCCGGCCCGTCCGGGCGTCGAGGACCTGATCGACTCGATCATCGCCGGTGTCCGCTCCTCCTGCACCTACGCCGGTGCGGCCTCCCTCGCGGAGTTCGAGGAGAAGGCCGTCGTGGGCGTCCAGTCCGCGGCCGGCTACGCCGAGGGCAAGCCGCTGCACGCCAGCTGGAGCTAGTCCCCCGCCCGCCTGGTACCCGCGCCGCGGCCCCGGCCCCCGTCCTTCCCGGACGGAGGCCGGGGCCGCGGCCGTTTCGGGTACCGGTCCGGCTGCCGGTCCGGCTCCCGGTCCCGGTCCGGTCAGCGCCTGGGGAGCCGGTCGGCCGGGGCCGAACTGTGCACTCCCGCCCGGTATTTGGGAATGCGTACGGTGATCTTCATGCCGGCCCCGACCCCCGTTTCGATGACGAGGCCGTGGCCGTCCCCGTAGACCTGGCGCAGTCGCTCGTCCACATTGGGCAGCCCGACGCCCGAGGAGGAGCCCGCGTGCTCCCCGGCCAGGATCCGGCGCAGCAGGGCCGGATCCATCCCGACGCCGTTGTCCTCGATGGTGATCAGCGCCTCCGAGCCCGCGTCCCGGGCCGCGATCGTGATCCGGCACTCCTCGGTGGAGTCCTCCAGCCCGTGCTTGACCGCGTTCTCCACCAGCGGCTGCAGGCACAGGAACGGCAGCGCCACGGGCAGCACTTCGGGCGCCACCTGCAACGTCAGCTTCAGCCGCTCCCCGAACCGGGCCCCGGCCAGCGCCAGGTACTGCTCGATGGAGCGCAGCTCCTCGGCCAGCGTGGTGAAGTCCCCGTGCCGGCGGAAGGAGTAGCGGGTGAAGTCCGCGAACTCCAGCAGCAGGTCCCGGGCCCGCTCCGGATCGGTGCGCACGAACGAGGCGATCGCCGCGAGGGAGTTGAAGATGAAGTGCGGGGAGATCTGCGCACGCAGCGCCTTGATCTCCGCCTCCATCAGCCGGGTCCGCGAGCGGTCCAGCTCGGACAGCTCCAGCTGTACGGAGACCCAGCGCGCGACCTCGGTCGCGGCCCGCACCAGCACCGCCGACTCCCGGGACCCGTAGGCCACCAAGGCGCCCAGCATCCCGTCCTCGCCGGTCAGCGGTGCGACCACCGCCCACTTCAGCGGGCACTCGGGCCGCTCGCACTCGGTCCGCACGCTCTGGCTGCGCCCCGAGTCCAGCATCACCGCGACCCGGGCCATCACCCGCTCCTCGTGGTGGTCGGCGCCGGGGCCGTCCCAGGCGAGGACGTGGCCGCGGTCCGTCAGGCACAGGGCCTCGGTGCCGAGCAGGGAGCGCAGGCGTTTGGCGGCCTTGCGGGCCGCGTCCTCGGTGAGGCCGGCGCGCAGCGGGGGAGCGGCCAGCGAGGCGGTGTGCAGGGTATGGAAGGTGGCCCGCTCGACGGGGGTGCCGAGGTCGAGGCCGAGGGCGCGTTCGCCGCGCCGGGCCTGCCACCGGCCGCCCGCCCAGCCGGCGCCGAGCAGCAGCGCGGCGCCGGCCGCCGCAAGGATCGAGAGCACCGCTCCGGTCATGGAGCACCGCCCTTGCCGCCGGCCGCGCCGCCGCCCACACGGGCCGGCGCCTCACCCGCCACGTCCTCCGGCAGGTGCAGCCGGGCCAGGGTCGCCGCCGTCCCCGCCGGGATCCGCCCGCGCGTGCCCAGCGACACCGCCACCATCGTCAGGAACCCCAGCGGGACCGACCACACCGCCGGCCACGCCAGCAGCGTGTTCGCCCAGCCCGCCGGAGCCATCCCGGCCCGCGTGGCCAGCACCGCGCTGAGCGCCGCCCCGCCCCCCGTCACCAGCCCGGCCACCGCCCCCGGCGGGGTCAGCCCGCGCCACCAGATCCCCAGCACCAGCAGCGGGCAGAACGAGGACGCCGACACCGCGAAGGCCAGCCCCACCGCGTCCGCCACCGGCACGTCCGTCGCCGCCACGCTCCCCGCCAGCGGCACCAGGATCGCCACCAGCACCGCGACCCGGAAACTGCGCACCCCCCGCGAAGGCAGCACGTCCTGGTGCAACACCCCGGCCACCGCCATCGTCAGCCCCGACGCCGTCGACAGGAACGCCGCGAAGGCGCCCCCGGCCAGCAGCGCCCCCAGCAGCTCCCCGGCCGTCCCGCCCACCATCCGGGCCGGCAGCACCAGCACCGCCGCGTCGGCCTCGCCGGTCAGGGCCAGCTCGGGGGCGTAGATCCGGCCCAGCGCCCCGTACACCGGCGGCAGCAGGTAGAAGGCGCCGACCAGCCCGAGCACCACCAGCGTGGTCCGCCGCGCCGTCCGCCCGTTCGGGCTCGTGTAGAAGCGCACCGCCACGTGCGGCAGCCCCATGGTCCCGAGGAAGGTGGCCAGGATCAGCCCGTACGTCGCGTACAGCCGCAGCTCGGGCCGGTCCCCGGACAGCGGCTCCGACCAGCTCGACGCGCCGGGCCCGGCATCGGTGCGGGTCTGGGGCACCGGCGAGTCCGGGGCGAAGGCGAGGCGCGCGTGCGCCCGTACGGAATGGTGCCCGGCGCCCAGGGTCACGGACTCGCCCTCGTACGCGTGCCCGTCCACCCGGCCGGTCACCGTCACCGTCAGCGGCGCGTCGAGGGACAGCCGTACGTCCTCGGCCAGGGTGACGGCGGTGTGCTCGCGGAAGACCGCGGGAGCGTCGAAGCTGGCGCGCGGCGCGCCGTCCCCCACCCAGGCCGCCAGCAGGAAGAACACCGGGACCAGCAGGGCGGTCAGTTTCAGCCAGTACTGGAAGGCCTGTACGAAGGTGATGCTGCGCATGCCGCCGGCCGCGACCGCCGTGGTCACCACACAGGCGACGACCACCCCGCCCACCCAGTGCGGGGCCCCGGTCAGGATCTGCAGCGTCAGGCCCGCGCCCTGGAACTGCGGCAGCAGGTACAGCCAGCCGACCCCGAGCACGAACAGCACCGCGATCCGGCGCACGGCCTGCGATTCGAGGCGGGCCTCGGCGAAGTCGGGCAGCGTGTAGGCGCCCGAGCGGCGCAGCGGGGCCGCCACCAGCACCAGCAGGACCAGGTACCCGGCCGTGTAGCCCACCGGGTACCAGAGCATCTGCGGCCCCTGGAGCAGCACCAGGCCGGCCACGCCGAGGAAGGAGGCGGCGGAGAGGTACTCGCCGCCGATGGCCGCCGCGTTGAGGCGGGGGCCGACCGTGCGCGAAGCCACGTAGAAGTCGGAGGTGGTACGCGATATCCGCAGGCCCAGCGCGCCGACCAGCACCGTGACCAGGACGACGACGGTGACCGCGGTCAGCGCGTACGTCTGGTTCACCGGTCGGGTCCTTCGGCTGGGGGCCGCGGGGCGGCGGGGCGGAGCGGGGTCACGGGAGTCTACGCATGCCCCCGGGCCGGTCGACAGGCCCTCCGCACACCGTCCCGCACGCCCGGCCGGATGCCGTCAGAGCGCGGGGTCGCGGTGCTCCGCGCAGTCGCGCAGGGCGATCTCCAGCTCCACGTACGATTCCTCGGCGCGCCGGAAGGCCAGCGTCAGCGCCGCCTCCGCCCGGGGAGGCACCTGCCCGCGCACACCCTCGTGGGCCTCGTACAGTACGTCGGCCCAGCGCGCGGCCGCGCTGCGCAGGCGGGCCAGCAGGGCCTCGGCCTCGACCGGCCCGGCCGGACGGGTACGGGGCAGTCCGGTCAACGTGTCGAGCAGCGCCTGGATTTCGGACATCTGCTACCTCCCGGGGCGGAAGATCCACGATACGCGCGGCCGACCCGCCACGAGGCCGGCCCCGCCACCGCTGCGGCCGACGGCCCCGGCGGATCGCCGTACGCCCCTCCCGGCACGGTGAACGGCCGGCCCGCGCGCCGGACGGTCGCGCGCGGCCCGCCGGCCGGCCCTCGCTCTCAGCCCATCGCCCGGCGCATCAGCAGGTCCCGCAGCTCCCGCGCGTGCCGCCGGCTCACCTGGAGTTCGGCCGGTCCGACGCGGACCGTGGTGGTGCCCGCGTCCAGGCGCAGTTCGTCGATGCGGCCCAGCGCCACCAGGTGGCGTCGGTGGATGCGGACGAACCCGCGCGCGGCCCACCGCTCCTCCAGCGTGGACAGCGGTATCCGCACCAGGTGGCTGCCGTCGTCGGTGTGCAGCCGGGCGTAGTCGCCCTGGGCCTCCACGTACGCGATGTCCGCGATCGCCACGAAGCGGGTGACGCCGCCCAGTTCGACGGCGATCTGGTCGGGGGCGCGATCGGGGCCGTGGTCGGCCGCGGGGCCCGCTTCGGGTGCCGGCAGGCGCGGCGCCGCTTCGGGGACGGCCGCCGCCGGCGGCTCGGCCCGGCCGGACTGCGCGCAGGCCCGCCGCACGGCCTCGGCCAGCCGCTCCGGCCGCACGGGCTTGAGCACGTAGTCCACGGCCTTGAGGTCGAAGGCCTGTACGGCGAACCCCTCGTGGGCGGTGACGAACACGATCAGCGGCGGCCGCGCGAACCCGGCCAGCAGCCGCGCTATGTCCAGCCCGGTCAGGCCCGCCATGTGGATGTCGAGGAAGACCACGTCGATGCCGTCGGCCCCGTCCGGGCCGCTCTCCAGCGCCCGGGTGATCCGGCGCAGCGCCTCGGTGGCGTCCGAGGCGCCCTCGGCGCTGAGCACCCGGGGGTCGGAGCGCAGCAGGTAGAGGAGCTCTTCGAGCAGGGGCGTCTCGTCGTCGACGGCCAGTACGCGCAGCATGAGGCGGATTCTAGGGGGTGTGTCCCGGATCTCCGCGGGAGAAGGAGCGGGCTCCGGTGCGTGCGATCGCGAGGCGCCGGGAGGTCCTGGCAGCGGAGCCACCCGGACGTCGCGGCAACACTGCGGGCGTGCGCGACGGGGCCCGCGGCGCCGCGGGCATCCGAGACGCGCCCCGCTTCGTCGCAAGGGTGCGCGACCCCTGCCTCGGGGGGAGGAGAGGCAGGGGCCGCGCGGTCAGGTGGTCCGGGGAAGTGCCGCGCCGGCGCGCGGGGTGCGGCTACTGGACGGTGATGAGCTTGCCGTCGGGGGCGACCGCGTACCAGGTTCCGCCGACGCCCTGGCCGTTGGTGTCGCCGGCCTGCTTGTCACCGGTGAAGGTGTAGACGGGCCAGCAGTTCACCGTCTGCTGCTTCTTGCCGTCGGGGCGGTCCAGTACCAGGTAGTTCTTCTCGATGATGCCCTTGGCGTCGGCCTTGTCCACCGGGGCCACGACCGGCCACTTGGCCACGCAGTCGCCCTCGCACTTGGAGACCATGGGCCAGGCGGTGTCGGGCTTGAACCGGTACACGGTCATCCCGTTGCCGTCGACGATGTGGTCGCCCAGCTTGGGGTCCTTGGCCACGGTCAGCGCGCCCGAGGCCTGGCCCGCGCCGGCCGGCGGGGCGGCGGGCTTCGCCGCCTTCTTGCCGTCGGGAGCGGCCGCGAACCAGGTTCCGCCGACACCCTGCCCGTTGGTGTCGCCCGCCTTGGTGTCCTTGGAGAAGCGGTACACGGGCCAGCCGGCCACCGTCAGCTGCTTGCTGCCGTCGGTGCGGACCACCTCGCCCAGCAGCGCCGCGTCCATGCCCGCGGCGGCGGTCGCGTCGCCGGCGGCCACCACCGGCCAGGTCGTCGCGCAGTCCCCGTCGCAGTTCGACTTCGACGGCTTCGCGGTGTCCTTGTCGAAGCGGTACAGGGTGAAGCCCGCGCTGTCGGTGAGGACCGAACCCAGCTGGTCGTTCGGCGCGATGGCCAGCTGGCCGGCGGACTTGGCGGCGCTGTCCGAGCCCGATCCCGAGCCCGCGCCTTCGCCGTAGCCGTAGCCGTCGCCGGAGGTCTGGGCGGAGGCGACGGCACCGGCCGGCGCGGTGGTGTCGCCGGCCTTGTCGTCCCCGCCACAGGCGGTCGCGCTGAGTGCGACGACGACCGCCACGGCCGCCAGGGTGGTTCCGCGCTTGATGCCCATCTTGATCTCTCCCACGTTGTGCGTCCCGGTGTCCGCCGCTGCGCCCGTCGGTGCGGAGCGGCGGCAACTGTGTGCAGGACACGCCTCGTTGGAGTCCTTCTGTTCAATCCCTGCGATGTGGGCTGTTTCACTCACCCCGCACCGAACCCGGCCCGCCGCATGGCCGTGGCCACAGCGAGGCCGAGCGTGTGGTGACCGGAGTCGTTGGGGTGCAGGCCGTCCGCCAGGTGCTCGGGGCCCAGCAGGTCACGCCCCGGCAGCAGGGCGAGGCGGTCGTCCCCGGCGGCGATCCGGTCCCGGGTGGCGCGCTCCATCGCGTCGCGCAGGGCGCCGAGGGTGGCGCCCAGCTTGTTCGGGGTGCGCTCCGCGTCGGGCCGCAGCACGGGGGAGAGCAGCAGCAGCGGTGTCCGGGGGTGGCCCTGGCGGACCAGTTCGATGAACACGCGTGTGGTCTCGTACAGGAGCGGGGCCGAAAAGGGCACCCGGGACCAGCAGTTGGTTCCGAAGGCGAGGGTGAGGGCGTCGGCGGGGAGTTCGGCGAGCTGCTCGGCGGTGGCCAGCTCCCCGCGCGCGGCGCCCGCGTAGCCGAGGTTGACCGTGTCCCAGCCGAGCGCCCGCCCGGCGATCGCCGGCCAGCCGTGCGCGGGCCGGGTGGACCACCAGCCCTCGGTGATCGAGTCGCCGTGCACCACCCAGCGCGGGGCGGGCGGCGCGGGGGCGATGCCGCCGCCGACCCCGCGTACGCCGAGGATCAGCGGGGATTGCGTCTCGGGCGGATGGACGGTGAACGGGCCGCAGCCGCCGGGCAGTTCGATGCGTACGACGGCCTCCGGCGCCGGCTCGGTGTACAGCTCGCGCACCACACCGTGCCGGTCCCAGAGGGCGAAGCCGTGCGCGAGGTCGCGCAGTGCGTCGGTGGGACCGGGCACGGTCGCCCGGTAGCGGATCTCCACCGCCCGCGCGCCCTGGGCGGTGAACTCCAGGCGCACTCCGATGGGCAGGGTGGCCCGCTCGCCGGTGTCCCAGGGCAGCCGCATCGTGTCGGCGGGGTCGGCCCGCACCGGGCGGCCCTCGTCCAGCCAGGCCACGCCGCGCAGGAACGGGCCCGGGTCCAGCCACCGTCCGGCGTCGGCGCCGGTCCTGGCGCTGGTGTCCGTGTCCGTGTGCCGCGGGGTTTCCCGCGGCGGGGTCCGCTCCCGGCCCGTGTCCTGGCTCTCGCGCGTGCTCACTGCTCGCCTCCGATCGTCGGGTACGGGAACTTCACGCCGACCCCGCCGTCCACCACGAGCGTCTGCCCCGTGATGTACGAGGACTGCGGCGAGGCCAGGAAGTACAGCGCGGCCGCGATGTCCGCGGTCTCGGCGACCCGGCCCAGCGGGGCGTTCTCCGCGTTGCGCCGCCGCCCCTCCGTGCCCAGCAGCGCCGCGACCCGCGGGGTCCGCACCACCCCCGGTGCCACCGCGTTGACCCGTACCCCGCGCGGGCCCAGTTCGACCGCCGCCGAGCGCACCAGTGACATGAGGCCGGCCTTCGCGGCCCCGTACGCGGCGTGTAGCGGAGCGGCGGTGAGCCCGGAGACGGAGGCGACGAAGACCAGCGGGCCGCCGCCGGCCGCCGCCACGGCCTCGCCGCCGTACTGGACGGCCAGCCAGGCGTGCCGCAGCACCAGGTCGAAGTGCCAGTCCCAGCCGGCGTCGTCCAGCTCGGGCAGGGCGGCGTAGCGGGCCATGCCGACGATGTCGACGACCCCGCCGACCGGGCGGCCGCCGAGCAGCCGCGGGGCTTCGGCGAAGAGCTCCCGCATGGGTTCGCGGCGCGTGACGTCGGCGGTGTACGGGATCCCGCCGGTCTCGGCGGCGACCGCCCGGGCCCGTTCCCCGTCCACGTCGACGCACAGCACGCGGGCGCCGCCGGCGGCCAGCGCGTGCGCGGTCTGGCGGCCGATGCCGTTGCCCGCGCCGAGCAGGACGAGGCCGCGCCCGTCGAGGCGGTGCAGGGCGGCGTAGTCCGGGACGGGGGAGGTGTCCAGGGGAGCGGCGGGCACGGGGGAGGCGTCGGGGGCGCCCGGTGGCTCCGCGGTCATGCCCGCCCCCGGCCGGGCTCGTAGCGGGCCAGTTCCGGGATGACTTCCTTGCCGAGGATCTCCAGGGTCCGCAGGATCTCCCGGTGCTCCAGGTATCCCCACTGGACGTAGCAGATGAGCTGGTCGACGCCGAGGTCCGCGTACCGCTTGGCCTTGGCGACGATCGTCTCGGCGTCGCCGATGAGGATCATGTCGCCGTCGCTGAACTCTCCTACCGGTACGTTCCCTTCGAGGATCGGCGTGAGCAGCGGGAAGGTCCGCTCGCGCTCCTGCGGGCTCAGGTGCGGCAGCTCCCACTCCAAGGTGAACCGCGCGAGGTTCGAGTACCACCAGGCGACCGACTCCCACACTCGGGCGTCCGGGGCCGTGCGCGGCCGCGTCGCGTGGACCAGGGTGTAGGCGGCGACCCGGTCCGTGGTGACGTCGGTGAGCGGGCTCGGGGCCGCGGCCGCCCGGTACGCGGCCACCTGGGCGGCCATCGCCTCCAGCGGCTGCATGATCGAGAAGGAGAGCAGTCCGAGCCCGTGCGCGCCCGCGACCTCCGCCGACCCGGGGGAGGTGGCCGCCATCCAGGCGGGCGGGTGCGGATCCTGCACCGGCTTGGGGGTGACCATGCGGCGCGGGAAGCGGAAGCGCTCCGACTCGTAGGCGAAGTACTCCTCGCGCCACATTCCGGTCACGATCTCGATGGCCTCGCGCCAGTCGTCCCGGGACTTCTCCCGGTCCACCCCGAAGGCCGTCTGCTCCATGGGCGTGGAGCGGCCGGTGCCCCACTCGACCCGGCCGCCGGAGAGCACGTCGACGGTGGCGACCTTCTCCGCGATGCGCTGGGGCGGTGTGAAGGCGAAGGGGGTGAGGGTCACGCCGAAGCCGAGCCGGATCCGCTCCGTGAGCCCGGCCAGGTGCCCGAGGAGCACCTCGGGGGCCGGACAGTGCGAGCGGCCCTCGCGGAAGTGGTGCTCGACCGCCCAGACGGTGCGGAAGCCCATCCGGTCGGCGAGCCGGATCTGCTCGACGGCCTCCCGGTAGGCGCGCTGCTCGGCGGCCCGCTGGCCGTGCGGATGGGCACCCGGCCAGGGCCTCGGTACGTCGATCTCGTAGAGCACGTCCAGATCCATGACGGCACGCTGCGGCAGATCTGACGAAGTGTCAATAATCGGGGTCGTGGAGGGGCTGCGCAGCGATCGATCATCCGTACGCAACAAAGGACCATCCGGGACAGATCCGCGCAACGATCGTGCGCCAATGTGCAAGGATGGTGCATTACGGGCGGTATCACTCAGCTCGTAGGCTCACTCGCTGTACGTGGAGTGGCGTGGACCGCCCGCTCGGCGGTCCCCCCATGCCAGGCAGGCTCCTGCTCTGCCTGCTCCTGCTCCGGACCGCTGCGGTCGACGCCGACAACCCCACCCGCAGTGACAAAGGAGTCCCCTCGTGCTCGATCACGGCCAGGCGCCACCGCTCACCTCCGAGCCCCGCAAGCCTGCTCACCCCCTGCTGCGCCGCAAGCCGGTGGAGCAGTTGGTCGCCGAGGGCGGCCAGGGTGAGGGCGGCGCGCTCAAGCGCTCGCTCACCATGTGGCAGCTGACCATGATCAGCATCGGCGCGACGCTCGGCACCGGCATCTTCGTCGTCCTCGGCGAGGCCACCCCGATCGCGGGCCCCGCCGTCTTCATCGCGTTCATCGTCGCGGGCCTGACCGCGCTGTTCTCCGCGCTCTCCTACGCCGAGCTGGCAGGCTCCATACCGGTCTCGGGCTCCTCGTACTCGTACGCCTACGCCACCATGGGCGAGCTCATCGCCTGGGTCTGCGGCTGGTGCCTGGTCCTGGAGTACGGCGTCTCGGTCGCGGCCGTCGCCGTCGGCTGGGGGCAGTACCTCAACGAGCTGCTCGACGGCACGCTCGGCATCACCATCCCCCAGGGCTTCTCCGCCCCGCTGGGCGAGGGCGGCTACATCAACCTGCCCGCCCTGGTCGTGGTGCTGCTCTGCATGGTGTTCCTGCTGCGCGGGGCCAAGGAGAGCGCCCGGATCAACTCGATCATGGTCGGCGTCAAGATCGTCACGCTCGTGCTCTTCTGCGTCATCGGCTTCATGGGCATCAAGGCCGGCAACTACACCCCGCTGGCCCCGCTCGGCGTCACCGCCATCAGCACCGCCGCCTCCATGCTGTTCTTCTCGTACATCGGCTTCGACGCCGCCTCCACCGCCGGTGAGGAAGCCAAGAACCCGAAGAGGGACCTGCCCCGCGCGATCATGCTCTCGCTGCTGATCGTCACCGCGCTGTACTGCCTGGTCGCCCTGGTCGCCGTCGGCGCCATGCCGTGGCAGGACTTCGAGGGCAGCGAGGCCGCCCTGGCGCAGATCATGGAGAACGTCACCGGGCACGCCTTCTGGAGCGTCATCCTCGCCGCCGGCGCGGTCGTCGCCATCGCCAGCGTCGTCTTCGCCGTCCTCTACGGCCAGACCCGCATCCTGTTCGCGATGTCCCGCGACGGCCTGATGCCGAAGGTCTTCGCGAAGGTCGACCCGAAGTCCGGCACCCCGCGGATCAACACGATCATCGTCTGCCTCTTCTGTGGCACGCTGGGCGCCTTCATTCCGCTCGGCGAGCTGGCCAACGCCACCAGCATCGGCACGCTCTTCGCCTTCGGCCTGGTCAACATCGCCGTCGTCATCCTGCGCTACACCCGCCCCGACATGAACCGCACCTTCCGGGTCGCCCTCTTCCCGGTCACCCCGATCGTGGGCTTCCTCCTGTGCGCCTACCTGATGACGGAGCTGCCGGGAATCACCTGGCTGGTCTTCGGTGGCTGGATGGCGGTCGGGCTCGTGATCTACTTCTTCTACGGCATGCGCCGCTCCAGCCTGGCCACTGTGGCCGCCCTGGCCGCCTCGGCCGCGGAGGCCGCTGAATAGAAGCGATCCACCCCGTGCGACTGAACGATCTCGACGAACGCATCGTGCACGCCCTCGCCGAAGACGCCCGCCGCTCCTACGCGGACATCGGCTCCGAGGTCGGACTATCCGCCCCCGCCGTCAAACGGCGCGTGGACCGGCTGCGCGCCGAAGGGACCATCACCGGTTTCACGGTCCGCGTCGACCCCGCCGCCATGGGCTGGGAGACCGAGGGCTTCATCGAGATCTACTGTCGCCACAACACCTCGCCGGACGACATCCGGCGAGGGCTGGAGCGCTACCCCGAGGTGGTGTCCGCGTCGACCGTCACCGGCGACGCGGACGCCCTCGTCCAGATCTTCGCCTCCGACATGCGGCACTTCGAGCGGGTCCTGGAGCGGATCGCGGGCGAGCCCTTCGTGGAGCGCACCAAATCGGTCCTCGTCCTTTCCCCGCTGCTGCGCCGCTTCACCTCCGGCGCGCCGGCGTAGCGGTCCTGTCCGGCGCGGTCGCCGGGCTCCTCCCGGCCCGGGAAGGGCGCGGCAGCGCGCGGCGCTCCTCCTCGGTCAGGCCGCCCCACACGCCGAAGGGCTCCCGCGTGCGCAGGGCGTAGTCCAGGCAGGCCGTCCGTACCGGGCAGCCCGCGCAGACCCGCTTCGCGGCCGCGTCGCGCTCCTCCCGGTCCTCACCCCGCTCGCCCGCGGGATGGAAGAACCGGGTCGAACCCAGATCGCGGCAGGCCGCGCGGGACTGCCATTGCCAGTGGTGGAGGGCGGAACCGGGCAACCGGGTCACATCGGCCTTGGGTGTCCCGGGAGACGCGGGGGACACGGGGGCCGTGGCGGTCCTGGAGTTCCTGCCGATCATGGTGGTTCGTTCCCTTCGCGTTGCGGTCGACGGACGCTCTCTGCGCGTGTGACCGCTCCGCGTCGTGCCAAACCCCCCGTGCGCGAAGGTCTTCGTGCCGCACACGCGTACCCGCCGCCCGGCCGCTGCCCGGCCCCGCCGCCCGGCCGCCGCCGGCTACCCGCGCCGGGCCCCACTCCCGGACCGGCCGACGGCTCATAGGCCGCCCGGCAGGCTGTGGCCACCTCCAGCGCGCCCGCCGGGCTGACGTGGCAATTCGCCGCGAACGGCGGCCCGTTGGCCCCTGCGGTCGCCGCACTCACCCCGGCACCGCTGCCCAGGATCCACACCCGGCCCCCCTCACCGGGCACGGGATGCGCCGGGACCCGGCCGGCGAGCGGTACTCCCCGCCCAACAGGGCCAGTACGTCGCCCACTTGCCCGGAGTGCTCCGGCGGCTCGGCCCCCGGCGGACGCGGCAGCCGGCGCCGGAGCGCGACGCGGGGTGACGGGCTCGCCGCCGGTCGTCAATCCTTCGTGTCGGGAGTGCGAAGCCCGATGAAGAACGGCTCCCGGCGCAGGGTGAAGCCCATCGCCTCGTAGAGCCCTATGGCCGAGGTGTTCGACGCGGCCGCGTGCAGGAACGGGTTGTCGCCGCGCTCCTCGACGGCGGCCACGACCGCGCGGATCAGCCGCCCGGCCAGCCCCTGGCCCCGGTGGCCGGGGTGCGTGCACACCGCGCTGATCTCCGACCAGCCCGGCGGACGCATCCGCTCGCCGGCCATCGCGATGAGCCGGCCGCCGCGGCGGATCCCGAGGTACGTACCCAGCTCCACGGTGCGGTCGCCGAACGGGCCGGGCTTGGCCAGCTCGACCAGCTCCAGCATCTCCGGCACGTCGGCGAGGCCCAGCAGGACCGCCTCGGGCTCCTCCTTGCCCCGCACCGGCCGGCCGTCCAGCTGTACGCCCGGCAAGGACAGTAGGGTCTCCCAGCCGGCGGGCGGCGTCGGCAGGCCGGTCACCCAGACCTCCTGGCCGGGGCCGACGAGCGCGGCAAGATCGGCCCAGGCGTGCGGGTCCTCGGGGTCGGCGAGCGCGGCGAAGGGCGATACGCCGGAGGCGTAGCGGGCGGCGAGCCCGGCGGGCCCGGTCTCGGCGAAGTCCCGGTGCGGGCCGTCGAGCGCCGCCCAGACAGGATTGTCGAGGACCGCGTCGGGCCGGGACTCACGGGACATGGGAGGAGATTCCTTCCGTACGGCGCGGGCGGTCTTGACGGCCCCGGGCGGCGGCGTGAGGCTGCGATTGCCGCCAGCCTAACGGGGGCCGCGGACGCGAGGGGGACCCGGTGGATCAGCTCATCACGCCGCCGACGGCTGTCCGAGCTGTCTCGGCGTCGCTTCCGCGCTCGCCGGCCTCGGGCTCCGGGACGCCGTGGCCCTGACCGTCCTGCCGCCCGGCTCCGGCTCCGCCGCGCACGAGGGGCTCCGCCGCGCCTACGAGGCCGCCGGGCACCACCACGACGGCGCCCTCACCGTCCCCGCCCTCTGTGACGGCTGGAGCGGCCGGGTGGTCTCCCACCACACGCCCGACATGCTGGAAGACCTCCGCCGGCTCGGCTCGGACCCCGCTTTCCGTACGGCCGGGTAGGGCGCCGAGGGGGGGGGCGACGCGGGAACCGCCCGGGACCCGCTCGGGACGGTCCCAGAGCCCATTCGGGGCCCTCGGGCGGGCCCCGCACAACGAATCGCCGCGTCGGCCCGGCAATGCGCAACGAATCGATGCGCGGAGCGCAACGGTGACGGCTTGTCGCGGTCGAACGCGCGAACGTACCGTCTAAGGAACCCCACCCCTCCTGCCACAGAGGTACGCCCATGCCCCCGCTGCGCACCGCCCTCCTCCAGAGTTCCGGACGGCTCGGCGACACCGCCGACAACCTGAAGGCGCTCGACGAGGCAGCGGCACGTGCCGCACAGGCGCGGGCCGGGCTCCTCGTGACCTCGGAGATGTTCCTGACCGGCTACGCGCTGGAGATCGAGGACATCGCCCGGCTCGCCGAACCGGCCGACGGCATGTCCGCCCGCGCCATCGGCGAGATCGCCCGCCGCCACGGCGTGGCCGTGCTCTACGGCTACCCCGAGCGGGACGGCGAGGCCGTCTACAACGCGGCGCAGCTCATCGGCCCCGACGGGGACCGGCTGGCGAACTACCGCAAGACCCACCTCTTCGGCTGCTTCGAGCAGGACGCCTTCACCCCCGGCGACACCCCCGTGGTCCAGGCGGACCTGAACGGTCTCCGCATCGGCATCATGATCTGCTACGACGTGGAGTTCCCCGAGAACGTACGGGCGCACGCGCTCGCCGGCACCGACCTCCTCCTGGTGCCGACCGCGCAGATGCACCCGTTCCAGTTCGTCGCCGAACAGCTCGTCCCCGTACGGGCCTTCGAGAACCAGATGTACATCGCGTACGTCAACCGCACCGGTCCCGAAGGCGAGTTCGAGTTCGTCGGACTGAGCTGCCTGGCGAGCCCCGACGGGGTCACCCGGACCCGGGCCGGCCGCGGCGAGGAGCTGGTGTTCGGCGAGGCCGACCCCGAGCTGCTGCGGGTCTCGCGCGAGACCAACCCCTACCTGCGCGACCGCCGTCCCGGTCTGTACGCCTCCCTCGTCTGACCGCGGCCGAGCCGCCGCCCCCCGCCTGCCCTTCCCCCCCTGCCCCACCCCGCTAGGAGTCGTACCCCATGACGTCCACGGTGCCCACCACCGCCGTCCCGCACAGTGACGCCTCGCTGCCGATCACGATGTTCGGTCCGGACTTCCCCTACGCGTACGACGACTTCCTCGCCCACCCGGCGGGCCTCGGCCAGATACCGGCGACCGAGCACGGCACCGAGGTCGCGGTCATCGGCGGCGGGCTGTCCGGCATCATCTCCGCGTACGAGCTGATGAAGATGGGCCTCAAGCCCGTCGTGTACGAGGCCGACCAGATCGGTGGCCGACTGCGCACCGTGGGCTTCGAGGGCGCGGGCACCGAGGAGCTGACCGCGGAGATGGGCGCCATGCGCTTCCCGCCGTCCTCCACGGCGCTCCAGCACTACATCGACCTCGTCGGCCTGGTCACCGAGCCCTTCCCGAACCCGCTCGCCGAGGCCACCCCCTCGACCGTCGTCGACCTCAAGGGCGAGACCCACTACGCCGAGACCATCGCCGACCTCCCGCAGATCTACCGCGACGTGGCCGCCGCGTGGAACGACTGCCTCGACGAGGGCGCCGACTTCTCCGACATGAACACCGCGATGCGCGAGCGGGACGTCCCGCGCATCCGCGAGATCTGGGCGAAGCTCGTCGAGAAGCTCGACGACGAGACCTTCTACGGGTTCCTCTGCAAGTCGGAGGCCTTCAAGTCCTTCCGCAAGCGCGAGATCTTCGGCCAGGTCGGCTTCGGCACCGGCGGCTGGGACACCGACTTCCCGAACTCGATCCTCGAGATCCTGCGCGTCGTCTACACCGAGGCCGACGACCACCACCGCGGCATCGTGGGCGGCTCGCAGCAGCTCCCGCTGCGCATGTGGGACCGCGAGCCGGAGAAGATCGTCCACTGGGCGCAGGGCACCTCCCTCTCCTCGCTCCACGAGGGCGCGCCGCGCCCGGCGGTGACCCGCCTGCACCGCACGGCGGGCAACCGCATCACGGTGACGGACGCTTCGGGCGACATCCGCACGTACCGTGCGGCGATCTTCACGGCCCAGTCGTGGATGCTCCTGTCCAAGATCGCGTGCGACGACTCGCTCTTCCCGATCGACCACTGGACGGCGATCGAGCGCACCCACTACATGGAGTCGTCCAAGCTCTTCATCCCGGTGGACCGGCCGTTCTGGCTGGACAAGGACGAGGAGACGGGCCGCGACGTCATGTCGATGACCCTGACCGACCGCATGACCCGCGGTACGTACCTCCTGGACAACGGCCCGGACAAGCCCGCCGTCATCTGCCTCTCGTACACGTGGTGCGACGACAGCCTGAAGTGGCTGCCGCTGTCCGCGAACGAGCGGATGGAGGTCATGCTGAAGTCCCTCGGCGAGATCTACCCGAAGGTCGACATCCGCCGCCACGTCATCGGCAACCCGGTGACCGTGTCGTGGGAGAACGAGCCGTACTTCATGGGCGCGTTCAAGGCCAACCTGCCGGGTCACTACCGCTACCAGCGGCGCCTGTTCACCCACTTCATGCAGGACCGCCTCCCCGAGGACAAGCGCGGCATCTTCCTCGCGGGCGACGACATCTCCTGGACGGCCGGCTGGGCGGAGGGCGCGGTCCAGACGGCCCTGAACGCGGTATGGGGCGTCATGCACCACCTCGGCGGCTCCACGGACTCCACCAACCCGGGCCCGGGCGACGTCTACGACGAGATCGCCCCGGTCGAACTCCCGGAGGACTGACCTCCCCGGCCCCGCCGGCCCCCGATCCGGGCCGTCTTCGCGCGCGCGAGCGCGGAGGCGGCCCGTTCTCATGCCTCCAGGCCGCGCGTCCAGATCAGGTGCTCGCGCCGGCGGAACGCGGCGCGCACCTCGGTGCGCTCCCGTACGTCCGGCAGCTGCGGCGGCCTCCGGTCCAGCCCGAGGCCGCACCGCGCGCACAGGGTGTGGATCCCGTACCCGTCGAGGCCCCATTCCACCGTCCCCCGGTCGGCCGCGCACACGGGGCACACGCCGTCCCGCCCCTGGTGGCCGTCGACGTCCGGCCGGAGCCGCATCACCGCGGGCATCACCTCGACGAGCCGGCCCTCGGGATGGAGCTCGGGGTTCGGCCACCGCAGCCCCTGCGACGGCTGGTGCGGTTCGGGCCCGCGCACCCCGGCCCGCTTCTGCGCCCGCCTCCCGACCTGCCACACGGCGAGCGCGTCCAGCCACAGCAGCCGTGCCTCGTGCAGCTCCTCCACCGCCCGCACCAGCGACTCGGGATCCTCGTCCAGGTCGCGGGGGATCCCGGCGCTGCGGCACAGATGGTGGTAGGTGGCGTAGAAGCCGTACGGGCTGAACTCCGTCAGGCAGGTGCGCAGCGCGGACAGCCGGCGGTAGGGCGCGCGCGTGGTGTCGTGCACCCTGAGCCGGTGTTTGGCGAAGCTGGTCACCGCCCCAGGCTAGGCAGGCGGACGCCCGGGCCGCACCGGGGTTTCAGCCCGTCGGGGTCAGCAGGCAGCGGCCCACGAGGCCGACGCCCGCGTCGAGGGACTCGGTGAACTCCTCGGCCAGATCGGGGGAGCGGCGCAGCGACCACAGCAGCCGGGCCGAGGCCCATGCCCCGTCGCGGGCCCGTTCCAGGCTCCAGGCGCCCAGCAGGTGCGTCAGCGGGTCCGCGATCTCCAGGACGTCCGGCCCCGGCATCAGGTCCTCCCGGATGTGCTCCTCCAGGGAGACCAGCGTGTCGCCGACCCGGTCGAAGTCCGCTTCGAGCGCGGCCGGCTCGCAGTCCAGGGAGCGGCACGTGGCGACCACCGCCAACGCCAGGTCGTGGCCGATGTGCGCGTTGATCCCGGCCAGCGCGTGCTGGAGCGGCCGGATTCCGGGATGGCGGCGGTACTGGAGCAGCGGCCGCCAGCACGCCGGGGCCCGGTCCGTCTCCACCGCCGTCAGATAGCGCTCGGCGAAGCGGACACTGAGCGTCTGCGCCCTGCGTGGCGAGGGGAACGCCCCGCAGGAGATCCGCTCGTGGAGCGTCTGGGTCACCGTGAGGTACACCCGGTTGAAGACGGCGACGCCGTCCCGCTCGGGGAGCCGCTCGTCCAGGGCGCGCATCCGCGCCAGCACCGCTTCCATGGGGACCATGGGAGGCAGCGTCGCAGCCGCGGGCCGGGATCAGGGGAACTTGGCCGTGCGCTTCGCCGGTTCGGGCGAAAAGACGTCAACCCCGCTTGTCGCCGGCCGGTTCGTCCGTCGCGTCGCCCGTCTCGCCGCCCGTCTCGTCGTACGCCGACGTCCCCGCGTCGAGCAGCGGCCCCTGCTGCTTCAGGTGCGCCGGAGCGAAGTACCGCAGCGCGTGGTACCCCGTGATGACGACGATCGTGCCGAGCGCGATGCCGCCCAGTTCGAAGCTGTCGGTGATGTTCAGCTTGACCCCGCCGACGCCGATGATGATGCCCGCCGCGGCCGGCACCAGGTTCAGCGGATTGCGCAGGTCCACCCCGCCGTTGATCCAGATCTGCGCGCCGAGCAGGCCGATCATGCCGTAAAGGATCACGGTGATCCCGCCCAGGACCCCGCCGGGGATCGCGGCGACGACCGCGCCGAACTTGGGGCACAGGCCGAAGAGGAGCGCGAAGCCGGCCGCCGCCCAGTAGGCCGCCGTGGAGTAGACGCGGGTGGCGGCCATGACGCCGATGTTCTCGGAGTAGGTGGTGTTCGGCGGGCCGCCGACCGCGGTGGAGAGCATCGACGCGGCGCCGTCGGCCGCGATGGCGGTGCCGAGCTTGTCGTCGAGCGGGTCGCCGGTCATCTCGCCGACCGCCTTGATGTGCCCGGCGTTCTCCGCGATCAGCGCGATGACGACCGGCAGGGCGATCAGGATCGCCGACCACTCGAAGGCCGGCGCGTGGAAGGCCGGCAGCCCGATCCAGTCGGCCTTGGCGACCCCGGACAGGTCGAGCCGCCAGTGGTCGACGGCCTCCGCCCCGCCCAGCGTGGAGTGGATCTTGCCGAAGACCAGGTCGAAGACCCAGGAGATGCCGTACCCGAAGATCAAGCCGAGGAAGATCGCGATCCGCGACCAGAAACCCCGCAGGCAGACCACGGCCAGCCCGGTGAACAGCATGGTCAGCAGCGCCGTCCACTGGTCCTGCGGCCAGTACGTGGACGCCGTCACGGGCGCCAGGTTGAAGCCGATCAGCATGACGACCGCGCCCGTCACCACCGGCGGCATCGCCGCGTGGATGATCCGGGCCCCGAACCGCTGGACGGCCAGACCGGCCAGGAACAGCGCCGCGCCGACCACGAACACCGCGCCCGTGACCGTCGCGCTGTTCCCGCCGCCCGCCCTGATCGCCGCCGCGACGCCCACGAAGGAGAGCGAGCAGCCCAGGTACGAGGGGACCCGGCCGCGCGTCGCGAGCAGGAAGATGACGGTGGCGACGCCCGACATCATGATGGCGAGGTTCGGGTCCAGTCCCATCAGGACCGGGGCGACGAAACTCGCTCCGAACATCGCCACGACGTGCTGGGCGCCCAGCCCGGCGGTCCGCGGCCACGACAGCCGCTCGTCCGGCCGCACCACCGCGCCGGGGGCGGGGGTCCGCCCGTCTCCGTGCAGGGTCCAGCGCACGCCGAGGCCCATGTTCCACCGCATTTCGTTCGTCCGGTCAAGCTGCGGGGCCGCAGGCGGCCAGGCGCCATATTACGGCTGGATAGCGGCACGTTCGTCCTGATTGACGGCGCCGGCGGACCCCGAGGCCGTCCCGGGCCCGGCCGGGGGCTCCGCACCGGTCCGGGCCGCCGCCGGCCGCTGCCGCAGTACGGCCGCCCCCGCGATCAGCGCGAACGCCAGCAGCGTGACCAGCCCGAACGACACCACCAGCGAGGTCGCGTCGGCCACCGCGCCGATCGCCGACGGGGCGATCAGACCCGAGGTGTACGTGATCGTCGCGACGCCCGCGATGGCCTGCGCCGGGGCCGGGCCGCTGCGCGCGGCGGCAGCGAAGGCCAGCGGGACCACCACGGCGATGCCGAGCCCGATCATTCCGAAGCCGGCCAGGGCCGCGCCCGGATGCCGGACCGTGACCACCAGGAGCCCGCCCGCGGTGGCCAGTACCCCGCCCGCGCGCACCGTGCGTACCGGCCCGAAGCGGTCCACGACCCTGTCCCCGACGAGCCGGGCCAGCGCCATGGTGAGCGCGAAGGCGGTGGTGGAGGCGGCGGCGAGGCCGGCGTCCGTGTGCAGCACGTCCCGCAGGTACACCGCGGACCAGTCCATGCTCGCGCCCTCCGCGAAGACCGCGCAGAAGCCGATGGCCCCGATGAACAGCGCGGACTTGGGGGGCAGCGCGAAGTGCGGCGGCGCCTCGCCGTCCGCGTCGGTGCGAAGGTCCAGTACGCCCCGTACGGCGACCAGCCCGGCCGCCGTCAGGGCGAGCGCGGCGATCAGGTGGTGGAGGCGGGTGTCGGCGCCGGTGTGCGCGGCGACCGTGCCGGCGGCCGAGCCGATCAGGGCGCCCACGCTCCACATGCCGTGCAGGGAGGACATGACCGAGCGCTTCAGCCGGTTCTCGGTCTCCACGCCCAGCGCGTTCATCGCCACGTCCGACATGCCGGCCGTGGCTCCGTAGACGAAGAGCGCGAAGCAGAGCGTCACCAGGTTCGGGGCGAGGCTCGGCAGGGCGAGCGAGAGCGTCCACAGGGCCAGCAGCAGCCGCAGGGCGGTGCGCGCGCCGAGCCGGTGGTTGATCCGCCCGGCGAGCGGCATCGTCAGCGCGGCGCCGAGGGCGGGGAAGGCGAGGGCCAGGCCCAGGGTGCCCGCGCTGAGCTGCGCGTGGTCCTGGATCCAGGGGATGCGGGTCGCGAAGGAGCCGGTGACGGCGCCGTGTGCGCAGAAGACACCGGCTATGGCGAAGCGGGCGCGGCGCAGTCGCGCCGGGCAGAGGTCTGGTTCCCCGGTCATGAGCGCTAAACTATCAGGGACCCTGCCTGATGGTTAATCCCCCCGAAGCTCCTAAGATGACGCCGTGACTCCCGCCAACGCCCCGACACGCGCCGCCACCGCCCCGTCCCGGGGTCCGTCCCCGTCGCCGCCCCCGTCGCCGGCCTCGCCGAGCACGGCCCGGGCCATCAACGACAGGCTCGCCCTGCGACTGCTCCAGGACGAGGGCGCGCTGACGGCCACCCAGCTCAAGAAGCTCACCGGCCTGTCCCGCCCCTCCGTCGCCGACCTGGTGGAACGGCTCACCCAGGCCGGGCTGATCGAGGTCGTCGGAGAATCCGGCGAACAGCGGCGCGGACCCAATGCCCGGCTCTACGGAATCGTCGCGCGGCGGGCGTACCTCGCGGCGCTCGACGTGCGGACGGACAGCGCGACGGCGGTCGTCGCCGACCTGCTCGGGCGGCCTCTGGCGCAGGCGGCGCTGCCGGTGGACGCCGTGGACGAGGCGGTGGACCGGCTGGAGGAGCTCGCGCGCGAGGCGGGCGCGGACGGGCTGCACACGGTGGTGATCGGCGCGCCGGGGCTGGTGGCGCCCGGCAGCGGCGAACTCGGCAACACCCTCGGACTGCCGGCCTGGCACCGGAACCTGGTGGCGGCGATGCAGCGGCGGCTGCCGGCGGTGGTCGTGGTCGAGAACGAGACCAATCTGGCGGCCCTGGCCGAACAGCGCGTCGGGGCGGCGCGGGACGTGGACTCCTTCGTACTGCTGTGGCTCGGCGAAGGCGTCGGGGCGGCGGTGGTCCTGGACGGCCGGCTGCGCCGGGGCGCCTCCGGCGGGGCGGGGGAGATCGGCTTCCTGCCGGTACCGGGCCCGAACGGGCTGCCGTCGGCCACGGACTGCGCGGGCGGCTTCAACTCGCTGGCCGGGCGGGGCGCGGTGGCCGCACTCGCGGCCTCGTACGGATTCCACGGCCCGGTGGAGGAGGCGGCCGCGGGCGCGGCGGGCGACGCCTTCCTGGAGGCCCTGGCCGAGCGGCTCGCGCTGGGCGCGGCGGCCGTCGCGGCGATCCTGGACCCCGGCTGCGTCGTGCTCGGAGGCGAGCTCGGCCGCGCGGGCGGCGCGGGGCTGGCGGCCCGGGTCGCGGGCCGTCTCGCCGCGATGTCCCCGGTCCCGACCGAGGTCCGGGCCACCGCCCTCGGCGATCCCGCGGTCCTCACGGGCGCCCGCCTGGCGGCCCGCGAGGCGGTCCAGGCGGTGCTGTTCGGCTGAGTCGGGGCCGCGGAGGTCGGGTTGCCCCCACTGCCCGCGGCGGTCGGGCACGCGACCTCGGGTCACGCCACCTCGGGCCCGCGGCGGTCGGGTTACCCCCACCCCTGGCCGGGTGGGCCGCCGGATGTACCCGCCCCCTCGCCGACCCGGATGCTGGGCGGCGTCAGCAGAGTCAAAGGGGCTTCGGCGAACGGGGACAGCACGATGACCGGTACACGCATCTTCCAGGGCGTGGCCGCCACGGCCCTGCTCCTCGCCCTCGCGGCCACCGCCGCCGGCCCCGCCGCGGCCGCCACCGGGGCCGCGGGGCGCGCGCCCGCGGGGCCCGTCGGCGTGTGGCAGCTCGACGGCTACGGCACCGTGCTGCGCGTGGAGTCCGGCCGGCTCCAGGAGTACCAGCTCACCGGCATCAGCTGCCTGCCCGGCGAGAGCGCCCGGCGGGTTCCGGGCGGCGCCCCCGGGAACAGCGCTTTCCGCTACGCCACCGAGGACGGCGAGGTCCTCACCGTGCGCCCCGGTTCGGTGCACCTCGACGGCTCCGTCGGCGACCGCGCGACCCGCCGCCTCGCCGCCCTGCCCGAGCGGTGCCGCGAGGCCCCGGAGCCGGGACCGGCCGCGGACCCGGTCACCACCTTCGACGTGTTCTGGCAGACCTTCGCGGAGAACTACCCCTTCTTCGCCGCCAAGGGCGTCGACTGGAACGCCGTACGCGAGAGCCACCGCCCCCGCGTGCACGCCGGCACCACCGAGGACGAACTCTTCGCCGTCTTCCGGGAGATGCTCGCCCCCCTGCACGACGCGCACGTCCACCTCCTCGCCGGCGGCGAACGGTTCTTCGGCGAGGGCCGCCCGGGCACCGCCATCCCCACCCTCGAACTCGACACGCGCGTCAAGGCGTACATCCAGGAGGTGGACCTCGCGGGACGCGCGCCGCAGGAGTTCGCCCAGGGCCGGATCTCCTACGCCGACCTCCCCGACGGCCGCGGCTACCTGCGGCTCTCCGGCTTCGGCGGCTACACCGAGAGCGGGGGCTTCGCCGCCGAGAGCGCCGAGCTGGACCGGGCCCTGGACACCGTCCTCACCGCCGAGTGCACCGCCCGCCTGCGCGGCCTGGTCATCGACCTGCGGATCAACGGCGGCGGCTCCGACGAGCTCGGCCTGCGACTGGCCGCCCGGCTCACGGACCGCCCGTACTTCGCCTACGCCAAGCGCGTGCGCAACGACCCCGCCGACGCGACCCGGTTCACCCGGCCGCAGCCCCTCTACGTCCAGCCCGCGCGGGCCCCCCGCTACACCGGCCCGATCGCCGTGCTGACCGGCGGATCCACCATGAGCGCGGGCGAGACCTTCACCCAGGCCCTACAGGAGCGCCCCGGCCGCACGGTCCGGATCGGACAGCCGACCCAGGGCGTCTTCTCCGACGTCCTCGGCCGCACCCTCCCCAACGGCTGGCGACTGGGCCTTCCCAACGAGCAGTTCCTGACCCGCACCGGGAAGACCTTCGACGGTCCCGGCATCCCGGTCGACCACACCACCCCGGTCTTCACCGAGGAGGAGTTCGACCGGCGCCGCGACTCCGCCTTCACCGCCGCCCTCGACCGCCTTCCGCGCGGTTAGGCCGTCTCCGACCCGTCCGCCCGCCGCGCGAGGAACTCGGCGAAGGTCACCTTGCCCACCGCGTGGGACGGGGTCAGGTGGCCGCCGCGCTTGAAGCCCGCGTACGCCTTCCCCGCGAGCGGGACCGGGACGAGGCGCCGGTGCTTGCCGACCGCCGCCAGGTAGGCGCGGGCCGCGTCCTCGAAGGTGATCACCTCCGGGCCGCCCATGTCCGGGACCCGGCCCGCCGGCGGGGCCGCCGCCAGGGCGGCCAGCCGGTCCGCGACCTCCGCGACCGCGATCGGCTGCCCGCTGACCCCGGCGGGGAGCGGCATCACCGGCAGCTTCGCCACCGCGGCCAGCGCCCGGGCCACCAGGTCGTGGAACTGCGTGGTGCGCAGCACGGTCACCCCGAGGCCGGAGTCCGCCAGCATCCGCTCGACCTTGAGCTTCGTCTTGTAGTAGGGGAGCGGGACCTCGTCCACCCCCACGATCGAGATGTAGACGATGTGCGTGACCGTCCCGGCCCGCCGCGCCGCCGCGATCAGGTGCCCGGCGGCCACGTCGTCACCGCCGCGCGGGCTGCTCGCGCAGTGCACGACCACCCGCACGCCCGCCATCGCGGCGTCCAGGCCGCTGCCGTCCCGCAGGTCGACGGGGTGGTCGGCGGAGTGCCGGCTCAGGACGCGCACCTCGTGGCCCGCGTCCCGCAGCCGCCGTACGACCGGCGCGCCCAGGTTCCCGGTGCCGCCGGTGACGAGGATGGTGTGCTCGCTGCTCATGGTGTCCGTCCTTGGCTGGAGAGTGGATTCATCAGCTGGGACCGGACAGCCCCCGGGAATGTGACAACTGGCGGCGGAGGAATTCCAGCTTCTCCGGGTTGACCACCGTCCACAGGCCGCTCACCAGCCCGTCCTCGAATTCCAGGAGCAGTACCGCCGCCTCGCCGAGGACCAGCGCGGGTTCCCCGTTGACCTCGGCGAAGGAGACCGGCAGGTCCGCCGCGAACTTGCGCAGGGCACCCAGCAGGAAGCGGGCCACGGCCTCCCGGCCCACGACCGGCCGCCGCGCCGCGTTGACGCCGCCGCCGCCGTCCGCCACGTACCGGGCCTCGGCCGCGAGCAGGCCCTCCAGCCGGGCGAGGTCCCGGCCGCGCGCGGCCGCGAGGAAGGTCTCCACCAGGCCCCGCCACTGGGCCGGGTCCGGTGCGAAACGCCGTTCGGGCGCGGCGAGCCGCCCGGCCGCCCGCCGGTGGAGCTGGCGGCAGTTGGCCTCGGAGAGGTCCAGGAGCCCGGCGATCTCCCGATGCCCGTACGCGAAGGCCTCGCGCAGCACGTACACCGCCCGTTCCGTGGGCGTGAGCCGCTCCAGCAGAACCAGCAGCGCCATCGACACGCCGTCCCGCTGCTCGGCCGACTCCAGGGGACCCAGCGTCCCGTCCCCGGTCAGCACCGGTTCCGGCAGCCACGGGCCCACGTACTCCTCGCGCCGGGCCCGTGCCGAGGTGAGCCGGTTGAGACACAGTCGGGTGACGACCTTGGAGAGCCAGGCGCCGAGGTGCTCGATGGAGTCGCGGTCGGCGGCGGAGCTCCAGCGCAGGAAGGCGTCCTGGACGGTGTCCTCGGCCTCCGCGGCCGATCCGAGCACGCGGTAGGCGATGCCGAACATCCGCGGCCGGTGTTCCTCGAAGTCCGCGGCGGGGGCGGCGGGGTGTGCCATCACGGGGACCAGCCTACGGAGGGCCCGTGAGCGCACGCGCGAGGACCCGGTGGCCGCCGGGCCACCGGGTCCTCGCGTTCTCCCCTCACGGGGGACCTTCACCTACGCGGCATCCCCGGGGGGTGTCAGCAGGCGCCCTGGTCCTTCCAGACGCCCCACTCGCCGGTGGTGCCGGGCTCTTCGTTCTGCGTCCACCACTGGGCCTTCCAGTTGTGGCCCTTGTGGGAGACGAGGTTGCCGCTGTTGTAGACCGTGCCCGGCACGTACGCCGGGTTGGTGCACGCGCCACCCGTCGGAGGCGTGGTGGTGGGGGGCGTGGTGGTCGGCGGGGTCGTCGTGGGCGGGGTCGTGGTCGGCGGGGTGGCGGCGCCCGGCTGGACCACGGTGACGCCGCGTGCCAGGTCGCCGGCGAGCGAGTACGTCGTGCCGGAGATGTTCACCGTCCAGTTGGAGGGCGTGGAGACCGGCAGGTAGTAGTTGAAGGCCAGGTCGACGGAGGCGCCCGGGGCCAGCGTCTGCCACGCCGGGAGCTTCAGCGAGACCCGGTGGAAGTCACCCTTCAGACCGCCGGCGTTGCCGCCGGTGTGGTCGCTCTTGATCACCTTGGTGCCGAAGCCCGACTGGTCGGAGGCGTTGGGCGGAGCCGAGGTCGAGTAGTCGAACTGGAACTCCGTGCCACCCGGCAGCGTCGTCTGCGTGTTGTTGGTGATCTTGAGCTTCGGCGTGATCGGGTAGTTGGAGTCGCCCAGCTTGAACTCGGTGAACTCCGTCTTGATGTCCACGGCCTGCGTCGGCAGCACGGCGTTGGACTTCTTCGCGCCGTACGGGGAGGCCGCCTTGAACTTGTCGTACATCAGGGAGGTGAGCGTGTCGCCCATCTCGTACTGGCCCTTCGCGGCGTTCCAGCCGTAGTCGCCGGCCATCTCCCAGACCATGGTGCCGCCGATGCCGCGGTCGACCACGTAGTCGGCCTTGGCCGCCACCGACTGCTCGTCCTCCGTGGAGAGGAAGACCTTCTTCTGCGCGTTCCACAGCCACGGCGCGACCAGGGTCGAGTCGTACTTGCGGGCGTAGGTGCCGGTCAGCGTGGTGTTCGCCGGGAAGCCGTACTTGGTGACGTAGTCGCCGACGATCCCCTTCTCGAGGTTCTTGGCGTGCCACATCGGGTTGGAGCCGGCCGGGGACTCGACGCCGTTGGTGTCCTTGTCGTGCCACAGGTTGTCGATGCCGACCGCGCCGTCACCGCACTTGGTCAGGCCCGCGCCGGCCGGGCAGGTGGTCGCGGAGGCCTTGCCCCACAGGCCGTCGGTGCCGCCCTGTACGTTCTTGTGGCCGCGGGTGTAGTACGGCAGGCCGATGTTGATGCGGCCGGCCGGCATGGAGCCGCGGAAGTAGTGGTAGGCCCAGTCGGTGTTGAGGTACCCGACGCCGCCGTACTGCGAGCTGCCGTAGACGTTCGCGGCGGCCAGCTCGGCGTCCTTGCCGTCGTCGAACAGCGAGGCGTTCGGGCCGACGAACTCGTTCCAGGCGCCGTGCAGGTCGTAGGACATGATGTTGACGTAGTCCAGGTACTTCTGCATCTGGAACGTCTCCATGCCCCGCAGCAGGTAGCCGGAGGAGGGGGCGGCGACGGTCAGCAGGTAGTGCTTGCCGTCGGTGGCGCCGGCCCGGTCGAGCCTCTCGCGCAGGCTCTTCATCAGGGCGTCGTAGCCCTTGACGAGACCGGCCCGGCGGGCGTTGGACAGCTGCCAGTCCAGCGGGTTGCCCGCGTCCTTCATGGTGGTGGGGTACTCGTAGTCGATGTCGACGCCGTTGAACCCGTACTTGCGGATGAACTCGACCGAGGAGTCCGCGAAGGTGTCGATGCCGGCCTGGTTGACCGAGCCGTCGGCGTTGGTGGCCATCGAGTAGAAGCCGCCGGAGGCGACGCGGTTGCCGTCGTCGCCGAAGTAGCCGCCGGTCTCCGCCCAGCCGCCGACCGAGATCAGCGTCTTGACGTTCGGGTTCTGCTTCTTGAATTTGTTCAGCAGGTTGAAATTGCCCTTGTACGGGAGGGCGGGGTCCATCTCGGCGCCCGCGACGCCGGGCCAGGTCATCCCGGTGGCGGAGTTGTTCGCGTTGTCGGCGCCGACGGAGATCTTGTTGTCGCCGCCCACGTGGGCGAATGCGTAGTTCAGGTGCGTGACCTTGGACCACGGGATGTTGTGGGGCAGGTAGGCGGGGGTGCCGTCCTTGCCCGTGCGCCAGCCGGTGAAGTAGCCGATGACGCGCCGCTGGTGGTCGGCGCCCATCTTCTCGCGGCCCTCGGTGTCGTAGACCGAGCAGTACGGGACGTCGACGCCCGGGGTCTTGTACAGGCCGTCGGGGCGACAGGACTCGTTGTCGGCGGCGTGCGAGACGCCTGCCGAGAGGCCCGCTACCAGCAGACCGGCGATTGCGGCGCCGGACGTCAGGAGCATGGCTCTCATCCGTGTGGGGGACAGCATTGTGCCTCCTGGGGAGGGGAGGATGGCAGGACACAACAGGCGTGGAAGTGGTGCGTGTTGGCCCGCGACGTGCGCACATCTGACGGGCTGTCTCCCGGGGAAGATGAAGGGAACGTTAAGAGGACTAGACCAACCCGTCAATAGGTCTGGACCAAAGTGGGGCCGGCTCGCCCCCGGATCGGTCCCGTATCGATCCGGATTCGGGCAGGACCGGGCTGCCGTCCGGGCGGGATCCGACGGGATCGGCCGAATGGCGCAAGGAAAGTGTCGGAGAGTGACCGAATGTGTGACCCAGGCCACATTGACTCACTCGCGTGGCCGCCGATCACCCGTGGCACACTGGCTGCAGTACCAGTAGCAGCGCACTCCGGGGTCGGTGTAATTCCGAACCGGCGGTATAGTCCGCGACCCGTCCGCAGCCAGCGGCCGGTTGACCAGGTGAAATTCCTGGACCGACGGTTAAAGTCCGGATGGGAGGCAGTGCGCGGCGGGCCAGTCACCGGTACGCCGCCGTCGGCGGTCCATCGGCGTATCCCTCGGGATGCGTGATCGATCGGACCGTTTTCCGGCCTCGGCGTTCCCGCGTGTGCTACCCGCTTCATCTGTCGTATCCCGACAGGCCCCGGAGTCCGTGCCCTATGAGGCAGGAGGACCCGGTGGCGACACACGCCGACGCGCACGACAGCGGCAGCCCCGTCAGCGGCGCCGATGACGCGGACACCCGCGACGCATCCGCCATGGCCCGAGCCATCGAGCTCGCGGCCCGCGCGATCGGCTCCACCCACCCCAACCCGGTCGTCGGATGCGTGATCACCGACGCCGCGGGCACCGTCGTGGGCGAGGGCTGGCACGAGCGGGCCGGCGGCCCGCACGCCGAGGTCCACGCCCTGCGGGCGGCGGGCCCCGCCGCCCGCGGCGGCACCGCCTACGTCACCCTGGAACCCTGCAACCACACCGGCCGTACGGGACCCTGCGCACAGGCACTCGTCGAGGCCGGCGTCGCCCGCGTCCTCTACGCCGTCGCAGACCCGAACCCGCAGGCCACCGGCGGCGCCGACACCCTGCGCGCCGCCGGGATCACTGCCGAGGCCGGGCTGCTGGCCGCCGAGGCCGAGGAGGGCAACGCCGCCTGGCTGACCTCCGTACGGCTCGGGCGCCCGTACATCCTGTGGAAGTACGCCGCCACCCTCGACGGCCGCGTCGCCGCCGCGGACGGCACCAGCCGCTGGATCAGCTGCCCCGAATCCCGGGCCGACGTCCACCGGCTGCGCGCCGAGGCCGACGCCGTCGTCGTCGGCTCGGGCACCCTGCGCGCCGACGACCCGCACCTCGCGGTGCGCGGCCGGGACGGCTTCGCCGCCGCCGACCAGCCGCTGCGCGTGGTCCTCGACACCCACGCCACCATCCGGCCGACCGCCCGGGTCCTCGACGACGCGGCCCCGACTCTGGTCGTCGTAGCCGAGAACCTCGAAGACAGAGCCACCCGGCACCTCGCCGGCGTGGAGCTGGCCCGCCTGCCCCACGACAAGTACGGCATCTCGGTCGACGCCCTGCTCGCCGAACTCCACCGGCGCGGGATCCGCTCCGTACTCCTCGAAGGCGGCCCGACCCTGGCCGGCGCCTTCGTCGCCGCCGGAGCGGTCGACAAGGTCGTCGGCTACCTCGCCCCGGTCCTCCTCGGCGCCGGCCCGAACGCGCTGGCCGACGCCGGCATCTCCACCCTCGCCGAAGCGCTCCGGCTCGAGATCACCGAGACCGTCCGCATCGGCACGGACATCCGCGTCACCGCCGTACCCGCGGTCCGCGCCGTCCCCACCCTCCTGACCTCCCACACCGCCCTCAAGGAGCACTGAGTGTTCACCGGAATCGTCGAAGAACTGGGCGAAGTCACCGCCGTCGAGGAACTCCCCGAGGCCTCCCGCTTCCGCCTGCGCGGCCCCCTCGTCACCGAGGGCGCCAAGCACGGCGACTCGATCGCCGTCAACGGCGTCTGCCTGACCGTCGTGGAGACCGCCGACGGCGAGTTCACCGCCGACGTCATGCAGGAGACCCTGAACCGCTCCAGCCTCGGCGCCCTGACCGCGGGCTCCCGGGTCAACCTGGAGCGCCCGATGGCCCTGGGCGGACGCCTCGGCGGCCACCTGGTCCAGGGCCACGTGGACGGCACCGGCGCGATCCTCTCCCGCACCCCCTCGGAGCACTGGGAGCTCGTCAAGGTCGCGCTTCCGGCGAACCTCTCCCGCTACGTCGTGGAGAAGGGCTCCATCACCGTCGACGGCGTCAGCCTCACGGTGGTCGAGGCCGCGGCCGACTGGTTCACCATCAGCCTCATCCCCACCACCCTCGCGCTGACCACGCTGGGCATCAAGCAGCCCGGCGACCCGGTCAACCTCGAGGTCGACGTCCTCGCCAAGTACGTCGAGCGCCTGCTCGTCGCCGGCACCGACCCGCTGCACACTCAGGAGACGGCCCAGTGAGCGCCCTGACCTGGCTCAACACCGAGGCCTTCGAGGTCTTCGACCAGAAGGTCATCTGGTCCGACATGATCGGCAACCTGATGGGCCTGGGCGCCCTCGCCCTCGGCTGGCGCCGCTCCATATGGACCTGGCCCGCCCAGCTCCTGTCCGGGCTGATCCTCGTCGGCGCCTACGCCTCCGCCCATCTCGCCGGGGGCGTCGGCAAGCAGCTCCTCGTCATCGGCGTGGCCGCGTTCGGATGGCAGGCCTGGCAGAAGGGCAAGCGGAAGGCCCAGGACGGCTCCATCGCCGTACGCACCGCCACCTGGAAGGAACGCGGCATCCTGCTGGCCGGCGCGGCCGCCGGGACGCTGGCCGTCGGCGGCCTCTTCACGCTCTACCCGAGCCTGTCGTGGAGCCCGTGGGCCGACGCCTACATCTTCGTCGGCACCATCGTCGCGATGGTCGCCCAGGCCCGCGGCCTCGTCGAGTTCTGGTTCGCCTGGCTCCTCGTCGACCTGGTCGGCGTCCCCCTCGCCTTCAACAGCGGACTGGCCTTCTCCGGCCTCGTCTACGTCGTGTACTTCGCCCTCGTCCTCTGGGGCGCCTACGACTGGTACCAGCGCTCGCGCACCACCCCCGCCCCGGCCCTGGAAGGAGCAACGGCATGACCTCCCTGAACCCCGTCCTGAAGCCCGTGCCCGACGTCGAGCTGGAGGAGACCTTCCGGCTCGACCCCGTCGAGCAGGCCATCCGCGACATCGCGGCCGGCCGCCCGGTGGTCGTCGTGGACGACGAGGACCGCGAGAACGAGGGCGACCTCGTCATCGCGGCGGAGAAGGCCACTCCCGAGATCATCGCGTTCATGATGAGCGAGTGCCGCGGCCTGATCTGCGCCCCGATGGAGGGCCCCGAGCTGGACCGCCTCGAACTCCCGCAGATGGTCCAGCACAACACCGAGTCGATGCAGACCGCCTTCACCGTCTCCGTCGACGCGAGCGGCGCCCACGGCGTCACCACCGGCATCTCGGCCGCCGACCGCGCCACCACCCTGCGGCTGCTGGCCGACGGGGTCTCCGGCCCCGGCGACTTCGTCCGCCCCGGCCACGTCTTCCCGCTGCGCGCCAAGCCCGGCGGCGTCCTGGTCCGCAACGGCCACACCGAGGCCGCGGTCGACCTCGCCCGCCTCGCGGGCCTGCGCCCGGCCGGAGCCATCGTGGAGATCGCCGGCGAGGACGGCGTCATGCTGCGGCTGCCCGAGCTGATCCCCTTCGCCCGCAAGCACGGCCTGACGATCATCTCGATCGAGGACCTGGTCGCCTACCGCCGCTCCGCCGAGCCGACCGTGCGCCGCGAGGCCCAGGTCAGCCTGCCGACGTCCTTCGGCCACTTCACGGCGTACGGCTACCGCTCCACCGTCGACGGCGTCGAGCACGTCGCCCTCGTCCACGGCGAGATCGGCGACGGCGAGGACGTCCTGGTCCGGATGCACTCCGAGTGCCTGACCGGAGACATCTTCCAGTCGCAGCGCTGCGACTGCGGCCCCCAGCTGCACGCCGCCATGGAGCGCGTCCAGGCCGCGGGCCGCGGTGTGATCGTCTACCTGCGCGGCCACGAGGGCCGCGGCATCGGACTGCTGTCCAAGCTGCGCGCGTACGAGCTCCAGGAGCTCGGCCGCGACACCCTCGACGCCAACCTGGAGCTGGGCCTGCCCGCCGACGCCCGCGACTACGGGGCCGGCGCGCAGATGCTCGCCGACCTCGGCGTCCACAGCGTGCGACTGCTGACCAACAACCCCGACAAGGCGGCAGCCCTCGTGAGCCACGGCATCGAGGTCTCCGACCGGGAGTCGATGCCCGTGGAGGCGGGCGAACACAACCTGCGCTACCTGCGCACCAAGCGGGACCGGATGGGCCACGACCTGCCCTGGCTGGACGCGGTCGTCACCACGTCCGCCTGCGGCAACCAGTAGCCGGCAACCCCCCAACACCTTCACCTTTCACCCACCAGACACGGAAACACCGAGGAGCAGAGCTGTGAGCGGCAAGGGCGCACCCGAACTGAGCGTGAAGAACTGCGGAGACCTGCGAGTCGCCGTGATCGCGGCCCAGTGGCACGAGAAGGTCATGGACGGCCTGGTGGACGGCGCCCTGCGGGCCCTGCACGAGCTGGGGATCGACGAGCCCACCGTGCTCCGCGTCCCGGGCAGCTTCGAGCTCCCGGTCGTGGCGAAGGTACTGGCCGGTCGCGGTTACGATGCCATCGTCGCCCTCGGCGTGGTCATCCGCGGCGGCACCCCGCACTTCGACTACGTCTGCCAGGGCGTCACCCAGGGCCTGGTGCAGGTGTCGATCGACACCGGAGTCCCCGTCGGCTTCGGCGTACTGACCTGCGACGACGACGAGCAGGCACTGGACCGTGCCGGCCTCGAGGGGTCGAACGAGGACAAGGGGCACGAAGCGGTCACCGCCGCCGTCTCCACCGCCATGACCCTGCGCACCGTCAGCGAGCCCTGGCGCTAGGCGGCAGCCGCACACCCCGTATTCTGAGGACCATCATGGCCAACACACCCCCCAAGAGCTTCGAAGAGCTCTTCACCGAGCTCCAGCTCAAGGCCGCCAACGGCGACCCCAGCACCTCCCGTACCGCCGAGCTCGTCGCCAAGGGCGTCCATGCCATCGGCAAGAAGGTCGTCGAGGAGGCCGCCGAGGTCTGGATGGCCGCCGAGTACGAGGGCAAGGAAGCCGCCGCCGAAGAGATCTCCCAGCTGCTCTACCACGTCCAGGTGATGATGGTGGCGCGCGGGATCTCCCTCGACGACGTCTACGCGCACCTCTAGGCCGCGACAGTTCCGCGCGTGCCCCGGCGCAACGGCGCCGGGGCGTCCGCGCGCCCGTACCCGTACCAGCACACCCTTTCGCACCTACGCACCAAAGGAAGCCCCATGCTGCGCATCGCCGTCCCCAACAAGGGTTCACTCTCCGGACCGGCGTCGGCGATGCTCCATGAGGCCGGCTACCGGATGCGCAAGGAGTCCAAGGAGCTCGTGGTCGTCGACCCCGAGAACGAGGTGGAGTTCTTCTACCTCCGCCCCAAGGACATCGCGATCTACGTGTCCTCCGGCAAGCTCGACATCGGCATCACCGGCCGCGACCTGCTGCTCGACTCCGGCGCCAGCGCCGAGGAGATCCTGCCGCTGAACTTCGGCCGCTCCACCTTCCGCTACGCCACCATCCCCGGCACCGCGAAGGGCCTCGAGGACTTCCACGGGATGACCATCGCGACCTCGTACGAGGGAATCGTCGCCAAGCACCTCGCCGAGAAGGGCATCGAGGCCTCCGTCGTCCACCTCGACGGCGCGGTCGAGACCGCCATCCAGCTCGGCGTCGCCCAGATCATCGCCGACGTCGTCGAGACCGGCACCAGCCTGCGCAACGCCGGCCTGGAGGTCATCGGCGAGCCGATCCTGACCTCCGAGGCCGTCGTCATCCGCGGCAACGGCACCGACCCCGATGACCCGCAGGCCCAGCAGTTCCTGCGCCGCCTCCAGGGCGTCCTGGTCGCCCGCAGCTACGTGATGATGGACTACGACTGCCGCGCCGAGCACCTGGAGCGCGCGGTCGCCCTCACCCCGGGCCTGGAGTCGCCGACCGTCTCCCCGCTGCACAACGAGGGCTGGGTCGCCGTCCGCGCGATGGTCCCCGCCAAGGAGGCCCAGCGGATCATGGACGACCTGTACGAGCTCGGCGCGCGCGCGATCCTCACCACCTCGATCCACGCCTGCCGCCTCTGACACGTGCGCCGGTCCTCCGGGCCGGCGCCCGATCCGCCGGCACCCCGATCCATCACGCCGCCACCCGCCGCCACCCGAAGGCACTGACGAACATGGCCGACGCCACCGCCCAGCCCGCACTGCCCGCCCTGCCGGTCACCTTCCGGCCGACCCGCACCCGGGCCGTCCTGCTGGGCGTCGGCGCCGCCATGTTCGCCACCATCACGGTGATCGCCCTGATCCTCGACACCCTGCACCCCGGTGAGCGGATCGCCTTCGTCTTCACCGCGGCCCTGCTGTCCTCGGTCCTCGTCCTGCTCAGCCGCCCCAAGGTGGTCGCCGACCGGGACGGGGTCACCGTCGTCAACCTCACCAACACCCGCCGCCTGGAGTGGGCGCAGATCCTGCGCGTCAACCTCCGCCCCGGCGACGCGTGGGTCTTCCTCGACCTGAGCGACGGCACCAGCCTGCCCGCCCTCGGCATCCAGCCCGGCGTCGCCAAGGCACAGGCGATCGCCGACGCCCGCGCCCTGCGCGCCCTCGCCGAGGCCCACGGCACCGGCTCAAAGAACGACTGAGCCCGGCAGGCCTCGTCGCTGCGTCCCATTGCGGCGGCGATCTCAATGACTACCCTGGTGTGGGGGCGCGACGGTGCGCCCTCCCACCGGCCCCGGACCCCGCGGCCCGTGGGCACCTGCAACTTGAGGAGTGACTCCCTCCAGCAATGGACGGATCGTCCGGTAGTACCCGCGCCGCCCTCCCCATGGAGCCGGCGGCATGACCATCCCGCTACTCCTGCTCACGGCGGCATTCGCCCTGATCCTCGCCAACGGTTTCTTCGTGGCGGCCGAATTCGGCCTCGTCACGGTGGAGAGACCCGAGGCCGAACGCGCCGCCGCCGAAGGTGACCGCCGTGCCCGCACGGTCGTCAAAGCCCTGCGGGAGCTGTCCTTCCAGCTCTCCGGCACCCAACTCGGCATCACCATCACCTCCCTCGTGGTCGGCATGCTCGCCGAGCCCGCCCTCGCCGCCCTGCTGGCCGGGCCGCTCGCCGCGACCGGCCTTCCCGGGGGCGCCGTCCCCGGCGTGGCCGTCGTCATCGGCATGCTGCTCGCCTCCGCCGTCCAGATGGTCGTCGGCGAGCTCGTCCCGAAGAACTGGGCGGTCTCCCGGCCGCTCCAGGTGGCCCGCTTCGTCGCCGGCCCGCAGCACGCCTTCTCCAGCGCCTTCCGGCCGGTCATCGCGGCCCTCAACGCCGTCGCCAACCGGCTCGTCCGGGCGCTGGGCGTCGAGCCCACCGAGGAGATGGCCTCCGCCCGTACGCCGGGCGAACTGGTCTCCCTGGTCCGCCACTCGGCCCAGGCCGGCGCCCTCGAACAGGACACCGCCGACCTCTTCGTGCGCACCCTCTCGCTGGGTGAGCTCACGGCCCAGCTGGTCATGACCCCCCGGGTCAAGGTCAGCGCCCTCCAGCACACGGCCACCGCCGCCGACGTGCTCAACCTGACGCGCGCCACCGGCCTGTCCCGCTTCCCGGTCTACCGCGAGCGCATCGACGAGATCACCGGGGTCGTCCACCTCAAGGACGCCCTCGCCGTGCCCGAGGCCGAGCGCGCCCGCACCAGCGTCAGCCGGATCTGCGTAGCCCCGCTGCTGGTGCCCGGCTCCCTGCCGGTGCAGCCGCTGCTGGAACGGCTGCGCAGCGAACAGCCCATGGCCGTGGTCGTCGACGAGTACGGCGGCACCGCCGGCGTCGTCACGCTGGAGGACATCGTGGAGGAACTCGTCGGCGAGGTCCGCGACGAGCACGACCTCGCGGAGGACCAGAGGCCCGAACTGGCCGCCGTACCCGCCGAGGACGGCCGCCCCTCCTGGGAGGCCGACGGCAGCTGCCGCGTGCAGACCCTGCGCCGGATAGGCCTGGAGGTCCCCGAAGGCCCGTACGAGACCGTCGCCGGCCTCGTCGCCGACCTGCTCGGCCGCATCCCCGCCCCCGGGGACCGCGCCGAACTCCCCGGCTGGAAGCTCTCCGTCCGCCAGGTCGGCCGCTACCGCGCCGAACGGGTCCGGCTCGTACGCACCGCCCCGCTGGGCTCCGGCGCGCTGGGACACGTACCCGCCCCCGCCGAGCTGGAAGCGGTGGGTGGCCGGTGAACGCGCTCCAGCTCCTCTTCGCCCTGCTCCTCGTCCTGGCCAACGGCTTCTTCGTCGGCGCCGAGTTCGCGCTCGTCTCCGTCCGCCGCAGCCAGATCGAGCCCCTGGCCGCCGGCTCCAAGCGGGCCCGCCAGGTGCTCCACGGCCTGGAGAACCTGCCGCGCATGATGGCCGCCGCACAGTTCGGCATCACCATGTGCTCGCTCACCCTCGGCGCGGTCGCCGAACCGACCGTGGCCCGGCTGCTGGAGCCCGTCTTCCACGCCGCCCACGTGCCCGAAGGCCTGATCCACCCCCTCGGTTACGCGCTCGCGCTCGCCGCCGTGGTCTTCCTGCACCTGGTCATCGGCGAGATGGTCCCCAAGAACCTCGCCATGGCCGCGCCCGAGAAGACCGCCCTGTGGTTCAGCCCCGGCCTGGTCGCCTTCGCCCGCCTGTGCGGGCCGGTCACCACCGCCCTCGGCGCCTGCGCCACGCTGGTCCTGCGGCTCTTCAAGGTCGAGCCCAAGGACGAGGTCGAGGCCGTCTACACCTCCGCCCAGCTCGGCCGCCTGCTCAAGGACTCCCGGCAGGCCGGGCTCCTGGAACCGGTCGAGCAGGAGCGCCTGGAGGACGCGCTGGAACTGGGCAGCCGCCCCGTCACCGACGTCCTCCTCGCCCCGGACCGGCTCGTCACCGTCGGCCCCGCCGTCACCCCGCGCCAGATCGAGCAGCTGACGGTCCGCACCGGGTACTCCCGCTTCCCCGTCCGCGCGGAGAGCGGCGCCTTCATGGGCTACCTGCACGTGAAGGACGTACTGGACCTGGAGGACCGGGAACGGGCCGTGCCCCAGCGGGTCTGGCGGCGGATGACCACCGTCTGCTCCACCCTCCCGCTCGACGACGCCCTCAGCGTCATGCGCCGGGACGCCACCCACCTCGCCCAGGTCGCCGACCCGGCCGGCCGGGTGCTCGGCCTGGTCGCCATGGAGGACGTACTGGAAACCCTGGTCGGAGAGGTACGCGACCCCGCGCACCGCACGGCTCCGCCCGCCCGGCGGGCGGCTGCCACCGTCCCCGCCCCCGTCTCGCAGGACGTCCTGGCGAGCTGACCCCGCCCGGCCGGAGCCCCCGCTTCCTACAGAGGCGGGGGCTCCGGCCGTTCCTGGGGACCCCGGCCCGAAAGGACCTCCCCGTAGGCCTGCATCAGGTCCGCCAGCCGCAGCGTGGACAGATCGTCCCGGGACGGCTCGCCCGCGAAGCCGGCCAGCCGCAGGTCGCGGTAGGCGCAGCTCTTCTCGTACAGGGTGCGCAGGAACCGGCCGTTGCCGAGCTCGTCGATCCAGCCCTGCTCCACCACGTGGCCGCTGATGCTCCGCAGCTCCTCCTGTGCCTCCTCGTCCCACCGGTCGCCGTTGGAGTCCGCCAGCACCCCGCCGATCGAGGACAGCTCCAGCGGCCGGTAGCTCGGGAAGTCCACCCGCGTGGTGAACCGCGAGGACAGTCCCGGATTGGTCGCCAGCAGCCGGTCCATCCCCGCCGGATAGCCCGCCAGGATCACCACCAGGTGGTCGCGGTTGTCCTCCGCCCGCTTCAGCAGCACCTGCAGGGCCTCGTCGCCGTACGCGTCGCCCTTGCTGTACCCGGAGTTGGAGAGGCTGTACGCCTCGTCCACGAACAGGACCCCGCCGATCGCCGAGTCGATCAGCTCGTTGGCCTTCACGGCCGTCTGTCCGAGGAACTCGCCGACCAGGTCCGCGCGCCCCGCCTCCACCAGGTGGTCGCCGCCGAGCAGGCCCAGCGCGTAGAACACCCGGCCGAGGATCCGCGCCACCGTCGTCTTGCCCGTGCCCGACGGCCCCGAGAACACGAAGTGGCGCTTCGGCGGCTGCACCGGCAAACCCTGGACCGCCCGCAGCCGGGCCATGTGCAGCTGTGCGGAGAGTGCCTTCACCTGCCGCTTGACCGGCTCCAGGCCCACCATCCGCTCCAGCTCCGCGAGCGCCTCGGCCAGCGCCGCCGGATCCGCGGGCCCGGCCGGCAGCCCGACGGGCCCCGGCTGCGCGGGCAGCGTCACCTTGTGCCGTACGCCGGCCGGCCGGCCCGCGCCGGGTCCCGGCGGCGGCGCGCCCGGGCCGTGCCGCGGCTCCGGCGGCTCGGCCGCCGTCAGCGGGTCCGGCTCCGCCTGCCCGTCCGCCGCGATGTCCTGGACCGGGCCGCCGCCCAGCGCCACCGCCGCGAAGTCCCCGCCCGAGGGGGGCAGGCCGTGCCCGCCCGGGCCCTCGTAGCCCAGGCCGCCCGCGTACCCGGCCAGCCCGTCGGCGTCCTCGCTGTCCTCGATCGCCGTCAGCCGGGCCGCCGTGTCCATGAACGCCGGGTCCACCCGGTGCACCGCCCGGTACAGCGGCAGCGCCGCCGCGCTGCGCCCGGTCCCCTCGTGCGCCCGCGCCAGCCAGTACCGCAGCTCCTTGCGCTGTGGCTGCTCGCTGCGGCAGCGCATCAGCGAGGCCGACAGCAGCGGCTCCGCCTGCCCGTACATCTCCAGCCGGACCCGGGCCATCCCGCCGAACAGGCCCGCCTCGATGCCCAGCAGCGGATCGTCCACCAGGGACTCGGTGTGCCGGACCAACTGCTCCCAGTCCTTGACCAGATAGGCCCGGCAGGCGTGCAGGAAGCGCACCTGCTGATCGGTGTCCACGGGCGGCAGGGCGGCGAGCGCCTGGTCCAGCTCGGGCACGTGGCGGCCGTCCAGCCAGTGCGAGGCGTGCGCCAGCAGCAGGTCGCGCCGGCTCTCCAGTACCGGCTGCACCCACCAGCCCAGCCAGTACCAGGAGTTGAGGGTCCGCCGGTGGCGGGCCCGCTGTTCCCCGAAGCGGTCCCGGTGTGCGTACATCCGCAATAAGGCGTTGGTGGTGTCGACCCGGAGCGCGTGCAGGCCCAGCCAGGCGTCGGCCATCGCCGGATCCAGTCGTACCGCCGTCCGGAACTCCTCCTCGGCCTGCGGGTATGCGCCCATCGTGCAGGCGTCGACGCCCCGCAGCCAGGCGAGTTCGGCCGGGGCGTGTGCGCTGCCCACCGCGGCGAAATCCATCACGTCCCCCACAAGCCTGCCCCCGTGGTGCGTGACAACCCCCGTGTCGCGCACGCGAGTTGTCCCAGCGCTGATGAAATCAGGGGTGCATCGTACCTGCGGTTACGCACCTTACGTAGGGTGCGTCGAAGACGGGTCGGGTGTGCGCCCACGGCATGCATGGTGACACAGGGTGAGGGTCCGGCGCGCATCCGCTCCGTGTGATGGCGCCGCAAGGGGTGGTCGCGGGGCGGCGCGGGGGCAGAACGAAGCCCCCGATCGCGGGGGAACAATCGGGGGCCTCGCGTCCGCGGCGGCCTGTGAGGGCCGCGTATTCAGAACGTAGGGCCGCTGCCGCCCCCGGTCAAGCGGCCGGGTGGAGCCTGCGGCCGGCGGATTTCCGGGGCCGTCAGGCCCGGGGGAGTTCGTGACCCTGGGTGACGGAAGTCGTGGTTCCAGCGGTCTCAGCAGTCCCGGAAGACCACTCGTATCCCGTACCGCTCTGCCGTACCAGGATGTCCGCGAAGGGGCGCGAAGGATCATCCGAGAAGTGCGCGAGCTCCGCGCGCTCCCATCCGTCCCAGAAGTCGGAAAGTTCACGCCCGTCCCGGTTTCGCCCGCACCCCCAGGACTTCGCGCGCGGCGTCTCCATCCACAACAGCCGCGCCAGCCGCGGGCGCAACGCGCGCCGCCCGGCGCCGACCCCCTCGACGAGCAGGACCGGAGCCGGCTCCAGCACCCGCTCCGGCCCGAAGTGCCGCAGGGTCCAGTCGTACGGGGCCCAGTGCGCGGGCCGGCCCGCGGCGAGCGGCTCCAGCACCTGCGCGCGCAGCCGCTCGTCCCAGCCGAAGAGCTCCTCGTGCGTGGCCACGTCGTCCAGGTGCAGTACGGGCGCACCGCCCAGCGCCTGCGCGAGCAACCCCGCGAAGGTGCTCTTCCCGGACCCGGCATGCCCGTCGATCCCGATCAGCCGCACCGGTCCGAGCGAGGCCGGCAGGCCGGCGAGCTCGCTCGCGAGCGACTGAAGTGACTGAGGCGACGACTGGGACTCCACCGCCCCAGCCTATGGTCCCCGCCGGAGGCCCGGCCCCGGCCCCGGCCCCGCGTCCCGCCCCCGCGCCCCGGCCCCGCGTCACCCCGACACGTGCCCCCGGCTTCGCCGCCCGGCGGGCGGGAACTGGAAGGGTGGAGCAGTCGACACCGCACCGACCCTTGGGGGCCACGCCGATGACCGCAGCCACACCACGCCGGGCCCTGCTGGCCGTAGCCCTCGCGGCCGCCACCGCGGTCACCGTCCCGGGCGGGAGGGCTTCGGCGGCCGGCCCGGCGCCGAGCGGCCGCCCGAACGCCGGCGCGGGGCCCGAGCCCGCGAGCCCCGCCGACCCGCAGGCCGCGACCACGGCCGAAGCCGCGGCCGCGGCCACCCGCAAGACCGTGGACAACCGGTTCTGGTACTCCCACGCCCACTGGACCGCCGGCACCCACCAGGGCACCACCGCCATCGCCGGCGCCCGCCCGGGCCTGGAGATCAAGACCGCGGTCGGCCGCACCGAGTACGCGGACCCGCACACCGCAAAGAAGAGCACCTGGGAGTACGCCGTCTGGACCTCCCCCGTGCACGCCTCCACCGTGCCCGCCACGGAGGCCATCGCCTCCTGGAACGCCCGTACCCCGGCCGGCACCTGGATCCAGATCGAACTGCGCGGCACCTACACCGACGGCACCGCCACGCCCTGGTACGTGATGGGCCGCTGGGCCGCGGGCGACGGGGACATCCGCCGCACCTCCGTGGACGGCCAGACCGACGGCAAGTCCACCGTCTGGACCGACGCCCTGGCCGTGGACGCCCCCGCGACCGGGCTGCGGATCAAGGACTGGCGGCTGCGCCTGACCCTGTACCGCAAGCCCGGCGCCGGGCGCGGACCGACGGTGTGGCTCGCGGGCGCCATGGCCTCGGACGTCCCGGACCGCTTCACCGTCCCCGCCTCCGTACCCTCCGGCACGGCCCACGAGCTGAAGGTGCCGAGGTACTCGCAGGAGACGCACGCGGGCCAGTACCCCGAGTACGACAACGGCGGCGAGGCCTGGTGCAGCCCCACCTCCTCACAGATGATCATCGAGTTCTGGGGCCGCAGGGCCAGCGCCAAGTCCCTGACCTGGGTCAAGAAGGACTACGCCGACCCGCAGGTCTGCCACGCCGCCCGCTCCACCTACGACGCCGCGTACAAGGGCTGCGGGAACTGGCCGTTCAACGCCGCCTACGCCGCCACCTACCGGCAGCTGGCCGGCATCGTCACCCGGCTCGGCTCCCTCGCCGACCTGGAGACCCTGGTCCGGGCCGGAGTCCCGGTCATCACCTCGCAGTCCTTCACCGCCGAGGAGCTCACGGGCGCGGGCTACGGCACGGCGGGCCACCTGATGACGGTCGTCGGCTTCACCGCGGCCGGCGACGTGATCGCCAACGACCCGCACTCGGCCGACAACCCGGCCGTACGCCGCGTCTACCGGCGGCGGCAATTTGAAATCAACTGGCTGCGCACCAAGCGCCGCAACGCCGCGGGCAAGGCCGTCTCCGGCACCGGCGGCATCTGCTACCTCTACGGACCGGTCCGCCCGAACGCCGCCCAGATCCTCGCGCTGCGGGCGGTCGGGGTGATGTGAAACTTCCATTGACCCGGATGTATGACAAGCGGACCATAGGGGAATAAAGGGCACATAAAGGCTTCACGCTTCAATAGGAGGCGGCCCGCCATGACCACCCACCCCATCGAACACCACCCCGACCTCGCTGAGATGCGCACGCGGTTCGAGCGCGTGACCAGCACCCCGGCCGCCCAGGCCGTCGAGGCGCTGGCCCTCCTCACGGGCCTGTTCCTGGCAGCATCGCCCTGGATCGTCGGATTCAGCGTCCTCAGCTCGCTGGCGATCAACAACTTGATCGCCGGCTTGGCTTACTGCCTGTGCATGGGCGGGCTCGGTTCCGCGTACGAGCGCACCCACGCGATGGCGTGGACGGCGGTCGGCCTCGGGGCCTGGACGATCGTCGCGCCCTGGGTCATCTCGGGTGAGGTCGACACGACCCGCACCGTGCTGACCAACGTCATCACGGGTGCCATCGCCCTCTGCCTCGCCCTGGCCATGGCGGCCATGGCGGGCCGCGAACGCGCCACCTGATCCGCCGCACGCTCCGCACTCCCCGCGCCCCCGGCTTCCCGCTCCACCGCCGGGGGCGTGAGGTTCGTCACCCAGGTGGGCTGGTTCTTCTAGCCTCCGGGTCCGGCTCCGGCTCGACCCGCCAGTGCCGGTCCGGCACCCCCACCAGCGCGTACAGCCTCCGCACGGGTGAGCGCCCGGGCGCCAGCACCACCCCGGCCAGCGCCGCGAACACCCCCGCGCCCGGCCACCAGCCCAGCAGCCGTACGAGGACGCTCGCACCCAGCGCCCCCGCGAACGGCAGCAGGTAGACCCCCGCTCCGGCGATCGCCACCGCGATCACCCGGGGGACCTTCAGGTCGGCCGCCGCCCCCGGCAGCCGCCAGCCCTCCACCAGCCAGCCGATCTCCGCCAGCAGCATCGTGCCGATCACGGCCGTGCCGAAGACCAGCAGGGCCAGGAAAGTCCCCGTGGTCGCGAAGGCGAGGCAGTGGTTGAGGGCCGAGTCCCCGGCCGCGCCGGTCGCGGACCATCCGGCGAAGGCCCGCGGATCGGCGCTGAGCAGCCGCTGGTACCCCGTGCCGTCCCACCCGTGGATCAGGGTGAAGAACAGCAGGAAGTACCCGGCCACCGCCTGGAGGTACCCCCAGTACCCGGCCCCGACCAGGACGAACAGCCGCGCCGCCAGGAAGCCGAGCAGCGCGCCGACGACCGGCGAGGCCGCCTGGAAGAGCGCGAAGCCGGCCCACACCCCGTCGTGGCCGCGCGCCGCGTGCATGGTCGACCAGGCCGGGTTCTGCCACAGCAGGTACACCCCGGTCGGGGCCGGCAGCAGCGCCGCGTAGAGCAGGGTCAGGGCCAGGTACGGATTGGCCGCGCGGCTCCTCGTGCGGACCCCCTCGCCCCGGACCGACCGCTCCCACCACTGCAACTGGCGCCCGGCGGCCACCGCGAAGGTGGCACCGACCCCGTACGCCCACAGCGGCGCGGCCTGCACCGGGATCACGAGGCGTCCAGCCGTAGGCCGTCGGTCTCGATCACGTCGGAGGTGACGAGCGCCTGCTCCGCCGAGACCCGGGTCATGAAGACGAACGGCGGGATGACCGGGGGAGCGGGCAGCCCGTCCGGGCTGAAGGTGACGCACAGCAGCCCTTCGATGCACCCGCTGAACTTCGTCAGGTACAAGGTCACGTCTCCGCGCAGGTCGAGCGTCCTGGCGGCAAGCCCGTACTCGTCGTGGCCGTCGCGGGTGCGCAGCCGGTAGTCGGTCAGCGTGGCCGCGCGCATCCGCAGCACCAGTACCTTCAGTGGGCCGTCCGCCGTGGGCACGTGGGTGACGCCCGCGAAGGTGAAGCCCTGGGGTGCGAAGAGCGAGGTGGTCACGGTCGGGGGAGTGCGCGCGGCCATCGGCGCCGCCGGGGCCGCCGCCTTCGCCCCGGCCGCCCGCGCCTCGGGGGCGCCCGCCCCCGCCACCAGCGAGATGAGCAGCACCACCGGCAGCGCGGCGGCCAGCGTGCGCGGCCCGCTGCCGTCCAGGCTGGGGACGTACGGGCCCTCGTCCTCGGCCTCCGGATCGGGCAGCGGGGTCCAGCCGAAGGCCAGCGCGCTGCCCGCGATGCCGAGCAGCATCCCGAGGAGGAAGCCGCCGAGGTTGGTCGCCACGAAGGACAGCACCGAGAGCAGCAGCGCGTGGACGGAGACGTAGGCCCGGGCCTGCGGCAGCAGCCACAGGAACAGGCCCGCCGCGATCAGCGCGGCCCCGATCCCGATCGCGGCGATCCCGCCGAGGCCCAGGCTGACCAGCACGGTGAGCGGGGAGAGCGGGACCAGCAGGAGCTCGGTCCCGCCCAGGATCACCAACAGCCCGCCCCAGAAGGGGCGGGTACGGCGCCAGGCGCGCAGCCGCCGCCGGGGGCCGGGCAGCGGGAGCCGCCGCTCCAGCCACCCGCCGCCCGGCCCCACGGGCCCGCGGGGCCCTAGAAGCACTTCGTGCCGTCCAGGCTGACGTTCAGCTTCAGGCCCTTGAGGTGGAAGTTGCCGCCGGTCGCCGACCAGGCGTGCGACTTCACGTCCAAGACCTCGATGTTCCCGGCCTGGAGGCCGAACTTGCCGGCCTCGCCCGTCACCCCGGCGACCTGGTCCAGGGTGGAGGCGTCGCGGCCGATCTGGGCAGTCCCGAAGACGGCGTCGCCGGCCAGGTCCTCGCCGTCGATGACGAGATTGCTGGCGGTGACCTGACCGGCCTGGCCGCCGGCGGTCAGCTTGAAGACCACCTTGCCCACCGGGGTCTCCACCTCGGCGGCCTGGCAGATGTCCGCGAGGGTGGCCTCGCCGATGCCGAGCAGCGCGACCGGGTGCCCCTTGCCGTCGACGGAGCGGTCCGTCTGTACGTAGGAGGCCAGGCCCTTGCTGCTCAGTTTGGAGGAGGAGACCTGGAAGCTGGTCCCCGAGACTGCGAAGGAGGCGGCGAGCGCGCCCTGTGCCATGACCATCGCCATCGCCCCGACCGCGACGACCGCGGGCATCGCGACGGCGGCCGTCCTCTTCCAGTCGACCCGGCCCTCGGCCGGTGTTCTCGTCTTTCCGTTGCCCATGATGTGTTCCTCCCGTACGTCGTCCGGTGCGCAGGGGGAGTGCAAGGGGGAGTGCGCGCAGGTCTGCCATACTTCGGGCATCCTGTGGCAGTTCGAGGCTAGGGCTGAATTTGAATAATAGTCAACAGCGCGGAACGACCGGGCGTTCGCAGGTTCGGCGGGCCGAACTGATAGCGATCGGGCGCAAGTTGTTCGCCGACACCTCGTACGACGCGCTCTCGATGGACGACATCGCCAAGCACGCCGGAGTCGCCAAGGGGCTCATCTACTACTACTTCAAGAGCAAGCGCGGCTATTACCTGGCCATCGTCGAGGACTCGGTGGCCGAGCTCGTCACCCGCGCCGCCGCCGACGCCGAGATGCCCGCCGCCGAGCGCGTGCGCACCACCATCGACGGCTACCTGTACTACGCCGAGCACCACCAGGCCGCCTACCGCACCATCGTCACCGGCGGCGTCGGCTCCGACTCCGAGGTCCTCGCCATCCGCGACGCGGTGCGCGAGGAGCTCGTCGCGACCATCGCCGAAGGCGCGTACGGCCACCGCTCCGTCCCGCCGCTGGCCCGGCTGGCGCTGGTCGGCTGGCTGTCGGGCGTCGAGGGCAGCACGCTCGAGTGGATCGGCTCGCCCGAGGCCCCGGAGGCCGGGGCGGCGGGCGCGCGTGGCACGGAGATCGCGGGCGGCACGGTGATCGCGGGCGGGGCGTCAGGAGCCCCCGGCCGCCCCGGCCGGGACGAGGTCGGAGCCCTGCTGGTGCGCACGCTGCGCGCGACACTGACGGTGATCGGGGAGTTCGTCCCCGAGTGCCCGGCCCCGCCCCTGCCCGAGGACGATCTCCTGCCCGTGACGGGAAGCCCCTGATCGGGCATACTCAACCGCCGCAGCCCCTTGAACTGGTCCTTCCCGCGATCCGGGACGGCACCATCGGCTGTGAGCCCCGAGACCCGGCGTCGCGTACCACCCTCACGCGCCGCCCCGTGCTTGACGAGTGAGGAGAGCGCCGCCATGACCGACCGCGCGCAGCAGCCGGTGGAACGTCAGCTGCCCACCGAGGAGTCCCGCGACCTGCTCGCACTCGTACGCGAGATCGCGCAGCGGGAGATCCGCCCCCGAGCCGCCGAGGAGGAGGACACCGGCCGCTTCCCCCGGGAGGTCTTCGGTCTGCTCTCCGAGTCCGGGCTGCTCGGCCTCCCCTACGCCGGTGAGTTCGGCGGCGGCGACCAGCCCTACGAGGTCTACCTCCAGGTGCTGGAGGAGCTGGCCGCGGCCCGCCTGACCGTCGGACTCGGCGTCAGCGTGCACTCGCTGGCCTGCCACGGCCTGGCCGGCTACGGAACCAAGGAGCAGCAGGCCGCCCACCTGCCCGCGATGCTCGGCGGCGGCCTGCTCGGCGCGTACTGCCTCTCCGAGCCGGGCGCCGGCTCGGACGCGGCCTCGCTGACCACCAAGGCGGTCCGCGACGGCGACGACTGGATCATCGACGGCACCAAGGCGTGGATCACCCACGGCGGGGTCGCCGACTTCTACACCGTCCTGGCCCGCACGGGCGTGGACGGCCCGAAGGGCATCACGGCCTTCCTGGTGCCCGGCGACGCGGCGGGGCTGACCGCCGCCGTTCCCGAGAAGAAGATGGGCATGAAGGGCTCGCCCACCGCCCAGCTGCACTTCGACGGCGTACGGGTCCCCGACACGCGCCGCATCGGCGAGGAGGGCCAGGGCTTCACCATCGCCCTGGCCGCCCTGGACGCCGGCCGCCTCGGTATCGCCGCCTGCGCGATCGGCGTGGCCCAGGCCGCCCTGGACGAGGCCCTGGTCTACGCCCTGGACCGCAAGCAGTTCGGCCACCCCATCGCGGACTTCCAGGGCCTGCGGTTCATGCTGGCCGACATGGCGACGAAGATCGAGGCGGGCCGCGCGCTGTACCTGGCGGCGGCACGGCTGCGGGACGCGGGCAAGCCCTTCTCCCGGCAGGCGGCGATGGCCAAGCTGTTCTGCACCGACGCGGCGATGGCCGTCACCACCGACGCGGTGCAGGTGCTGGGCGGCTACGGCTACACGGCGGACTTCCCGGTCGAGCGGCTGATGCGCGAGGCGAAGGTCCTCCAGATCGTGGAGGGCACGAACCAGATCCAGCGCATGGTGATCGCCCGCCACCTGGCGGGCCCCGAGTCCCGCTAGCTCTGTGACCGGCAAGGTTCACCGGGTCGCGCCGCGGGCCGCCCGCCCGCCCCTGACCGACGCCGGGCCGGACGGGCTGTTCGCCGCGTACGGGCCCGGCCACCGGGACGCGTCCTTCGGGCGACTTCCACGCCCGGTGCGGTTCGCGCCCGGCGGCGGCGGGCCTGCTCGTGCTCCGAGCGGTCAGCCGCCGAAGAGGGGGCCGCTCGGCCAGATGGGCGAGGAGGCGATCTTGGACCACTCGGGATCGCGCCGCCCGGGCACGGTCCGGCCGTCTTCGGCCCAGCGGGTGAGCAGCGCACTGTAGATGGGCGGGTCGGCGGTGAGCTGAACCGATTCTTCGTGCCCTGCCGCCGGTGCCCGCCGGCGGCGTCCCACCCTCGGCGCGGAAGTCTCCATCGTGGTCATGCCGGGCCAACGCGCCACCGGACCCACGGGTAACCCCGCCCATCCGTTCGACCGTTCAGCAGCCGCCCGGCCCGGCGCCCCGGGCAGCCGCCCCGCGCCGCCGCCTCCTGCCGCCGCCTCCTGCCGCCGCCCCGCCCCGCGCCGCCGCCTCCTGCCGCCGCCCTGTGCCGCCGCGCCGGGGCACCGCCCCGGGTAGCCGCCCCGCCGCCCGCTCCCACTCGTGTCGCACGACGTGTCGCTCTGACAGTCCGTGCCACAACTCTGGCCCCCGCCCGGCAATCTGACGTACCGTCATTTCCGCCCGAGGTGCCGTCCCGCGCACCCGTCCCCGGAGGTTCGCCATGCCCGCCGACCGGCCCGTATCGCTCGACGAATACCCCATCCACCAGGCCCCGTTGTCGATGAAGCACCTCGTCACCGGCGACCGCAACGCCTACGACCGCTGCATCTTCCACGTCTTCGACCACGCAGGCCGAGCCGTCCTCATCCTCGGACTCGGCGTCTACCCCAACGCCGGCGTCATCGACGCCTACGCGACGCTCCGCCTGGGCGACGAACTCCTCGCCGTCCGCGCCTCCGACGCCCTCACCGACGACCGGATGAACCTCTCCGTCGGCCCGCTCCGCATCACCGTCGACGAACCCCTGAAGCGGATCACCCTCAGCTGCGCCGCCGACCCCGCCGACCCCGAAGGGCTCGCGTACGACATCACCTGGACCGCCGAGTTCCCCGCGCTCTGGGAGCCGCACCACACACAGCGCCGGGGCGACCGGCTCATCCTCGAAGGCCGCCGCTTCGTCCAGGCGGGCAACGTCACCGGCACCATCCGCGCCAAGGGCGAGGAGTTCGTCCTCGACGCCGCCGAGTGGACCGGCACCCGCGACCGCAGCTGGGGCGTGCGACCGATCCCCGGGGAGGACGGCGGCCGGGCCGCCGAGGAGCACCGGCCCGAGGGCTTCCACTGGCTCTGGATACCCGTCCGCTTCGAGGACCGCTTCCTGATGGTCATCGCCCAGGAGGACGCCGACGGCCACCGGGGCCTCAGCGAAGCCGTCCAGGTCTTCCCCGAAGGCAGCGGCCTGGGCGACGTCCAGCTCGGCTGGCCGCACACCGACATCCGCTACCGGCCCGGCAGCCGCCACCCCGTGAGCGCCGTCGTCCACCTCACCGACCCGGCCGGACGCAAACCCCTCGAACTCGGCGTGGAGATCCTGAACTCCTCCCCGCTCGCCGTCGGCGCCGGCTACCCGCCCGCCTCCGACTGGCAGCACGGCAGCTGGCAGGGCCGCGGCTGGACCGACCGCCGCGTGTACGACCTGTCCGACCCCGCCGCCCACCCCATGGCCGCCTTCGGGGTCACCGACCACTCGGCCCGCTTCACCCTCGACGGCCGCACCGGCTTCGGCATCTTCGAGCACGGCAGCTTCGGCCGCCACGACCCGAGCGGCTTCGCCGACTACGGCTCCGTGGCCCCGTAGGAGCGGACCGCGAAGCCCGCGGGCCGGCCGGCTGACCGGCCGTCCTGCCGGGCCCGGCGTCCGCGGCACGGAAGAAGCAGCAGCCAAGCCAGAGAAGGGGTACCCCATGGCAGGACCGGCACCACGCCCCCGCACCTCCACCCGCGAACCAGAGGAGCTCGGCCGGCGCCTCGCCGCCTGGCTCGACGCCGAACTACCCGGCGCCAAGGTCGCCAACGTCTCGGTGCCCGGCTCCAATGGCATGTCCAGCGAGACCCTGCTCTTCGACATAGAGCACCCCGACGCCCCGATCCGCGCCTGCGCGCTGCGCCTGGCCGCCGATCCGGCCGCCTACACCGTCTTCCCCTCCTACGACATGCCCCGCCAGCACCGCGTGATGAGCCTGGTCGGTGCACACACCGACCTGCCCGTCCCGCGCGTGCAGTGGCTCGAAGAGGATCCCGGGCCGCTCGGAGCCCCGTTCTTCGTCATGGCCCGCGCCGAAGGCCGCGTACCGCCCGACGTGATGCCCTACACCTACGAGGGCAACTGGCTGCACGCCGCGACCGACGCCGAACGCGCCGTGCTCCAGGAATCGAGCGTCTCCCTGCTGGCCCGGCTGCACGACCAGTTCCCGCCGGAGGAAGCGGAGTTCCTCCTGCCGGAGGGCGACGGCAGCCCGCTGCGCCGCCACGTCGAGGCCCAACGCGCCTACTACCACTGGGTGGTTACCGGCAAGTCCCGGTCCCCGCTGCTGGAACGGGCCTTCGACCGGCTCGAGGAGCTCTGGCCGGCCGACGAGGGCGGGCCGGCCGTCCTCAACTGGGGCGACGCGCGCATAGGCAACGTCATCTACGCGGCGGACGGGTTCGAGCCCGTCGCCGTGCTCGACTGGGAGATGGCGGCCTGCGCCCCGCGCGAGGTCGACCTCGGCTGGACCGTCTACCTGCACCGCTTCTTCCAGGACCTGACCGTCGGTTTCGGCCAGCCCGGTCTCCCGGAGTTCCTGCGCCGCGAGGACATCGAGAGCCGGTACGCACAACTCACGGGCCACACGCCGCGGGACATGGAATTCCACACCCTCTACGCCGCCCTGCGGCACGGGATCGTGATGCTGCGCATCGCCTACCGGCAGGCCCACTTCGGCGAGGTGGAGGTCCCGGCGGATCCGGACGGCCTGATCCTGCACCATGCCAGCCTGGCCGCCATGGTGCAGGGAACGTACTGGTAGTGCGCTCAGGCCGCCTGCGCGTGCTGCCGCATCTGCGGCAGCACCGCGGGCGCGGGCGTGCGTACCGGACGCGAGCCGGGGCCGCCGACGTGCGAGAACGGCTGCGTCCGCCAGTCCAGCCCCTGCGGCAGCGCCAAGTGCACGACGGGCTCCAGCTCCTGGGCCTCGTCGGTGCCGAAACCGAGGGTGGGCAGCGCGTCGGAGGCGGGCCGTCCCGTGCCCGCGCACACCGTGAGCCCGAAGGGGTTCCACGGGGTCAGGCAGAGAGCGTGCTGCGGCAGGTACTCCTCGCCCGCGACGAGGGCGATCGACTGCCCGCAGTCGGGGCAGGTCGCGTGGTGGATCTCGAACCCCTCGGCGTATCCGAGGTAGTCGTCATCGTCGGCGTAGTCGCCCTCGACGGATTCCAGGGGCTCCGGTTCGATGCGACCGGCGCGCTTGGTGTTCAGCATGGATGTACTCCCCCTTGGGTGGGCCGGGCGGGCAGGTTCCTCGGCCACGGCCACCCCAAGCATTTCCCGCCACGCGGCACGAGTAACCACTTCCGGCCGCCGTACGCCCTCATACCCTTGTGGCCTTGGTCACATGCCTGCCGCAGATGCCACCTCAATCCGTGGACACGGCTGTGCCGGAAGCGGTTCAGGGCCGTAGGTTGTGCGGCTATGAGCGCAATGGAGGAGCTGGACCGCCAGATCGTGGATCTGCTCGTGCGGGACGGGCGGATGAGCTACACGGACCTGGGGAAGGCCACCGGACTGTCGACGTCGGCGGTCCATCAGCGAGTACGCCGCCTGGAGCAGCGCGGGGTCATCCGCGGCTACGCCGCCGTGGTCGACCCCGAGGCCGTCGGGCTGCCCCTGACGGCCTTCATCTCGGTCAAGCCCTTCGACCCGAGCTCGCCGGACGACATCGCGGAGCGGCTGGCCGGGGTCCCGGAGATCGAGGCCTGCCACAGCGTCGCGGGCGACGAGAACTACATCCTCAAGGTCCGCGTCGCGACCCCGCTGGAACTGGAAGACCTGCTGGGCCGCCTGCGCACCCTCGCCCACGTCGCCACCCGCACGACGGTGGTCCTCTCCACCCCGTACGAATCCCGCCCGCCGCGCGTCTGATTCCTTCTCGACGCGCCGCTTGCACGGCTCGGCCCCGAAGGGCTTCCCCGGCTTCGCGCCGCTGCGCCGGACTCCGTCCGGCGGCCGCCGCACGACGAGCCGGACTCCGGGGCGGAGCCCCGGTTTCGGGAAGGGGCGGGTAGGGAGCAGCGCCGCAGGCCCCCACGCGCACCGGCCGGCCCGCCCGCTCCAGCCCCGCGCCCGGAAGCGCGCCGTCGACGAACGGTGCGAGCACCCCGTCGAACAGGGGAAACTTCTCGCATGACAGACCGCACCGCCGACTCCGACTCCGCCACCGCCGCCGGAGGCACCCGCACGGTCCTCCTCCGCGGCGGAGAGGTCCACAGCCCCGCCGACCCCTTCGCCACCGCGATGGTGGTCGAGCGCGGCCACGTCGCCTGGGTCGGCTCCGAGGGCGCGGCCGACGCCTTCGCCCAGGGCGTGGACGAGGTCGTCGACCTCGACGGCGCGCTGGTCACGCCCGCCTTCACCGACGCCCACGTCCACACCACCTCCGCCGGCCTCGCCCTCACCGGGCTGGACCTCTCCACGGCCGCCTCCCTCTCCGAAGCCATCGGTCGCGTACGCGCGTACGCGGACAGCCGCCCCGCCGACCGGGTGCTCCTCGGCCACGGCTGGGACGCCTCCCGCTGGCCCGAGCGGCGCGCCCCCCGACGGAGCGAGCTCGACGAGGCCACCGGCGGCCGGCCGCTCTACCTCAGCCGCATCGACGCGCACTCCGCCGTGGTCACGACCGCCCTGCTCCGGCTCGTACCCGGCGTCGAGGCGGTCACTGACGAGCCGCTGACCCGCGACGCCCACCACGCCGTACGCCGCGCCGCGCTCGACGCCCTCACCCCGGCCCAGCGCGCCGAGGCCCAGCGGGCCGCCCTCGACCGGGCGGCCTCCCTCGGCATCGGCTCCGTCCACGAGTGCGGCGGCCCCGAGATCTCCTCCCCGGAGGACTTCAGCGCCCTCCTGGAGCTGGCGCGCACCCACCCCGGCCCCCGCGTCTTCGGCTACTGGGCCGACCGGGACCTCGGCCGGGTCAAGGAGCTCGGGGCCGTCGGGGCCGCCGGAGACCTCTTCGTCGACGGCGCCCTCGGCTCGCACACCGCCTGCCTGCACGCCCCGTACGCCGATGCCGGCCACACCGGCACCGAGTACCTCGACGCCCGGGTCGTCGCCGAGCACGTGGCCGCCTGCACCGAGGCGGGCCTCCAGGCGGGCTTCCACGCCATCGGCGACGCCGCGATCACCGCCGTGGTCGAGGGCGTCAGGGCCGCCGCCGACAAGGTCGGCCTCGACCGCGTCCGCGCCGCCCGGCACCGCGTCGAGCACGCCGAGATGATGAGCCCGGCCACCATCGCCGCCTTCGCGGAGTTCGGCCTCACCGCCTCCGTGCAGCCGGCCTTCGACGCGCTGTGGGGCGGCGAGGAAGGCATGTACGCCGACCGGCTCGGCGCCGAGCGCGCCCGCACCCTCAACCCGTACGCCGCCATGCTCAAGGCGGGCGTGCCGCTCGCCTTCGGCTCCGACGCCCCCGTCACCCCGCTCGACCCCTGGGGCACCGTCCGCGCGGCCGCCTTCCACCGCACGCCCGCCCACCGCATCTCGGTACGGGCCGCCTTCGCCGCCCACACCCGAGGCGGCTGGCGGGCCCTGGGCCGCGACGACGCCGGCATCCTCGTCCCCGGGGCCCCGGCCGACTACGCCGTCTGGCAGACCGCGGAACTGGTGGTCCAGGCCCCCGACGACCGGGTCGCCCGCTGGTCCACGGACCCCCGCTCCGGCACCCCCGGGCTGCCTGACCTGACCCCCGGCGCGGACCTGCCGGTCTGCCTGGCCACGGTCGTCGGCGGCCGGGAGGTATTCGTACGGCCACAGGGGTGATCCGGGGGGCCGTGGTTCGGTAAGGGCGCCCGGACCCGGATAGGTTCGGCCGGGTCCACCACCGGACGTCCGTACCGGACGGATCCGTCCGCTCAGCCGCGCCCGCGCCTCGGGGGCGAGGGAAGGTTTCGCCGGGCGGCGGGTGGCCTCAGGTCGGGGCCCGGCGGTCCAGTAGACAACGGTCAGGCGGCCCGCAGCCAGCGGGAGCCGGTCCGGCCCGAAGGACCGCGGGCCCCGATCGCTGTTCTAAAATCATCCTCTGCGACACGACGTACAGGATGTACGAGAACGCAAAAGGGGAATCAGTGAGCGACGGCGGACAGCGAAGCTACGGACCGCTCGGCACGGCCTTGGTGATCATTCCGACCTACAACGAGGCGGAGAACATCGGGCTGATCGTCGGCCGCGTCCGCGCGGCTGTACCCGAGGCCCACATCTTGGTCGCGGACGACAACAGCCCGGACGGCACCGGAAAGCTCGCCGACGAGCTGGCGGCCTCGGACGAGCACGTGCACGTCCTGCACCGCAAGGGCAAGGAAGGGCTCGGAGCCGCCTATCTGGCCGGTTTCGGCTGGGGCCTGGAGCACGGCTACGGCGTCATCGTCGAGATGGACGCCGACGGCTCCCACCAGCCCGAGGAGCTGCCCAGGCTGCTCACCGCGCTGGAGGGCGCCGACCTGGTGCTGGGCTCCCGCTGGGTGCCGGGCGGCCGGGTGGTCAACTGGCCCAAGAGCCGCGAGTTCCTCTCCCGGGGCGGGTCCACGTACTCCCGGCTGATGCTCGGGGTTCCGATCCGCGACGTCACCGGCGGCTACCGCGCCTTCCGTCGCGAGACCCTCGAAGGCCTCGGCCTGGCGGACGTGGCCTCGGCGGGCTACTGCTTCCAGGTCGACCTGGCCCGCCGGGCCGTCCGCAAGGGCTTCCGCGTGGTCGAGGTGCCCATCACCTTCGTCGAGCGCGAGTTCGGCGACAGCAAGATGAGCAAGGACATCGTGGTGGAGGCCCTGTGGCGGGTCACCCAGTGGGGCCTGAAGGAGCACGCGGACAAGCTGACCGCCAAGGTCCGCGGGAAGTAGCCCCGCCGCCCGCCGCCGCCCCCTAGGGGATGCCCGGTACCTCCGGCTGAGGACGTTTTTACACCGGCCCAGGCACACTGGGGGGTATGACGACCGGAGTTCCGACCTCTACGGCCCCCCGGCGGCGTTCGCCCGCCCGTACGATGCTTCCCCTGGCCATCGCGGCCTGGCTGATCCTGGAGATCTGGCTGCTCAGCCTGGTCGCGGGAGCGGTCGGCGGCGGGGCCGTCGCCCTGCTGCTCGTGGGCGGCCTGGTGCTGGGTGCGGTGGTCATCAAGCGGGCCGGGCGGCGCGCCTTCAAGAATCTGGCGGACACCTTCCAGCAGGCGCAGGCCGGCAAGCAGCCCACCGCGCAGCAGCCCGGCTCGGGCAACGGCATGACCATGCTGGCCGGCCTGCTGCTGATGATGCCGGGCCTGCTCTCCGACGCGGCGGGCCTGCTCTTCCTGCTCCCGCCCGTCCGGGCCTGGGCCGGGCGCCGGGCCGCCCGCTCGCTGGAGCGCAAGATGGCCTCCGCGCCGGCCGGCACCTTCGGCGACGCCTTCCAGCAGTCCCGCATCCACTACCCGGACGGCAAGGTCGTCCAGGGCGAGGTCGTCCGCGAGGACCAGCCGGGCGGACAGGGGCCGGCGTCCGGCCCGGAGAGCGGCTACCGCCCGCCGCTCACCCCCTGACCTGCTCCCGGTCCCTGGGAACGGACGGGAAGAACGGACGGGACGAACGAACGCGAAAGCCGAGGGGCCCCGCCACACTGTGTGGCGGGGCCCCTCGGCTTCGTGCTGTCTTGCTGTGGTGCTGCTGTGCTGTGCTGTCGTCCGGCTGTCAGGCGGACTTGCGGCTGTCCCGCGGATGCACGGCAATGTTCATGGCGCCGGAACGAAGGACCGCCAGCCTCTCGGCCAGCACTTCCTCCAGCTCCTCGCGGGTACGCCGCTCCATGAGCATGTCCCAGTGCGTTCGCGCAGGCTTGCCCTTCTTCTCTTCGGGCCCGTCCCCGTCAACCAGGAGTGCCATGGCGCCGCACGCCTTGCACTCCCACTCCGGCGGAATATCTGCCTCAACCGAGAACGGCATCTCAAATCGATGTCCGTTCTGGCATGCGTACTCCACCGCCTGGCGCGGGGCCAGATCGATGCCGCGGTCCGTCTCGTAGCTGGTAACCACGAGCCGCGTACCGCGGAGAGCTCGCTCACTCATGAATCGTGCCTCCCGGGCTTGTCGCCCACAGGACAGGTGTCGCTGTCGTCGTCATCCGGTCAACGTCCGGTCGGCGGTATAGATTCCCGCTCCGGGTCATGCGTCGCCCGTCGTGCCGCCCCTTGTTGTACCCACCAGTGCCCGTTTTGTCACATCTGGCAGCAGATGTCACCCAGCGTCTTCGCTTCATCAGCACGCAGTAACGGTCCGCCTGGCAGGCCAAAGGCGTACACTACCGGCCCTTCGCTTGAACGTCGAAATTCGTTCCGAATTCGCGTCCAGGGCCCGTAGTGGATCCGGGCGGATCCGCCCGGATCCGGGTCGATCGCCGCTCAGATCCGCTCGGGTACAGGATTGCCCGCCGCCTCCACCGCGCGCCGCACCGGCACTCTGGCGAGCAGCACGAAACCCAGTGCGAAGAAGACCACCAACGAGATGATCGCGTCCCGGTAGCTGCCCGTGACCTGGTAGGTGAGCCCGAAGACGAGCGGCCCCACCCAGCTCAGCCCGCGGTCGCTCATCTCGTACGCCGAGAAGTACTCGGCCTCCTTCCCCGCCGGGACCAGGTGCGAGAACAGCGAGCGCGACAGCGCCTGGCTGCCGCCCAGCACCAGTCCGATCATCGAGGCGAGCGCGAAGAACCACATCGGGGTCCGGGCCGGCAGGAAGTATCCGGCGGCCAGCGTGACCCCCCAGGCGAGCAGCGATCCGAGAATCGTCCGCTTGGCTCCGTACCGCACGGCCAGCCGGCCCATGCCCAGCGCACCGGCCACCGCCAGGACCTGCACCAGCAGGACGGCCACGATCAGCGTCGACTGCTCCAGCTCCAGTTCTTCCGATCCGTAGATCGAGGCCTGGGAGATCACGGTCTGCACGCCGTCGTTGTAGATCAGGTACGCCAGCAGGAACGACAGGGTCAGCGGATAGCGCCGCATGTCCTTCAGCGTGGCCACCAGCTGCTTCCAGCCGCTGACGGCCGGCCCCGCGCCCGGCTCCCGGACCACGGCCCGGTCCCGCAGGCGCCGCAGCGGGATGACCGCGAAGGCGCCCCACCACAGCCCCGCCGAGGCCAGGCAGATCCGGACGGCCTCGCCCTCGGTGAGCCCGAAGGAGTCGTGGCCCTGGTAGACCACCAGGTTCAGCACCAGGACGAAGGCGCCCGAGGTGTACCCGAAGGCCCAGCCGCGCGAGGAGACGGTGTCCCGCTCGTCCGGTGTGGAGATCTGCGGCAGGTAGGCGTTGTAGAGCACCATCGAGACCGACAGCGAGGCGTTCGCGACGATCAGCAGCAGTCCGCCGAGCAGATAGCGGTCGCCGCCCAGGAGGAACATCCCGGTGGTCGCCGCCGCGCCCGTGTAGGCGGCCGCCGCCAGCAGCGGCTTCTTGCGGCCGCTGCGGTCCGCCAGCGCGCCCACCAGCGGCATGATCAGGACGGCCACGATCACCGAGGCCGACACGGAGTACGCGAAGTACGAGCCGGCCCGGACCGGGATGCCCAGCGGGTGGACGTACCCCTCGGAGTCGGCGGCCGCCTTGGCCACCGCCGTCAGGTACGGCCCCAGGAACACGGTGAGCACGCTCGACGAATACACCGAGCAGGCGAAGTCGTAGAAGTACCAGCCCTGCTGCTCCCGCTTGCGGGAGGCGGCGGCCGTTCTCTCGCCCTCGGCCCCCGGTTCCGCTTCTGCCGTCGTGCGCGCACTCATCGGTGCCCCCTCGCTGGTCCCCGTACCGCAGCGGCCGCCGCGCCGGGCGCGGAGGCCGAACGGGCTTGTCAGGCCCAGGCCCCGCGCCGGTCCAGCACCGTGCGCAAGATGTCGATCCGGTCGGTCATGATGCCATCGACTCCCAGGTCGAGGAGTGCCTCCATGCGTTCCGGTTCGTTCACGGTCCACACGTGCACCTGGAGCCCCCGCGCGTGGGCCGTCCGCACGAAGCGCCGGTCCACCACCCGGATCCCCGCCTGGGTCTCCGGGACCTGCGCCGCGACCGCGCCCGCGCGCAGGGCCGCCGGGATCGCGAACGAGCGCAGCCGCAGCCCGAGCACCCCGCGGACCCCGTACGAGGTCGCCAGCCGGGGGCCCGCGATCTTCTGCGCCCGGGCCACCCGGGTCTCCGAGAAGGAGCCCACGCACACCCGGTCCCAGACCCCGGCCCGCGCGATCAGGTCGACCAGCGGGTGCAGGGCGGACTCGTCCTTGAGGTCCACGTTCCACCGGGCGTCCGGGAACTCCTCGAGGAGGTCCTCGAAGAGCGCCAGCGGCTCCGTCCCGGCGACCCGGGCCTCACGGATCCGGCTCCACGGCTGCTCCCGGATGCGGCCGTGCCCGTCGGTGACCCGGTCCAGGGTCGCGTCGTGGAAGGCGACCAGCTTCCCGTCGGCGCTGGCGTGCACATCGGTCTCGAAGTACCGGTACCCGGCGTCTGCGGCCCGCCGGAACGCGGCGGCGGTGTTCTCCAGCCCGTCCGCGGCCCCGCCGCGGTGCGCGAAGGGGATCGGAGCCGGGTGGTCGAGATACGGATGGCGAAGTCGTACGTGCGTCACCGCGGCAGTATGCCCGCTGTTCCCCCAGGGGCGGGAGCGCCCCGATGGCCGCGCGATGAACGCCACACCCCCGCGCCCGCCCGCCGCCCCGAGGCCGGCACAGGGCCCCCTGGTCCGCCCGGCGCGGTCCGTGCCACCCTGTAACCGCAGAACGATCCAATCCGGCTCCCCGTGGGCCGGCAGGGGCCAATTCGACGAAGGTGGACCGGACCCATGGCGCAGTGGACCTCGGCCGTAGGGGCCGCACAGCTCGGCCGGCTCATCACCTCCCAGCAGGGGCGGCCCGCCGTGCCCGGCGCGCGCAAGCTGCCCGCGTACCGCACGCTCGCCGACGGCATCCGGCTGCTCGTCCTCGAGGGCCGCGTGCCCGTCGCCGCCCGGCTCCCCGCCGAGCGGGAGCTCGCCGTGGTGCTCTCCGTCAGCCGCACCACCGTCGCCGCCGCCTACGAGGCCCTGCGCGGCGAAGGGTTCCTGGAGTCCCGCCGGGGCGCCGGCAGCTGGACCGCCGTACCCGCCGGCAACCCGATGCCGGCCCGCGGCCTGGAGCCCCTGCCCCCCGAGTCCCTCGGCTCGATGATCGACCTCGGCTGCGCCGCCCTCCCGGCCCCCGAGCCCTGGCTCACCAAGGCCGTCCAGGGCGCTCTGGAGGAGCTCCCGCCGTACGCGCACACCCACGGCGACTACCCGGCCGGGCTGCCCGCCCTGCGCCGCATGCTCGCCGACCGCTACACCGAGCGCGGCATCCCGACCATGCCCGAGCAGATCATGGTCACCACGGGAGCGATGGGCGCCATCGACGCCATCTGCAGCCTCTTCGCGGGGCGCGGCGAGCGGATCGCCGTCGAATCCCCCTCCTACGCCAACATCCTGCAGCTGATGCGCGCCGCCGGGGTCCGCCTCGTGCCCGTGGCCATGGGAGAGGGGCTGAGCGGCTGGGACATGGACGTCTGGCGCCAGGTGCTGCGCGACTCCGCGCCCCGTCTCGCCTACGTCGTCGCCGACTTCCACAACCCGACCGGGGCGCTCGCCTCCGACGAGCAGCGCCGCGCGATGGTGGAGGCGGCCCGCTCGGCGGGCACCGTGCTCGTCGCCGACGAGACCATGATCGAGCTCCAGTTCGACCCGGCGATGGAGATGCCGCGCCCGGTCTGCTCCTTCGACCCGGGCGGCTCCACCGTCATCACCGTCGGCTCCGCCAGCAAGGCCTTCTGGGCCGGCATGCGCATCGGCTGGGTCCGCGCGGCCCCCGACGTCATCCGCAGCCTCGTCGCGGCCCGCGCCTACGCCGACCTGGGCACGCCGGTGCTGGAACAGCTCGCGGTGAACTGGCTGATGCGCACCGGCGGCTGGGCCCAGGCCGTGGAGATCCGCCGCGACCAGGCCCGCGAGAACCGGGACGCGCTGGTGGCCGCGGTGCGCCGGGAGCTGCCGGACTGGGAGTTCCGGGTGCCGCTGGGCGGTCTGACCCTGTGGGCCCGCGCGGGCGGGCTGTCGGGCTCCCGGCTGGCCGAGGTGGGGGAGCGGGTCGGTGTACGGGTCCCCTCGGGGCCCCGGTTCGGCGTCGACGGCGCCTTCGAGGGGTACGTCCGGCTCCCGTTCACGGTGGGCGGTGCCGTGGCCGAGGAGGCGGCGGCCCGGCTGGCGGCCGCGGCCCGGCTGGTCGGCACGGGCGCGGGCGGTAGCGGCGCGGAGCCGCCGCGCACCTTCGTCGCCTAGGGCCCAGGGCCCAGGACGCGGAGAGACGGCCTGCCTGCGGGCAGTTACGGGGCGTCCGCCGGGACCTCTGGGATCTCCGAGGCGTCGATGGCGCCGGTCGAGGGGCCCTGGGCCTGGGCCGGCGGCTGGACGATGTGCAGCGGTTTGCCCAGCGTGACGTGGTCCGGGACGGGCGCCGGCGCCGCCCGCCGCTCGGGCAGGAGGTCCAGTACCGCCTGCCGGTGCGCCGGGTGGGTGGCGTCGTCGTAGGGGTCCGGCGTGGCGGGCACCTGCAGCCGGTGCACGGGACCGGTGCCGAGCCGGGCGTACCCGCGCCCCGGCGGCAGCTGGGCCGTCGGCGTGGTGTGCGGGGGGAGGCCCAGTACGTCGGCGATCTGCTGGATCGCGGCGGACCCGAGCACGACCCGGGCCCTGGTGTGCTGCCAGACGGAGTCGTGCAGCAGCTCCAGGTGGTCGAACTGCTCGGCCACCACCACGGTGATGTGGGCGGCGCGTCCGTGCCGCAGCGGCACCTGCAGCTGCGCGAGCGGATCGGGGCCGCCCTCGGCGGTGGCCAGGTGGGCCAGCACGCTGGGGCGGTCGAGCAGGATCCACAGCGGGCGCCGGGTGTCCTCGGGGGCGGGCCGGCCGGCCTCGCGGGCGCGGTGGATGGCGATCAGCCGCCGCTCTGTCTCGCGTGCGGCCCACTCCAGCGTGGCCAGCGCCCCGTTCGGCCCGCATTCCACGGCGAGGACGCCGGCGCGGCCGCAGAGGCAGGAGTACTCGCCGCTGCCGCCGCCCTCCACGACCAGTACGTCGCCGCCGTGCCGCAGGGCCTGCAGGGCGATCGAGCGCAGCAGGGTGGACGTTCCGCTGCCGGGCTGCCCGACGGCCAGCAGGTGGGGCTCGGTGGAGCGGGAGCCGGTGCGCCAGATGACCGGGGGCATGTCGCGGGGCTCGTCGCCCTCCAGTACGGGCAGGGTGCGCTGCACGCTGCCCGGGTCGGTGAAGCCGAGCACGGCCTCTCCGGGCGAGGTCACGAAAGGCTGGGCGGCGATGCCTGTCGGCAGCGCCGCCAGCACGCTCAGGTCGAGCTGGTTGCCCTCCTCGTCCCAGTCGAAGAGATACTCCCGTCCGCGCCCGGACTTGGCGTGCAGCAGTGCCTCGATCCGGACCCTCGACGCCGCCTCGCCGTCGGTGAAGTAGGCCGGGTAGCGGATGTGGAGCCGGGTGACGCGGCCCGCCTCGTCGAACTCGTAGCCGCTGAAGGCCTTGTCCCAGTCCCCGCCGTGGGCGAAGAGCGGACTCGGATCCTCCGGGATGGAGAAGTACGGCACGAGGGCTTCGTAGAGGGAGCCGAGGCGTTCGGTCTCGGCATCGCTGGGCCCGGTCTTCACCGGGGTGCGGTCGCGCCCCTGCCAGGCCGCCGCCGCCATGAGGGTGATCAGGGCGGTGAGGGGTCCGTAGGGGACGAGCGCGACCACGAGGACGCAGGCGGCTCCCAGGAACAGCGCGGGACCACGCTTGTCCTTGGGGGTGTCGCACCATTTGCGCCGCCCGGCCGAGGCCAGGATGCGCAGGCCGCGTCCGATGGTGAGGAGCGGATGGAGGACGTCCGTGGCGCTGTCGGCGGCCGTGCGAGCGAGGTCGCGGCCCCGGGTCAGCGACACGGTGCCGCTGCTGAGGATGCGGGGAAGTGGGCGCCGGGCCACGGGCGTCTCCTGGAGTTTTGGGTGCTTCGGGTGGGTGCCGGCGGCGGGCGCTAGAGCCTGATCCCGCCGAGGAGGCTCGCGAGGCTCGCCGTGCTCGCCGTGATGCTGGGGGCGATGGCGGAGCCGGCGAGGAAGAAGCCGAAGAGCGCGCACACGAACGCGTGCGTCAGCTTCATGCCGTCCTTCTTGAAGAAGAGGAAGCAGATGATGCCGAGCAGTACGACACCTGAGATGGACAGGACCATGAGAGGTTCTCCTGGTGGGTGGGGACAGTCACCATCAGTTCTTCCAGGCTCACAGGAAGTATCAATGCGACAAAAGGTGCATACGGGTGAATCCAGGAGTTTTTCACTTGACCGGCCCAGCCTGGCTGGCGCGCCGGGTGCCGCGGGCGCAAGGGGTCGCAGGGTGATCATTGCCTCGGCCCGCCCCGCTCATGTGCAGGTCCGGGCGCTACGCTGGCGATTCACCCGTACGGACGCATTTGCCGTGCGCACCCCTGCCCCCTGCCCGTGAAAGGCGGTACGACCGATGAGTGAGCACGTCGAGAACAGCTCCCAGGGCTCCCCGGACGTTCCCGACGAGGACGTCATCGAGCTGGCCACCAAGATCTTCGACCTCGCCCGGCAGGGTGAGACCGAAACGCTCGCCGCCTACCTCGACGCGGGCGTCCCCGCGAACCTCACGAACGACCGCGGCGACACCCTCGTCATGCTCGCCGCCTACCACGGCCACGCCGACGCCGTCGCGGCCCTGCTGGCCCGCGGTGCGGAAGCCGACCGAGCCAACGACCGCGGCCAGACCCCGCTCGCCGGAGCGGTCTTCAAGGGCGAGGAGGCCGTCATCCGCGCACTGCTCGCCGGCGGCGCCGACCCGAACGCCGGAACGCCCTCCGCCGTGGACACGGCCCGCATGTTCGCCAAGGCCGACCTGCTGGAACTTTTCGGAGCCAAGTAGTCCACTTTTGGCGGTTTCTTGCGCGGCCGTTGCCCGGTCCAGACCTCACGGGTTGGTCACGGCGGCCTTAAATGTGGTCGCGGCGCACAAACCGCCTGGGTCATCATGGCGTCGGATTCGATTCGCGGGCATGGCGGACGGGCAGGAGCGGGCAGGACACAACGGGTGTCCGACCCCCACCCCTGCCGGGGGACCGCCGCCCTGGCCGCGAAGCACCGACGAGAGTGAGAAGGCAATGGTCTACATCGAGCGGAACAAGACGGCGACGGCGGACGTCCTCACATGCTGTTACGCGGCCCTGTGAATTCCGATTCCCGGTCGCGTCCCCAGCTTGATTTGAGGCCACTCCCATGTTCGAACCAGTCATAGCGCCTAGCGGCACCCTGCTCGGGCTCCTCCAGCGGGGCCGCGGCGACGGCACGCTGCACGCACTCGCGGCGCCCAGGGCCGAGGCCCTGACGGCGCTCAACCAGTGCGTGACCGGCGATCCGCGCCAGGACTGGCAGATCGAGAACCGCTCCTTGTACTACGCCCGGCTGTACGTGGACCTCGACGGCCCCCTGGGCGAGATCGAGACCCACCTCTTCGGCGTCGACGACCTCGTCGACGAGGACGACCGCCGCACCGGCCTCGCCCTGTCCGTGCTCGGACACCTGGCCTCGTACGGCCGCGACGACGCGCTCATGCTGCTGCGCCGCTACGCCGCCACGGGCGCCAACTGGGCCTGGGCCCTCGACGAGCTCGCCCTGCGCGACGACGACGAGGGACTGCGCTCACTGGCAGGCCCGGTCCTCGCCCGCTTCCCCGCCACCGCCGAGGGCGAGGCGCGGCTGGCCGCCGCCGTCCGCGACGCCTACGAGCCCAGGCCCTGGTGCCTGTGGGAAGAGGCACCCGGGGCCCCCGAGTACGCCGCGCGCTTGCGCGCCGCCCGCCAGCAGGGCTCCTTCGACCGCTGGCAGCGCCAGCTCACCCCGCGCGGCCCCCAGCCCGGCTGGGGCGTCCAGGCCGTCTTCGACTGGGCCGCCGACGGGCTGCGCCGGGGCACCCCGCTGCACGTGCCCGCCGCCCGCTGCCTCGCCGCCGTGGCCACCCCCGAGGACCGCTCCGCGATCCTCGCGGCCGCCGCCGGCGCCTCCGGCGAGGCCGCCCGGGCCACCGCACTGCACCACCTGGTCCTCGCCGAGCCGGAGAACCCGGCCGTACTGGACCTCATCGAAGCCGCCGGGGACGAGCCGGCCGTGGCCGCCTACGAGCGCATGTGCGGCCCCGGCGCCGTCGAGCGGGCCCGGCGCTGGGTCCACCGGCCCGACGCCCTCGGAGCGGCCGCCGCGACCCTCCTGGCCGCCCGTGGCGGAGCCGAGGACGCCGCCCTGGTACTGGGCGCCCTGCGCTCCACGGTCCGCGGCTCCGGCCCCGACTCGGTGCCGCTCTTCGCCCTGGTCGACGGAGCCGGCCGGCTCGCGATCGGCTGCGCGGCCCCGGTGCTGCGCCACATCTACCGCGAGACGGCCTCCTCCCACCTGCGCGGCCGGGCCGCCCGGGCCCTGGCGGCCACGGACCCCTCCTTCGCGGCGGGCTTCGCGGTGGAGTGCCTCTGGGACTGCGAGGAGACGACCCGCGAGGTGGCCGCCCGCCACGCCGAGACGGCCGACGCCCGCGTGGCGCCGAGGCTGCGCCGCCTGGCCATGGACCCGGCGGAGGAAGAGGACGTGCAGTCGGCGGTACGGAGCCGGATCGCTCCGGAGTCGGCGGTGTAGGCACGGGCCGGCGGGCCCGGACGCCCGCGCCCGCCGCTCACACCTCCGCTCACACCTCCACGAACCGCACCCCCGCCCCCGGCCGCGCCTGCGCGGCGGCGTCCAGGGCGGGGCCCGGGGGGACCACCCCCACGACCGGGTAGCCGCCCGTCACCGGGTGGTCGGCCAGGAAGACCACCGGCCGGCCGTCCGGGGGGACCTGGACCGCGCCGAGCACCATGCCCTCGCTCGGCAGCTCTCCGGCCCGGGCCCGGGCCAGCGGCGGCCCCTCCGTGCGCAGGCCGATGCGGTTCGAGGCCGCCGAGACGACGTACCGCGCGCGCAGCAGCCGCCCCGTCACCGACTCCCGCTCGAACCAGTCGGCCCTCGGCCCCAGGCGCAGCGGGAGCACCAGCTCCGAGGGCGGGCCCGGCGCCGCCAGGGCGTCCACCCCGGCCACCGGGTCCGGACCGGGCGCCCCCACCGGCAGCAGCGCCCCCGCCGCCAGGACCGGCGGGCCCAGACCCGACAGCAGGTCCGTCGAGCGACTGCCGAGGACCGGCTCCACCGCGAACCCTCCCCGCACCGCGACGTAGCTCCGCACTCCCGACTCCGCCCGGCCCACCTCCAGCTCCGCCCCGGCGCGCAGCAGGACCGGGGCTCCCCAGGCGGCCGCGCGCCCGCAGACCCGTACCCCGCAAGGGGCACCGGTGACCGCCACCACCAGCGGGCCGCCCAGGGCGCGCAGGGCCACGCCGTCCAAGGTCGTCTCCAGGACGGCCGCTCGCGGAGGATTGCCCAGCAGGCGGTTCGCCAGCGCGTGCGCCCCCGTGTCGAGGGCCCCCGACCGGGGGACGCCCAGGTGCGCGTACCCGGGCCGGCCCAGGTCCTGGACGGTGGTCAGCGCGCCCTGCCGCAGGACCTCCAGGGCCCTCACGGCGCCACCCGCGCGAACCGCACCCGTACCCCCGGCGCGAACAGCGCGGCCGGCTCGCGCGCCGGGTCCCACAGCACCGCGTCGGTGGACCCGATCAGCTGCCAGCCGCCGGGGGAAGAGCGCGGGTACACCCCCGCGTACTCGCCCGCCAGCGCCAGCGAGCCCGCCGGGACGGCCGTACGGGGCGTCGCGCGCCGGGGCAGGCGCAGGTGCTCGGGAAGCCCCGTCAGGTAGCCGAAGCCCGGCGCGAACCCGCAGAAGGCGACGCGGAAGACGATCCCGCCGACGATGCCCGGGACCTCCTCGGGCCGCACCCCCCACAGCCCGGCCACCTCCGCAAGGTCCGGCCCGTCGTAGCGCACCGGGACCGTCACCGGCGGCGGCCCCTCGTCCGCCGCGAGCCGGGCCGGCTCCCAGCGGGCGATCCGGGCCGCGAGGGCCCCAGGCTCCCGAACGCCGTCCAGCAGCACGGTCCGGGCGGCGGGCACGACCTCCCGTACGCCGCCCAGCTCGCCCGCGTCCCGCCGGCGCAGCAGCTCCGCGTGGAGCGCGGCCACCTCCTCGGCGGAGTCCACCTCCAGCAGCAGGGCGTCCGCGCCCACGGCCAGGGCGCGCACCGGCCCGCTCACGCGAAGGCCTCCACCCGGACCCCGGCCCCGCCGAGCGCTTCCCGCACCCGCAGGGCCAAGGCCGCCGCCCCGGGGGTGTCGCCGTGCAGGCACAGGGAGCGGGCGACGACCGGGATCCGGGATCCGTCCGCGGCCGTCACCGCGTGCCCGGCCGCCATCGAGACCGCGCGGGCGACCACCGCGACCGGGTCGTGGACCACGGCGCCCGGCTCCCCGCGCGGTACGAGGGTGCCCGCCGGGGTGTAGGCGCGGTCGGCGAAGGCCTCCGGGACGGCCGGCAGCCCGGCCCGCTCGGCGGCGGCCAGCAGGAGCGAACCGGGCAGTCCGAGCACCGGGAGCCCCGCCTGCCCGGCCGCCAGCAGGACGCCGGAGACCACGGCGCCGGCCTGGTCCGCGTCGTACACGGTGCGGTTGTAGAGCGCGCCGTGCGGTTTCACGTAGGACACCTTGGAGCCGGCCGCCCTCGCGAAGACCTCCAGCGCCCCGATCTGGTACGCCACCTCGTCGGCCAGCTCGCCGGCCGGCACGTCCATGGCGCGGCGGCCGAAGCCGGCCAGGTCCCGGTACGAGACCTGCGCGCCGATCCGCACCCCGCGCGCGGCCGCCAGCTCGCAGACGCGGCGCATGATGGACGGGTCGCCCGCGTGGAAACCGCAGGCGACGTTGGCGCTGGTGACGACGGACAGCAGGGCCTCGTCGTCGGTCAGCGTCCACCGCCCGAAGCCTTCGCCGAGATCGGCGTTGAGGTCGATCACGGGGGTGACCGCCGGGGTGTCCGGTGTGATCATGGAAGCCATGCGGTGAGCGTAGAACAGGGCGCGCACCGAGTTCTCGTCGACAGGAACGCCGGTCGCAAGGATCGGGCCGAACCATCCCGTTTGGGATGTTGTCAGGGTCAGCGCCTAGTCTTTGCCCGTGACTCTCCCCGCCCCGGCGAAGACCCTTCCGTCCCCGGCGCCGGGCCCGGCCGCCGACGAGGGCCTGGCCCGGCGGCTGCGCGCCCTCGCCTGCACCGCCCCGCTGCACGACCTCGACGTACGCAAGGCCAATCTGGCCGGCGAGTACGGGGTCTACGCGATGGCGGAGGTCGCGCTGTCCGCGATCGACCTGGTCACGCTCAACATGGACTTCGACACCGGAGCCGACCACGAGCAGATAGTGGCCAGGCTGCTGCCGCGCGTCGCCGCCCAGGCGCCGGGGCGCCCCGCCGCCGAGCACGAGCGGGTGGCCCGCTGGGTGCTGGAGAACCTGATCAACGTCGGCAGTGTCGACCGCGGCTTCCGGGCGATCTACGGCACCTTCGGCCCGGACGGGGTCTACGTCCGCCGGGACTACGACTTCAAGCTGATCGAGGAAGTCCCGGGCTACGGCGGCGCGGTGTACCTGCGCACGACCGACGAGGCCGTCAACGTCCTGGTCGGCGCCCTGGACACGGACGTCACCAGCGCGCAGATCGCCGCCGAGGTCAAGCTGGAGGTCCTCATCAGCCGGGGCCGGCTCGCCGACGCCCAGCTCGCCGCCGAACAGGCCCGCTACCGGACGGTCCAGTACGCCGAGATCCTGCGCCGCACGCTCGACGCGACCCGGCGCAACGTACGGGCCGTGGACTGGCTGGTGACCGTCCCCGACATGATCGCCGAAGCCCTCGACCACGTCGCCGACCGCTACCGCCACGAGAACGCGATCCTGACCAACATCCGCAAGGCGCGCGACGAGGCCGAGGAGCCGGACAACAAGCGGCGCGCCGCCGAGCTGGTCGACATCGTCAAGGACTGCATCCGCCGCCACACGCAGCTGCAGTCCCGGCTGCTGGACGCCGGCCCGCTCTTCCGCGCCGAACAGGACCGCCAGGCCTTCGCGGCGCCCGCGCCGCGCACCGGCATCGACCTGTACGGGCAGCTCGTCGCCCCCGTGCTGCCGCTGCCCGTCGCCGACGCCTCCCGGGTCACGGACGCCTTCTTCGCGGCGGGGGCCGGCCTGCGGACCCCGGTCTCGGTCCGCGTCGCCGACCTGGTCGAGATCCTGCTGACCCCGCCGGTGGAGCGGGAGCACCTCGGCGCGGAGATGCCCGAGCCGGACCTGATCGCCACCCCCGACGACAGCCGCTTCAGCGAGGAGCAGCTCGCCGCCGCGATGGAGCTCCTGGAGCTCCCGCACGACGCCCCGCGCCGGCTGTCCGGCCTCCTGGCCGAGGCCCGCCGCTCCGACCCGGACCTGCCCTACCTGGTCGCCCTGCTGGCCGTCCACGCGGCGAGCCCGGCGGTGGGCACGGCCTACCGCCAGGGCGAGGAGCGGCTGCTGTTCGCGGTGGACGACGGCACGGAACTCGACGACCCGGAGTTCGGCGGAGCCGACCTCATCGTCGGCACCGCCCTCCTGGACGCGGCCGCCATGACGGCTGACCGCACGGAGGCGGCATGACCATGCCCTCGCCGGGTCGCGGAACGGGTCCCGCCGCAGCCGGCCGGCCCACGCCGCCCGCCGCCCCGGCGCCGGTGTGCTCCCGGCCGGCCGCACCGGCCGCCGCCCGTGCGGCCCGAGCGGCCGCGCCCCACACCGACCGCACCAGAGCCACCCGCACCAGAGCCACCCGCACCAGAGCCACCCGCACCAGAGCCGACCGCACCAGAGCCGACCGCACCAGAGCCACCCGCACCGCCGAGGAGACGTACCCGTGAGCGACCACCACGCCGAGCACCCCGCGTGGAGCGAGCCCGACGGGCAGTCGGCCGTCCCGGCCGCCCCGGGCCGCCAGGCCACCGCGTCCGTGACCCCGGCGGACGCCGCCGACGCGGCCCGGCTCGTCGCGTTCGGGCTCCAGCCCAAGCTGCTGCCCGCCCGCGACGCCGAGTACGCCGAGCTGCTGCGCCGCTACCGCGAGGACACCGCCTTCGGCCGGCTCGCCGACGCCGTCGCCACCGGGCTGGGCCTCGTCGTCCTGGAGGTGTCCCCGCGCGCCGGGATGGCCGTCGCCGCCGGCGAGGACTCCGTCTTCGCCGTCCGGATGGGCGACTACGCCCGCCGCGCCGCCGCCGACTCCGCCGACCGCTTCCTGCACGGCCTCGCCCACCTCGCCGTCGCCGCCCTGGCCTTCCCCCGCCCCGAGGACCTCGCCGACGACGGCTACATCGGCCGGATCACCGTCAACGGCGTCGACGCCTTCGTCCGGCAGACCTGCCGCCGCCTGGAGGAGCGCGCCGAGGAGCTCGGCGAGAACACCGACCCGGCCTCCGACGCCCCCGGCCTGGAGGCCGCCTGGCGGGTCTACGCCCGCCGCAGCGCGACCGGCGCCACCAAGGACGCCCGCCGCCTGGCCGGTTCCACCACCGGCATCGTCGGCAAGGCCGCCGCCTTCCTCACCGACTCAGGCTTCCTCCAGCGCACCGGGGACGAGGCCGGCGGCACCTACCGCACCACCCCCCGCTACCAGCTCCAGGTCCGCGACATGGCGGGCAGCGCGGCCATGGCCGAGCTGCTGGAGCTGGGCGTGGTCCCCGTCAGCGACGGCTCCGCGACCCTCCTGCCGCCGCCCGAGGGCGACGACCTGGAGCTCGCGGCCGACGCCGGCCTGCCCTTCCACGCCTAGCCCGCGCCCCGCTCCCCGTACCCGTACGACCTACGAGAGACCACGAGAGTCCGCCGCCATGTACGAGCTGTCCCGGATCCGCCTCTACTCCATCGGGCCCGCAGGTGCGCGCTACGCCGACACCGTGCTCGACCTGCGCGGAGTCGGCCGGCCGGTGCCCCACCCGGCGCCCGCCCAGGCGGAGTTCTTCGAAGACGAGCCCACCGGCCCGCCGCGCCGCCCCGCGCCCGCCGGCGTGCTCTTCCTGGAGAACGGCGGCGGCAAGTCCGTCCTGCTCAAGCTGATCTTCTCGGTCATGCTGCCCGGCCACCGCAACACCCTCGGCGGCGCGAGCTCCGGCGTGCTGCGCAAGTTCCTGCTCGCCGACGACTGCGGCCACGTGGCCCTGGAGTGGCAGCACACCCAGACCGGCGAGTGCGTGGTCGTCGGCAAGGTCAGCGAGTGGCGCGGCCGCCAAGTCTCCAACGACCCACGCAAGTTCGCCGAAGCCTGGTACTCCTTCCGTCCCGGACCGGGCCTCAGCCTGGACAACCTCCCGGTGGCCGAGGCCACTTCGGTGCGCCCGCCCGTCGAGGGAGTCTCGGGAGCCAGTGGCCGCCGCCGCACGATGAAGGGCTTCCGCGACGCCCTCACCGAGGCCGGGAAGGCCTACCCGCACCTCGAGGTGTACTTCGAGGAGATCCACGACCGCTGGAACGAGCACCTCACCGAGCTCGGCCTCGACCCCGAACTCTTCCGCTACCAGCGCGAGATGAACGCCGACGAGGGCGAGGCCGCCGGCCTCTTCGCGGTGAAGAAGGACTCCGACTTCACCGACCTGCTGCTGCGCGCCGTCACCGACACCCGCGACACCGACGGGCTCGCCGACCTCGTCCACGGCTTCGGCAACAAGCTCGGCCGCCGCTCCGAGCTGATGGCCGAACGGGACTTCACCGCAGGCTCCGTGGACCTTCTCACCAAGATCGTCGAGGCCTCCGGAACCCGTACCCGGCTGCGCGAGGTCCACGCCGGCGCCGAACGCCGCACGCGCTCCCTCGCCCGGCGGCTGTCCGCCCGCGCCACCGAGGAGCGCGGCCGCGCCGCCGACCTCGCGCAGCGGGTCACCGGCGCCGCCCACGAGGTCACCGCCGCCGAATCCGCGCGCTCGCGCAGCGCCGCCGTCTCCGCCGAACTCGCCTACCGGCACGCCTCGCTGGCCCTGACCGTCGCCGACAAGGCCGCCGCCGCCCAGCGCCGCGAGCTCCTCGAAGCCCGTACCCTGCACTCCGCCTGGCAGGCCGCCGAGAACGTCCTGCGCCACCGCGCCGCCGCCGACCGTTCCGCCCGGGTCGCCGTCGCGATCCTGGAGGCCGAGCGGGACGCCGCCCCGGCGCTGGCCGCCCGGGCCACCGCCGCCACCGAGCTCGTACGGGCCCTGCACACCGCCGCCGAGCAGGGCGAGCGGGCCGCCAACGAGGAGGAGGAGCGCTCCGCCGTCCTCCAGGAGACCGGCGAGGCCGCCCACCGCGCCGCCACCGCCGCCGCCACGGCCGCCCAGCGCGCCCGCAGCGAGGCCGAGCACCTGCGGGCCCGCCTCGCCGAGGTCCAGCAGGAGACCGCCGAGGCCGTCCGGGCCGGCTGGCTCGACGACTCCGCCCCCGACGCCGACCCGGCGCGCGCCGCCCTGGCCGCCGCCGACGCCGAGAAGACGGCCGTGGCCGCCTGGCACGAGTCCCGCGAGGCCGCCCGCGCCGAGGCCGAAGCCGCCCGCGAGGCCACCGGCACGGAATCCCGCGCCGAACTGACCGCCGCCCGCGCCGCGGACGCCGCCGACGCGGCCGGAGCCGCCCACGACGCGGAGCACCGGGCCGCCGCCAAGCTCGCCGAGGCACCGCGCCTGGCGGCCCTCCTGGGAGCCCCGGAGGCGGCCGGAGCGGCCGCCGCCCCCGGCGCGGTCGGCCACGTCGGGGCAACGGGCTCCCCGGACCGCCCCGAAGCCACCGGCGGGCTCACGGTCGCCGACCTCGACCGGGGCGCCGACGACCTGCGCGCCCTGCTCACCGACGCGGTCGCCTCCGCCGAACGCCAGCTCTTCGAGCTGCGCACCGCGGCCGCCGACGACTCCCGCATCCTCGGCGCCCTCGGCGACGGCGGCCTGCTGCCGCCCGGCCCCGACGTCCTGGCCACCGTCGAGTACCTCGGCGAACACGGCATCCCCGCCCTGCCCGGCTGGCGCTACCTCGCCCAGTCGGTGGACCCGGCCGACCACGCCGCCGTCCTCGCCGCCCGACCCGAACTCGTCGACGGCGTCGTCATCACCGACCCGGACACCCACACCCGGGCCCGCGAAGTGCTCTCCGGCGCCGCCCTGCTGCCCCGTTCGACGGTCGCCGTCGGCACCGCCGCCGCCCTGCTCGCACCCGTGCCCCCCGGCGACCCGGACACCGCCGTGTCCAGTATTTTCATCGTTTCGCCGAACCCGGCCATGCACGACGAGCACGCCGCCGACGAGGAGCGCCAGGCGCTGCGCGCCCGCACCACCGCCCGGGACACCGAGATCCGCGAGCTCGCCGCCCGCCTCTCCGGCGACCGAGAGCTCGCCGCCCGGCTCGCCTCCTGGCGCACCGGCTGCCCGCCCGGCCGCCTCACCGAGCTCGCGGAGCAGGCCGCCGCCGCCCGCGCCTTCGCCGAGGAGGCGGAGGCCGAGCTCGCGCAGGCCCGTGCCGTACGCGCCGACGCCGACGAGGCCGCCGCCGACGCGGCCCGCGTCCGCGAGGAGCGCCAGGACGCCGCCCAGCGCGCCCGCCGCGTCGCCGACGTCCTCGCGGGCCTGGCCCACCGGCTGCGCGAGCGCGCCGGCTGGCAGGCCAGGCTGCGCGAACTCGCCGAGGACGCCGCCGAGTCCGAGGCCCGCGCCGAGGTCTGCCTCGACCGGGCCCGCGCCGCCGACGAGGACCGCCGCGCCGCCCAGCGCGCCGCCGACGACGCCCGCCGCACCGCCCGTGCCCTGCGGGCCGAGCGCGCCGAGATCGCCGGCGCACCCGAGCCGCTGCCCGAGGCCCCCGCCGAGGAAGCGGGCGCCCGCAAGGCCCCGCTCCCGGACCTCCGCGAGGCCTACCGCGCCGCCTCGCAGCTCTACGAGAAGGTCGGCGTCGGCGCCGACCTGCGCGCCGAGCAGGCCCGCGCCGAGAGCGACGAGAGCGCCGCCCTCGCCGAGCTCGACCGCCTGACCAACAAGGTCCGCACCCGCGCCGCCCAGCTCCTCGAAGGCACCGACGGCGCCGACGGCCCCTCCCGGCAGGCCGCGGCCGCCCGCGCCGAAGCCCTCGTACAGATGCTGGAGACCCGCGCCTCCACCGCCAGCGAGCAGCTCGGCCGGCTCCGGGGCGAGGCCGAACGGCACGCCCCCGCCGAAGGCGAGGCGCACACCGAACTGCCCGAAGAGCTGATCCCCGGCGACGTCGGAGCCGCGCAGGCCATGCTCCGCACCGCCACCGCCCAGCTCGGCGCCCACACCGCCGCCGTGGAGTCCGCCCGCGCGGCCCACGCCGACCTGCTGCGCGCCCACCGCACCGCCGAGGAGGGTGCGGGCGGTTTCGACGAGACCGCGGCCATGCTCAGGGACCTCCTGCGCGACCACACCCACCAGGAGGACGAGCAGGAGCCGGTAGCCCACCCCGGCACCCTGGAGGAGGCGCGCCGGTCCGCCACCGAGGCCCGCCGCGCGCTACGGGCCTGCGCCGCCGACCTGTCGGCCGCCGAGGCCGCCGTCCGCGAGGCGAGCGACGTCCTGGTCCGGCACGCCAATGCCAACCGCTACGAGCAGGTACGCACCCCCGCGCGCCAGCAGATCCGCGAACTGCCCGCCTCCGCCCTGCCCGAGCACGCGGCGGCCTGGGCCGTCGCCTTCGCCCCCCGGCTGCGCGTCCTCACCGACGAGCTGGCGCAGCTGGAGCGCAACCGCGACAGCATCGTCGACCGGCTGCGCGGACTCGTGGACTCGGCCCTGGCCACCCTGCGCTCCGCCCAGCGGCTCTCCCAGCTCCCCGAGGGCCTGGGGGAGTGGTCGGGCCAGGAGTTCCTGCGCATCCGCTTCGAGGAGCCCGACCAGGCCACCCTCACCGAGCGGCTCGGCGAGGTCATCGACGAGGCGACCCGCGCCGCCGTGAAGAAGAACAGCACCGCCTCCTTCGGCGAGGGCCGCCGCGACGGCATGTCGCTGCTGCTGCACGGGGTCCAGGCGGCCCTGGAGCCCAAGGGCATCGCGGTGGAGATCCTCAAGCCGGACGCGGTGCTGCGCGCCGAGCGGGTCCCGGTCGGCCAGATGGGCGACGTCTTCTCCGGCGGCCAGCTGCTCACCGCCGCGATCGCGCTGTACTGCACGATGGCGGCGCTGCGCAGCAACGACCGGGGACGGGACAAGCACCGGCACGCGGGCACGCTGTTCCTCGACAACCCGATCGGCCGCGCGAACGCCACGTACCTGCTGGAACTCCAGCGGGCCGTCTCGGACGCGCTCGGCGTCCAGCTGCTCTACACGACGGGCCTGTTCGACACCACGGCCCTCGCCGAGTTCCCGCTGGTCATCCGGCTGCGCAACGACGCCGACCTGCGGGCGGGGCTGAAGTACATCAGCGTCGAGGAACACCTGCGCCCGGGCCTGCCCCAGCAGTCCCCGGACGAGGAGACGATCCACGGCGAGATCACGGCGACCCGCATGTTCCGCCGCAACGCCACCCTCGCCTGACGCGCGTACGGGACCGGGCCCGCCGCCTACCGCCGGCCCGTGGCGGGCAGGGAGCCGCCGTCCCGGGGTATTCGGGGCGCGGCCGTCCGGCGGGGCCGCGCCGTACTGCTGGGCTCCGAGAGGACCCCGTACCGCTGGTTCCACGTCTGCCGGGTGATCAGCACGTCGAGCACGGCCCAGGTGGCCACGACGGTGCCCGCTATCCCGGTGAGCACCAGCGGGAAGGCCAGCCAGGATCCGGTGATCGTCAGGAAGAACGCGACCGTCGCGTCGGTCAGCGTCACGGCCACGATCAGCACCGCGCGCACCGCCGACTCCCGCACGGGGTCCGGCATCCGACGCCGTCCCGGTCCGTCCACCCACAGGGACCGCTCCGGCGCGCCGGACCCCGCGCCGCCGTCCTCGTACTTCTTCCCCATGGTCCCCTGCCTGCCCCCGGTGGCGCCGGTCATGCCCGCCTCGAACAGGTAGACGTACGAGGCGGTCGGGAGATTCCCGTATCGCTGAGGTGCACACCGCCTCGCGAACATCGCGGAACGAATAATTCCAGCCATCCATTCTCATGCGGGAACTGACGCCGCACCAAGTGTCATCTGCCACATATCGGGCCGCACTTGGCGGGAGCTATCGGACAACTCGTGATCTCCCCCCGGGCCCCCGGCCGAAAACGTCCGGACACGCCTTCGAACCTTCGTCGTGGCAGTAGTAGGCTCACGCCGTTTAAATGACGGAACACCGACCCCCGACAACGGGGTTGAGCTGGGGAGGCTGGGGAGGCCATGCGCTTTCGCGGGAAATCCATCCGCCGGAAGATCGTGGCGTTGCTCCTTGTGCCGCTCGTCTCCCTGACCGCCCTCTGGGGCTTCTCGACCGTGCTCACGGGCCGTCAGGCCGTCCAACTCCTCGATGTCGCCTACGTCATCGACAAGGTCGGCTACCCCATCGAGGACGTCGTCCGCGTCATCCAGAAGGAACGCCGCCAGACCCTCGTGGTCATCGGCGACCCCCGCGCCTCCACCGCCACCTCCGAGCTCGCCAAGCGCCGCGCCGAAACCGACGGGGCGATCGCGAAGATCACCGCCGACGCCGAGGACCCCGAGGTCGTCGACGAGCTCAGCGCGGCCACCGCCCAGCGCCTGCGCTCCATCCTCGACGCCCTCCACGGCATCGGCGCCCTGCGCGCCGCGGTGGACTCCTCGGGCTCCCTCGACACCGGCCAGGCCCTGGAGCTCTACAACCGGCTCGTCGACCCCTGCTACGAGTTCCTGCTGAACCTTCACGCACTCGAGAACGTGGAGATGGACAAGCAGGGCCGCGCCCTGGTCGGCATCACCCGCGCCCGCGAGACGCTCTCGCGCGAGGACGCGGTCGTCGCGGCGGCCCTCGCCGCCCGCAACGTCAGCCCGGCCGACATCCGGCGCGTCTCCGACTACGTCGCCAACCGCAAACTGCTCTACGAGTTCAACCTCGCGATCCTCCCGTCGGCCGACCGGGACCAGTTCGAGCAGTACTGGAACAACCCCGAGAGCCGGGCCCTGCGCGAGGCGGAGGAACGGTTCATCGCGGCGGGCACCGGCAAGACCACGCGCAACGTCGCCCCCGCCCAGTGGGACGGCGCCGCGCAGAGGGTCCTCGACGACCTCGCCGAGATGGGCACCGGCGCCGGCGACCGCTACCAAGAGCGCGTCGAGCCGGTGGCCATGAGCGTCCTGGTCCAGGCCGCCGTCGCCGGCATCCTCGGCTTCATCGCCCTCCTCGTCTCCCTCGTCCTGTCCGTACGCATCGGCCGCGAGCTGATCCGCGACCTGTCCCGGCTCCGCAAGGAGGCCCACGAGGTCTCCGGCGTCCGCCTCCCCGGCGTGATGCGCCGCCTCGCCGCCGGCGAGCACGTGGACGTGGAGACCGAGGCGCCCCGCCTGGAGTACGAGAAGGACGAGGTCGGCCAGGTCGGCCAGGCCCTCAACAGCCTCCAGCGCGCGGCCATCGAGGCCGCCGTCAAGCAGGCGGAGCTACGGCGGGGCGTTTCCGAGGTCTTCGTCAACCTGGCCCGCCGCAACCAAGTGCTGCTGCACCGCCAGCTCACCCTGCTCGACACCATGGAGCGGCGCACCGAGGACACCGAGGAGCTCGCCGACCTCTTCCGCCTCGACCACATGACCACCCGCATGCGCCGCCACGCCGAGGGCCTGGTGATCCTCTCCGGCGCCGCGCCCTCCCGGCAGTGGCGCAAGCCCGTCCAGCTGATGGACGTCGTACGGGCGGCCGTCGCCGAGGTCGAGGACTACGAGCGCATCGAGGTGCGCCGACTGCCCCGCCTGGGCATCGCAGGCCCGGCGGTCGCCGACGTCACCCACCTCATCGCCGAACTCCTGGAGAACGCCACCGTGTTCTCCCCGCCGCACACGGCGGTCCAGGTCCTCGGCGAGCGCGTGGCCAACGGCTTCACCCTCGAGATCCACGACCGGGGCCTCGGCATGACCCCGGAGGCCCAGCTCGACGCCAACCTCCGGCTGGCCGAGACCCCCGAGTTCGAGCTCTCCGACACCGACCGTCTCGGCCTCTTCGTGGTCAGCCGCCTCGCGCAGCGCCACGACGTCAAGGTCGGCCTCCAGCCCAGCCCCTACGGAGGCACCACCGCGGTGGTCTTCCTCCCGGTGGCCCTGCTGACGGAGGCCCCCGAAACCAACGGCACCGGCATCCGGCTGGCCGGCGGCAAGGCCGTCGGCGGCTCCGCCCGCCCCGCGGCGGCGGCCGTCGAGGGCGCGCCCGCCGACCGCCGGCTCCCGGCCGGCGCCGAACTGCGCGGCCCCGTCGAGCTGGAGGCCCCGATCGGCCTGCTGGGGCTGGACGACCCCGCCACCGTCCTCGACGAGACCCCCAGCGGCGTCGCGGGCCTCACCGGGGTCACCGCGACCGGCGCCGGCTCCAAGGGGGGCCGGCCCGCCATGGCCACCCTCGACGACGAGACCCCGCCGAACGGCACCTCGCGCAGCGCCCTGCTCGGCCTGCGCCCGGCGGGCCGCCCGCACGCGGAGCGGCACACCGAGCGCGGCGGAGCCTGGAAGGGCGACCGCATCGCGGACCGCAGGGGCGACCGGGCCGCCGACGCGTCCGGGGAGCGCGGGGGGTTCCGTACGGGCGAGCGGGCCGTGGACGGCGCCGCGGACCACGGCGTCGCCCGCCTCGTGGACCGTCACTCGGGCCGGGACGGCTTCCACGACCGGGACCGCGACCGGGGCCGCGAGTCCCTGCCCCCCACGGGCCCGGTCCGCCTGGAGCCCACCCGCCAGGACCCCGCCCGCTCGGAGGGCCCCCGCACCCCGGGAGCCGTACCGCTCCCGCGCCGCCGCCCCACCCCGACCCTGGTCGCCGAGCACGGCCGCCGCGTGGAGCCCCGCCCGGTCTCGGCGGTCCCGGACCCGGCCCCGGACGCTGCGGAATCGGGCCCGGCCACCTCCGGCAACGGCGCGGCCGCGGGGCTGCCCCGCCGGATCCGCCAGGCCAGCCTCGCGCCCCAGCTCAAGGACGCCCCGGCTCCCGCACCCGCGGTCGCCGACCCGATGGCGGACCGCGACGCGGACGACGTACGGCGCCGCATGTCCGCGCTCCAGCGCGGCTGGACGGCGGGCCGCGACCAGCACGCCCGGCAGCAGGCGCAAGAGGAACAGGCGCAACAGGCACAGCAGGACCCGCGACAGGACGCAGGGCACGACGCACGGCACGACGCACGGCAAGACCCACCGCACGACGCACCGCACCAAGCAGCACCGCAGTCCGGGACCGAGGCCGGCGCCCCTGCCGCCGACGGACCGGGATACGAGAACGAAGGGGACGGTCGATGACCGCACCGCAGTCCGGCAACGACACCAGGGGCCGCGGCTCCGGCTCGCTCAACTGGCTCCTCGACGAGCTCGTCGACCGGGTCGCCAGCATCCGCAAGGCGGTGGTCCTCTCCGGCGACGGCCTGCCCACCGGCAGCTCCAAGGACCTCACCCGGGAGGACAGCGAGCACCTGGCGGCCGTGGCCTCCGGCTTCCACAGCCTGGCCAAGGGCGTCGGCCGCCACTTCGACTCGGGCAAGGTCCGCCAGACCGTGGTCGAGCTGGACGAGGCGTTCCTCTTCGTCATGGCGGCCGGCGACGGCAGCTGCCTGGCGGTCCTCGCCGACTCCGACTCCGACGTGGGCCAGGTGGCGTACGAGATGACCCTCATGGTCAAGCGCGTGGGTGACCACCTGGCGACCGCCCCGCGCACCGGGCTACCCGCCGGAGGGTGAGACGGACGGCATGAGCGATCCAGGCCAGGACCACCCCGCCCGCACCCCCGGCGCGGTCGCCGACGGGACCCCCGAGGAGGCACCCGCCGCGGCCGGAGACCAGTGGTTCGACGACGACGCGGGTCCCGTCGTACGCCCGTACGCGATGACCCGCGGCCGGACCAGCCACGCCGGTCAGCACCGGCTCGACCTGATCGCGCTCGTGGTCGCGGAGCCTGCGGCCGACGACCCGGTCTGGGACGCGACGCTGTCCCCGGAACACGCCCACATCCTCGGGCTGTGCCGGGAACGCCCGCAGTCCGTCGCGGAACTCGCGGCGGACCTCGACCTCGCCATCGGCGTCGTACGCGTCCTGATCGGCGACCTCGCCGCCGACGAACTGGTCCACGTGACCCGGCCGGTACCCCCGGCCGAACTGCCCGATGAATCCATACTGCGTGAGGTGATCGATGGCCTTCGGGCGCTCTAGCCGCGCCGGCGCCATGCATGCCGTGTCGCCGGTCGAGCCGCTGACCCTGAAGATCCTGGTCGCGGGCGGTTTCGGGGTGGGCAAGACCACCCTGGTCAGTGCGGTGAGCGAGATCAGACCGCTCCGGACGGAGGAACGGCTCTCCGAGCCGGGCCGCGGAATCGACGACACCGGGGGAGTCGAGGGCAAGAACACCACGACCGTGGCCATGGACTTCGGGCGCATCACGCTGCGCGAGGACCTGGTGCTGTACCTGTTCGGCACGCCCGGACAGGACCGGTTCTGGTTCCTGTGGGACGAGCTGGCCCAGGGCTCGCTCGGCGCGGTGGTCCTCGCCGACACCCGCCGCCTCGCCGACTGCTTCGCCGCCATCGACTACTTCGAACGGCGCGAGATCCCCTTCGTCGTCGCGGTGAACTGCTTCGACGGCGCCGACCGGCACCCCGTGACCTCCGTACGGGAAGCCCTCGACCTCACCCCCGAGGTGCCGGTGCTGCTGTGCGACGCGCGGGACCGGGAGTCCGTCAAGGACGTCCTGGTGGGGGTCGTGGAGCACGCGATGTCGCTGGCCCGTGCCCGGCGGCGGAGCCTGACGGCGGGCGCGTAGCCAGGGACCGTGGACCGGGTACCGACATGGAGGCGGCCCGTACCCCCGCCGACTGGGGTACGGGCCGCAGCTCTCATGGGGGGATTCGGGTGTCCCGGTCGCGGAGCGGGACTGTGGAGCGAGTGTGAACCCGCCGCCAGGGGCCGTCAAGCGTTCGGACAACAGCGGCTGTTCAGCGGGTCCACCCCGTGCGTCGCCGACCACGGCACGCCGCCGCGACACCCGGCCGCGGAGGCGCTACCGGACGGCGCTACCGGATGGCTCGACCGGACTGCGCTACCGGACGGCGCTACCGGACGGCGATGACCGCCGACCCGTGGCCGAACAGCCCCTGGTTCGCAGTGATCCCGGCCCGCGCGCCCGGCACCTGCCGCTCCCCGGCCGTCCCCCGCAGCTGCCACGTCAGCTCGCACACCTGCGCGATGGCCTGCGCCGGCACCGCCTCCCCGAAGGAGGCCAGCCCGCCGCTGGTGTTGACGGGGATCCGGCCGCCGAGCGCGGTCGCGCCCTCCCGTACGAGCTTGGCCCCCTCGCCCTCCCCGCACAGGCCGATGTCCTCGTACCACTCGAGCTCCAGCGCGGTGGACAGGTCGTACACCTCGGCGAGCGAGAGGTCGTCCGGTCCCAGCCCCGCCTCCTCGTAGGCGGCCCGCGCGATCGAGGACCGGAAGGAGCCGGGCGCGGGCGCCGCGCCGGTCACCGAGTCGGTGGCGATGTCCGGCAGGTCCAGGACCGTACGGGGATAGGTGGGAGTCACCGTGGACACGGCCCGGATCCGCACCGGGTCCGCGATCCCCCGCGAGCGCGCGAAGTCCATGCTGCTCAGCACGAGCGCGGCGCCGCCGTCGGAGGTGGCGCAGATGTCGAGCAGCCGCAGCGGATCGGCCACGATCGCCGAGGCGGCGACCTCCTCGGCCGTCACGGCCTTGCGGTAGCGGGCGTTCGGGTTCAGCAGACCGGCGGCCGCGTTCTTCACCTTGACCTGTGCGAAGTCCTCGCCGGTGTCCCCGTACAGGGCCATGCGGCGGCGGGCGTACAGCGCGAAGTACGCCGGGTTCGTGGCCCCCAGCACCCGGAAGCGCAGCCAGTCCGGGTCGTCCGGCCGGTCCCCGCCCGCGGGGGCGAAGAACCCCTTGGGGGCGGCGTCCGCCCCGACCACCAGCACGACGTCGGCGAGCCCGGCCAGGATCTGCGCCCGGGCCGCCCCGACGGCCTGGGCCCCGGAGGCGCAGGCCGCGTACACGCTGGTCACGCGAGCCCCCTGCCAGCCGAGCGCCTGGGCGAAGGTGGCGCCGGCCACGTAGCCCGGGTAGCCCGACCGTACGGTGTCGGCCCCGACGATGGACTGCACGTCCGTCCACCGGAGCCCCGCGTCGGCGAGCGCGGCCAGGGCGGCGGCCCGCCCGTACTCGACGAAGCTGCGGCCCCACTTGCCCCACGGGTGCATGCCGGCCCCCAGGACGGCGATGTCGGCGCTCACCGGTCCACCCCCACCGGCCGGAAGTGCCAGGTCGTCCAAGTGGTGCCGGCCGCGTCCTCGTTCAGTACGCCGGCCACGACCTCGACCTCCATCCCGACCGCCAGATCGGCGACGCCCACCCCGGGAGCCGTCTGGCCGAGCACGACCATCCCCTCGGCCTCCAGCTCCACGGCGACCAGGGTGTACGGGGTCCAGGGCGCGTCCGGGTCGGACACGTACGGGGCCGGCGGCCGGTACCGCCCGTCGGTGTAGGACCAGACCCGGCCGCGCGGGGACAGCGGAGTCTCGGCGAGCTCACCGCCGCCGGGGCAGCGCGGATTGCGGCAGTACGCGTCCTCGCGCGGGAAGAACACGGCGGCGCAGGCGGAGCACCGGGTGCCGAGCAGGCGGAAGCCGGTACCGGTCCCCGTATCGGCGCCCGGGCCCGCGCCCGCGCCGGTGTCGCCCTCCGTGAACCACCCGTCGACGACGGGTGTGCGTGTGCGTTCCAAGACCCCTCCCGAAACCAGAATCTGATGGACCGTCAGAAGTCTGTCACGGGAAGGCGCCACCGGTCACCCGTTCGCGGCGAGCCACTTCCGCGCGATCTCGCCCAGCTCCGCGTCCCGTCCGGTCAGCATCATCCGGATCATCTGCGCGTCCCCGCGCAGCGACCACCCCGGATTCCCGAAGGTGGCCGGGTTGTTCTTCTCGATCAGGAAGTGCGCCGGCCAGGCGGTCCCGTACCCGATGAGGGGCAGCGCCGCGACGTAGCGCCGCCGGCCGCGCGCCAGCCCATAGGTGGTGAGCGCGAGGCCGGTGAGGGTGCCGGCGAGGTGGACCCAGCGGGTGGCGGCTCGGGAGTGCATGGCGACGTAGTAGGGCCAGAATTCCTCGTACGAACTGAAAGTCATGCCGGCACCGTACTCACGGCCCGACGGCCGCGACAGAGACGGGAAAGTCGAAGTACGTGTCCGGGAACGCCTCCGGCCGGTAGGTGAAGTGCCACCACTCCTCGGGCAGGTTCACGAACCCCTGGGCGGCCAGCGCGCCCCGCAGGAGCTCCCGGTGATCGCGGGCGCGGCCCGTGACACGGGGGTCGTCGGTGTGCGCCAGCGGATCGAAGAAGTCGAAGGGGGTCCCCATGTCGAGGGGTTCGCGACGAAGGTCCGTGAGCGTCACGTCGACCGTGCTCCCGCGGCTGTGCCCGGACTTCTCGGCGATGTACCCCTCCGGGATCAGCCGGTCCTTCTCCACCGCGGGATAGAACTCCGCCTTGGTCCGCTGGTCCGCCCCGTCCCCGGCCCACCGCACGAACCGGTCCACGGCCCGCTGCGGCCGGTAGCAGTCGTACACGAGGAGGGAGTACCCGTGCCGCAGCACCTCGCGCTGCGCCCGCCCGAGGGCCTCGGCGGCGGGCCGGGCGAGCAGGCAGACGGGCTCCTCGTAGCCGTCCACGACGGCGCCGGTGAAGTTGTGGGCGGTGGCGTACCGCATGTCCTGGCCGATCGTCGGATCGACCCGGGCCAAGGCCGTGAATCCGGGGGCGGGAGCCCCGCTCAACAGCGCTCCCATACAGCTCACAACAGCCAGCGTCCGCATGCCCCTTGGCATACCATCGCCGCATGCCGGCACACCTGAGGGACTCGCACTGCTCCACCTGTGGAGCACTGTTCGATTCGGCCGTGTGGCCGCGCGCGTGCCCCTCGTGCGGCGCCGTCGCCTACCGCAACCCCCTCCCGGTGGCGGTCGCCCTGCTTCCCGTCGAGGACGAGGCGGGCACCGGCCTGGTGGTCATCACGCGCACCATCGAGCCGGCCCTCGGCGGCGTCGCCCTGCCCGGCGGCTTCATGGACTTCGGCGAGGACTGGCGCGAGTCGGTCGTCCGCGAACTCCGCGAGGAGACCGGCATCCACGCCCCCGCCCGCGACGTCACCCTGGCCGACGCCCACAGCTCCCCGGCCGGCCACCTGCTCGTCTTCGGCCTCCTCCCGGTCCGCCCGGCCGACGCACTCCCCGCGTCCGCCGCCACCGACGAGACGACGGGCTGGCACGTCCTGCGGGGTCCGCGGGAGTTGGCGTTCCCGCTGCACACGAAGGTGGCACGGAAGTGGTTCCGGGGGCGGTACGCGTAAGCGGACCCCGTCCACCCACGGGCCCGGCGGTACGGCGGCCGAGGGTTCCGCGCGGTTTCCGGGGCGGTCCGTTCGGAAGGCGAACCCTTTACCCGCGCCTGATGGCATGTACCGGTCAAATCTGCCAGGCTTCCGGCAGCCGTCACCCCCACGGCCGCCTCAAAGGAGTTTCCTGTGAGACCGACCCCCCACAAGGTCATCACCGCGACCGCGTTCGCCATCGCCGCGCTGATCGCCTCCGTACTTCCCGCGACACAGGCCGCAGCCGCCCCGGCCGCGGCCGCCGCCTGCACCCCCGCCCAAGCGGTCGTCAACGGCGGCTTCGAAAGCGGCACTTCACCCTGGACCCAGTCGCAGACCAGCGTGATCACCAACCGCGCCGGCCAGAGCGCCCACGGCGGCGCCTACTTCGCCTGGCTGGGCGGCGTCGGCAGCACGCACACCGACACCCTCTCCCAGGGCGTCACCGTCCCCTCCGGATGCAGTACGGCGACGCTCACCTTCTGGCTGCGCGTCACGACCGCCGAGACCACCTCGTCGACGAAGTACGACAAGCTGACGGCGAAGATCGGCGCCACGACCCTGGCGACGTACTCGAACCTCGACAAGAACACCGGCTACGTCCAGAAGTCCTTCGACGTCTCGGCCTTCGCCGGCCAGAGCGTGAACCTCGTCTTCACCGGCACCGAGGACTCCAGCCTGCAGACGAGCTTCGTCGTCGACGACGTCGCCCTCGACACCTCCGGCGGCACCACCCCGCCGGGCGACTCCACGCGTACGCCGGCCTCGCCCGCGTACAACGTCAGCCTGAGCAGCAACGCGAGCGGCACCGTCTGGACCGGCCACGAGAGCGCGACCTTCACCAACGCCTCCGCCACCGCGCTCGGCGAGGTGTACCTGAGGCTCTGGGACAACTACCACGGCACCTGCTCCGCCATGCCCATCGTCGTCAGCAACGTCACGGGCGGCACCGCGGGCGCGCTCTCGGTCGGCTGCACCGCCCTCCAGATCACCCTGCCGACGCCGCTGACGCAGGGACAGAGCGCCACGATCGGCTTCGATCTCGGCATCACCGTGCCGAGCGGCGCCGACCGGTTCGGTCACGACGGGGCCTTCTCCTTCATCGGCAACGCCCTGCCGGTGCTCGCGGTCCGGGACGGGGCCGGCTGGCACCTGGACCCCTACACCAACAATGGCGAGTCGTTCTACTCGCTGGCCTCCGACTTCAGCGTGGCCCTCGACCACCCGAGCGGCCTGCTCGTACCGGCCACGGGCGGGTCGGTCGACACCCCGGGCACCAGCGGGCGCACGGTCACCACCGCCACCGCCTCCAAGGTCCGCGACTTCGCCTGGGCGGCGGGCCCGTTCAGCAAGATCTCCGGCACCTCGGCCGCCGGAACACCGGTCAACGTCTACTCCGTCTCGGGCATCACCTCGGCCGACGCCCAGTCGATGCTCACCACCGCGAAATCCGCCGTGGACGCCCACTCGGCCAGGTTCGGGGCGTACCCGTACGGCGAACTCGACGCGGTGATCGACAACAACTTCTGGTTCGGCGGCATGGAGTACCCCGGCTTCGTCCTCGACCTGGTCAGCACCACGGCACTCACCCACGAGATCGCCCACCAGTGGTTCTACGGAATCGTCGGCGACGACCAGTACAACAACCCGTGGCTCGACGAGGCGTTCACCGACTACGCCACCGACCTGGCACAGAACAAGACGGGTACCGGCTGCTGGAGCAGCGTCTCCTGGGCCTCCTCCGCGGAGAAGATCAGCAACTCGATGGCCTACTGGGACACCCACTCCTCCCGGTACTCCACCGTCATCTACGGCTACGGCAAGTGCGCCCTGCACGACCTGCGCCGCGTCCTCGGTGACTCCGCCATGGCCAAACTGCTCAAGGACTACGCCACTTCGCACTGGTACGGAGTCTCCACCACGGCCGAGTTCAAGACGGCCGCCCAGGCCGCCACGACCACGGACCTGACCTCCTTCTGGACCCAGCACCGCATCGACGGCTGACCGGGGACCGGTCCGCCGCGGCGGGCGCCACCCGGCGTCACCCGCGGCGAACCGGAGCCGACTGCCCGAACCCCCGCACCATCACGCCCTCCACCGGCGCCCCGGCCCCGTCCTCCACCACCACCGCGTCCCCGGCCCACCGCACCGCGTACCGCTCCACCTCGCCCGGCTCGAAGCCCGGGCCCGGATCGCGGATCACCACCCCGCCGCCCGTGCGGCCCCGCGCCGGGGCCCACGCCTCCAGGGCCACCGACCCGTCGGGCGCCCGGACCGGCAGCAGCGAGCCCGCCCGTGCCAGCACCGGGATCCGATCCGCCGGCGCGTCCAGCAGGACCTGGCCCGGCCCCTCGTACGCCTCGCCCGTCGCCGTGTCGTACCAGCGTCCCCGGGGCAGTCGCACCGCCCGCCGGTCCGCCCCGCACTCCAGCACCGGAGCCACGAGCAGCGCGTCGCCCAACAGGAAGGCGTCCTCGCAGTCCCGCAGCGTCCGGTCCTCCGGTGCCCCCCACCACAGGGGGCGCACGTAGGGGGCGCCGGTCCGCCGCGCGAGGTGGGCCAGCGTGACGAAGTACGGCCGCAGCCGCTCCCGTTCCGCCAGGACCGTCCGCGCGGCAGCCGTCGTATCCGGCCCGAACTCCCACGGTTCGCGCCGGCCCGCCCAGATCGCCGAGTGGGTCCGGAACATCGGCAGGTACGCGCCCAGTTGCATCCACCGCAGATACAGCTCGGGGGAGGGCGAGCCCCAGAACCCGCCGACATCGGGCCCCGAGTACGGCACGCCGCACAGGCCGAGCCCCAGGACCAGCGCCAGCGAGGCCCGCAGCCCGTCCCAGCTGCTCTCCACGTCCCCCGACCACGTGCCCCCGTACCGCTGCATCCCCGCCCACCCCGACCGGGAGAAGAGGAACGGCCGCTCGGCCGGGCGCAGTCGTACGAGACCCTCCCAGCCCGCCCGCGCCATCCCGAGCGCGTACACGTTGTGCGCCTCCCGGTGGTCCCCGCCGGCCCCGTCCAGTACGTGCCGCGCCGAGCGGGGGAGCGTCCGGTCCCCGAAGGGCGCGAAGGACACCGGCTCGTTCATGTCGTGCCAGACGCCGGCGAAGCCCTGCGCGAGGCGCTCCGCGTACAGCCCGCCCCACCACTCCCGCGCCTCGGGATCGGTGAAGTCCGGGTACGCGCACTCGCCCGGCCACACCTCGCCCCGGACCTCCCGGCCCGCCGCGTCCCGTACGAAGGCCCCGCGCGCGCCGACCGCCAGGCCCGAGGTGTGGACCGCGTCGCCCGCCTTGACCGCCGGGTCGACGATCGAGACCAGCCGAACCCCCGACCCGGCCAACTCCTTCGCGAGGCCCGGCAGATCGGGAAAGGTGTCGCGGTCGACGGTGAAGACCCGGTGGCCGTCGTAGTGGTCGATGTCCAGGTGGACGGCCGACAGCGGCAGCCCCCGCTCCGCGTAACCGGCCACGATCCGGCGCACCTCCGCGGCGCTCCCGAACCCCCACCGCGCGTGCTGGTAGCCGAGCGCCCACTCCGGCGGCACGGCGGCCGCGCCGGTCAGCCCCGACCAGCCCTGCAGCACCCGCCCCGGCGGACCCACCAGCACCCAGCACCGCAAGGGGCCGCCCTCCATGCGCAGTTCGCACGACCCCGGACGGTCCGCGCCGGAGCCGGCGCCCTCCTCGCCCTCCCGCAACACCACCCGCCCGTCCCAGGAGTTGTCGTGGAACACCAGGTGCGTGCCCGCGTCCGCGACCACCAGCTGCACCGGCATGGTGATGTACAGGGGGTCCACGCGCGGCCCGACCCCGCCCTTGGGATCGGTGTTCCACAGCCGGTAGGACCCGTCCCTCAAGCGGGGCCCCGCCGCCCGCCCGCCGAGCCCGAAGACCCGCGCGTCCGCCGCGACCTCGCTCCGCAGCAGCCACCGCGCCGGCCGCGGCCCCGCCGGCGCCGCGTCCGGCGCGCCGTCCGCTCGGTCCGCCGGATTCCCCGCCGGACGCACCGGCTCCCACCAGCGCGGCGGCAGCTCCCGGCGCAGCACCGCACCGCCCGGCGTGCGCACCTCGACGGCCCCGTGCCGGGACACCGCCACCGTCACCCGCTCGGAGACCACCCGCCAGCCACCCGCGGTGTCCGGCTCCAGGACGGCGCGCGGATCGGGTTCCGGCCCGTCGCCGACCACCGCGTACGAGGGCGTGGGCAAGGCCCCGTCCCAGCCCCAGAACACCGCCCCGCCCGCGGTGACCCGTACGAGCAGCTCCGAACGGGTGAACCGCAGTACGCCCCCGCCCGGCAGGGGCTCCGTACCCGTCAGCAGGCCCGGCACCCGCGCCCGCTCCGCGCCCCGGGGTGCGAGCCCCGCCGCGTCCACGCGCCCGTTGCGCCAGGCCGAGCGCCAGGCGCGCCGCCCCCGCTCACTGCCGAGGTCCCGTACCGCACGCACCAGCTCACGACCGTCCATGGCGCCCACCCTGCCACCGGCACCCGGCCCAGAAGGTGGCGTTCAACTGCCGTTCACTCTCAAAAGGATCACAACCGACCGTCGATGACGGCTCTGGTGCGGATGTCGATCACATGGCATCGTCCCTGTGAGCCTTCGCGTGGACACCCCCCGCGCGGTGGCACCGTACGAACACCACACGACACGCCCACGAAGCGCGAGCCGCAGACGTGACCGGGAGCCGACCCATGACCGCAGCCACCCCACCCGAGCCCCTCTGGGCGCCTGGCCCCGACCGGATCGCCGCGGCCCGGATCACCGCCTTCCAGGCCTGGGCCGCCGAACACCACGGAGCCCCCGCCGACGGCGGCTACCCGGCCCTGCACAGCTGGTCCGTCGACGAGCTCGACACCTTCTGGCAGGCCGTCGCCGAGTGGTTCGACGTACGCTTCACCACTCCCTACGAGGCCGTCCTCGCGGACCGGTCCATGCCGGGTGCCCGCTGGTTCCCGGGCGCCACCCTCAACTACGCCGAGCACGCCCTGCGCGCCGCCGAGGACCCGGCACGCGCCGCCGACGCGGCCCTGCTCCACGTGGACGAGACCCACGAGCTCACCCCCGTCACCTGGGCCGAGCTCCGCCGCCAGGTCGGCGCGCTCGCCGCCGAACTGCGCGCCCTGGGCGTACGCCCCGGAGACCGGGTCAGCGGCTACCTCCCCAACATCCCCGAGGCCGTCACCGCACTCCTCGCCACCGCCGCCGTCGGCGCCGTCTGGACCTCCTGCGCCCCCGATTTCGGCGCCCGCAGCGTCCTGGACCGCTTCCAGCAGGTCGAGCCCGTCGTCCTCTTCACCGTCGACGGCTACCGCTACGGCGGCAAGGAGCACGACCGCCGCGACACCGTCGCCGAGCTGCGCGCCGAGCTCCCCTCGCTGCGCGCCGTCGTCCACATCCCGCTCCTCGGTACGCCGACCCCCGCGGGCGCCCTCACCTGGGCGGACCTGACCTCCGCCGACACCGAGCCCGTCTTCGAGGCGGTCCCCTTCGACCATCCCCTCTGGGTCCTCTACTCCTCCGGCACGACCGGCCTGCCCAAGGCCATCGTCCAGTCCCAGGGCGGGATCCTCCTCGAACACCTCAAGCAGATCGGCCTGCACTGCGACCTCGGCCCCGAGGACCGGTTCTTCTGGTACACCTCCACCGGCTGGATGATGTGGAACTTCCTCGTCTCCGGCCTGCTCACCGGAACCACCGTCGTGCTCTACGACGGCAGCCCGGGATTCCCCGACACCGGTGCCCAATGGCGCATCGCGGAGCGGACCAAAGCCACCCTGTACGGGACTTCCGCCGCCTACGTGATGGCCTGCCGCAAGGCGGAGGTCCATCCCGCCCGCGACTTCGACCTCTCCTCCGTGAAGTGCGTGGCCACCACCGGCTCCCCGCTGCCCCCGGACGGCTTCCGCTGGCTGCACGACGAGGTGGCCGAGGACCTCTGGATCGCCTCCGTCAGCGGCGGCACCGACGTCTGCAGCTGCTTCGCCGGCGCCGTCCCCACCCTCCCGGTCCACATCGGCGAGCTCCAGGCCGCCTGCCTGGGCACGGACCTCCAGGCCTGGGACCCCGCGGGCAAGCCCGTCATCGGCGAAGTCGGCGAGCTCGTCGTCACCAACCCGATGCCGTCCATGCCGATCCGCTTCTGGAACGACCCCGACGGCAGCCGCTACCGCGACAGCTACTTCGAGATGTTCCCCGGCGTCTGGCGCCACGGTGACTGGATCACGATCACCGACTACGGCTCCGTCGTCATCCACGGCCGCTCCGACTCCACCCTGAACCGCCAGGGCGTCCGGATGGGCTCCGCCGATATCTACGAGGCCGTGGAGAGGCTCCCCGAGATCAAGGAATCCCTGGTCATCGGCCTGGAAGAGGCGAACGGCGGCTACTGGATGCCGCTCTTCGTCCACCTCGCGCCCGGCGCCGTCCTCGACGAGGACCTCCGCGCCCGGATCAAGGCGACGATCCGCGAGGAGCTCTCCCCGCGGCACGTCCCCGACGAGATCATCGAGGTCCCGGGCATCCCGCACACCCTCACCGGCAAGCGCATCGAAGTCCCGGTCAAGCGCCTCCTCCAAGGCGCCCCCATGGCCAAGGCGGTCAACCCCGGCTCCGTCGACAACCTGGACCTCCTGCACTTCTACGAGGAGCTCGCCCGCACCCGGGCCTGAGCCCGACGCCACTGTCAGTGGCAGTGATTACTCTGAGTGAGCACGTGACTGCGCACCCAGGGGGAACCGATGCCACGCTCCGACGACAGCAGGACCGGAACCACGGCGGGACGACCCGCCCGCACCAGCAGGCGCCGCACACTGCGCCGCGAAGCCCCCAGCACCGTCGGCCTCCTGGCCGACGCCGGGGACTTCGCGGCCATGCGCGCCTACCGCAGCTTCGCCTTCGACGACCACCGCGACTACCTCGACCACGTCGAGCGCCTGCTCCGCTCGCTGGCGGCCCAGGGCATCCACACCACCGTCGCCCTCTTCGACCCCGAGGACTACGCCGAGTACTGCGCCCGGCAGGGACTCGATCCGGACACCCCCGGCGGCCGCACCCGGTTCACCGCCGAACTGGCCGGCGGCAGCGGACTCCCGTACGCCGGCCAGCCCATCGACGAGCTGCTCCCGCTCCTCGTGGACGAGGCCGTCCGCCAAGCCACCTGGGAGTACGCCACCACCCTCCTGTCCGGAGTCGGCAACTGCGCCGACTGCGGACAGGACATCGGGACCGCCTCCCTCGAGCGCGCCGCCGACGCGCTCAAACGCCTCGTCGACCGGGCCGGCCCGGGCCACCACCACCTCGTGTGCAGCGTCCCCGCCGAGGACGAACAGCTCCTGGCCGTGCTGCACGCCGACACTCCCGGGGCCGGGCCGCCCCGGATCGGGGGCCGCGAGGGCCTCGACTTCGTGACCGTCCTCGCCGCGGGCCTGGCGCTGGGCGGACCCGGGGGAGTGGTCCTGCGCAGCACCGCCGAGGGACTCCGGGACCGGGTCCACGGCTGGCGCCTGGACCGCGGCCGCCTGGTACCCCTCTCGGCGGCGGCCGTCTTCAACGCCTACTGCACCGACGCCGACACCGGAGAACCGGTCGCCCCCGAACCGGGCGTCGAGTACTGCCCCGGCTACGAGGTCGACGAACCGGGCCCCCACCACTGAGCCGAACGAGTGGGGTGACCCGCGGCCGGAAACGGCCGAGGGGCCCTCGCCACCGGCGAGGGCCCCTCGATCGACAAGACACCGTCCGGCTACTCGCCGGACAGCACCGCCTGGGCGGCCACACGGGCCTCCTCGGCGCTCTCCGCGGCACGCGCGGCCGCGGCCGCACGCTCGCACTGCGCGAGGGTGTACTTGGCGAGCGCCGCGCGTACATAGGGGATCGAAGCGGCACCCATGGACAGAGAGGTGACACCCAGACCCGTCAGCACACAGGCCAGCAGCGGGTCGGAGGCGGCCTCGCCACAGACACCACAGCTCTTGCCCTCGGCCCTGGCCGCGTCGGCCGACATGGCGATCAGGTCGAGCAGCGCGGGCTGCCACGGGTCCTGCAGCCGCGACACGGCGCCGACCTGCCGGTCGGCGGCGAAGGCGTACTGAGCCAGGTCGTTGGTGCCCAGCGACAGGAACTCGACCTCCTGCAGGATCGAGCGTGCCCGGAGCGCGGCGGAGGGGATCTCCACCATCGCGCCGAACTTCGCCCGCAGGCCGGCATCGCGGCACGCGTCCGCGAAGGCCTTGGCGTCGATCCGGTCGGCCACCATCGGGGCCATGACCTCGAGGTAGACCGGCAGCCCCTCGGCGGCCTTGGCCAGTGCGGTCAGCTGCGTGCGCAGCACGTCCGGGTGGTCGAGCAGCGAGCGCAGGCCACGGACACCCAGAGCCGGGTTCGGCTCGTCGGCCGGGGTCAGGAAGTCCAGCGGCTTGTCGGCGCCGGCGTCCAGGACGCGTACGACGACACGACCCTCGGGGAAGGCCTCGAGCACCTTGCGGTACGACTCGATCTGCTTCTCTTCGGTCGGCGCCTTCTTGCTGTCGTCCAGGAAGAGGAACTCGGTGCGGAACAGGCCCACACCCTCGGCCCCCGCCTCGACGGCGGCCGGCACGTCCGCCGGACCACCGATGTTGGCCAGCAGCGGCACCTTGTGGCCGTCGGACGTCGCACCCGGACCGGACGAAGCGGAGAGCGCCGCCTTGCGCTCGGCGGCCGCGGCCTCCAGCTCGGCCCGCTTCTCCGGGGAAGGGTCCACGAAGAGGTCGCCCGTGCTGCCGTCGACGGCGATCAGGGTGCCCTCGGCGATCTCGCCGGCACCCGGCAGCGCCACGATGGCCGGCACGCCCAGCGCCCGCGCGAGGATCGCGCTGTGGCTGGTCGGCCCGCCTTCCTCGGTCACGAAACCGAGGACCAGCGCCGGGTCGAGCAGAGCGGTGTCGGCGGGAGCGAGGTCACGCGCGATCAGCACGTACGGCTCGTCGCTGTCCGGCACACCCGGCATCGGCACGCCGAGCAGGCGCGCGACGATGCGGTTGCGCACGTCGTCCAGGTCGGCGACGCGGCCGGCCATGTACTCGCCGGCACCCGCGAGGAGCTCGCGGTAGTGGGAGAAGGCGTCGTACACACCGCGCTCGGCGGTGCTTCCGACGGCGATCCGCCGGTCGACGTCCGTCATCAGCTCGGGGTCCGTGGCGATCATCGCCTGGGCCTCGAGCACGTGCTGAGCCTCGCCACCGGCCAGCTGGCCGCGCGCGATCAGGTCGGCCGACACAGCTTCCACGGCCTGACGGGCGCGCCCCTGTTCGCGCTCCGCCTCGTCCGCGTTGATCTGCTTCGCCGGCGGCTCGAGAACCGCCGTGCCCATGTGCCGAACCTCGCCGATCGCCACACCGTGGCTCACGCCGACGCCTCGCAGCGTTGTCTCCATTTCACCCGTCTCCGATTGAGCGACGGCCCCGCCGCCGCGATGGATGTCCGACTCGCCTATGGAGGCGGACACGTCACTGCCAGCTGAAGAGGACGTCCGACGCCTTCACGTCGCCGGACTCGACCACGTCGGAGAGGGAGTCCGCGGTGGCCTCCAGCGCCACGATGGGGCAGATGGAGGACTTGCCCGCGGCCTCGACGGCAGCAGGGTTCCAGCGGATGACGGCCTGGCCGCGACTCACGGTGTCGCCCTTGTTGACGAGGAGCTCGAAGCCCTCGCCGTTGAGCTGGACGGTGTCGATGCCCAGGTGGGTGAGCACACCGTGTCCTTCGTCGTCGACGACGACGTACGCGTGCGGGTGCAGGGAGACGACCACACCGTCGACGGGGGCCACCGCCTCCGAGGGCTCCTGCACGGGCTTGATAGCGGTGCCGGGTCCCACCATCGCGCCGGAGAACACCGGATCGGGCACTGCCGCGAGTCCGATGGCGGTCCCGGCGAGTGGGGACGTCACGCTGGTCATGGGGGGCCTCCCAGGGGTGGGGCTTCTTCGTGTCGCCGTCACAACCTGTCCTGGACGGCTTACTTTGAGAAGGGTAAGTCATGAGACGTCCCGGTTCCGCCCGAACTGCACCTCTTGTACAGAGGTCAGGCAGGAGGTCCCGAGGGGGTCGGGTGACAACCTAGTGGACTAGACCATACGCCTGAATCGATTTGCCTGGGCACTGGCGGACCTGTACTGTCGTGACTCCCGCCAGGAAGCCCCGCGTGAACATCTCGCGAACGGCTGATGGACGGGCATCCTCCTCTTTCACTACCGATCTTGACCCTGACGCTTTTCTGCGCGCCTATTCGGCAAACGGAGAGTGGTCAGGGAGACGGAAAAGGACTGATAGAGTCGGAACCGCCGGAAAGGGAAACGCGAAAGCGAAGAACCGGAAGGCGGAAAACAAGCGAGACCGGCTCTGATAGAGTCGGAAACGCAAGAACGAAGGAAGCGCCCG
>NZ_JAGGOT010000014.1 GCF_018614195.1 Streptomyces sp. ISL-43
AATCCAGTCGGTGGATCAAGGTTTAGTGACCCGAGGCTCTCGCGCCAGCAGGGTGGGGAACCTCAACGGGCCCCGTCATCATTCGTCGTCGCCGAAAGGATCTCCGTCTCCGTTCGACAACAGGTTGAGCCCGATCAGGTCTCCATCTACGGTGCTCAGCCCGAGAATTCCGCTCTTGGCTTCAGAGTTGATCTCGTTCGCCTCACCACATTGGACACGGTCTCACATTCCTGTGGCCACCGTCACACCGAGCAGGAGCAGCGCGAACCCTGTCACAGCCCGCAGTCCGCGCTGGACCGCCGGCCTGGACACCAGGGCACGGCCCCGGCTGACGGCCCAGGTGAACAGCACGTACCAGCAGGCGGTGACGAGCGCCCACAGTGCGCCCAGGGCGATGCTGGACACGAGTACCGGGCCCTGGGCCGTGACGAACTGGGGCAGCACGGAGACGGCGAAGACGCCGGCCTTGGGGTTGCCCAAGTTGGTGCCCAGACCCCTGGTGTACCCGCGCCAGAGGCGGTTCCCGGGCCCGTCGCCGGTGGTCGGATGAGGGGCGGCGGCCCCCTGTGCGGCTCGCAAGGTATTCACCCCGAGGACGATCAGTACGATTCCGCCGGCGACGCGGACCACGGCGTATGCGGTGGGATCGGCCAGTAGAACGGCCGACAGCCCGGCCGAGGCGGCGGTGGACCAGATCAGCAGCCCGGTCGCGTTACCGGCGATGGTGGCCCGGGCCACGCGCAGGCCACCCTCCAGGGTCTGCCGGGTCATGAGCGCGAGACTGGCGCCGGGCAGCATCGCCAACAGCCAGGTGGTGATGAGGAATACAGGCAGACGGGTGCGCACGTCAGGGCCTTTCGGATCGCGGTGTCGGGGGTCGCGGGTCGCTGTGCTGCGCCCTTCAGGCTGCCCGGCGGCCGACTGTCGGAGAAGTTAGTGATTCGGCACCGGGCATTAAGATTCATGAATGCCCGCAGACCCCGGACAGCTCAGACTCCTCGCTTTGATCGAGCGGAACGGCTCCCTGACGGCGACAGCTCACGCCCTGGGGCTCACCCCGCCCGCAGTGACACAACAACTGGCCAGGGCAGAGCGTGACTGGCGTGCCCCTCTGGTGCTCCGCGGGCCACGCGGAGCCGTACTCACCGAGGCCGGCGCGCTGCTCGCCGCCCACGGACGGGTCGTCGAGGAAGAAACGGACAAGGCCGCGACGGGACTGTCCGCCCTGCTGGGGCACCTGTCGCGGCGCCTGCGGATCGGCACGTTCCAGGCCGCCGCCCTGCATCTGCTGCCACGGGCCCTGACGGCTCTGCGGCACCGCTATCCGGACGCGGACGTGACCGTCGTGGACGTGGTGTCCGGGCGCGGCGAGGACGAGGTCGCCGCAGGGCGCCTGGACGTCGCGATCATCGCCACGTGGGGCACGCCGTTCACCCCGCCCCCGCAGGTCTCGGTGCACCCACTGCTGCTGGACCCGATGGTCGTGGTCCTCCCCGACGACCACCCGCTGGTCGCCAGACGCCCGCCCGGCACCGCCCTGCGCCTGGAAGAGCTGCGCGACGAGTCCTGGGTCGCCATCCGGGCCAGCCATCCCGCCCGCGACCAGTTCGACCGGGTCGCGAACGCCGCCGGCTTCAGTCCGCAGGTGCGGTTCCAGACCGAGTCCTACGACGTCGCGCAGGCCCTCGTCGGCACCGGCGTCGGCGTCGCGCTGGTCTCCCGACTGGCCCTGACTGGGGTTCCCGGTACCACGCACCGCGAACTGGTCCGGCAGGCACCGCACCGCCGGCTCCGAGCGGTGGCCTCGGCCGACACCACCCTCACCCCCCTGGTGGACGTGTTCCTCGAACTCCTCCGCGATGTCGCGGAAGACATCACCGCCACCTGGAACAGCCCGAGCTCTTGAGCCGAGCTCGCGGAAGTCAGGAGAGTGCGGTGAGTGTGCGGGGCGGGGGGACGGCACGCAGGAGTTCCCTCAAGGGGCGAGATCCGCCGGCCCACTGGGCAAGAGGTTGCGGTCGACGAGGTGGCGGCGCTGCGGGACTTGGCGAAGTCGAGGGCGGGCCCGGAGAAGCGGCCGTCACTGAGCATGGCCGGGACGTCGCCGCCGTGGGTCCACGGCTGGCTGGAGCCGGGTCGCCCGCACCGGGCTGTCGCTGGCCGCCCAACCAGCGCTTGGCGGCAAACCTGAGGTGGTCGTGGGGCAGGTGGTTCAGAAGTAACCGAACTCCTCCAGCACCAGCAGCCACGACACCGCCTGACTGCGATCTCTCAATTTCGTGACAGTGCGCGACTTGCACACATACCGCTTGATGACAGTACCGACGCCCCTGATCTCTCAACGCCCGACAGTGACAGAACACACCGCAAGACCGGCCTCCACCCCACTGACCAGTGCTTCTGCTCAACATCGCGGAAATCCGATCGTCGATCGACGCCGAGTTCGGCGAGGGAGGTTCGCGCCCCGGTGGCGGAAACCCGCCGAGCCGTGGAGGCGCTCGGAGTGTCTCGCTACTTCGTCGCGACCTGCGCGCGGAGCTGGACCAGGGCCAACAGGGCCTGCCTGTACATGTGAATGCTCTGCTCGCTGTGTGTGGCGACTGCCGTCTGGAGCCTCTTGAAGCTCCTGGCTATGGCCTCGTCCAGGTCCTTCGGGTCGATCCCGCTCATGTCGTGTTCCTCTCAGCAGTGGACCGCGGATTTCCGGTCCCGTGTGGTTCCCGACCTCGGGGGGCGAGGTCGGGGCAGTCGTGGACGTCGTACTGGCGGCGGAGGGCCGAACGCGCGGCGAGGTGCCCGCACATGCCGTGTACGGACGGCCCGGGCGGGGTGGCGGCCGAGCACAGGTACACCCCGGGGAGCGGCGTGCTGTAGGGGTCCCAGCGGGCGGTGGGCCGCAGGAGACTCTGCCGCAGGGTCATGGCCCCTGCCGCGATGTCGCCGCCGACGTAGTTCGGGTTGTACGTCTCGTACGCGGCGGCCGGACGTCCGCGGGCGGCGATCACCGTGTCGCCGAACCCCGGCGCGTACTGCTCGATGTGCTCGCGGATCATGGGGACCGGGTCCCGTACGTCGCCGTGGGGTACATGGGCGTAGGCCCACACCGGCCGCTTGCCGCGGATGGCGCGGGAGGGATCCGTCACGGCCGGGTCCACGACCAGGGTGAACGGGACGGTACCGCGGTCCCCGGCCACGACGGCGTTCTCCTGGCGGACGATCGCGTCGTGCGTGCCACCGAGGTGGACGGTTCCCGCCCGGCCCATCAGCGGATCGCGCCACAGGGGCCCGGAGACGAGGAAGTCCGCCTTGGCCGCGCCGGGGCCGGGACGGAATCGCTCCAGACTCCGGCGGTAGCGTGCAGGCAGCCGCTCACCCGCGAGGGCGAGGAACTCCTTGGCCCCGGTGTCGAGCATGACCAGCGGGAACCGGTCGAGTTCAGCGAGGTCGCGGATCCGGTGGCCGGTGTGGAAGGTCCCGCCGTGGGCGGTGATGTCCGCGGCCAGCGCCTCGGCGATCCGGGCGCTGCCGCCTTCCGGCAGGGGCCAGCCAGTGCTGTGCGCGGTGTGCCCGAGCAGCAGGGCGACCGCGGCCGAGGCGAGCGTGGGCAGTCGCCCGACGGCATGCGCGGCCACCCCGGTCAGCAGCGCCTTGGCCTCCTGCGTCACGAACGGGCTGCGGGGCCCGGCGTGGGCCAGCACCCGCGGGCCGAGCAGCAGGGGCGCGATCGGGTCGCTGGGCGGGGTGCGCAAGTCCGACAGGAGCAGGTCGACGACCCCCGCCGACCGGGTGACGAGCGGACCCATCAGCCGGGTCCAGCGGACCCCGTCGGCGCCCAGGTGCGCGGCGGTCCGCGCGAGGCTGCGCCAGGCGGCGACACCCCGGCCGCCCGGGAGGGGATGGGCGTAGGGGATTTCTGGCTGTAGCAGGCGGACGCCGCGGGCGGGCAGGTCGAACCGGCGGAAGTAGGGCGACGCTGCGGCCATCGGGTGGACGGCCGAGCAGATGTCGTGCTCGACCTCGGAGTCGAAGAGGGACTCGGTGCGCAGGCCGCCGCCGATGGTGTCGGCCATCTCGAAGAGGGTGACCCGCAGCCCGGCCCGGGCCAGGGTGACGGCGGCGGCCAGCCCGTTCGGGCCGGTGCCGACGATCGCGGCCTCGCTCATCGGCCGGCTCCGGCCGGGCTGAGCTGGTGGCCGGCGAGGCGCCGGTAGGTGGTGTCGGTGTCCATCAACTCGGCATGGGTGCCGCGGGCCCGCAGCCGTCCGTCCTCGATGACGAGGATCTCGTCTGCCCCCACGCTGGTGGACAGCCGGTGAGCGATGGTCAGAACCTGGCAGTGGGTGCCGATGTTGGTGAGCGCGTCACGCAGGGCGGTCTCGGAATCGGAGTCGAGGTTCGACGTCGCCTCGTCCAGCAGCAGCACGTCGGGCTGCGTGAGCAGCGCACGGGCGATGGCCAGCCGCTGGCGCTCGCCGCCGGAGAGCCCGGTGCCGCCTTCGCCGAGCTCGGTGTCCAGGCCGTCCGGGAGGGCGTCTACGACCTGGGCAGGTGGGCGGCACGCAGCGCCTCGGCCACGTTGCGGTCAGTGGCGTCGGGACGGGCGTAGGTGAGGTTGTCGCGAATGGTGCCGCGCATCAGGGGGGCTTCCTGCTCGACCAGGCCGATGCGGGAGCGGAGTTGCTCCAGCGGCATGGCGGCGGTGTCCTGTCCGTCGAGCCGGATCGTGCCCCGGTCGGGGGTGTGGAAGCGCTCGACGAGTTGGAAGAGGGTGGTCTTGCCGGCGCCGGACGGGCCGACGATCGCGGTGACCCCGGTGGCGGGCAGCTCGAACGACAGCCCGTGAACGGTGGGTGTGGCGGCGTCGTATCCGAACGTGACGTCCTCGAAGGCGATCGAGGCCGTACCGGGCCCGGGCCGGTTCCCGGGCCGCCTCCCGGACCGGGGTGCGTGCGCGGGCCCGGGGCGGTTCTGCGGGTCCGGCTCCTGCTCGATGGCGCCGAGTTCGGTGACCCGGCTGATGGCTGCTCGGCCCTGCTGGAGCTCGCCGAGCGCCATGAAGAACATGACCAGCGGGGACACCAGGTAGAAGAGGTACATGATGAATGCGGTCAGGTCCGCGACGGGCAGATCACCGGTGGCGGTCCGCGCCATCCCCCATGCGATCACCACGGCGAGGGAGACCTGTGTGCCGACGTTCATGGCGGGCATCAGCAGCGCCGACAGTTTGGTCACGCGGATGCCGCTGAGTCGGGCCGTGTCGGCGAGGTCCCGCAGGTGTTCGGCCTCCCGGCCTTCGGCCCGGGAGGCCTTGACGGTGGTCAGCGCGCCGAGGGCCCGCAGCAGCCCGGAGCCGTAGGCGCTGGTGTCGTCGCGGTTGGCGACGGCGGCCTGGCGCACCGCGCGGGCGATGAGCAGCGCCAGTGCGGAAGCCACGCCCAGCCAGCCCACAGTGCCGAGTAGCATCCGCCAGTCGATCCAGGCCATCACCACGATGCAGCCGACGGTGGTGAACCCTGCGGTGATCAGCTGGGCGACGGATGAGGAGAGGGCGACCCGGGCCAGCGAGGTGTCGGCGAGGGTGCGGGTGAAAACGTCGCCGTGTTCGAGCTTGTTGAAGGAACGGATCTGGGAACGCAGCAGTCGACCGGTGAGGGTCGTGCGCATGTCGAGGACGATGTTCTCGCCGGCCCGGCCGATCAGGTAGAAGTGCGCGGCGGCCAGCAGCGCGTCGGCTGCGAACAGCGCGCCGATCCACGCGATGGACCAGGTCAGGTCTTCGTCGTGGGCGACCGCTCCGATGAGGTCGCCGATCAGGAGCGGCTGGAGCAGGGTGGCGGCGGTTCCCGCCAGGCCCAGCAGGACGCCGAGGCCGAGCAGCAGGCGGTGGCGCCGGACGAGGACGGAGATGTTCACGGCTTGCCCTTGCCCAGCACGATCGCGGCGACGGCGGCGATCGACGCGGCGAACAGGAGGGCCTTCACCCATGTCTCCCGGGTGAGGGTGCCTTCGGAGCGGAACATGATCACGGTCGCCGGGACGGCGAAGGCGAACGCGGTGGCGAACCAGGCCGCACGGCTTGCTGTCAGCACTGCTGATCCCCTGCTTCTGTTACGTGGTGCGGTGTGTGGTGTACCAGTCGTAGGGCTGGAGTCCCTCGGACGGATCGAAGGAGCCGAGCGTGAAACCGGCTGCGTCCAGGCAGTTCTCCACCTGTTCGCGGCCGATGAGCAGTACCTGCTCGCTGAACTCGACCGGTGGCCTGCCCTGCTCGTCGACGCGTGTGCCCATGGTGAGCAGGTCCCTGTCGTCGAGCGTGACGGTGAATGTGGTGGTGCCGCCGTGGTGCGGGGTGGGCACGGTGAAGGTGCCCTGATCGGCGAGTGGCCGGTACACGCTCGACGCGTAGTATTCGAATGACAGCGAGCCGCCCGGCACCAGGACCTCGTGGATGTGGACGAGAGCGATGGTCAGCTCGTCAGGGCTGCGTACGCAGGCGAGCGACCCCATGGTGGAGTAGGCCGCGTCGAAGATGCCGGTGACCGGTAGCGGCAGGCCGAAGTCGGCTTCGACGAGCGAGACGTTCGGGGGCGGCGGCTTGCGGCGAACTCCTCCAGCATCGGCCGTGAGTTGTCCACGCCGACCAGCTCGGCGGCCAAGGCCGCCACGGGCGTCGCGACCCGACCGGTCCCCACACCGATCTCCAGGACCCGGGCTCCCGTGACGGACGGCCGCAGCCGCTCGACGGCTTGCCCGGCGGGCATGGCTGGAGCGATCAGGGAGTCATAGACCGAGGCCACGGCCGTCCCGTACTGCGGCGGCGCGGTCACGCGGTCACCTTCTCGTAGTCGAAGACCATGTCGTAGGCGGGCTCTTGTCCAGTCGTTCAGGCCGCCGTGTTCGCGGTCGGACCGACGCACCATGTATTCGAGGCTGGACAGTAGGTGGGTGGCGGCGGACAGCCGCTCGGCCGTGGTGAGCGGTTTCGCACACGCTGCTTCGGCCGGTCTGCGCAGACGTGACAACATCATCTGTTCCTGATTGCGAGGCTGTTGGTCCCCGAGGGGGCCGGCCCAGTGGTGCGGGCCGGCTCCCTCGGAAGATTGGCTACTTCTTGGCCGAGGCCACGGCCGCTCCGACACCGGCGGCGGCGACCAAGGCGCCGCTCACCTTGGCGCCCGCGACCGCACCCGCGACGAAGGCGGCCGGGGTCGCCATCACCGGGGCATAGGCGTCGCCCGACGCCTGGATCTCGACGGCGTTGATCTTGTCCATGAGGATCGACATGGTGTTTTCTCCATAGATCTGATAAATCGGACAGTGGCCGGTGTCGGCAGGCACTTCCACTGCCTGCCGACGCCGTGACCATTGACAGGTCGGCGGGGCCGGTCCGGGCGTGTCCGGACCGGGCGCCCGTGGGGGACGCGGAGCCAGGGGCTCAGCGGGGCCGGTTCAGCGATGGCGGCAGCCACGGCCGCACTGTGCCGGACGGTGGAATCCGCGCTGGTCGCCACGCTCCCGGCGCTCTTCGTCCTGCCCATGGTCGCCGGAATCCACCTGCCGCGCGAGGTACTGCCCGAGCCGGTGGGTGATGCCCTGCTGTACGCCCCGATGTCGGCCACCGTCGACCTGATCCGTACGGGATGGACCGGCGAGCTGACCGCCCTGGACTCCCTCGCACGCTGCGCGCTCTCCCTCGCCTGGACGGCCTTCTTCGCCTGGATCGCCGCTCGCCGCTTCCGCTGGGAACCCCGCACCTGACCCGCCCCGGCAGACTGGGCGAGTCGTCGCGGCGAACGGCACCGTGCCCCGGGGATGGCCCTGGCCGTCATCGGCGCGCTCACGGGCAGCCTGGCCCGCCCGCCGCTCCTCATTCTCGGCGGCCACGACTGCGGCCTGCCTGGCGGAGGTCATCGAGGCCCGGGACCCTCTCACGTTCGCGACAGTGAGCACGACAGGAAGAACATCCCCCTGTCCAGCACCCCGATCCACACCCGCAGAAACTCACCACTGACACCCATCTCACTGACACGAAACCGAGAGATCGCACCCGGCGCCCGCCTCGCGGGCGGCGTGACGCTGTGAATGGGCGCGCTGGTGGCAGCCGACCACCTCCCACGAGGCGCCTCATGACAGCAGCCTGCTCACCCCATGACAGCCATGATCACAACCCCTGCAGAGCAGGAGCAGGGACAACCCCCTCGACCTGGCTGACGCTCACCCGGTGCCACCAGCGCACCCATTCACAGGCACCTTCAGCAGGCGGCGCGGCAGGGCGTTGCCGGCCAGGAACCCGCCCCCGATCTGGAGGCAGAACCCCGCCACCACGGCCGCGGTCGGCCACCTGGCCTGCGATGATGGTGGAGTGCCAGAGCCAGGAACCAGTGCCGTCGTCATTGTTTTGCCCGATGCCGCCCCGCTCCTCGATGCGGCGTGGCGTATCGATCCGGCTCTGGTGCGTCGTGGGGTGCCGGCGCACGTCTCGCTCCTCTACCCATTCGTGCCGGAATCGGCGCTGGCAGGTCAGGACGAGGAGGGTGTGCGTTCCCTGGCGGCGAGTTTTCCGGCAGCTGATCTGCTCTTGGAGGAGGTCGTGACGGCGTCCGGCTTCGTCGCCGTCACCGTTCCGGAACTCCAACCGATCGTCGATGCGTTCCGCGCCCAGTGGCCCGGGTTGCGCCCGTACAGGGGCCGCTTCGGGGCGCGGCCCGCCGCCCATGTCACGGTCGCTATGGGTGCGGACAACCCGACAGCCGCCGCCCATGTCCGCGCTGCGATCGGCAGCCTGCTGCCGCTGCGCACCCGTGCGGCGGCGGTCCAGCTGGTGGTGCTGACGGAGGAAGGCTGGCGGCCGCGGTTCACCGCGCCGCTCGGCGGCCCGGACGGGCGGTGAACCCCGCCCACCGGTCCACCCCCCTGGCCGCGACCACAGCCCGAGGCCAGCAGCCCACCCTTGGCCACATCCCGAGGACCAGTAGGACTGCGCAACGACCAAACAACCTGCACAGCCACACCCCAGACCGAGAATCACCCAGGCCAGACGGCCGACGACCCCCGACCCTGCGCAGATTCAACGAGCCATCGGTACCACCAAGCCGCTCAACCAAACTACACAACCCCAGGTCACAAGCATGACTACTGCCCAGATGCACTGACCAACGACACGTGTGTCGGCGATCGGTGGAACTGCGCACTCTCACCGTCCGGCGACAGAAGGCTCTCAGCGTGAAGTCAGAGCTTCGTGTCGAGGTGAAAAGCTGTGTCGTTCCGCTGGTGAACACGCTGTCGCCGTACTGAAGAAGGCCCGGGTACAACCGCTGAAGACCTATCGCCAACCCCTCGCGGCCGAACTCCGCCCCGGCCGCACGAAGCTGTCACCCCGTCACCGCAACCCGCTGTCACCACGCAACGCACACCAAACGCACCACCACAGGCAGCGCGCAGCGGCCACTTAGTCCGCCTGAGCGCGACCCCGGGAGTGCCTCCTCATGCTGCGCCCACGGGCAGGGCGCAGCATGAGGAGAGGCAGCAGCGCACGAGGGCTTAGCTGGAGCTGAACCGTACGCCCTGGGCCGGCTGCACGGGCGGACCCACCGCGTCCCAGGCGGCTCCAACAGCCACCAGGGCGAGCAGTTGCTTGCAGCTCACGTCGGCGTACAGGAAGGCGGTGGCGTCGGTGTCGTTGGCCGCGTGGACCGCTCCGCCGTCCAGCGGCAGGCAGGCATCATCTGCTGGGGCGACGAGCGCGCTCGAGGTCCCGTCGTCGAACCTGGCGTAGGCGAACTCTCCGTCTGCGGCGGAGGCGGAGCCGGTGAGCGTGGTGAGCAGCGCGATGGCACCGCCGACGGCAGCCACGGCCCTTCCGAATGAATGGATCTTGTTCATGACCGGCTAACGACCCGGCCAGGGATCGGTGACTGAGCAGGACCGGACGACCGCGCTCACGCTCATAGCGCGGTACCCGACGGGAACATGCGGGTCTACCCAACCGGCCCCACGTCCGCTCGGCACCGAGCAGTCACGGACCAGACGGCCGACGCTGCTCCATCGCAGGCCTATACGGGCGTGAGAGGCGTGTGGGGCAAAGGCGGCACTTCCGTCGCCATCCGCCACCGAGTAAGGGACCGCCACCGTCACCGCCGGTACCCCGCCCCCTGGCAGGCGCAGCCTGCTGCCAGTGAGCGGGCCGCGGCCGGGGAGACCCGGGCCCGGGACGCGGGCGCGGACGGTGGCGCCGTCAGGGAGTGGAGGGTCGCGTCCACGAGGCGGCCCACCACAGCGGAGGGACGGACCCTCCTTCCACAAGGTGTTCTCGCCGAGAGGGGCAAGGTGCGCGCCGAGGAGGTTGGTGCCCCCGCGTTCGCGGACCTGCTCCATGCGGGCCGCCAACAACGGCCGCTGACGGGAGCCGACCAGGAGGCCCACCTCCTGCTCCGGCAGCACGTCCTTGACCGTCGCAACGATCGTGGCGTGCGCAAGCCGGTTGACCCCGAGATGCTCCAACGCCTTCGCCCGGTCGCCGAGATCGAGGTCGCGCGGGACGCTCAAGCCTTCGGTCAACGGTCCCCACGAACGCTTCGCATCCGTGCTCGCGGGCGGCGCCCACGGATCGACGGCTTCCCGCACCGGCGGCGCGGCAGGCGCGGCCGGTGTGGGCGCAGCGGCGGGCGCGGGGACCCGGGCACCGGCCAGCCCCGGAGCGGGAGCAGGGGCCGGAGCGGCATTCGCGGCCGAGGCGGGCGCGGGTGCCTGGGTGGCGGCCGCGGTTACGGCGGCGACGGCCTGGTCCACGCCGACCCCGCCGCATGCGCGTCGGTCAGGATCCGGGCCACATCGATGCCCTTCGCGTCGAGGCGGCCCATCGCGGCCGCGATGCCCGGCCACGCCAGGGACGCGAGGATCGCATCACGCACCAGACCCTCGACGCGTACTGGCCGTCAGCGTCAGTGCGTCTCCTCTCCAACCGGTGCAGGCCCTGGGGAGTGCCCGACGGGGCGCGTGGAGCGGCTCTTCGCGGCCCGGGCGTTCCCCTCCGGGTGTGCCTGAACGGCGAATGAGATCATGAGGGCGGAAGCGCCGCCGTGCGGCGACGCGGGGGAAGGACAGAGCGTGGCCCAGGGGCGGATGACGTACAACGTGCGGTATGGGACGTCCTTGCCGGTCGTCGTCCGCCACGGCGACGGGGCGGGACACGAAGGGCATTTCGCCATCGGGCTGCTCTGCCGCGTGTCCGACGGCCACGGAGTAGCCGTGCACCCCTCCGCCCGTACCTTCGACGTCGTCGGTGAGGGCCAGACCGCGATCGCCCGGGTGTCGACGGAGGAGACAGGCTCGCGCGTGAGCGGACGCCCCGCCGTCTACCGCGTCGACGACCCATACGGCGCCCCGCTGGGCCGGATCACGTACCGGCGCGGACGCGCCCTGCGCGGCGCCCGCGCGCGCTGGACCGTCGAGTCGGTGACCGGACACTCCGTGCGCGGCTTCCGTGGGCGCCTGTTCTGGTGGGCGGTGTGGTGGCCCGTCGGCCTGCCCGTGAGCCTGGTGTGGCTGATCCTGTCCCTGCTCGGCGAGGGCGACGACGCCTTCGGCAAGCCCCGCAGGGTGATCTGGCGCGACTCCTCACGTCAGGCGCACCTCGTCTTCCGGGGGGTCGCGGACGAGTACCGGGTCCTCGACGGGAGCTGGGACCCCCGACTGGTGGCCGCGCTGATCGGACTGCACCAGTCGTACGACCCGTCGGAAGGCAGCGGCGAGAACGGCTGGTACGCCAGGCCCTGAGTTTGTCGTCTGACATCCGGTCCGTTGCGGGGTGGGTCAGTCGAGCCGGCCGAGCATCGCGTGCCACGTTGAGCGGCTCGGACGTGCGGCGGAGGACGGCGACGCGGCTCTCGTCGCCGAACTCCTCGCCGCGGGCGTCGAACCCGACGCGCTGGGCGGAGGCGGGCCTACAGAGCCCCACCACTTCGGCCGTGGCTGGCGCACTGTGGTCCGAGGGCCTGACCATCGCGCCGATGCGCGCTGAGCTTGTCCTACCTAGTCCGCGCCCGGCTGCCATAGCCCGTCCCGGCCGCGGCCGCATGGTCCGGCACGATCGCCTTCGGAATGCGGGACTTAGCGGGGGACTTGTTCGCCGGACCTGGCGTAAAGCCTCGACATCGACCCGGACGCGCCCGCGCCCACCGCAGGATCCTCCGGGCGCGACGTGGCAGTGGCTGACCCGCCTGCGGCCTTGACCACCCGTCCGGGACCACCCGTCCGGGACCGCCCGTCCTGGTCACTCGCCGAGTGCCGTACGGACACCGTCGATCGACGGCGTCTCGGTGTCGCCCGGGGCGGAGGTGCAGGCGACGGCACGCCGCAGGGCCCGGTGGAGCAGGAACGGGGCATCCGGGCCCAAGGCGTCGAGAAGTGGGGCGACGGCGTTCTCGAGCATCGCGGTCGCCATGGCCCAACTGGTCGCGGTCTGGCCGTACAGCAGCCGCAGCGCGACCTCTGGGTGTCTGCCGAGGAGGATGCCGAACAGCTCACGCAGCACCTCGTCACGCTCCACGCGTTCCAGGGGGTGGCTGCCGGAGAGTTCGAGCGTCCGCTCGAGCAGCTGCTCCGCGTCGACCAGGTGGGTCGTGACCGGGGACCGCGCCAGCTGCAGCATCGTGACCGCGTACTGGACAGGTTCGGCCCGTTCCGCCGCTGCGACGACATCGGCGGACAGCGCGCTCACGGACGCGTGGTCGGCGCCGAAGATCTCGGCTGCGCGGGCCGTCAGAGCCGCCACGGCTGGCAGCCTGGGTGTTCGGAGCAGGGGCCGCAGCCGGGCGGCGCAGGCCTCCGGGCCGCGCAGGGCCAGATCCGCGTAGGCCGTGTACAGCTCGTCCTCCAGGACCGGCAGGGACGCGACGGACGGGGGAGCGCCGTGGGCGGTCGCGAGGTGCTCGTTGACGATGGCCGCGGCCTGCATGACCCCGGTGAGCAGCGGCCCGTGGACGTCCGAGGGCGCTTTGAGTAGGGACCGGTGCGTGTGGGCGAACACCGGATACGGTTGCCGGCCGTTCATCACGTCGGCTGCGTAACGGCGCGAGGCGTCCGCGGCGAAGGCGAAGTGGAACATGGTGAGCAGGTACGCGGTGCCGTCGGCGCGGAGGAGGGCCATGGCCGGGTCCGCCTCCCACGGCGTGAGCCGGACCGCGGCCTCGAACCTGCTCCGGAGGTCCGGACGCACGTAGGCCAGCGGTCCGTCCTCCTGCTGCGTCAGGTTCCACTCGTACGAGGGGATCGCGGTGTACGCCTCCCCGAATTCTTCCCATAGCCGGTCGCCCGTCGACTGGTCCGCCACGGCCGCGGCAGTGCCGAAGAGCCCGGCGAGTCCGACGGCCAGCTCACCGGGGTCGGTCAGGGCGTGCACGAGGGTGCGGGCGCGGCCCAGGTCCCGTACGGCGACGGCCTCGGCGAAGCAGCGGACCGTGCGGGCCCAGGAGAACGGATGGCCGACCGACCAGGTGCTGGGCGACATGGCGCGCAGGAAGTCCGACGGATCGGTGTAGAAGCGCTGCTGGACTAGTCGATGCCAGTCGTTGGTGTGGTTGAAGACCATGGGCCACTCGGCCGCGGCGTCGCTGATGGGGCTCCCCGAGGCCGCGTCGCTCCCTTCCCCGGCAAGGTGGTAGAAGCCCCACAGCTCCGGGTCTGCGACGGGCGGTGCCTGCTCGGCCGCGTGCAGTGCCTCGTCCATGATCGACCGGGCGGTGGCCAGGTCCCCGGCGTCGGCACGCCGGTGGGCGACGAGGGTGAGCGCCGAGTAGCGGTCCTCGAAGGGCGGCTGCCACTGGGTGGTCTCGATCGCGCGGGCGTAGGCTGCGGCGCGGTCGGGGGCGTGGTCGGTCAGGTTTTCGGCGAGCGTCTGCAGGTCGCCGTCGTGGTCCAACCGGCTGAGGATGTCCCGCGCGGACGGCTCGGGAGGCACCGCGGCGCAGGCGGCTTCGATCACCGCCGTCGCCGCCTCGGGGTCGAAGGTGGCCAGCACCTTTGCGGCCTTCATCCTGTACGAGACGTCGCTGCTGAATCCCAGGACGCGTTCGATCAGTCCGCGTGCGGCGGGGAGGTCGTCGAGAGCCGCCCAGGTACGGGCCGCGCTGCAGAAGGCGTCGACGACGCGGTCGTTCACCTCAGCCGTGTCGAAGCTCCGCAGCAGTTGTCGCGCCATCGGCGGGTACGGGCCGGCGGCGTGTTCGGCCGCCTCGGCCGCCGCGTCGGCCAGGGCGGGGTCCTCTCCGGGCCAGGCCTCGGCCAGTTCGTGGAGGGCCTGTTCGACGAGGTGGTCGGCATGGTGGGGGTGGGTGTCGTGCCGGGCGGCCGCGAGGCGCACGAGTCCGGGCAGGCGTTCCGCGGGGGTGGCGTGACCGAGTGCGCGCTCCGTCCACGCCAGGAGCTCGTCCCGGTCTTCGCCGCGGGCCCGGTCCGCCAGGTCGAGGTATGCCCCGGCACGGCCGGCGGTCATCCATGAGACGTGCTCGATCGCGTCCCCGGTGTCGGCCGCGTCGGCCGCCGCACGCTGGACCGCGTCGGGCGGGGGTCGGTGGACCCGTGCTGTGCCCGTTCCCAGAGGTGCAGGGCCAGCCGGAGGTCGTGGGGAGCGAGCGTGCGGGCCGCCTCCTCCATATAGCCGCGTGCAAAGTCGTGGGTGACAAGCGGTGCCGCCGACGCGGCCTCGCCCAGTAACTCCCGTACGGCCGCCCGGTGTACCGGGTGCGCGGTGTGACGGTGCACTTCGAGCAGAGCGGCCATCTGATGTTCGGACGGCGCCATCGCGCTCAGCCGGGCCATGGCTTCGTCGACCCTGCCGAGCCGGGCCAGCAGGCCGTACACGGCGGGCGCCGCCATGGAGGTCGCGCGCCGCAGCTGGCGCCGCATCGTGGCCAGGAACAGCATCGTCGGAGTGTCCGACGCCGTGGGAGCGGCGTCGACCAGGTGCTCGGCAGCCGTTTCGACGACCCTGGTGAAGTGCCTGTCGGAGCCGAATGCCGCCCGGCCGGCCAGGCGCAGCCCCGGACACACCAGTTCCGGCACCTCGGCGGCGATCGCGGACCGGCATTGGACGAGGTGGTGGGCGAGGTGGGCCAGGCCGTATCGGTCGACCGCCGACCAGTCGACGTCCGCCCAGGACTGGGCCCCGGCCCGGTAGTGCCGCACGATGCGTTCGTGCCACTCCTGCTCGGCGATGCCCCAGTCGGGGTGCTCACGGCTGACCTGTGGGTCCGTCAGGAACTGGGCCACCGACGAGTGGTAGAAGGCGTACCGGCCGTCCCGGACGGACAGCAGCCAGCGGATCCGACCCAGGACGGTGCGGACGGCGCGGGGCCACACCCGGACCCCGGTCAGGGTGCGGAGCTGTTCGGGGGTCATGGGCTCGCGTGCGACCGCCAGTACGCCAAGGAGGGGCTGGGCGGCTCCCTCCCAGGCGGGGGTGACCAGATCTGTGGGGGTCAGGGGGTCGCTGATGTCGAACACGCCCAGCCGTTCCAGGTCCGCGCGTGCGGTCTCGACGAAGAACGTGTACAGGCCGGGAAGGCCTCCCGGAACGGTATCGGCGCTCATCATGCGTGCGGCGAGCGGCGCGTCGCCCTCCTCGATCGCCTGGCGCAGGGCCCTCAGGTACATCGCCAGGTACAGGAAGTTCCCGCTCGACTGCTGGACCAGCGTGCGCGCGAACGCGACGGGGTCGCGTCCCTGCGCGCGCAGCGCCTTCGCGGCCGTGACCGAGGCCAGCTCGCGGTCCGCGTACGTGAGCAGGTCGTCCCGCACCTGTGGTGACAGCGGGTCGATGGCGATCTCGGCGACGCTCCCGGCCCGGGCCTCACGGAGCCGGTCGAGTGCGGGATGCGGACGCGAGCTGACGACGACCCGGACGTTCGCCGGTAGCTCCGGGCCCGTGGCGAGCCAGTCCAGCAGGGTGGCGCCCGGCCCGTGCGCGCCTTCGTCGAGGGCGTCGACGAGAATCACGATCCGCTCGTCCGGCGCGTCGGACAGCAGCACCTGCGCCGGACCGATCAGTGCGAGGTGGGCGAGGACGGCCGGTTCGAGCAGCCGTGGCTCCACGGTCGCGGTGCCGATCTCGACGCCCAGGGCGCTGCCCGACACCTGGAGGATGTCCTGCTCCACACGCAGGGCCGCGGTCCGTTGGAACGGCGAGGCACGCAGGTCGTCGATGCGGATGCCGACCGCCCTGGCCCCGGCCTCCACTACGCCGATGTGCTGTTCGACGGTGACCTCCAGCCTTTGCGGCTCGAACAACTCCGGCCAGGTACGGGCGAGTTGGTGGCCGATCGTGAGCAAGAACGACTGGAGGTCACTGCCGACGAGCGCGGTCCGGCTGTCCTTGCGGATGAAGTAGTGCTGCCACTCGGGGTGGGCGCGGGCCAGACCGGCGAGCAGGCTGGTCTTGCCGGCGCCCGGTTCGCCCGTGACGAGCACGATGCGAGTCGAGCCGTCCGGCAGAGCCCGCTCGATGTCCTGGACCAACCACGGGCGTGGTACGTACTCCGTGGAGCGGTCCGCGATCAGGTCCCCGAAGAGCAGCCCGGCATCGTCGTCGCGCTTGCCCGCCATCGGACGATCACCGCTGGTCGCGGAGGTCGACGCCGATCGCCTCGCCGCCCGCCTCGACCCGGCCGGCCCGGACGTCACCGTGAATCCACCCGGAGGCGCGGTCGGCCCGGACCGCCGCCACGTAGCCCGCCACAGCGTCGACGTCGATCCGCCCATGGACCAGGGGTGGGCCGGCAGGGCGTGCCTCGCCGTCGAACGTCACGGAGACGCCGTACACGGCCTCGAGGACGCCGCGCAGGGCGTCGACGCGGCGAACCAGCGCCTCGTTCGACGGATCGATCTCGTCGACCCCGGATACGAATTCGTGCAGATCGGCCCGGAGCGCCCGCAGGTCCTCGGAGAACCGCTCCACCACGGCGGGTGCGGCCACGGGCAGGACCGGCGGCTCGGCGACGACGGCCGGGGTGTCCACGGTGGACTGCTCCGCGCGGCGCTCACGACGGGCTCTGAGCAGTTCGCCCGCCTGGTCGTAGAGGAATCTGACGCCCTCGGTGAGCGCCGCGGCGGACAGCGCCGCCAGGGGGAGCAGATCTGACATGTCGGCAACCCGATCACTCGCTGTCATCAGGGCGTCTACAGTATCGCGGTATCCTTCTGCTCGTTGGGAGCACACGTCGACCTAATGTCCCAGTGACCTCCACAGCTCCCCACGCCGATCCGCCGTCCGCAACGCTTTCCGGTCGTCATCCTGGGCGTCGGACCCGCCGGGCTGACCATCAACAACATCCTGCGGGCGGCGTCCATCGACTGTCTCGTCCTGGAACTGCGCGCCGGCCCCACACCCCGCGACATCCGCCACGGACTGTTCAACGCACTCGGCCCCCCAGGAGAACCTCCCATCCGGCCCATCGAGTTCGACAACCTCCTCAAGGACACCCTCGCCGAGGAGTTCCGGATCCTGGTGTGCGATGAGGCGCAGTGGATGAAGAAGACGTCCTTCGAGTACTGGCGACACCTGTGGGACGACAAGCGCACCGACATCGCCGTGGTCTTCGCCGGCTGCGACGGCTGCTACAAGGTCCTGCTGCGCGAGCCGATGCTCGCCTCCCGCATCCACGTCTGGCAGGAGTTCACCCGGCTCTCACGTGCCGAGGTCCTCCAGACCATCCCCGTCTTCCATCACCGTCACTCCGGCTCTGATGGAAACCGTCGACAAACAGGCCGCCCACGGCAGCTTCCGCAACTGGGCATGCATCACCGCCCACGTCCTGACCGGGATGCGCAAGAAGAGCTTGACCGAGGTCGACGAACCCCTCATCCACTGGGTCTACAGCAAAATCGGCGGCATGTAATGCCGAGGACCGGCCCCCCGTCCACCCGCGCAGGCCCGGCACCTGCCACACCGCCGCCCGTCACCATCCTCATCGACGCCGACGACCATCCAGCCGTCACCGCCCAGGCGCCGGCCTCACACCACGTCGCAGCCGGGCGAATCACCGTGGACCCCACACCCGCCACCACAGCCCCCGCCGCCCTGGCCCAGGACATCCTCCACGCACTCGGCAAAACTTGCTTCGGCACCCCGGCCGGCCACGGCACCTGGGCCGACTCCCTCACCCCCGCCTGGACAGCGGTCCGCGCCTGGACCACCGCCCTACAGATCACCGACCTGACCTCACCCGCGCCCACCGGCTCACCGCACACCGACTACAGCAACTCCTTCACCTGCGAGAACACACCGGCATCCACCTCACGCTGGTCTGGCACACCCGGCCCACCCGCAGCCTCCCGCTACTCCTGGCCGGCATCGACCACCACACCACCCACACCCTCACAGCCCTGCCCGAACCCACCGGCACGGCCCCGGCACCGGCCAACCGCCGGCCACCACGAACAGCCAACCTGTGGCTCGATCCACCACAGCCCCTGCCCGGCTTCGCCGTCTCACGGACAGGACGTGGCCCGTGCGCTGGTGTCGAGACACTCCCCTACCCGGCCACGCCCACAACACCGATACGAATGACGTCGGGACGGGGTCCGGATGACTACTCTGCGTACATGCCGAATGCTCCGACGCAGTCGAGGTTGCGAGAGATTCCGGGCTGGGCGGTGGGGCTGTGTCTGTTCGGGCTCACCGCCGGTCTCTGCATGATCATCTGGTACGCGGTGGATCCGCCGTTCCTGGACAAGCCCGCAGGGAGCAGAGAACTGCTCCTGCAGTTCGCGGCGACGGCCGAAGAGGCCCGCGCCGTCGTGAAGGGCGTCGAAGGCGGGGGCGGGGGCGGGGACAAGCTGTTCCAGGACGGCCTCGTGCTCGACTGGCGCCTGTTCATTCCCGGGTACGCGCTGGCCCTGGCCGGGGCCTTCGGGCTCGGGCACCTCTTCCTCTACCGGGAGTCCACGCGGCTGTGGGCCCGGCGCGCCCTCACCCTCACCGCCGTGCCGGTGGCAGCGGACTGCGTGGAGAACATCTTCCTCTGGAGAGCTCTGAACCGGCTTGCCGCCGACCCGGTACCGGACCTGACGCGGGCGGCCTATTTCGCCCAGCTGAAATGGGCGCTCGTCGTCCCGCTGGTGGCAGCGGCCATCCTGATCGTCGTCATCCTCTACTGCCGCCGGGTGCTGGACCCCTCCTTCGTGCGGAGTGCGCGGGAGGACCGTCCCCGTCCCGTCGTGGCCCACGCCCACCGGCTCGTGGACGGCACGGAGAGCCAGTGGAGCGACCCGGACGTGATCCTCCCGCCTGCCGCGCCCCACGACTGGGAGCGCCGGACCGAGTGGACCGCCCCCGACCCGGCGCAACCACGCCAGACCGAGGCCCAGAACCCGAAGGACAGTGCGGTGACCCGCTGGCGTACCCGCGCCTACCAGCCGCCCGGTCGGCAGCCCGCGGAGCTCGGCTTCTGCGTCTCCGGCGGCGGCATCCGGTCGGCATCGGTCGCCCTCGGCGCGCTGCAGGCACTGCGCGGGCAATTGCTCAAGGCGACGTATCTGGTGTCGGTGTCCGGCGGCGGGTACACCGCCGGGGCCTTCCAACTGGCGCTGACCGATGCCCGGCTCCGGGCCCCGGACGGGAGCCCTTCGGTGCGACCCGGGCTCGCGCAACCCGCGGATGTGTTCGCGCCGGGCAGCCCGGAGGAGGACCACATCCGCCGGCACGCGAAGTACCTGGCGGACGCGCCCAAGGAGAAGCTGAACGCCGCGGGGGCGGTGCTGCGGGGGATGGCCGTCTCCTTCGGCATGCTGGCGCTGGTCTTCACCGTGGCGGGTCAGTTCCTGCACCAGTTCTACTCGTACGTTCCGCTGACCGAACTCCGCCCCCTCGCGGCGGAAGGGGAGGTGTTCGACTCGTCCTTTGATCTGTACCCGAACGCCTGGCAGCCCGTCCTCGCCCTGTTCGGCCTGGCCGGCCTGGTGTCCGTCGGGTACGCCTTCACGCGGGCCGGCAGCGGCAAGTCCCGCCCCGCATGGCTGCGCAGCACGGTGAACACGCTCACCGGCCTCGCGCTGGCGGTCACCGTGTACTCGGTCGTCCTTCCTTCGGTGATCTGGTTCTTCGCCTCTCTGGCCCACAAGGCCGACAAGGGGGGGTATTGGGACGACAGCGGGGCGGGAGTCGCCTTGCTCGGCGCGATCACGGCGGCGGCGACCGCCGTGGGTACCTGGTTCATTGCGGTCACCAAAACGGTGAAGAAGCTGAAGCCGGACGGTGAGCAGGCAGGTCCGCTCGCCAGGGGCGGCACATCCCTCGTCACGCAGGTCGGCACCAGCTGGGTGAAAGCCGTGGTGTGCTGGCTGGTGCTGCTCCTGGTCGCGTTCTTCGGCCTCGCCCTCATGTCCTGGGCCGCCGTCTACGCGGGCAGCTGGCACGCGGGGTGGAAGTGGGGGGTGCCGCTCGCCCTGATCGTGCTGACGCTCGTGATCGACCAGACCACCTTCAGCCTGCACCCCTTCTACCGACAGCGGTTGGCCGGTGCCTTCGCCGTGCGCCGCGCGGTGTTGAAGGACGGCTCGGTCGGCGCCCTGCCGTACGACTACAACAACGAGCCGACCCCGCTGAACCCCTACGCACAGAAGGTGGAGGGCTTTCCTCAGGTCATCTTCGCCGCCTCCGCGGCCGTCTCGCTGCGCAACCGCACCGCGCCCGGCCGGCCCGCCGTGCCCTTCACCTTCGCCTCCGACTACTGCGGCGGACCCGACACGGGCTGGGTTCGCACCGGCACTCTGCAGAAGACGGCCCCGGCGCTGATCGGGCGCGACCTGACCGTACAGTCCGCCGTCGCCGTGTCCGGAGCGGCCTTCGCCTCCGCGATGGGCTCACAGACGATGTTCATGGAGCGGCTGCTCGCGCTGTCCAACGTGCGGCTCGGCACCTGGGTGCCCAACCCCCTGTACCTCGCGGAACTGGCGACGTACGGGCCCAACCGGATCATGCCGCGGCTGCCGCGGGTACGGCGGCTGCGGTACCAACTCCAGGAGCTGGTGGGCCGGTACTCGGACACCACTCCCCTACTGCTGTGCACCGACGGCGGGCACTTCGACAATCTCGGTCTGGTCGAGATGCTCCGGCTCCGCTGCCGGACCATCTACGTCATCGACGCCTCGGGGGACTCGCCGCCGCTGGCGACCACCCTCGCGCAGGCGATCACACTCGCCTACGAGGACCTCGGAGTGACGATCACCTTCGATGACGAGGGGCAGAATCTGCTGAACCTGGTACCCGGCAGCGCGAAACCGCTCGCGCCCGAGGCGCCGATGGCCTCCCTGAACGCCCGGTTCTCCGCCACCTGCGTGGTGCGCGGCACGATCGAGTACCCGGAACGGGTCCAGTTCTCGCCCGACACACCGGCCGCCACAAAGGGGACGATCATCTACGTGAAGGCCGGTCTGACCCCTGACATGCCGTACGAGCTGCTCAGTTACGCCCTCCGGGAGAAGGCCTTCCCCCGCCAGGCCACCTTCGACCAGTGGTTCGACCACGCCCAGTTCGACGCCTACCGGGCGCTCGGACACCACCTCGGCACCAAGGCCGCGGAGGTACGCCCCGCTCACGCAGCGCGGTGCGGTGTCAGGCGCCGCGGGTCCGGGCACGCGTCTCAGCCGTAGCGGGGGGCGGGGGGAGGAAGTGCTGGAGCACAGCCTGGGCGTTCCCCACGACCGAGCCGGCCAGCCCCTTACCGGGAGTTGACGGTCTGCCACCGAATTGACCCGCGGAGCCCGCCCCGCCGATACCCGGCCGCCGGGCGGCCGGGTAGGGCCGAGTGGCAGAGCCACCCGGTGGAGCGCACCATGGGAGGCGGCGCACCGTGCCGTCCCCACCACCTCCAGTTCCGGACCTCTTCCTGTGCCGGTACGCGGGAGAGGAGGGAGTCTCCATGAGAATCCGCATTCCGCGCGCCACCGCCGTCGTCTCCTTCGCAGCCGCGGTCGCCCTGTCGGTTCCGCTCGTCCCGGCGGCCGCCGCCCCGACCGCTGCCGCCCCGGTGGACTGCACCCAGATGGGCCCCGAGGCCGACGACATAGCGCCTTCCGCCAACCCGGGCCGTTTCGGCTTCGGGACCATGTTCCAGACCCTGGCCACCATGTGCCTGATCAACGACGAGCGTCGGCGCCTCGGGCTCTCGGAACTCCCGCTCAACTCCGAGCTGACGTCGGCGGCCCGTACGCACCTGAACGCCTCCTTGACCCAGAAGTGGTGGGGCAAGGGCAAGAATCCGCACCAGAACCCGAAGGTTTCCGGAAGCGCCGATGAACAGATCGGGCGCCGCATCAAGGACGCCGGCTACTGCGCGAACGGCGGGTCGTGGAGCGGCCACGAGATCGCGTACAACGGGTGGGGCGGAGCCGGCACTCCGAAAGCGGCCGTCAACTGGTGGCTGAACATCAGTACGCAAGGCCACGCCGAGATCATCCGCGACCCCACCCTGACCGACATGGGTGCCGCGTCCAGGGGCGGAGCGGCGGACCCGGCCGGAGCCAACCAGAGCCAGGCGGGCACCTACGTGGTCACCTTCGGCAAGTGCGAGCCGTAGGGATGCCGCTGTCGCCCCCGGCTGGGCTCCCCTGACCTGCGGCCGGTCGTCCACGGGGCCAGGTCCACACGGCCGACCGAGAGACACGCCTGCCACTCACGTTCCGTGCGCGCAGTCGACGCTACCCTACACAGGGTGACGAACAACAGTGCGCCGTCCCGCTCAGCCTCCCCCAGTCACATCTACTACTTCGACGTGGGGGCCGGAGAGTGGCAGGGGGAGTTCACCTTCCGGGTCACCTCGTGGCGACGCCTCCGGAACACCCGCGGCATCGGGCTGCGGAACCGGGCGCTCGTCGTCGCGATGGCCCTCACCCAGCGGCTGACCGGCGCGTCCCGGCTGGAGTCGACGATCGTGGCCACCCCGTCCGCGGGCGCCTTCGGCGTGGCCGACAACGTGGTCAGGGTCTCCAAGTTCGGGGTGACCCTGTACCTGTTGAAGGAGCGCTACCTGCTCGATCCTGACGGCAGGGGCGTCACCGTAGAGGCGAACGAGCAGTTCAGCCCCGTGCCGGGCATCCTGACGCGGAAGTTCACCTACCCCGCGGAGATCCAGCCCTCCGGCATGGGGTCCACTTACCACATGCCGCTGCTGGGAAGCCCGTGGACGGCGACGTACCGGGTGGGAACCGACCGGCAGAGCCTGGCGGGGGAACTCGTCTGTGACTGGGCGAAGGCGACGGAGAACGCCCGCCGGGCCTCATGACCGGGGACCCGACTGCCGCTGCCGCGGCCGCTGCTGCCGAGAAGGTCGCCGGGGTCGTCGGGGAGCTCGCCGCCCGCGTCGAGCGGTACGACGCCCTGCGGGACCCGCGCGCGGTATTCGCCTACACCTACTTCCGGCTCACCTCCGACCTCGCCGCCAGCCTGCGCGCGAACAGCCTGTCGTTCAGGGCGCCCGAGTGGGTGGCCGACCTGTCCGTCTCCCTCGCCGCGGCCTATTTCACGGCGATGGACGCCATCGACACCTGGCTGGGCCCCGTCCCCGATGCCCGGCCCGGCGGGGAGGTCCTCTCCGCAGATCTTCCGGAAACCGTCCCGAAACCCTGGCGGGACGTCTACGCCGCCTCGACCGTGCGGCACTCCTACGTCCTGGAGGAGGTGCTCTTCTCGATGATGGCGCACATGTCCTACGATCTGCCGCTGGCGCTGCGGGTCCTGGCCGCGCGCGAGGACGTACACCACCGCATCGCCGACTTCCACCGCATGAACGACCTGCTGGCCTCCTCCGTCGACGTGGTCCAGGACGAGATCGCCGCCCGCTACTGCCGTCGGCTGAGCTCACTGGACCGTTTGTTCATCCGCGACGACGAACTCTTCACCAGCTACGGGATCCGGGTCGCTCGGGGCCTGGCCTGGTTCAACTGCGACAGGCTCCTGGATCCGGGTGCGAGCGGCGAGGCGATGGGCTCCATCAGCAGGTCCACGGCCGCGTTCATCGCCGAGTTCCGCTCACCGGACGACTGGAAGCGCCGCCGGGCCTTCCAGGTCCTGCGGGGACTGGTCCCTTCCCGTCGGCAGTGGCCGCCGCCGGGGACGCCCATCGAGGTGGGCGGACTGCCCGGCTGATCCGGACGCCTCGCGTCGTAGAAACGTAGCCTCACCAGGCGAAATTCACCCGTTCGGAATATGCTTGAACCATTGTCTCCCGGGGAATGCGGACGTTCCGCCAGGCAGCAGAGCGCGGACGCCGCCGACACCAAGGGTCGTCGAGTTCTTGCCGCAGCGATGCCGTACGAGCGTCCCCGGGCCGCCTCGTGCGGCGACGTAGTCGATGCCTCCTTCGGACCCTCACCGCCCAGTCCCGTGACTACGGCTTCGTCATCCAGGCCTGCAACCGCGGCGCGTTGACCAGCTCTTCCCGTATCCGGCGGTCTCCGCAGGTCCACCTGAATGTGCGCCCGTAGGACTGATGGTTCCGAACTGCCCTAAGGAGCAGTCATGCACACGTTCCCACGCTCAGCATCTCGCTGGTCGCGCCGCTTCGCAGTAACCGCAACAGCGCTGGCCGTGGTCGGCCTCGGAGTCTCACCGACGGCGACGGCGACGGCGACGGCAGACGCGGCACCCGCCGGCCTGCCCACCCAGGTCCGGTCGACGCCGGCCAGTCTGGACAAGGCACCTGGAGGCCTCTACTTGTTCCAGTACACCTACCGGAACCACCTCAAGATCGGCGGTGGCAACTTCACCCTCGGCGGCAAGGTCTACGTGGCCGTCAAGTTCAACTCGGGCCAGATCAAGTACCACGGCACCGTGACCGCGAAGACGAATTCCGGTATCCCCGGCGGGGCCGTCTATCTGGAGACGAACATCTCCGCTCCCTGCGCCCCCGGGAACAACGGCTATGCCGTGGCGTACGACCACAGCACCGAGACCTGGTCGTCGAGACTGCCGGTGGCCATCTGCGTACGGTTCGACTGAGGTTGACGGCCCCGCACCGCGAGGGGTTCCCAGGACTGTCCGGGACGGTCACCGTCCCGGACAGATCCGTTCCGCAGGGTCCTGTCACCCTTCCCCGTGCCAGTACTCGTCGTGCGTGCGGTGGGCCTCGGTCAGACCGTCGCGGAAGTACCGCTCGTAGTAGGCGTTTTCGAGGTGATGGGCCTGCAGCCACACGCCCGGTACGTGGATCGTGTCGCAGTGGGCGGGAAACCGCCCGTGAGTCTCGTAGATGTAGGTACAGATGTCCCGCGTACACGCGATGACGTCGGCGGAGTAGTCGCTGGCCTCGTGCAGGTACTGGCTGCCGAACTCCCCCCGGTAGATACGGGCGAACAACCCCTCGTCGGAGTAGATGCCCGTCGGCCCGAACTTGCCCGCCACGACGGCGTCGACCGCCTCGCCCATGGTGGCGTAGTTGGGCGGACACATCGCCTTGATGAGGTGTTCACCGTTGTGCCGCAGGCCGACGGCGGTCGCCCTCAGGTCCGCGTAGCGCGGGAGCGGCACCTGCCAGCGCAGGAGGTCCGCCGGTCTCCACCGTGGGGTGGTCCAGTCGAAATCGAGCATGGGACCGTAGGTGGGACGGAACCTCGGGTCGCCCAGCATGATCGACGGGGCGATCGAGGCGTGGATCCAGGCTCCGAGACCCATGGCGTCGGCGGTGAGCATGAGGTTCTGGAGCAGCAGGTCGGCCTCGATCTGCGTGCGCATGGCCCAGATGAAGCCCAGGGGCAGCTTGATGTCTTCGTTCAGGAACCCCGACTTCACCCATTTGCGCACGCCCGCCGAGCGGTAGAGGTTCCGGTCGTCGACGATCGCCGGCCGTGCCCCCTCGGGCTGGGTCAGCAGGTACATCAGCCCGTTGATGTACTGCCGTGACAGGTCCACCACGGGGAAGAGGAGGGTGCTGCCCGGGAGGTTCGACAGGAACCGGTTCGAGTCGAGGTAGGCGGGGAAGTCCCGCCTTCCTTCCGGTACGTCGATGCGGTGGTCGAGCACCCGCACCTTCGCCTCGGCGGCGCGCGAGCAGAGGGTCTCCGCGTCGAACGCCGCCGCCCCGCCGTCGGATGCAGGGGGCAGGTTGCGCAGGAAGTAGGTGCCGGTGTCGTTGATCAGGAAGAAGTGCGTGCCCTGCGCGTTGTCGGGGCTGCCCGCGGTCCGGCCGGCCATGTTGAGGTTCGGCTTGGCCATGATGGGCTTGCCGTCGCGGGGGTCGGCGAAAGGGCGGTCCGGCATGGTGAGGCCGGAGCAGCCCGTGATGGCGATGAGTACGGCCTCTTCGAGCTCTGTGAGCGGGGCTCGTGGTGCGGTGGAGGCCCAGCTCATCGAACCGGCCTCGACCGAGCTGCCGCGGCTGACCCGGTGGGTGCGGCGACGCCAGATCGACGTGAGCAGCGGGCGGTTCACAAGGGCCTCGAACCCGGCACGGCTGTGGGTGTTCAGCGGGTCGTTCATCATGCTGTCCCTTCACGGCGCGACCGGACGAGCCGGTCTGCCCGGCCTCGGCACCCCACACCGTGCCGTTCGCCGTGGGCGCGGGGCTCGCCGGGGGGAGGAGCGGACACGGACGCTGTCAGCCGCGCAAGCGTGCCTCGATGGTCTCGACGAGGCCGGCGATGACGCCGTCGGGCGAGGGGCTGTAGTGGGGGACGGCCCATCGCGTGATCCGGGCGTCGATGAGGGAGGGCCGGCCGGAGGCGAGCGCTTCACGGAACGCCTTCTCGAACTCCTCCAGCGTCTCGACGCGGTAGCCGTCGGCGCCGCACGCCTGCGCGTATGCGGCGAAGTCCGGGTTCTGGAACTCGACGAGCCCCGTCTCCCCGTAGGTGACGAGCTGGAACAGTTTGATCAGCTTGAATTCCTGGTCGTCGAAGATGATCCAGATGACGGGGATGTCGTTCTCGACGGCGGTCATCAGCTCGAAACCGGACAACGAGTAGCAGCCGTCACCGCACCCGACGACGACGGTCCGTTCCGGGTGTGCGAGCTTCATTCCGATGGCACCGTTGACATGGCCGGCCATCGGCCCGAAGGAACCGACCTTGCGGAAGTTCTGCCCCTCCTCCAGCTCGACGTAGTAGCTGAGCCAGGCGAGGTGTGCTCCCGCGTCGGCGAGCAGAACACCTCGTGGGGGCAGCATCCTGCCGATCGCCTGGGCCAGCTCCCCCGGGTGGATCTTTCCGGTCAGGTGCGTGATGTGACGGGCTTCGTAGTCGCGGCCGTCGACGTCGACCGCCGGGACGTCGCCGACCCGTTTGTCGAGCGCCTCGTGGAGGGCGGCAACCCCGAGGCGCGCATCGGAGAGCAGCGCGTAGTCGGGCCGGTAGGCCTTGCGGAACTCGGTCTCGGAGATGTTCACATGGACGAGCACCTTGTTATCGAAGAGGTCTTCGCGGTAGTTGAACGTGGCGTGCTGATTCAGGGAGTTGCCGACGCACAGCACGACATCGGCCTCGCGGAACGCCTTCCACGCGCTGGAGTGTCCGCTGTCCGCGAAGACGCCCACCGAGAGCGGGTGCCCCTCGGAGACGATGCCCTTGCCGTCCAGTGTGGTGAGCAAGGGAATCTGGAACCGTTCGATGAAGCGCCGGACCTCCGCTCCCGCTCCGCTGCGGATCGCGCCGAACCCGACGAGCGCCACGATGCGCTTGCGCCGTGTGAGGGCGTCGGCCAGCATCGAGGCGATCGCCTCCACGCGGGCCGGATCCGGGACGACCGGGGCTACGTCGAGCCGGATGTGCCGGAAGTCCGTGACCTCGACACCGCGGTGGGTGAGGTCCTCGGGAACGTGGATGTGCACCGGCCCGGGCCTTCCTTCGAAGGCGATGTTGACGGCTTCCTCGAGCACATCACACGTGTCGGCGGCATCGGTGAGCAGGAAGGACTTCTTCGTCGTGGCGGCGAACATGGCCCGGGAGTCGGGCGTCCGGTTCAGGCCCGAGGTTTCGTTGAGGGAGCCCCATCCCTGCCATGCCCTCGAGGCGTATCCCGAGACCGCCAGGACGGGGTAGGAGTCGGACATCGCCACAGCCAGACCGGAGAACAGGTTGAACGCACCCGGCCCGGCCGTTGCGAAGCAGAAGCCCAATTGGTTCGTGTACATCGCGTGGCCGCACGCCATGAAGGACGCGGCCTGCTCATGCCGCGTGATGACCGGCCGGATCTGCTGCGAATGCTTCAGCGCCAGCATCAGGCCGGCGGCGTTCTCTCCGGCACCGCCGAAAGCGGCCCGTACTCCGATGTCTTCCAGGCCCTTGACTATGGCTTCGTAAACCCTCATCGCCGTTCCCTCGTCCACTCCCCCGCATTTGTTGTCGGCGAGTGCGGTGTCGACGCGGCACGTGGTGCGGCCGTGTCGGCGCAGTCACCCATGACGGAGCCGTCTCGAGCGTCCCCGGCTGCCGGGAATGACGCCTCGGGCGAGGAGCTGTGGTGGCCGTGGTGGCTGTGGCTGTGGTGCGGTAGGGCCTACCGAGTGATCTCGGCGTCGGTCCCCGTCGGCCAACGGCGACGTACCCTGGTCGCGCGGACCGACCGGGTGTGGCCCACTGATGCGGGAAGAAGCGTTCGGACGCGCCGGACAGCTCTGCCGTGCGGTCTTCCGAAACCAGTTTGCCAGTACTCGACACATCCCGCTCCCGCACATGAAGTGGGCCGTACGAGTGGCAGGGCCGGCGTCACCGCTGAGGGCGCCCGCAGAACTCGTGCGGCGGTTCCCTACCGGGGCGCGAAGCGGATGCCACCCGTCTGCGTTGTTCCGCGCGCCGCGGCCGCACCACTGGGTCAGGGTTGCTGTGTGAACCCAGGTGCCCGCGGACCAAGTCTCGGGCAGCCGTGCAGCGTGACCTCGTCGTCCGCCGGCATTGCGTCCGGACAGCGGGGTGCGCCTTGGCGAAGAGGCACACATGGCCGAGATCAGGCAGTACGAGCACTACGTGGGCGGCAACCCGGAGGCGGAACGACTCATCTTCGAGCGGCTCGCCCGTGAGCTCATGCGGGTCCAGCTCAAGTCCAAGAAGCGCAGTGGCGCAGCCGACCTCGCGCGGACGTTCCACGCCAAGGCCGTTCTCGGCGCGGAGAACGCGCGTCTGGCCTTCGTCGGCGACCTGCCCCCCGACCTGCGGACCGGCTTCGCCCAACCGGGTGCCCAGTACCCCGTCACCGTGCGGCTCTCCAATGCGAACGGCGCCCGCCAGCCCGACCACGCCCCCGATCTGCGCGGGGCGGCCTTGCGCATCGCGGCAGGAGCCGACGAAGCGCACGACCTGCTGATGACGAGCCATCCGGTCTCGCATGCGCGCAACGCGCGCGAGTTCGTCGAATTCGCGAAGGCCATGGCGGGCGCCGACTCGACACCGCGGAAGGCCCTCGCGCTGTTCGTCACGCTGCCGCTCGCGGTCGGATGGTCCACGGCCGCGCGCATGCGGCGCAACGTGCGTGCGGGTACGAGCCGCACGGTGCGCAGCCTGGCGCTGGAGACGTACTGGAGCCGCGGCGCCATCCTGTGGGGTGACGCGGGGCCGGTGCGTTATCAGCTGGGCCCCGCAGCCGACGCTCCGTCGGCCCCCGCCCCCTCCGGCACTGACCCCGATTTCCTGCAGCACGAACTCGCACAGCGGCTGAAGGAGGCAGATGTCGTCTTCGAGTTGTACGTCCAGCGCTACGTGGATGCCCGCCGGACGCCCATCGAGGACGGCGCGGCCGAGTGGAAGGAGGAGGACACGCCTCTTGTGCGGGTGGCAACGCTGACCATCCCTCGACATGACATCGGCTCGGCCGAGGCTCGAGCCGCAGCGGCACGGGTTGACGAGCTCGCCTTCAACCCGTGGAACACGACGGAGGAGTTTCGGCCCCTCGGAAACCTCAACCGTGCACGCAAGGTCGCCTACGAAGCCAGCAGCGCCCACCGCCTGGGCCACCGGTTCGCCAACGTCGAGCCCCGACGCAACGCCGTACTGGGCGTGCCGTTGCGCGCCGCCTTCCGCGGCCTCAACCGATTCGTCCCCTGGCACCGGCTGCCCACACGCCTCGGTCTGCTGAACCTCGTGGCCTTTCGGCAGAAGCTGCGCCAGTACAACCTGGTCGACACCGAGGTCCGCGAGGCTCCGCCCAGAACCCAGCCCGTACCCGATCCCATCGACGAGGACATGCGGCTCGCGCGGAGCTACGACGGCACGTACAACGACCTGTCCGCACCGACGATGGGCGCTGTCGGGTCCGCCTTCGGCCGGAACCTCGCACCCGTCTACCAACCGGACCTGTTCGACGTACCGAACCCGGTCACTGTCAGTCGGGAGCTGCTGCACCGCGACGTCTTCATCCCGGCACGCTCCCTCAACGTCCTGGCCGCCGCCTGGATCCAGTTCCAGGTGCACGACTGGGTCAACCACAAGCGCTATCCCACCGGTACGAAGAGCGTCGAGGTGCCGCTCCCTCCCGGTGTCACGTGGCAGAACACGCCGGGCGGACGTCCCGAGGAGGTCATGCGCTTCGCTGAGAACGAAGGGCTGCACCCGGCCGACGGCAAGGGTCCGCCGACGCTGTTCGCCAACGCGGCGTCCCAGTGGTGGGACGGCTCCGAGATCTACGGCGGCGACGAGAGCACCGGAAGGTCGCTGCGCGAGCCGGGTGGCGGTGCCGCGCTGCGCTTGGAGGACGACTACCTGCCGGCCGGGCCGGACGGCCTCCCGCTCACCGGGTTCGCGGAGAGCTGGTGGTACGGCCTGAGCGCCATGCAGACCCTCTTCGCCCGCGAGCACAACGCCGTGTGCGAAGCGCTGCGGCAGGAGTACCCGAGGTTGAGCGAGGACCGTGTCTACCAGACTGCGCGACTGGTCGTCTCGGCTCTCATCGCGAAGATCCACACCGTGGAGTGGACTCCCGCGATCCTCGCCACCGAAGTGATCGACATCGGTCTCAAGACCAACTGGCAGGGGCCGCCGAAGAAGTGGCTCGAACAATTGGGACTGTGGCTCTTCGAGACGCATTCACTGACCGGCATCCCCGAGACCCTGCCGGACCACCATGCCGCTCCGTACTCGCTCACCGAGGACTTCGTCACCGTCTACCGCATGCACCCGCTGCTCCCCGACGACTTCGAGATCGTGGACCACCGGCTCGGCCGGCGTCTGGACACCCTCGGCTTCAACGACGTGCAGGGCCCCGCTGCGGAGGCGCTCATCCGCAGGACCGGTCTGGCCAATTCGCTGTACTCACTCGGCATCGCTCATCCCGGCGCGATCACCCTGCACAATTACCCCCGCGCCCTGCGGGCGTTCGAGCGGGACGGCGAGATCATCGACCTGTCCGTGGTCGACTTGGTACGCACCCGGCGCCGCGGTGTACCGCGCTACAACGACTTCCGGGCAGGTCTGCACAAGCCGCGCGTGCGGCGGTTCGAGGACGTGTCTTCCGACGCGGAGACGATCGCACGCTTGAAGGAGGTCTACCGCGATGTCGATCAGATCGACACCATGGTCGGTCTCTTCGCCGAGAACCCGCCGCAGGGCTTCGGCTTCAGCGACACCGCCTTCCGCATCTTCATCCTGATGGCGACCCGCCGCCTGCAGAGCGATCGCTTCCTCACGGTCGACTTCAGGCCCGAGGTGTACACCCCCTTGGGCATCGACTGGATCCAGCGCAATGGCATGACCAGCGTGGTGGTGCGGCACTGCCCCGAGTTGGCGGGCCTCCTGCCGCGCACGGCCAGCGCGTTCGCGCCCTGGCGCCTGGCCACGGCGAAGGAAGCCGAAGGCGGTCGCGGCTGAGAGGACGCTCATGCGGCGGCCCGCACGGGCGGTGGGGCGGCTACGCACGTGCGCCGGGGTGGGGCGGGCGTGGCCCCTCCCCCGCCCGGCCATCCGACCGTTTCCCGTCTCGACGCGACAGCCGGCCCCCACCATGACCCCAAGCGACCCGGCAAGCAGAAACGGGCCGCCGGACAACCAACGACCCGTCACGAGACATCGAACCCAAGGCGCCGTGCGCCCCGAACGAGAAGGGGCGGGCGGGCGGCGTTCACTTCGTGGTGATGGGTTCGCCGTCGTGCTCGCCGCCTATGCAGGTCCACAGGCCGGTGCCGGAGTCGTACTCCACCTTTCCAACCTTGTCAGCGATGCACTCCGGTCCGGTGACAGCCGGTGCGGCAGCCTGCGCGACGGGTACTGCGGCGCCGAGAACGGCCAGTACGAGTGCGGCGGTGAATCCGAGAATACGTCTACGCATGAGAGCTCCTCTGGGGACGAGCTAAACCAACACACACATCAACTTCAGCTTCGCCCTGCGCCGCGTTGATCGCACCCTGACGCGGGGGTGCTCAGGGGGCGCGTTCCGCGGACAGGCGTCAGGCTGGTGTCATGGCGAACACGCCCGAGGTAGCCGTAGGGCCTCCTGATGACCTCGGCTTGCGGAAGGTCCTGATCGACGGCGACCTCGCGGGGAAGGCCCGGTCCCACGGGGAGCTCCGAAGAATCCTGGATCGTGCTGGTGTGGCACTCGGGCACCACGACATCCAATGGCTCGGCGGAGACTGCACTGTCTGGCCGGACCGGGTGGGGCGGCGACTGACAATCGGCCTCCTCATGGTCTTCGGCTTCCTCGCGACCGCATGTCCGCTCTTCCAGATCGGAATATCGGACAGCGGTGATGCCCTGACCTACGGCGGACGGATCGCAGGAGTTACCGTCCTCGTTGCGGCCGTGGTGGAACTGGCCGCCGCCGGGGCGGCGTTCGACTACTGGGGCAAGCGGCGATGGCGCAACTCGGGTGTGGCCGTTCTGGCCGGAGTGGTAATCGCCCTCCTCTGTGGAATTTCCCTCCTCCTGCTGCAGATCGGCGAGCGTTTCACCGGCTACACCGTGATCGGGATCGCCCTCTGCGTCTGGTCCTCCGCGGCGCTGGTCGGACTTGTCAAACTGCGGGCGTGGAAAGGTCTCCGCAACCCCAAGAAGATCGCGATCGGTGCCATCATCTCCACCCTTCTCGCCGGCGCCAACCTGGCATATTCACAGATCTACCTTCCCTATGTGAGAACCCCGCTGATACAGAGTGGGGCGGAGTTCAAAGAGTCGAGTATGAAAAACGGAGCGGCGCAGCTGTATGTGACGGTCCATCTGTACGTGAAGAACGCGGGCCAGGTTCCCGTCTACATCCTCGACAGCAAGTACTGGATCCATGGCGGGCCCGCGAGCAGTAGCTCCGACGTCAAGCCCGGCGCGTTCGAATTGATCTACGATGGCGCCTTCGTCACGCCGGTGGGCAGCGTGTTGAACCCAGGGGAGGAAGTCGCACAGGACGTGGTCGTCGAGATCAAGGATCCCACTCCGCGCAAGTATGAAGCCATCAGGGCCCAGACCGAGGTGTACGTGATCAGGAAAGACCGAACGAAAATACCCGCCGGTTACGAGCGTTCCGGGATCGGGGGCAAGGAGCTCGCAGAAGAGGCCAAGAAGGAGAAGGGATATCCTCCCGACGCAAAGTACAGGTATCGATCCGAGATCTCGAACAGCAGTGAAATCCTGAACGTGACCCGGGGTCGGCAGCGGATAACAGTGTTCAGAGTGGTCAGTGGTGAGTGGCCGCGCGTTGTTGTGGACGTGTCGCCGCCGGGTGAACGGACAGAGTTCGATCCCGTGAATCCCTACGCGAAGGAAGAGGTCAATGACCGGTACGGTCTCTCGCCGGTGCGTGGCTCCACGGTGCAGACGCCCTATCAGGAGCTCCTGGAGAAGGCCCGCTCAAGCGGGTAAGGGGACGAGTCCGGCCAGGCGAAGGGGCGGGCGGTCCGGGCGGGCGCGCAGGCCGACGCGTCGAGCAGCAGCGTCACTGTCGGCCTCAGGCGGCGTTTGTGTTTCCCCGAGTAGTACGGGGTGTCGGCGGCGATCGGGGCTCGCGGTTGGCGTCGGGGACGAGGACGGCGGAGCCGAGAGCCCCGAGGATTTCCTCGGGGCTCGTACTCGAGCAGGTCCTGGGCGGCGAGCGGCCACTCGACGCCTCGCCCGTCCGCGTCCTGCGGCCACGGGGCGATCGGAAGCAGCTCGCGGAGCACACCCCCTTATACGACGGCTCCCGGGGGCGGCCGTACGGCAGTCGGTGTCAGATGGTGAACGGCTTCTGCTTGAGGAAGCCGTCCGCCGGGCTGCCCGTCGTGTAGAAGTTCGGGCTCTGGATGACGGGCATGCGCTTTTGGATGTCGCGGTGGAAGGTGCGGTAGTCGCCCTGGAAGGCGCCCTTCCCCCACACCTTGAGAAGGTTCGCGGTGAACAGTCCGTTGACGTCTCCGTCGGACGCCACCTGGTTGTCCTGGCAGGCGGCGATGAGCACGACGCCGGGCGCCGGGCGACCGCCGTTGCCGTCCTTGAGTTCGCGCTGGAGGCCCTCGTAGAACGCCCGGTCCCGTGCGAAGATCTGCTGCTGCTTGAGCAACGGCATCAGCCGGGACGCCGCCTCCACCTGGCCCGGGTCACGGGTCTGGAACTGCGACTGCAGCGCCTCCGGGGTGAGCAGCCCCTGGAGGGACTCGATGGCGCTGCCGCTGTGGCAGGAGTCCAGCAGGACGAAGATCCTGACCCCCTCCTCGAACCGGCGGAACTCCCGGTCCAGCTCGTCGTCGAGGAACTGGCGGTCGAAGAACACCAGCGTCTCGTCCAGCCGGTCGGGCTCGACGTCCGATCCGACGGTGTTGTCCATCTGGCCGCCGTGGCCCGAGTAGGTGAAGAGCAAGATGTCCCCGCTCTTGAGCCGTCCGGCCGCGTTGCGCAGCTCCGCGGTGATGTTCTCCACCGTGCCGTCGCCAGTCAGGATGACGGTGTCGTCGAACCCGCTGGCGCGGGCCGCCGCCGCCATGTCGCGGGCGTCGTTCTCGCAGGCCAGGAGCTTGCCGTCCCAGCCGTCGTAGGCGTCGGGATCGACCTTGTTCAGACCGACATGGATGGACAGGCCAGTGGGCACGGGTACTCCTCGGGGCGTGGCGGGCAAGTGGGGTCGACAACATGGGTTCCGCAGTGGCCGCCGCCTGAACCGGGGCGCGGGGGACGCCGCCCGATCGGGCCTGCCGAGGGGAGCCGCTGTTCGGGTGACCCGTGGCATCGGACCGTAAACGATCACTTGGGCACGGTATTGCTATTTTATGAACGCAATCGACACGCCACCGGATCGGGCTGCGGGCGCCAAAGCACGGCAGGACTCTCTCGCCGATCGCACCGGCTACGAGGAGTCCTTCCTCGGTACCGTCGTCCCGCTCCCCCTGCCGGCCGCGACCGGGATCGAGACCGTGGTCCTCCCCTACACCCACTTCACCGTCGTCCTGCGCCCAGACCGCAGGCTGGCCGCCTCCACCGCCGTCTGCATCGACGGCGAGCGGATCGTGGAGGACGTACCCCGTGACGACGCCTGGGGGTTCGACCCGCGCGTACCCGAGGCCCAGCAGGCCGGCAACGACATCTACCGCGACAACTCCCTGGACCGGGGGCACCTGGTCCGCCGCCTGGACCCGGTCTGGGGTGCCGTGTCCGAGGCCAACCGCGCGAACACGGACACCTTCCACTTCACCAACGCGGCGCCGCAGCAGGACGTCTTCAACCAGGGCAAAGAGCTGTGGCAGGGGCTGGAGAACCATCTGCTCGACCACGCGGCCCAGTTCGACCGCAAGCTGTCCGTTTTCACCGGTCCCGTCCTGCACGACTCCGACCCGCCCTACCGGGGCATCCAGGTGCCGCTGCGGTTCTGGAAGGTGGCCGCCTTCGTCCAGAACGGCCGACTGGCCTCGACCGGGTACATCCTCGACCAGAGCCCGGACCTCAGCCGGGACCGCGAGCGGGCGATGGCGAGCGCCAAGCCCGGCGATCCGCCGCCGCTCGGCCCGTACCGCACGTTCCAGGTGCCGGTCACCGACGTCGTCGAGCTCACCGGCCTCGACTTCGGGCCGCTGCCGGCCGCCGACCTCATGCCCGTCACCCGCGCACCCGCGGAGCGCTGGAAGCGTCTCGAGAGCTACGAGGACGTGGTCCTGGGCAGCTGACGGACGACGCCACCGTCGTCTACGTCTACGTCTACGTCCACGGCAACGGCAACGGCAACGGCAACGGCAACGCTCCGCGAGGCCCGCCGGGACGTCACCCTGTTCGTCACCGCGGGATCTCCTCTCGGTATCACCGAGGTCCAGGACCGGCTCGCGCTCCCGACGGCGGTCCCGGCGGGTGTGGCGGGCTGGTCCAATGTCTCGGGCCTGCGGGACCTGGTGCCGCTTGCCGCGTTGCGACGGACCGGGCCGAGTGAAACCATGACAGGTATCAGGCAGTCCGTCTTCCACGCCGCTACGGCGGCCTGTGCAGGTGCGGTATGTCTCCCAAGGACACCGAATGGGGACTCGTCACCGAAATGGTGCGGGACCACTTCTTCATTTCCGGCGAACCCCGACCCAAGCTGGTCCAGTTCGGATTCTCACCCGAGTTCGTGAGCAGAATCCCACTGAGTTATGTGAGCAGCGACAATTCGGTCGCCCTGGTCGAGGCAGTGCGGAACAGTGGCATCGAAACCCAACTCCAGCTGCTCAGTACGCTCGTGCGGATCGACTCGCTGATCTCCCTCCCGGCCGGAAAGGAGGCCGAGCGCCTCAAGTGCGAGCTGGAGGAGGCCGTGCGGCTGCACATTTCACCCCAGGACTTCTTCCTCAGCAGGGTGCTCAGCAACGGCGCCGAGGTGTTCATCGACCGGGTGGACTTCAGGAAGCGGCTCCGCCAATTCTTCGAGAATCCCGACAAGACGGTTCTGGTAGTGGACGGAGAGCCGGACAGTGGGCGCTCCTACAGTTACAAGCTGATCCGGCACATAGGCGAGCACTGCAATTTCCGGCCGGTGCGGGTGACGCTGAACCGGACCTCGACCGCCGAGCAGGTGGTCCAGCGGCTCACCGAGTCCGTCGCGGACCCGAACGCAACCCTCTCGCCGTTGAATCCGACACAATTGAACGATCCACTACCTGAGATCGATGCAGCGCTGCACCGCGTCGTCAGGCAGGCCACGACCGCGCGCGGGCAGTACTGGCTGGTGCTGGACGACTGCGACAAGCTCGACGTCAATTCCGATGTCTGGGACTGCATCGGAAAGCTGGCCCTGACCATCTACAACCAGAGGCCGGCGCCGCCGGACGTACCGCCCCGGCTGGTACTGCTCGGGTACTCACCGACGATGCGCCAGCTCCCGTACGAGATACGCAAGAACGAGGTCAGGGACACCGCCCGGATGTTCGGCCCGGACGATCTGCAGGAGTTCTTCCGGCAGTTCTTCACGGAGGCCTCGACGCCCCCGGACACGAAGCGAATCGCCAGCCTCGTGGAGACGACCGTCCCCGCCGTCCTCCACGCGGGAGAGGCCTCCGGGCCGGACAGCTACATGCGCAAGGTCTGCACGGCGGCAGCGGAGTCGGTCCGCCTCTACGGCGCGCTCGTACCCGGTGAGGACTTCGGCACGCGCCTGAGCGAGCGGCTGCACGCCGCGGCGGCCGCCCCCGGTCCCGCAGACGTGTCGGACCCGCGCAAGGCCTACCGGGAAGCGGCGTCCCTGCTGGGCCGGTTCGACCCGGCCCGGCTGAAGCTGCCCGGCGAGGAGGAGCCCTCCGGGGCGGCCGGCCTGGAGCTGCTGCGCGACTGCCGGGCCGTCGGCGCGCGCAACACTTTCAGCTGGGTACTCAAGCCGGAGGCTCGTGACACGGCGCTGCGCGGCTTCGCCGATCCGGAAGCGGCCCACCTCGCCCTGCTGGCCAACCTCGAGCAGATCCCGCCCGGCTCGGGCCCGGAAAGCACCGCGTTGGCCTACCTCGACGGCACCCCCCCGGACCTCGCCCACCAGAAGCTGGACGAGCTGCCGCACACGCTGCAGGCGGTGTTGTGGCTCGCGCAGATCCCGGGCATCACCGGCATCCCGCAGAGCGGGGAGGTCCAGCAGCTACTGGACCGGGCGCGGCTGATGCAGCCCCTCGAACGCCTCGCACGCAGCTCCTTCCAGGGGCGCGTCGAGGAACTCGCCCGGTTGCGCGCCTACATCGGACTGCCCACGCCGTTCCAGGACGAGTTCACCCGGGCGCTCGGCAGCGGCACGAAGCGGCCAGTGCTGATCCACGGGCTGAGCGGCGTCGGCAAGAGCGCTCTGCTCACTACGTTCCTCCGGGACAGCCTGCGCGACTTCCCGACCCCGTTCCCCTTCGCGTACGTCGACTTCGCACGGCCCACCCTCTCGGTCCACGAACCAGCCACCCTGATCGCGGAGATGGCTCGCCAGCTCCGCGTCCAGTTCCCGGAGCATCACGCCGATTTCGACGCCCTGGCGCATGCGTGCGAGGAGACCGTAGGCCTCCACCGGGCCGAAGAGGACACGGTCGACGAGCTCTACGAGCTCGCCACCACCCGGGCGACGATGGCGCGGCTCTCCCAGTCGGGCGTGCACGCCCTGTCCGCCGCGCGCGAGGGCATGCTGGCGGCCCAGCTCGCGACGCTCGTCGTCCAGGCGGTGGGGGTGCCCGCGGCGCAGCAGCCGCCCCTGGTACTCGTGATCGACTCCTTCGAGGAGGCCCAGTACCGCGGTTCCCCGGAGCTCGGCCGCATGTGGGGTATCTGGTCGGCACTCCAGAAGGTGCACCCGAGGCTGCGGACCGTCGTCGCCGGGCGGCTGCTCAAGGAGCATCCGGCCCGGTTGGTGGAGCCCCTGACCATCGAGTTGAACGAACTTGGCCCGGAGGCCTCGGCGGCCCTCCTGACCTGCTGCGGGGTGACCGACGAACGACTCGCCGAGAAGCTCGCCGACCGCGTGGGCGGGAATCCCCTGAGCCTGAAGCTGGCGGCGCGGGCAGCCGAGCAGGAGGGCGACCCGGCCGAGTCGCTGAACGAACTGATCGAGAGCCTGCCCCGGCGGCGCCGGCACTTCTTCCGCAAGGTCGACCAGATGCTCATCCAGGGGATCCTGTACGAGCGGATCCTGAGGCGCATCGGGGAGGAGGACGTCCGTGCCCTGGCCCAGGCCGGAATGGCGCTGCGGACCATCACCCCCGGACTGATCCGGGAAGTCCTCGCCGAGCCGTGCGGACTGACGGTGGACTCCGACCTGGAGGCGGAGCGTCTCTTCGGGCTGTTCTCCCGGCTCGACCTGGTGGAATCCGCCGCTCCGGGGAGCGTGCGCCACCGGACCGATCTGCGGGCCATCATGCTGCGGCTGGCCGACCGCGCCCGTCCGGACCTGATGCGGGCGGTCGGGCAGCGGGCCGTCGCGTACTACGCGGCATGCGAGGGTTTGGAGCCGCGGGCGGAGGAGATCTACCACCGGCTGCGGTTGAACGAGAGCCCGCGCGAGGTGGAGCTGCGCTGGCTGCCCGGTGTCGAGCGGTTCCTCGTCGGGGCCGACGAGGACATGGCGGGACGGTCCGCCGCGTACCTCGCCGGGCGCTTCGGCGGTCACACCCCGGACGAGGTGATGGCGAAGGCGGACCAGGAGGACTGGGAGCGCATCACCGCCCACGAGGTGGAGGACCTGCTGTCGCAGGGGTACACCGACGAGGCCGCAGCCCGGCTCGAGGGGCGGCGCCCGTGGACCTCGGGCAGCCCGTTGCACCCGCTGTGGGTCGAGACCCTGGACCGGCTGGGCCGTCGTACCGATGCCCGGGCAGCCGCCGACGCGGCCGTGGACCGCGCCGAGGAGGACGGCTTCCCCGGACTGCAGCTGGAGCTGCTGCTCCTCTCGGCGCGCCTGGCCGAGGCGGACGGCGACCGAGGCGAGGCCGACGACGACCTCGCCGAGGCCGAGGAGATCGCCACGGGCCTGGGCAAGGACTTCGAGGCACTGGGCGCCCTGCTGACCCGTGCACAATTGGCGTCGGGCGCCGAGGAACACGATCAGGAGGTCGAGGGCAGGCTCGCCGAGCGACTGCGGCGGCTGCCCGACGCGGAGCTCGTCCGGCAGCCCGCCCTGGTGCGTGCCGCGGTCGCCGAGGTCTCGCGCGACCACCCGCGGATCCTGGAGCACGCCCTGGACGTCGTGGGCCTGCCCGAGACCGAGGACGGGGTCCTGGACATACTCGGCGAGGCGATCACCCGCGTGGTAGCCGGTCGGCCCGAGCTGCGGGCCTCGCTGCGCCGCCTTCTGGAGGACTCCGCGAGCCCGCCCGACCGGAGGTTCACGACCGGGGCCACCGACCAGGGGGTGCAGGGCATGCTGCGCGAGGCGCGCCGGCTCGGGACGCTCGACGGGCTCGCCAGGCGCCTCCTGGCCCTCGACGACCGGAGCGGCGAGCTCGTCTCGGGCGTGGCGGCAGTGATGGGCGCCGGTGCCACCACCCCCGGCCGGGACGTACCCACGGACGCGCGGCCGGTCGCGTCGGAGCCGGGCGCGTCGGAGCCGGTCGCGTCGGAGCCGGGCGCGTCGGAGCCGGGCGCGTCGGAGCCGGGCGACGCGGACCCCTCAGCAGAGAGCCCAGCCGAAGGGAACGGCCACAGAGCGGCCTGATCGACCATGAGCGACACGTATCTCTCCCAGGACGACGTCGTACAGCTGCGGGACACGGCGGTGGAGGCAGGACTGACGGACCCGGCACTGCGGAGTCTGCTGTTCGCGGGCATCCTCCCGAAGTACCGCGGCTCGCTGCCGCTTCTCGCCGCGCCCGGCCAGCAGGTCCACTCGGACCTCAACGAGATGAACCGAGTGGAGCGGCTGATCGACGGCACCGTGCCGCTGGCCGTCTGGCTCCGGAACGCCGCCGACCAGCTCACCGACGCCGCCGCCCGCGACGTGGTCCTCAAGGCACTGGACCGAGTGGCGCGCGACGCGGCCGGTGAGCCCGACGTGGCACCCGACGTCCCCACCGGGGAAACCAAGGAAGAGATCGTCTTCCGGGACGACACGGTGCCCTTCGACTTCCTGAGCGGCGGAGCTCTGGCGGGCTCCTCGGTCGCCCGTATCAAGGTGCTGCCGTACCAGGGAGGCGCCCTGCTCCAGCCCCTGGCTCTGCCCCACAACGGCACGGGCTGGCTCATCGCCTCCGACCTGCTCGTCACCAACCACCACGTGGTCAACGCCCGCAAGCGCACCGACGGCCAGCAGCAGGTGGCGGACCCCGCGGACCTCCGGCTCCAGGCCCAGGGATCACGCTCCCGGTTCGACTACCTGACCGAGGACGACACGGACGTCGAGGAGACGCGCGCCAGCGAACTCGTGGCCTGGGACGAGGAGCTCGACTACGCCGTGCTGCGCCTGACCGACGCCCCGCCCCGGCCCTTCCTCCGCGTCGCCACCGCACCGCTGGCCGTGGCCAAGGACATGCCTGTGGCGCTCAACATCATTCAGCACCCGGGTGGGGAGCCGAAGCGGATCGCGCTACGCAACAACCTCGCCTTCGAAGCGGACGACCGGGACGTGCGCTACTTCACCGACACCCGGGGCGGCTCCTCCGGCTCGCCGGTGCTGACCGACGACTGGACGGTGGTGGCCCTGCACCGCGGCACGCGCCGCGTCTCGGACGTCAGCTTCCAGGGCAAGAGCACGGCCTTCGTCAACGTCGGCACGCAACTGAGCGCCATCATGCAGCACCTGCGGGAGCACAGCCCGCAAATCCACGACGAGATCGCTGCGGCCCAGTCACGCTGACGGGGCGGGCACGACCACAGGAGGTGTGAGATGCGCGGTGGATCACCGGTGGCGACCGGGCCTGAGCAGGTCTTCCGAGAGGACTTGCTGGAGGTGGCCGCACGCGTACGCGAGGGGCTGAACGCGGAGATCCTCGAGTCCGCCGAGGGGCTTCCCCGCGAGGAGGAGGCGGCCGCGCAGATCGGCCGCGCCGCCCGGGAGGAGCGGGCCAGGGTGCTGGAAGCCGGGGTGCGCGGGCTGGAGAAGCTCGCGGCGGGCCGCACCGGCGATGTCGACGCGGACGAGTACTTCGGGGTGGAGGCGATCGTCCTGCTCGAAGGCCGCCCGGCGATCCTGGTCCAGGGCCAGGACTTCGCCTCGCAGCCGGGCGACTGGGCCCTGCTGGACGGGCAGCGGCCGGCCATCCGGAAGTCGATCGAGCGGGTCGGCCGGGTGGAGGTCTCCGGCCACGCGGAACTGGACTGGCTGGGCACGGGCTTCCTGGTCTCGCCGTTCGCCGTGATGACCAACCGCCATGTCGCGGCCGAGTTCAGTCGTGCGGACGGCGAGGGCGGGTTCACCTTCCGCCAGGGCATGGGTGCGCGCATCGACACCGCCGAGGAACTCGGCGCGACCGCCACCGACGGATCGTTCGAGTTCGAGGTCACCGAGGTCATCGGCATCCACCAGGACGTCGACATGGCACTGCTCCGAGTGTCCCCGCTCGCCGGCGGCGGCGGGCCGCTGCCGGCGCCACTGCCGGTCGCGGCCGACGCTCCGCCGGACCTGCCGGGCCGGCCCGTGTACGTGGTCGGCTACCCGGCGGCGGACGGCCGCCGAAACGAGCCGGAGGCCATGAGACGCATCTTCATGGACATCTACAACGTGAAGCGGCTCCAGCCGGGCACGGTGACGGCGCTGGTCCCGGACGGGCCCGGGTTCACCATGACGCACGACTGCTCCACGCTCGGCGGCAACAGCGGCTCCCCGGTCTTCGACCTGGCCGACCACCGGGTGCTCGGCCTGCACTTCGGCGGCCGGTTCAGGTCGGGCAACTTCGCCGTGCCGCTGTTCCAGCTGACGGACGACCCACTGCTGGAGCGGGCGGAAGTCAACTGGGTGTAGGGCGCCTCCGAAGTCGAGCACGCCAGGTCTCTCACCATTGCACCGGACCGAGGCTGTGACGGTGTGATCGACTTCGTGATGCGCGACGCGCGGGCCCCGCCAACGAGGAAACCGGCCAACACCCTGACCAAGCAACTCGCGTTGCGTTTGCCAGTCGCTACGTGCGGCCGGAGACTGGTCATATCAGCGTAACCCCCACCTCTGGAAACGGGGCTGGTCGGCGCCAACGCTTCTCCGCTGCTGCCACGTCCAGCGGGCACCTGCCGTTTGTCTGCGAGATCCTCTCGGAGGGCCCGTCGCAACGCTGCATTTGGCCACGTTGAACGTCTCGAACCTTCCGCGCGTTGATGAATGCTTAACCGTCGGTCCTCTTATTCGGGAGGTGTCCTATGAGCAGGACCTCGCGACTCAACTGCATTATCCCCCCGTACCTTTTGAAGAGGCTCCTGGAGAGCGAAGACAGTGAGGTGCGCCAGGCCGCCTTGGACACCCTGCTGACCACTGCTCGCCTGCGGGGTGAGCGAGCGGTCCGGGCGTCCTTCGCCGGCGCGGCCGCCCCCGGTAACGGCCGGCGCACCGTCTTCGACTGCGAGCAGGGGAGTTTCCTCCCCGCCGCTGTCCTGGCCAGGCCGGAAGACGGACCGGAGTCCGTGGACGAGTCCGCCAACCGGGCGTTCGACGGACTCGGCCTGACGCGCGATTTCTACAAGGAAGTGTTCCAGCGCGATTCGATCGACGGCCGGGGGATGCGCCTGGACGGGTACGTTCACTTCGGCGTGAAGTTCAACAACGCGTTCTGGGACGGACGGCAAATGGTCTTCGGCGACGGGGACGGAAAGCAGCTCGGCGACCTCACCGGATCCCTCGACGTGATCGCCCACGAGTTGACGCACGGAGTCACCGAACACACCGCCGGATTCGAGTACCACAATCAGTCCGGGGCCCTGAACGAGTCGATCTCGGACGTCTTCGGGTCGCTGGTCAAACAGTGGTCGCTCAAGCAGTCGGCCGAGGAGGCGGACTGGCTGATCGGGGCTGACGTGTGGACCCCGGGAATCGATGCCGACGCCCTGCGATCGCTGAAGGCCCCGGGGCACGCATACAACAATGCGCTGTTCGGAAGGGACCCCCAGCCCGACCGTATGAGCAAATTCATCCACCTGCCCGACACCGAGGAAGGTGATAACGGCGGGGTGCACTTCAACTCCGGCATTCCGAACAAGGCGTTCTTCTTGACGGCCGTGGGCATCGGCGGATTCGCATGGGAGGCTGCCGGGCCCATCTGGTATGAATCACTCAAAGTGTCCGGCGCCGAGGCCCAATTCCAGGATTTCGCCCACACCACATTCCAGAAGGCCGGGGAACTGTTCGGCGTCGGCAGCGCCGAGCAGTCGGCCGTGCTGGCGGCGTGGCAGGAGGTAGAAATCCCCATCAGAGGCGTCCCGACCGGGGTCGTCCGGGCACGAAACCTTGCGGCCAACGGGCACGGTGGCGTGGGCCAACAGGACGGCCTGGCAGCCCTGACCAAGCAAATCGGGGAACTGAGCGCCAAGATGACGAAGCTGGCCAAGGATGTGAACGCGCTGAAGGCAACCAGGTGACCACCAGAAATTACCGCCGGCCGCTCCTCGGTCGATCGTAACGAGGTCGCACGCAATGAAGGTGACTCTCGCGACACACGGCGGGCTGGCGGCGGCGATCAACCTCCGCCTCCCGCCCAAGGTGCTGGACACAGATACCCTGCCCGAGCACGCGGCCGCGGAGCTGGCCCAGCTGGTGGCCGCGGCCGTCCCGACGCCCGAGGCGGACCAGCCCAGCCGCGCCAGGGATGCGATGAGCTACACGATCACGGTGGAAGACGGCGGCCGTTCGACGGTCCTCAAGCAGTCGGACGCCACCATGACCCCCACGTTCGCGGCCTTGCTCACTTGGCTTCGGAAACACTTCGAGCAGCAGTGACGCGCGATCGGTCAGGTCGTCGGCCACCCGTCGCCGGGAGCAGCCGATGGCCTTCCCGGTGGCAACCTCCAACGCCGCGAACTTGACGATCACCCGCTCGCTGCGAAACTCATCGGTGCCCTCGGGCTGCCGAGCCTTCTCGTCGGCCGGGCAGGGGGTCGATCACTACGCCGGGGTTGAGGATCGCCGCCGGGTCGAGTACCGCTTTGCCGGCCTGGAGGGCGGCGGCGAAGAGGTCGGGGCGCTGCTGGTCGTACCACGGGCGGTGGTCACGGCCCACGGCGTGATGGTGGGTGATGGTGGCTCCGCAGCCGATGAGCGCCTCGGAGACCGCTGCCTTGATCTCGTCCCACTGCTCCACCGTGCTGCCCCACTTTCCGGCGGCGTAGATGCCGAAGTACGGGGCAGGGCCGTCCGGATAGACGTGGGAGAACCGGCAGGTCACGACGCCGACGGCGCCGACCTGTCGCATGGCGTCCTGGGCTGCGTCGTTGACGGCCGCGCGCAGTCGGTCGAACCGATCCCACGTGCACGCGGTCTCGAACGTCTCCACGATCATGCCCTGGGCCGCGAGCGCATCCCGCTGGTACGGCATCCGAAGGAAGGAGGAGCGCCAAGTGTCCGCGGCTCCGCTGCGCGCGGGATCGTCAGCGCTGTCGGTATAGCGCGGCTGGTCGGACAGGACACCGCCGTGGTCCCGGCACAGTTCCAGCGCTCGTTCCATCGGGGCGGTGACGGGGTGGTCGGCCGACTCGAACCCGAGCACCAGGACGGCCGTCGCCGAGCCGGCGTTGATCAGCGCTTCCATGGGGTCCAGGAGTCTGCAGTTGGCCGGGTCGAGCCCAGACTGCGACAGCGCGCGTACCGCCCGGACACCCGCGTCGTAGTTCGCGAATCCCACCGAGGCGCCCGATCGCCAGCGGGGCCGGGCCTGGAGCCGGACCCATGCTTGGGTGATGACGCCCAGCGAGCCCTCGGAGCCGAGGAACATCCGGTCGGGGGAAGGGCCGGCGCCGGAACCCGGCAGCCGCCGTGTCTCGACGGCTCCGGCAGGGGTGATCACCCGTAGCGATTCGGTGAGGTCGTCGATGTGGGTGAGCCGCGTCGCGAAATGGCCGCCCGCGCGGGTGGCCAGCCAACCGCCGAGGCTGGAGAATTCGAAGGACTGGGGGAAGAAGCGGAGGGTGTACCCCTGCGTGCGAAGCTGCTCCTCCAGATGCGGGCCCAGAACGCCCGCCTGGACGAGCGCGGCCCGGCTGGTGGAGTCGACCTCGAGTACCCGGTTCATCGAGGTCAGGTCCAGGCTGACCACCCCGGAGTACCCGTCACTCACACGGGGTTCGACGCCTCCCACGACGGAAGTGCCACCCCCGAAGGGGATCACCGCGATGTTCTCGTCCGTGCACCACTCCAGCACCCGGACGACATCGGCCTCGGACGTAGGCCGCACGACGAGGTCTGGGACGTGGGGCAGCTTCCCCAACAGCGCCCGCGCTACGTCGCGGAACGCCTGCCCATGGCTGTGCGTCAGCCGGTCGGACTTGGCCACCGATGCACACGGTGCCAGCGCCGGTGGCGCCTGGACCCGGCTGGCGGCCAAGCGGAACGACGCGATCGGCGGTGCCTCGTGCACGGTCAGATCCGCGCCCGGAAGCATCTCCGCGACGCGCCGGGTGAGTTCCTGACGCTCCGAACCGGCTACCGCGTCCTCGACGTTTCCCCATCCCCACCATGAACGCGTCTTGCCACTCACTGCCCCACCTATCTGAACGTTAGGTAAGTTACCGGGCGGTCAGATTGGCATAGGATGAGGTCATGAGCAAGCACGAGAGCGCCCCCGTCCCCCGGCGCGTGGGCACCAAGGGGATGCCTCGCAGGGACCGGGAACGGCTGATCTTGGACGCGGCAGCGGAGGAGTTCGGCACGAAGGGCTACGCCCGCGGGTCGACCGCGGCCCTGGCGGCGCGGGCAGGAATCACCAAGCCCATGATCTACGAGTACTTCTCGTCGAAGGACGGTCTCTACCTGGCTTGCCTCGACCGAGCGGGGTCCCGCCTCGCGGCAGCCGTCGAATCCGCGCAGACAGGACCGCCCGACATCACACGCGCCTCACGCACGATGGAGGCCGTCTTCCGGGCCCTCGAAGGACGCCTGTACGACTGGGGGCTCGTCTACGACCTGACCTTGCCGACCGAAGGGGAGCTCCACAGCGCCGCCGTCGTGTACCGGCGGGAACTGAACCGCATGGGCGCAGTCGGCGTGGCCGAATTCCTTGGCCCCTCCGCGGCAGACGATCCGCTCGACGCCGACCTCGTCACGCACCTGTGGTACGGGGCCGTGAGCGCTGCCGTCGCGTGGTGGCGCAATCACACCGAGCAGACCGCCGAGGAAATGGTCACGCGAATTCAGCGCATCTTCGCTGTGCTTGCGGTTCCTGCGCCGCCATCCCGGCGGGTCTGACCACAGGACCGGCACAGCGCCGAGCCGTTGTCGGGGGCCGGGTTGAGGCAGCCCCCAGGACCCGCCGATGCAGCAGGTGTGATCCCTCGCCTTCATGGGTGTTGGGCATCAGCAGAGCGCGGAAGAAGCCCTACAGGGCGCGGAAGGCGATGACGCCGTCGATCGATCCGCTCAGGCCGATGGCTACCGAGGAAGCGGTGAAGCCGGCCACGCCGATCTGTAGAAGGCGCGCCGTCCGAAGCGGTCGCCCAGCCTGCCGCCGAGGATCAGTGCGGCGGCCAGTGCCGGCAGGTAGGTGTTGGTGACCCGCTGCAGGTCGGCGGTGGAGGCGTGCAGGTCCCGGCCGATCTCGGGGTTGGTGCGATGGAGACACGCTGCCGTCCAGGCCGACCATGAACAGGCCGATGGCCGCGACGTCTCCGTCCGACAGGGTACGCAGGGCCTCGGTGACATAGCCCTGGACCAGTTGTTCGATCGCCGCGACCCGGCGCAGTGCCTCGGCCGTCAGGTGCAGGTGCGCGATGCGCTTGTCGACGGCGTCCTGGCGCCGCTTAAGCAGGCCCTCGGCGACCAACTGTGAGACCAGGGCGCTGACATTGTTCGACTTGGCAAGCAGGGCCTCGGCGGCCTCGCGCACGGTGCCCTGACCGAAGGTGCTGCCCCTCCGTACGGCGCCGGTCGGGGCGTCGACCCGCGTGGCGGGCTGGAACAGCCTGGACCGCCGACCTGTGCCGCCATCCCCGGGACCGGACGGACCAGCTCCCCTTGCGGGCGGTGCGCCGTACGGGCGTACGGGCGTCGGAGTAGCAGGAGTTCACCGTCGGGTTCCTTGGCCGCGGCCGGACGGCATGCTTCCATCATCCGGCGAGGCCGTCGCGGAGCCGAGCCGTCCCGAAACGTGCGCAGGTCAGGGCAGCAGGTGGCTGGCGATGGGCGCCTTCGTGCGCAGGATCACCGTCGCTCACGCAACCGCCCCACCCAGGAGGATGTTGATGGCTCGCCGCACCACCACCCGTGGTCTCGTCGCCGCGGCCGCCGCCAGCGCCGCACTGCTCGTGCCGGCCGGACCGGTTGGCGCCGCCCCCACCGCCGGCGCCGCCGCCCTGCCCCAGGCACGGATCTTCATGGTCAACCCCGTACAGTCCACCGGGAACCAGAACCTCACCGACCAGAGGGACTCCCCCGCGGCCGTCCCGGCCTACGCGTACACCCTGGCCGGGCTGGGCAACCTCGACGCGAGTGGCCGCCTTTCGGGGCGGTGGGCGTACATCCGCTCGGAGACCGGCGCCCCTGCCACCGTCTCCGCGGCGGCCTCGTACAACCGCAGGGACGACCAGTTCGAGCAGGTGATGGCGTACTTCTGGGTCAACGAGGCGCAGGAGTACCTCCAGGGCCTGGGCTTCGGCAGTGAGCTGCCGGGCGCCAATGACCGTCGGCAGGCGGTGCGGATCAACCAGTGGGGCCGGGACAACTCCTTCTTCACGGACAGGAGGGGCGAGATCCGCTTCGGCAAGGGCGGCGTGGACGATGCCGAGGACGCCGAGGTGATCGTCCACGAGTACGGGCACGCGGTGCACCAGGCGCAGGTTCCCGGCTTCGGCTCGTCCCCCGAAGCGGGCGCGATCGGTGAGGCCTTCGGGGACTACCTGGCCGTCGAGGTGGGGGAGCACGCGGTGGAGGCGTACGGCTGGCCGCGCCGTGCGGACCTGGCGTGCGTGGCGGACTGGGACTCGGTCCCGTACAGCACCGCCCCGCACTGCCTGCGCCGGGTGGACGGCGACAAGGTGTACGCGGACCTGGAAGACGAGGTGCACGCGGACGGGGAGATCTGGTCGCGGGCGCTGTTCGACATCCGCAACGCGCTGGGCGCCCGTACCGCCGACCGGATCATCATCAACGCGCAGTTCGACTTCGCACCCGACACCAGCTTCCAGAACGCGGCGCTGACGACCATCGCGACGGCGCGCCAGATGTACGGCGACACGGAGGCGGACGCCGTACAGGCTGCCTTCGCCGCCCGGCAGATCCCCGGCGTCGCCTAAGGCGTTTCTTCCGGATCACCTGGCGACCCGGATGTGGATGCCCGCGACGTGGAGGGCAGCCAGGTGGACGGTAGCGGTGTTGTCGTACCGGGTGGCGAGGCCGCGCCACTGCTTTCAGCAGCTGCGCCGCGGCCGTAGCCGTCGGCGAGTTGGGCGGAGTGAACGTGGTCATCGCGCTGTTCTCCTACCGGTCGCCCTCGCCGTCATGCACGGGGTGTGCCCGGACCGCGCCGGCGCCTGCGGAAACAGGCGCGCCGGGAGCGAAGGGAGGCGCCAGGAGTGGAGCGCGCGGGCCGGTCACCGCCGACTCGTCCGCGCCCTGGCAGTGCTCGACGAGGACCGCGTCCAGGACGTCCCGGCTCCCCCACGACACCGCGAACCGCACTCCCTTACTATCTCCGGTCCTGGCTGGTCCTGCACCCTCGCTCCGTTGAGCTGCACGAGGAGCGACGTCCTGGAGCCCGGTGCCTCCTACCCCGGATCACCATCGTCGTCGACGTCGCCGACGACGCCCCGGCAGAGGTCGTCAACAATGTCACGGCGAGTGGAGGCGGGGCACCTCTGCCTGGAGCGGACTCCGATCCCACCACGATCGTTCCGGCCTCGGAGGCTGCGGCCCTCACCATCAACAAGTCCCACACCGGCAGCTTCACCCAGGGCGGGACCGGCACCTACACGATCGATGTGTCCAACGCCGCCAGCGCCGAGCCGACCACCGGCACCGTCACCGTGACGGACACACTGCCAGCCGGCGTTACGCCGACGGGTGCGTCCGGGGTAGCAGTGGCGCCGTTCGGCAGCAGCGGGGCCACCCGCTCCCACAGGTCTTCCGGAACAAAATCAGCACGCACCCCGGACACCCCTGCCGACCAAGATCGCCGAGCACAAGACCCGCAACTCGACCCGCACTGAAAGCGATCAGTAAGTCCGTCGACTGAGCGTCCGTCAGCGCAGGACGCCCGCGCCCTGGCCGTCCACAATGCCGTCGACCACTGCGGGGCACCGCGGCATCCGGTGCGAACGCCCCCGCGCGGTCGTCATGCGGCCCGATATCCGAGAACTGAGCGCACAGCAGTGGCAGGCCTTCGTGGCAGCCGTCCGTGTCTCCGTCTCCGTCTCGGACCCCATAACGCCAGCCCGGGAACCCCGAGAGCCGCATCAGACCCCAGCCGCCCCCGGCATGCGCCCTTGGACCGAATGTTCAGCCAGCCGCGGCGGCCGGCCCCTGACCGAACTACGGAACGTCTAGTGGCTGGTGGTGATCCATCGTACGAGGGCTGCGTGGGTCGTGTCGTCGAGCGCCGACAGAATGTAGATGGCTTCCACGTCGCCGGGGAGTGGTGGAATGCCGGCGGTTGTCAGCGCCGCTTGCAGGTCCAACCGCCGCCGGTCCATGGGCGTCAGGGACCGGCCGAGGCGCCGGTCGGACGCCGGCCCGTGCGCCCCCGGACGCTCTTCGCCGAAGGGAGGCAGTAGCCAGTCCGTGTCACCCGGGCGGCTCTGCGGCGCAGCATCGTGGGTTGCGGGCTGCACGGTGTCAGCGCCGGGGAAGCGGTAGGGGTCCAGGCCCAGCTGAGGGAGCGGGGCCTCGGACGAGGTGTACTGCCAGAACTCCACAAAAAGCCTCCCGTGTCGGATGTGCCGCTGCTGCTTCGATCAAGGCCTCGGGGCACCGCCGTAACTGCGATGGAGGTCCGGGCGCGACCCGAACGGCCTCAATACCCCTCTCGTCACACCTCTCGTACCTCCCAAGCCCGACGATGTGTGGCGCAGACGTGGGGTGGAGGCCTGACGAATCGGGCAGGTCAGGCCTCGGGAGTGGTGGGGGGCGTTGCGTGCCGCGGCTGTTTGCCGCGGCACGCCCATTGCTGATGGTGGCCGGCAGTTCACGGTCCCCGGTGGTGTGGCTGCCGCGCCGGATTAGCGGGGGTCGTGGTGGCCGCGACGGCCCCAGGTCTCGGTGTCGATGACGCGGCCGCGGCCATCGCGCAGGGTGGCGGTGTCGCGCTCGTCCCAGATCTGCTGGCGGCGGTCCTGGTAGACGTCGCGGTGGGTGTCTCGGCCCTTGCCGGTGTGGACCTTGACGCTGGAGCGGCCGTCCAGGCGGAGGTGGTTGAAGCGGTAGCGATTGCCGTCGCGGTCGGTGAGGGTGAATCCGCGCAGGTCGACGGAGTGGCGGCCGGTGTTCTTCACCTCGACCCATTCGCGGTTCAGGGCGCGGCTCTCGCGGCCGCGGCTGTCGTGCTGGACGTCGCCGATGACGATCGAGGAGTGCCGGCCGTCGCCGTGGGCGGCGGCCGGGATTGCGGCCGCGCCGACCAGGGCGCCGGCGGCCAGGACCGCGGCGAAAAGACGACGGGTGGCGAGGGAAGCAGACATACAGATGGCTCCTTGAACAGTCAGCCCATCCCGGCCTCGTGCAAGCCGGGCGGGCTCCGTGCGGTTCCCGGCGTCCTGCCGAGGAGCCACACTCTGGCCCGCACTCGCCATCAACCGCCACAACCCGGCACTCATGTTTCCCAATGCGGACATGTCCGCAACTCTCCCTTGCAAGATGCAAGTGTCAAAGCCCAGTTGACGCAGACGGGGCAGGAGGCCGGGGCAGCCCTTCCACTGCTGGGACAATGGAGTTTCGGCCAGATAAACAGTTCATTCACGCCATGCCGTTTGTGTGCGCCGAAGGGGTTCCGAGCTCTGTAACAGGCACTTCTGCCGTTTCCTCGAACCGAGATACGCACACAGCTCTGGCGTGCTGGCAGCTAAGCGTCGACCTCCGCAAGCACCGCCCCTACCCGGTAGAGAGCATGCGAAGGGGCCGCCACCTCTAGGAGGTTCGTTTAGATCATGAAGAATTGGCTGTCGGTTGGCCAGGCCGGGCAGGGTGAGTCATGAACGAGGAGGGGGGTCGGGATGACGCTTGTCATCGAACTGCGGCGCGGAGTCCCGGCCTCCCGGACTGGACGGAGGCCAGGGCCGCGTCCCTCAGCAAGGACATTGGAGCGGATAGTCGTCGATGACGAGTTCTGGACGGCCATCGAAAGGCTGGGCCGGCACCGGCTGCCCACCCTGGCTGACGTCGATCCTTACGGGGACACTGTGCTGCGCGGTGAGGCAGTGGTCCGGATGGTGCGGGAGCTGGAAGGTTTGGATCTTGCTCGGTTGAGGGGTGCCGAGCATGAGGCCATCACGACACTGCTGGCCTGGGGCCTGCGCTGTCGTGCGGACAGAGACCTGCGGATTGCCTTCTCGGGCGATTAGCCCGCCGCGACCCTCGACTGGGGCCGTCTCGGTGGATTCCACGGTCGTCCGCGCTCACCACCACGCTGCCCGGGCCCGCAAAAAGGGGCCCCGGCCCGGCGAGCCGCACGACCACGCCATCGGGCGGTCCCAGGGCGGCCTGACAACGAAGATCCACCTCGCCACCGACAGCAAGTGCCGACCCTGGCCTTCGTCCTCACCGCCGGACGAGCCGGCGACGCACCCGCCTTCACCGACGTCAAGGCCCGACCGCGCGTTCCCCGGCGCCGCGGGCGACCCCGGACCAGGCCTGACGTCGTCCTGGCCGACCAGGCGTACTGCTCCCCCGCGATCCGCGACCACCTACGCAAGCGCGGCATTCGAGCGGTAATCCCGGTCCCACTGGACCAACAGTCCCACTGGACCAACAAGGTCACCGGCTGCGACGGGGGGAACAGAGGCGGCAGGCCGCCGGCCTTCGATCGGGACGCCTACAAGCAACGCAACACCGTCGAGCGGTGCATCAATCGTTTGAAGCAGTGGCGCGGTACCGCCACCCGCTACGAGAAGACCGCAACCATCTACCTCGCCGGCCTCCCCATCGCAGGCATTTTCCTCTGGTCCGCCCGCTGATCCAAACGAAACCGCCTAGGCCTTGGCGGGTGCTGCTTCCGGAACCGGCTGGACGCGCAGGGTGCCGTCCAGCACCGTGACGGCGTTACCGGTGAGGTGTACGCGATCCTCGTGTACGGCGGTGCGGACCAGGCCGCTGCGCGCGGATGCCTGGAGGCCGGTGAGCTCGCTGCGGCCGAGGCGCGCCGACCAGTAGGGGGCGAGCACGGTGTGGGCGCTGCCGGTGACCGGATCCTCGGGAATGCCTCTGCCCGGCGCGAAGAAGCGGGAGACGAAGTCGTGCTCCGCGCCGGTCCCGGCCGCCGGCGCCGTGACGATCACGCTCCGCAGGCCCTCGCGCTGCGTCAGGGCGGCCACCGCGGACATGTCCGGAGTCACGGCGCGGACGGTGGCTTCGTCGGGAAGGACGGTCAGCAGATCACCGAGCCCGTCGGAACGGAAGGTGGCCTCGGGCGCGACGCCCAGTGCCTCGGACAGCCCGTGCGGCGCGGGCACCGCGGTGCTCCGTATCGCCGGAAAGTCCAGGGTGACGCCGGCGTCCTCGTCGGCGTGGGTGAGGAGGACGCCGTAGTGCCGGCTGAGGAACCGTACGGTGCCGGCGAGTTCCCGCTCGCTGCGCAGTACGTGTGCCGTGGCCAGTGTGGCGTGGCCGCACAGCGTGGACTCGACGAGCGGGGTGAACCAGCGGATGGCCCAGTCGGCCTCGGCCGGGGAGGGCAGCGGGAGAGCGAACGCGGTCTCGGAATGGTTCATCTCTGCCGCGACCTGTCGCATCCAGGCATCACCGGGCCACTGCCCGGGCGGCAGGAGACATACGGCCGCCGGGTTCCCGGCGAAAGGGCGGTCGGTGAAGGCGTCGACGACGTGAATGTGCATGTCAGGACCGTAGTGATGCCGAGGTGAGCCCGCCAAGGCCAATCCGGGACGGTTGGCCTGGCCGGGAGCGTCTACGTGATGACCCGCCGGACGGGGGCCGCCCGCCAGGGCGAAGCATGATCCGAAAGAGACGGCCTAACGGGGTGACGACCCCCTCCTACGCCACCTCGCACGGCCCCACGCCCAGCCTGACCCGGGCATGAAGTCACCGCCTGGTGGAGGACGCCGGACGGCGCCACGACACGGCAGCCCAAGCGGCAGGGCTTACCGCGACGCAGCGAGCCTGCGCACCGCCGTGCCCGTCAGTTCGGCCGTGCTCCAGGCCCGGCCGGCGCGCACCAGCAGCCCTCCGCTTTCCAGCTGTGCCAGCTGGTGGGCGACGCTGCTCGAGCTGGCCAGCCCCACGGCCCGGCCGAGCTCACGGACCGATGGGCCCACACCGTGGGCGGCGATATGGGCGGCGATTGCTTCGAGGATCCGCACCCGGCGCGCGGTCAGCCGGATCACGCCGCCCACGCCCAGCGGCGTGCGCGGGCCTGGCGCAGCAGCTCCACCCGACCTACTGGTGAACGGCCGGGGATGGCCCAGTACGGGTGGACGGCCAGGGCCCGGGAGAGGGTCAGGAGCTGACGGCGCAGCGCGGTCGGGCTCTGTGCGGGTGTGAGACGATCAAGGTCCTCGTAGGTGCGGATCCAGGCGAGCTGTATTCGGACCAGGTCGGGGGGGAAGTACTGGTGGCGCATATTTCAGTAGCTCATGTGTTCGAATTCCGATGCAAGCCGGGCCGGGTCCATGGCGACTGGTCTGAGCACCGCTCCGGGACCCTTCCTCGCCGCTCTTTCACTCGATGACAGCGAAAGGACCCCGATCCCTCACTTTCGCGACAGTGGGCGCGACAGGCAGAACATTCCCTCTGACCTGCACCGCAGTCCACTACCAAGCAGACTCGAGTCCGCTACCAAACAGACTCGCCACTGACACCCACCTCACCGACACGAAACCGAGAGATCTCAACTAGTGTCTAGTGATCCCAA
>NZ_JAGGOT010000015.1 GCF_018614195.1 Streptomyces sp. ISL-43
GCTCAAGCCCCGTTGATAACGGTGGGCCCGGCGATCAGCAGCGAGGGGCCGTAGGCGATGCCCCGGGTACCGGCCGGCCCGTTCCGCCCGGCGCAGGTGACCGCCTCCACCCAGCCCCGGACTTCGGGTTGCGTGGCGAGTGCCTCGCGGTAGCGGGGCGGGATGCGGCGGGCGGCGAGTTCCAGGGCGGTCACCGGTTCCGCAATGGGCCCGGCGGGTGCGGTGTCGGGGTCGATGCCCTTGGCAGCGAGGATGGCCTGGAGACGGGCTACCAGGGCGCCAGCACGCTGGGGTTCGCGGGTCGCGGTGGTCACAGCTGGCCTCCGTAAGCGGCTTCGGCGTCAACGGGGTTGGTGTACGGCTGAGAGACCCGGCGGGCGCCAGCGGCGGCCTGGGGCGGGTTCATGGCCTCGTTGACCAGGCTGGGCAGCACGCTCGGGTGGAGGCTCTTGACGCGCATGCGCTCGACCCCGGCTCGGACGTGCTCCGGGTCGATGCCTTCGCGCAGCAGTTTGCTCATCTCCCGGCCGACATGGCCCAGAACGCTCTCCGGGGACGCTTCCCGCACGCGGCGGCGTACTCGCCGACCAGCTGCTGGGTCGTGACGGTCTGGGGTGGGGTGGGGGCGCTCGCGCCTCCCAACGGAGATCCTAGATCCATGATCCTAGGTCCTAGATCCGGACCGTGAGGGCTCGGCGCAGGCTCCCGCATCTCCCCATGATGCTGCACGGAGGGCTCACTGAACCCGTCCTGACCTGCGGATACGGGGATCATCGGAGCGGCATGAGGTGTGGGTGCGAGCTCCGGGGCGGGCGCCTGATGGTGCACGGACGCCTCACGGAGCCCTCCCTGCGCCAGCGGTGAAGTCAGGGGTACCCGGCCGCCATCGTGGTAGGGGCAGTTCGGGTGCCGGACACCGCTGGGGCGGTTGACCTTCTGGTGCTTGGAGAAGGTCACGATGTGCAGGTATCGCTTGCCGTCCTCGCCCTCGTACCGGCAGATGAGTTCATTGCCGGCGAGCTGGGTGAGGTCGTCCTCGACCTCGATCGGTCCGTGTTCGGGTCGTAGGGACCACAAGAGGCCTGCGATGACGGCGGACTGGTCACGGAACCGGCCGTGGTCGTCGGCCTGGGTGAGCAGACCGAAGAACGTCCGCTCCGCGGTGATGCTGACGGCGGCCAGCGATTCGGAGCTGAAGGCTTCCGGCTTGATGGTGCGGATGCGTGCCATGCCTATCGCCCCGCCTTCGCCTGCGGCTGGGACGGCGACGCCGGGGTGGGCGCGGGTGTGCGGACGGCTGCTTCGGCCGTACTGTTGGGCATAGACGTTCCTCAGATCCGTTCAGGAGTGGGCGGTTTGGACAAGGGACTCCCATCGGCTCTCGGCGCTGCAACGCCGGGAGCCGATTCCTTTGTCAGGGGTGCTTGGCCAAGACAGCCACACCCAGCCCGCGCAAGTCCAGCGAATCAGCACTGGAAAAGCGTCAGAGCGCATCGCTGATCGCGAACGTCTTCACAGTAAGGGCGAATCCCCGGTTGACCAAAAAGTCGACGGCGTAGGGAGAGCGGCGAAGATCGCACCCCGAAATCCATTGACCGGGGTAGGAGAGGCGATCTATGTTTCCGCCGCCCGGAGTCGCTGATGGTGTGCGGACCTCTGTGGTCCGAGATGGGTCGTAGTTCCGCAATGGCCGCCTATGCGGGAATCGGCAGTTCGTTCTCCGCGAAACGGGCCCCAAAGTCCCATGTCTGGGCTTCCGCGATTACGTGAACCTGGGAAGCCGAGCTACAACAGACGCATGCCCCGACGAGCTACGGAAATCGGTCCCGCCGGAGAACGGACCGCCCACGCTATCGAGCACCTGCGCACCTCGCGCGGGTTCGCCCAGCGCGAGCTCGCTGCCCGTGTCACCGAGCTCGGCCACCCCATGACCAACACCATGCTGTCCCGCATCGAATGCACCCGCCGGCGCTGCGACGTGGACGACCTCGTCGCCATTGCGGCCGCCCTCGGTGTCTCCCCACTTGCCTTGCTCCAGCCCGCGATGCAGGGGTCCGGGGTGGGTGTGCGGTGACGCCGCCCCGGCTTATACCCGACGATCCCCGGTCAGCCAAACCGGGGATTCTCCAGACCATAGAAGTAGTCCGCTCCACCTGCCTGACAGCAAGCGGGGGCGGGCTCGTCATGCCCGATGTCCGTCGCCGCAGGTTGTCGACGGAAGACCCCGAAGGTTCGATACGTGCGAAGTGTTGCTCGTGACAGTGAATTGCTGGCGAATGCCCCTACGTCTCCCCGTGTGTCGCCGCTGGGGAGGGGTTTTCTGAACGTGCGTGAAGCTGCCGAATACCTGGGGCTGTCGCCCTGCACCCTTTACGTGTGGCGGCACCGTCGCCAAGGTCCGCCGAGTTTTCGGATGGGGCGGAGCGGACGGGTGATGTACCGGATCGAAACACTTGACGAGTGGATCCGGGGACAGGAGCAGGCGGACTCCCGTAGCAATACCTCCCTAAGCCCGGTGAATGCCGCCCCGCAGCATCGCGCCGGGTATCCGACCACAGCCTGACGGATCTACCCGGCCTTACTGCCCTACGCTCAACCCTAACCCCGAGGAATTCTTTGGCTGGCTATATCGAAGACCGTTGGATCAAAAAGAAGAAGGATCCCGTCACAGGGAAGCGTGAGCGTACGACCCGTTACGGCAAGGGGTCCCGATATCGTGTCGCTGGAATCCCTGGCGTCCGGGACATGTCGTTCGACGTGCTGGAGGACGCCAAGGGGTGGCTCCGGCGGTCTGGCACCGACAGCGAACGAGGCGAGTTCGTCGACCCGCGCGACGGCTCCATCACCTTGACGGACTTCGTCACGCGCCACTGGCGCGCCGGCGTTCGCGGCGCGCCCGGCACGGTCAAACGAGTTGACGAGCGCGTACGACTCCACATCCTTCCGCACCTCGGTGCGGTGGCGCTGCGCGACGTGTCGGCGACCGTCCTGCGCGGCTACATAGCCACGCTCGAAGGCGAGTGCTCTCCGCGGTACGCCAGGCAGATCCTTACCTCGCTGTCGAACATCTTCGAGACCGCGATCGACGACAAGCGCCTCGTCCGCAACCCGATGCGGGCCAAGACGGTGCGTTGGCCGAAGGCCCCCGACGAGGATCGTGACGCGTGGCCGCTGGCAACGGCACAGAGGGTGCGGGACGTCATCAATCCTCGCTACCGGATCGCGGTCGTCGTCGCGCTGGGGTGTGGGCTGCGCCAGGGCGAGGTTTTCGGGCTGTCGCCGAGGGACATCGACTTCGAACGCGGTGTCATCCGAGTGCGCAGGCAGGTGCGACTCCTCTCCGGGCGCCTCTACTTCGCCCTGCCCAAGGGTGGCAAGACGTGCATCGTCGACATGCCCCGGTCGGTGGCCACGGAACTGGCCGCATACTTCCTCGACCATCCGGCGGTCGACGTCGAGCTTCCCTGGGGCGGACCGGAGCCCGACCGGGAGAAGCAGAGCTTCCCGCTCGTCCTCACGACGACGTACGGCAACGCCATCCGCGCCAACGTCTTCAACGACGAGGCCTGGAAGCCGGCCCTCGCCGTGGCCGGAGTCATTCCCGTACGGGAGAAGGGTGCGCGGTGGAAGGCTTCACGCAGGGACGGCTTCCACGTGCTCCGGCACACTTACGCCTCGGTCCTCCTCGAAGCGGGCGAGTCCATTGTCACGCTCGCCCGGTGGCTCGGTCACTCAAGTCCGACCATCACCCTGGACCACTATGCCCACTTCATGCCCGAGGCCGGCGGCAAGGGTCGCGCGGCCATCGACGCACTGCTCGGCACGGTGCCCGAGTACGTACCGGAGTCCCTGGTCTCCTCTCACGGCCGCATCTGAGATCCCGTACCGAGGGAGGTTGCCTGCGCCCGGGAATGTTCCAGCCCCGCCGTCACCTCTGCCTGGTCCGGACCGTCCTCGGTCGCCAGTAGTTCCCCGGCCGTAACCATGGCTGCCCAGAACTCTGGAGGTGAGCCCCGCCCGTCACGGAACCGCGTTTTCTCGAAGAGCAGGAAGATCTTCGTGAGCTCCCCGGTACGAAACCAGGGGATCATGCCGCCAGGAAAGCCTCCACGGGCGCACGCGGCAGTCCACAACAGATCGCGGATCCGCTCACCGCGACCGTCCAGCACCCGGTCCACGACGAACACATGCCCACAGGCGAGAAACATGGCGACGAGGTCTTCCTCTCCCGCCTCGAACTCGTCGAAGAGGGGCCGAACCTCACGGATCCGGACTTCGGCGTCCGGCCGGGGCGCTCCCAGGGCCAGACATAGGGCCAACGCGCAGGCGTCCCACTCACCGGTGCGCGCGGCCAGTTCGGCGAAGACCTCCTCCTCGCCCTGTCCGGTGGCCAGCATCTCGCGAGCCTCCAGAACCAGCGCGTCCTCGCCTTCCCCATGATTCATGGCCAGAGGCTACAGCGATGCTCGAACGCGACAGAGGGGCGTGGTGACTTGAGTGAGCGGCCCCGATTCCCCTGCCGTGGGGACCGTGCCGAAGCGGCGAGTTCGGCGGTGATCACTCGCGTCCGATTGAGGTTTGTCCAGGGATTCCGGCCGGTCGTGCGGGTGGCGACGCTGGGTTCAGCGGCAGAGCTCCATGATGGTGTCGTCGAAGTCGGGGAACTCCTGGGCCGCCAGCTCGATCACGGCTGCCGCCGACCGGCTCTGGTGCGGTGCGAATCCTTCGGCGATGGCTGCCAACTCCGGATTGGGGTGCGCGTTCCAGTCGGGCTCGTACGAGGTGGCGGCTTCCCAGGGGCCGAAGCCGTCGGCCAGTAGCCACAGGAAGTCGCCCAGGTCGCGGGCGACGACACCGGTCTCGCCCTCGGACCCGAGGAAGACACCGGGCTGCTCGGCCAGTGGCCGGCCCGGGCGGATGAGCCAGATCGCCGCGTACCCGCCCGAGCCGTCCTGTCCGAACACGCGGAAGTCCCTGCCGTCCAGTTCGCGGTTCCCGGTCCATGCCTGGAACCAGTCGGCGGTCTCGGCATCGGACAGGAAGGCCGGGAAGGGCTCGAAGCCGACCCCGTTCTTCCCGTCGGCGTAGTCGAATCGAACGGCCATCGCACCGGCAAGTGCGGCGGGGAACTGTCGATCATCGGTGGGCGTCACGGGGACAGGCTAGTGCTGCTCCGCGGAAG
>NZ_JAGGOT010000016.1 GCF_018614195.1 Streptomyces sp. ISL-43
CTTCCGCGGAGCAGCACTAGCGCCCTGATCAGGGGCGGGTTCGGTTGCCGGCGAGGTTGCCGGCGCTAGCAAGGCCGGTCGCTGGCGCTAGCGACCCTAGGCGGCGGTTCGGTGCCGTCTGTGGGCCGTCGAAGGGTCTCCAGCGTCCACCGATGGCAACCCACAGTGACCAGCGCATGACGCTCGTCAGACTGCGCCCCAGGTCAGGGGCGGCTGACCTACCCATTCGCCCGTAGGTGTAGACGACTGGCAAGATGGGGTGTATCTGCCCACCCATCGATCTGCCGGACGGTTTCTCTTGGCTGAGTTCATCTACACCATGCGCAAGACGCGCAAGGCGCACGGCGACAAGGTGATTCTTGATGACGTCACCCTGAACTTCCTGCCCGGCGCGAAGATCGGTGTGGTCGGCCCGAACGGCGCCGGTAAGTCCACCGTCCTCAAGATCATGGCGGGGCTGGAGCAGCCGTCCAACGGTGAGGCGTACCTGTCTCCCGGCTTCACCGTCGGCATCCTCATGCAGGAGCCCAAGCTCGACGAGTCGAAGACGGTCCTGGAGAACGTCCAGGACGGCGCGGCCGACATCATGGCCAAGCTGAAGCGCTTCAACGCGGTCGCCGAGGAAATGGCGACCGACTACACCGAAGCGCTCATGGACGAGATGGGCAAGCTCCAGGAGATCCTGGACCACTCCAACGCCTGGGACCTCGACGCCCAGCTCGAGCAGGCCATGGACGCCCTGGGCTGCCCGCCCGGCGACTGGCCCGTCACCAACCTCTCCGGTGGCGAGAAGCGCCGCGTCGCGCTCTGCAAGCTGCTGATCGAGGCCCCGGACCTGCTCCTCCTCGACGAGCCCACCAACCACCTCGACGCCGAGTCGGTGAACTGGCTGGAGCAGCACCTTTCGCAGTACAAGGGCGCCGTCGTGGCCGTTACCCACGACCGGTACTTCCTGAACAACGTCGCCGAGTGGATCCTCGAGCTCGACCGCGGCCGCGCCCACCCGTACGAGGGCAACTACTCCACCTACCTGGAGAAGAAGGCCACGCGTCTCAAGGTCGAGGGCCGCAAGGACGAGAAGCGCCAGAAGCGCCTCAAGGAAGAGCTGGAGTGGGTCCGCTCCAACGCCAAGGGCCGCCAGACCAAGTCCAAGGCCCGTCTCGCCCGCTACGAGGAGATGGCAGCCGAGGCGGACAAGATGCGGAAGCTGGACTTCGAGGAGATCCAGATCCCGCCGGGCCCGCGTCTGGGCTCGATCGTGGTCGAGGTCAACAACCTCTCCAAGGCGTTCGGTGACAAGGTCCTGGTCGACGACCTGTCCTTCACGCTGCCGCGCAACGGCATCGTCGGCATCATCGGCCCGAACGGCGCCGGCAAGACCACGCTCTTCAAGATGCTCCTGGGCCTGGAGGATCCGGACTCCGGCTCCGTCAAGGTCGGCGAGACCGTCAAGATCTCGTACGTCGACCAGAGCCGCGCCAACATCGACCCCAAGAAGTCCCTCTGGGCGGTCGTGTCGGACGAGCTGGACTACATCAACGTGGGCCAGGTCGAGATGCCGTCGCGCGCGTACGTCAGCGCCTTCGGCTTCAAGGGTCCGGACCAGCAGAAGGCGGCCGGCATCCTCTCCGGTGGTGAGCGCAACCGCCTGAACCTCGCGCTGACGCTCAAGGAGGGCGGCAACCTGCTGCTCCTCGACGAGCCCACCAACGACCTCGACGTCGAGACCCTGTCCTCGCTCGAGAACGCACTCCTCGAGTTCCCGGGTGCGGCCGTGGTCATCTCCCACGACCGCTGGTTCCTGGACCGAGTCGCCACGCACATCCTGGCGTACGAGGGCGAGTCCAAGTGGTATTGGTTCGAGGGCAACTTCGAGTCGTACGAGAAGAACAAGGTCGAGCGGCTCGGAGCGGACGCCACGCGTCCGCACCGCGCCACCTACAAGAAGCTCACCCGAGGCTGAGGTCGAGCCATGGCCAGACATCACTACCGGTGCCCCCTGCGCTGGGCGGACATGGATGCCTTCGGGCACGTCAACAACGTCGTCTTCCTCCGCTACCTGGAGGAGGCGCGGATCGACTTCATGTTCCGCCTCGCGCCGGGGGAGGGCAGTGAGTCCTTCACGGGCGGTTCCGTCGTGGCCCGCCACGAGATCGACTACAAGCTGCCCCTCGTGCACCGCCACGAGCCGGTCCTCATCGAATCCTGGGTGACCCGGATAGGCGCCGCGTCCCTGACCATCCGCTACGAGGTCAAGGACGAGGCGACCGAGGAGACGCCCGAGACGGTCTACGTGCGCGCCGAGACCGTGGTCGTGCCGTACAACCTCGTCGAGGGGCGGCCCCGCCGCATCACCGCCGAGGAGAAGCTCTTCCTCCAGGAGTACCTGGACGAGCCGCAGACCGGTTCCAGGGGTCTCGCGGCATGAACGAGCAGTTGCGCTTCGCCGATTCCGGGGAGGCGGCGGACCTCGCCGCCTTCCTGGGCCGGCTGGTGCACTACGACCACGCCGCCGCCGTCCGCCTGCAGGCGCAGGCCGGCGGCGGCGCGCTCGCCGTTTTCGGGCGGCCGCCGTCCTTCGACGTGCTGGCCATCCGTACGGTGCGGCTCGCCGCGCCCGTCTCGGCCCCGCTGGACCTGACCGTCTCGGCCGGCGAGCTCCTGGAGTCCGTCGACGAAGCCCGCGAGGCCGGCGCCGTCGTGCCCGCGCCCGTCACCGGACCGCCCTGGGCCGGGGTGCTCCCGCCCCGCGCGGGCTGGCGGCAGGTGGAGGGGCTGCCCGGCCCCGAGGCGGTACGGGAGGCCCTGGTGGCCGCCGTCGCCGAATTCCGGGCCCGTGACGAGGCCCTGCCCCCGCAGCACCGGACCCGCTCCGAGCGCGACCGCATCGGCCGCGAGATCTGGTCCCGCACGCTGGGGGACACCGAGCTTCCGCTGCGCGCCGTGCACGCCGCGCAGTCCCTGGGCTTCCTGCGGCCGGTACGGTCCCCCGTGCCCGTGCCCGTGCCCGCGCCCGCCCCGCCCGGCGCCCCCGAACCCCTCGCGCTGTTCGCCGCCGGGGGCTGGCTGCGGCTGCGCACCCCGTACGGCTCGATCGCCACGCGCCGCCCCGGCGGCCTCGGCGCCCTGCTGGTCCGGCCCGTCTAGAAGATCGCGTACGGGACCTCGTACGGGATCCGGTCCGCGCTAGCCCGCCGTGTTGATCATCGACGCGGCTGCGTACGTCAGGTACCGCCACAGCTGCGCCTCGTGCTCCGGCGCCAGGCCGAGCTCGTCCACCGCGATCCGCATGTGGCGCAGCCACGCGTCGTGCGCCGCGGAGTCCACCTGGAAGGGCGCGTGCCGCATGCGCAGGCGCGGGTGGCCGCGGTCCTCGCTGTAGGTGTTCGGGCCGCCCCAGTACTGCATCAGGAACAGCGCGAACCGCTCCTCGGCGGGTCCCAGGTCCCCCTCCGGGTACATCGGACGCAGCAGCGGGTCCTCCGCGACCCCCTCGTAGAAGCGGTGGACCAGGCGGCGGAAGGTGGCTTCGCCGCCCACCTGTTCGTAGAAGGTCTGCTCCTGGACCGTGCCCCGCGGAATCTCATTCACCCGACCATCGTCTCAGACGCCCGGACGGAGGACCCCGGTCCTAGGACCCCTGTCCATGGCTGCCGGGGGCCTCGGGGTAGCCCGGGGACGCCGTCGGCAGGACAGTGGATGCATGGGCACACACGCCGAGGTCCGCGACGTGCGGGAGACCGCGCACGCGGCTCAGGTCCGCGAGCTGACCGCCGCCGGGGTGCTGGAGGATCCGGCCTGGCGGGCGGCCTTCGCCGCCGTGCCCCGGCACGTCTTCGTCCCGTACTACTACATCGGCCGCGGCGCCGGCCACGAACGGATCTGGTCCGAGGACCCCGACCCCGGGCGGCGGGCCCGCTGGCTGCGCGGGGTCTACACCGACGCCCCGCTCGCGACCCGGCTGCGCGACGGCGAGCTGGTCTCCTCCAGCAGCCAGCCCTCGCTGATGGCGAAGATGCTGGAAGCCCTGGACGTGCGCGACGGGGACGACGTGATGGAGATCGGCGCGGGCACCGGCTACAACGCGGCCCTGCTCTGCCACCGGCTCGGCGACGCCCACGTCACCACGGTGGACCTGGACGAGGAGATCACCGAGTCGGCCCGCTCGCACCTGGCCCGGCTCGGCTACCGGCCGGCCGTCGTCACCGGAGACGGGGCGCGCGGCTGCCCCTCCCGCGCCCCCTTCGACCGGATCCTGGTGACCTGCACGCTCCCGCTGATCCCGTACGCCTGGCTCGGCCAGTGCCGGCCGGGGGCGCGGATCCTGGCCCCGCTGTCGACCGGACTGATCGCGCTGACGGTGCGGGACGCCGATCTCGCGGAGGGCCGCTTCCTGCACACACCGGCGTACTTCGTGCCCCTGCGCGGGGCCACGGCGGCGCCGCCGGGCACCTACGGGATGCCGCCAGGGCTCCCGTACGAGCTCGTGGGCAACGAGCGCTTCCAGTTCATGCTGGTGCTGACCTCGGGCGCGCTGCACCCGAGGGAGGCGCTGGACCTGTGGCGGCGCGAGGACCGGCCGGCGCGCGAGCGGTTCGGGGTGACGGTCAGTGCCGAAGGGCAGTGGTCGTGGCTCGACGATCCCCAGGGGCCCTACGTGTGGCCCCTGGGGGAGACGAGCCGCTAGGGCGTGGACGGCCCAGCCCGGCGGGTGTCCCGCGGGCTCAGCCGCGCCGGACGGTGATCGTGGTCCAGGCGCCGACGTGGACGCGGTCGCCGTCGCCGAGGGGGACCGGCACGTACGGCTGGATCGACTCCTCGCCGCCGTTGATGGTCGTGCCGTTGGTGGAGTTCTGGTCCACCACGGCCCAGCTGCCGTCGGGCTGCTGCACGAGCACCGCGTGCTGGTGCGAGACGCCCGGGTCCTCCGGGGGCACCGACAGGTCGATGTCGGGGGACTCGCCCGTCGAGGCGCGGCGGCGGCCGATGGTGATCTGGCCTCCCGTGAGCGGCAGGTGCTGCTCGGGGGAGTACGCGGGCAGGCTGAGCCCGGCGGCCTCGGGCCCGCTGCGGTGCATCATCGCCATGAAGTACGTGCGGTCCGGGCCGATGGTGGCGGTCCAGGCGCCGCCGCCCTGGGGCCGGGGCGGGAACGGCTGGTGGGGCTGCTGCTGGTGGTGCTGATGCTGCGGCTGCTGGTACTGCGCCGTCTGGTACTGCGGCGGCTGCTGTTGCTGCGGCTGCTGGCGCTGCTGCTGGGGCGGCGGGGGCTGCTGCTGGTACTGGGGCTGCTGGTACTCCTGGTGCGCCGGGGGCGGCAGCATCCAGTCGTCCTCGCGCTGCAGCGGCTCGGCCGGGCGGTTGACCCGGGAGGGCCGCGAGCCCTGGTAGTCGAAGTGGTCCTGGGAGTACGCCGGCGGAGCCGAGGGCGCGCCCGGAGAGGGCGGCGGCGGGCCGGGGGTTCCCACGGCCCCGGTAGCGCCGTGCGTGCCGGGAACGCCGTGGCCGCCCGGGCCGCCGCGACCGGCGCCCGGTCCCGCGTCCGGGGCGACCGGCGTGTACGAGGTCGCCGTGCGGGTCAGGAAGTTGTACCGGCACTCCTCGCAGTACGGGGCCATGGCCTCGCGCGGGGTCCGGCACTGCGGGCAGAGCTCGGCCTGGGCGGTCGGCTCGCCGGTGGGAGGGTAGCCGTAGCCGTAGGAGGGCGCCCCGGGGGTGCCCGTAGGGGCGGCCATGCGGTGGCCGCAGACCTCGCACCAGTCGTCGGAGGCGGACTGGTGCCCGTTCGGGCAGGTCGGCATCGCGGCGCTTCCTCCTTCTTCCCGCCCGGTCGAGGCAGGGTTTCTTCTTCGTCTTGGCTTCTTCAGCCCGCGCCCAACCGGATTGTCAGGCTTTTTTCACTCGAACGGTTTGGGTCGAACGCGTTTCAAGGGTCATTTCGTCCGCGTCGGCGACCTTCGCCTTCAGCCGCACAGTACCCGCAGCCGCATCGACGACATCGACCACCTTCGCCAAGAGCTTCGCGGTGTCCGCGTTGCCCGAGGCGCTCGCCAGCTGCACGGCGCGGCCGAGTTTGGCCGTCGCGCCGCCGACATCACCCAGTTTGCGGGCTTCCAGGCCCTGCTGGATAGCCTGCGCGAGCTCCGCTTGTCCTGTGTAGTGCGCCACCTGCGGATTGATGGCGGTGGACGAGGCGAGGTCGTCCGTCCACACGGCACGGACCAGGCCCTGGGCGAGGACGGCCGGAGCCTCGCCCGGCGCCCCCGGCATGACGAGCGAAGCGCGGGCGGCCAGCATCTCCTGCCCGACGGCCGCACTCGGCACCCGTACGCACACGTGGTACTCACGGGACTCGTCGCCCCACGAGCCCGTCGGATAGTCCCCGGCGCGCGGGCCCGCCTCCGTACGGCGGTCCGTGAGGTCCTGGACGGCCGGCGCGACCTGCTTGACGTACTGGATCTCCACGCCCACCGGGGTCCACAGGCGCAGCGCGACGTCCGCGACCTCCTTGCCCATGGCCTTCTCCATCACGCGCGTGAAGTCCTCGGTCAGGTGTGCCGGGTCGGCCACGATGTCGGCGGTGCCGAGCAGCGCGCTCGCGATCCCGGTGACCTCCTTGACCTCCCAGTCGGTTCCCACGCCCCGGGCGTCACACGTGAAGCGGCCCGCGCAGGCGTCGAGGGTGGCGCGCAGGACGGCCGGCTCCTCGTGCTCGTTGCGGCCGTCGGTGAGCAGGATCCCGTGCCGGATCGCGGCGCCCGCCCCGCGCAGCAGGCCGTCGGCGAGGCGCAGCCAGGTGCCGATGGCGGTGCCGCCGCCGGAGGAGAGCCCGCGCAGGGCCTCCTTGGCCTGGGCCCGGGTGGCCGCGTCGGCGACGGCGAGGCGGCCCTGGCCCGGATAGACCTCCTTGGCCACGTGCGTACCGGCGATCACGGCGAAGGCGGTGCCGTCGCGAAGGGTGTCGACGGCGGCGGCGGTGGCCTCGCGGGCTCCGCGCATCTTGTCGGGCGGGTACTCCATGGAACCCGAGCAGTCGACCATGATCACGACGGCGGCACCGCCCGGGACCACGGCGGTCCGGGTGGCGGCGGCCCCGCCGGTCGAGGTGACCGTGACGATGGCGTGGACGTCGCGGCCGCCCTCGGGGAGGAACTCGTTCTGGTACACGTCCACGCTGAAGCGCGGGGCGCTCGGCTTGGCGAAGTTCGCCATCGGTCGGTACTCCTCGGGACGGGGATCAGGCCTGGGCCTGCGGGGCGGCGGGGCTCGCGGGCGGGCTCTGCGGCGGCGCGGAGAAGGGGACGACGGCCACGGTGACGTTGTCGTGCCCGCCGCCGTCGAGCGCGTGGCCCACCAGCACCTGCGCGCTGTGCAGGGGCCGGACGGCGGCGTCGGACGGGAGCACCTGGGCCAAGTCCCGTGCGGACTCGGCGTAGTTCCACAGTCCGTCGGTGCAGACCACGACCACGCCGTCGTGGTCGGGCTTGAAGGTGGCGGTGTGCGGTTCCAGGTCGTAGGCGTCGGCCCCGAGCCAGCCGGTGATGGCGTGCGCGCGGACGTCGGCGTAGGCCTCGGCCTCGCCCATCAGGCCCGCCGCGACCATCTGGGCGGCCCAGGAGTCGTCCTCGGTGAGGCGCCGGGGGAGCGCGGCGCGGTCGTCCGGGACCCAGTAGGCGCGGCTGTCGCCGACCCACCCGATGGTCAGCAGACCGCTGCTGACGACGGCGCCGACCAGCGTGCAGGCGGGGGCGTTCTGGGCGCCGGGAACCTCGGGCGCGAGGGCGTTGACGGCGGCCGCGGCGGCCAGGATCGCCTCGTGCATGGCCTCCTGGGGGTGGGCGCCGCGGGGGAGGGCGTCGAGCAGCGCCTCGTTGGCGGCGACGGCGGCGGCGGCCGAAGCCTCGTCGGGGCGGCTGGCGGAGGACACGCCGTCGCAGACGATGGCCACGGTGGCGGCGGAGCCGTCGGGCAGCGCGGTGGCCGCCACGGCGAAGGAGTCCTCGTTGCGGTGGTGGCGCAGCCCGCGGTCACTGACGGCGGCGACGCTCCCGAGCTCCTCCTCGAGGTGGTCCCGCTCCCGGGGCTGGGCGTGCCCGCAGTGCTCGCAGTACCCGTCGGTGTCCACCCGTCCGGCGCGGCACGCGACGCAGGTCTTCCCGCCGCCTTCCGGCTCGCCGCCGCCGTACGGGGCTTCGTGCGCGGAGCCCGGGCCCTGCGGGGCGGGGTTCCCGTACGGCGGCTCGTGGCCGTCGGCCGCGCCCTCGTACGGGGACTGGTCCGCGGCAGCGGCAGCGGAATCGGAGCCGGGGCCGTACGGGCCGCCCGGCTCCGCGGCGGCTTCCGAGGCTTGGTATCCAGCGGCCTCGTACCATGCTTCGCCCGAGGAGCCCGAGGAGCCCGAGGAGCCCGAGGAGCCCGAGGAGCCCGAGGAGCCCGAGGAGCCCGAGGAGCCCGAGGAGCCCGAGGAGCCCGAGGAGCCCGAGGAGCCCGAGGAGCCCGAGGAGCCCGAGGAGTTCGCGGCGGCCTGGCCGAGCGGGACGGTGGGCCCGTAGGGGTCGGACCCGGTGGCGCCGTACGGGGCTGCGCCGGCAGGGTGCTGGCCCTGCGGGACGGGGCCGTCGTACCGGGACCGGCCGCCGGCGTCCGGTCCCGGTACGACGGCCGGGTCGGTCCAGCCGGTGGGGCCGGAGGCCAGGGTGGGGGCGGCGGTGGAGGTGCTGCCCCAGCCGGGCGCGGGCTCGCCGCCCGCGTGCCCGGCGGCGGCCGGCTCGCCGTATCGGCCGGGGGCGTAGGCGCCGGAGGACACGGGTGCGAGGGCCTCGTCGGGCGCCGGGCGGCCGCGCGTGGCCGGGACGCCAGCCGGCATCCCGCCCGCCGGGGCCGCCGGGGCGGCGGCGGCGGGGACGGGCGGAGCCGCCGCCGGGGCCGCGGGTGGCGTCACCGGGGTGGCCGCCGCGGTGGGGGCGGAGGCCGTGAGGGCGTATCCGCAGAGGCCGCAGAAACGGTCACCCTCTTCCAGGGGTTCCGCGCAGCTGGGGCAGCCCGACGGCCGATGCATCGACATCAATCACACCCACGTCCGTGGACGGAAACGGTTTGCCCGCTCCACCAGTTCGATCCTCTCCTCGCCCCGCTGCGCCAGCCGTGCCAGCACGCGGAACGAGCGCTCCAGGCCGAAGCGCAGCCCCCGCTCGTCCAGTTGGCAGCCGAACAGCGAGGTACCGCCGGGGTCGGAACCCCGGCTGCCCGACAGTACCCAGTCCAGCGCCGAGCCCAGAACTTCCGCCCTCAGCCGCTCGTGGCGCACCGAGTCCAGGCCGAGCCTGCCCAGTGCCTCCACCTGCGCGGCGGTCGCCGTCAGATCGGGCAGCAGGTCCTCCTGCGGAGACCGGTCGCGCAGGCGTGCCCGTACGGCCGCCACCCGAGCGGCGGTGTAGTGGATCGACGCCTCCGGTACGGACTCCAGCGTGCGCACGGCTCCGTCCCGGTTCCCGGCGGCCAGCTGCACCCGGGCCAGCCCGAACGCGGCGCCGACGAAGCCCGGGTCCGTGGCCCACACCAGGCGGTAGTACTCGGCGGCGTTGTCCAGCTGCCCCAGGACCTCGGCGCACAGGCCCAGCGCCAGCTTCGGCGCCGGCTCGCCGGGGAAGGCGTCGTAGACGGCGTCGAAGGACAGGGCCGCCGTCGCGTCCTCCCCGACGGCCAGCGAGGCGATGCCGCGGGCCCACACCACCCGCCAGTCGTCCGGGTGCCGTGCTTCCAGCTCGTCCAGCGCCTCGGAGACCACGGGCGCGTCGGCCTCGCCCAGTTCGAGCCGGGCCCGGAGCTCCCGCAGCCGCAACTCGGCGGATTCGCCCGGGGCCGAGCCGAGCGCGGCCAGCAGGTCGGCCGGGGCGGAGGCCAGCAGACCGGCCAGGAAACCGGCGTTGGGGTCGGCGGCGTCGACCAGTGGCACCGGCAGGGCCAAGGCGGCCTCGCGGGTGTCCAGGGTCGACAGCTCCGGCCGCCGCACGGCGGCGGCGACGGACGGCAGCGGCACCGCCGTCGGTGCCCGGCGCGGCGCGGGCACGGCCGGACCGGCGGCCTTGTGCGTCGCCGTGGTCACGAGCCCGGTCGTTCCGTAGCCCGTGATCGGCGCCGCGGAGGGGGCGACCAGCGGGTCGGAGGCCGATGCCCCCGGCGCCGCCACCGAACCCGGACCCGGAGCGGAGCCGGTAGCGGAGGCCGGCCCGGAGCCCGAAGGGCCCACCGCGGCCCCGGCCGGACCGGAACGCCGGCCCGCCTTCCACCGCTTCACGGTCCGCCCGCCCAGCCGGGACACCTCCGCCCCCGGCTCGTCGCTGAACAGCCGGTCGTCCGGCACGCGCAGCTCCGGCCCGAACAGCGTGGAGACCTGCGGCCTCGGCCGGCCCGTCTGGAGCGCGACGACCTCCCGCAGCACGCCCGTCAGCTGGTCGGCCATCTCCTGCGCCGAGGCGAACCGCCGTCCCGGATCCGGGTCGGTGGCCCGTACCAGCAGCCGGTAGAACGACTCGTACCGCCCGAACACCTCGATGTGCTCCGGGTCCGGCAGCGAGTCCACGAAGACGTTGGTGTACCCCTGGAAGTCGAAGGTCAGGACGGCCAGCGTGCGCGCCACCGTGTACAGGTCGGAGGCGACCGAGGGGCCGACCTCCGCGACCTCGGGTGCCTGGTAGCCCACGGTGCCGTAGATGGCCGACTCATCGTCGTCCATCCGCCGGACCGCGCCCATGTCGATCAGCTTCAGCTGATCGGCCTGCTGGATGGCGTTGTCGACCTTGAAGTCGCAGTAGAGGAGGTTCCTGCTGTGCAGGTGGCCGAGCGCCTCCAGCGCCTCGATGCCGTAGGCGCACGCCTGCTCCACGGGGAGCGGATCGCGGCGTCCGTCCGTCCGCCGGCGATCGTTGGCGATCTCCTTGAGCGATTTGCCACCGACGTACTCCATGACGATGTACCCGTCCAGCGAACCGGTCCGCTGGTCCAGGTGCTCCACGAAGTTGTAGATCCGCACGATGTTGGAGTGCTCGATCTCCGCGAGGAAGCGCCGCTCCGAGATCGCGGCCGCCATGGCGTCCTGGTCCCCGGTGTCCAGCAGGCCCTTGAGCACCACCCAGCGGTCCGAGACGGCCCGGTCCACCGCGAGGTAGACCCAGCCGAGGCCCCCGTGCGCGAGGCAGCCCGCGACCTCGTACTGGCCGTGGACGAGGTCGCCCGCGTGCAGCTTGGGCACGAAGGAGTACGGGTGCCCGCACTTGGTGCAGAAACCTTCCGTCCGTCCCGGCCGCTCACCGCGCGCCCGACCCACCGGAGCACCGCAGTCCGAGCGCGAGCAGAACCGCTTGCGCTCCGGGACCTCCGGATTCTCCAGCACCGCTTCCGAAGGATCCGGACGCGGCACCTCCGGTACGTTGACCAGCCCGGCCCCGAGCCGGCCGCGGCCCGAACCCGAGGGGGCCGAGCCCGAACTGCGCACCGACACCGACCGGGTGGACGCGGCGCCCGAGAGCGCGCGCGACAGCCGGCCCGACACGGAGCGCCGGGAGGAGGACGAGCGCGAGGACCGGGAGGCCCGCGAGGAGGCCGAGGAAGCGGACCGCCCGGATCCGTGGGACGCCTGCGACCCGTGAGATCCCTGGGAGCCCTGCGAATCGCCGTCGCGCGCCGCGCTCGTCATCGCCGTCGGCACCGACACCAGCTCCTCGGCGCCCGCCGCGACCGCGCCGGCCGGCGCCAGCCCGCAGGTGCCGCAGTACAACTCGCCGCCGCCCATGTCCTCATACGACCCCGGGCAGCCGGGGCGCATGCACGCCGTTCCGATCAGACTCACGCGTCCCCCTCTCCCGGCCCGACGGGCCACTCTCGATCCGATCGCTGCTGCTGTTGCTGCTGTGGCGGCACCAGGGTCTCGGCCGCCGCCCGCTGGTAGCGCAGCACGGCCTGCTCGGCGGCCCGCAGATCGCAGGGCGCGCTCCACAGCATCCGCCGGGCCGTGTCGTAGCGCTCCATCAGCAGCGGGTCCTCCGCCATTCCGTGCCGGGCCACCTTCGCCTTGTAGGCGTCGAGCCGCCCGCGCAGCTCCGCCCGCATCGCCAGCGGGGCCGTCACAGCGGTCAACGATTCGCGGGCCCTCAACAGTTCCTCCTCGGCCCGCTCCTCCAGCGACTCCAGCAGCGGCGACAGCCGGTGCCACTGGGACCGGCGCCGGTACTCGGCCGCCGCCGACAGCTGCTCCTGCAGCGCCGTCGGCGGACCGCTCACCGCCGGCACCTCGGACGCCGCGATCTTCGCCAGTACCTCGCCGCGCGCCACCCGGGCCTCCGCCAGGGTCCGGTCGGCCCGGGAGAGCACGTCCCGCAGGCCGATCAGCCGCTGCTCGGAGTCCTGCCGGACGGCCAGTACCGCCTCGACCTCCCGGCGTACGTCCTCCAGGGCGAGCGCGGCCCGGTCGTACCGCTTGGTGTCCGGGCGGCCGCCACCCGGCGCCGAACTCCCCGCCACCGCGACCCAGAACGCCAGCGGGTCCTCGATCACCCGCGCCCGCAGCTCCGTCAGCTCGGCCGTGATGGCCTCCAGGTCGTCCCCCGAGGGGTGCTCCCCGGGGCGGACCCCCACCGAGTGGGCCAGCGTGCGGGTGCGGTGCAGCTCGGCGGAGAGCAGGTCGATCCGGGCGGGCAGCGCGGACCACACCGAATCGGCGGCCACCACCACGTCCAGGGAGCTCGCGTACAGCTCGTTCATGCGGGCGACCAGCTCGGCGAGCGAGAACCGCTCCGCCAGCTGTGCACCCTCCACCGCGGCCCCGGCGATCAGCACCCCGGGCCCGTGCAGCCGGTCGGTGAGCTCGACCAGGTCCTCGTGGCTCGGCCAGCGCCGCCGCTCCCGGATCTGGCGGGCGGCGGCCAGCGCCCCGCTGTAGGCGTCGAAGTAGCGCCACAGGCGGGTGATGGCCGCGTCGGCGACGGCCCACCGCTCCTTGGTGACCCCGGTCAGCCCGGCGCCCTCCAGGAGCCGCCGCCCGGAGTGGTCCTGGAGCGCCAGCAGCGAGGTCTCGACGGCCTCGTGCTCAGCGCCCAGCCGGGCCAGCGCGCGGTCCACGCCGTCCCGGTCCATCACTGCCGATCCAGCTTCCACCGGCCCCGCCTTCGATCTCGTGACATCGGGCTCAGAATCCGCCACCGGCATCAGTCCCGGTACTTGGGCGCGGGCGGTCCGCTCACGCCGGGCAGCACGGGCTTCAGGTGGGTCTTGTAGGCGTTCATCCACGGGCTGTCCTCACCGCCCGAACGGTAGTCCTCCAGCACCTTGTTGACCCGGCGCACCAGATCTCCGGCGTCCCTGTTCATGGCCACCCCGTAGAACTCCTTGGTGAACGGGGAGCCGACGAGCTGGATCGAGGGGTCCTGCGCGGCCTGGCCGGCGGCGAGGGCGTTGTCCGTGATGATGCCGTCCACCTCGCCCAGCTGCAGCCGGACCAGGCAGTCCAGCTGGTTGGGCACGCTGACCGGGACGGATCCGTACGACTGGGAGGCCAGGGCCGCCTCCGCCGTGGAACCGGCCGCCGTGCAGATCCTGCGGTCCTTCAGCGAGGCGTCGTAGCCGGTGATGGCCGAGCCCTTGGGCGCCAGCACCTGCTGTCCCGCCTCGAAGTACGCCGTCGAGAAGGCGACGTCCTCCAGCCGCTTGCAGTTGATCGTCATCGTCCGCACGACTATGTCGACGGTGTTGTCCTTGAGCGCGGGGACGCGCTGGCTCGTGGGGATCGCCCGGTAGATGACCGCCTTCTCGTCGCCCAGGATGTCCTTGGCTATGGCCTTGACCAAGGCGATGTCGAAGCCGTCGAGCTGGCCGGCCGGGTTGCGGTAGCCCCACTTGAAGCTGTTCTGGTCCACGCCCGCGACGAGGTGACCCGCCGCGCGGATCCGCTGGATGGCCGGGCCGTCCAGGCCGCCAGGGCGCAGGCTCGCCTCCGGGTCCTGGCAGGTGTCGCCGGGAGCTGGCGGGGCGACGGCCATCCTGGCCGGCTCGCGCACCAGCGAGGAGGGTGCCGCGCCGCCGGGGGCCGCCTGGGCCAGCGGCAGCAGCACGGCCGCGGCCGTCAGCGCGCAGGCCGCGGCCATCGCGCCGACACCGCCCCAGCCGCGCAGCCGGCCCGCGAGCCGCCGCACGCCGCCGGGCTCGTACTCCTCGTCCGTGCCGTGGACCTCGGCGGCCTCGGCGCGCCCGGAGCCCGCGTCCTCGTGCCTCGCCCGTCCCGGCATCGCGCTCACCTGTACTCCGAAAGCCTGCGCCCGATGCCGAGCAGTGCCGCCACCGCGCCGACGACCGCCAGGGCCGCCGTGCCTGTCAACAAACCGTCGAGCGCGCCGAGGCCGTCCCGCGCCGCCCGGGTGAACTCCCGCTGTTCGTGGACCACGGCCTGTTCCAGCGACGCGTCCACCGTGTCGAAGGCGGTCCCGCTGTACTCCTTGTGGTCCTTGTCCCCGATGACCTGGCCGAGGGCGCCTTGGTAGTCGCCCGTCAGGTCCGTCTGGCGGGCGGCGGTGTGCAGTTCCTTCCACCGCTTGACGCCGTCGGTGGCGCCGGTGACGGGGGCGCGGCCGGCCTCGTCGTCGGCGAGCTTCGACGCCGTCGCGAGGCCCGCTTCCAGGAGCTTCATGTCGTGGGTGAAGTCCACGTCGTACTTGTCGGACTTCTTGTCGTCGGCCAGTACGGCGCCGCGCGAGATCAGCGTCAGGTTCTCGTTCGCCCGTGCCCGGAGCGAGGCGATCCGGGCGTCGTTGAGCACCTTGAGGGACTCCTGCCCGTCCGTGCGCGCCTCGCTCAGCCCCGACCGGGCGACCGTGTGCCCCGCGGCCAGCCACAGCAGGACCGCCAGCGAGGCGGCGGTCGCGGCGACGAGCCCGTGGTTGAAGACGCGGTTGGTACGGCGGTAGTTGCGCCGCTGGGCCCAGACCAGGGCGGTCAGCGCGAGCAGGCCCGCGCCGAGCGAGGCCAGCGGCACCGCGCGGGCGTCGTCGTAGTCCGTGTAGAGCCGGCCGGTCTCCGCCTCGTAGAGCCGTTGCGCGGCGGGCAGCAGCTGGGTGCTCATCTGCTCGTTGGCGTAGCGGAGGTAGGCGCCGCCGAGCGGCAGTCCCTGCTTGTTGGTGGCCCGCGCCTGCTCGATCAGGCCCGTGTAGCGGGGCAGCTGCTCGCTCAGCAGGGTGATCTGCTCGCGCGAGTCCTCGCCGGCCCCGGTGTTCGCGGCGGCGCTCACCAGCAGCCGGGACGCGTTGGCTATGTCCTTCTCGTAGCGTCGGCGGACCTCGCGCGGCTCGTCGCTTCCGGCGAGGAAGCCGCTGGAGGAGGCCGTGTCGGCGTCCGCGAGGGAGCGGTAGATGCTCGCCGCGTCCGCGCTCAGCGGCTGGCTGCGTCCCACCACGTCGTCGGCGGAGGTGACCCGGCCGGAGATCTCCCAGAAGGCCACCGCGCCGAACAGCAGGACCAGCGCGGCCAGGACCGCGCCGATGATCCGCAGCCGGCCGGGCTCGGTCGTGGCGGCGGCGCGCAGCCGCTCCACGCCCTCGGCCCAGGCCGTGCTCCGTCCGGACAGCCCGTCGGGAGGTGGCGCGGGCGGCCCGGAGGGCGCCACGACGCCGCCGTCGGGCGCGGGCGCGCGTGATGTGATGGCCACCGTGACCTCCCCCTCGGTCCTTCGTGCTTCGCAGCAGTATGGCCTTAGTGACGGTGGACCACAGCACCCGGTGCTGGATCAGGCACGATCCGCCCCGGTCCGTCCCCCTGCCGCGACTCGGTTCCCGCTCGGCCCGCCCCGGTCCGACTCGGTCCGCCCCCGGTCCGCTTCGGACGCCCTCCGCGACCCCTCCGTCACCCCTCACCGTGAATACGCCCCACCGGCCGCCGTGGTTCCACAGGGCCCCGGGTTCACCCGAAATGGGCACGCAGCTTCCCGTAGGCCTCGGGCCGCGCCCCGAGCGCGTCCAGCCCCAGCAGTCCGGCGCCCAGGACCGGCGGGGCCGTCACCACCGACAGCCGGGCGTACGGGGCCCGCTCGGCGAGCAGTTCCCCGATCCGCCCGTTCAGCTGCGGATGCCGGGCGGCCAGCACGCTGCCGCCCAGCAGTACGGGTGCCTCCTCGCCCAGCAGGCCGAGCCGGCCCAGCGCCACCGAGGCCAGCGCCACCACCTCCTCGGCCTGCCGCTCGATGAGGGCCGAGGCGGCCGCGTCGCCGGCCGCGGCGACCGCGAACAGCACCGGCACCAGCTCGTGGACGCGGCCGGGCGCGATCGTGCCCAGGTGCACCGCCTCGATCAGTTCGTACATGGAGCCCAGCCCGAAGTGGTCCGGCAGGGCCGCCGCGAGTTCCGTCGGCCCGCCGCGCCCGTCCTCGGCACGCGCCGCCCACCACATGGCCTCGAAGGCCAGTCCGCCGCCACCGCCCCAGTCGCCGGAGATCTGCCCGAGCGCCGGGAACCGGGCCGTGCTCCCGTCGGGCAGCATGCCCACGCAGTTGATGCCGGCCCCGCACACGACCGCGACCCCCTTGGGGCCCGCGGCGCCGGTCAGGCCGGCCCGCAGGATCGCGAAGGTGTCGTTGCGCACCTCGGTGGCCGCGCCCCAGCCGCGCGCGTCGATGGCCTCCGCGAGCCGGCGCTCCTCCACCGGCAGGTCCGCGTTGGCCAGACAGGCCGCGACCTGGGCGGCGTACGGGACGCCGGGCGCGAGTCGCGGCAGTCCGGCGGCCCGGGCCGCCTCGGCGACGGCCTGCCCGAGGACGTCCACCGCCGCCTCCACCCCGACGCGCGGGGGCTGGAAGCCGCCCGCGCGCCCGGTTCCGAGGACCGTGCCGTCCGCGGCGATCAGCGCCACGTCCGTCTTGCTGTTGCCCGCGTCGACGGCGAGGACCGCCGCGGCCGCCGGCGGGGGAACGGGCCGGCTCACGCCCATGCCAGGTGCTCCTTGTTGTGCGCGAGAAGCCGGTCCGTCAGCCCCTCGGCGAGGTCGAACTGCCCCACCAGGGGGTGCGCCAGCAGGGCCTTGAAGACCCGCTCGCGGCTACCGCGCAGCGCCGCGTCCAGCGCGAGGTCCTCGTACGCCGTCACGTGCGCGACGAGCCCCGAGTACAGCGGGTCCAGCCGCGGTACGGCCAGCGGCGCCGGTCCGGAGCGGTCCACCCGGGCCTGCACCTCGATGACGGCGTCGTCGGGGAGGAACGGCAGGGTCCCGTTGTTGAGCGTGTTGACCACCTGTACGGCGCTGCCGCCGTCGCCCAGCAGGGACGCGGCCAGGTCCACGGCCGCCTCCGAGTAGAAGGCCCCGCCCCGCTTGGAGAGCAGTTCCGGCTTCTCGTCGAGTGCGGGATCCCCGTACAGGCCGAGCAGTTCCTTCTCCATGGCGGCGACCTCGGCGGCCCGCGACGGCTTGGTCCCGAGCTCCCGGACCACCTCGTCGTGCGCGTAGAAGTAGCGCAGGTAGTAGGAAGGCACCGCGCCGAGCCGGTCCAGCACCGCGCGCGGCAGGCGCAGGTCCGCGGCGATGGCCTCGCCGTGCTCGGCGATCAGCCGCGGCAGCAGGTTCTCACCTTCCGGTCCGCCCTTGCGGACCCCCAGCTCCCAGGTGAGGTGGTTGAGGCCCACGTGGTCGAGGTGGATGTCGGCGGGCGTCAGGTCCAGCATGGCCGCGAACCTGCGCTGGAAGCCGATGGCCACGTTGCACAGCCCGACCGCCTTGTGCCCGGCCTGAAGCAGGGCGCGGGTGACGATCCCGACCGGGTTGGTGAAGTCGATGATCCAGGCGTCCGGGTTGGCGCGCCGGACCCGCTCCGCGATGTCGAGGACCACCGGCACCGTGCGCAGCGCCTTGGCGAGGCCGCCCGCGCCGGTGGTCTCCTGGCCGACGCAGCCGCACTCCAGCGGCCAGGTCTCGTCCTGGAGCCGGGCCGCCTGGCCGCCGACGCGCAGCTGCACCAGGACCGCGTCGGCGTCGGCGACGCCCGCGTCGAGGTCGGAGGTGGTGGTGATGCGGCCCGGGTGCCCCTGTTTGGCGAAGATGCGCCGGGCCAGGCCGCCGATCAGCTCCAGCCGTTCGGCGGCCGGGTCGATCAGCACCAGCTCGCCGATGGGCAGGGTGTCGCGCAGCCGCGCGAATCCGTCGATCAGCTCGGGCGTGTAGGTGGAACCGCCGCCCACCACTGCGAGTTTCATGGTCATTCAGCCTTTCACTCCGGTCAGGGTGACGCCCTCGACGAATGCCTTCTGGGCGAAGAAGAAGAGGACGATCACCGGTGCCATGACCAGCACGGTCGCCGCCATGGTCAGGTTCCAGTTGGTGTGGTGGGCGCCCTTGAAGGACTCCAGCCCGTAACTGAGCGTCCAGGCGGCCGGGTTGTCGGACGCGTAGATCTGCGGGCCGAAGTAGTCGTTCCAGGCGGAGAAGAACTGGAACAGCGCGACGGCGGCGATCCCGGGCTTCGCCATCGGCAGGACCACCCGCACCAGGGTGTGGAACTCGCCGCAGCCGTCGACCTTGGCGGCGTCCAGGTACTCGTCGGGGATGGTCAGCAGGAACTGGCGCAGCAGGAAGATGGAGAATGCGTCGCCGAAGGCCATCGGGATGATCAGCGGCCACAGCGTGCCGGACAGGTCCAGCTGCTTGGCCCAGAACAGGTACATCGGGATGACGACCACCTGCGGCGGCAGCATCATCATGGCGATCACCAGCAGCAGCGACAGCCGCCGGCCGCGGAAGCGGAACTTGGCGAGCGCGTAGGCGACGGGCACCGAGGAGACCACGGTCAACAGGGTGCCGAGGCCCGCGTACAGCAGGGTGTTGCGCCACCAGGTCAGGAAGCCGGGGGTGTCCCACACCTTCGCGTAGTTGCCCCACTCCCAGCTGTGCGGCCACAGGTCGCGGGTCAGCGCCTGCTGGTCGCTCATCACCGAGGTCAGGAAGAGGAAGACGAACGGCAGGACGAAGAAGAGCGCCGCCGCGACGCCGAGGGAGTGCACGGCGACCCAGTGCAGGGCGGCCCGGCGGCGCGCGGTGCGCACGGCCCGCGCGGAATCCGACGTGCCGGACGCGGCGGGACGCGGGGCCCGCTTCGTGGGGGTGATGGTCTGGCTCATGTCTCAGTCACCTGCCTCGATCAGCCCGCCGCGCCGCCGCATCAGCAGGGCGGTGAAGGCCATGGAGAGGGCGAACAGCACCAGGGCGACCACGCAGGCGGTGCCGTAGTCGAAGCGCTGGAAGCCGGCGTTGTAGATGACCTGGGGCAGGGTCAGCGTGGACTTGTCGGGGTACCCGGGTTCGAACTGCTGGCCCGAGCCGCCGATCACGCCGGCCGCCACCTTCCCCGCCACCAGGGGCTGCGTGTAGTACTGCATGGCCTGGATGACCCCGGTGACCACGGCGAACAGGATGATCGGCGAGATGTTCGGCAGGGTGATGTGGCGGAACCGCTGCAGCGCCCCGGCCCCGTCCAGCTCGGCGGCCTCGTACTGCTCGCGCGGTACGTCGAGCAGCGCGGCCATGAAGATGACCATCAGGTCGCCGACGCCCCACACCGCGAGCGCGGTCAGCGCGGGCTTGGACCAGTCGGCGTCCGTGAACCAGCCGGGCGTGGGCAGCCCGACCGAGTCCAGCAGGGTGTTCACCGGGCCGGTGCCGGGGTTGAGCAGGAAGACGAAGGCCAGGGTCGCCGCCACCGGAGGGGCCAGGTAGGGCAGGTAGAACAGGGTGCGGAAGATGCCCGTGCCGAGCTTGATCTTGGTGATGAGCAGGCCGGTGCCGAGACCGAAGACGACCCGGCAGGCGACCATCACCAAGACCAGCCACAGGGTGTTGCCCATGGCCGGCCAGAACATCGGATAGTCCGAGAACACGTAGGTCCAGTTGTCCAGGCCGTTGAAGACGGGCGGACGGAAGCCGTCGTACTTGGTGAAGGAGAAGTAGACGGTGGACAGGAGCGGGTAGGCGAAGAAGACGCCGAACCCGATCAGCCAGGGCGACATGAAGGCCGCCGTGCGCAGCGCCGACCTGCGCCGCTTCGCACGCAGCTCGGGCGAGGGGGAAGGAGAAGGAGGAATCGCGGTCGCGGTCATCGGTGGCTACTTCGCCTTCGCGATGTCCGTGTCGATCTGCTGGTCGGTCTTGGCGAGACCGGCCGGGATGTCCGTGACGTCACCCTTCTCGACCGAGTACGCGAAGTCCGTGAAGGTCAGCTGGTAGGTCCCGCCGTCGGCCTGGGCCGGGGTGGTGCTCGACTTCGGGTGCTTGGCGATGTCGATGAACGTCTTGAACTCCGGGCTCACCTGCAGCTTGGGGGAGTCCAGCGCGGCCAGCGTGGAGGGCACGTTGTGGATGGCGTTGGCGAACTCCACGACCGCGTCGGTGTCGGTCGTCATGTACTTCGTCAGTTCCCAGGCGGCGTTCTGCTTCTGGCTCTTCGCGGAGATGCCCATGATCGTGCCGGAGAGGTAGCCCTTGCCGTAGTCGCCGACCTGGTCGTCCGGCACGGGCAGCGGCGCGGTGCCGATCTCGAAGGCGACTCCGGCCTCCTTCGCCATGGACGCCCGCCACTCGCCGTCGATCTGCATCGCCACCAGGCCCTTGTGGAAGGGGTGTTCCGCGCTCCACTCGTCGCCGAAGGTGTTGCGGAACTTCTCCAGCTTCTCGTAGCCGCCGAGCTTGGCGACCAGGTCTTTCTGCGCCGTCAGCATCTTCGCGAAGGCCGGGTCCTTCGCCAGGTTGGACTTGCCGTCGGCGCCGAAATACGACGGGCCCCACTGGGCGGCCAGTCGCATGGGGGTGGTCTCGTAGCCGTGGTAGGTGGGCATCAGGCCGAGCTGCTCGTACGAATCGCCCTTGGCCACCGTCAGCTTCTGCGCGGCCTCGGTGAACTGGCTCCAGGTCTTGATCGGTTCGGTGATCCCGGCGGCGGCGAAGGCGGTCTTGTTGTAGACGAGGCCGTACGCGTCGTTCAGCAGCGGCAGCGAGCACTGGTTGCCGTTGAACTGGGTGTACTCCATCAGGGTCTTGGGGAAGACCTTCGCCTTGTCGATCCCCGACTTCTGCAGGAAGGGGTTCAGGTCCGCGAAGGCGCCGGTGTTGCAGAACTTGCCGACGCTGTCGGTGGTGAAGGAGGAGACCACGTCGGGGGCCTTGTCCCCGCCGGCGCGCAGCGCCTGGTTGATCTTGTCGTCCGTCATGTTGCCCGTGACGTTCACCTTGATGTTCGGGTGCGCCTTCTGGAACCGGGCGATGTTGTCCTCGATCGCCTTGATCTCGCTCGGGGCGGACCAGCCGTGCCAGAAGTTGAGGGTGACGTCCTTGTTCGGGTCGTCGGCCGCGGTGTTCGAGGTGGACCCCGTACACGCGGTGGCGAGCACGGATATCGAGGCGACGGCGACGGCGGCGGCGGTCAGGCGGAGGGTTCTGGGCATGACGGAGTCACTCTCTGCGCGGGGGGACTTCCTGGAGGGGTGTTGCGAGTGGGACGTACGGGGCTCCGCGCGCTACGGGCTGCGCGTGGGGCGGGAGGTGCGGCCTGTGCGGAGGTTACGGGAGTGGGTGCGGTGGGTCGGGTGGGGAGGGCGCGGTCGGTGGGGGCGCCGCGGGTTCAGCGGCGCGAGGTGTCGAAGACCTCGTCCCGGGTGGCGGCGAGGGCGCTCTCCAGCGCCCCGCGCAGCACGGGCCGTTCCCGCACCTCGCCGGTGACCAGCAGGGGCCGGGACGGGGCGAGGTCGGCGAGTTCGGCTTCGAGGAGCCCGCGCAGCGGTTCCCCGCCGGCGATGGTCAGCGCGCCGGAGAGGATCACGACCTCCGGGTCCAGGACGGCGACCAGCGAGGCGAGGCCGGTGGCCAGGGCGGTGGCGTACTCCCGCAGGAGCAGCAGGTTGGCCCCCTCGGGCGCGGCCGCCGCCTGGGCCAGCAGCGCGGCCGCCGCTTCGACCATCGCCCCGGACTCGGCCCCGTGCACGGCACCGTGCACCGAGCCCGAGCCGGAGGCGGCGGCGGGCGGCGCCTCGATGCCGAGGCGGGCGGCCATCCCCGGCAGCACCTGTACGCCGGCCAGTTCCTGGTAGCCGCCGGAGTTGACCCGGGTGACCTGGCGGACCAGCGGGTGGCCGGCGACCGGTAGGAAGCCGATCTCCCCGGCCCCGCCGGTCCAGCCGCGGTGCAGCCGGCCGCCGAGCACGAGGGCGGCGCCGAGGCCCTCCTCGTTCCACAGCAGGACGAAGTCCTCGTGGCCGCGGGCGGCGCCGAGGCGCTGTTCGGCCACGGCGGCGAGGTTCACGTCGTTCTCGTACTCGACCGGCATCGGCAGGGCGGCCGCCAGTTCGTCGAGGAGCGTGGGGGACTGCCAGCCCGCGAGGTGGTCGGCGTAGCGCAGCACCCCGGTGCGCGGGTCGAAGGAGCCGGGGGTCGCGATGACCACCCGGTGGATGTCGCCGAGGTGCAGTCCGGCGTCCTTGACGGCCTCGCCGAGGGCGCGGGTGACCTGTGCGACCGGCCCGGTGCCCTCCGCGTACGGGAGTTCGTGGCTGCCGATCACCTCGCCGGCCAGGTCGGCGACGGAGGCGAGGATCCGCCCCGGGGTGACGTCGAGTCCGGCGACGTGCGCGGCCTGCGCGTTGACCGCGTAGAGCTGTGCGTTGGGGCCGGGCCGGCCGGTGGCGGTGCCGGTGGCGACGACCAGTCCGGCGGCCTCCAGGCGTGCCAGGAGCTGGGAGGCGGTGGGCTTGGAGAGCCCCGTGAGGTGCCCGATCCGGGTCCGGGACAGCGGACCGTGCGTCAGCAGGAGCTCAAGGGCGGCCCGGTCGTTGAGGGCGCGCAACAGGCTGGGCGTACCGGGGGTGGCGGCGGGCATGGGGTGTTTTCTCCCTCACCGAAGTGAACTGTTAGGTAAGTTTCCTATTCGTGTGTGAGTCGTGTCAATGGCGACGCCCATACCGTGCTCCCGCAGCTCTCCATGCCGCTGCCCCCGCAGGTCGTACCTGCGGGGGCAGCGCCGTACGCGTGCGGGGTCTCGTGAGGCGGGTGCTACTTGGTGATGCGGGGGCCGGAACCCGGACCGCCGGCGGCCGACGGCGGGATCGGCGCGGTCGCCAGGGACTGCGGAGAGGCCGGGTTCGCCAACGCCGAAGGCGGGGCGACGGCGGACGCCGGATCCGCGGCCGCCTCCTCCTCGTCGGCCGCCGCCAGGCCCCCGACGATCCCGATGCCCACGGCGTCGAAGGCGTCCTTGATCCGCCAGCGCAGCTCGCGCTCCACGGCGAACTGCTGGCCCGGCATCGTCTTCGCCGACACCTTCACCGTCATCGAGGCCAGCAGCACCTCGTCCAGGCCCAGTACCTCCACCGGACCCCACAGCCGCTCGTCCCACGGGGACTCCTTGGCGATGGTGTCGGCGATGCCCTGCACCACCTTGTTGATGCGCGAAAGGCTCTCGGTCGGCTTGACCTGAACGGCCACCCCCGCCGTGGCCCACCCCTGGCTGAGGTTGCCGATCCGCTTGATCTCGCCGTTGCGGACGTACCAGATCTCACCGTTGTCGCCGCGCAGCTTGGTGACGCGCAGACCCACCTCGACGACCTCGCCCGAGGCCACCCCGGCGTCGATCTTGTCGCCGACGCCGTACTGGTCCTCAAGGATCATGAACACGCCGGAGAGGAAGTCCGTGACCAGGTTCCGGGCGCCGAAACCGATCGCCACACCGGCCACACCGGCACTCGCGAGCAGCGGGCCCAGATTGATGTCGAGCGCGCCGAGCACCATCAGGCCGGCCGTGCCGAGGATCAGGAACGAGGCCACCGAACGCAGGACCGAGCCGATCGCCTCGGACCGCTGGCGGCGCCGCTCGGCGTTCACCAGCAGACCGCCCAGGGCCGTGCCCTCGACCGCCTCCGCGCCGCGGTTCATCCGGGTGATCAGCTTGGTCAGGGACTTGCGGACCACCGAACGCAGGGCGAAGGCGATGACCAGGATGAGCAGGATCCGCAGGCCCAGGTACAGCCATCCGGCCCAGTTCTCCTCGAGGAAACTGGCCGCGTTGGTGACGCTCTCGTGAGTCTCTCTGATCGTTTCGGACGCGTCCGGGGTGTCGGCTGCGAGAGGTAGCAGGGCGGCAGGCCTGGGCACGGCGGGAACCTCCAGATGTAGCGTCCTGCTCGCGGAAGGGTGGGTGCGAGCAGACCATCCACCCTAACGGGGCACTGGCCCGAGCTTGTTGCCGTGTTCGAGGGAGAGACCAGACTCACGCGGGGATGAAGCGGGTGTGGTCGAAAACACCTCGGACCCGTTACGGGCGCGTGGTGGCGCTTCGACCAGCCGTAAGGGGAGACTGGAAAGCAGATCGTCCCGGCGCGAGCCACGCGCCGCCGGCGTACAAGGAGGCAGTCCGTGCCGCACGTCCTGGTCCTCAACGCGTCGTACGAGCCCCTCGGCGTCGTACCGCTCCGTCGCGCGCTCGTACTCGTCCTGGAGAACAAAGCGATCTCCCTGGAAGAATCCGGCGCCTTTCTGCACAGCGCGACAAGGGCCGTCCCCGCGCCCAGCGTGGTACGGCTCAAGCGCTTCGTGCGGGTCCCCTACCGGGGGCCCGTTCCACTCACCCGCCGCGCGCTGTTCGCCCGGGACGGCGGCCGCTGCATGTACTGCGGGGCCGTCGCCACCAGCGTCGACCACGTCGTCCCGCGCAGCCGGGGCGGGCAGCACGCCTGGGACAACGTCGTCGCCGCGTGCCGCCGCTGCAACCACGTCAAGGCCGACCGGCACCTGGTCGACCTCGGGTGGCGCCTGAGGCACGATCCGGCTCCGCCGTCAGGGCTGGCCTGGCGGATCATCGGGACGGGGCACCGGGATCCGTGCTGGATGCCGTACCTGCAGCCGTACGGGGCGGAAGACGCGCTGGACCGCATCGGAATCCCGGCCGCCGCAGCCTCCTGAGCGGCCCGGCCCCTCCCGGTCACGGGGTCTGGGCGAAGGCCTCCGCCCAGAGGAGGCTGCAGCCGAAGCGCGTGGCCCGGGTCTCGCACGTGACGCGGACGAAGCGGGCCGGCTGCGCCGTCGGATCCAGGTGGACCGTGTCCTCTCCGCCGCGGGAGGCGACCGTCGCCGACGGGTGCCAGGTGACGCCGTCCGTGGAGGTCTCCACCCGGAAGCGTGAGGGGTACGCGTCCTGCCACCGCAGCCGCAGCAGGCCGACGCGGGCCGGGCCCGGGAGGAGTTCGGCCTGCCACCAGGCCCCGTCCACCGCCGGGGACGACCAGCGGGTGGCCGGGGAGTCGTCGAGGGCCGCCGAGGCCGGGAACTGCGGGGTCTCGTCGGCCGAGGACGAGGCCCGGGCGCCGCGCAGGAGGTTCGGGCCGGCCGTCCGGGGGAACGCCCGCACCTTCAGGGTGTGGGTCTCGGAGCCGAAGGTGACCGGGACCTCGTAGGTGCCCGGCGCGGTGCCGGCCGCCACCGTGACGTCCACCGGGAGGGTGACCGTCGTACCGCGCGGGGCCACCGCCGCGGCGGGCAGGCGGACCTCGATGCCCTTCGGCGGCGTCGCCGTCAGGGGGCCCCGGACCTCGCCGGGGCGCAGCGCGGACAGCGTCGCGCGGACCCGCTGCGCGGCCCCGCCGATCTCCGCGTCCACGGTGTCGGCCAGCTCGAAGCGGGCCTCGGGGCCGTCCGCCGTCCACGGGACCACGCCGTGCACGGCCGGGGCCGGGCCGGACCAGACGAGCCGGACCGCGTCGGCCCGCAGGCCGCCGACGTCCGCCTGGGTCCAGCCCGAGGCCGCCGCTTCGGCGACCTTGCGCCAGCCCTCGCCCGGGACGTGCGCCTCGACGATCGCGCCCCGGCTCCCGGGAGGCAGCGGGTCGGTCATGACGGTCACCGCCGAGACCGGGCGGGCGGCGGCCAGCCGGACCGTCCAGGAGTCAGGTGCCCGGGAGACCGTGCCCGGCGTCTCACGGGCCGCGCCGGTCCAGGCGTCGGCCTCGCCCTTGGCCCGGGCGAGGAAGGGGTCCAGTACCGCCTTGTCCACCCGTACGTCGCCGGCCGCGCTGTCGGACAGCGCCTTGAGATCGGCCGAGAGGGCTCGCGAGGCCTGCCAGGCCGCCGCCCCGTCCCCGCGGGCCTGGGCCTGCAGGACGTCGAGGGCCAGCTCCCCGGCGGCTCCGTAGCGCGCGAGCCGCGACAGCCAGGGCCCGGCCTCGTCGGCGAGCTCCGGCAGCCGTCCGGGTGCCTCGCGCAGGACGCGGAAGGCGGCCCGCAGCCGGTCTCCCGCCGCCGGGTCGCCGGCGCCCCGCGCCCGCCAGAACTCCTCGGCCAGGGGAGCCAGGTAGGCCGACTCCGGCTGGGCCAGGCCCGAGGAGGCGTTGTTCCCGGCCAGCGCGGCCAGCGCCTCGCGGGCCGCGCGGTCGGGCCCGGCGAGCTCGGCGACGGCCGCCGTCCACGACGCGCCGGCCCGGTAGCCGCGCGGGTTCCAGGTGAAGTCCGCCGCCGTGAACAGCGGGATGCGCGAGAGCGCGGCCTGAGGCATGGCGTTGGCCAGTACGGCCGCCGAGCCGCCGGTCACCGCCGGGTCCCGGCCGGCGTAGGGCCCGAGGAAGATCCGGTCCGGGTCCCAGTCGTTGACGGGGTAGTTGTCCATGGTGACCAGCGGATGCCCGAGCACGGAGCGCGCCCCGGCCAGCTCGTGCCCGGTGATCGTGCGCGGCAGTACGCCGACCCCCGTCCACGCCACCTCGACCCGGCCGTCCAGCGCCCCGGCCAGCGCCGTCCGGTAGGCCGTCGCGCCCTCCTGGTAGTACTCCGTCGGCAGCAGCGACAGGGCGGGCGCCCCCGGATAGCGCCGGGCCAGGTGCGCGGCCAGCTCGCCCGCGACCTCCGCGTGCGCCTTCGCCGCCGCCGCCGGGCCCTTGCCGTACCGCTCCCGGTCGGCCCGGCAGCCCCACTCCGTGTAGCTGACGTCCTGGAACTGCACCTGGAACGCCCTGAATCCGAGGTCCCACATGGCGTCCAGCTTGCGCGCGAGCGCCGCCCGGTCGGCCGTCGAGGACAGGCACATCGACTGCCCCGGCGCCACCGCCCACGCCAGCACCACCTTGTTGGCGCGTGCCCGCTCGGCCAGCGTCCGCAGCTCGGCCGCGCGCTCCGCCGGGTAGTCCCGGCGCCAGTCCGTGGTCCGGTACGGGTCGTCGCCGGGCGCGAGCAGCAGCCGGTTCTGCTTGGTGCGGCCCATGAAGTCGACCTGCGCGAGCCGCTGTCCGGCCGTCCACGGAGTCCCGTAGAACCCCTCGGTGATCCCGCGTACGGGCGCCGAGGGCCAGTCCCGCACCAGCACCCCGGGCACCTTGCCGCCGCCCTGGGCCAGCAGCTGACGCAGCGTCTGCGCCGCGTGGAACAGCCCGTCGTCGCCTACGCCTGCCAGTGCGACCGTGTCCCGCCCGTCGGCCCTGCCCACCGCCAGCCGGTAGCCGCCGGCCGGCAGATCGCCCGCCGCGGCCGCGCCCAGCTGGGCGAGCGCCCGCTCCGCGCCGGGCCCTTGGAGCCGTACGGCGGGGATCCGCGTGGGCAGCGGCTCCGTGTCGGCCCGCTCGTGCAGGGTCCGTACGCCCGCCCCGCGCAGGGCTTCCCGGACCACCTGCGCGGCGTACGGGTCCGCCCCGGCGGGCAGCACCAGCACGGCTTCGGCGCCCAGCGGCACTTCGCGCGCCGGGTCGGCGGCCATGGACTGCGGCCGCGGCCACACCGCGGGCCCCTCGGCGGCGACGTGTCCGGGAGCGGCGCCGGGATCGGATCCGGGCTCGGGCACGGGGGCGCTCGCGGGGGTGGGCGGGGGGTCGAGGAGGGGTGAGGACGCACCGGGAGCGGTGGGCTCACCGGGCGTTCCGGGCACGGCCGTTGCGGCGAACGCGCCGGGCGGACCCACGGCCACCGAGCCGCCCAGCAGCGTCCCGATGACGGCGACGGCCACGGCCGTCGCCCCCTTCTTGCCCCTGAGCTGCACGGAGCCTCCTCGTCCCGAGTCGTCCCCCGCTCGTACGAATGGGCCCGAGCCCACCATCCGTACGGCCGTGGTGTCAACGCCGGCGGGTGATCTGACCGGGATCGGCCAGGAATGCGATGCGTCCGACTGGGTATGGCTGCGGTGTTCTCCAGCGGTGTTCCATGTTCCTGACCGATCCTCACGCACAAAGGAGTGCCTGCCGTGAACACCGAGACCCCGAACACCGCCATATCCGCCCCCGCCCCGGCAACCGCCGAAGCCCCGAAACGGCTCCCTCCGCTGGCCCACCTGCCCGCGCAGGCCGGGCCGTGCGAAGCGCCCCTGACCAGCGAGCCCTCGCTCGCCGACGCCGCGCACGCCCCTCTGACCAGTGAGCCCCCGCTCATCTGCGAGGCCCCGCTGACCAGTGAGCCGACCACCTCCGCCGCGGCTGCCGCCGCGGGTGATTAGACAAGGAATCCGATGGACGACCTCGCCCGGCTGGCGGCGCTGTACGGCGTCGCCACCACCTACCAGCCCGCCGAGGACGTCACCGTCCGGGTTCCGGAGGCCACCGTCGCTGCCGTACTGCGGCAGTTGGGGGCCGACACCGGTACCGCGGAGTCCGTACGGGCGGACCTGGCGGTGGCCGAACACGACGCGGCGTACCGGCTGTTGCCGCGCGTGCTGGTGTGGTGGGCCGGGTCGAGGGCTCCCGTGGAGCTGGGCGCGCTGCCCCCGGGCACCCGCATCGGGCTGGAGCCGGAGGGCGGCCGGATGACGGAGGCCGCCACCGGCCTGGCGTGGGCCTCCACCGAGCCCCCGGGAGCCTTCGCCGGGCTCCCGGGGGCCGCCACCGGCCTGGCGGGGGAGCCGCCGCTCGGCGTGCACCGGCTGCACGCCGAGGCCCCCGACGGCCGCAGGGCGACGGCCACCCTGATCGTCGCCCCCGACCGGGCCCCCGCCGCGCCCGAGCGGGCCCACGGGCTCCTCGTCCAGCTGTACTCGCTGCTCTCGGAGCGCTCCTGGGGCATGGGCGACCTCGGAGACCTGGCGGAGCTGGCGAGTTGGGCCGGCCGGGTGCACGGGGCCGGCTTCGTCCAGGTCAACCCGCTGCACGCGGCGGTGCCGGGTACCCCGACCGACCCCTCCCCGTACCGGCCCTCCTCGCGCCGTTTCCCCGACCCGGTGCACCTGCGGATCGAGGACGTCCCCGAGTGCGCCGACAGCCCGGACCGGGCCGCCCTCGCGGAACTGGCCGAGCGGGGCGGGGAGTTGCGGCGCGAGGTGCTGGAGAAGGGGGCGCTGATCGACCGGGACGCGGTCTGGTCCCTCAAGCGGGCCGCCCTGGAGCTGCTGTACGCCGTCCCGCGCAGCCCCGAACGGGAAGCGGCCTACGGGAACTTCCGTGCCGAGCAGGGCGCGGAGCTGGACCGGCACGCCGTCTGGTGCGCCGCGCACGCCGGGGAGGACCCGGAGACCCGGGCGGACTTCCACCGCTGGCTGGTCTGGCTGACGGACACCCAGCTCGTCGCCGCGCAGCGGGCCGCCAAGGAGGCCGGGATGGCGGTCGGCATCGTGCACGACCTGGCCGTCGGGGTGCACCCCGGGGGTTCGGACGTCCGCGGTTCGGAGCACTACGCCGAGGGCGTCTGCGTCGGCGCCCCGCCCGACGCCTTCAACGCGCGCGGCCAGGACTGGGGGCTGCCGCCGTGGCGCCCCGACCGGCTGGCCGCCACCGGGTACGAGCCCTTCCGGGCCCTGTTGCGCGGGGTGTTCCGGTACGCGGGCGCCCTGCGCATCGACCACGTCATGGGACTGTTCCGGCTCTGGTGGATCCCCGAGGGGGCCCCGCCCGCCGAAGGCGCGTACGTCTCGTACGACGGGGAGGCGATGCTCGCCCTGCTGGTCCTGGAGGCGCACCGGGCCGGGGCCCTGGTCATCGGCGAGGACCTCGGCACCGTGCAGCCGGGGGTCCGTCAGGCGCTGGCCCGGCGCGGGGTGCTGGGCACCTCGGTGCTCTGGTTCGAGCGGGACTGGGGCGGGGACGGGGAGCCGTTGGAGGCGGAGCGCTGGCGGGCCGACTGCCTGGCCACCGCCACCACCCACGATCTGCCGCCCACGGCCGCCAAGCTGGCCGGATCCCATGTGGAACTGCGCGACCGGCTCGGGCTGCTGACCCGTCCGCTGGAGCGGGAGCGCGCCGAGGACGCGGCCGACACGGCACGCTGGCTGGACGTACTGGAGGACCTCGGGCTGGACACCAAGGGCGAGGAGGCGGCCGTACGGGCCTTGTACGGGTTCCTGCTGCGCACCCCGGCCCGGCTGGTCGGGGTCTGGCTGCCCGACGCGGTGGGGGACCGGCGGCCGCAGAACCTGCCCGGCACCTGGGACCAGTACCCCAATTGGCGGCTTCCGGTCGCCGACGCGGAGGGCCGGCCGCTGACCTTGGAGGCGCTGGCCGCCTCGCCGCGCGCGAACGTGCTGCTGAGCGCGGTGCGGGACGGGGTGCGAACCCGTACGGCACCCCCGGGCGCGCGGGTCGTTTAGGTGTTCGCTACGTTTGCACCGTGGACAAGAAGAACGCTCTGCGCGCCGGCGCCGTCACGGCCGGAACGACGCTGATGATGCTGCTGATGACGTCTCCCGCCCTCGCGCTCAGCCGCGACGACGGCGACGACCCGGGTCCGGGCCTGAGCATTGCCGAGACGCTGGGCCTCTACGTGGCCGCGCCGATCGTGCTGTTCCTGGTCATCGCCGGTCTGGTGATGGTCGGCGACAAGTCGCGCAAGCAGCAGTAGGAGAGCGGGCCCCTCGAGCCGACCTTCCAGGGGGATCCGCTCGCATCGAAACTTCCGGGGCGCCGGGGGTCCGCACGGACCCCCGGCGCTCCGTCGTACCCGGACGCGTCTACGGGACCCCCGCCAGCACCTTGCGCAGCAGCGCGGTGAGCGCCGCGACCTCCGCCTCGTCGAGCCCGGTGAGCGCCGCGCGCTGTACCGCCAGACCCGCCTCGACCGCCTCGTCGATGAGCGCGAGGCCGCGGTCGGTGATCGTCACCTGGAGCCCCCGCCGGTCGTGCGGATCGGGCTTGCGGCAGAGCAGACCGGCCTTCTCCAGCTTGTCCAGCCGTCCCGTCATGCCGCCCGTGGTGAGCATCAGCGTGGCCGACAGCTGGCGGGGCGAGAGCGTGTACGGGGTTCCGCTTCGGCGCAGCGTGGCGACCACGTCGAACTCCCCGCGCGCGATTCCGTAGCGCGAGTAGGCCCTGTCCATCTCGTCGCCCATGGCTCTGGCGATCCTGAAGATCCGGCCGAAGACGGCCATGGGCGCGGTGTCCAGGTCCGGACGCACTACGGCCCACTGATCGGTGATCGCGTCGACGGGGTCCTTGGCGGGCCCGGTCACGGGCGCGGGCTTGGGCTCGGTCATACGGCGCAGTATCCGGCTTCCGCTTGCTCCTTCGCAAGAAAGTTGCTTGCTAGAAAGTAGCTTAGTGCTAAGCTACTTCCAAGTGAGCTACTCGTCCCTGCCGGAGGAGCACCCGTCATGAAGCGCGTCGCCGTCATCGCCCTGACCGCCCTGGCCCCCGTCTCGTGGGGCTCCACCTATGCCGTGGCCTCCGAACTGCTCCCGCCCGACCGGCCCCTGTTCACCGGGGTGATGCGGGCCCTGCCCGCCGGACTGCTGCTGACCGCCCTCGCCCGGACCCTGCCCAAGGGGCAGTGGTGGTGGAAGTCCGCCGTCCTGGGCGGGCTCAACATCGGCGCCTTCTTCCCGCTGCTGTTCCTCTCCGCCTACCGCCTGCCCGGCGGGGTCGCGGCGGTCCTGGGCGCCGCGGGCCCGCTGTTCGTCGTGGGGCTGGCCGCCCTGCTGCTGGGGGAGCGGGCGCGGCTGCGTACCGTGCTGGTCGCCATCGTCGGAGCCCTCGGCGTGAGCATGGTCGTGCTGACCGCCGAGGCGGGGCTCGACCTGATCGGGATCCTCGCCGGTGTCGTCTCCTCGGCCTCGATGGGCGCCGGCACCGTCATGACCAAGCGCTGGGGGCGCCCCGAGGGTGCCGGTCCGCTGGCGATGGCCGGCTGGCAGCTCACCGCGGGCGGGCTGGTGATCATCCCGATGGCGGTGCTGGTCGAGGGGGCGCCGCCCGCGCTCGACGCAAAGGCCTACCTCGGCTACGGCTACATGATGCTGATCAACACCGGCCTGGCGTACTGGCTCTGGGTGCGCGGCATCGGGCAGCTCACCGCCACGTCGGTCACCCTGCTCGGCATGCTCTCCCCGCTGACCGCCGCCGTCATCGGCTGGGCCGCCCTGGGGCAGGCGCTGTCGCCGGTGCAGGTGCTGGGCATGGTGATCGCCCTCGGGGCGACCGTCGCGGGACAGGTGGTGGCCGGGGCGCCGCGCCCCAAGGCGGAGCCGGAGCCCGTGAGCGCCGAACCGTTCAGTTTTTCTGAAGAAACCAATCGAAATGTTTCGATGGACCTGATGGGTGACTCGGTGCGACGGTAGCTCTCACGACCTGCACACCAAACCCGAGGGGGAGACACACAGTGGCCGTCATGGACCGCGTCCGTACCGTTTCGCAGACAGGGCAGCCCGGCAGCGGGGGCACCCGGGCAAAGAAGGGGGCCACCGGCCTCGGCGTGCTCCTCGCCCTGCTCGCGACGGTCGTCTGGTCCGGCAGCTTCGTCGCCACCCGGGGCATGGCGGACAGCATCCCGCCCGTCCAGGCCGTCTTCTGGCGCTGGACCATCGCCACCGTCGCCGTCGCCCCCTTCGCCGCCCGGCAGGCCTGGCAGCAGCGGGCCCTGATCCGCAAGCACTTCGGCTACGTCGCGCTGGCCACGCTGTTCGGCGTCACCCTCTACAACACCCTCGTGCACCAGGCCGGACTGACCACCTCCGCCTCCAACATGGGCATGATCATGGCCGCCTCGCCGGTCGTCATGGCCCTGTACGCCCGCCTCGGCGGCGAACGGCTCGGCGCCCGGCGGACCTTCGGCCTGGCCCTCGCGGCCCTCGGCGTCCTGCTCCTGGTCGGCAAGGGCTCGATCCGGTTCGACTTCGCCGCCGGCGACCTGTGGATGTTCGGCGCCGCCCTGTCCTTCGCCACGTACAGCGCGCTCCTCAAGCGCAAGCCCGCCGAACTGGGCGGCCTCGCCTTCCTGATCAGCACCTTCGTCCTCGGCACGCTGATGCTGGCCCCCGCTTACGCCGTGTCCGTCAGCGTCCAGGGCGGCTTCCGGGTCACCCCCTCCACCGCCGGCATGCTCCTGTACGTCGGCGTCTTCTCCTCCGCCGTCGCCTTCTTCGCCTGGAACAAGGCCGTCGCGATCATCGGCGCCGCCCGCGCCGGGATCGTCTACTACCTCCAGCCGGTCTGCGTCGCGGCCCTCGGCTTCCTCCTCCTCGGCGAGCGGACCGGCCCGGCGCAGCTGCTGTGCATGGCACTGATCCTGGGCGGCGTGGGCCTCGGTGCCCGGCGGTAGGTTCGGCCCCATGACCGAGTGGGACATCAAGAAGCTGCGGATCCTGCGGACCCTCGCCGACCAGGGGACCGTGACCGCGACGGCCGAGGCGCTGCACATGACGCCCTCGGCCGTTTCGCAGCAGCTGACCAATCTGGCCAGACAGCTCGGGGTCCCACTGCTGGAGGCACAAGGCCGACGCGTCCGCCTCACGGACGCGGCCCACCTGGTCCTGCGCCACGCGGAGGCGGTCTTCGCCCAACTGGAGCGGGCCGACGCCGAACTGGCCGGGTACGTGGCGGGAGAGGCCGGGGAGGTACGGATCGGGGCCTTCTCCACCGCCGTGCCGGTCCTCGTGGTCCCGGCCGTCGCCGCCCTGCGGCTCTCGCACCCCGCGGTGGAGGTCCGCGTACGGGAGACCGAGGCGGCCGAGTCCTACGAGCTGCTGTCCGCCGGGGTCGTCGACCTGGCGCTGTCCCTCGCGGCCCACGCCCCGACCGCCCGCGACCCCCGCTTCACCCGCATGACCCTGCTGGAGGACCCCCTCGACGTGGCCCTGCCCCCGGCCCACCCGCTGGCAGGCGCGCCGGAGCTGCGGCTCGCGGACCTGTCCGGCGACCCGTGGATCTACGGCGGCAGCGGCCCCTGGTCGGAGATCACCCGCAGCGCGTGCGAGGCGGCGGGCTTCGTACCGGAGCAGGCGCACTCGGCCTCCGGCTGGACCGCGATCCTCGCGATGGTCGAGGCGGGGATGGGGGTGGCGCTGGTCCCGCGCATGGTGGCGAGCCGGGCCGCGGGCGTCGCCGTCCGCGTCCTGTCCCACGACCGGCCCACCCGGCACGTCATCGCGGCCCTGCGACGGGGCTCCGAATCGGCCCCGGCGGTGGCCCACGCCCTCACGGCCCTGCGGGCCGTCGCCGCGGCGCGGGGGTAGCCGCTGCGCGGGGCCTTCCCCACCCCGCCCCTTCCCGCAACCGGGCTCCGCCCGGACCCGGTCCCCGAACGCCGGACGGGCTGGGTTTCCAGCCTCGCCGGCGCTTGAGGACCGGGGTTGTGGCGGAGCCCCGGGAGGGGGCCCGTGGGGTCAGGCGGCGGCCGCGTCCGCGGCCTGGGCCTTCAGCGCGCGCTCGACGCCCGCGCGGGACTCCGAGACCAGGCGGCGCAGGGCCGCGTTCGGCTCGGCCGAGGCGAGCCAGGCGTCCGTCGCCGCGAGGGTCTCCGGGGAAACCTGGAGGGACGGGTAGAGCCCCACCGCGATCTGCTGGGCGATCTCGTGGCTACGGGTCTCCCAGACCTCCTTGACCGCCGCGAAGTACTTCGCGGTGTACGGCGCGAGGAGCTCGCGCTGATCGGTCTGGACGAAGCCGCCGATCACCGCTTCCTGTACCGCGTTCGGGAGCGAGTCGCCCTCGACGACCGAGGCCCAGGCCTCCGCCTTGGCCTCCGCAGTCGGTCGCGCCGCCCGGGCGGTCGCCGCGTGGCGCTCGCCCGCCGCCGTCTTGTCCCGCTCCAGCTCGGCCGCGATCGCCGGCTCGTCGGCGACGCCGGTGGCGACCAGGCGCTCCAGGAACGCCCACCGCAGCTCGGTGTCGACGGCCAGGCCCTCGATCTCCGCCGCGCCGTCCAGCAGTGCCGACAGGTAGGTCAGCTGCCCCTCGGTGCGGGCCGCCGCCGCGAAGGCGCGGGCCCAGGCCAGCTGGTGGTCGCTGCCGGGGGCCGCCGCGCGCAGGTGCTCGAGGGTGGCCTCCGTCCAGACGGCCAGGCCCTGCTCCCGCCACGCCGGGTCGGCGTACAGGTCGACGGCCAGCTTGACCTGGCGGTGCAGCGACTGGACGACGCCGATGTCCGACTCCTTGCCGATGCCCGACAGGACGAGGGCGAGGTAGTCGCGGGTCGCCAGCTCGCCGTCGCGGGTCATGTCCCAGGCCGAGGCCCAGCACAGCGCGCGCGGCAGCGACTCGGTGAAGTCGCCCAGGTGCGCGGTGACGTTCTCCAGCGACACCTCGTCCAGGCGGACCTTGGCGTACGACAGGTCGTCGTCGTTCAGCAGCACGACGGCCGGACGGGTGCGGCCCACGAGCTCCGGTACGGCCGTGAGACCGCCGTCGATGTCCAGCTCGATCCGGTCGGTGCGCACCAGCTTGCCGCCGGCCAGGTCGTACAGGCCGACCGCGATGCGGTGCGGGCGCAGGACCGGCTCGCCCTTGGCGCCGGTCGGCAGCGCAGGGGCCTCCTGGCGGACGGCGAAGGCGGTGATGACGCCCTGCGCGTCCGTCTCGATCTCCGGGCGCAGGATGTTGATGCCGGCCGTCTCCAGCCACGCCTTCGACCAGGCGGTCAGATCGCGGCCGGAGGTCTCCTCCAGGGCGCCCAGCAGGTCGGACAGGCGCGTGTTCCCGTACGCGTGCGCCTTGAAGTACGCCTGCACGCCCTTGAAGAAGGCGTCCATGCCGACGTAGGCGACGAGCTGCTTGAGCACCGAGGCGCCCTTGGCATAGGTGATGCCGTCGAAGTTGACCAGGACGTCGTCCAGGTCACGGATGTCGGCCATGATCGGGTGCGTGGACGGCAGCTGGTCCTGCCGGTACGCCCAGGTCTTCATGGAGTTGGCGAAGGTCGTCCACGCGTGCGGCCACTTCGAGCCCTCGGCGTACGCCTGGCAGGCGATCGAGGTGTACGTCGCGAACGACTCGTTCAGCCACAGGTCGTTCCACCACTCCATGGTGACCAGGTCGCCGAACCACATGTGCGCGAGCTCGTGCAGGATCGTCTCGGCGCGCACCTCGTACGCCGCGTCCGTCACCTTCGAGCGGAAGACGTACTGGTCGCGGATGGTGACCGCGCCCGCGTTCTCCATCGCGCCCGCGTTGAACTCCGGCACGAAGAGCTGGTCGTACTTCGCGAAGGGGTAGTCGTAGGCGAACTTGTCCTGGAACCAGGTGAAGCCCTGCCGGGTCACGTCGAAGATCGCGTCCGCGTCGAGGAACTCGGCGAGCGAGGGGCGGCAGTAGATGCCGAGCGGGACGGACTGCCCGTCCGGGCCCTCGTACGAGCTGTGCACCGCGTGGTACGGGCCGACGATCAGGGCCGTGATGTACGAGGAGATCCGCGGGGTCGGCTCGAAGCGCCAGACGTCGTCCTTGACGTCCGCGGCTTGCGCCCCCCCGGGAATGTCCCGTGGGGAGTTCGAGATGACCGTCCAGCCCTCGGGGGCCGTCACGGTGAACTGGAACGTGGCCTTCAGGTCGGGCTGCTCGAAGCTGGCGAAGACCCGCCGCGCGTCCGGAACCTCGAACTGGGTGTACAGGTAGGCCTGCTCATCGACCGGGTCGACGAAGCGGTGCAGGCCCTCACCGGTGTTGGTGTAGGCGCAGTCGGCGACGACGCGGAGCTCGTTGGCCCCGGCGGCGAGGTGGGCGAGCGCGATCCGGGAATCCCGGAAGACGGCGGCCACGTCCAGGGCCTTGCCGTTGAGGACGACCTCGTGCACGGCCGGCGCGACCAGGTCGATGAAGGTCTCGGCGCCGGCCTCGGCGGACTGGAAGCGCACGGTGGTCACGGAGGGGTACGTGCCGCCCTCCTGCGCTCCGCTGAGATCGAGCTCGATCTCGTACGAGTCGACACTGAGCAGCTTTGCGCGCTGCTGAGCCTCTTCACGAGTCAGATTCGTGCCAGGCACGCGTTCATCTCCTTCGATGGTGACGGTGCCCGCCATCCTTCCACGCGGGCCGGGCCGCTGCCTCGGAGTAATCCACCGGCGAACGCGATGTCCGATTTCCGCCAGCTTCGGCGGCCCCGGCCGCGCACTGTGGACCTCATGACCGCTCACACCGTGCTTCCCGTCGCCCCGCCCGTCCTCGCCGCCCTGCGCGCCCTCGACGACGCCGGGCGTCCCTGCCTGCCGTACGAGGACACCGAGGGCGGTGCCCCGCTCCGCTGCTGTCTGCGCCGCAGCGTCCCCGGCGAACGGATCGCCCTCGTCTCCTACGCCCCGCTGCGCCGCTGGGCCGCCGAGACGGGCGCCGATCCGGGCGCCTACGACGAGCAGGGCCCGGTGTTCATCCACGCGGCCGACTGCGGCGGGCCGGTCGCGGAGGCCGGCCTCCCCTTCGCCCACCCCGGCGCCCTGCGCACGGCCCGCCGCTACGACGCGGCGGGCCACATCCTCGGCGGCAGGGTCCTCGCTCTCGCCGAGGACCCGGACGCGGTGATCGAGCAGGCGCTGGCGGAGGCCTTCGCGGACCCGCGGACCGCTCTCGTCCACGTCCGCGCGGCCGAATTCGGCTGCTACCTCTTCGAGGTCCGCAGGGCTTAGGGCCTGTCGGCCCGGGGACCCGGCGCCCGCGGGCAACGGCGAAGGGGCGGGCGCGTGCTTGGGTTCTAGGAGTCGTT
>NZ_JAGGOT010000017.1 GCF_018614195.1 Streptomyces sp. ISL-43
CTCACCCTCTCGGGCTTTCCTCCGGGCGCTTCCTTCGTTCTTGTGTTTCCGACTTTATCAGACTCTTTCGTGTCCGATTCCCGGTCGAAGCGGGTTTCGCTTTCCAGTTCTTCGCTTTCGCGTTTCCCTTTCCGGCGAGGCCGACTCTATCAGAAGCTTTCCACCGGATTTCCCGGCTTCTTTCCTGAATGAAGAGTCGAGTGTGCCCACTTGGAATTCAATTCCTGGGGGGCGAGAGAGATGTTAAACCATCGCTGCCGAACTTGTCCAGTTCGAGGCAACCGTTCGAATCTACCTCCCCGCATCGGCCGTGTCAACGGTGTTTGCGGGACGACGAGGAGACTAGCAGCTCAGGCTGCTTGTACGCACATCAGGCCGCAGTGGGGAGCGTCGCCGTCTGGTCGGCGACCTCTACGTCGCCCACCTCGCCCGCCCGGGCCGCGCGGCCGCCCAGGACGTAGACGTAGAGGAGGAAGAGGGTCTCGGCGGCCACGCCGATGGCGATGCGGGCCCAAGTGGGCAGGCCGGAGGGGGTGACGAAGCCTTCGATCAGGCCCGAGACGAAGAGGACCGCCGCCAGGCCGATGGCCATGCCGAGGGCCGCGCGGCCCTGTTCGGCCAGGGCCACTCGGCGGGTGCGCAGGCCGGGGTCGATGACCGTCCAGCCCAGGCGCAGGCCCGTGCCGGCGGCGACGAAGACCGCCGTCAGTTCGAGCAGGCCGTGCGGGAGGATCAGGCCGAGGAAGACGTCGAGGCGGTCGGCGGAGGCCATCAGACCGATGCCGACTCCCAGGTTCTGCATGTTGATCCACAGGATGTACAGCACCGGCAGGCCCAGGAAGCCGCCCAGGACCAGGCAGATCGCGGCCGCCTGGGCGTTGTTCGTCCAGACCTGGGCCGCGAAGGAGGCCGCGGGGTGGCTGGAGTAGTACGTCTCGTACCCGCCGCCCGGCTTCGTCATCGCCTTGAGGTCCTCGGGGGCCGCGATGGAGGCCTGGACCTCGGGGTGGGTGGCTATCCACCAGCCCATGAGCACGGCGACCGCCGTGGAGAGCAGCGCGGCGGGGATCCACCAGCGGCGGCTGACGTAGACGGCGGCCGGGAAGCCGGTCGTGAAGAAGCGCACCGCGTCGCGCCAGCCGCCCCGGCGGGCTCCCGTCACCGTGGCGCGGGCCCGGGCGACCAGCTGGGTCAGGCGGCCCGTGAGCATCGGGTCGGGGGTGCTGGACTGGATGAGGGAGAGGTGGGTGGCGGTGCGCTGGTAGAGCGCGACGAGCTCGTCGGCCTCGGCTCCCGTGAGGCGCCTGCCCCGGCCGAGGAGCTGTTCCAGCCGGGCCCACTCGGCCTGGTGGGCTGCCACGAAGACGTCGAGATCCATGTGGTTGGCGCTCCCCTGCCCCTGGTTCCTGCTGGTCCCCTGATTTTTTCTGCTTCTTCTGTGGTCAGCTTGGCAGACTGGTTGCCAAAGGGGCGGGGCAGGTCACGTGAAGGGTGAGTGCATCGGTGAGCGATCTGGTGACGGGAGACGCGGTCGTCCTGGGGCTACGGCCGGCGAGGCTGCCGAGCCGGGCGCTGGCGATCCTGCTCGACCTGGTCGTGTACGTGGCCGGCTATCTGATCGTTTCGGTCGGGCTGGCCTTCTCGATCGCCTCGCTGGACGGGGCGGCGCAGGCGGCCGTGTCGGTGGCCGCGTTCCTCCTGATCCTGGTCGGTGTGCCGATCGCGGTGGAGACGCTGAGCCACGGGCGCTCGCTGGGCAAGCTCGCCTGCGGGCTGCGCGTGGTCCGCGATGACGGCGGGCCGATCCGCTTCCGGCACGCGCTGGTGCGCGGGGCCTTCGGGGTCGTCGAGCTGCTGATGTTCTTCGGGTCCGTCGCGTGCATCGCCTCGCTGGTGTCGGAGCGGGGGCGGCGCCTCGGGGACGTCTTCGCGGGGACTCTCGTCATCCGGGAGCGGGTGCCGGGGGCGCGGGTGATGCCGGTGCCTCCGCCGCCGCCGTGGCTGGCCGGGCGGTTCGGGGGGCTGGACCTGTCGGCGGTGCCGGACGGCCTGTGGCTCGCGATACGCCAGTACCTGACCCGGATGAACCAGCTCGATCCGCAGGTGGGCGCCGCGATGGCGGTGCGGCTCGCGGACGATCTGGTGGCGCGTACGGGGGCTCCGCCGCCGGTCGGGGTGCCGGCTGCCGCGTTCCTGATGGCGGTGGTGCACGAGCGCCAGTCGCGGGACGCCGCCCGCGCCTTCCGGCAGCAGCCCGCTCCCGGGGCGGGACCTGTCCCGTACGGGCAGCCCGCTCCCGTGGCTCCTGTCCCCTACGGGCAGCCCGCTCCCGTCGTGATGCCGGCCGTGGCTCCCGTCGTGCCGCCCGCGCCGGTGGCTCCCGCGCCCGCGGCGTACGTACCCGTACCTGCGCCCGTGCCCGTGCCCGTGGCCGATCAGCCGCCGCGTGCCACCGGGTTCGCTCCGCCCGCCTAGCTAGGTCGTCTCGAAGGACGACGGCGGGGTTTCCAGGTGTTCGAGTTCGATGCCGGGGGCCGCGAGGACCACGTCTCCGGCGATGTGGATCGTATGGACCTCGCCGGTGTCCAGGGCGCTGACCTGGTATTCGTCGACCAGGAGCGGGCCGCTGTCGGTGGGGTGTTCCGCGCGGCGCAGGAGGGCCCAGGCCTGGTCGACCGTACGGGCCGCCAGGACGGGGTCGGTCAGGGCGACGAGGCGGACGCGGGTCGCGGGGGCCCCGGGGGTGAGGCGGAGCAGGCGGGACGTGGCGACGAGGAAGGCCGGGGAGGTGCCGGTGAAGCCGGCGGCCCCGCGGACGTTGCCCTCGGTGGCTTCGGCTCCGGTGGGGTCGGCGCGGACCCAGGTGACTCCGTCGATGGCGGCGCCGCGGACCTGCCAGCTGGAGGCGTTGACCTCCAGGCGGATGGGGCGGCCCAGTTCGTCGACGGCCAGGTCGACGGAGCCGCGGTGCTCGCCGTCGGGGGCGGTGAGCTGGGAGACGTAGCGCCAGCCGGAGGGGCCCGGGGCGCAGTGGAAGTGCTCCTCGCCGAGCGGGGTGTGGTCGTGCGGGTCGTGGAGCGAGTAGCGGCCGCGGGGCATGGGGCGTCTTCCTGGGTCTCGGGCGGGTACGGGGCAGGCCCCCGGCACGGGTGCCGGGGGCCTGCTCGCGGGTGCTGCGGATCCGTGGGGATCAGTAGCGGTAGTGGTCCGGCTTGTACGGGCCCTCGACCTTGACGCCGATGTAGTCGGCCTGCTCCTGGCGGAGCGTGGTCAGGCGGACGCCGAGGGCGTCGAGGTGCAGGCGGGCGACCTTCTCGTCGAGGTGCTTGGGGAGCACGTAGACGTCGGTGGGGTACTCGGCCGGCTTGGTGAAGAGCTCGATCTGGGCCAGGGTCTGGTCCGCGAAGGAGTTCGACATCACGAAGGACGGGTGCCCGGTGGCGTTGCCGAGGTTCAGCAGGCGGCCCTCGGAGAGGACGATCAGGACCTTGCCGTCGGGGAACTTCCAGGTGTGGACCTGGGGCTTGACCTCGTCCTTGACGATGCCCTCGATCTTGGCGAGACCGGCCATGTCGATCTCGTTGTCGAAGTGGCCGATGTTGCCGACGATGGCCTGGTGCTTCATCTTGGCCATGTCCGAGGCCATGATGATGTCCTTGTTGCCCGTGGTCGTGATGAAGATGTCCGCGATCTCCACGACGTCGTCGAGCGTGGCGACCTGGTAGCCGTCCATGGCCGCCTGGAGCGCGCAGATCGGGTCGATCTCGGTGATGATGACGCGCGCGCCCTGGCCGCGGAGCGACTCGGCGGAGCCCTTGCCGACGTCGCCGTAGCCGCAGACGACGGCGACCTTGCCGCCGATCAGGACGTCGGTGGCGCGGTTGATGCCGTCGATCAGGGAGTGGCGGCAGCCGTACTTGTTGTCGAACTTCGACTTGGTGACGGCGTCGTTCACGTTGATCGCCGGGAAGAGCAGGGTGCCCTCGGCCATCATCTCGTAGAGGCGGTGGACGCCGGTGGTGGTCTCCTCGGTGACGCCGCGGATCTCGGACGCGAGCTGCGTCCACTTCTGCGGGGCCTCGCCCAGGGTGCGGTTGAGGAGGGTCAGGATGTAGCCGTACTCCTCGGAGTCCGCCGTGGAGGGGTCCGGGGCCGCGCCGACCTTCTCGAACTCGACGCCCTTGTGGACGAGGAGGGTGGCGTCGCCGCCGTCGTCGAGGATCATGTTCGGGCCGCCGGTGGGGGTGTTCGGCCAGGTCAGCGCCTGCTCGGTGCACCACCAGTACTCCTCCAGCGTCTCGCCCTTCCAGGCGAAGACGGGGACGCCCTGCGGGTCGTCCGCGGTGCCGTTCGGGCCGACCGCGATGGCGGCGGCCGCGTGGTCCTGGGTGGAGAAGATGTTGCAGGAGGCCCAGCGGACGTCGGCGCCGAGGGCGACGAGGGTCTCGATGAGGACGGCGGTCTGCACGGTCATGTGCAGGGAGCCGGTGACGCGGGCACCGGCCAGCGGCTGGGTGGCCGCGTACTCCCGGCGGATCGACATCAGGCCGGGCATCTCGTGCTCGGCGAGGGTGATCTCCTTGCGGCCGAAGACGGCGAGGGAGAGGTCCGCGACCTTGAAGTCGGTGAATGCGGCAGTCATGTGGATGCTGCTCCTCGTGGGTCGAGAGGTTTGGGTACGGCTGAGCCGCGCACCGTCCGTGCGGGCGGCGCACATGGCGCTCAGTCCGTCGGGGGTCCTCTCTCCCCTCGGCCGGTCCTGTGGACCGCCCGACCGCCATCAGCAGCGACGCCTGACACTGATGACGAATCTACACCGATCGGCGGAGCGGGTCTCGGACGGCTGAAGGACGAGTCACGTCTCGGGTTGGGGCCGTCCGGCGGAACACTTCAGGGCCTTTCGGACTTTTGATGCACCCCCTGCATGTCGCAGGATGCCTGTGGATCGGGTCTATCGCGCGATCCCGCAGGACCGAAGGCGTGAGGAGATTCCAGTGACCAGTCCGGCAGGCCCTCCTGGCAGCGGAGGCACGAGCGCGCAGAGGCCCGTGAAGTTGGTGGCCGTCACCGCGTGCCCCACGGGGATCGCCCACACCTACATGGCGGCGGAGAAGCTCCAGCAGGCCGCCGACCGTCTCGGTGTGCAGATGAAGGTGGAGACCCAAGGCTCGATCGGGGCCGAGAACGTGCTCTCTGACAACGATGTCAGGGAGGCGGACGGCGTCATCATCGCCGCCGACAAGGAAGTCGACCGCGAGCGCTTCGCCGGCAAGCGGGTCCTGTCCACGGGTGTCGCGGACGGCATCCACAGGCCGGAGGAGCTGATCCAGCGGGCGCGGAGCGCGCCGGTGCAGACCGGGAGCGCCGCGGGGCCGGGCGGCGGCGGGGCCGGTGGCGGCGGCGGCAGGGAGCGCAGTCAGGCGTACAAGGCGCTGATGAACGGCGTCTCCCACATGATCCCGTTCGTGGTCGTGGGCGGTCTGCTGCTCGCCATCTCGATCGCGCTGGGCGGTCACACCACGCCGAAGGGCATCGAGTTCGACAAGGACTCGTTCTGGTTCTACGTCAACACCCTCGGCGGGCTCGGCTTCAAGCTGATGCTGCCGATCTTCTCCGGATACATCGCCTACGCGCTCGGTGACCGGCCGGCCCTCGTACCCGGCATGATCGGCGGTTTCCTCGCCGCCGACGCCGTCAACATCTACGGGGCCGAGGCCAACGCGGGCTTCCTGGGAGCCATCGCGACGGGCTTCCTGGCCGGCTATCTGGTCGTGGGGATCAAGAAGCTCAAGGTCCCCAAGTTCGTCCAGCCGATCATGCCGATCATCGTGATTCCGATCGTTTCGACGGTGGCCCTTGGCCTTGCCTACATCTACGTCATCGGTCAGCCGATCTCCTGGCTGTTCACGCACCTGACCGACTGGCTGAACGGGATGACCGGCTCCAGCGCGATCGTGCTCGGCGCCATCATCGGCCTGATGATCGCCTTCGACATGGGCGGTCCGGTCAACAAGACCGCGTTCCTCGTCGCCGTCGGCCTCATCGGCACCAACAACCACGTCATGGGCATGGCCGCCGCCGCCATCCCGGTCATGCCGCTCGGCCAGGGCCTGGCCACGCTGCTGCGCCGCAAGCTCTACAGCGACCAGGAGCGGGAGACGGGCATCGCCGCACTGTTCATGGGCTTCTTCGGCATCTCCGAGGGCGCGATCCCCTTCGCCGCCGCGAGGCCCGCCCAGGTCATCCCGGCGAACATGCTCGGTGGCGCCGTGGCCGGTGCGATCGCCGGTGTCGCCGGGGTCGAGAACTCCGTGCCGCACGGCGGTCCGGTCGTGGCGCTCTTCGGTGCCGTCAGCGGTGTCGCGATGTTCTTCGTGGCCATGGCGGTCGGTTCGGCCGTCACGGCCCTCACCACCAACGTGCTCATCGAGATCAAGCAGCGCAAGAACGGCGGAGCCGCCGCTGCCGCGGCCTCCCCGGTCCGCGAGCCGGTGCCCGTCGGCGCCCTGGTGACGGCCGGCGCGGGTACGGCCGCGACCGCCGGTGCGGCCGCGCGTACGGCCTCCACCGCCGGGGCGGCCGGGCTCGCCGGCGACGGCGGGCAGCCGGAGGTGCTGTCGGGATACCTGACCGAGCGGACCGTGAAGACGGAGCTGGCCTCGGATTCCAAGGAGGCGGCCATCCGCGAGATGGCGGAAATGCTGGCCACCACCGGCAACGTCAGCGACGTGGACGAGCTCGTACGGGTCGCCCTCGCCCGGGAGGCGCAGGGCACGACCGGTCTCGGCGAGTCCATAGCGATCCCGCACGCCAAGACGGACGCCGTGACCCGCCCGACGGTGGGCTTCGCCCGGTCCGACGAGGGCATCGAGTGGGGCGCCCTGGACGGGACGAAGGCCCGGCTCGTCTTCATGATCTCCGTACCGGAGGCCGCCGCCGGGGACGAGCACCTGCGGATCCTGGCACTGCTGTCGCGCAAGCTGATGGACACGGGCTTCCGGGAGCGGCTGCAGGCCGCCCCGGACGAGCCGGCGATCTTGGACGTGCTGCGCGAGATCCAGTAGCCGCGAGCCCCCTCGTACGCACCTCGGGCCCCGTACCCCACCTCGGTGGTACGGGGCCCGAGGGGCGGATGTACATGTTGGGCGACGACCGGTTGGACTTCCTCGACTCCCTCGTGATGGCGGTCAACGACGGGAACGACGGGACCCTGCCGCTGTCGGCCGTTCGGGGGGTCCCGATCTCCATGCCGGCCGACGTGCTGGTCCTCGCGGCGCTGGGCTCGCTGGGCATACCGGTCTTCCTCGCCGGCGGCGGGCTCGGCATCGCCTGGCTGGTGGCGCGGCGGCGGGCGGCCGAGGCCGCGCGGAACGCGGCGGCCGCCGGCCCCGGCCACATGGCGTGGTCGTACGAGGCCGCGGCGAGCGACTGACCCGGCCGTTCGATACGACGGGGCCCCCTGCGCACGCGCAGGGGCCCCGGTGCGTCGGGCGCCGGATCAGTGGCCCGGGTTGGTGCCCTTCGCGGCGGCCTCGGCGTTGTAGATGTCCGGCTCGAGGTAGATCACCCGGGCGATGGGGACGGCCGCGCGGATGCGGGCCTCGGCGGCGTTGATGGCATTGGCCACCTCGGTCGCCGTGTCGTCGCTCTGGACGGCGATCTTCGCGGCGACCAGCAGCTCCTCGGGGCCGAGGTGCAGGGTGCGCATGTGGATGACGCCGGTCACGACGTCACCGTCGACGACGGCGGCCTTGATCTTCTCGACGTCCTCGGTGCCGGCGGCCTCGCCGAGCAGCAGGGACTTGGTCTCGGCAGCGAGGATGACGGCGATGATGATGAGCAGGACGCCGATGCACAGGGTGCCGATGCCGTCCCAGACTCCGTCGCCGGTCAGCAGGGCGATGCCGACGCCCGCGAGGGCGAGGACCAGGCCGATGAGGGCGCCGAGGTCCTCCAGGAGGACGACGGGGAGCTCGGGTGCCTTGGCGCGCTTGATGAACTGGCCCCATGTGAGGCTGCCGCGGATCTCGTTCGACTCCTTGATCGCGGTGCGGAAGGAGAAGGACTCCGCGATGATCGCGAAGACGAGGACGCCGACCGGCCAGTACCAGTGCGAGATCTCGTGCGGTTCCTTGATCTTCGCGTAGCCCTCGTAGATGGCGAACATGCCACCGACGGTGAACAGCACGATGGAGACGAGGAACGCGTAGATGTAGCGCTCGCGCCCGTACCCGAAGGGGTGCTGCGGCGTCGCCTCGCGCTGGGCCTTCTTGCCGCCGAGCAGCAGCAGGCCCTGGTTCCCGGAGTCGGCCAGCGAGTGGACGCTTTCCGCGAGCATCGACGAGGAGCCGCTGAAGACGAAGGCCACGAACTTGGCTACAGCGATGGCCAGATTGGCGGCGAGTGCCGCCACGATCGCCTTGGTACCGCCCGACGCGCTCATGGTTGCGATGTGTCCCTTCCTCGGTGCGGCGCCCCTGTCCGGGGCGCCGCGTCACGGCCGCAGATTCTCACAGCCACCGGTAGGGACGGTACGTCAGACCACCACGGTGGCACGGAAGACGGTGCCGGAACCGGACAGTTCGGCCTTCTCGCCCGCCGGCACGAAGACCGACTCGCCAGGTGCCAGCGTCAGTTCGCCGGACTTGGGGGAGGCCGCCTTCGGGGAGCCCGCGGTGCACAGCAGGATCTGCGGGGTGGCGTCCGGCAGGACCCGGGGTGCGGCGCCGGGGGCCAGGACGAAGCGGGAGAGCCGGAATTCGTCGATGGGGGTCTCGTAGACCTCCTCGCCGTTGCCCTCGGGGCGCAGGACGCCCGGGTCGCCCGGCTCGAAGAGGGTGACCTTCAGCAGCTCCGGAACGTCGATGTGCTTGGGGGTGAGTCCGCAGCGCAGGACGTTGTCGGAGTTGGCCATGAGCTCGACGCCGAGTCCGTCGATGTAGGCGTGCGGGATGCCGGCTCCGAGGAACATGGCTTCGCCCGGCTGGAGTTGCACGTGGTTGAGGAGCATGGCCGCGATGACGCCCGGGTCGCCCGGGTAGTGGTGGACGAGTCCGGTGTACGGGGCGTACGGGCCCCCGAGCCGCTGGGCGGCGGCCGCGGCCTCGGTGACCGTACGGGCCATCTCGGCGCGGTCGGCGGTCAGGACGGCGGTGAGCACCTCGCGCAGGGCCTGGTCCTCGGGGTGGGCCCGCAGGAGGTCGGCGTAGGGCTTGAGGGAGTCGACGCCGAGGCCTTCGAGGAGTTCGGCGGCCTCCAGCGGCGGGCGGAATCCGCACAGGCCGTCGAAGGGGGTGAGGGCGCAGACCAGCTCGGGCTTGTGGTTGGCGTCCTTGTAGTTGCGCTGCGGCGCGTCGATCGGGACGCCGCGCCGCTCCTCGTCCTCGAACCCGGCCTTCGCCTGGGCGAGGTCGGGGTGGACCTGGAGGGAGAGCGGGGCGCCGGCGGCGAGGATCTTGAAGAGGAAGGGGAGCCGGGGGCCGAACTTGGCGACGGCGGCGACTCCGAGTTCGGCCTCGGGGTCGGCGTCGATGACGTCCGAAAGGGCGGTCTCGCCCGCTCCGCGGTCGAGGCGGGAAGGGGCGCCGGGGTGGGCGCCCATCCACAGCTCGGCCTGGGGTTCACCGGTGGGGGCGACTCCGAGGAGCTCGGGGATCGCCGTGGTGGAGCCCCAGGCGTAGGGGCGGATCGTGTTAGTGAGGCGGTCCATCGGTCGTCTTCCTGGGTGAGAGAGATGCGGGTATGCGTCTCAGCTGTGTCCCCCGGAGGCCAGCGCCAGGTAGGCGGTGGCGAAATCCGTGACGGCGAGGAGTTCCGCGAGCTGCTCCAGCTCCGTGCCCTCCTCCGGTTCGAGCTCGCTGATGGCCGTGTCGTGGCTGAGGGCGAGCTCTCGTGCGGCAGGGGCGGCTGTCAGTCCGCCTGCGGGCCGGTCGCGCAGCAGTACGACGCGTGCGCGAAGGGCCTGCGGTTCTTCCACTCGGTCGCGGAAGAAGTCGTCGGGGTCGGCGCCGGCGGCGAAATCGCCGGCGAGCAGGACTCCGTGGGCCGGCAGTGCCTCGGGGAGGTCGGCGGCGAGTGCGGGCCGGCCGGCGAGCTCCGCGAGGGTGGCGGCGAAGCGGCGGCCGGCGGGTCCGGCGGCGGCTCCCTCGCTCCAGATGAGGGGGAGGGAGTCGGCGAGCTCGGACGCGAGGGTCTTGGCCGGGTTGGAGTAGGTGGCGACGGCGGGGCCGCAGCGCTCGGCGGTGCGGTCGAGCCGGTCGGCGACGAGCTGGAGGGTGTCGGGGGCGGCGGTGATCAGGCCGACCCTGTCGAGGAGCACCAGCAGCGGGGTGAGCAGGGCCCACAGGGCGCCGGGGCCGGCAGCGGCCGATTCGTCGTACTCCTGGTACGGGGCCTTCGCCATCGGTACGAGGAGCCCGTGCGCGCCGTCGATCGCCTCGCTCAGCGGTGAGCGCTCGGGTGCGACGGCGACGACGGTGGAGCCGCGCCGGTAGGCCTGCTCGGCGAGGACGGCGAGGCCGGGCTCGGTGCCGTCGGTGGTGGCGATGAGCAGCAGGTCGACGGGGCCGGCCCAGCCGGGCAGCGTCCAGCGCAGTGCGCCGGAGGCGTGTGCGACGCCGGTCGGGTGCAGCCGGATCACGGGCGCCGAGGCGCCGGCGAGCGCTCCGAGCAGGTCGGCGACCCCGGTGGCGGCCGTACCGGGCCCGGCGATGAGGACCGCGCGGGGACGGCCCTCGGGCCGCAGGTCCCCGAGGCCCGCCTCGACGGCGTGCCGGGCGGCGGTGCGCACCCGGGCTCCGGCCTCGGCGGCGCCGCGGAGCAGGCCGCGGCGGTCGGCGCGGGCGAGATCGTCAGGTGCGTCGAGGAGCGACTCGTCGAGCATGTGGCGGCCTCCGGGCTGTGTCGGTGACGGGACCTGTGTCGGGAACCAGTCTCAGCTTTTGCGCGGGGTGGCGGTGGCAGGCTCAGGCGGGGCGGCGCGCCTCGTCGACGAGGAGCACCGGGATGCCGTCGCGGACCGGGTAGGCGAGACCGCAGTCCTGGCCTCCGGTGCAGATCAGCTCGGGGTTCTCCGCGTCGGCCGACTTGTCCTCGAGGGGCGAGTGGCAGGCGGGGCAGGCGAGGATCTCCAGAAGGCCGGCTTCGAGCGGCATGGGGCGGTTCCCTTCGGGATGCGGATTGGGCCAGGTCAGCGTACCGCCGAGTCGCCTGCGGTGCGGGTCGGAGGTGGTGCGCCGTCGCCGGGGCGGAGCCCTGGCGACGGCGCACCACCTCGCTGGACTACGCGCGGACGAGCGCCAGGACCTCGTCGCGGACCTTTTCGAGGGTCGCGGAGTCGCGGGCCTCGACGTTGAGGCGCAGCAGCGGCTCGGTGTTGGAGGCGCGCAGGTTGAACCACCAGTCGTCGCCCGTCGCGGTCAGGCCGTCGAGCTCGTCGAGGGTGACGCCCGGGGCGGAGCCGTAGGCGGCCTTGACGGCGGCGAGGCGGCCCGCCTGGTCGGCGACCGTGGAGTTGATCTCGCCCGAGCCCGCGTAGCGGTCGTAGGAGGAGACCAGGGCGGAGAGGGTGCCGTCCTGGCCGCCGAGGGCCGCGAGGACGTGGAGCGCGGCGAGCATGCCGGTGTCCGCGTTCCAGAAGTCCTTGAAGTAGTAGTGCGCCGAGTGCTCGCCGCCGAAGATGGCGCCGGACTTGGCCATCTCCTCCTTGATGAAGGAGTGGCCGACGCGGGTGCGGACGGGGGTGCCGCCGTTCTCGCGGACGACCTCGGGGACGGACCAGGAGGTGATCAGGTTGTGGATCACGGTGCCGGTGCCGCCGTTGCGGGCGAGCTCGCGGGCGGCGACCAGGGCGGTGATGGCGGACGGGGAGACGCCTTCGCCGCGCTCGTCGACGATGAAGCAGCGGTCGGCGTCGCCGTCGAAGGCGACGCCGAGGTCGGCGCCCTCGGCCTTCACGCGGGCCTGGAGGTCGACGATGTTCTTCGGGTCGAGGGGGTTGGCCTCGTGGTTGGGGAAGGTCCCGTCCAGTTCGAAGTACATCGGGACGAGGTCCAGCGGGAGGCCCTCGAAGACGGTGGGGACGGTGTGGCCGCCCATGCCGTTGCCCGCGTCGACGACGACCTTGAGGGGGCGGATGGCGGTGAGGTCCACCAAGCCCTTGAGGTGGTCGGCGTAGCCGGTGAGGGTGTCCTGCTCGGTGACGGTGCCCGGGGTGGTGCCGGCGGGGACCTCGGGGGCGCCGTCCTCGCTCCAGCGCTCGACGAGCTCGCGGATGGCGGAGAGGCCGGTGTCCTGGCCCACGGGGGCGGCGCCGGCCCGGCAGAGCTTGATGCCGTTGTACCGGGCCGGGTTGTGCGAGGCCGTGAACATCGCTCCGGGCAGGTTCAGCTTGCCGGAGGCGTAGTACAGCTGGTCGGTGGAGCACAGCCCGATCAGGGTGACGTCGACGCCGCGGGCGGACGCGCCGCGCGCGAAGGCGGCGGACAGGGCGGGCGAGGAGGGGCGCATGTCGTGACCGATGACGATCGCGGTCGCACCGGTGACCTCGACGAACGCGGCACCGAACAGTTCGGCCAGCGGCTCGTCCCACTCGTCCGGTACGACACCTCGTACGTCGTAAGCCTTGACGATGTTCGAAAGATCGATGGCCACTGCCTGCCCTCCTGAAGGTGATGTGCGGTGAGGCAAACCTACCGTGGGCGCAGAGTCTCTTATCGGACGATCTGAGTGTCAGGAGTCCGGCGAGCGCAGGACGCGCAGGTGTCCGCGGCGGGTCTCGCCGCCGCTGTAACCGCCCTGACCTGCGCCGCCGCCGGCCCCGGCCGCGCGCTCGGGGGGCCGGGCGGCCTCCCGTACGGCGTTGGCGAGGGCTTCGAGGTCGTCGCCCGTGGGGCGGGAGGGTGCGGAACCATCCGTGAGGCGTACGACGTCCCAGCCGCGCGGGGCGGTCAGGCGCTCCGAGTGCTCGGCGCACAGGTCGTAGCAATGGGGTTCGGCGTAGGTGGCGAGCGGGCCGAGAACTGCGGTCGAATCGGCGTAGACGTACGTCAGAGTCGCGACGGCAGGGCGGCCGCACGCGGTGCGCGAACAGCGACGTACAAGGCTCACGATGTTGGACGGTACCGCACTCTTGACCGGGCCGCGACGACTCTCCCGCCAGGCACTCTCCCGTGTCGGCCGATCGCCCCCGCCCCGGCGGGGGTGTGCGGGCTACGCTGCGGGGGTGACGGACAGCACTCTGCCTCCCCCTCCCCCATCCCTGCCCTCCGCTTCCCTTCCCGGCGCCTCCGGGGCCGGTGAGCCGAGGGTGCGGCGGCGCGACCGCCACGGACGGGGGATGCGCGGGCCGGTGGCCCCGCCGCAGGTGCCGCTGTCGGCGAGCCGGTCGGAGCTCTTCGGCGACCTCGTACGGGACTCCGTGGAGCGGCTGGAGCGGCGCTGGCCGCAGCTGGCGGAGGTGGAGTTCCTCATCGGCGACGTGCCCGGCCCGCCGGGCGGGGCGGACGCCGGGTGGAACGACGAGGCGGTGCCGCTGGGTGCCCTCAGCGAGGCGGGGGACGGGCGGCCGGCCCGGATCGTGGTGTTCCGCCGGCCGGTGGAGATCAGGACGAAGTCGCGGGACGAGAAGGCGCTGCTCGTGCACGAGATCGTGGTGGAGCAGGTGGCGGAGCTGCTGGGGCTGTCGCCGGAGACCGTGGATCCCCGGTACGGGCAGGACTAGGCCGGCGGTAGGGCAGGACTAGGCCGGCTCCTCCTGGCGGGGGAAGGGCGCGAGGTCGGGCTCGACCCAGGTGGTGCGGGCCGTGGCCGTGTCCAGGGTCCCCGGGCGGTAGAAGCGGGACAGCAGGTCCTTGTCGAGCAGGTCCGGGTGGCGGTCGGCGAAGGCGTCGAAGTCGCCGGCGTCCTTGTCGCGCTCCTCGTCCCGCGCCTTGTCCCGCTCCACGTGGTCGCCGACCAGTTCGACCCAGGCGCGGGTCATCGTCGCGTGGTACTTCTGCGGGGCGCCGGCGGCGGTGGCCGTGCGCTGGATGCCTTCGGCGACGAGGGTGGTCGCGGCGGGGACGCCGTGGCGGCGGACGGCGAGCCAGGTGAGGTGGACGTGCCGGCGGTGGCCGAAGCGGGTGGCGGTGGCCATGGCTTCGGCCCATATGTCTTCGAAGCTCATCCGGACACGGTACGCGCGGTGTGCGGGGCCCATGTCCGGACGAGTCGTGGCCGGCTGCCCGGCGGGGTCTGGAGCGGCTAGTCCGTGAGGACCGAGAGGTCTTGGGTGGCCTTGGGGACCGAGACCGTCGAGTGGTCGTCCGAGAGGGTCTGGACCGTGAACATCGGGATGCCGTCGCGCGGCAGCGTCAGGGTGCGGGCCGCGTGGACCGGGCCGCCGGAGAGGGTTTCCACCGTCAGGGCGTAGGCGCCCTTGCCGCCCGCCGGGGCCAGCGTCAGGTTCTGGGTGGTGCCCGCCTTGACCGTGACCTCCTGGGAGGCCGCCTCGCCGCCGTCGGTGCCCGGTGAAGCCGTCACCTTGACCTTCGCGTCGGCTCCGGACGCCACCGTCAGGGAGAGCACCGTCGCGTTCTCGTCGGTGCGGTTGTCGGCGACGGTCGCCCGCGCGCCCACCGGGGCGGCCGCCGGGATGAAGCCGATGTCCTGCTTGGCGCCGCCGCCGCGGGCGATCCGTACCGCCGCGACCACCGGTACGGCCTGCTTGCCGTCGGCCGGGGACAGCACCAGGGAGCCCGGCTCGCCGCGGGTGACGTCCTTGAGGTCGGCGCTCGCGGTCATGCCCGCCTTGACGTGCAGCTGCTCGTTGCCCGCCGGGCTGATCGAGGCGTTCGGTCCGGCCAGCAGGATCTTGAGGTCCGCGTCCTCCTCGCCGGGCGCGAAGGCGACCAGACGCACGGAGGTGGCGTCCGCCGGGATGCCGGGCAGGACCAGCGTGCCCGTCGGGTCGACGGAGGCGGGCAGCCAGTCGGAGCCGACGCCCTCCTCGCCCGCCTGGGCGGTGGCTCCGACGCGGCCCGCGCGGGTCGTCACGTGGGCGGTGACGTCCGCGAGCTGCACGCCGGGGGCCAGAGAGGACAGGGAGATGGCCTTGCTGGACTTGGGGTCGATCCGGATGTTCTCGCTGGTGCCCGCCTCGGCCTTGACCGCGCCGTCGGGGCCGAACAGCTTGATGTCCACGACCGCGGCCGTGTCGTCGGGGTTGGTGACGTGGACGTAGTCCTCGCGCCCCTTGGCGGTGCTCACGCCGGGGAACCAGAAGTCGGTGCCGGGCGCGGTGCAGCCGACGCCGAGCACACCGCGGGTGCGGCCGACCGAGACCACCGTGGTCTGCTGCGCGCTCCAGCCGGGGGCGAGGAATCCGTCGGCGCTGCCGGTGAGCGCCGGGGCCTCGGCGCCGGAGGCCTTGGCGCCGACGGGCTTGCCGGGCTCCTTGAGCTCCAGTACCGGCTTGGCCTCCTTGGTCGCGCCCAGCAGCCGGGCCGAGCCCTTGCCGCCGGCGGCGGCCGCGCCCGGGGTGAGCGCCGTGTACAGGGTCTCGGCGATGTCGGAGACGCTGGGCGCGGGGCACACCAGCAGGGACCGCTCGACCGGCATCCGGGCCGCCCCGGCGGCCGGGGCCCCGGCCGCCGGGGCGGCGGGTGCGGTGAGGGCGGCGAGGCCGGTGACGGCGGCCAGCGCCGCCGTGACGGCGGCGAGCGTCAGGGGTACGCGCTGCTTCACTGCTGGGGGCTCCCGTCCGGACGCGGGGCGTGCTGCCCGCCCTGCTGTCCGTCGTGCTGTCCGTAGGTGTCGTATGGCTCGTAGGACTCGTACGGCTCGTGCGACGGCCGCGGCGGCTCGTACGGCGGGTACGGGTACGGGTACTGCTGCTGCTCCTGGTACGGCTGCTCGTCCTGGTACGGCTGCTGGTCGTACTGCTGCGGCTGCTGCTCGTACGGGTGGTCCGGGGACTGGGGCTGCTGGTGCCCGCCGGGCTGGGCTTCCTGCTGCCCGTAGGCGTAGCCGCCCTGGTCCCCGTAGGCCTGCCGGTAGGCGTACTCGTCCTGCCCGTACGCCTGCTCCCCGTACGACTGCTGCGCCGGGATCTGCGCGTACGGGTCGGCGGCGACGGCCGCCTCGGCGGGGGCCTCGGCCTCCGCCTCGGCCTGCTCGCGCAGCCGGCGGGCGCGGCGGCCCTCGCCGGCCTCCTCGGCGGGCGCGGCCTCCTCCTCGGGCATGTCGTCGTCGAGGCTGGTGCGGCGGCCCGGCAGGGCCATCACGAGCAGGACGAGCGCGAGCAGGCCCTGCGCCCAGTGCCAGGCGGTGCGGGTGAGGGCGTCCTCGTGGACGAGGTCGAGGCGGCCGCCTGCGGCGGGGAGCTCGAAGCCCTGGGCCCAGCCGTCCAGCGTCTTCGCCTTGAGCGGCTTGCCGTCGAGGGTGGCCTGCCAGCCGGGGGCTGCCTTGTCGGCGATGCGCAGGACGCGATCCGCCTCGCCCGCCGGGATCTTGGTGTGGGCCTCGACGGGTCCGGAGGCGACGGGGATGGGGGCTTCGCCGGGCTTGGCGGGGACGATGACGACGCGGGCGACCTGCCGGTCGACGCGCCACAGGGCGCTGCCTTCGAGCTTGCTGAGGCGGCTGAGGCCGGGGGTGGCGTCGAGGACGCGGCCGATCTGCGGCGGGGCTCCGTCGCGGACCAGGACGTAGCGGATGGCGAAGCCGCCGAGCTGGTCGGTCTGGTCGGCGCCGGAGCCGGCGACGAGGCTGGAGACGACCTTGTCGAGGCGGGTGTCGCTGCCGGCCTGGGCGGCGAGTTCGGCGTCGCCGAGGCGGCCGCCGGAGCCCCGGACGAGGCTGTAGGAGAGGGCGGCCGGCGAGGTGGCACCGATGACGAGGGTGCGGGCCTGGTCGCGGGTGCCGCTCTCCTCGGCGACGAAGGCGGGGACCTGGACGGGGTCGCGGCGCTCCAGCGGTCCGGCGGCTCCGCTGAGCATCCAGGCGACGGCGCCGATCACCGGGCCGACGGCCGCGGCGAGCGCGATCAGGGCGGCGAGCGGCTGGCGCCAGCCGAAGCTGCGGGCGGCGACGCGTTCCTTGGCTCCGTCGGCGCCGAGGGTGGCGGCGGCCAGCAGGGCGAGTCCGTAGACGAGGGTGGCGGGGCCGGCCCATTCGGTGCGGTTGACGACGACGGCGAGGAGGAGCGCGGCGAGCGCGGCGGCCCAGGCGGTGCGGACGGCGAACTTCCGGTCGGTGCGCAGCAGTGCGGCCAGGGCGGCGAGGACGATGCCGATGAGGATCAGCCCGCCGGCGGTCCGGGGTCCGCCGGGGCTGATGCCGAGCAGGTCCAGGGCGCCGGCCGAGCCGGCCCCGTAGGCCAGTCCGGCCTCGCGCAGGAAGCGGGCGGGGTGCGTGAGCAGCCCGAGCGACCAGGGGGCGAGGACGAGGAGCGGGACGGCGAGCGTCGCGAGGAGGCGGGGGCCGTACGTCTTCCAGTGCGCGCGGCGCAGGACGAGCGCGGCGGCTCCGAGGACGGCGGCGAGCGGCCAGACGACGGGGGTGAAGGCGGTGGCCAGGGTGAGCAGGAGGGTGTGGGTCCAGGTCGCGCGCCAGCTGCCCCCTGTGCCTGTCGGGCCGCCCGGCCCGCCGAATCCGAAGGCGGCGACGGCGGAGCGGGCGATGAGCGGGAGCAGGATCGCGAGGACCGCGGTGCCCAGGCGGCCGCCGGCGAGGGCTCCGGTGACGGCGGGGAGGAAGGCGTAGGCGACGGCGGCCCAGGCGCGCAGCAGCCGGGATTCCACCAGCGGCCGGGAGGCGAAGTAGGCGGTGAGTCCGGCGAGCGGGACCGAGCAGACGAGCAGCAGGGTCAGGGCGGCGTTGGTGGAGCCGAGGAGCAGGGTGGAGAGGGCTCCGAGGACGGCGAGGTAGGGCGGTGCGCCGGTGGTGGAGCCGGTGCCGACGGGCTGCCAGTCGTCGGCGTAGGCGTGCCAGAGGTCGAGTCCGCCGCCGGGGGCGGGCAGCAGGGCGCCGCCCATGAGGGAGCCGCCGCCGAGCAGGGAGCGGCAGGCGATGACGGAGACGAGCAGGAGGAGGGCGAACAGGACGGGGGCGGGCTTGCGGGCGATCCGCTTGATCCGCGCGAACTGCTCGATGTGCAGGTAGTCGGCGTCGTCGCCGCCGGGTCCCGATTCGACGGCTCCGCCGTGCCGGCCCGCGTTGCTGGTGTCGGTGTCGCCGGCGGAGCCGAAGTAGCCGGCGAGCTGTTCGGCGTTGGCGCGCAGGGTGGCGCCGGGCGGCGGGAAGAGCGGGCGCAGTTCCCTGGCGGGGACGGCGGGCCGGCGGCGGGCCTTGCGGGCGGCGAGGACGCGGCCGGGGCGGAGCAGGGTGGCGAGGAGGCCGGTGATCTCGTCGACGGCTTGTCCGGGGGCCTTGCCGACGAGGTAGGCGAGGGTGCGCAGGACGGTGCCGACCAGGACGCGCAGCATGACGTACGGCAGTGCGCGGCCGGAGCTGTTGGCCAGCATCGCGTAGACGGCGCCGGCCTTGTCGACGCGGTGCGGGCTGGCGCTCGTACGGCCGGCGCAGTCGACGGTGCGGCGTTCGCGGGCGGAGGCCTCGGCGTGCCGCAGGACGGCGTCGGGGGCGATGAGGACGGCGTGGCCGGCGCTCTGGGCCCGCCAGCACAGGTCGACGTCGTCGCGCATGAGGGGCAGGCGTCTGTCGAAGCCGCCGAGGGCGTCGTAGACGTCGCGGCGCACCAGCATGCCGGCGGTGGAGACGGACAGGACGGGCTGGACCTGGTCGTGCTGGCCCTGGTCCTGTTCGCGGCGGTCGAGGCCGGTCCAGCGGCGGCCGCTGCGGGCGATGGTGACGCCGACCTCGAGGAGCTGCTTCTTGTCGTACCAGCCGCGCAGCTTGGGGCCGATGACGGCGGCGTCGGGGTTGTCCTCGGCGACGCGCAGCAGTTCGGCGAGGGCGTCGGGCTCGGGGGCGCAGTCGTCGTGGAGCAGCCAGAGCCACTGGACGGGTTCGCCGTGGGGCAGGTCGGGGAGGTCGTACGTGTCGTCGCGCCAGGTGCGGCTGACGGGATCCCAGCCGGAGGGGCGCTTGAGGTACGGGAGTTCCTCGGGGGTCAGGGTGCCGGCGGTGCGGGCGGCCTCGTCGACGGCGGCGCCGAAGCCGGTGCGGCGGGCGAGGTGCAGGACGCGGTCTTCGCCCAGGGCCTCGCCGAGCAGGCGCGCGGAGTCGTCGGCGCTGCCGGTGTCGGCGGCGATGTGGCTCTGGGCGGGGCGTTCCTGGCCGAGGAGACCGGCGAGGGTCCGGGGCAGCCAGCGGGAGCCGTCGTGGGCGACGAGGACCGCGGTGACGACGTGCCGGGGGAACTCTGGGGCGGCGGCAGCCTGGTAGGAGGCGCTCGACTGGCTGTGCAGGGACATCGCGGTACGGGCCCTCCGGCCGGGGGTCCGGGGGTGGTGTGCCCTCGGAGGCTGCTGGACAGCGCCCCACACTAACGGCTGGGAACACAGCGGTCCGCCTCCTGCGGGGAAGGTGCGGGAGGCGGACCGTCTGCTCTGCTCGTCGTGCTGTTCGTTGTACTGCGATTTGTGCCGCTGTGTGCACTGCGGGGTGCACGGGCGGTTATGCCGTCGGCTATGCCGCCGGATATGTCATGGGTCGTGCCGTGCGTCGTGCCGCGGGCGCCGGTCGGTGCGCGCCGAGGGCGCTTCAGACGGCGGCCTTCTTCAGGCGTCGGCGCTCGCGTTCGGACAGGCCGCCCCAGATGCCGAATCGCTCGTCGTTGGCGAGGGCGTACTCAAGGCATTCGGAGCGGACTTCGCAGGCGAGGCAGACCTTCTTGGCCTCGCGGGTCGAGCCGCCCTTCTCGGGAAAGAAGGACTCGGGGTCGGTCTGGGCGCAGAGAGCTCGCTCCTGCCATCCGAGCTCTTCGTCCGCCTCCTCGACCAGCAGTTCCTGAACCAGCTCGGTCATGTGCGCCCCTCGCTTTGTCTGTGCGTCCCCGTGGTGTTGCCGTTACTCGTCGCTACGTAACGACACGAGTGAAATTACAAGTGCGGGGCTTCGGCGCAGTCAAGCCGAGATCTGCTATTGGGCCCCTTATTCACTCTGCGGAACCAAGGCTATGCAGAAAGTGTTCATATCGCCAAAAATCGTGACACATGCCACAGGTATCACGTTTGGCTACCCCTCCCCCGTAGTCGACGCGTCACTCTGTGGTGTGGTTCCGATCCGGCCTAAGAAGCGGCGTAGATCACATTTCGGCCACAGGGCGACATCACACGTCTTGACGGGTTTGAGAGCGGCCGCACCGGGTTGCGGCGCGACTTGCAGCGCCACATCCCCTGACATCGACTGCACAAACCTTTCTCCGGGCACGTTAACCGGATGAGGTGAAACTTTTCCACCAAATCGGACATTGGGTTGACAGCCGGGCCCCCCAACCGGTCTCCTTGTTGCCATGTCAGCGCCCTCAGCCGCCACTCGGACCCCCATTCGTGGGTTCCTGCGCGCTGCCCAGGTTCGCTGTTGCTGTTGCAGCTGTTGATGCCTCCGGAGCTTCGGCTCCTCTGAGCTCCAGCCCGGCCCCCACAGCAACCGCCGCACGACTGACATCCGTCGAGGAACCCCCCGATGAACAGCACCAGCACCCTGAACGCCACCCCCGCCACCGCCCCCGCGATGGTCGAGAGCGACCTCCAGATCGCCGGCGACATCCTCTCCGTCCAGCACCTCCTGCAGCCCGCCCCCGAGCACCCGGCCACCGTCGCCGAGTTCGTCGGCCTCGCCCGCTCCATCGCCGAGGACCGCTCCGAGTGGGAGCACCTGGTCCGGTACGACGCCACCACCCGCTGGTACCACCGGCTGCGCACCGGCCCCGGCTACGAGGTCTGGCTGCTCAGCTGGGTCCCCGGCCAGGGCAGCGGCCTCCACGACCACGGCGCCTCCTCCGGCGTGCTGACCGTCCTGGACGGCGAGCTCACCGAGCACACCGCCCGCGGTCCGCTCTCCCTCGGCGCCGGCTCCCAGCGCGTCTTCGCCCCCGGCTACGCCCACGAGGTCGTCAACGACACCCTCGACGGAGCCGTCAGCCTGCACGTGTACTTCCCCGGCCTGACCGAGATGCCGATGCACAACTGCTCCCCGGCCGGGGCCGAGGCCCTGTCGGTCTGACCGGAGCGCAGCCCGCTCGGGGCGGCCTGACAGACTGCGCAGCATGCGCATTGTTGTTCTGGCCGGCGGTATCGGCGGCGCCCGCTTCCTCCGCGGACTCAAGGCCGCGGTTCCCGACGCGGACATCACGGTCATCGGCAACACCGGTGACGACATTCACCTGTTCGGGCTCAAGGTGTGCCCCGATCTGGACACGGTGATGTACACCCTCGGCGGTGGCATCAACGAGGACCAGGGCTGGGGCCGCACCGACGAGTCCTTCACCGTCAAGGAGGAACTCGCGGCGTACGGGGTCGGACCCACCTGGTTCGGCCTCGGCGACCGCGACTTCGCCACCCACATCGTCCGTACCCAGATGCTCGGTGCGGGCTACCCGCTCAGCGCCGTCACCGAGGCCCTCTGCGAGCGCTGGCAGCCCGGCGTCCGGCTGCTCCCCATGTCCGACGACCGGGTCGAGACCCACGTCGCGATCACCGAAGACACCGGCCAGCCCGGTACCACCCAGCGCAAGGTCATCCACTTCCAGGAGTACTGGGTGCGGATGCGCGCCTCGGTGGACGCCGAGGCCGTCGTCCCCGTGGGCGCCGAGCAGGCCAAGCCCGCTCCCGGCGTCCTGGAGGCCATCGCGGCCGCCGACGTGATCCTCTTCCCGCCGTCGAACCCGGTGGTCTCGGTGGGCACCATCCTCGCCGTGCCCGGCATCCGCGAGGCCGTGGCCGCCGCCGGTGCGCCCGTCGTGGGCCTCTCCCCCATCGTCGGGGGCGCGCCCGTGCGCGGCATGGCCGACAAGGTGCTGGCCGCCGTCGGCGTCGAGTCCACCGCCGCCGCCGTGGCCCTGCACTACGGCACCGGGCTGCTCGACGGCTGGCTCGTCGACACCGCCGACGCGGACGCCGTCGCCGAGGTGGAGGCCGCCGGCATCACCTGCCGGGCGGTGCCCCTGATGATGACCGACCTGGCCGCCACGGCGGACATGGCCCGGGCCGCGCTGGAACTGGCGGAGGCCTCCCGGTGACCGCCCCGCACGCTCCTCACGGGCACAGCCCCTCCTACGAGGTGCGGGCCGTCGGCGGGATCCCGGAGGTGCGGCCGGGCGACGACCTGGCGGCGCTGATCGCGGCCGCCGGTCCGGCGCTGCGGGACGGCGACGTCCTGCTCGTCACCTCGAAGATCGTCTCCAAGGCGGAGGGCCGGATCGTCCACGCCGATTCGCGCGAGGAGGCCATAGACGCCGAGACCGTGCGGGTCGTCGCGCGCCGGGGGCCACTGCGGATCGTGGAGAACCGGCAGGGCCTGGTCATGGCGGCGGCGGGCGTCGACGCCTCGAACACCGCCGCCGGCACCGTCCTGCTGCTGCCCGAGGACCCCGACGCCTCGGCCGCCGCGATCCGGGCCGGGCTGCGGGAGCTGCTCTCCGTGGACGTGGGCGTGATCGTGACGGACACCTTCGGGCGGCCCTGGCGCACCGGGCTCACGGACGTGGCGATCGGTTCGGCCGGCGTACGGGTCCTGGCGGACCTGCGGGGCGGCACCGACGCCCAGGGCAACCCGCTGAGCGCCACTGTCGTCGCGACCGCCGACGAGCTGGCCGCCGCCGGCGACCTGGTCAAGGGCAAGGCGGAGGGGCTTCCGGTAGCGGTCGTGCGCGGGCTGGCGCACGTACTGGGCGAGGGATCCTCGGCGGCGGACCTGGTCCGGTCGCCGGCCGACGACATGTTCCGGCTGGGCACCTCGGAGGCGGTACGGGAAGCCGTGACGCAGCGGCGTACCGTACGGGCCTTCACGTCCGAGCCGGTGGACCCCGGCGCGGTCCGCCGGGCGGTGGCGGCGGCCGTGACGGCCCCCGCGCCGCACCACACGACGCCGTGGCGGTTCGTGCTGCTGGAGTCCGAGGGCGCGCGGCTGGAGCTGCTGGACGCGATGCGGGACGCGTGGATCGCGGACCTGCGGCGCGACGGCAAGTCCGAGGAGTCCGTCGCGAAGCGGGTCCGGCGGGGCGACGTCCTGCGCGACGCCCCGTACCTGGTCGTGCCGTGCCTGGTCACGGACGGCGCGCACGACTACGGGCACGCGCGGCGGGACGCGGCGGAGCGGGAGATGTTCGTGGTCTCCATGGGCGCGGGCGTGCAGAACCTGCTGGTCGCGCTGGCCGGGGAACGGCTGGGATCGGCGTGGGTGTCCTCGACGATGTTCTGCCGGGACGTGGTGCGCAAGGTGCTCGGACTGCCGGAGGACTGGGATCCGATGGGCGCGGTGGCCGTGGGGCACGCGGCGGCCGCTCCGGCGGAGCGGGCGGTCCGGTCGGCGGAGGACTTCATCGAGGTCCGCTGAACCACCGGCGCGGGCCGTGGACGGGCGAGCCGCTCAGAGCCTGCCGATGTCGCCCCGCGGCATCCGGGGGGTGCGGCGGGGCGGGGCGGCGCCCGCCAGGAGGATGAGGCGGGCCGCGCGGTGGCGCTGGCCGGCGTACGGGGCCAGGAGCTCCAGCATGGCGGCGTCGTCGGCGTCCCGGTCCCCGGCCAGGGCGAAGCCGACGATGCCCGGCAGGTGCAGGTCGCCCGTGGTCACGGCGTCGGCGGCGCCGTTGCTGCGCTGCAGGGTCTCGGCGGAGGTCCACGGGCCGATGCCGGGGATCAACTCCAGCCGGGCGGTGGCCGCCGGCAGGTCCATGGCGGCGGCCTCTTCGAGGCGGGCGGCCACGCGGGCGGCCCGGACGATGGTGGCGGAGCGTTTGGAGTCGACGCCGGCCTTGTGCCAGTCCCAGGAGGGGACCATCGCCCAGGTGCGGGCGTCGGGCATGACGTAGAGGCCCTGGTCCGGGCCGGGGGCGGGCTCGCCGTACTGCCGTACGAGGCGGCGCCAGGCGCGGTAGGCCTCGTCGGCGGTGACCTTCTGTTCCAGGACCACCGGGATCAGGGACTCCAGGACCAGGCCGGTACGGGTCAGGCGCAGGCCGGGGCGGCGGCGGTGGCTGGCGTGCAGGAGTCTGTGGCGGGGGACGAAGGCGGCCGGGTCGTCGGCGGCACCGAGCAGTTCGGGCAGCCGGTCGAGGATCCAGTCGGCGCCGGGGCCCCAGGCGTCCGCGCCCACCTCACCGCTGCCCTGGTTCGCGACGCGGAGGGTGGCGGGGCCGGCCGGGGTGCGGGTGGCGCGCCAGACCGCGCCCGGGGTGGTGCGGAAGGTGGGGTCGGCGGGGCCGCGTCTGAGGGGGCCCAGGGTGAGGCCCAGGTCCACCGGGCCGGGTGGGGTCCATGTACGGGTTTTGGCGGGGTGGGCCTGGGTGCCCTTGCCGGGGCCGGCATCCGCGCCGGGGCGCGGGTCCGGGGGCACGGCTGTGCGGCCGCCGCGGATCGCGGTGCGGGTGAGGGGGTCGAAGCGGCCGGCCATGCCTTCGAGCGTAGCCCTGCGGGGCTCGCCCCTCCCCTCCCTTCCACCGTTCCCCGGGCTCTGCCCGGACCCGCGCCTCGAACGCCGGCGGAGCTGGAATTGCCCGGCGGGGCTGGATCAGCCCCGCCGGGGGTCGGATTATGGACGGCCCTGGAGTTTGGCCGAGGTGACGCGGGTGGGGGGGAGCTGGCCGTAGAGGCGGCGGCCCGGGCATTCGGTGGCGAAGCCGTCGCGGTGGCCCGAGATGACGTTCAGGCGGACGTTGCTGCCCTTGGCGTAGAGGTTGCCGCCGCCCGAGCGGAGCGTGGTCTTCGCGCGGGGGTCCGCTCCGAAGAGGCCCAGCTTCCAGGCCGTGAGGCGGGCCACCGCGTCGACCGCCGCCTTCGGCGGGGCCGCCGAAGCGAACGTGCCGATCACCGCGATGCCCATGCTGTCCGTGTTGAAGCCCATGGTGTGCGCGCCGAGCACCGGCTTGGCGACTCCGCCCGCCCGGCCCTCGTACACCGTGCCGCACTTGTCGACGGCGAAGTTGTACCCGATGTCCCGCCAGCCGCTGCTGACGACGTGGTAGCGGTACAGGCTGCGCAGTACCGCCGGTGCGTCCTTGCAGGCGTAGTTGTTGCCGGAGGCGGTGTGGTGGACGAAGGCCGCCTTGACCGTGTTCGTGTAGACGAAGGCCTTCTCGCGCAGGCTCTCGTCGGCGCCCCAGCCCTTCCGGGTGACGATCCCGGGGCGCGGGCCGATGTACGGGCGGGCGGCGGCCTCGAGCGAGCCGTCGGCGAGGATCGCGTCGGCGGTGGAGTCGGCCTTGTCGAGCGGGGCGATCTCGTCGGCGCCGAGGGGCGCCATCGGGAGGTTGGCGGAGGAGGACTGCGCCATCTCCATCGTCATGCCGGGGAGCAGGATCATCTCGCCCTTGTCGTCGACCGGCTGTGACGTGCCGTTCTTGCCGTCCGTCGCGGCCCGGCCGGAGCTGCCCGGGTCGACGAGTTCGATCCGCAGGCCCGTCGGGAGCTTGCCGCCCTCCGAGCGGCCCTCCCGTTCGGCCTGGACTCGGACCTCGACGCCGTCGGACTCCCCGACCCACAGCGGGGCCGTGCTGCCCCGGACCCGGCCGGAGCCGCGTTCGCTCGTGTCCGGGTCGGAGCCGTGTTCGCTGTTGTGGGTTTCGACGTCCTGCCAGCCGGACCAGTCCGCGGTGGCCGCGGAGCGGGTGCGGACCTGGACCCGGCCGTGGAGCTGGGTGCCCGCGTCGTCCCAGACGACGCCGACGAGCGAGAAGGTGTCGACCCCGCGCGCGGCCAGGCCCCGCGTATCGGGCAGCCGGGGCGAGGTGCTCATGCCGGGGACCCCTGGGGAGCGGGCCGCCGCGGGTCCCACGGGGACGAGCGGCAGCGACTGGGTGGACCCGGCGGGGGTCACGGGGGCCGAGCCCATCGACGGAGTGGCCAGGGCCGTAGTGGGGAGCGCGAGGGGCAGGGCCAGTGCGGCAGCCGTCGCGACGCCGATCGAGGAAGCAAGGAATCCACGCATGAAAGGATGCTGAGGACTCCCGGAAGCGGCCGCCATTCGAGAACTGACGCACCGTCCGCTTGGCGGGCGATACCCCTGCGCCGTACGGGGGATCGCGCTTCCGCCGTACGGCGGAAGGGCCCGCGTAGGCTCTGGTCCGTGAACGCCACTGACCGCACCCCTGCCGACCTGCTGCGATCCGCGCTCGCCGGCGATCCCGGCCGCCCGCTCGTCACCTTCTACGACGACGCCACGGGCGAGCGGGTCGAATTGTCCGTCGCCACCTTCGCCAATTGGGTGGCCAAGACCGCCAATCTGCTCCAGGGCGATCTGGGCGCCGAGCCCGGCGACCGGCTCGCCCTGCTGCTCCCGGCGCACTGGCAGAGCGCCGTCTGGCTGCTCGCCTGCGCCTCGGTCGGGGTCGTCGCCGAGGTGGGCGGGGACCCTGCCCGTGCCGACCTCGTGGTGAGCGGGCCCGACACCCTCCAGGAGGCCGCCGCGTGCTCCGGCGAGCGGGTCGCGCTCGCGCTGCGGCCGCTGGGCGGGCGCTTCCCGCAGCCGCCGGCCGGGTTCGCCGACTACGCCGTGGAGGTCCCGGGGCAGGGCGACCGGTTCGCGCCCTTCCAGCCGGTGGACGCGGACGGCCCGGGGCTGGTGGTCGGCGGCGAGGAGCTCTCGTACGCGGGGATCGTGGAGCAGGCCCGCGAGGACGCGGTCGAGCGCGGCCTCGGCGAGGGCTCGCGCGTGCTGTCCTCGCTCGGCTACGACCGCTGGGAGGGGCTCTCGGCGGGGCTGTACGCGGCCCTCGCGACCGGCGGCTCCGTGGTGCTGTGCCGCAATGCGGACCGGCTGTCGGCCGGGGCGCTGGCCCAGCGGATCGAGAGTGAGCGCGTCACCCACACCGCCTAGCCCACGCCTAGCCCGGCCGTCACCCACTCCGCCCAACGGCGGATACGGGCGATTTGTCACCCACATGGCCCTGTACAGGGCCGTGCCCCCGGGCCGCCGCGAGCACCCGGGGGCAGGATCGGCACAGGCCGTACTCACCCGTACGGCCTGCCGGAACGGGTGAGGGGACGGACACGAGTGAGGGACAGCGCGGGCATACCGGGCGGCACCGAAGCGGCCGGAGGCACCCCCAAGCCTCCGAAGAGCCGCCGGCGCCGCCTGCTGCGCTGGATCGGGCTCGGGACGGTCCTGCTGGTCCTCGCCGGAGCGGCCGCCGGGTGGTGGGTCTACTCCAAGCTCGACGGGAACATCCTCGAGGACACCTCCGCCGCCGCCGAGCTGCGGCGCTACGACAAGGAGCGCCCGGCCCACCTGGCGGGCGGGGCGCAGAACATCCTGCTGATCGGCTCGGACTCGCGCTCCGGCGCGGGCAATGCCCGCTACGGGCAGGACGAGGGCACGCAGCGCTCGGACACCACGATCCTGCTGCACCTGCCGGCGGACCGGAAGAGCGCGACGGCGGTGTCGATACCCCGGGACCTGATGGTGGAGGTACCGGCGTGCCTGACGCAGGACGGCAGCCGCACCAGGGAGCAGTCCGCCCAGTTCAACTGGGCGTTCCAGTGGGGTGGGACCGCCTGCACGATCCGTACGGTGGAGAAGCTGACCGGGATCCGGCTCGATCACCACATGGTGCTGGACTTCAGCGGGTTCAAGAAGATGGTGGACGCCATCGGCGGGGTGGAGGTCTGCCTCAAGCGGCCGGTGGACGACGCGGAGGCCAAGCTGAGGCTGCCGGCCGGCCGGCAGACCCTGCAGGGCGAGCAGGCTCTGGGCTTCGTACGGGCCCGCTACAGCCTGGGCAACGGCAGCGACACCGAGCGGATGGAGCGCCAGCAGCTCTTCCTCGGGTCACTCGTGAAGAAGGTGCAGAGCAACGGGGTGCTGCTGAATCCGGGGCGGCTGTATCCGCTGCTGGACGCGGCGACCTCCTCGGTGACCACGGACCCGGGGCTGGCCTCGCTGCGGGGGCTGTACGAGCTCGTACGGGGCGTGCGCGACATCCCGACCGACCAGGTCAAGTTCCTCACGGTGCCGCGCAGGCCGTACGCCGCCAACCCGAACCGGGACGAGCTGCGGGAGCCGGACGCGGGCCAGCTGTTCCGGCGGCTGCGGGCGGACGAGCCGCTGACCATAGCCCCGCCGGCGCCCACGCCCCGGTCCCAGCCCCAGAGCGACCGGGCGGCGCAGGGCGACGACGGCGGCGAAGCGGACGGCGAGGGGGACGGCGCGGTGGACGGCAGGGCCCCGGAGACCGGGGCCGGCCGGGGAACCGCGGACGGCCCCACACCCGTCCCCACCTTTACCGGTACCACGGCGGGTGTAGCCGATTGCCGGTAAAGCAATCCCAAAGCCGGTGACCGAGCCGAGCTTGTTGGGGCGATTGCCCCGTTGTAAGGGCGTGGAATTCATCACCAGCATGGTTTGCGACGGAGCTGTCCGGATAAGGTGAGCGATCCGGCGCCCGGCCAGCACAGAGGCCGCGCGCCAGCAGCCGGATCGTTGACCGGGCGCCCGGGGGAGGCGCGTCGCGAAGCACCGACGGAGGATTCGAGCAAACCGTGGATGCGCAAAGCCGTGGACGGGCCGACGAGATCGACCCCGCAGACCAGTGGGTGCTCAACCCCCGCACCGGCAACTACGAACTGCGACTGGACCATTCCGCTGCGCAAGCACCGCCGCAGCGTCCCGCGCCGCGCGCCACGCCCCGCAGGGCCCCCGCCGCTCCCGGATCCCCCGCCTCCCCGTCCCCGGCCGTTCCGGGACCGCGCCGCGGCGAGGGCCCTCCCGGCGGCGGCCGGCGCGGCGGCCGTTCGCGCAAGGGCGGCGGACGCCGCAAGAAGATCCTGGTCGTGACCGGCGGAACCCTGGCGTTCCTGCTGGTCGGCGGCTCGGTGGCGGCGTACCTCTACTACGACCACCTGAACGGCAACCTCACGGTCACCGACGTCGGCGACGCCGGTACGAGCGGCGGCTTCAAGAAGGACCAGGCCATCAACATCCTGGTCATCGGCACCGACAAGCGCAGCGGTGCGGGCAACGAGGGGTACGGGGACGCGGGCAGCGTCGGCCACGCCGACACCACGATCCTCTTCCACGTCGCCAAGGACCGCTCCAACGCCACCGCGCTGTCGATCCCGCGCGACCTGATCACCAGCGTGCCGGCCTGTCCGACGAAGCAGCCGGACGGCTCGATGAAGACCGTCGCCGCCGAGCGCGGCGTCCGCTTCAACACCAGCCTCGGGCAGGGGGGCCGCGACCCCGGCTGCACGATGCGCACGGTCAAGGAGCTCACCGGGGTCCAGGTCGACCACTTCATGATGGCCGACTTCAACGCGGTGAAGAACCTGAGCACGGCGGTCGGCGGGGTGCCGGTCTGCGTGGAGAAGGCCGTCGACGACAAGGACTCCCAGCTCAAGCTGTCCCCGGGCGAGCACCGGCTGGAGGGCGAGCAGGCGCTGGCCTTCGTACGGACGCGGCACGCCTTCGGCAACGAGAGCGACCTCGACCGCATCAAGACCCAGCAGCAGTTCCTGAGCTCGATGATGCGCGAGATGAAGTCGAAGCAGACGCTGACGAGTCCGCAGAAGTTCTTCTCCCTCGCCGAGGCCGCCACGAAATCGCTGAGCGTGGACTCCGGCATAGGGTCGATCGACAAACTCACCGAGCTCGCGGGTGAGTTGAAGGACATCGACCTCAAGAACATCACCTTCACCACGCTTCCGGTGCTCGACAATCCGGCGGAGAAGGTCAAGGCCACCGTCGTGGTCAATCCTGCGCAGGCCGATCCGCTGCTGCAGATGATCAGGGGGGACGTCTCGCTCACGGAGGTCGAGCAGAAGGAGCAGGCCGCGAAGGACGCGGCCGCCGCCGACACACAGGCCAACCTGGACGCGCTGATGCAGGGTGCCCGCGCGCCGGCCAAGGACGTCCGGGTGGACGTCTACAACGGCGGCGGGCCCGCCGGTTCGGCCTCCGGCACACTGAACTGGCTCCAGAACACCAAGGGGGTGCCGAAGTCCAGCAACCTGGGCAACGCGCCCGCCAAGGTGGAGACCACACAGCTGGAGTACGCGCCCAACCAGGCGGACCAGGCACGGGCGCTGGCGGACATGATGGGGCTGCCGGCGACGGCGCTGAAGATGGGCACGGCCGACGCCGCGCCGAAGACCCCGATGAAGCTGACGCTCGGCGCGGACTTCAAGGGGGCGGGGGTTTCGCTGACGGCTCCGCTGAAGGCGCCCGAGGGCGTGCAGCGGGTCGAGGCGGACAAGGCGATCTGCGCCAAGTGACGTGCGGGGCGGCCATTTTGGCGCCCGCGGCCGCGCAATGACGTTCCGGATGCGCCGGACCGGCACAATACGGACACGAAGTGATCTTGAGGGGGGTACGTGTGAGGCACAGTAGCGTGCAAGGGGAGGGAGCGCCGGTCGAGTCCGGCGACCCGATACCCGACGGCCGTCCGGGCACGGGAACCGCCGTGCCCGCGCCGCGGTCCGGCTCCGGCCACCGCCGCCGCGGCGGCAAGCGCCCGACCCGGAGCAGGCGGCGGCGCGTACTGCGCCGGATCGCCTTCGCCATGGCGCTGCTCATACTCGGGACGGCGGCGGCCGGTTACCTCTACTACCGCCACCTCAACGCCAACATCCGCAGCGGCCAGCGCCTGAGCGGTGACAGCGGAGTGGCCAAGACCGAGGCCGACGCCGCCGGCCGGCGCCCGCTGAACATCCTGATGATCGGCTCCGACAGCCGCAACAAGCCGGAGAACGCCTCCCTCGGCGGCAACTGGGACGCCGTAGGCTCCGACCCGCTGGCCGACGTGCAGATGCTGATCCACGTCTCGGCCGACCGGAAGAACGCCTCGGTGACCTCCGTCCCGCGCGACACGCGCGTGGACATCCCCGAGTGCACGAATCCCAAGACGGGCAAGAAGTTCAAGGCGACCCGCGCCATGATCAACGAGTCCCTCGGACGCGGTGGCGCCGGCTGCACCCTGGCCACCTGGGAGAAGCTGACCAACGTCTACATCGACCACTGGATGATGATCGACTTTTCCGGTGTGGTGTCGATGGCCGACGCGATCGGCGGCGTGGACGTCTGCGTCAACCAGAAAGTCTGGGACACGTCCACGCCCGGGAGCGATTCGGGCGGCTCGGGTCTGCATCTCAAGGCCGGCACCACCAAGGTCAAGGGCGAGCAGGCGCTCCAGTGGCTGCGCACCCGGCACGCCTTCGGGAGCGACCTCGGCCGGGCGAAGGCCCAGCACATGTACATGAACTCGATGATCCGCAGCCTCAAGAGCCAGAACGCCTTCACCGACGTCCCCCGTCTGACGGGTCTCGCCGAGGCGGCGACGAACGCGTTGGAGGTGTCCGAGGAGATCGGGTCGGTCAAGAAGCTCTTCGACCTCTCCATGCAGCTCAAGGACGTCCCGGTCAACCGCATCACCATGGCCACGATTCCGGTGCTGCAGGACCCCCAGGACAAGGACCGGCTGGTCGTGAACCCGCCGGACGCCGAGAAGATGTGGACGATGCTCCGCAAGGACGTCGCCCTCGACGCCAACGGCGAAGCGGCGAAGCCCGAAGCCTCCGCCGAGCCGAGCGCGCCCGCGACCGGAACGTCGGCGGCGCCGTCCCAGCCGCCGGCCGCCGATCCGTCGAAGATCGCCGTGCAGGTGGTCAACGGCACCGGAGTCGGCGCCCCGCCGGTCGGCAAGCGGGCCACGGCCATCGCGGGCCAACTGGTCTCCAAGGGCTTCACGCTGGCCAAGGCGGACTCCTCGCTCACCCCGGAGAAGCTGACGGTCGTCCGGTACGCCACGGACGCCCAGACGGCCGAGGCGCAGACCGTGGCGGCGGCGCTCGGGATTCCGGCCGCCTCCGTGCAGAAGTCGGCCGGCGCGGCCAAGATCACGGTCGTGGTGGGCGCGGACTGGCGGGAGGGCAACGTCTTCCCCCAGCAGGCGCCGCCCGAGGCGGGCTCCGTCCCGGAGTCGGCCGACGTGCTCAACGGATCGGACACCTCCTGCATGGACGTGTACGCGCCGTACCGCAAGTAGTCGGCGGGGCCGCCGGTCCGCCGGTGGTCCGCTCACCCGAAAGGGGTGACCCGGTCCTCGACGGACCGGGTCACCCCTTTCGGGTGAGAACGGGACTCAGACCTCGCTGGGATCGCGGCGCGCCGACGGACGGCGGCTCGCGATCACCTTGGCGGCGAGCGAGCGCGGGCTGGTCAGGAAGCCGTAGCCCCAGCACACGTGCATGGTCGCCAGGGCGACCGGGATCCGCAGCCGGGCCCCGAGCGAGAGGCCCTTGCCGGCCGGGACGGAACCGACGGTGATCGCCGCGAGGTAGCCGGCCGGGAGGACGAAGGCCCACGGGGTGACGGCCGCGCCGACGACCACGCCGGCCGCGATCGCGCAGACGGCGGCGGGCGCCGCGAGGTAGCGCAGGTTGATGGAGCCCGAGTGGTACCGGGCCACCACGTGGCGCCAGCGCCCGTAGTCCTTGTACTGCTTGGCGAGCGCCCGCACGGAGGGCCGCGGGCGGTACTGGACCTTCAGCTCGGGCGAGAACCAGATGAGCCCGCCGGCCTCGCGGATGCGGAAGTTCAGCTCCCAGTCCTGGGCGCGGACGAACTCCACGTTGTAGCCGCCCGCGCGCTCCAGGGCCTCGCGGCGGAACACGCCGAGGTACACGGTGTCGGCGGGGCCGGCCTTGCCGCCGGTGTGGAAGGCCGCGTTGCCGACGCCGATCCGCGAGGTCATCGCGGCCGCGACGGCGTCCTCCCAGGGGTTCTCGCCCTCGGCGTGCATGATGCCGCCGACGTTCTGGGCCCCGGTCTCCTCCAGGAGGCGGACCGCGGTGGCGATGTAGTTCTGGGAGAGCATGCCGTGGCCGTCCACGCGCACCACGATCGGATGGCGCGAGGCTTCGATGGCCGCGTTGAGGGCGGCGGGCGTGCGGCCGGTGGGATTCGGCACGGTGTGGACCCGGGGGTCTTCGCGTACCAGCTCGGCGGCGATCTCGTCGGTACGGTCCGTGGACGGCCCGAGCGCGATCACCACCTCCATCTCACCCCCGTACTCCTGTCCGAGGATGTGGCGGACCGAGTCGCGCAGATGGCGCTCTTCGTTGAGTACCGGCATGATCACCGAGACTGCGGGCTGCTGGGTGGGCATGTGGTCCTTCAAGGTCGGGTATCGGTGTCACGTTACCGCGTACGGGGGAACCGGGTGCGCGGCGGATGAGCGGTACGGACAGAGGCTGATCGTATGGACCTACTGTTCTGACGAATCAGCCGAATGCGCAATGACTTCCCGACCCGCTGCCCTGCTGCCCCGCGGAGGTGTCCCCCGTGCCCCAGCCGCACCGTCCCACCCGTCCCGCCCGGCCCGCCCGGCCCGCCCGGCCGTCGCAGCGCGCGCCTCGGGCCGGTGGTCCGGTCAGACGCCGGGCGGACAGGCCCCGCTGGGGGGTCCGGCTCGCGGCCGGGCTGGCGGTGGTCGTACTGGGCTCCGGGGCCCTGGGGCACGCCGTGATGACCGGCCTGGACACCGGCATCCAGCGGGTGGACCCCTTCAAGGACATGAAGAACCGCCCGCAGGCCGGGCACGGGGTGAACTTCCTGCTCGTCGGCACCGACGGCCGCGACAAGATCACCGCCGAGGAGAAGCGCGAGTACCGCCTCGGCGGGGCCCCCTGCCGCTGCACCGACACCGTCATGCTCGTGCACCTCTCGGCGGACCGGACACGGGCGAGCGTGGTCAGCCTGCCCCGCGACAGCTACGTGGAACTGCCCGCGCACCTGGACGAGGCCGGCGGCAAGCAGCACGGGGCCCACCCCGTGAAACTCAACGCCGCCTACGCCGAGGGCGGGCCGAACCTGACCGTGCGCACCGTCGAGAACATGACCCGCGTGAAGATCGACCACTACCTGGAGGTCGACTTCACCAGCTTCATGAAGACGGTCGACGCGATGGGCGGCGTCGACATCTGCACCGCCAAGACCATGCACGACCCCAACACCGGCCTCGACCTGCTCCCCGGCACCCACCGGCTGAGCGGCGGCCAGGCCCTGCAGTACGTGCGCTCGCGCCATGTCGACGGAGCCTCGGACCTCGGCCGGATGCAGCGTCAGCAGCGGTTCATCGCCGCCCTGATCAAGCAGGCCACCGGCGGCGGGGTGCTGCTCAACCCGGTCAAGTTCAAGGAGGTCAGCTCCACCCTCCTCGGCTCGGTCCGGGCCGACAAGGGCTTCGGCTCGCAGCAGATGCTGGCGCTCGGGCAGGCGATGCGCGACTTCACCCCCTCCTCCTCGGAGTTCGCCTCCGTGCCCATCGGCAACGCCTCCTACCCGGTCAAGGGCATCGGCTCCACCGTGAAGTGGGACGAGGCGAAGGCCGCGAAGCTCTTCGAGGCGCTGCGCGACGACCGCCCGCTGGCCCCGGCGCCCGGCCCCGGCCGGCCGGTGCGCTCGCAGCCGGCGGTGCCGGTGGACGTGGCCCCGCAGCAGGTCCGGGTGCAGGTGGAGAACGGCACCAGGATCGACGGGCTGGGCACCCGGGTGGACTCGGCGCTGCGCGCCACCGGTTTCGACACCACCCGGGCTCCGGGCAACGGCGCGAGCCGTGACGTCAAGCGCACGGTGATCACGTACGACCCGCGCTGGGACCGCTCGGCCCGTACGGTGTCCACCGCGCTGCCCGGCAGCGAGCTGCGTGCCGTGCCGAGGCAGGGGCGGACCGTCGTGGTGATCGCGGGCGCCGACTACCGCAAGGTGGTGCCGGTGCGCGCGGAGGACCCGTACCAGGGCGAATTCGGTGTGGTCACCGGCGACCAGGTGGTCTGCGCGAAGTAGCCGCGGGCGTGGGCCGCGGGCCGTGGACCGCCGGGCGCTCAGAGCTCGTCGAAGCCCTGGGCGGCCCGCTGCTCGCGCAGCTCCATGATCGCGCGCCGCCGGGCGAGGCGGTGGGTGCGGCGGATCTGGGCCTCCTGGTAGCGCCGCTCGTCCTGCTCGGTCTCCGGCAGCACCGGCGGGACCTGGCGGGGCTTGCCGTCGGCATCGACGGCGGTGAAGACGAGGTAGGCGCTGCCGACCTGGGTGGCGGGGGTGGACTCGTTCCACCGCTCCGCGAGGACGCGTACGCCGATCTCCATGGAGGAGCGGCCGGTCCAGTTGCACTGGGCCTTCACGTGCACGAGGTCGCCGACCCGGACCGGGGCGAGGAAGGCCATCTCGTCCATGGAGGCGGTGACGGCCGGGCCGCCGGAGTGGCGGCCGGCCACGGCACCGGCCGCGTCGTCCACCAGCTTCATGATCACGCCGCCGTGCACGGTGCCGAGGAGGTTGGTGTCGTTGGCGGTCATGATGTGGCTGAGGGTGGTGCGGGAAGCCGAGATCTTCTTCCCCGCCGGCCCGCCCGGTATCTGTGTCATACAGCCACCTTAAAGGCGGCGCCGGGGCATCAGCTCTGCAACAGCACCGGTACGAACCCCCTCCCGGGCTGTTCCGCGGCCCGCCCGGCCAGGCATTCTTGGGCACATGAGTGACTGGGACGGGTTGAGCGGCGAGCAGGGCGAGCGCGGCCGCCGCGATGACGGGTACGGACGCGGCAGCGGCCAGGGGCAGCCGGAGGGCGCGCGGCGGATGCGACACGTCCAGCGGCCCGGCCCGCAGGCGTCCCGGCAGCAGCCCCCGCAGTCCGCCCAGCCCCCGCGCAGGCCGGCGCGGCCGCCGGTCGCTCCCGGCCCGGGCGCTCAGCCCGCGTACGTGCCCCCGCAGCAGGACGGCTCGTACACCGGCAGCGGCGGCTACGACAGCGGTTACAACACCGGCCAGGTCTACGGGACCCCCGGCGGCGGCCAGGGCGGTCCGCCGCAGCCGCCGGCGGGGCCGCGCAGGCGTGGACCGGGCGGGCCGGGCGGCCCGGCGGGAGGGGCCCCGGACTGGCGCAAGCGGATCGAGATCGGCTCGATCGTGCTGGTCTCGGGCCTGCTCGTGACGGGCATCGGCACCTACTTCTGGGCCGACTCCAACGTGCGCCGCGAGGTGGACCTCTCCAAGGTCATCGAGCGCCCGAAGGAGGGCGACTGCACGACGTACCTGATCGTGGGCTCGGACAGCCGCGAGGGCATGTCCGACGAGGAGAAGAAGAAGCTCCACACGGGCTCGGCCGAGGGCAAGCGGACCGACTCGATGATGATCCTGGCCAAGTGCTCCAGCGGGAACACGATGATCTCCCTGCCGCGCGACTCGGACGTGGAGATCCCCTCCTTCGTCGGCTCGGAGTCGGGCAAGAGGTTCGCGGGCACGGGCAAGCGGACCAAGCTGAACGCGGCGTACGCCGAGGACGGCCCGGAGCTGCTGGTGCGGACCGTGGAGTTCAACACCGGCCTGCGCATCGACCACTACGCCGAGATCGGCTTCGCCGGCTTCGCGAACATCGTGGACGCGCTGGGCGGGGTGGAGCTGAACATCGAGAAGGGGTTCAAGGACGAGAAGTCCGGGGCCGACTTCAAGGAGGGCACGCAGACGCTGAACGGCGAGCAGTCGCTCGCCTACGTACGCACGCGCTACGCCTTCGCCGAGTCGGACCTGCAGCGGACCAAGAACCAGCAGAAGTTCCTGTCGGCGCTGGCGAGCCAGGCGGCGACCCCGTCGACGATCATGAACCCGTTCTCGCTGTATCCGGTGCTGGGCGCGGGCCTGGACACGCTGATCGTGGACAAGGACATGTCGCTGTGGGACATGGGCCAGATGTTCTTCGCGATGAAGGGCATCAGCGGCGGTGACGGCGTCTCGATGAACATGCCGATCTCCGGGCAGCGCGGCGGCAACCTCGTCTGGGACAAGGCGAAGGTGCAGCAGCTGGTCCAGCAGATCCAGAAGGACGAAGAGGTCACCGTCCGCGGTAACTGACCGCGGCCCGGTGGAGGGGGGCGCCGGCCGTCAGTGGTCGGCCGGAGCGGCCGTCAGCGGTCCGAGGAGAAGCGGACCGAGGCGGCGGGCACCTCGGCCTCGCACCACACCCGCACTCCGGCGCGCAGCTCGTTGTCGGCCCCGACCACGGCTCCGTCGCCGATGACCGCGCAGTCCAGTACGGTGCGCGGGCCGACCGAGGCACCCTCGCCGATCAGGCTGGCGGTCACCCGGGTGTCGGGGCCCACGCTCGCGCCGTCGAGCACGATGGAGCCCTTGACGACCGCGCCCGCTCCGATGCGGGCGCCGGCTCCCACGACGGTCCCGCCCGAGAGCACCGCGCATTCGGCCACCTCGGCGCCCGGGAGGACCAGGGCCTCGCCGCGGGGGCCGGGGACGGCCGGGGAGGAGACGACGCCGCGTACGAGGTCGGCGGAGGCCTGGACGAAGGACTCGGGCTTGCCGAGGTCCAGCCAGTAGGTGTTCTCGGTGACGCCCTGCAGCCTGGCGCCGGAGGCGAGCAGTCCGGGGAAGGTCTCGCGCTCGACGGAGACGGAGCGGCCGGCCGGGATGGAGTCGATCACGCTGCGGCGGAACACGTAGCAGCCGGCGTTGATCTGGTCGGTGGTGATCTCTTCGGGGGTCTGCGGCTTCTCGGTGAAGGCCAGCACCCGCCCCTGGGAGTCGGTGGGGACCAGGCCGAAGGCGCGCGGGTCCTCGACCCGCACCAGGTGCAGGGAGACGTCCGCGTCGGCCGCCTTGTGGGACTCGACCAGGCCGGCGATGTCCAGGCCGGTGAGGATGTCGCCGTTGAAGACGAGGACCGGGTCGTCCGGGCCGCCCGTGAGGCGCTCGGCGGCGTTGCGGATGGCACCTCCGGTGCCCAGGGGCTCGTCCTCTACGACGTATTCGAGGGTGAGGCCGAAGGCGGCGCCGTCCCCGAAGTAGGGCTCGAAGACCTCGGCGAGGTAGCAGGTGGCCATCACGATGTGTGTCACACCGGCGGCGGCGGCCCTGGCTATCTGGTGCGCGAGGAAGGGAACACCGGCCGCCGGAACCATCGGCTTGGGGGTGTTCACGGTGACGGGGCGCAGACGCGTCCCCTGCCCGCCGACCAGCAGGATCGCTTCCGTCATGAGCTTTCTCCCCAACCGGTTCCGGGCGTACGAGGTCCAAAGCTAGCCCATCCGGGGGACCCCCAAGGGCCCGAGGCGGCCCTTGTCGGGGCCACCCCGGGCGACACTGCCCGTTACGGCAGGTTCCGCGCCATCACGATCCGCTGAACCTGGTTCGTTCCTTCATAAATCTGCGTGATCTTCGCATCGCGCATCATTCGCTCCACCGGGTAGTCCCGCGTGTAGCCGTAGCCGCCGAGCAGCTGGACCGCGTCGGTGGTGACCTCCATGGCCACGTCCGAGGCGAAGCACTTGGCCGCCGCGCCGAAGAAGGTGAGGTCCTCCTTCTCGCCGCCGGCGGAGACGCGCTCCGACTTGGCGGCCGCCGCGTAGGTCAGCTGGCGGGCGGCCTCGATCTTCATGGCCATGTCCGCGAGCATGAACTGCACGCCCTGGAAGTCGCCGATCGGCTTGCCGAACTGCTTGCGCTCCTGGACGTAGCCCTTGGCGTAGTCCAGGGCGCCCTGGGCGATGCCGAGCGCCTGGGCGGCGATCGTGATGCGGGTGTGGTCGAGGGTCTTCATCGCGGTGGCGAATCCGGTGCCCTCGGCGCCGATCATGCGGTCGGCGGGGATCCGGACGTTGTCGAGGTAGACCTCGCGCGTCGGGGAGCCCTTGATGCCGAGCTTCTTCTCGGGCGCGCCGAAGGAGACGCCCTCGTCCGACTTCTCGACCACGAACGCGGAGATGCCCTTGGAGCGCTTCTCCGGGTCGGTGACGGCCATGACCGTGTAGTACTCGGAGACGCCCGCGTTGGTGATCCAGCGCTTGACGCCGTTGAGCACCCAGAAGTCCCCGTCGCGCACGGCGCGGGTCTTCATGCCCGCGGCGTCGGAGCCCGCCTCCGGCTCGGAGAGCGCGTACGAGAACATCGCGTCGCCCTTGGCGAGGGGGCCGAGGTACTTGGCCTTGAGCTCCTCGGAGCCGGAGAGGATCACCGGGAGCGAGCCGAGCTTGTTGACGGCCGGGATCAGGGAGGAGGAGGCGCAGACGCGGGCCACCTCCTCGATCACGATCACGGTGGCGAGGGCGTCGGCGCCCGCGCCGCCGTAGGTCTCCGGCACGTGGACGGCGTGCAGGTCGCTGGCGACCAGGGCGTCGAGTGCCTCCTGCGGGAAGCGGGACTCCTCGTCGACCGCGGCGGCGAAGGGCATGATCTTCGCCTCGGCGAGCGCGCGGACGGACTCGCGGAGCATGTCGTGCTCCTCGGCCGGGCGGTACAGGTCGAAGTCGGCAGAACCCGCCAAGATTTCTCACTCCCCAGGTGGTGCGTGATGCTAACTACCGTTAAGTAACCCAAGCTTAGTGTCCGGCCGCCGAGCGCGACACGGGCGTCGCACGTGAGTTGCGTGACAGCTGGGACGTCGGGCCGGCGACCCGGCCCGCGCCGGGGGCCGTCGCCGGAATGCATCCCCGGCCCCGCGCGCGACTATGCTCGGTTGCCGCAAACGGCCCCGCACCTCCAGGAGCACCCATGGCCCCCCTCAAGATCACTGTGATCGGCACCGGATACCTCGGCGCGACGCACGCCGCGGCCATGGCCGAGCTGGGGTTCGAGGTGCTCGGGCTGGACGTGGTGCCGGAGAAGATCGCGATGCTGGCCGCCGGCCGCGTGCCCATGTACGAACCGGGGCTGGAGGAGCTGCTCGGCGCGCACGTGGCCGGGCTGCCGGGCTCCACGGGCCGGCTGCGCTTCACCACCTCGTGGGAGGAGGTCGGCGCCTTCGGCGACGTCCACTTCGTCTGCGTGAACACCCCGCAGAAGCACGGCGAGTACGCCTGCGACATGTCGTACGTCGACTCCGCCATGGAATCGCTCGCCCCGCACCTGACCCGGCCCGCCCTGGTCGTCGGCAAGTCCACGGTGCCCGTCGGGTCCGCCGAGCGCCTCGCCGCCAGGCTGACCGCGCTCGCCCCGGCCGGCGAGGAGATCGAGCTCGCCTGGAACCCGGAGTTCCTGCGCGAGGGCTTCGCCGTCCAGGACACCCTGCACCCGGACCGGATCGTCATCGGCGTCGACGGCGAGCGCGCCGAGAAGGTCCTGCGGGAGGTCTACGCGACCCCCATGGGCGAGGGCACCCCGCTGGTCGTCACCGACTTCCCCACCGCCGAGCTCGTCAAGACCGCAGCCAACTCCTTCCTCGCCACGAAGATCTCCTTCATCAACGCGATGGCCGAGGTCTGCGAGGCCGCCGGCGGCGACGTCGTGAAGCTGGCCGAGGCCATCGGCTACGACGAGCGCATCGGCGCGAAGTTCCTGCGCGCCGGCATCGGCTTCGGCGGCGGCTGCCTCCCCAAGGACATCCGCGCGTTCATGGCGCGGGCGGGTGAGCTCGGCGCCGACCAGGCCCTGACCTTCCTGCGCGAGGTCGACTCCATCAACATGCGCCGCCGCGGCCACATGGTCGAGCTGGCCCGCGACGCGGTCGGCGGCTCGTTCCTCGGCAAGCGCGTAGCGGTGCTGGGAGCCACCTTCAAGCCGGACTCCGACGACGTCCGCGACTCCCCCGCCCTGAACGTCGCCGGCCAGATCCACCTCCAGGGCGGCCAGGTCACCGTCTACGACCCCAAGGGCATGGACAACGCCCGCCGCGTCTTCCCCACCCTCGGCTACGCCGGCTCCGCCCTCGAAGCCGCCCGCGGCGCCGAGGTCGTCCTGCACCTCACCGAATGGCGCGAGTTCCGCGACCTCGACCCCGCCACCCTCGGCGAGGTCGTCACCGACCGGCTCCTCCTCGACGGCCGCAACGCCCTGGACCCGGCCCGCTGGCGCGCCGCCGGCTGGACCTACCGGGCCATGGGCCGCCCCCGCGCCTGACCGTCCCGCCCGCCGGACCCCGCCCGACCCCGCCCGCGCCGTACGCCCGCACTGTCCGCATCGTTGCGGAATGCCCTGCCCCGGATGTCGTCACCGGATTGTTGGCCATAGCCACGCGGGCCGTGCGCGAGGGATCGCTAGACTCACGGCCGATGACCAGTACGAGCACGAGCAGCCCTGTCCGCCCCACCGCAGGCGCGCCGGGGCCGGCCCCGCGTGCCGGGCGGGGACCCATCGACTCGGCCCTCCGGGGGCGCGCCGGCCACTTGGCCATGGCGGGCTTCTGGCTGGCCACCAGGACCCTGATGGTGGTCCTCCTCGTGGTGAACCTGCACGGCACGTCCTCCGTGCGCGTGGAGATCACCCAGACGTACAACAACTGGTACGACGTCCTCGTGACGGGGACGATGCCGCACGACGACGTCATGTGGCAGTACCCGCCGGCTGCCGCGGCGATCTTCCTGTCGCCCGATCTGCTGCCGTTCCTCAGCTACTTCCAGGCCTTCGTCGCCCTGACCGTGGTCTGCGACGCGCTCATCGCCGTGGGACTGGTCCGCGCCGCCCGCCGCAGCGACGGCAGCATGGCCGGCGCCGTGCTGTGGCTGACCACGCTGCCGCTGCTGCTGTCCCTGCCCTTCGGGCGCTACGACCTCCAGGTCACCCTGCTCGCCGTGGGCTCGCTGCTGTGCCTGCGCTTCCGCCGCAAGCTCGGCGGCGTCCTCGCCGGCGTCGGCGCCCTGGTCAAGGTGTGGCCGCTGCTGACGCTGATCGGCACCCCGCGCGGCCGGACCACCCGCGACGCGGTCCTCTCGGCCGTGGCGGCCGCGGCCGTGCTCCTCGCGGTCCTCGCGCTGTTCTTCCGCGACACCCTCGGCTTCCTCGGCAACCAGGGCAACCGCGGGATCCAGGTCGAGTCGCTGGGCGGCTCGGCCCTGATGCTCGGCAAGCTCGTGGGCGCCTGGTCGGGGAAGATCGAAGTCCGTTACGGCGCCTACGAGTACCTGGGCCCCTACGTCTCCAGCGTCGCCGTGCTCTCCGTCGCGCTCACGGTCGTCGGCTTCGGATGGCTGCTGCTGTGGCGCGTGAAGGCCAGACGCTGGTCGACCGCGACCCCGCTGGACGCGGCGCTGTGCGCGATCCTCGTCTTCACCATCACCAGCCGCGTGCTGAGCCCGCAGTACCTGATCTGGCTGGTCGGCCTGGCCGCCGTATGCCTGACCTGCCGGCACACCACGCAGCGGCCGGTGGCCTGGCTGATCGTCGCCGCCACGGCGCTGAGCACGGCGATCTACCCGCTGACCTACGGCTCGCAGATCCTCCCGGGCACGGTCCTCGGCACCTTCCTGCTGTGCGTGCGCAACGGCCTGCTGGGCTACGCGGCCGTCTTGTCGTGCGTGCGCCTGTGGAAGGCGAGCGTCTCCCCCGTGGCCGAGGCCGCGCCCGCCTCGGCGGTCGCGGCCGGGGCCGGGGTCCGGGCGCGCGTCTAGACCGTTTTACGGTGCTGCGCGGCGCGCGCGGTGAACTCCGCGTCGCGCACCACCCGCTGGGCGTTGCCCCAGGTCAGCAGGGCCAGGTCGGTCTCCGTCCAGCCCCGCTCCAGCAGTTCGGCGATCAGTCGCGGATAGCCCGAGGGGTCGGTCAGGCCCGCCGGCCGGGGGATGCCCGGCTCGGCGCCGAAGCCGGCGCCCAGGCCCACGCAGTGCGAGCCCGCGACGGCCCGTACGTGGTCCACGTGGTCGGCCACCGCGTGCAGGGAGTCCCCGGTCAGCGCGGTGTCGAAGGTGACCATCGCCAGGCCGTCCGCCTCGCGCAGCGCGAGCAGCACCTCGTCGGTGACGTTGTCCGGGTGCGGGTTGAGCGCGGCCGCCGCCGTGTGCGAGATGATCACCGGCGCCTTGGAGGCCGCGGCGAGCTGGCAGGCCGCCGCCGGCGGGCAGCCGGTGAGGTCGAGCAGCATCGCCAGCCGGTTCGTCTCGCGCACCACCTCGTGGCCGAAGGCCGTCAGGCCGTCCATGGCCCACGCGGCTCCGGCCGGCGCGAGGATCCGTACGCCCAGTGCGTGGAAGGCGCGCAGCGTGCCGAGCGAGTCCGTCAGCGTACGGCCGGTTACGGGGCCCAGGAACGAGGCGATGCGGCCCCGGTTGCGGGCGTCGGCCAGGTCGTCGGCGTTCAGCGCGAGGCAGAGGCTGTCGGGGTAGCGGCGCATCAGGGCCAGCGCCACGTCGATCTGTTCGAGGGTGTCGGACACCACCTGGTCGCAGGCCGCGGCCTCGCGGGCCGGACCGGACGGCATGAGCAGGGACCAGAACTGGGCGCCCACTCCCCCGGCGCGCAGCCGCGGGATGTCGGTGTCGACGCCCGTGTCGGGGGTGTCGATGTCGTGGTACGGGCTCTGGCGCAAGGTCCAGACGAGGGTGTTGCAGCCGTCCGCGACGGGATGGACGGACAGCAGTGCGGCGGCCCGGTCCAGGGCGCCCGGCATCAGGGTGGCGGGATTGTCCTCGGCTCCGAGGGAGCCCGGGCCCACGGGGGTCGCCGGGCTCGTTTGCGGTTCATCCTGCAGGTCGGCCATGACGTTCGCTCCGGTCTCGGCGCAAGCGGGGAGAGAAGCAGGGAGATGTGGCCACCGTGACACGTGGGACGCCGGAGGCGCCCGGCGGATGTGGCGTTCGGGTGTAACCGGCAGGTCGCCGGGTCGCCACAGCCGCCGGGCGGGCCGGTCAGGAGGCCGGTAGCACCGCGTTGGACGGGCCCCGGGCGGCCGACTGCTCGCGCGCCACCGCTTCGGCGTCGCGCAGTACCCGTACGGCGTTCGACCAGGTCAGCTTGGCCAGGTCGGCCTTCGACCAGCGGCGGGCCAGCAGCTCGGCGACCAGGTTCGGGTACCCGGCCACGTCGTCGAGCCCGGCCGGGGTGAAGGCGGTGCCGTCGTAGTCCCCGCCGATGCCGATGTGGTCGACGCCGGCCACCTCGCGCATGTGGTCCAGGTGGTCGGCGACCGTGGCGGCCGTGGCCACCGGGCGCGGGCGCCGTGCCTCGAAGGCCCGGTGCAGGCCCATCGCCGCGGGGGTGGTGTCGAGGTGGTGGTGGCCGTGCGCCCGCAGGTTCTCGTCGGCGGCCAGGGTCCACTCGACGGCCGCCGGGAGGATGAACTTCGGCACGAAGGTGGCCATCGCGACCCCGCCGTTGGCGGGCAGCAGCGCCAGCACGTCGTCGGGGACGTTGCGCACGTGGTCGCAGACCGCCCGGGCGGAGGAGTGCGAGAAGACCACCGGCGCGGCCGAGACGGCGAGCGCGTCGCGCATCGTCGTCGCGGCGACGTGCGAGAGGTCGACGAGCATGCCGACGCGGTTCATCTCGCGGACGACCTCGCGGCCGAAATCGCTCAGGCCGCCGTGCCGGGGCTCGTCGGTCGCCGAGTCCGCCCAGTCGATGGTGTCGTTGTGCGTGAGCGTCATGTACCGCACGCCCAGCTGGTGCAGGGCGCGCAGGGTGGCGAGCGAGTTGTTGATGGAGTGCCCGCCCTCGGCGCCCATCAGGGAGGCGATCCGGCCGTCCGCGCGGGCCGCCTCCATGTCATCGGCCGTCAGCGCCCGCACCAGGTCGCGCGGGTAACGCTCGATCAGCTGGGCGACGATGTCGATCTGCTCCAGGGTGGCGCTGACCGCCTCGTCGCCCGCGTAGTCGGAGCGCACGTAGACCGACCAGAACTGCGCGCCGACCCCGCCGGCGCGCAGCCGGGGGATGTCGGTGTGCAGGTGGCCCTTCTGGTCGCGGCCGATGTCCCGCCGGTCCAGGTCGTAGCGCACGGTCTCGCGCAGCGCCCACGGCAGGTCGTTGTGTCCGTCGACGACCGGGTACTCGCAGAGCAGCTCGCGCGCCTCGTCCAGGTGGCGGGCGGCGCTCGCCGAGCCCACCGCGCTCACTTGCCGAACCCGAAGGACTCCTGGCCGGCGACCTTCGTACGCAGCCGCTTGCCCTTCTCGGTGGCCTGGTCGTTCAGGTCCTGCTGGAACTCGCGCATGCGGCCCAGCAGCTCCGGGTCGTGCGCGGCCAGCATCCGTACGGCGAGCAGCCCGGCGTTGCGGGCTCCGGCGACCGAGACGGTGGCGACGGGAACCCCGGCGGGCATCTGGACGATCGACATGAGCGAGTCCATGCCGTCGAGGTACTTCAGCGGGACCGGTACGCCGATGACCGGCAGCGGGGTGACGGAGGCGAGCATGCCGGGCAGGTGGGCGGCACCGCCCGCGCCCGCGATGATCGCCTTCAGCCCGCGCCCGTCGGCCCGCTCCCCGTACGCGATCATCTCGCGCGGCATCCGGTGGGCGGAGACCACGTCGACCTCGTAGGGGATCTCGAACTCGTCGAGGGCCTGGGCGGCGGCCTCCATGACGGGCCAGTCGGAGTCCGAGCCCATGACGATGCCGATGACGGGAGCTGCTGCGGAGGTGCTCATGTGGTGATGGTTCCTCTGAGGTAGCCGGCTGCGTGACGTGCTCGCTCCAGCACATCGTCCAGGTCGTCGCCGTAGGTGTTGACGTGGCCGACCTTGCGGCCGTGTTTCACGTCCTTGCCGTACATGTGGATCTTCAGCTGGGGGTCGTGGGCCATGCAGTGCAGGTACGCCGCGTACATGTCGGGGTAGTCCCCGCCCAGTACGTTCGCCATGACCGTCCAGCGGGCGCGGGGGCGCGGGTCGCCGAGGGGGAGGTCCAGGACGGCGCGCACGTGGTTGGCGAACTGGGAGGTGATGGCACCGTCCTGGGTCCAGTGGCCGCTGTTGTGCGGGCGCATGGCCAGTTCGTTGACCAGGATCCGGCCGTCGGTGGTCTCGAAGAGCTCCACGGCCAGGTGGCCGGTGACCCCGAGTTCCTTGGCGATGCGCAGGGCCAGTGCCTGGGCCTCGCCCGCCAGCTCCTCGGAGAGGTCCGGCGCGGGGGCGATCACCGTGTCGCAGACGCCGTCCACCTGGACGGACTCCACGACCGGGTAGGCCACCGCCTGGCCGTGCGGGGAGCGCACGATGTTGGCCGCGAGCTCGCGGACGTAGTCCACCTTCTCCTCGGCCAGGACCGGGACACCCGCCCTGAAGGGGGCCTCGGCGTCCTCCTGCGTGCGGACGAACCACACGCCCTTGCCGTCGTACCCGCCGCGCACCGTCTTGAGGATGACGGGGAAGCCGCCGACCTCCTGCGCGAAGGCCGCCGCGTCCGCCGGATCGCTCACGATCCGGTGGCGGGGGCTGGGCGCGCCGATCTCGTCGAGCTTGGCGCGCATCACCCCCTTGTCGGCGGCATGCATCAACGCGTCGGGCCCCGGACGGACGGGGATGCCGTCGGCTTCCAGGGCCCGCAGGTGTTCGATGGGTACATGCTCGTGGTCGAAGGTGATCACGTCACAGCCGCGCGCGAAGGCGCGCAGGGTCTCCAGGTCGCGATAGTCGCCGATGACGACGTCGCTCACGACCTGGGCCGCCGAGTCCTGTGGGGTGTCACTGAGGAGCTTGAATCTGATACCGAGGGGGATACCCGCCTCGTGGGTCATGCGGGCGAGCTGTCCGCCGCCGACCATGCCGACTACCGGGAACGTCACTCCACCAGAGTATCCGGCGGTATTCCGCCATCCGGACACGACCCTGGCCGGTACCCGGTACCCGGTACCCGGCGGCGGGCGTGGCGGGTGTGCCGTGTGTCGCACGGTGTCCGAAGGCGCAGACGTATCAACGGGGCGACACTTAGCATGGGCGGACCGCAGAAGAACGCGTGACGCCTCATACGGGGGGCCCGAAGGACAGGACTGAGCCTCATATGAGCAACCCGGAGAACGGATCTGTCCTCGACCGCGTGCGCGCGCTCGCACGCGAGGTCGCGAGGTTCGGTGCCGTCGGCGGGCTGGGCGTCCTGGTCAACCTGGGCGTCTTCAACCTGATCCGCCACGTCACGGACCTGCAGGTGGTGCGCGCGAGCGTGATAGCCACCCTGGTGGCCATCACCACGAACTACCTGGGCTTCCGCTACTTCGCCTACCGGGACCGCGCCGACCGGACCGGGGCGGGCCGCACCCGCGAGCTGTCCCTGTTCGTCGCCTTCAGCGCGATCGGGCTGGTCATCGAGAACGGCATCCTGTTCACGGCCACCTACGGCTTCCACTGGGACGGCCCGCTGGCCTCGAACTTCTTCAAGTTCTCGGGCATCGCCATCGCCACCGTCTTCCGCTTCTGGTCCTACCGGACCTGGGTCTTCAAGGCCCTGCCCGCGCCGGCCGCGGCCTCGCTGGTCGTCGAGCAGCGCGACAGCCAGACCGCGCCGGCCCGGACCCCGGAAACCGCCGCGAACTGACCCGGCCGGTCAGCGGACCGTCTGCTCCGGCTCGGTGCGGTCCGGCGCGGTCCGGCTGAGGAACAGCGCGAACACCGGCGGCTGCGTCTGGAGCAGCTCCAGGCGGCCGCCGTCCGCCTCGGCGAGGTCCCGGGCCACCGCGAGGCCGATGCCGGTGGAGTTGCGGCCGCTGATGGCCCGCTCGAAGATCCGGTTGCCGAGGTCCGCCGGGACCCCCGGCCCCTCGTCCGTGACCTCCAGTACGGCCTGGTTGCCGATCACGCGGGTCCGTAGCGCCACGGTGCCGCCCCCGTGCATGAGGGAGTTCTCCACCAGGGTCGCCAGCACCTGCGAGACCGCGCCCGGGGTGCCCACGGCGCGGATGCCGGTCTTCCCCGAGCGCACGACGGCCCGGCCCGCGCTGCGGTAGGCGGGCCGCCACTCCTCCAGCTGCTGTTTGACGACCTCGTCCAGGTCGAAGGGGACCGCCGAGCCCGTGCGGGGGTCCCGGGAGTTCGTCAGCAGCCGCTCCACGACGTCGGTGAGCCGCTCCACCTGGGTGAGGGCGATCGTGGCCTCCTCCCGTACGGTCTCCAGGTCGTCGGTGACGGTGATCTCCTCCAGCCGCATCGACAGGGCCGCCAGCGGGGTCCGCAGCTGGTGCGAGGCGTCCGCGGCCAGGCGCCGCTCGGCGGTGAGCATGCGCCCGATCCGCTCGGCGCTGGAGTCCAGTACGTCCGCGACCCGGTCCAGCTCGGGGACCCCGTACCGCTTGTGCCGGGGCCGCGGGTCGCCCGATCCCAGGCGCTCGGCCGTCTCGGCGAGGTCGGTGAGCGGGGAGGCCAGCCGGTTGGCCTGGCGTACGGCGAGCAGGACGGCCGCCACGACGGCGAGCAGTGCGACGGCGCCGACCACGGCCAGGGTCCGCCCGACCTCCTTGGTGACGGTGGAGCGGGGCTCCTCGACGACCGCGACCTCGCCCTGTTCACCGCGCGCCGTGCCCCGGATGACGCTGTCCTCGATCTGCCGGCCGATCTCGATCGTCGGACGGCCGGGGATCGTGATCCGCGCGTACCGGCCGCTGTCGAGCTGCTCGGCCAGTGCCCCGGCGTCGACGGGCCGCTTCTCCAGGACGCTGCCCTCGACGATGCCCACCAGCCGCAGCGCCTCGGACTCGATGCGGTCCTGGGCGCTGCTGGTGATGGTGCGGGTCTCCACGATGACGAGGGAGACGCCGAAGACGGCGATGACGACGAGCACCACGGCGAGCGTGGAGTTGATCAGACGGCGGCGCATGGCTTAGAGAATGCCCCAAAGGGGGCGGGGAAAGCGGCTCAGCTCTTCTCGAAGCGGAAGCCGACGCCCCGGACGGTGGCGATGTAGCGGGGGTTGGCCGCGTCGTCGCCGAGCTTCTTGCGCAGCCAGGAGATGTGCATGTCGAGGGTCTTGGTGGAGGACCACCAGGTGGTGTCCCAGACCTCGCGCATCAGCTGGTCGCGGGTGACGACCCGGCCCGCGTCGCGGACGAGGACCCGCAGCAGGTCGAACTCCTTGGCCGTGAGCTGGAGCTCCTCCTCGCCCATCCACGCGCGGTGCGACTCGACGTCGATCCGCACCCCGTGGGTGGCGGGGGCCTGGGAGGCCTCGGTGGCGCCGCGCCGCAGCAGGGCCCGGACCCGGGCGAGCAGTTCGGCGAGGCGGAAGGGCTTGGTCACATAGTCGTCGGCGCCGGCGTCCAGGCCGACGACCGTGTCGACCTCGTCGGCTCGGGCGGTCAGGACCAGGATCGGGAAGCCGTGGCCCTCGGCGCGCAGCCGGCGGGCGACCTCCAGGCCGTCCATGCCCGGCAGGCCGAGGTCCAGGACGACGAGGTCGACGCCGCCCTGCAGTCCCGCGTCCAGGGCCGTGGGGCCGTCCTCCCGGACCTCGACCTCGTACCCTTCCCGGCGCAGGGCGCGGGCCAGGGGTTCCGAGATGGATGCGTCGTCCTCGGCGAGCAGTACACGCGTCATGTGGGTGATGGTAGTCCGCAGGAGGGGAAAGGAGAGGCCCGCCCGCAGACCCCTGCCGAACTGGGCTTATGAACTACTAAGCGCCTTCGAATGTACCCAGATGGTTCCACGGTAGCCTGTGATCCATCTCTCAAGTACTTTCATATGCGGCACTGTCGTGTCGTATGGTGTCGAGACGCCTCATGCACTACCTCAGAGACTTTCGAGCCAAAACAAGCCGAAAGTCTCTATTTCTGTCCTGATCGGACGGGCATTGTTGTCGCACGCCCGTTCCGGGCCTGATGACAGTGAATGACCTATGGGCCGGGCCCTTCGCGCGAAGAAGCGCGGCAGGGCGTGGATCCCGGTTACGGATGTTCCTTCGCCTCCGCTTCGACGGAGCGAGACCCCCGGGCGTGGGGTCGGGACACCCGCAGCCGGTACCGGCCACTCGTCCCGGGCGCCGTTGAGCTCACGAAGCCACGCGTCCCGAGCAAGCAAGGATCGACCATGGCTTCCAGCCTGACGAGGGACTCGGCGGATCCGTCCACCGAAAAGACCTTCTTCGGACACCCCCGTGGCCTGGCCACTCTGTTCATGACCGAGATGTGGGAGCGCTTCTCCTACTACGGCATGCGCGCCCTTCTCGTCGTGTACATCCTGTCGGGCGGCCCCGACGCGGCGGAAGGCAGCCAGGCCGGCGGCCTGGCCATGCGGACCGCCGTCGCGACGGCGATCTACTCCGTCTACGTGGCCATGGTCTACCTCATGGCCCTGCCCGGCGGCTGGTTCGGCGACCGCGTCTGGGGTGCCCGCAAGACGGTCACCGTCGCCGGTGGCGTGATCATGGCGGGCCACTTCGCGCTCGCCATCCCCGGCCAGGCGATGTTCTTCGTCGGTCTGGCGCTCGTGGCGGTCGGCTCCGGCCTGCTGAAGGCCAACATCTCCACGATGGTCGGCCACCTCTACGACGGCCCGACGGACCCGCGCCGTGACGGCGGCTTCACGCTCTTCTACGTGGGCATCAACCTCGGTGCCTTCGTCGCGCCGCTCGCGATCGGCACGGTCGGCCAGCAGGTCAACTGGCACCTGGGCTTCGCCATGGCCGGTGTGGGCATGGCGCTGGGTCTGACGCAGTTCCTGCTGGGAACCAAGCACCTGAGCGCGAAGAGCAGCGAGGTCCCGAACCCGCTCTCCGCCCAGGAGCGCAGCGCGATCATCGTCAAGGTGGCCGCGGCCGTCGGCATCATCGCCCTCTTCTACGCGGTCGTCGCCTTCGCCGGTCTGTTCACGCTGAACTGGGCCATGGTCCCGCTGACCGTCGCCGGTCTGCTCATCCCGATCGGTGTCCTCGTCCGCATCAAGCGCGACAAGGACCTGAGCACCGTCGAGCAGTCGAAGATGACCGGCTACATCTGGTTCTTCGTGGCCGCCGCGGTCTTCTGGATGATCTACGACCAGGGTGGTTCCACCCTGTCCGCGTTCGCCGAGACCAACTCCGCGAACACCCTGCTCGGCTTCGGCTTCCCGTCGACCTGGTTCCAGTCGCTGAACCCGCTCTTCGTGATGTCCCTCGCCCCGGTCTTCGCCTGGCTGTGGGTCTGGCTGGCGCGCAAGAACCAGGAGCCGTCGACCATCGTGAAGTTCGCGATGGCGCTGGTCCTGGTCGGCGGCTCGTTCTTCGTCTTCGTCGTGCCGATGGGCATGTCGGGCGACGGCGGCAAGGTCAGCCCGATGTGGCTCGTCTCGATCTACATGATCCAGACGATCGCCGAGCTCTGCCTGTCCCCGGTGGGTCTGTCCGTCACCACCAAGATGGCTCCGCAGAAGTACGCGAGCCAGATGATGGGTGTCTGGTTCCTGGCCGTCACCGCCGGTGACTGCACCACCGGTCTGCTCTCGATCGCCGGGGTGGACCTGAACGGGACCACCATCATCGCCGCGCAGGCCGCGCTGGCGGCGCTGGCCGGCTTCGCGATCTACATGTACCGCAAGAAGGTCCAGACGCTGATGGGCGACGTCCACTGACGCGTCCGGCCTCGTGGAACGGCCCGGCACACCGCAAGGTGTGCCGGGCCGTTCCGTTTCTCCGTGCCTACCCGTTACCTCGTGCCGCGCAGGCGGCGCCACGGGGTGAAGGTGAACACCGCCGCGCCGAGCAGGATCACCGTGCCGGCGACCAGGGCCAGGGCCTTGATGCCGCCCTCGTCCTCCGCTCCGGTCTCGGCGAGGTTGCCCGAGGAGGTGTTGCCCGTGGCTCCGGGCGAGCCGGCGCCGCCCTCCTGAGCGGTGGTGTCCAGCTCCAGGGAAACCCCGGTGCTGGTCGCGGTGCAGGGCACCACGATCGGGGTGGCCCCCGGGGCCATGACGACGTCGATCGTCATCTGGTCGGGGCTCAGCGTCGCCTTGCCGGTCTTGCCCGGCTTGTAGGTGCCGGTCATATCGCTCAGCGTGACCGGGTCGCCCGCGCCGATCGCCGCGGCGTTGGCGGGACCGGTGACCTTGACCGTGCCGCTGTCACCGCCGCCGATCTTGATGTTCATCGAGGGCTTGAGGGCCCCCGCCGGCAGGGCCGCCGGGCTCTTCATCGCCCCCTTGGCGGTCTTGACGGTCAGGTCGTAGTTGCCGCCGTTCTTCTTGGCGTTGATCGTCACCGGGGTCTTGATGCCCCCGGGGAGGAAGGCGCCGCAGTCGTAGGCGACCTCGACGGCCTTGCCCGGGAAGTCGGTCTGACCGCCGCTCCCGCTGGTGGTGTTACCGGTGGTGGCCGGGGTACCGGTGGTGTTCCCGGTGGTCCCGCCGCCGCCCTCGGTGACCTTGATGGTGACGCCGACCCCGACCTCCTCCTGCGGAGTGCAGTGGGTGAGCAGGCCGCTGAAGTCCACGTCGTACTTGCCGGGCGAGATGGTGACGTCCCCGGCCTTGGTCAGCTTGAGCTTGGCCTTCATGTCGGAGATGGTCATCGGCGACTTCTTGGGGATCGGCGGGTTGGTCCGCGTCCCCTCCATCTTCAGCTCGCCGGCCTGCGCCCCGCCGATCTTCGCGTAGCCGATCGGCTTGATGCTGTCCTTGGGCAGGTCCATCAGGTCGGTGTTGTTCGAGGCCGGCTTGACGGTCTTCCAGACCACCTCGACCTCGTCGCCCACCTTGGCGGTGGCGGGGGCGGTGACCGAGGCCGTGGTCGTGCCCTCGACCGGGCCGCCACCGCCCGCCGGCGGAACGCACTTCACCTTGTAGGAGACATCGGCCGCCTGGGCGGGGCTAGCCGCCAGCAGGATGCCCGCGCCGCCGAACAGCAGCGCGACCGCGGCCACGCTCACCCTCCGTTGGGTCCTCACGATTGTCCCTTCGTCGTCGGACTGTTCTCAGACGGTGCGGACGTCTGTGGTGCCGGTGGTGCCTGTGGTGCTGGTGATTCGGATGGTGCTGGTGTCCCCGGCGCGCTGTCCGGGGTGAACCACGGCAGTACCGCCGTGGTGGTCTGAGGGGGTTCGGCCGCCGGTACGGGTCGGGCCGGCGCGGGACCTCGTACGGGGCCCCGCGCGGGTCCCCGTACGGCCGCGATCCTCGGCAGCCGGGCGGTCACCGCCGCCGCCGCGTCGGGCATCCGGGGGCCCCGGTGGCGGCCGCCCGCCGGCTCGCGCGGGCGGACCTTGTCGACGACGGCCATGCCGATCCGGAAGATCGCGGCCGGGATCACCACGAGCAGCAGGCACCAGAACAGCAGCACCCCGTACGGGCGGTCCACGCCCCAGGGCTGCGTGGCCACGACCGTCTCGCCGTACTTGAGGGAGAGCGTGTAGTCGCCGTGGGCGCCCGCGGACAGCGCCGCGTCGAGGGCGATCTCCGCCTTGCCGCCGGGCGGGATCGTGCCCTTCCAGCGGACCTCCTCCCAGATCGGCGCGAACACCCCGTGGGCGGTGCCGAGCTGGAAGACCGGGTCCTTGACCGGCGCGGAGCCGAGATTGCCGACGGTCACCGTGAACTTGCGGCCGGGCGGGGCGCCGAACCAGGTCAGCACCCCGTCCTCACCCTTGAGGCGGACCCCGGTCAGCATCGCGAGGCGGGCGGTGCCGCCCTCGGCGGGCAGCTCGGCCACCGGGTGGTCGGTGATCTTCAGCGGGGCCGCGACGGTGGACTGGTCCCCGTTGACGGAGGTGACGTTGACGACGCAGGGGCAGGGCTTGGGCGGGGCGACCACCGGGAGCTGGGCGGAGAAGTGCCCGTCGTCGGCGACCGAGACGGCGATGCCGTCGGCGTTGGCGCAGCTGTTGGTGCCGCCGATCATGTTCTGCCCGCAGACCAGCAGCATCACCATGGTCTTGGGCCGCCAGCCGGTGCCGGTGACGGACAGTTCGGTGCCCTTGACGGCCTCCTTGAGCGAGAGCGCCACGGCGGGCTTGGCCCCGTCGTCCGCGGCGGCCGGGGCCGCCGGGAACAGCGCCAGCCCGCACACCGCGAGCCCCGCCAGCCCCGCGCATCCCGCCGCGACGAGGGCCCTGAACCTGCCGCCGCGTCCGGCCTTGGCGCTCACCTGGATGCTCCCGTCAACTCGTGGTCCGGTGCTGGGGCTTGTTCGGGTCCGGCGTTTCCGTGCGGCGGCGGCCCGTGCCGGTCGTCGGCCCGGGTCCGCCGTTTGCGTACGAGCAGCAGCGCGGCCCCCGCGGTCCCGCCGAGGCCGACCAGTCCCAGCCCGGTCCGGCCCGCGATCCCCCAGGGCACGAACCACGCCGAGGCGCTCCCCGTGGCGCGGGCCCCGCCGGGGGCGGTGACCGTGAGGGTCAGTGCGACCCGGTCGAAGACCGGGGCGCCGGGCCAGGGTTCGCTCAGCTCCACCCGCTGGCCGGGCAGCACCTCGACGGGCAGGGTGCGGGCGCCGCGGCCCGCGACCTCGCCGAAGGTGCCCTCGGCGCGGATGGACAGCTCGGGCGCGAGGGCCACGTTGCCCCGGTTGACCAGGGTGTAGGCCACGCGCGCGGACGCACCCTTGCCGTGTACGGAGACGTCCTCGACCGTGAGCGCCGCCAGCGCCGGGCCGCCGACCCGCAGGTGGACCCGTACGCCCACCTCGCGGCCGGCCTCGGTGGCGACGACGGCGGCCGGGTGGTCTCCGGGCGGCGAGCCGGGCGGCACGGTGACGGTGAAGGGGACCACCGCGCGGGTGTGCGCCGGGACCTTGACGGTGGTGCCCGAACCGAAGCTGATCCACAGGCCCGCGCCGGTGGACTCCTTGGCGGAGCGCACCGCGAAGGCGCCGCCCGCCGTGTTGTAGGCGTCGGCCCCGCGCAGAGTGACGGTGTGCTCCTGGTCGCTGGTGTTGTCCAGGGCGAGGCGGTCCTCCAGCACCGTGCCGGAGGTCCCCGCGAGGTAGAAGTACGGGCGGGCCCCGGGCTTGGGCGCCGCGGCGGGCGCGCCGCCGGCGACGGGCTCGGCCGTCCAGCCGGGCTCGTCGGCCGCGGCCGGGGAGGCCGCCGCGCCGTGGAGCAGGGCGGCAGCGGCGGCGGCGAGCAGGAGCGCGCCGAGCCGCCCGCGGCTGCCGGGGCGGCCGGGCGTGCCGGGGTCGCGGCGGGTGAGCCGGCTGAAGGCGCCGGAAGCGTTGAGCGCGGGCATGACCGGGGGTGCTCCGTTCAGGACCGGGCCCGCTGGCCGCGCCGGGTCAGCCAGAGCACACCGGCGGCGCCGGAGAGCAGCACGGTGGCGCCGAGGGTGCCGAGCGCGATGGCGGAGTCCTCGGGACCGGTCTGCGGGAGCGTGCCGTCGGTGGGGGCGGAGCCGGACTGCGCGGTGGTGCCCGCGGGGCCCTCCACGTCCATTTCGAGGGACGCCTTGGGGCTGTTGCCCGGGGTGCAGGTGGTGGTGGTGCCCATCGCCTTGATCGTGAGGACACCCGCGGTGAAGGTGACCTTGCCGCTCTTCTTGGGCGTGTAGGTGCCCGAGAGGTCGGTGATCTTGATGGGCGTCTCGGCGGGCACGGCCTCGGGGTTGGGCGGGCCGGAGACCGGGACGGAGGCCTTCTCCGCGCCGTCGACGAGGATGACGGCGCTGGGGGCCATCGCGCCCTTGCCGAGTTCGATGGGGCTGGAGGAGACGCCCTTCTGGAAGGTCATCGTCAGCTTGTAGCCGCTGCCTTCCTTCACGGCCTTGATGTCGATGGGCGAGACCGCGGACTTGTCCCCGATGGGGGTCTTGCAGTCGTACTGGACGTCGATCACGGCGGCTTGGGCTGCGGGGGCGGCCAGCAGTACCGCCGTTCCCGCCAGCGCGGAGGCCAGCGCGAGCGCGGTGGAGCGTTTCCGGTCGGACACCTTCGTCTTCCCCTCGAACCTTGGGCCACAAGTTACTGACGGCACATCAGATTGGTGCAAGGTACGCCCGGGGCCTTACGGAGGGAAGACAAAGGACAGCGCCGGATCAACGACCCGCCCAGGGGGCGCGGTTCGCTCCGACGCTGTCCTGATTCAGTACGGTTCAGACCGCTTTGCGGCCCTTCTGCCAGACGGCGGAGACCAGCGGGACACCGGGGCGGTAGGCCAGGTGGACGTGGCTGGGGGCGTCGAGCAGGACCAGGTCCGCGCGGGCCCCCGGGGTGACGGCGCCGATGTCGCTCCGGCGCAGCGCGCGGGCGCCGCCGGCGGTGGCGGACCACAGGGCCTCGCCCGGGGTCATCCGCATGTCGCGGACGGCGAGGGCGATGCAGAACGGCATCGAACTCGTGTAGGAGGATCCCGGGTTGCAGTCCGTGGACAGGGCGACGGTGGCGCCCGCGTCGATGAGCCTGCGGGCGTCGGGCCACTGGGCGCGCGTGGAGAACTCGGCGCCCGGCAGCAGGGTGGCCACCGTGGTCGCCGCGGCCTGCGCGAGGGCGTCCACGTCGGCGTCCGTGAGATGGGTGCAGTGGTCGGCGGAGGCGGCCTCCAGCTCCACGGCGAGCTGTACGCCGGGGCCGTGGGAGAGCTGGTTGGCGTGGACGCGCGGGATCAGCCCGGCGGCCGCGCCGGCGGTCAGGATCGCGCGGGCCTGCTCCCCGTCGAAGGCGCCCTTCTCGCAGAAGACGTCCACCCAGCGGGCGTACGGGGCACAGGCGGTCAGCATCTCGCCGGTGACGAGGTCCACGTAGCCGGCCGGGTCGTCCGCGTAGTCCGGGGAGACGATGTGCGCACCGAGGTAGGTGACCTCCTCGGTGTGCGCGGCGGCGATGCGCAGGGCGCGGGCCTCGTCGGCGACGGTGAGGCCGTAGCCCGACTTGGTCTCGAAGGTGGTGGTGCCCTGGCGGCGGGCCTCGTCGAGGTGGCGCACCAGGTTGGCCTCCAACTCCGCGTCGGAGGCGGCGCGGGTGGCGGCGACGGTGGTGCGGATGCCTCCGGCGGAGTAGGCGCGGCCGGACATGCGGGCGTTGAACTCGGCGGTGCGGTCGCCCGCGAAGACCAGGTGGGAGTGGGAGTCGACGAAGCCGGGGATCGCGGCGCGGCCGTCGGCGTCGTACGTCTCGTCCGCCGCCGGCGCCTTGTCGGCGGGGCCGACCCAGGCGATGCGGTCGCCGTCGATGACGACCGCCGCGTTCTCGATGAGGCCGAGGGGGGTGCCGTCGCCGAGGGCGGGGTCGTTGGTGACGAGGCTGCCGATGTTGGTGATGACGGTGGTGGTCACGGGGTTCCTCTCGGAGGGGGGAACGACGGCGTCAGCCTCGGACGGCTGCGATCGACGCGGCCAGTGCCGCGGCCACGTCGCCGACCAGGGTGTGGTGGCCGTCGCGAACGATGTGGCGGCCGCCGACCACCGTGTGGCGGATGTCCGCGGCCGTGGCGGCGAAGACGGCCGTCTCCGCGCCGAGCCGCGGCAGCGGGCCCGCCGTGCGTACGGAGTCCAGCGCCACGGTGGTGAAGTCCGCGAGCGCGCCCGCCTCCAGCCGCCCCGCGTCGGGCCGGCCGAGGGCCGCGTGGCCGTCGGCGGTGGCGGCGGTCAGCAGGGCGTTCGCCGTCCAGTGGCCGCGCGTACGGCTGCTGAGCCGCTCGTTCAGCTCCATCGCGCGGGCCTCTTCGAGCAGGTCGATCACGGCGTGGCTGTCGCTGCCGAGCGAGAGCGGGCTGCCCGCGCGCTGGAGGCGGGTGGCCGGGCCGATGCCGTCGGCGAGGTCGCGTTCGGTGGTGGGGCACATGCAGGTGCCGGTGGTGGTGCCGCCGAGGAGGGCGATGTCGGCGTCGGTGAGGTGCGTGTTGTGCACGCCGGTGGTGCGGGGGCCGAGCACGCCGTGGTCAGCGAGCAGCTGTGTCGGCGTACGCCCGTGGGCGGCCTGGCAGGCGTCGTTCTCGGCGGTCTGCTCCGAGAGGTGGACGTGGAGCGGGGCCCGGCGCTCCTCGGCCCAGCCCGCCACGGCGGCGAGCTGCCCGGCCGGTACGGCGCGGACCGAGTGGATCGCGGCGCCGATCAGGGCGTGGTCGCGGGGCTTGAGGGCGCAGACCCGCTCGGCCCAGGCGTCCGCGGTGCCGTCGGAGAAGCGGAGCTGGTGGGGGTTCGGCGCCTCACCGAAGCCCGCCGAGAGGTACGCCGTGTCCAGGAGCGTGATCCGGATGCCGGCCTCGGCGGCCGCCTCGATCAGGGCCTCGCCCATGGCGTTGGGATCGGCGTACGGGACTCCGCCGGGGGCGTGGTGGACGTAGTGGAACTCGCCGACGGCCGTGACGCCGGCCAGCGCCATCTCGGCGTAGACGGCCCGGGCGAGTTCGAAGTAGCTCTCGGGGGTGAGGTTTTGGGCGACCCTGTACATGAAGTCGCGCCAGGTCCAGAACGTTCCGGAGCCGACCTGCACGGTGGAGCGCAGTGCCCGGTGGAAGGCGTGGCTGTGCGCGTTGGCGAGTCCGGGGACGGTCAGGCCCCGCAGGACCTCCGCGCCCGGGGGCGGGGTCGGGGACCCGGTCCGCAGAGCGGCGATCCGCCCGTCGTTCGCTACGTCCAGGGCTACACCCGGCTCGACATGGGTGCCGAGCCAGGCGTGCTCCAGCCAGTACGTCTTCAGCGGCACGCGAGGCCTTCCAGTACGTCGGCGAGGGCGAGGACGCCGGCAACGCAGTCGTCCTCGTCGGCGGACTCCCGCGGGGAGTGGGAGACGCCGGTGGGGTTCCGTACGAACAGCATCGCGGTCGGGACGGCCGCCGAGAGGATTCCGGCGTCGTGTCCCGCACCGGTGCCGAGGACGGGCAGCGACCCGCCCAGGATCCGGTTCAGCTCGTCCCGCAGGGCGTGCTCGAACTCCACGACCGGGGTGAAGGACTCCCGGACGATGTCCAGGTCGATCCCGTCCCGGTCGGCGTGCTCGCGGGCGGCCTTCTCGATCGCGGTCACGACCGTGTCGAGGGTGGCCTGGTCGGCGGCCCGGGAGTCGAGCCAGCCGCGCACCAGCGAGGGGATGGCGTTGACCCCGTTGGGCTCGACGGAGATCTTCCCGAAGGTGGCCACGGCCCCGGCGAGGGCCGCCTCGGCGCGGGCCGTGAGCACGGTCTGCGCGTAGGTGAGCATCGGGTCGCGGCGGTCCACCAGGCGGGTCGTGCCCGCGTGGTTGGCCTCGCCCCGGAAGTCGAAGCGCCAGCGGCCGTGCGGCCAGATCGCCGAGGCGATGCCGACGCGGTCGCCGGACAGGTCCAGGGCCCGGCCCTGCTCCACGTGCAGTTCGACGAAGGCGCCGATGCGGGCGAGGCGTTCGGGATCGGCCCCGATGGCCTCGGGGTCGTATCCGGCCGCCTCCATGGCACGGGGAAGGCTGACGCCGTCCGCGTCGCGGAGCTCGTAGGCCTTCTCCTTGGTCAGCTGTCCGGCGCTGAGCCGGGAGCCGACGCAGGCGAGGCCGAAGCGGGCCCCTTCCTCGTCACCGAAGTTGGTGATGGCCAGCGGCCTGGAGAACTCCGCTCCCCTCCCGCGGAGTTCGTCCAGGGCAGCGAAGGAGGACACCACGCCGAGGGGGCCGTCGAAGGCCCCGCCGTCGGGGACGGAGTCCAGGTGCGAGCCGGTGACGACGGCGTCCCCCGCGAGGGGGTCGCCGAGCCAGGCCCACTGGTTGCCGTTGCGGTCGGTCTCGTACGCGAGCCCGCGCGCCTCGGCCTGCGCCTGGAACCAGGTCCGGCAGTCGGCATCGGCGCCGGTCCACGCGTACCGGCGGTACCCGCCGCTGCCCGCGTCCCGGCCGATGGGCCGGAGCTCGGACCACATCTCGTGGAACGAGGCTCCGGCGGCGGCTTCCTGCTTCACGCCGGGTCGCCTTCGCGCATCGGGATGCGGACGCCGCGCTCGTCCGCCACGGATTCGGCGATGTCGTAACCGGCGTCGACGTGGCGGATGACGCCCATGCCCGGGTCGTTGGTCAGGACGCGGCGGATCTTCTCGCCCGCGAGCTTCGTGCCGTCGGCGACCGTGACCTGGCCCGCGTGGATGGAGCGGCCCATGCCGACGCCGCCGCCGTGGTGGATGGAGACCCAGGACGCGCCGGAGGCGACGTTGACCATGGCGTTGAGCAGCGGCCAGTCGGCGATCGCGTCGGAGCCGTCGAGCATGGCCTCGGTCTCGCGGTACGGGGAGGCCACCGAGCCGCAGTCCAGGTGGTCGCGGCCGATGACCAGCGGGGCGGCCAGCTCGCCGCTCGCGACCATGTCGTTGAAGCGCTCGCCGGCCTTGTCGCGCTCGCCGTAGCCCAGCCAGCAGATGCGCGCGGGCAGGCCCTGGAAGTGGACGCGCTCGCCGGCCATCTTGATCCAGCGGTGCAGGGACTCGTTCTCGGGGAAGAGCTCCAGCATCGCCTTGTCGGTCTTGTGGATGTCCGAGGCCTCGCCGGACAGCGCCGCCCAGCGGAAGGGGCCCTTGCCCTCGCAGAACAGCGGCCGGATGTAGGCGGGGACGAAGCCGGGGAAGGCGAAGGCGCGGTCGTAGCCGGCCAGCTGGGCCTCGCCGCGGATGGAGTTGCCGTAGTCGAAGACCTCGGCGCCCGCGTCCATGAAGCCGACCATGGCCTCGACGTGCGCGGCCATCGACTCGCGGGCCCGGGTGGTGAAGCCGGCCGGGTCCTTGGCCGCGTAGGCCGCCATGTCGTCGAAGTCGACGCCCACCGGCAGGTAGGCGAGCGGGTCGTGGGCGGAGGTCTGGTCCGTCACGATGTCGATCGGGGCGCCTTCCGCGAGCATCTGCGGGAGGAGTTCGGCGGCGTTGCCGAGCAGGCCGATGGAGAGCGGCTTGCGGGCGTCGCGGGCCTCGACGGCGAGCTGGAGGGCGTGGCGGAGGTTGTCGGCCTTCACGTCGAGGTAGCGGTGCTCGATGCGGCGGTCGATGGCGCGCGGGTCGACGTCGATGCAGATCGCGACGCCGTCGTTCATCGTCACGGCCAGCGGCTGGGCGCCGCCCATGCCGCCGAGGCCGGCGGTGAGGGTGATGGTGCCGGCGAGCGTCCCGCCGAACTTCTTGGCCGCGACGGCCCCGAAGGTCTCGTAGGTGCCCTGCAGGATGCCCTGGGTGCCGATGTAGATCCACGAACCGGCCGTCATCTGGCCGTACATGGTCAGGCCCAGGTGCTCCAGGCGCCGGAACTCCTCCCAGTTCGCCCAGTCGCCGACCAGGTTGGAGTTGGCGAGCAGCACGCGCGGCGCCCACTCGTGCGTCTGCATGACGCCGACCGGGCGGCCGGACTGGACGAGCATCGTCTCGTCCTGCTTGAGGGTCTGCAGGGTGCGGACCATCGCGTCGTACGAGCGCCAGTCGCGCGCGGCCTTGCCGGTGCCGCCGTAGACGACGAGCTTGTCGGGGTGCTCGGCGACCTCGGGGTCGAGGTTGTTCTGGAGCATCCGCAGCGCGGCCTCCTGCTGCCATCCCAGGGTGCTCAGCTCGGTACCTCGTGCGGCCCGTACGGGGCGGGGTCCTGACATGGCGGTGCCTCCTCCGATGTTGGTCAATCCATTCACATACTTGCTCCCTGAATAGATTCAGTCAACAGCTGCGGCCCGCCGCGCCGGATGATGGGATGGCGGACATGGCAGTCGAAACGCGTGCGCAGGCCGCCGGAGCCGCCGCCGAGCGGCGCGACCGGGCCGTACGGGCCGCCGTGGAACAGGGCCTGATCGACGAGGGCTCGCCACTGGTCTGCCTGCTCGACGTGGCCGGCATCCGCGCCTCCGCAGCAGCCCTGACCAGCGCTTTCACCGAGGCCCTCGCCCCCGGCACCCCCGTCCTGCACGCCTTCGCGGTCAAGGCCGCGCCCCTCGTGCCGGTCCTGCGGCTGCTCGCCGACGCCGGGATCGGCTGCGAAGTGGCCAGCCCCGGCGAGCTGGCCCTGGCCCGGGCCGCCGGGGTCGCGCCGCACCGCACCGTCCTGGACTCCCCCGCCAAGACGGCCGCGGAGCTGCGCGACGCCCTCGCCCTGGGCATCGCCGTCAACGCCGACAACCGCCAGGAGCTGGAGCGGCTCGACGCGCTCGTCGCCGCCGCCCCCACCAGCTCCCCGATCGGCGTACGGATCAACCCGCAGACCGGCGCCGGCGCCATCGACGCCCTCTCCACCGCCACGGCGACCTCGAAGTTCGGCATCGCCCTGCGCGATCCGGGCGCCCGCGAGTGGCTCGTACGGGCCTACCTGGACCGGCCCTGGCTCACCCGCCTGCACACCCACTCGGGCTCCCAGGGCGTTCCGCTGCCGCTGATCGCCGAGGGGGTGCGGGAGCTGCGCGCGCTGGCCGAGGAGATCAACGCGGCGGCCGGGCGCCGGCAGGTCGACACGCTCGACATCGGCGGCGGACTGCCGGTGAACTTCGCCTCGGACGAGGAGACGCCGACGTACGCGCAGTACGCGGCGGCCCTGCGGGAGGCCGTCCCCGGCCTCTTCGACGGCTCGTACGGCCTGGTGACCGAGTTCGGCCGGTCCCTGCTGGCCAAGCACGGGCTGGTGCTCTCCCGCGTGGAGTACACGAAGGCCACCGGCGGCCGGCCGATCGCGCTGACGCACGCGGGGGTCCAGCTGGCCACCCGCACGGTGTACGCGCCGGCGGCCTGGCCGCTGCGGATCCTGCCCTACGACGCCAAGGGCAACCCGCTGACGGGCCCGCCCGTAGCCCAGGACGTCGCGGGGCCCGCCTGCTTCGCGGGCGACCTCCTGGCGGCCGCGCGGGAGCTGCCGCTCCTGTCTCCCGGGGATCTGGTGGCGGTCCCGGACACGGGGGCGTACTTCTTCACCGCCCACTACGGCTACAACAGCCTCCCGCGGCCCGCGATCCACGGCTTCACCGTGACTCCGGCGGGCGGCGTCCGCTTCACCCTGGCCCGGCCGGCTCAGTCCCTGTCCGACATCACCGCCGAGGCGGGCGCGGCCCTGCGGGACGCCTTGCTGTAGCCGGCGCGGGGTCCGGGGGCCCGGATCCCGGCAGCGGCGGGGCGGCCGGGCGGCGACCTCAGCGGGCCGAAAGCGTGGCGGCCAGCGCCGGGGCCAGGCCCGCGACGACCCCTTCCGGGCTCAGGGAGACCACCGCGGGCAGCTTCAGCAGGTAGCGGGTCAGGGCCAGGCCCAGCAGTTGGGTGGAGACCAGGCCGGCCGCGCGGGCGGCCCGCTCGGGGCCGAGGGCCACCACGAGCGCGGGCGCGACCTGGGTCGCGAAGACCTCCCGCATCCGCGCCGCCGCCGCCTCGTTGGTCACCGCGGAGCGCAGCAGCACCAGCAGTGCGTCATCCGCCGGGTCGCCTTCCCACCGCAGCACGAAGTGCCGCACGAGCACCTCGGCCAGCTCCCCCGCCGGGACCGTCGAGAGATCCGGCAGCCGCAGGTCCACGGCGAGGGCCGCGTCGAAGAGCTTCTCCTTGTTCCCGAAGTACCGCATCACCATCGACGGGTCGATCTCCGCGTCCGCCGCGACGGCGCGGATCGTCGTCCGCTCGTACCCCTGCGCGGCGAACCGCTCCCTCGCCGCCCGCAGGATCGCCGCCTTGGTCTGCGCGCCCCTGCCCTCTGCGCTCTCTCCGCTTCGCGTCATGCCAACAACTGTAGGCCAACAAGCGTTGACAGTCGACGGCGGCCGCCGCATGCTTACACCAACAGCCGTTGGCCAACAACCGTTGGCATCCTGGAGGAGACCCTCATGCCGCTCCCCGCCACCACCCGCGTCGCCATCGTCGGCGCCGGGCCCACCGGCCTCACTCTCGCCCTCACCCTGGCCAAGGCCGGCATCGACTTCGTGCTCCTGGACCGGCAGGCCGAGGGGGCCGGCACCTCCCGTGCCGCCGTCGTCCACGCGCGCACCCTGGAGGTCCTCGACGAGCTCGACCCGGCCGCCGGCGCCGAGCTGATCCGCCGCGGCCGGGCCGTGACGCGGTTCCGGATCCGCGACGGCGCCCGCCCCCTCGCCGCCGTCACCTTCGACGGCCTGCCCACGGCCCACTCGTACGCCCTGATGGTCCCCCAGGACCAGACCGAGGCCGTGCTCCTCGACCGCCTGCGCGCCCTCGGCGGCGACGTACACCGCCCGTACGAGGTCACCGCCGTCACCCAGGACGCCGACTCGGCCGGGGTCACCCTCACCACCGCCACCGGCGAGACCCTGCGCGCCGCCTACGCCGTCGGCGCCGACGGCATGCACAGCACGGTCCGCGAGGCCGCCGGGATCGGCTTCACCGGCAGCGCCTACGAGGAGTCCTTCGTCCTCGCCGACGTGGCGATGGACTGGGCTCCGGGTCCCGCGGAGGTCTCCCTCACCTTCGGCGCGGCCGGCCTCACCGTGGTGGCCCCGCTCCCCGGCAGCGGGCGCTACCGCGTCGTCGCCACGGTCGCCGACGCCCCCGCCGAGCCCGGCCTGCCCTTCGTCCAGGCCCTGCTGGACGCCCGCGCCCCCGGCCAGGCCGCCGTCACCGACGTCGCCTGGTCCTCACGCTTCCGGGTCCACCACCGGGTCGCGGACCACTACCGCGCGGGCCGCCTGCTGCTCGCGGGCGACGCGGCGCACGTACACAGCCCCGCCGGCGGCCAGGGCATGAACACCGGCATCCAGGACGGGTACGCCCTCGGCCGCGCCCTCGCCGCCGCCTCCACGGCCGGCACCGCCGACGCCCTCGACGCCTACGAGGCCACCCGCCGGCCCATCGCCCTGCGCGTGGTGGCACTGACCGACCGGATGACCCGTATCGCGACCACCCGCAACCCCGCCCTGCGAGCCGTACGCAACGCCCTGCTCCCGCTCCTCGCCCGGATCCCGGCGCTGCGGCGACGCCTCGCCACCGAGCTCGCGGAGCTCAACTACCGCTAGTGCCGAGGGCTCACTCGACGAACAGGCCGCGCGCCGCGGCCCTCGCGTCGAAGGCCTCCAGCCGCGCCTGCGCGTCCGGCAGCTCGTCCGCCATCGCCTCCAGCAGCACCCGCCCCAGCAGCATCGGCGCGCACGCCGTGTCGAAGGCCAGCCCGGTCCCGACCGGCGCCGGAATCAGCAGGTCCGAGTGGCGGGCCACAGGCGCGAAGGCCGAGTCGGCGACCGTGACCACGGTCAGCCCGGCCGCCCGGCCGTGGTCCAGGGCCTCCGCGACCTCCTTCGGATGCCGGGGCAGCGCGAAGCACAGCAGGGCCGAGGCCCCGGCGCCCGCCGCCGCGTCGATCCGGTCGGCGAGCATCGAGCCGCCCTCGTCGAGCAGCCGCACGTCGGGGTGGACCTTCGCGGCGAAGTACGCGAACCCGCGCGCCTGCGAGGACGCCGCGCGCAGTCCCAGTACGGGCAGCGGGCGCGACGCGGCCAGCAGCCGCCCCGCCTCCCGCACCGGCGCCGGGTCGGCGAGCATGGCGGAGAGCTGCCGCAGGTTCTCGATCTCGCCCTGGACGGCCTGCTGGTACTCGTTGTACACGTCCTCGTCCGCGGCCCCGGCCCGGACGGCGGGGGCCACCTCCCGCAGGTGCCGGCGCAGCGCCGGATAACCGTCGAATCCCAGCGCCACCGCGAACCGGGTCACCGACGGCTGGCTCACCCCGGCCAGCTCGGCGAGCTCCACGCTCGACAGGAACGGCACCTCAGCCGCTCCGCGCACCATGCAGTGCGCGATGCGCCGCTGGGTCGGCGTCAGCCGGTGGCCCTCGAACAGCTTCTGCAGCCGCGCCGCAGGGCTTTCACTCATCCCGTTCCCCTCCGTCCCCTCCGTCACCGGTGAGATATTCAGTCACGGAGCACTCTGCATGCGGTTATGCAGGACGGCAACCCGCGCCCGCGATCCGAGACCCCCTCGAGGCCCTGGTCAATTCACTTGACCGGCCGGATCCCCGGCCGTGATCCTCAGGTGCCGGCCGCCGCGATCCACCCGGTCAACGCCCCCTCGTATCCAAGCGAATTGGCTGCCCCATGGTGTCGTCGTCCGTCTGTGCCCCGCCCGTGCCCGGTCCCCGCTTGTGGACCCGGAACTTCGGCCTGTACTTCACCGCCCGCATCGTCTCGATGCTGGGCGACACGATGATGCCGGTGGCCCTGGCCGTTGCCATGATCTCGCTCGGCTACGGGGTCAGCGGCATCGGGTACGCCCTGGGCGCGTGGATGGGCGCCTTCGCCCTTTTCGTCGTCTTCGGCGGGGTGTTCGCGGACCGCTTCCACCCCCTGCCGCAGATGATCGGCGCGGACGCCGTGCGGTGCGTGGCGCAGGGCTCCTTCGCCGTCTACCTCTGGCTCGGCCACCCGACGCTGTCGTTCGTCATCGGCGGATCGGTACTCGGCGGCATCGCCACCGCGATGTTCCAGCCGGGCACCTCCAGCCTCGTGCCCCAGGTATCCGCCGACCCCCAGCAGGCCAACGGGGTGCTGCGGGTCAGCGAGGGGATGTCCACGATGGCCGGGCCCGCTCTCGCGGGCGTACTGGTCGCCACCACCTCGACGGCCTGGGTGTTCGTGATCGACTCCGCCACCTTCGCCATCAGCGGGATGTGCCTGGTGGCTCTGCGGCTGCCCCGCTTCGAGGCCGCCCGGTCGGCCTCGACGCTGGAGAACCTGCGGGAGGGCTGGGACGAGTTCCGCTCCAGGTCCTGGCTGTGGGCGGTCATCCTGATCTGGTGGGTGCTCGGGGTCTTCGTCTGGGGCCCGCTGACACCGCTCGGCGCGGCCTCGGTCATCGCCGAGCACGGCAAGGCGGCCTTCGGGTACGCGGAGGGCGCCTTCGGCGCCGGCTGCGTCCTGGGCGGCCTCGTCGCGATCCGGCTCCGCCCGGTCCGGCCGCTGCTCGGCGGCGGCGTCGCGATGTGCCTGTTCCCGATGATGCCGCTGGCGGCGGCCCTGGTCCCCGCCCTGCCGCTGCTCATGCTCGGCTACGCGGTCAGCGGCGTGGGCTGGGCGTTCTGGGGCGTCCAGTGGTCCACCACGGTGCAGACCCACATCCCGCAGGACCGGCTCAACCGGGTGACCGCGTACGAGGTCGGCGGCTCGATCCTCGCCATCCCCTTCGGCCAGGTCCTCTCGGGCCCGGCCAGCGCCCTCTTCGGCGTCCGCCCCCTCCTGCTGGCCGGCTCCGCGATCGCCCTCGGCTGCGCCCTCGCGCTCCTCCTCGTCCGTCCCGTGCGCACGCTCGCCCGGCGCGATACGGGGGCTAGCCCCAATGCCGTTGATTTATGGCGGTTGGATCGCGA
>NZ_JAGGOT010000018.1 GCF_018614195.1 Streptomyces sp. ISL-43
GTGGCGGTGGCGCCAACACGCCGAACACCCCGAACACGCCTAACTCCCCCAACACTCCGGGTGGCGGTGGCGCCAACACCCCGAACACCCCCAACACCCCGAACTCTCCTAACACCCCGGGTGGTGGTGGGGCCAACACTCCGAACACCCCCAACACCCCCAACACCCCGGGTGCCTGAGCCAACACCCCAAACGCCCCCAACCCCCCCAGCAGTCGAGGTGATGCACTGACCACATGACGGCGCCGCGCAGTGAAGACACTGCGCGGCGCCGCCGTGTGATGTGAAGAGCCAAGCAGCCTTCAGGCTTCGACAGCGCCTACACAACGCTCGATGTGTTGGGCGTATTCGGCGTATTCGGCGTGTTGGGCGTGTTCGGAGTGTTTGGAGTGTTCGGGGTGTTGGGGGTGTTGGGGGTGTTGGGCGTATTCGGAGTGTTCGGGGTGTTCGGCGTGTTGGGCGTATTCGGGGTGTTCGGAGTGCTCAGGGTATTCAGCGAGTAGGGCGCGTATGGCGTATATGGCGTATATGGCGAGTAGGGCGCATACGGCGAGTACGGCGCGTATGCCACGCCGTCGGTGGCCAGCTTGAACGCCTGCTTCTCGGCTGCATTCTCCTGCAGCCACGCCTGGGGCCTAGCCTGCGGGAGGTGCGCAAGTTGCGGCAGTTGAGCAAGCCGCGGGAGCTGCGGAAGTGGCGGGAGCTGCGGAAGTTGTGGCAGCTGAGCAATCCTCGGTGTGTGCGGCGTCGGCGGTGTCTGCCCGCCCCACGCGCTCAGACCGCTGGAAGACCGGCCACTGTGGCCACTCGCGTCGGCGTGAGCACTTCCCGCGCCCAGGACGGCCAGACTCCCCACCGCCATAGTGACGATCACGACCTGCTGGAGCTTGTGCATGAATACTTACCCTCCGTGCTTCGGCATTCGCGCGCACTGATTACCCGGTGCAAGCAGACGGTCACAAAGTACACATAGGGGTGGATTCATACCTGCCGGGAAGAACGCGTCGCCCCCTCCATCACCCATTCGTCGTCCACAGCCCGCTCAGCCGCCATTGATACCCGGGGCTGTTCCTCGTCGCGGCCGTTGCGGATCGGTGGGCCGTGGGGGAGCGGAATGGACCTCGTGTCTCGACGGCTCGCGGCCGGCCGATGGCGATGACGGGCCCGCCTCCCGATCACCGTCGCGCGGCGAACCGCGCGACGGGGTTCTTGAGGGTGCCGATCAGCTGGAGGGCGGCCGACGGGTCGGCGAGGTCGACCATCTGCCTGTTGTTGCGCAGCTGGAGGCGGTTGAGGCAGGACAGCTGGAACTCGTCCGCGAAGAGGTCGTAGCGGGCGAAGCGGTCCGCCAGGGCCGGGATCGAGTCCTGGTAGTCGTGGGCGCAGTCGGCCACGGCCTTCCAGAAGGTGTCCTCCTCGCAGATGCCCTCCGAGACCAGGATCGAGCCCAGGAAGCGGAAGAAGCAGTCGAAGACGTCCGTGAAGATCGACAGCAGCTTCATGTCCTCCGGGATGTCCGCCCGGACCCGCTCCACGGCCGGCGGCAGGACCGCGTCCGGGTCCATGACCACGATCTCCTCGGCGATGTCCTTGAAGATCGCCCGCTTCACCACGCCGTTCTCGATGACGAGGATCGTGTTCTCGCCGTGCGGCATGTACGCGAGGTCGTACTGGTAGAAGCAGTGGAGGAGGGGGACCAGGTAGGCGTTCAGGTACGAGCGCAGCCACTCGGCCGGGGTGAGGCCCGACTCGGCGATGAGGGCGCCGACGAAGGAGTTGCCCTCGCCGTCCACGTGCAGGAGCGAGGCCATCGTCGCGAGGCGCTCCTCGCCCTGGAGCGAGGCCACCGGGGACTCGCGCCACAGCGCGGCCAGCATCTTGCGGTACGGGGAGTAGCGGTCGGTCGCGCGCTCGTACTGGCGGTGGTGGTAGCCGATCGCCGCGCGCTCGCGGATGATCGAGAAGTTCACCGACCGCAGGACCTCGTCCGACTGGATCAGCTGGTGCAGCCAGTCGTTGATGGCCGGGGTGGCCTCCATGTAGGCGGCGGACAGGCCGCGCATGAAGCCCATGTTGAGGACCGAGATGGCCGTTTTGACGTAGTGCTTCTCGGGGGCGCTGGTGTTGAAGAACGTACGGATCGACTGCTGGGCGAGGTACGCGTCCTCGCCCTCGGCCAGCAGGACCAGACGGCGGTTGGCGATCTCCGCGGCGAAGGTGACCGTGGTCTTGTTCCACCACTGCCAGGGGTGGACCGGGAAGAAGTGGTAGTCCGCCGGGTCCAGGTCCAGGGCCCGCAGGGAGGCCTCGAACCGCTCCACCGCCGGCTCGCCGAGCTCGGCGCGCATGAAGGAGTCGTGGTCCAGGCCCGAGCCCGCCGTGAAGGTGGAGACGTCCTTGCGGGCCGCCACCCACACGAGGTGGACCGGGCTCGCGGTCTCCGGGGCGTACGAGAGGTACTCGTGCACGCCGAAGCCGAGGCGGCCGTTGTTGGCGACGAAGCAGGGGTGGCCCTCGGTCATGCCGGTCTCGATGTCCTGGAAGGAGGACTTCGCGAGGACGGCGGAGGGGATCTGCGGCCTCGTGTACTTGAAGCCCGAGCCCGCCAGGGTGGAGGAGATCTCCTCCAGGTAGACCGGCAGGACCTCGGCGCTCAAACCGAGCGAGTCCTTCAGCTCGATGTGGAAGTCGATCGCGTCCGGTGGCAGTTCGGCGCCGTCCCGGTGGCGGGTGATGGACGCCTCGTCCACCGCCCAGTGGTCCAGGGAGTGCAGGACGGCGGTGAAACGGTACTCCACCGTCCGGTCGTCGCTGAGGACCGCGTACGCGTCCCCGCCCAGCGGCGCCGGGGTCAGCAGGCGCTCGTGCGAGAACTCGGCCAGGGCCTTCTTGACCAGGGCGCGGTTGGCGCGGGCCCACAGCTCGGGGGAGAGGTGGGCGACGGCGTCGGTGAGGCTCATATCGACGCTCCCGTGGTGAGGCCGGTGGCGGCTTCGAACTGCTCGCGGGTGCAGAAGCTCAGCAGGGCTTCCTTCTCCGGCTTGGTGACCGGGCCGTCGGGCACGAAGCCGACCGCCTCGTTCAGCGCGTGCACGGCCGTGTTGCGCACGTCGGGCTCCACCACGACGCGGCGCGTCGCCGGGTCGGCGAAGAGGGCCGCCATGACGGTGGTGATGACCGCGCGGGTGAATCCGTGCACGGGGGCGCTGCTGGGGGCGACGAGGAAGTGCATGCCGACGTCCCCGGGCTGTGCGTCGTACAGGCCGACCAGCTCCAGCTCGCTCGGGTCGTAGCGCTCCATCAGGAAGGCGGGGCGGCCCTCGTGGAGGCCGATGAAGGCGTCGTGGTGCTCGTGGGCGGCGATGCGCATGTACTCGCGCTCGACGTCCGGCAGCGAGGCCTCCTGCATCATCCAGAACGAGGCCTTGGGGTGGGTGACCCAGCCGTGCAGCAGCTCGGCGTCGGCGAAGGGGTCCAGCGGCCGGACGGCGAAGGTGCCGAGGGCGGCATCGGTGCGGGTGAACCGGTGGTCGGTGGTGGTGCTCATGCGAAAGCGCCTTCCGGGGCTGCGAACTGCTGGAACGCGATGGACTTCTCGACCTTGTAGTACTCGCGGCCGAGGAGCTCTCCGATGATGTACGCGTTGCGGTACGCGGCCATGCCCAGGTCGGGCGAGGTGATCGAGTGGTTGTGGACCGTGCCGTTCTGGAGGAACACGCCGCGGCCGGTGGTGTCGATGCTGTAGTTGCGCGCCGCGTCGGGGCGGCCGTGGCCGTCGAAGTTCAGGCGGTCGCGGACCGGGTTCAGGAACTCGGGCAGGGAGTACTTGTAACCGGTCGCGAGGACCAGGCCCTCGGTGGCGAGGGAGAAGTCGCGCTCCTGCTCCTCCTGGCGCAGCCCCAGCGTGTACGAGCCCGTGGTGGTGTCGTACGCGGCGCTGTTCAGCGAGGTGTTGGTCAGCAGGGTGGTGGGGACCGGGCCCGGCGAGGTGACCTTCTTCTGGTAGAGCATGTCGAAGATGGCGTTGACGAGCTCGCCGTCGATGCCCTTGAAGAGGTTCTTCTGCTGGGTCTCCAGGCGGTAGCGGGTGTCCTCGGGCAGCGCGTGGAAGTAGTCCACGTACTCGGGGGAGGTCATCTCCAGCGTCAGCTTGGTGTACTCCAGCGGGAAGAACCGCGGGGAGCGGGTGACCCAGTTGAGCTGGTAGCCGTGTACGTCGATCTCGGCGAGGAGGTCGTAGTAGATCTCGGCCGCGCTCTGGCCCGAGCCGACCAGGGTGATCGACTTCTTCTTCTGCAGCTCGGCCCTGTTCTGCATGTAGGCGGAGTTGTGGGTGAAGTCGCCGCCGGCATGCGCGCACGCCTGCGGGATGAAGGGCGGGGTGCCGGTGCCCAGGACCAGGCGGCGGGCCAGGTGGGTCTCGCCGCGGTCGGTGTGGACCTCGTACAGGCCCGCCCGCTCGTCGTAGGTGACCTCGGTGACCGAGGTGGAGTACAGGACGTTGTCGAGGCGGTCGGCGGCCCAGCGGCAGTACTCGTTGTACTCGGCGCGCAGCGGGTAGAAGTTCTCCCGGATGTAGAACGAGTACAGCCGGTCCTTGTCCTTCAGGTAGTTCAGGAAGGAGAAGGGCGAGGTCGGGTCGGCGAGGGTCACCAGGTCCGACATGAACGGCGTCTGGAGGTGTGCGCCGTCCAGGAACATTCCGGCGTGCCACTCGAAGTGCGGCTTCGACTCGATGAACAGGCCGTCGAGCTCGTCGATCGGCGCGGTCAGGCAGGCGAGTCCCAGATTGAAGGGACCGAGACCGATTCCGATGAAGTCGCGGGGCTTAACGGTGGACGGCAAGGGATTCTCCCAGGAACTGCTCGGCGTGTGCGGCGAGAAGGTCGAGGACGGCCGCGATGTCGGCCGTCGTGGTCTGCGGGTTGAGGAGGGTGAACTTCAGGTACTGCCGGCCGTCCACCTTGGTCCCGGCCACGACGGCCTCACCGGAGGCGAACAGGGCCTTGCGGGCGTGCAGGTTCGCCTCGTCCACGAGGTCGGCGCGCGCATCGCCCTCGGGGACGAAGCGGAAGACCAGGGTGGAGATCTGCGGCTTGACGACGACCTCGTAGCGCGGGTCGGCGTCGATGACGTCCCAGCCCGCCGCCGCCAGGTCGATGACCTCGTCGAAGAGCGAGCCGATGCCGTCGGCGCCCATCACGCGCAGGGTCATCCACAGCTTCAGCGCGTCGAAGCGGCGCGTGGTCTGGATGGACTTGTCGACCTGGTTGGGGATGCGCTCCTGCGCCATCCGGCGCGGGTTGAGGTAGTCCGCGTGGTACGTGGCGTGCTTCATGGTGTCGCGGTCGCGGACCAGCAGGGCGCTGGAACTGACGGGCTGGAAGAACGACTTGTGGTAGTCGACCGTCACCGAGTCCGCCGTCTCGATGCCGTCGAGCAGGTGCCGGCGGGTGGGGGAGACCAGCAGTCCGCAGCCGTACGCGGCGTCCACGTGCATCCAGGCGGAGTGCTCGGTGGCCAGGCGGGCGATCTCGGGGAGCGGGTCGATGGACCCGAAGTCGGTGGTGCCGGCGGTGGCGACGACGGCCATGGGGAAGAGGCCCTCGCGGGCGCAGCTCTCCAGTTCCAGGGCGAGGACCGAGGTGTCCATCCGGCGGTTGCGGTCGACGGGGACGCAGATGACGGCCTCGTAGCCCAGTCCGAGCATGGCGGCCGACTTCTGCACGCTGAAGTGGCCGGCCTCGGAGGTGAAGATGCGCAGCTTCGGCAGGACTTCGGACTTGGGCAGCTCGCGGGAGCTGTTCTTCATGACGTTTCGGCAGGCCTCGTCGCGGGCCAGGAGCAGTGCGTGGAAGTTCGACTGGCTGCCGCCGGAGGTGAAGATGCCGTCCGCGTCGGGGCCGAGGCCGATGCGCTGCGCGGTCCAGTCGATCAGGCGGCGCTCGATGAGCGTGCCGCCGATCGACTGGTCCCAGGTGTCGAGGGAGGAGTTGACTGCCGAGAGGACGGCCTCGCCGAGCACGGCCGGGATGACGACCGGGCAGTTGAGGTGACCGAGGTAGCGCGGGTGGTGGAAGTAGACCGCGTCGCGGAGGTAGACCTCTTCCAGCTCGTCCAGGGCGGCGGCCGCGTCTTCGAGCGGGGCGTCCAGGTCGATGCCGGCGATGACCGGGGCGAGCGCGTCGACGGACATGCCGGTGTGGGGCCGTTCCGTGGTGGCGAGTTTGGCCGCGACGCGCGCGACTCCCTCGGTGACGGAACGCCGGTAGAGGTCCGCGGTCGTCTCGTTGAGCAGATGCTGACGCATCAACTTTCCTCCGGGCAGGGGGAGAGGATGGGGGGTGCGGGACTTAGGTTAGCCTAACCTAACTTTCGCACCAAATGGAGATGGGCCCCGGCCGAAGCCGGAGCCCATTCCAAGTGTTTTCAGCCGAACGGCGGTTGAAGCCGTGCTGTGGATCCGCGGAGCTAAAGGGCTGCCGTCGGGTCCTCGCTGGGTGCCTGACCCGCGTACGCCTCCGCGAGGAGCTCCTCCTCGCTCGCCCCGAGCCGCCAGTAGCCGGTGAAGCGCACCGCGCGCCGGTCGACGCCCCGCTCCTGCACGAAATGTCTGCGCACCGCCCGGATCGTCGCGGACTCGCCCGCGATCCAGGCGTACGGGGCTTCGGCGGCGGGGGTTTCGGCCGCCCGGAGCACCTCCAGCAGCCGCTCGGTGCGCTCCCCGCCCGCACCGCGCTCCCGGACGACCCAGGTGATGTCCGCGTCGGCGGGCGTCGACAGGGCCAGCCGGTCGTCCTCGTGCGGGACCTCGAACCAGGCCTTGACCCGGGTGCCCTTCGCCAGCCGGTCCAGGATCGCGGCGGCCGCGGGCAGGGCGGTCTCGTCCGCGTACATCAAGATCGCGTCGGTGGCGGCAGGCGGCTGGAAGCGTACGGACTTGTTCTCCGCGACGGCCGGACCGATGGCCATGATCCGCCGGCCGGTCACCGCGCGGCCCGCCCAGGAGGCGGCTGGGGAACCCGCCGCGTCGGCGGCTGATGTCGCAGTGCCGTGCAGGACGAAGTCGATGTCGACCTCGTCCACACCCTCGGGCGTCCGCCGCTGCTCGCGGACGGTGTAGGAGCGCATCACCGGGCGCTCCTCGTCGGCCATCGCGCGCCAGTCCGCGAACCAGGTGTCCTCACCCGTGGACGGCAGCACGGTGTGCTCGCGGCCCGCGGGCGGCAGGAACAGGGAGAGGCTCTGGTCGTAGCCGCCCGAGCGGAAGTCCGCGAGGGACTCGCCGCCGAAGGTGATCCGCAGGAACGAGTGGCCGAGGCGGCGGGTGCGCGCCACTTCGAGTTCGAAGAACCGGAAGTGCGCGACGGCCGGGGCGGCTTCGGTGGTCGGAGCGGCGTCAGCGGCCCCGGTGGCCCGGGGCGCGGAGGCCTGGGCGGCGTCGGATGCGGCGGCGGTCATGCGGAGGGTCCCCCTGCGGATCGGTGCGATGACGGGCGACGGCAAGCGGCCCCGGCGCCTGGGTGAGGCGCCGGGGCCGGTCGGCCGAGGGTCAGCTGACCTTCTTGGCGTTCTGGATGGACTTCGCGAGGTCTTCCAGGATCTGCGCGCACTTCTCGTACGAGTAGATCGGCTCGGTCACGCGCGGGGTGACCTGGTTCGCCTTGACGGCGGGCAGCTCGGCCCAGGTCGGCTTGGCCTTCAGCTCGGTCGGCTGCAGGGTGCCGGTGCGGTTGTCGAGGAGGACGACGTCGGCCTTGTACTTGCCGGCGTTCTCCCAGCTGAGGCTCTCGAAGAAGCCGCCCTCGTCCGTCTTCTCCGGGTTGACGAACTCGACGCCGAGCGACTGGAAGTACTTCAGGTCGGCGGAGGTGGCGGCCGTGGAGACGTAGAACAGGTCGGCGGAGCCGGAGCCGACGAGCACCTTGGTGCCCGGGTTCGCCTTGGTGGCCTCGCGGAGCTTCGCGGAGGCCGCCTCGAAGCGGGCCTTGCCGTCGACGGCCTTCTTGGCGTTCATGTCGGCGCCCAGGGACTTGGCGAGCTCCGCGGTGCGGGCCAGCGCCTTGTCCATCGTGACGTCGCCGCCCACGCCGATCGCGGCGGCCGGGGCGAGCTTCAGGATCTTGTCCTTGGAGGCCTCCGGCACGTACCAGTACGTGCCGTCCCAGGTGTTGGTGACCAGCAGGTCGGGCTGGAGCGCGGCGTACTTCTCGACGTTGAACTCGTCGTAGACGTTGCCGAGGATCTCGACCTTGGAGATGTCCATCGAGCCGGCCTGGACGTCGGCCTTGCCGTCGGCGGTCTTGGTCGGGCCGAAGACGCCCTTGACGTTGATGCCGTAGTCGTACAGCGCGGCGGCGGTGCCGGTGAAGGCGACGATGTTCTTCGGTGTGGACTTGGCGGACAGGGGGTCCTTGCCGAGGTCGTCCTTGAAGGACCAGGGACCCGAGGCCGCGGCGCCCTTGCTGCCCGACTCGTCCTTCGCGGAGTCGTTGCCGCAGGCGGTGAGCGCGGCGACGAGGCCGAGAGCGCCGCCTGCCGCGATGAGACCGCGGCGGGTGAGGAGGGAGGATCGGGACTTGGGCATGTCGATGTCCGCTTTCATGCGTGCCGGGCGGCCGTCGGGCCGTTCGAAAGGAAGGTTAGCCTAACCTTGGCTGAAAACGGTAAGGGGGCCCTAACCAATCTGGGCCCCCTGGTCCTGCGATGGTCCTGCGACGCGCGTGCCGTCGGGCGTTGGCGCGGCTAGACCCCGAGCCCCAGCTCGCGGGCGATCAGCATGCGCTGGACCTCGCTCGTGCCCTCGCCGATCTCCAGGATCTTCGAATCGCGCCACATGCGGGCCACCGGGTACTCGTTCATGAACCCGTAGCCGCCGTGGATCTGCGTGGCGTCGCGCGCGTTGTCGACGGCCACCGTCGAGGAGTACAGCTTCGCGATGGCCGCCTCCTTCTTGAACGGCTCGCCCGCCACGAGCCGGGAGGCCGCGTCGCGCCAGCCGATCCGGGCCATGTGGGCGCGCATCTCCATGTCCGCCAGCTTGAACTGGATGGCCTGGTTGTCGCCGATCGCCTTGCCGAAGGCGTGCCGCTCCTTCGCGTACTTCACGGACTCGTCCACGCAGCCCTGCGCGAGCCCGGTCGCCAGCGCCGAGATGGCGACGCGGCCTTCGTCGAGGATCCGCAGGAACTGGGCGTAGCCGCGGCCCTCTTCACCGACCAGGTTGGCGAGGGGGACCCGTACGCCGTCGAAGGACAGTTCGCGGGTGTCCGAGGAGTTCCAGCCCACCTTGGAGTACGGGGCGGCCACGGTGAAGCCGGGGGTGCCGGACGGGACGATGATCGAGGAGATCTCCGGGCGGCCGTCGGCCTTGCGGCCCGTCACGGCCGTGACGGTGACCAGACCGGTGATGTCCGTACCGGAGTTGGTGATGAAGCACTTCGAGCCGTTGATCACCCACTCGTCGCCCTCGCGGACCGCGGTGGTGCGGGTGCCGCCCGCGTCGCTGCCCGCACCGGGCTCGGTCAGGCCGAAGGCGCCCAGGATCTCCCCGGAGCACATCCTCGGCAGCCACTGCCGCTTCTGCTCCTCGGTGCCGAAGAGGTAGAGGGGCATGGCGCCCAGGGAGACGCCCGCCTCCAGGGTGATGGCGACCGAGGAGTCGACGCGGGCCAGCTCCTCCAGGGCGATGCCGAGGGCGAGGTAGTCGCCGCCCATGCCGCCGTACTCCTCCGGGAAGGGCAGGCCGAACAGGCCCATGCGGCCCATCTCGCGGACGATCTCGTACGGGAACTCGTGCCGCTCGTACAGATCGCCGATCTTCGGCGCCACGACATCGTGCGCGAACGCCTCGACGGTGCGGCGGAGTTCCTCGTGCTCGGGGGTGAGCCGGTGGTCGAGGGCCATGGTCTTCGTTACTCCTTGTGGGAGAGGGCGCGGACGGTACGGGAGGGGCTGGGGCGCCCCAGCTGCTCGGCCATCCACACGCTCGTGGCGGTGAGGGCGGCCAGATCGACCCCGGTCTCGATGCCGAGGCCGTCCAGCATCCAGACGAGGTCCTCGGTCGCGAGATTGCCCGTGGCGCTCTTCGCGTACGGGCATCCGCCGAGGCCGCCGGCGGAGGCGTCGACGGTGGTCACGCCGTGCTGGAGCGCGGCGAGGGTGTTGGACAGGGCCTGGCCGTAGGTGTCGTGGAAGTGCACACCGATCCGGTCGGTGGCGACCCCCGCCTCGTTGAGCTCGTTCAGGAGGGTCTGGACGTGCCCCGGGGTGGCGACGCCGATGGTGTCGCCGAGGCTCAGCTCGTCACAGCCGAGGTCGAGCAGGGCCTTGGCGACGCCGACCACCTGGTCGACCGGGACCGGACCCTCCCAGGGGTCGCCGAAGCACATCGAGAGATAGCCGCGCACGTGCGCCTTCTGGTCCTTGGCCCGGGCCACGACGGGCTCGAACATGGCGAGGGACTCGGCGACGGTGCGGTTGAGATTGCGGGAGGCGAAGGTCTCGGTGGCCGAACCGAACACGGCGATGCGGGTGGCCCCGAGCGCCAGCGCGCGGTCGAGGCCGCGCTCGTTGGGGACGAGGACGGGCAGGGCCGCCTCCACGTCGGCGAGGAGCGGGAAGAGCTCCTCGGCGTCGGCCAGCTGGGGGACCCACTTGGGGTGCACGAAACTGGTGGCCTCGATGGTGCTGAGCCCCGCGGCCGCCAGCCGGTGGACGAACTCCGCCTTCACGTGGGTGGGGACGGCCGTCTTCTCGTTCTGCAGCCCGTCGCGCGCGCCGACCTCGTGGATGCGGACCCGGGCCGGCAGCCCGGGTGCGGCAACGGTCATGGGCAGCCCGTTCATTCGCTCTCCTCGTCCGGGGCGACCACGGCCAGGACCTGGTCCATGGCGACGGTGGTGCCGGGGGTGACGTCGATTTCGGTCACGGTGCCGGCGTGCGGGGCGGAGATGACGTGCTCCATCTTCATCGCCTCGACGACGAGCAGGCTCTGCCCGGCCGCGACCCTGTCGCCGACGGCCACCTTGACGACGGTGACGGTGCCGGGCATGGGGGCGGCGAGGGTTCCGGCGCCGGTGTGGCCCCGGCCGCCGAGGGCTGCCGCCACGGGGTCGTGGGCCTGCACGTGCCAGGAGTCACCGTCGCGGCCGAGCCAGGTCCCCTCCGGGGAGGTGGCGTGGCTGAACCGGTGCGTGACGCCGTCGAGCTCGATGGTGACGTGGTCGGGGGCGCGGTGGACGATCCGACCCCGGGCCGGTGCGCTGGGGCTCCCCCCCAGCCCCCGCGCCTCGAATGCCGACGAGGCCGGATCGGCGGAGTCGGCTGCGCGGAGGAGGAGCTCCGTGTGCGGGTCGGGGCCTTGCCCCGGGTCCGTCCCGGCGGGCCGGGTGCGGACCTCCACCGGGTCCTGGCCCGGCAGGCGGAAGTGGTGCACCGTCCAGGCGGGGGTGCCGCCCAGGCGCCACCCGTTGGAGGCGCTGAAGGGGTCGACCCACCCCTCCGGACCCGCCGGCGCTTGAGGCGCGGGGGCCGGGGCCGAGCCCCGGTTTCGGGAAGGGGCGGGGTGGGGGGCGGAAAGCAGTGCCGCCGCCGCGTACACCTCCGACGGGACCGACGGCGGGAGCAGGGACGGGAGGTCCCGTTCCACCAGGCCCGTGTCCAGGTCCCCGGAGACCACATCCGGATGCGCCAACAGCCTCCGCAGGAAACCGGTGTTGGTCTGGACGCCCAGGATGACCGTGTCGGCCAACGCGCCCCGCAGCACCCGCAGAGCGGTCGCGCGGTCGGGGCCGTACGCGATGACCTTCGACAGCATCGGGTCGTACGTCGACCCGGTGTCCACCCCCGCCACCAGCCCGGAGTCCGTCCGCACGGAGCCGCCGGACGGTTCGGACAGCGCCAGCACCATGCCGCCGGAGGGCAGGAACCCCCGTGCCGGATCCTCCGCGCAGACCCGGGCCTCGATCGCGTGCCCGGTCAGGACGACGTCCCACTGGCCGAAGCCCAGCTCGGCGCCCGCCGCCACCCGCAGCTGCTGCTCCACCAGGTCCAGCCCGGTGATCAGCTCCGTCACCGGGTGCTCGACCTGGAGCCGGGTGTTCATCTCCATGAAGTAGTACGAGGAGGGGTCGGAGCCGGGCACGATGAACTCCACCGTGCCCGCGCCGACGTACCCGCACGAGCGCGCCGCCTCCACGGCCGCCGCGCCCATCGACTCCCGCAGCTTTGGCGTCAGCAGGACCGACGGGGCCTCCTCGATCACCTTCTGGTGGCGCCGCTGCAGCGAGCACTCGCGCTCGCCGAGGTGCACCACGTTCCCGTGCGCGTCCGCCAGTACCTGGATCTCGATGTGCCGGGGCCGGTCCACCCAGCGCTCCACGAGCAGCGTGTCGTCCCCGAAGGAGGACCGCGCCTCGCGCCGTGCCGCCGCGATCTCCTCGCTCAGCAGCCCTGGGTCCCGTACCAGCCGCATGCCCTTGCCGCCGCCGCCCGCCGAGGGCTTCAGCAGGACCGGCATGCCGATCTCCTCGGCGGCGGCGGCCAGTTCGGCGTCCGACAGGCCGCTGCCCGAGGAGCCGGGGACCACGGGCACGCCCGCCGCCTTGACGGTCTCCTTGGCCCGGATCTTGTCGCCCATCAGGGAGATCGCGCTCGCCGGCGGCCCGATGAAGGCCAGTCCGGCGTCCGCGCAGGCCTGCGCGAAGGCCGCGTTCTCCGCGAGGAAGCCGTAGCCGGGGTGGACGGCCTCGGCGCCGGTCCGGCGCGCCGCGTCGAGCAGCCGCTCCACCGACAGATAGCTCTCGGCGGCCGCCGCCGGGCCGATCCGGACGGCCGTGTCGGCCTCGCGTACGTGCCGGGCGTCCGCGTCCGCGTCGCTGAAGACGGCGACGGAGCGGATGCCGAGCTGCCGCAGGGTGCGGATGACCCGGACCGCGATCTCGCCCCGGTTCGCCACCAGAACAGTGCTGAACATCAGTGAGGTCCTCACGTCACATACGGAAGATGCCGAAAGCGGAGTCGCCCAGCGGGGCGTTCGCGCACGCGGTCAGGGCCAGTCCCAGCACCTGCCGGGTCTCCAGCGGGTCGATGACCCCGTCGTCCCACAGCCGGGCGGTCGCGTAGTAGGCGTTGCCCTGTGCCTCGTACTGCTCCCGGACCGGGGCCTTGAAGGCCTCCTCGTCCTCGGCGGGCCACTCCTGGCCGGCGCCCTCGATCTGGTCCCGCTTGACCGTCGCGAGGACGGACGCGGCCTGCTCGCCGCCCATCACGGAGATCTTGGCGTTGGGCCACATCCACAGGAAGCGCGGCGAATAGGCCCGCCCGCACATGGAGTAGTTGCCGGCGCCGTAGCTGCCGCCGACCACGACGGTCAGCTTCGGGACCCGGGTGCAGGCCACGGCCGTGACCATCTTGGCGCCGTGCTTGGCGATGCCGCCGGCCTCGTAGTCCCGGCCGACCATGAAGCCGGAGATGTTCTGGAGGAAGAGCAGCGGGATGCCGCGCTGGTCGCACAGCTCGATGAAGTGCGCGCCCTTCTGGGCGGATTCGGAGAACAGGATGCCGTTGTTGGCGACGATCCCGACGGGGTGGCCGTGGATCCGGGCGAAGCCGGTGACCAGCGTCTGCCCGAACTCCGCCTTGAACTCCTGGAAGCGGGAGCCGTCCGCGATCCGGGCGATGATCTCGCGGGCGTCGTAGGGGGTGCGGGAGTCGACGGGGACCGCGCCGTACAGCCCGTACGGGTCCACCTTGGGCTCCTCGGGAGCCTCCACCGACCAGGGCAGGGCCCGGCGCTCGGGCAGGGTGGCCACGATGTTCCGTACGATCCGCAGCGCGTGCGCGTCGTCCTCCGCGAGGTGGTCGGTGACGCCCGAGGTCCGGGAGTGGACCTCGCCGCCGCCGAGCTCCTCGGCCGTGACCACCTCGCCGGTGGCGGCCTTCACCAGCGGCGGGCCGCCGAGGAAGATGGTGCCCTGGCCGCGCACGATGACGGCCTCGTCGCTCATGGCGGGGACGTACGCGCCGCCCGCCGTGCAGGAGCCGAGGACGGCGGCGATCTGCGGGATGCCGGCCCCCGACATGCGGGCCTGGTTGTAGAAGATGCGGCCGAAGTGGTCCCGGTCGGGGAAGACCTCGTCCTGCATGGGGAGGAAGGCACCGCCGGAGTCGACGAGGTAGAGGCAGGGGAGACGATTCTCCAGGGCCACTTCCTGGGCGCGCAGGTGCTTCTTTACGGTCATCGGGTAGTACGTGCCGCCCTTGACGGTGGCGTCGTTCGCGACGATCACGCACTCGCGGCCGCTGACCCGGCCGATGCCGGCGATCACCCCGGCGGCCGGAGCCGCGCCCCCGTACATGCCCTCGGCGGCCAGCGGGGCCAGCTCCAGGAAGGGGGACCCGGGGTCGAGGAGGGCGTCCACGCGGTCGCGCGGCAGGAGCTTCCCGCGGGCGGTGTGGCGGGCGCGGGCCTTCTCCCCGCCGCCGAGCCGGGCGGCCTCCAGACGGGCGCGCAGGCCGTCGGCGAGCTCGCGGTGGGCGGCCTCGTTGGCCCGCCAGGCATCGGACGCCGGGTCGGCGGCGCTCGTCAGCACTGGTGCCTGCTGCATCGGTCGAGCTCCCTTGCTCGGTACACGCTTGTTAATGAGCGTTAACGCATGTGGGGCTTAGGTTAACGACCGCTAACGGCCCTGTCTAGAATGGATTTCCATGAGCACCAGAGCGGCCGCACCGACCCGTCGCGAGCAGATCCTCAACGAGGCCGCCCGCCTCTTCGCCGCGCGCGGATTCCACGGCGTGGGCGTGGACGAGATAGGCGCCGCCGTCGGTATCAGCGGCCCCGGCCTGTACCGGCATTTCGCGGGCAAGGACGCCATGCTCGCCGAGCTGCTCGTCGGCATCAGCGAACGGCTGCTGACCGGCGGCCGCCGACGGGTGGAGGAGGCGGCCGGCGACCCGGCCGGCGTACTGGCCTCCCTCGTCGAGGGCCACATCGACTTCGCGCTCGACGACCGGGCACTGATCACCCTCCACGACCGCGAGCTCGACCGGCTGCGCGAGGCGGACCGCAAGCTCGTACGGCAGCTGCAGCGGCAGTACGTCGAGCTGTGGGTCGATGTCGTGCGCGAGCTGAACCCCGAGGTGGGCGAGGCGGAGGTACGCGTCTGCGTGCACGCGGTCTTCGGCCTGCTGAACTCCACCCCGCACCTGGCCGCCCTGGGCCGGGAGGCGACGGAGTCGCTGCTGCGGCGGCTCGCCAACGGGGCGTTCGGGGCGCTGTCGGGATGAAGTCACGTGTCCGCCGGTCGGGATGGGGCGGACGCCTGCGCCCGCGCGGCGGCAGAATGGGCCGCATGCCGAAGCCGATAGAGACGCCCGTACCCAGCCGCGCCGAACTCGTCGACCACCTGGTCCGGACGCGGATCGCGGGGCAGGTGGCCACCCCGCGCGAGAACAACCTCTCCCACTACCGCAAGCTCGCCAACGGCGACCGGCACTACTGGCTGGGTCTGGAGCTGGGCGACCGCTGGAGCGACGAGCAGGACGTGCTCGCGGTGATGGCGGAGCGCTGCGGGGTCGTGGACGAGCCCGCGTACATGTACGGCCAGGACACCATCGACCCGGAACTGACCGTGGCCGGCCTGGACCGGCTGGCGGCGCGGCTGCGCAAGGCCGCGCTGGACCGGCAGAGCGTGCTCCTGGCCACCGGCCACCCGGGCGGCCTGCTGGACGTCCACCGGGCGACGGCCGACGCCCTGCGCGCGGCGGGCTGCGAGATCGTGGTGATCCCGCCGGGCCTCATGGCCGACGAGGGCTCGGTGTGGCAGTTCGCGGACGTCGCCGTACTGGAGCGCGGCGCGACCCTGTGGCACACCCACTCCCCGGAGCCGATGGCGGCGATCCTGGACGCCCTGACGGGACACGGCCGCCCCCAGCCGGACCTGGTCGTCGCCGACCATGGCTGGGCGGGCTGCGCCGCGCAGCGCGGCCTGGACGCGGTGGGGTACGCGGACTGCAACGACCCGGCGCTCTTCCTGGCCGAGGCCGAGGGCACCCTCCAGGTGGCGGTCCCCCTGGACGACCACGTCCGCGACCCGCGCTTCTACGACCCGATGGTGGCGTATCTGCTCGACGCGGCGGGCCTGCTGTAGACCCCGCGACGCCGTCGCAGGGGGCCGGGGCGGAGCCCCGGGTCTCTCGGGTCCGGGCCGGGCTCAGGGCCCGCCCGCGGGAGTGGGGGGACCGGGGACGCCCGCGGACGCCGGCGGCGGGGCCGGTGTCGGGGTCGGGTCCAGGTACACGCGGCGGATCGCCGGGAAGCGTTCGCGCAGCTGGGCCTCCGCGTCCTCGCACGCCGCTTCCACCTGCCGCGCCGACGCCAGGTCGTGGAAGTCGATCTTCGCCGCGATCAGTACCTCCGACGGCCCCTGCACCAGCGTGGTCAGCTCCAGCACGCCCTCGATGTGCAGCACCGAGAGCAGCTCCTCCCGTACCTCCGCGCGCATCCCGGGCGGCAGCGGGCGGCCGATCAGGTACTGCGCGTTCGAGCGGCCCAGCTCCCACGCCACCCACACCAGGAGCAGCCCGATCAGCAGCGAGGCCACCCCGTCGTAGACGCCCGATCCGGTGAGCTGCGCGCCCAGCAGGCCGCCGGCCGCCAGCGCCAGGCCGATCAGCGCGGCCACGTTCTCCAGCAGGACGGCCTTCACCGCCGTGTCCGGGGTGTGCTGCACGTACAGCCCCAGCGGCGCCCGCATCCGCGCGGCCTCGCCCTTGACCTGCCGCCAGGCCACCAGCAGCGAGTAGCCCTCCAGCAGGAAGGCGACGGCGAGGATGACGTAGGACAGCGCGGGGTTCCCCGGGTCCTCCCCGTGGACCAGCGTGTGGACGCCGTCGTAGACCGCGAACACCGCGCCGCCGACGAAGGTGGCGATCGAGGCCAGGAGCGCCCAGATGTACCGCTCGGGGCCGTATCCCAGCGGGTGCGCCTCGTCCGCCGGCTTCGCGCTGCGCTTGAGGGAGGCCAGCAGCATGACCTCGGTGACGGTGTCGGCCACCGAGTGCGCGGCCTCGGAGAGCATCGCGCTCGATCCGCTGACGATCCCGCCGACCGCTTTGGCTGCGGCGATGCCGAGGTTCGTGACGACGGCGACGGCGACCGTACCGACGCTTTCGTCTTCGCTTCCACCACTGCTGGACATGGAGTGACGGTACGTCGGACGGTCGTAACTACGCGCGCGGGACGCGCACCACGCCCTCCTGGATGACCGTCACGGCCAGCCGGCCGTCCTGGGTCCAGATCCGGGCCTGGCCCAGGCCCCGGCCCGCGGCCGCCGAGGGCGACTCCTGGTCGTACAGCAGCCACTCGTCCGCGCGGAACGGCCGGTGGAACCACATCGCGTGGTCCAGGGAGGCGCCGACCACGTCGCCGACCGCCCAGCCGCCCCGCCCGTGGGCGAGGAGCACCGAGTCGAGCAGGGTCATGTCGGAGACGTACGTGGCCAGGCAGGTGTGGAGCAGCGGATCGGCGCTGTCCAGCTTGCCGGCGGTACGGAACCACACCTGCGAGCGCGGTTCGACCGGCTCGCCGACGGTGCCCCAGGGCGGGACGGTCGCGTACCGCAGGTCCACGGCGCCGCGCGCGTCGATCAGCCGCTCCACCGTGCCCGGGTCGCGGAAGATGTCCCGGTAGAGCGGGAGCGACTCGGCGGCCGTCGCCAGGGTCTCCGGATCGGGCGCGTCGGGCATCGCGGCCTGGTGGTCGAGGCCCTCCTCGTACGTCTGGAAGGACGCGGAGAGGTGGAAGATCGGCTGCCCGTGCTGGACGGCGACGACCCGGCGCGTGGTGAAGGAGCGCCCGTCGCGGATCCGGTCGACCGAGTACACGATGGGCGCGCCCGCGTCGCCGGCGCGCAGGAAGTACGAGTGCAGCGAGTGCGCGGTGCGGTCCTCGGGCACGGTACGCCCGGCCGCGACCAGGGCCTGGGCGGCGACCTGGCCGCCGAAGACCCGCGGTACCAGCGCCGAACGGCTGGTACCGCGGAAGATGTTCTCCTCGATCTGCTCGAGGTCGAGCAGATCGAGGAGCGTCGTCAGTGCCTCGTTCATGGGGTGAAGGCTGGGTGCCTTACAGGCCCATCGACTTGGCGATGATCGACTTCATGACCTCGCTGGTGCCGCCGTAGATGCGGTTCACGCGGTTGTCGGCGTACAGGCGGGCGATCGGGTACTCGTTCATGTAGCCGTAGCCGCCGTGCAGCTGGAGGCACTTGTCGATGACGCGGTGCGCGACCTCGGTGCAGAACAGCTTCGCGGACGCGGCCTCGGCGGCGGTGAGCTCACCGGCGTCCAGGGCCTCCAGGGCGCGGTCGGCGACCGCCTCGGCGGCGTCCACCTCGGCCTGGCAGGCGGCCAGTTCGAACTTGGTGTTCTGGAAGTGCGCGACCGGCTTGCCGAAGACGGTGCGGTCGGTCACGTACTGCTGCGCGAAGCGGACGGCGGCCTTCGCCTGGGCGTACGCGCCGAAGGCGATGCCCCAGCGCTCCGAGGGCAGGTTGGCGCCGAGGTAGTGGAAGCCCTTGTTCTCCTCGCCGAGCAGGTCCTCGACCGGGACCTTCACGTCGACGAACGCCAGCTCGGCGGTGTCGGACGTGCGCAGGCCGAGCTTGTCGAGCTTGCGGCCGATGGAGTAGCCCTCGGACTTGGTGTCCACGGCGAAGAGGGAGATGCCGAAGCGGCGGTCGTCCTCGCGCGGGGAGGAGGTGCGGGCGCAGACGATCACGCGGTCGGCGTGCACGCCGCCCGTGATGAAGGTCTTGGAGCCGTTGAGGACGTAGTGCGTGCCGTCCTCGGAGAGCTTGGCGGTGGTCTTCATGCCCGCGACGTCGGAACCGGTGCCCGGCTCGGTCATCGCGAGGGCCCACATCTCCTCGCCGCTGACGAACTTCGGCAGGAAGCGCTTCTTCTGCTCGTCGTCGCCCAGCATCTTGAGGTAGGGCAGGGCGAGCAGCACGTGCACGCCGGAACCGCCGAACTGGACGCCCGCGCGCGAGGTCTCCTCGTAGAGGACGGCCTCGAACTTGTGGGTGTCCAGGCCCGCGCCGCCGAACTCCTCGGGGACGTTGATCCCGAAGATGCCCAGCTCGCCGAGCTTGTAGTAGAACTCGCGAGGGGCCTGGCCGGCCGCGAACCACTCGTCGTAGACCGGGACGACCTCGGCCTCGATGAAGGCGCGGATGGTCTCGCGGAACGCCTCGTGGTCCTCGTCAAAAACGGTACGGCGCACAGCCGGCTCCCTTCGGTCGCGGCGGTCCGCCGCTTATGCCTAAGCGCTTGCTCAGACTAAGTTACCGGCGAGTTATCCTTCCTGTCCAGAGTGAGGTCGAGCACGCCCGCGGCGGAACCCGGTGAACCTTGCCGGTCACGGCACTGGAAGCCGCCGCAGACCGCCGGGGCGGGTACGCGTACGGCGGTGGGGCCCTGGGGTGGGCGCTGCCCCCATCCCTGTGGCTCCGGGGAGCCGTCCGGCCGTGTCCCAAGCGTCGCCCCGGATGTCACGGACCGCGACCCCCTCCTCCCCGTCAGGGGGACGTCCCGCCGGCCCGGGACGGCCCATGGCGGCGCCCGGCGGGTCAGCCGTCCGGCTCGGTGTGCCGCAGCGCGAACCACAGCTCCATCCGGGTGTCCGGGTCGTCCAGGTCGGCGCCCAGCAGGCCGGCGGCCCGGGCGATGCGCTGGCGGACCGTGTTGCGGTGGACGCCGAGCGCGGCTGCCCCGCGGTCCCAGCTGCCGTGGTGGGCCAGCCAGGCGCGCAGGGTGTCCCGCAGGACGGGGGAGAGCGGGCCGAGCAGGGCCTCGGCGTGCGCGCGGGCCTCGGCCTCGCCGACCAGGCCCGCGAAGCCGGGATCCGTGTGCCGGGCCATCGGGGTACGGGCCGCCTCGGCGCGCTCCAGGGCCCGCCCGGCCTGCGCGTCGGCTCCGGGCAGGCCTTCGGGCGCGGCCGCGGCGCTCACCCCCAGCCGCCAGCCCGCCTGCGGGGCGGGTTCCCGGTCGGTGAGCAGGCGTACGCCGTCCTCGCGCGGGTCCAGCAGTACGGTGCCCAGCGCGGCCGCCAGGGCCTGCGGATCCCCGCCGCCCCGGGCGTGGACGGCGTACCAGGGCCCGGGACCCAGCGCCGCGCCCGGCTCCCCGCCGAGCAGCAGCCGGGTCAGGGCGGCGGCCTGAGCCCCGGCCGGGCGGTGGGCGGTGAGCAGGGTCAGCAGGACGGCAGCCACCGAGGCGACCGTGTGGTCCCCGGGAGCCCGCGAGGGAGTGGCGAGGGCCAGGGCCCGGCCGTCGCCGAGGGCGTGGGCGGCGAGGTGGAGCTCACCGTGCGCGGCGGTGGCGGTGGCCGCGGAGCCGGGCGCCACCCGGCGGGCGAGCGCGGCGAGCGCGGCCAGCACCTCGGGGGCGGGCGGCGGCCCGGCTCCGGGCGCGGCGGCGGGCGGCGGCCCGGCCACGGCCGCGGCGGCCCCCGTGCCCTCCGGCGGCGTGGTCGGGAGCAGCCCCGCCCAGCCGCCCAGGGTCGCCGCCAGCCGGCGAAGTACCGCCGGGACCGGGTCCGGGCGGGCGGCGGCCGCCGCCAGGGACTGCTGGGCCTCGGTGACCCGGCGGAGCTCACCGGTCCTGGCCTGCGCCATCAGCCGCCAGACGCTCCGGCCGACCGCCGTGAACGGGGTCCCGGGCGGCACCTCCACCAGGGGCAGCCCGTGCCGGGCGCAGGCGTCGACGAGTGACCGCGGCACGGTCTCGTGCACCGGGGTCACGCCGAAGCCCACGGCCGCGGTCCCGGCGCGGACGAGCCGGGCGACGTACTCCCCGGCATCCGTCCCGCCGTGCGCGAGGCCGCCGGCCGGACCGCCCGCCTGGCCGCCGGCGGACGGCTCCGCCCCGGCGAGGCCCGCCCCCGCCGTCAGCAGCAGCTCGCCGCCCAGCAGGTACGGCGACGGGTCCGCCATCTCGGAGGCGTGGACGCCGTGCACCTCGCCCTCGGCGGGCCCGGCCAGATGCCGCAGCCCCAGCTCGTGGTCGGCGAGCAGCCGGCCGAGCGCCACCGGCGGGGTGGGAGGTGCCTCCATGGATACTCCGTACACATCAGGGGAGCCGGATGGATGAAACGTACACTTCGCGCGCTCTGGGTGTCGGCTTACGCTCGAAGCACCGCACCCGTAGGAACCCGCAGTACCTCCAGAAGGGCACCCCCCATGAGCACGCAGCCGCGCGGCCCCGTCGACTCCTCCCGCATCCCGCGCTACGCGGGCCCCGCGACCTTCGCCCGGCTGCCCCGACTGGACGAGGTCGGCGGCAAGGCGGACGTCGCCGTCGTCGGCGTGCCCTTCGACTCCGGTGTCTCCTACCGCCCCGGCGCCCGCTTCGGCGGCAACGCCATCCGTGAGGCCTCGCGCCTGCTGCGCCCGTACAACCCGGCGCAGGACGCCTCCCCCTTCGCGCTCGCGCAGGTGGCGGACGCGGGCGACATCGCCGTGAACCCCTTCAACATCAACGAGGCCGTCGACCAGGTCGAGGCCGCCGCCGACGAGCTCCTCGGCGCGGGCTCCCGCCTGATGACCCTCGGTGGCGACCACACCATCGCACTCCCCCTCCTCCGCTCCGTCGCCAAGAAGCACGGCCCGGTGGCCCTGCTCCACTTCGACGCGCACCTGGACACGTGGGACACCTACTTCGGCGCCGAGTACACGCACGGCACGCCGTTCCGCCGCGCCGTGGAGGAGGGCATCCTCGACACCGAGGCGCTGTCCCACGTCGGCACGCGCGGCCCGCTGTACGGCAAGCAGGACCTGGACGACGACGCCAAGATGGGCTTCGGCATCGTCACCTCGGCCGACGTCTACCGGCGCGGCGCCGACGAGGTCGCGGACCAGCTGCGCCAGCGCATCGGCGACCGCCCGCTGTACATCTCGATCGACATCGACGTGCTGGACCCGGCGCACGCGCCCGGTACGGGCACGCCGGAGGCCGGCGGCATGACCTCCCGCGAGCTGCTGGAGATCATCCGCGGACTGTCCTCCTGCAACCTCGTTTCCGCCGACGTCGTCGAGGTCGCCCCGGCGTACGATCACGCCGAGATCACCTCGGTCGCGGCCTCGCACACCGCGTACGAGCTCACCACGATCATGAGCCGCCAGATCTCTGCCGCCAGATCTCTGCCGCCAGGCAGGGTCGGTAAGCACACTGCTGCGGCGAAGGCGAACCCGAAGGGCGAGTAGGCGCACGTGACGCACGACCACGACCTGGTACTCCGTCCCACCGAAGCCCAGAAGGCGGCCGCGCTCGCGCCGCCGCCGGGGCGGACGGGCGGGGACCTGGTCGTGGAGACGCTGCGCTCGCTCGGCGCGACCACCGTCTTCGGACTGCCGGGGCAGCACGCGCTCGGCCTCTTCGACGCGGTCGGGCGCTCCGACCTGCGGCTGATCGGGCTGCGTACGGAGAACAACGCGGGCTTCGCCGCCGACGCGTACGGCCGGATGACGGGCGAGGCCGTACCGCTGCTCCTGTCCACCGGCCCGGGCGCCCTGATGGCGCTGCCCGCCCTCGCCGAGGCGGCCGCCGCGTCGGCGCCCGTCCTGGCGATCTCCTCACAGGTCCCGACCCCGGGGCTGGGCGGCGGCCGGCGCGGGCACCTGCACGAGCTGCGGGACCAGGCGGCCTCCTTCCGGGACGTGGTCAAGTCGGTCCACGCCGCCCGCACCCCCTCCCAGATCCCGTCCGTGATCGCCGAGGCCTGGGAGTCGGCGCTGACGGCCCCGCACGGCCCGGTGTGGGTCGAGATCCCGGAGGACGTCCTGCGCGCGGAAACGGTGATCCCGCAGGTCACCGGCATGGACGCGACCCCGCACGAGCTGGCCCCGCGCCCGGAGCTGACGGCGCTGGCCGCGCACTGGCTGGAGAACGCCGAGCGCCCGGTGATCATCGCGGGCGGCGGGGTGATCCGTTCGGACGCGGCGGGCAAGCTGAAGCAGCTGGCCGAACGGCTCAGCGCCCCCGTCGTCACCACCTTCGGCGGCAAGGGCGCCTTCCCCTGGAACCACCCGCTCTCCCTCCAGTCCTGGCTGGAGGACCGCCACATGACGGACTTCCTGGAGGACGCGGACGTCCTGCTGGTCGTCGGCTCGGGGCTGGGGGAACTCTCCTCGAACTACCACACGTTCTTCCCGGAGGGCCGGGTCGTCCAGATCGAGGCCGACCTCGGAAAGCTGGAGTCCAACCACGCGGGCCTCGGCATCCACGCGGACGCCCGCCTCGCCCTGCAGGCGCTCCTCGAAACGGTCTCCGAGCGCGAGGACCCGCAGGCCCCCGAGCGAGTGCGCCTGCTCCTCGCGGACATCGCTGCCCGCCTGTCCACCCAGGACGTCGGCCTGGAACAGCAGCTCCTCGCCTCGATCCGCGCGGCCCTGCCCGCGCGCTCCCCGTCCTTCTGGGACATGACGATCCTGTCCTACTGGGCCTGGTCGGCCTTCGACGCCAAGCACCCCAACACCATGCACTCGGCGCAGGGCGCGGGCGGCCTCGGCTACGCCTTCCCGGCGGCCCTCGGCGCGTGCGCGGCCGAACCGGGCACCCCGGTGCTGGCCGTCTCGGGCGACGGCGGAGCGATGTACTCGATCGCGGACCTGGCCACGGCGAAGCAGCACGACCTGGACGTCACCTGGCTGATCGTGGACGACGGCGGCTACGGCATCCTGCGCGAGTACGGCTGCGAGACGGGCACGTCCCTGACCCGCCCCGACTTCGTCGCCCTGGCGGCCTCCTTCGACATCCCGGCGACCACGACCACCCCGGAAACCCTCCGCGAGGACCTGTCCAAGTCCCTCGCCGAGCCGGGCCCCTCGGTCCTCGTCCTCCCGGCCACCCTCAAGATGTTCGCCCCGACCCACCTCTGACCTCGGCCCAGACCGCCTTCCCGATCCCGTGGCGCCGGGGGCACTGGCCCCACCGCACGGCGAGGGCGGCGACGATGGCGAGGCCTCGCCCGTGCTCGTCGCCGTCAGACGCGATCCGTGGCGTGAGCTTGACGATGGGACCGGCGTCGGCCACCTCCACGCGCACCACCCCGTCGTACCGTGCGAGCCGGACGCCGATGTCCCGGTGCCTAGGATGACTAGAGATGATCAGGGAGGACCGCATGCCGAGTGATGGCGCCGTTCGGCAGCCCAAGTACCAGCGCATCGCTGCCGCGCTGAAGGCCGCCATCGACGCAGGCGAGTACGGGCCCGGCGACCGGTTGCCCGGCGAGAACGACCTGATGAGCACCTACGGTGTCGCCCGGATGACCGCACGACAGGCGCTCGGCGTGCTCCAGGCCGAAGGGCTGACCGAAGCGCGCAAGGGCGCAGGGGTGTTCGTGCGGGAGTTCCGGCGGATCCGGCGGCGTGGTGTTCAGCGGCTGGCCGCGGAAGTCTGGGGCGCGGGGCAGTCCATCTGGGCCGCCGACACCGAGGACCGGGATCCCGAGGTGGAGTTCCTCGGCGTCACGGAAGAGGCCGCGCCCAGCGGCGTCGCTGCGCTGCTCGGGCTGAGCGGTGGCGCACCGGCCTGCGTTCGCCGCCGGAGGTTCCTGCTCGACGGGAAGCCGGTGCTGCTCGCCACCTCGTACCTCGACGCCGCCCTCGCCGCCGGCACGCCCATCGCGGATCCGGATTCCGGCCCCGGCGGTATCTACGCCCGCCTCGCCGAGCTGGGCCGCAAGCCCGCCCGCTTCCGCGAGGAGATCAGCTCGCGGATGCCCAGCCCCGACGAGGCCGCGAGCCTCGGCCTGGCCGCCGGGACCCCGGTGGTCCTGATCTGCCGTACGGCCTTCGCCGCCGACGGCAAGGTGGTCGAGGTCAACGAGATGGTGCTCGACGCCTCGGCGTACGTCCTGGAGTACGAGTTCGACGCCTCATAGCAAGAGGGCCCCACATGTCCGGTGAGTACATCGAAGTCGACGACGAGGCCCTGGCGGCAGCGGCCGAAATCCTGCGCACGACATCGCCGGAGGCTACCGTCAACGCCGCGCTCCGTGCCTTCATCGAGCAGCATCGGCAGCCGCTCGCCGACCCCGAGTCCGGTCAGTCGTAGCGCCGGCTCAGGCCGCCTCGTGCTCCTGGGCCGTGAAGACGACCTGGGAGGTCTCCCCGACCAGCTTGAGATTGAGTTCCGACTCCATCGCCCGTGCGAGGCGCGCCAGCAGTGGCACGGTCGGTACGGTGCCGCCCAGCTCCAGCTTGGAGACCTGCGGCTGCGTCATGCCGGCGCGGCGGGCCAGCTCGGTCTGGGAGATCCCGAGCGCGGTGCGCCGGTCGTACACGGCCTGGCCGAGGTCCCAGGCGAGCCGGATTTCCTCGCGGTGTTTTGTCACCTCCGGGCTCTCGGAGAAGCCCTGGGCGACCTTCTTGTCCCGGGCAAGTTTCCAATGCGCGTGGCTCACCATGACCTGGCTCCCTCTTGCGGCTCACGGCTGAAGACGTCGTGGGCTGGTTCGTGCTCATCCGCGCAGATCGCCTTTGTCTGCTTGGCGCGTGCGACTTCGGCGTCTTCGCGCTGCCGGGTCTTACGGAAGACGGTCAGCAGCACGACCCGGCGCCCCGGGGCTAGCCAATAGGAGATTCTGACAGCGTCCCGGCTAGGGCCGATGTCGAATCGCAACTCCCGGACTCCGTCGCCCAGGTAGCGGGAGTGTGGTTCACCCAGGGTGGTTGCCTCGGTTGCCAGTCGATCGGCTGCGTGCTCGGCTGCTCTGTAGTCCGCCTCGGAAAGGTTCATCAGCCACAGCCGGACCTCCGGCTCGATCTCGATGTCGAACGGGTCGTTCATGCGTCGGAATGTATAGACGCTTCAGTGTATGGCTGGCTTGAACGCGGAGGAAGTCCACCGGAAGGGGTGATGCCTCGGTGTGACGGTGACGTACGGGAGTGCGATTGTTCCCGGGGGATGAAATCCGCCGGTCCGGGCGTTGGGGGAGGCGGCAGGACAGGACGAACGGGGAGGCATCACGTGGCGGCGGCAGAGACAGCGGCTGGGGAAAAACAGGGCTGGGGCAAGCGGCTGGCGGCCTACACCTGGCGGTACAGGGCCAATGTGCTGCTGGCGCTCGGGTCCTCGCTCGGCGGCATGGCCGTCATGGCGCTCGTGCCGCTCGTCACCAAGGTGATCATCGATGATGTCATCGGGGAGAAGAGCAAGCCCATGGGCCCCTGGGCCGGGATGCTCATAGGTGCGGCGGTTCTCGTCTACGTGCTCACCTACATACGTAGGTACTACGGCGGCCGCCTCGCCCTCGACGTGCAGCACGACCTGCGCACCGACATGTACGACACCATCTCCCGCCTCGACGGGCGCCGCCAGGACGAGCTGTCCACCGGCCAGGTCGTCGGGCGGGCGACGAGCGACCTGCAGCTCATCCAAGGGCTGCTCTTCATGCTTCCGATGACCATCGGGAACTTCCTGCTCTTCGGGATATCCCTCGGGATCATGCTGTGGCTCTCGCCGCTGCTGACCGTCGTCGCGCTGCTCATGGCCCCCGCCCTCTGGTTCATAGCCAAGCGCAGCCGCAAGAAGCTCTTTCCCGCCACCTGGTACGCCCAGAGCCAGGCCGCCGCCGTCGCCACCGTCGTCGACGGGGCCGTCACCGGCGTCCGCGTCGTCAAGGGCTTCGGCCAGGAGGAGCAGGAGACCGGCAAGCTCCGCGACGCGGGCCGCCGGCTCTTCGCCGGCCGGATGCGCAGCATCCGGCTGAACTCGCGGTACACCCCCGCCCTGCAGGCCGTACCCGCCCTCGGGCAGGTCGCCATGCTGGCCCTCGGCGGCTGGATGGCCACCAAGGGGCAGGTGACCCTCGGTACCTTCGTCGCCTTCTCGACCTACCTCGCCCAGCTCGTCGGGCCCGTCCGCATGCTCGCCATGGTCCTCACCGTCGGCCAGCAGGCCCGCGCCGGCGTGGAGCGGGTCTTCGAGCTCATCGACACCGAGCCCGTCATCGAGGAGGGGGGCCAGGAGCTTCCCGCGGACGCGCCCGCCACCGTCGAGTTCGACGAGGTGCGCTTCGGGTACGACGCCGAGCGCCCGGTCCTCGACGGCTTCTCGCTCCGCATCGACGAGGGCGAGACCGTCGCCCTCGTCGGCTCCTCCGGCAGCGGCAAGTCCACCGTCTCCCTGCTCCTGCCCCGCTTCTACGACACCGACCACGGCACGGTCCGCGTCGGCGGCCACGACGTGCGCACGCTGACCTACGACTCGCTGCGGGGAGCGATCGGGCTGGTGCCCGAGGACTCGTTCCTCTTCTCCGACACCATCCGCTCCAACATCGCCTACGGACACCCCGGCGCCACCGACGAGCAGGTCGAGGCCGCGGCCCGCGCCGCCCAGGCCGAAGGGTTCATCCAGGCCCTGCCCGCCGGCTACGACACCAAGGTCGGCGAGCAGGGCCTGACCCTCTCCGGCGGCCAGCGCCAGCGCATCGCGCTCGCCCGCGCCATCCTCACCGACCCCCGCCTGCTGCTCCTCGACGACGCCACCTCCGCCGTCGACGCCCGCGTCGAGCACGAGATCCACGAGGCGCTGCGCGCCGTCATGGCCGGCCGCACCACCCTGCTCATCGCTCACCGCCGCTCCACGCTCGCGCTCGCCGACCGGATCGCCGTACTCGACCACGGGCGGCTCTCCGACATCGGCACGCACGAGGAGCTGGAGCACCGCTCCGCCCTGTACCGGCGGCTGCTGACCGACCCGGACGCGCTGGGCGCCGCCTCCCCGCGGACTCCGGACGCCCCGCCCATGGCCGAGTTCGAGCGCGACCTCGAGCGCGACCGGGGCCGGGACATCGAGCGGGACATCGAGCTCGAGGCCGAGATCGACTCCGAGCCGGTCAACGCCAAGCGCCGCGTGGCCGGCGGCATCACCCCGGAGCTGTGGCGGCGCCAGGAGGAGGCGGACGAGAAGGACACCGCCCCCGCCGGCATGCCCGCCACCCCCGAGCTGCTCGCGCAGGTGGCCGCGCTGCCGCCCGCCGACGACACCCCCGACGTGGACGAGGGCCGCGCCGCGTCCGCCGAGGACAGCTACAACCTGCGCCGCCTGCTCCGCGGCTTCTGGGCGCCCCTCGCGATATCCCTCGGCCTCGTCGCCGCCGACGCCGGATCCGGGCTGCTCCTGCCGATCCTGATCCGGCACGGCATCGACCAGGGTGTGGAACAGGCCGCCCTCGGCGCCGTCTGGGTGGCCGCCGGCCTCGCGCTGGCCGTCGTCGTCGCCCAGTGGGCCGCGCAGTTCGCCGAGACCCGGATGACCGGCCGCACCGGCGAGCGCGTGCTCTACGCGCTGCGCGTCAAGATCTTCGCCCAGCTCCAGCGCCTTGGCCTCGACTACTACGAGCGCGAGCTGACCGGCAAGATCATGACCCGGATGACCACGGACGTGGACGCCCTGTCCAGCTTCCTGCAGACCGGGCTCGTCACCGCAGTCGTCTCCGTCTTCACCTTCTTCGGCATCCTGATCGCCCTGCTCGTCCTCGACGTCGAGCTGGCGCTGATCGTCTTCGCCACCCTGCCCGTCCTGGTCCTCGGCACGTTCTTCTTCCGCCGCAAGTCGGTCGCCGCGTACGAGCTCGCCCGCGACCGGGTCGGCCTGGTCAACGCCGACCTCCAGGAGTCGGTGGCTGGGCTGCGCATCGTCCAGGCCTTCCGCCGACAGCACTCGGGCGCCGCCCGCTTCGCCGAGCGCAGCGACTCCTACCGCGAGGCCCGGGTCCGCGGCCAGTGGCTGATATCCGTCTACTTCCCCTTCGTCCAGCTGCTGTCCTCCGGAGCCGCGGCCGCCGTGCTGATCGTCGGCGCGGGCCGGGTGGAGGCCGGCACGCTCACCACCGGCGCGCTGGTCGCGTACCTGCTCTACATCGACCTGTTCTTCGCCCCGGTCCAGCAGCTCTCCCAGGTCTTCGACGGCTACCAGCAGGCCACCGTCTCCCTCGGCCGGATCCAGGGCCTGCTGCGCGAGCCGACCAGCACCCCCCGCGCCGCCGCGCCCCGCGCCGTCCCGGAGCTGCGCGGCGAGATCGCCTTCGAGGGGGTCCACTTCGCCTACGGCACCGCCGAGGAGCGCGGCGAGAAGGAGCAGGCGCTGGCCGGAATCAGCCTGCGCATCCCCGCCGGGCAGACCGTCGCCTTCGTCGGCGAGACCGGGGCCGGCAAGTCCACGCTGGTCAAGATGGTGGCCCGGTTCTACGATCCGACGTCCGGCCGGGTCACCGCCGACGGGGTGGACCTGCGCGAGCTGGACCTGACGGGCTACCGCCACCGGCTGGGGGTCGTCCCCCAGGAGCCGTACCTCTTCCCGGGGACGGTCCGCGACGCCATCGCCTACGGGCGGCCCGAGGCGAGCGACGCCGAGGTGGAGGCCGCCGCGCACGCGGTCGGCGCCCACGACATGGTCGCCACCCTCGACGGCGGCTATCTGCACACCGTCACCGAGCGCGGCCGCAACCTCTCCGCGGGCCAGCGCCAGCTGATCGCGCTGGCCCGCGCCGAGCTCGTCGACCCCGACGTGCTGTTGCTCGACGAGGCCACCGCCGCCCTCGACCTGGCCACCGAGGCCCTGGTCAACCAGGCCACCGACCGGCTCGCCGGCAAGCGCACCACTCTGGTCGTGGCGCACCGCCTGACGACCGCCGCGCGCGCCGACCGGGTCGTGGTCATGGACCGCGGCCGGGTGGTGGAGGACGGCACGCACGCCGAACTGCTGGCCCGCGGCGGCGGCTACGCGCGGCTGTGGCGGATCTTCGTCGGGGAGGACGAGCGCGCGGCGGCCTGAACGCGGTGAGCGGCGGGGCTCAGAGCTCGCCGAACAGCAGGTTCCCCGGGGCGTCCTCCTCGGTGCCGGTGTAGTACTCGCGCACGGCGTCGAGGAGCTCGTCCACGGACAGGAACCCGTCGTGGTTCGTGTCGATCCGGGCGAAGAGCACGTCCGCGTCCTCACGGTTCAGCTTCGTGTCGAAGGCCAGCTGGGCCTTGTGGAACTCCTCGGCGCTGATGCGGCCGTCGCCGTCGGTGTCGACGACCAGGAGCATCGCCTGGACCATCGGCCGGAACGACTTGTCGTACGCCGCGCCGCCGCCCTCGTACAGGCGCGCCATGCCCTGCTTGTACTCCTGCGGCGTCACCTTGCCGTCCCGGTCGATGTCCAGCTCGGTGAACAGCTCCTGCCAGAAGTCGACGAGCCCGCCCATCACCTGGGTCGCCTTGGGCGAGGTGGCCGGCTCCCCGAGGGCGGAGAGCAGGCGTGAACCGAGCCCGATGATGTCGTGCTCGTCGATGACCTGGTCGTCGTTGACGTCGAGGTGCGCGAAGGCGCGGTCCAGCTTGCGGTCGAGCAGGTCGTTCGTCATTTCAGTTGCCTTTCACGGCTACGTTGCGCGGTCTTTCGATCACCTACCGCAGTCTCCCTCGTGATCGTGAACTCCCGTTATCCCGCTAGGAAGTTGTGGATGCACTCTTACGAGGTATGGGTGGCCGGCGCGGAAGAGCCCGGCACCCGTTGGGTCTACTGGCCCCGGATGGGTCAACTGCTCCGCGAGCCGTTCGAGGTGCTCGGCCTCAAGGCCCGCCTGGAACGCGGCGAGGACCTCCCGTACGACGACCGCCTGCTCGCCGGCCGCGTCGCCATGTCCACCCCCGAGCAGGGCCTGCGCGCCCTGGCCGCCGCCCGGGCCGCCCAGCCGGCCTGGGCGAGGGTCCCGCTCGCCGACCGGCTGGAGCTGCTGCACGCCGTCCACCGCGCCGTCGTCGGGCGCCGTGAGGAACTGGCCGCGCTGCTGGTCGCCGAGGGCCACCCCGTGCGGCTGGCCGCCTGGGAGCTGGACTCGGTGGCCTGCGGGTTCCACCCGGACTCCGTCGCCGACTTCGCCGAGCGGCTGCGGCAGCCCGAGCGGATGTCGGCGGGCCGGCGGGTCCGCATGGTGCGCAAGCCCGACGGGGTGGTGTGCCTGAGTCCGCCCCGCAACGCCCCGACTTCCAACTCCTTCTACGGGGCGCTGGTGCTCGCGGCGGGCAACAGCCTGGTCGTCAACGCGCCGCCGACCGCCCCGCTGGGCGTCAGCTTCGTCTACCGGGAGATCGTGGCCCCGCTCCTGGAGCGCCTCGGCGCCCCGCCCGGGACCCTGAGCGTGCTCTCCACGCATGCCCGCGCCGTCGTGCGCCAGTGGCTGGACAGCCCCGACTGCGACGACCTCGTCTTCTTCGGCGGCTCCGAGCAGGGACTGAAGCTGGAGCGGGAGTGCGTGGCCGCGGGGAAGAAGCCCGTACTCGAACTGTCCGGCAACGACGGTGTGCTGGTGTGGCGCGACGCCGAGGCCGATCTCGCCGCGCGGGCCCTGTGTGAGCGGTACTACGGCTCCGGGCAGATCTGCATGACCCCGAAGTTCGCCATCGTCCACCCGGAGGTGGCGGACCGGCTGCTGAAGGAGCTGGTGGAGCGGGCGGGCGAGATCCGGCCCGGGCCGCCGGAGGATCCGGACACGGTGCTGAGCCCGGTGGTCAAGCGGGCGGAGTTCACCGAGTTCCTCGATGAGGTGCTGGCGGCCGGCGGGGAGCTGCTGTGCGGTGGCGAGTTCGTGGACGTGGACGACGTGCCCGCGGCGGCGGGGCCGTTCATCCGCCCGGCGGTCGTCCGCGTGGACGGGCTGGAGGCCGCCGGCCGGCTGCGCGCCTTCCGCGAGGAGACCTTCTTCCCGCTGCTCTGCGTGGTCGTGCCCGAGGCGCCCGTCCGACTGGAGGAGGCCATCGGCTTCCTCAACGCCAACCGCTACGGCCTGCGCAACTCCCTGTGGACGCAGGACGAGCGGGTCGTGGAGCGGTTCTGCGAGGACGTGGTCAACGGCGGCATGCTGAAGGTCAACGACTCGCACATCGGCTGCGTGCCGGTGCTCCCGTACAACGGCGGCACGGGCGCCACGGGCGGGGTCTTCGGCGAGGCCAACCAGCCCGCCGTTCGCACCACCCACCTCCAGTCGATCGCCGTCGCCACCCTGGTCCGGCCCCGGGAGTCGGTCTTCGACCACGCGGCGGGCGTGGAGTGAGCCCGGCGCGCTGAGTCCTTGTCCACCGCAACCTTTCGAGCGGAATGAACGTCGTACGGGCGTGCGCGCGTTAGTACGTACGACCGATGGGGGACAGGGTGTTGAAGGCGCGGAAGGGGTGCGGCCGGTGGGCCGCACGCCTGGGGGTGTTCACGGCGGCGCTGTGGATCGGCGCGGGCGCGCTGCTCGTGGCGCAGCCGGCGCAGGCGGCGACCGGGGGGTGTCCGGGGCGGCTGGCGGTGACGCTGCCCTTCTCGACGGGCGAGGTGCGGGTGTACAAGACCCGCGACCAGGCCTGCGCGGTGGCGGTCGCCGGTGACCCCGGCCGGCGCCGCCCGATGTCGGTGAGCATCCAGCCGCGCGGCGGATACCCCGTCCGCGATTCGGGGCGATTCACCCGTTATGCCGGACCGGTCACCGTCCACGCGATCCACCGCTGCGTGTATGTAAAGGGGAGCGTGGGGACCGGATCTGTCGATTCCGGCTGGATACTGTGCTGATGGAGCGACCCAACTAGGTCTGTTCAGGCGTGCGTTGCCCCCGCTAGGTTCACGGCGACCGAAGTGAACTCAAGGGGAGTGTGAATGCGCAAGAAGCTCGGATGGCTGCTGTCGCTCGTGGTGCTCATCGGCACCATGGGCGCGGCCGGCACCACGGCGCAAGCGGCCACCGCCGCGGAGCCTGCCGCCGCCACGGATGCCGCCGCCGCCACGGACATCAAGGACCAGATCCTCGCGGTCCCGGGGATGAGCCTGATCGAGGAGAAGCCGTACGCCGGCTACCGCTTCTTCGTTCTGAACTACGAGCAGCCGGTGGACCACCGCGCGCCGTGGAAGGGAACCTTCAAGCAGCGCCTGACCCTGCTGCACAAGGACGTCTCCCGGCCCACGGTGTTCTTCACCTCCGGCTACAACGTCAACACCAGCCCGCGCCGCAGTGAGCCGACGACCATCGTCGACGGCAACCAGGTGTCCATGGAGTATCGATTCTTCACCCCGTCCCGGCCCGACCCGGCCAACTGGGGGAACCTGGACATCTGGCAGGCCGCCAGCGACCAGCACCGGATATTCACCGCCCTGAAGAAGATCTACAAGAAGAACTGGCTCGCCACGGGCGGCAGCAAGGGAGGCATGACGGCCACCTACTTCGAGCGCTTCTACCCGCGCGACATGGACGGCGTCGTCGCGTACGTCGCCCCCAACGACGTGGTGAACAAGGAAGACTCGGCCTATGACCGGTTCTTCGCCAAGGTCGGCACCGCGGAGTGCCGCGACAAGCTGAACGCGGTCCAGCGCGAGGCGCTCGTGCGCCGCGACGCGCTGGAGGTCAAGTACGCCGCGGCCGCAGCCGAGAACGGCTGGACCTTCACCACCGTCGGCAACCTCGACAAGGCCTACGAGGCCGTCGTGCTCGACTACGTGTGGGCCTTCTGGCAGTACAGCCTGCTCGCCGACTGCGCCTCCATCCCGGCGGCCGCGACCGCGAGCGACCAGGAGATCTGGGACACGGTCGACGCGATCTCCGGCTTCTCTGCCTACGCCGACCAGGGGCTGGAGACGTACACGCCGTACTACTACCAGGCGGGCACGCAGCTCGGTTCGCCCGATATCAAGCAGCCCCACCTGGGCAAGCTGAGCCGCTACGGCTACCAGCCGCCGCGCAACTTCGTCCCCCGCGACATCCCCATGAGCTTCCAGCCGGCGGCCATGCGGGACGTGGACACCTGGGTCAAGCACCACGCGAACCAGATGCTCTTCGTCTACGGGCAGAACGACCCGTGGGGATCGGAGCCGTTCCACCTCGGCTACGGGGCGCACGACAGCTACGTGATGACCGCGCCGGGCGCCAACCACGGAGCCAACGTCGCCAAGCTCCAGGAGGGCGAGAAGGCACTGGCCACCGCGAAGATCCTGCAGTGGGCCGGGGTCGCCCCGGCCGCGGCGCTCACCGGCCCGGCGAACGCCGCGCCGCTGGCGAAGCCGGACGCGCAGCTCGACCAGGTGGACCTGGAGCGCGAGCCGATGCTGCGGCCGTAGCCGCTGCCCCCGCTGGGCCCCCGGCTAGTACGTCAGCCCGTGGCCCAGCGGGTAGCGGCCCGGCACCGGCACCGGGAGGCGCCCGGTGGGCCGCAGCGCCCCCGTGAGGACCCGGGCCGCCGCCCGCAGTTCCACGTCCGTCCAGGTGTACGTCGCCAGCTCGGCCGCGCAGCTCGGCAGCCGGGCCGGGTCGTACGGGTTGCGGATCGCCACGAGGACCACCGGCACCCCGGTGGCCAGCAGCTCCGTGACCAGGTCGCGCTGCGGGCTCGCCCCCTCCGGGACGTTGTACGTGCACACGAGCACGGCCGCGTTGCCGGGGGCGGCGGCCACCGCGCGGGCGGGCGGCAGGGCCGTCGCCCGGCAGCCCAGCGCGGACAGCTCCCGGGCCAGTACCGCCGTAGGGGGTCCCGTGGTACCCGTGGGGGAGACCGGGTCGCTCCCGGTGACCAGGAGCAGCGGCCGGGCCGCGGGATCCAGCGGCAGCAGCTTCGCCGCGTTGGCCAGCAGGGTCGTCGTCCGGCCCGCGATCTCGTCGGCGGCGGCCAGGTGCGCCGGGATCCCGACGGCCGCGTCCACCGCCGCGCCCGCCGAGGCCGGCGCCGGGGCTGTGACCTCGCCGAACAGCCCCCGGCGGGCCTTCAGTTCCAGGATCCGCAGCACCGACTCCTCGATCCGGGCCCGCGTCAGCTCGCCCGATTCCACCGCCGCCAGCACGCTGCGGTGGGCGAGCCCCAGGTCCGGCGGGTTCAGCAGCTGGTCGCAGCCCGCCTTCAGGGCCAGTACCGGGACCCGGTCGTCCCCGTACTTCTGGCGTACCCCGGCCATGTCGAGCGCGTCGGTGACCACCACGCCCCGGAAGCCCAGGCGTTCACGCAGGATGCCGGTGACGATGGGCCGAGAGAGGGTCGCCGGATCCCCCGAGGGATCGAGCGCGGGGAAGACGATGTGCGCCGTCATGACCACGTCCACGCCCGCCTCCACGGCAGCCCGGAACGGCGGCTCGTCCAGCTCCTCCCACTGCGCGCGGGTGTGCTTCATGAGCGGCAGCCCGACGTGGCTGTCGGTACCGGTGTCCCCGTGCCCCGGGAAGTGCTTCACCGTGGCGGCCACTCCCGCGCCCTGGTAGCCCCGGACCTGGGCGGCGACCAGGGCCGCCACGGCCCGCGGGTCGGCGCCGAAGGACCGTACGCCGATGACCGGGTTGGCCGGGTCCACGTTCACGTCGGCCACCGGCGCGTAGTTGTGCCGGATGCCCATCGCGGCCAGCTCGGCGCCCGCGACGCGCGCGGCCCGGCGCGCCTCGGCGGCGGCCCCGCCGGACTCGGGGGCCATCGCACCCAGCGCCATGGCGCCCGGGAGCAGGGTCGCGGGCTTGCCCACGCGGGCGACGGCGCCGTGCTCCTGGTCGGTGGAGAGCAGCAGCGGGATGCCCGCGCCGGAGTCCGCGGCCGCCTTCTGGAGGCCGGCCGACAGCTCGGCGATCTGGTGCGGGGTCCGGGTGTTGTGCGCCCAGCCGAAGTAGACGATTCCGCCCAGGTGGTAGCGGGCGACCAGTTCGGCGGCGGTGCGCACCCCGAAGAGCGCCTGGTTGCGCTCGGCGTCCTCCGGGGCGGGGTCGGTCGCCGAATGCCCGTACGCCCGGGACACGAAGAGCTGCCCGACCAGTTCGGCCAGGCTCATCCGGGCCATGGTCTCGCGCGGCCGGCCCGGGGCGCGCCCCGGCGGGCGGTCGCCCGGCCGGCCGTCGTCGGGGACGGGGCCGTGCGGGGCCGGTCCGCCGGGTGTCCGGGAGGGGCCCACGGCGGCCGTGACGGCCCCCGCGGCGGTGACGGCGGCCACGGCGGCCGCGGTGAGCAGGGTCCGGCGGGAGGCTTGGTACGGCACGCGCCGGACGCTACTGCGGGACTACGCCTTCGGAGCGAGGGACACTCGCCAGGTCCCCCGGACGGGGGGCCAGCCGGGCCCAGTGCTCCTGGATGGTCCGCACGGCCTCGGTGATCGCGGGCCGGCGGGCCGCCCCGGTCCGCCAGGTGGCGTACAACCGGCGTACGGGGCCCGGGTCCAGCGGCACGGCCACCGCGCCCGGCGGCAGCTCCCCGGTGCCCAGCCGCGGTACGACGGCCACCCCGAGCCCGGCGGCCACCAGCGCGACGATGGTGTGGTTCTCCTCGGCGACGTGGGTGATGTCCGGTTCGAACCCGGCCGTGCGCAGGGTGCGCACCAGCCAGTCGTGGCAGACCCGGCCGGGCGGCTGGCACACCCACCGCTCCCCGCCCAGGTCCGACCGGAGGATGACGGAGCGCGAGGTGAAGGGATGTCCGGCCGGCACCACGAGGTCGCAGTGGTCGTCCCCGATCACCGCCTGCTCCACGCCCTCGGGGGCGGGCAGCGGGGCGATGTCCCAGTCGTGGGTCACCGCCAGGTCCGTGACGCCGCGGGCCACCAGGTCCATGGACAGGTGCGGGTTGATCTCGGTGAGCCGGGTGTCCAGGGCCGGGTGACGGCGGGCGAGGTCGGCGAGGACTCCGGGGAGCAGACCTCGGGCGGCGGAGGCGAAGGCCGCGATCCGCAGCCGGCCGACGGGCTGGCCGCGGGACTCCTCCAGGGTGGTCTCGGCCCGCTCCGCGATGGCCAGCAGCTGCTCGGCCGTCGCGGCCAGCAGCTTGGCCTCCTCGGTGAGCGCGACCCCGCGGCCGTGGCGTTCGAGCAGGGTGGTGCGGGTCTCCCGCTCCAGCTTGGAGATCTGCTGGGAGACGGCGGAGGGCGTGTACCCGAGTGCGGCGGCGGCCGCGCCGACCGAGCCGTGGACGGAGACGGCGTGGAGGGCGCGCAGCCGTGAGAGGTCCAGCATGCAAGGCAGCTTAGGCGCGCCCGTACGGCGACTGGATGAAGCATTACTAATTCCGATACTGAAGACATCGGCGCTGGTGCTAAACGGTCGTTGACCCGATGCTCAGTTCATGCGACCCATACATACCGCCCTCGCGGTTCTCGTAGCCGCCGTCTGGGGTTTCAACTTCGTCGTCATCGAGATCGGGCTCGGCGCGTTCCCTCCGCTGCTGCTGTCCGCCCTGCGCTTCCTGGTCGCCGCGATCCCGGCGGTCTTCTTCGTCGGCAAGCCCAAGGTGGCGTGGAAGTGGGTGATCGCGGTCGGTGTGGTGCTCGGCATCGTGAAGTTCGGGCTGCTGTTCACCGGCATGGACCACGGGATGCCGGCCGGGCTGTCCTCGCTGGTCCTCCAGGCGCAGGCGGTGTTCACCGCCGTGTTCGCGGCCGTCGTGCTCAAGGAGCGCCCGGGCCGGGTGCGGATGGCCGGGATGGCCGTGGCCTTCGTCGGGATCGGCGTGGCCGCCGTGGACGAGGGCGCCTCCGGGCCGGTCCTGGGCTTCACGATGGTGATCGCGGCCGCCGCGTGCTGGGGCGTGTCCAACGTCCTGACCCGCAAGGCCTCCCCGCCCGACGCGCTGAACTTCATGGTGTGGGTGAGCGTGGTGCCGGTACTGCCGCTGACCGTGCTGTCGCTGCTGCTGGAGGGCCCGGACCGGGACCTGGCCGCGCTGCGCGGGCTGGACTGGAGCGGCGTCGGCGTCATCGTGTACCTCGCCTGGATCACCACGGTGTTCGGCTTCGGCGCGTGGGGATACCTGCTGCGCAGCTACCCCGCCTCCTCCGTGGCCCCGTTCTCGCTCCTGGTACCGGTCTTCGGGATGACCTCGGCGGCCTTGGTGCTGGGGGAGCAGGTGAGCGGGCTGCGCTGGGTGGCGGCCGTGCTGCTGGTGGGCGGCGTCGCGGTGACCTCCCTGGTCCCCTCGAAGCCCCGGCCGGCGGCCGTCGCGCCCGGGACACAGGCGGCCGGCACGGTCGCCCCCGCCCCCGAGCCCGCGGTCACCGCGGCCGAGGCGGCGGACCCCCTCCCGACGGGCGGCGGCCGCTAGGTCGTCTCTTTCGGAACTCCCGCCCGTACGAAGGGTCCCACGGCGGATCCGGGCCGCACCCCCGTGCCCGGATCCGCCGTGGGATCAGTTGCCGCTGAAGGGCTCCTTGCCCAGCAGATATCCGGCGTGCAGCCGGTTGCGGGCGCCGATGCTCTTCATGATGTTCGCGATGTGCCGCTGGGTGTTCCGCAGGGAAATCCCGACGACATGGGCTATGCGGTTGTCCGATTCACCCTGGATGAGCAGGGATACGATCGTCTGCTGGATGTCCGAGGTAATGGCGGCACGGGCCGGCCGGTCGGTTTCCGGGACGAATTTCTCCGCCGCGCTCCAGGCGCGCTCGAAAGCCTCCGCAATGAATGAGACAAGGTGGCGATTTCTCGATACCGCCGCCCCGTGTGATCCGTCCATGAGCGGCAGGATCGCCACTTCCCGGTCGAAGACGATGCAGCGCGGAAAACCGCCGGCGAGCGTGCAGACTTCCGCGCCGAGCGGTGTGAAACGCTCGACGAAGGACATCGTGACCGGGCTGAAGCGGGCCGTGTGCTGATAAAGGGTCCGCATTCGCACCCCCCGCTCCAGCAGTCGCTCGGTGCGCTCCAGGCTCTCGTCGAGCACCCCCTCGTCCCGTGCTCCGCCGGGCTGGGAGGTCAGTACCTCCGCGCGGCAGCCCTCGGCCAAGCCGGTGATGAGCTTGCGCACGTCGTGGACGCCGGGGACGACCTCCAGTGAGTTGTCGTCCTGCAAGTGCTCCGTCTTGAGCGTCAACTCATCGAGATCGCCCCGCAGATGGTCGATGAAGGACTGCATCTCGTTCAGGCCGTGCTGCGCCGGGTTGAGGACCTTGATGCGCGCGTGGTCCACCGGGTACGGGGTGAAGATCCCGGTGTCCGGGCACTTGCTCAGCAGCCCCAGGTCCCCCAGTGCGGAGGCGGCTTCCTTCACGTCGGCGGCGTCCATGTCCAGTGCCTCGCCCGCGGATTCGCACGTTGTACCCGGTGTCTGGGTCACGAACCGGTAGAGACGGTTCCCGTCAGCGGTCAGCTGAGGCACGGGAAAAGGATGGACTTGTCTGATTGAGTTCAATTCATCCCCCTGTCATGTTTTCGCCAGCGGCAACATGATCCCAGAAGGGGATGGATCCGGAAGTCGTCCTGCCAGCAGGATGAAGGCGAAGCTGATCCGGACCGCAGAAAATTCTGGAGGGGCAGGTAAGCATGCCACGTATAGCGAGATCCCTTCTCGCCATTGCGGCGACTGTCGCGGTGTCCGTCTTCCTTGCTCCGTCAACGAGTGGTGCGGCCCCGGTGGCCGCCACTGGCCCGGATCAGGTAGTCAACGATCTCGGCTGGGGATGAGATGCCTCGAAGTAAGTCGTACAACACGTACTCCAACCTGCAGCGACCCGAGTTCCGCAAGCGAGTGGACGAGCTCCTGCTGAAGTTCGAGCGGGACTTCTATGAGCGCAGCGCGGGCGCCGACGGAATGCTCGACAAGGAGAAGTTCGACCTCGACCTGTACAAGCGGCACAACGTGGAGACGATGATCCGCATCGGTCTCAAGCGCGCCGTCGACCCGCTCGTCGCCAACTACTGGGCCACCCGCGACCCGCAGCTCTGCAAGGAGTGGGGCCTGTACGGCGCGGAGGAGGGCCGCCACGACCGCATGTTCGCCGGCGACCTGCACAAAGTGGGCATGACGGACGAGGAGATCTACGCGATCCGCCCGACCTTCGCCACCGAGCTGCTCAACGGCTACTTCTACTACACGATGGCCACCGAGGGCCCGCTGGCCGCGATGATCAGCGGCTTCTACCTGGAGTACATCGCGGGCAAGACGCAGCCCGACTGGCTCGACATCATGGAGCAGCACGTCGGCGCCGCCAACACCAAGGGTGCCCGTGCCCACCTGGCCCTCGACGACGACGACGACCACGTCGACATGGTCTGGAACCTGATCATGCGCGTCGTCAAGGACGAGGCCGACGAGGAGCGCTTCGTCGAGCACCTCATCAAGATCAACTCGCTGTTCGTCTCCTACTTCGTCGAGGTCTACGCCGCCACCGTGCTCGGCGCCGGCGCCGACCTCTCCCTGCTGACGCAGGCGGCCCCGGCCGCCGCCGTCCAGACCAACCTGCAGACGCAGGCCACCGCCTCGGTCTAGTCCGACGCGTAAGTCGCCACCTCCGCATGCCGGCGATCCCGGACATTGCGCACCCAGATGTCCGCACCGCCCCGCGGGGCCGTGCGCGCGATGTCCGGGGTCCGGCTGCCTCCCCCGTCCACTCACCAAGGAAGACGACGATGCACTATTCATGGCCTCGCGAGCTGTCCGAGCAGGACATGCGCGAAATGATCGAGCTGATGGACGCCGTCGCGGTCAAGGAGATGACCCTCGGCTTCTACGAACCCGTAGGACTGGAGAAGGGCCTCCCGCTGATGCGGGCCTTCGAGGCCGACCTGAAGAAGGGCGCCGTCGACCTCCTCCACGTCCGCAACGACGAAGGCCGCATCGTCGGCATGGTGACCCTCGCCCGGGCGCCGCTGCCGGCCCGCCGCCACATCGTCGAGATGCGCCGCTGCGTCGTCGCCCCCGACTACCGCGGGCAGTTCCTGCTCGAGGGCTGGGCCGAGGCCCTGCGCAAGGTCGGCGAGATGGGATGCGACGTCATCACGCTCGAAGTCCGCGACGACGGCCCCTCCGCGCTCTGGCAGCGCCTGGGCTTCCGCGAGTACGGCCGGCTGCCCGACTACGCCCGCGCCGACGAACGCCCCGTCACCGGCTTCTACATGTACGCCCGGCTCGCCGACATCACGGCCCACTTCGAGACCACCGGCAGCTGGCTGCACGAGCTCGAGTCCGACCGCGTAGCGGCGTAGCGGGCCGGCCGAACTCCGCACCGGACCGCACCACCTGAACGTACGAGCACGCCCCCGCGCCGCCCTCGCAGCGCACTCGCACCGCACCTGACGCGCTTCAGAGCGCCCCTCCCGGCCGTCGGCGCCCCATCGGGGCCGCCCGGCACGGTGTCACCGTTCACGCCCCGCCACCGGCGGGCGGATCTCCCCTCCTGAAGGCGGGCAGCGGCCCGACGGCCGCGCCCACGCGGCGCCCGCCGCGCCCGGCCCGCGCACACACCCCGGCAGAGCGTGCTTCGGCGCGCCCCCGGCCGGGTCCGTCCAGCCCACCCGTTCACCGAAGGGCACAGCCATGTCGAAGATCGCCGTCCTCACCAACGACCTCCAGTACGAACTGGTCGAGAAGAACCCCGAGCGCGTCGCCGCGGTCGACGCCGCGACCCCGCACTTCACCGGGTTCCTCGACGAGATGCGCCGCCGCGGGCACCACATCTTCCACCTGCAGCTCGTCAACGACCCGGAGGACCCGAACGCCGAGCGCTACGACGGCTACCTCCCGGTCCAGCGCGGCACCCACGGCGCCGACATCATCGAGGCGTTCCTCGCCCCCGAGGACGTCGTCATGGAGAAGAGCAAGGACTCGGGCTTCTACGAGACCGACCTGCACGAGCGCCTCCAGGCCCTCGGCGTCGACACCGTGCTGATCACCGGCATGCAGACGCAGATCTGCGTCCAGACCACCGCCGCCGACGCCTTCTTTCGCGGCTACAACATCTGGGTCCCGACCGACTGCGTCGTCTCGGCCCGCCTCGACGACAAGCAGCGCGCCCTGGACTGGCTCGAGGGCTACTGCGCCACCGTGACCGACTCCGACGAGGTCCTGCGCGTCCTCGACGCCGAGGGCGGCCTGCCCCGCAAGAACATCAAGACCCCGTGACCGCGCCCCTCTCGACGAAGCCCCTCTCCGCAAAGGAACCGGCATGACCACGAGCGTGGACCCCACCCAGTACATCGTTCTCGACCACGGCACCGGCGCCAAGCTGAGCCAGGACCTGGTGCAGCTGATCGCACAGACCCTCGGCGACGTCTACGTCGGCATCATGGAGGACAGCGCCGTCCTCAAGATCGAGGGCGACCGCATCGCGATGACCACCGACTCCTTCGTGATCGACCCGCCGTTCTTCGGCAACGGGGACATCGGGAAGATCGCGGTCTGCGGCACCGTCAACGACCTGGCCGTGGCCGGCGCCCGGCCCAAGTACCTCACCCTCGGCATGATCCTGGAGACCGGGCTGCCCATACCCCGGCTGGTCCAGGTCCTGGAGTCGATCCGCGACACCGCCCGCGAGGCCGGCGTACAGATCGTCGGCGGCGACACCAAGGTCGTCCGCAAGGGCGAGGCCGACCAGATCTACCTCAACACCGCGGGCGTCGGAGTCTTCGAGCGCGAGCCGCTGACCATGACCGACGTACGCCCCGGCGACCGGGTGATCCTCAGCGGTCCCATCGGCAACCACACCGTCCACCTGCTCTCCATCCGCGAGGGCCTCGGCTTCGAACAGCGCGTGGACAGCGACTGCGCGCCGCTCAACGGCCTCGTCGACACGCTGCTCTCCAACGTCCCCGCCGGCGCCGTCCGCTCGATGCGCGACGTCACCCGCGGCGGCCTGACGGCCGTGCTCCACGAGTACGCCCACAAGCTCGGCCGCACCATCCGCGTCGCCCAGGACGACCTGCCCATCCAGCACGAGACCGCGATGGCCGCCGACATGCTCGGCATCAACCCCCTCCACTGCGCCAACGAGGGCTGCCTGGCGATCTTCGTGGACCCGGCGGCGGAGGCCGACGTACTTGCCGCCCTGCACTCCACCCCCTACGGCAAGCACGCCGTCGCCATCGGCGAGATCGCCGAGGACACCGAGGGCCTGGTGCTGCTGCGCGACAAGGAGGGTCGCGAGACCCAGCTGGAGGAACTGCTCGGCGCCGAACTCCCCCGGCTCTGCTGAGAAGGACCGAGGAGACCGCCATGAGCACCGTGCAGAGCGCAGAGCCCGCAGTGGGCGCAGAGGAGTGGCGCATCCGCGTCACCGGCGTGGTCCAAGGCGTCGGCTACCGGCCGTTCGTCTACAAGCTGGCCCGTGAACTCGGCCTCGCCGGCTGGGTTCGCAACGACCCCGAGGGCGTGCTGGTGGAGGCGTCCGGACCGGTCGCCGCCCTGACGGAGTTCGCGGCCGGCCTGAGCGGCCGCGCCCCCGAACTCGCCCGGGTGGACGAAGTCCGTCCCACCCGGGGCCTGGCCCCGGGGAGCGTGCCCCCCGGCCCGTTCACCATCGTGCACAGCGAGCACACCGGAGCCCGGTCCGCGCTGCTCCCGGCGGACACCCACGTGTGTGGCGACTGCCAGGCGGAACTTCGGGACCCGAAGGACCGCCGGCACCGCTACCCCTTCATCAACTGCACCAACTGCGGGCCCAGGTACTCCATCATCCAGGACCTGCCGTACGACCGTCCGATGACCACCATGGCCACCTTCACCATGTGCGCGGACTGCAAGAACGAGTACGAAGACCCCATGGACCGGCGCTACCACGCGCAACCCAACGCGTGCCCGGAGTGCGGCCCCCGGCTGCTGCTCCAGGACCGCGAGGGGAACACGGCCGAAGGGGACGAGGCCCTCGTCACGGCCGCCCGGGTCCTGGCGGACGGCGGGATCGCGGCGATCAAGAGCGTCGGCGGCTTCCACCTCGCGGTGGACGCGACGAACGCGGAGGCCGTGGCCCTGCTGCGCAGCCGCAAGCGCCGCGACTCCAAGCCGTTCGCGGTGATGGTCCGCGACCTCGCCACGGCGCAGCGCCTGGTGGAGCTCTCCGAAGAGGAGATCGACATCCTGCGCTCGCCGGCCCGGCCGATCCTCCTGGCGCGCAAGCGCCCCGGCTCCCTCCCGGAGTCGGTGGCGCCGCGCAACCCCAACCTGGGGATCATGCTGCCGTCGGCACCGCACCACCACCTGCTGCTGGACGAGCCCGGCCTCGAAGCCCTCGTCGCCACCAGCGGCAACATCTCCGGCTACCCCATCGCCTACCGCAACGAGGAGGCGCTGGAACAGCTCTTCGAGATCGCCGACGTCATCCTCTACCACGACCGTGACATCGAGATCCGGGTGGACGACTCGGTGGTCCGCCTCTCGGACCACCCCGAACTCGACAAGCCGCTCCTGCAGTTCATCCGGCGGGCCCGCGGCTACGCGCCCTACCCGGTGGACGTCGGCCGCGAGGTGGCCCCCGTGGTCGCCCTCGGAGCCGAACTGAAGACGACCGTCGCCCTGACCAACGGATCCCAGGTCTTCCTCAGCCAGCACATCGGCGACCTCAAGAACGACGAGACCTTCGCCGCGCACCACCGCACCGCCCGGCACCTGGCGCAGCTCTACGCGCTGAAGCCGGAGATCACCGCCCATGACATGCACCCGCAGTTCCGCTCCACCCGCGCCGCCCTGGACGACGACGGCACCGGCCCGGCCCTGCCCACCGTCGAGGTACAGCACCACCACGCGCACATGGCCTCCTGCATGGCGGAGAACCACGTGAGCGGCACCACCCTCGGCGTCATCTTCGACGGCTTCGGCTACGGCGAGGACGGCACGGTCTGGGGCGGGGAGTTCCTCCTCGGGGACTTCGCCTCCTACCGCCGGGTCGGCCGGCTGCGCAGGCTGCCGCTGATCGGCGGGGACCAGGCCGTACGCGAACCCATCCGCACGGGGTACGCGCTCGCCCTGGACGCCTTCGACGGAGACCCGGACCGGGCCCTCGCGGGCTTCCCCGCCCTGGCCGACCTCGACGGGCAGCGGCGCCAGGTCTTCGCGAGGATGGCCGCCCGCGGCATCAACTCCCCGCCGACCTCCAGCATGGGCCGCCTCTTCGACGGGGCCGCCGCCCTGGCCGGAGTGTGCTCCAAGGCCGAGTACGAGGCCCAGGGCCCGATCGAGCTGGAAGGCCTGCTGGGCCGCGACGCGACCCGCGAGGCAGCGCCGGACTACCGCTTCGGAGCCTACGAGGCGGACGGCCTGACCGAGGTGGACCCGCGGCCCGTGATCCGGGCCATGGCCGCCGACGTCGCCGCCGGACTGCCCACGGAGCGGATCAGCCGCAGGTTCCACACGGCCGTCGTCGAGATGGTCCGGGAACGCTGCAAGGCCCTGCGGGAGGAGACCGGGGTCAACCAGGTCGCCCTCTCCGGAGGCGTGTTCCTCAACGAATTCCTGCTGCTCAACTGTCTGACCGGGCTGACCGCCGACGGTTTCGACACCTACGTCCAGCGGCTCGTCCCGACCAACGACGGGGGGATCGCCCTCGGCCAGGTCATGGTCGCCGACGCCCGCTCACACCTGAGGAAGTGAAGACGTGACCACCCTCACGCCGGACGACATGTACACCTTCGTCAAGGAGCGCGAGTCGGGCGCCCGGACCTACGCCAACGCCTTCGGCCGGATCCTCACCGAGGGCCGCGGCGCACGGATCCGTGACGGACACGGCCGCGAGTACCTGGACTGCCTCGCGGCGGCGGGCACCCTCGCCCTGGGGCACAACCACCCCGAGGTGCTGCGCGAGGTGGCGCGGTACCTCTCCTCCGGTCAGGTCCAGCAGGCGCTGGACCTCACCACTCCGGCCAAGTACGAGTACCTCCAGGCCCTGTACGCACGGCTGCCGGGCACCATGGCCGACCACTTCAAGACGCAGTTCTGCGGGCCGGCGGGCACCGACGCCACCGAGGCGGCCATCAAGCTCTTCAAGACCGCGACCGGCCGCCGGACGGTGATGTCCTTCCACGGCGCCTACCACGGGATGACCGCGGGCGCGCTCGCCCTCACCGGCAACCTGGGCGCCAAGGAGTCCGTGCCCTCCCTCATGCCGGACGTCCACCACCTGCCCTACCCGTACGACTACCGCTGCCCGTTCGGGATCGGCGGAGAGCAGGGCGTCCAGGCCGGCCTGACCTACCTGGAGCGGCTGCTCACCGACCCCGAGAGCGGCATCACCAAGCCGGCCGCCATCTTCGTCGAGGCGGTCCAGGGCGAGGGCGGGGTCATCCCCGCGCCGCCGGCCTGGCTGCGGGGGCTGCGGGAGATCACCGCCCGGCTGGACATCCCGCTGGTCCTGGACGAGATCCAGGCGGGCTTCGGGCGCACCGGCACCATGTGGGCCTTCGAGGAGTCGGGGATCGAGCCGGACGCCGTACTGGTGTCCAAGGCGGCCGGCGGCGGCTTCCCGCTGTCGATGCTGCTCTACCACGGCAAGTACGACTCGTGGTCGCCCGGCGCCCACGCGGGCACCTTCCGCGGCAACCAGATCGCCCTGGTCGCGGGACTCGCCGCCATGCGGGTCACGGAATCCGAGGGTCTGATCGAAAAGGCCGCCGCCAAGGGCGAGTTGATCGCCGAACTGCTGGGACGGCTGGCCGCGGGCCACCCCGAGATCGGCCAGGTCCGCGGCCGGGGCCTGATGTGGGGCATCGAGATCGTCGACCCGCTGGGCCAGGCCGACGCACTCGGCACCCTGCCCGCCGACGGAGCCCGTGCCAAGCGCGTCAAGCGGGCCTGCTTGGAGCACGGACTGCTGCTGGAGAGCGGCGGCCGCCACGGCGCCGTGCTCCGCCTCCTGCCGCCACTGATCATCACCGAGGACGAGATCCACGAGATGGCGGCGGCTCTGGAGAAAGCTCTGATCGACTGCGCCTGAGCCGGAACGGCCGGTTCGGCACGACAGAGCACGGATCCGCGAGCGACGGATCCACGAACACGAGGACAGGGACATGACCACGGGAACGAGCAGCGGTCAGTGGCGGATCGACTTCGACGCGGAGGTCGTCTTCAGCAACGGCGGCGCCTTGCAGACCCAGGGATTCCGACTGGACATCCCCGGTGACGACATCGGCGACGGCGAGCTGGGCGAACTGCTGGTGCGCCACCTCGGGCTGCTGATGGTCGGCAGTACGAAGATCACGCGCCGGGAGCTGATCCGGGAGCCCCACAAGGGCTCCCGCAACACCGTCGCCCCCGGCTCGGGCCGCCGCACCGTCGACCTGACCGGCCCCGCGACCAGGGCCGCCTGGCCCGCGGCACCGGGCGGCGGCGCACCGGGCCTGGCCGGCCTGGTGGACCTGCCCGTGGTCCTGCTGCGGCTGCTCGGAGCCGGGCAGCCGGTCGCCGACCGGCTCGCGCTCGCCCCCTTCGACCTCGCCGGACACGCCGTCGTGGTGCAGAGCGGCCGCGTAGCCGGCCCGTACCTCACCGAGGACGCGGTGGCCCTGCTCGCCGCGCAGGGCGCGGCCCTCGTGGCCACCGACAGCCGGCAGGGCGACGGTCCGGTGGCGCGAGCGCTCGCCGCCGCGGGCCTGCCCGCCCTCACGGGCCTGACCGGCCTGGAGGCGCTCCCGGCGACCGGGGCCCGGCTGCACGCCGTGCCGTTCCCCGGCGACAACACATTGATCAGGGTCTACGGAGTGACAGATGACCAGCACTGAGCAAGCCCGCGTCCCGGTGGCCGACGCGGTGGGCACCACCCCCGCGCCGGCCCGGCGCCCCCGCAGGGAACTGGCCGCGGCCACCGTCGGCTCGGTCGTCGAGGCCTATGACTGGACCATCTACGGCATCCTCGCCCCGTACTTCGCCGAGGCCCTCTTCCCCGGCTCCTCGCCCACCGCCAAACTCATCGCCGCCTACCTCGGCTTCGCCCTGGGATTCCTGGTCCGGCCGCTGGGCAGCGTGCTCATCGGCCGCCTCACCGACACCCGCGGCCGGCGCTACGGACTGACCCTCACCGTCGGCCTGATCGCGGCCGGCTCCCTGTTCCTGGCCGTCATACCGGGCTACGCCTCCATCGGCCTGGCCGCCCCGCTCCTGGTGGTCGGCGCCCGGCTGGTGCAGGGCCTCTCGGTGGGAGCGGAGAACCCGAGCGTGGCGGCGTACGTCACCGAGACCGCCCCGGCCGGGCGCCGCTACTTCTACAGCGCCGTCTCCTACGGGGGAGTGGTACTGGGCAGCGCACTGTCCTTCATCGTGATGAACGTCCTGCTCGGGGTGTTCGGGGAGAGCGGGGTCGAGGACGGCGGCTGGCGCTTCGGCTTCGTCTTCGGCGGACTGCTCGGCCTCACCGCCCTGTGGATCCGGCGCGGCGCGGCGGAGAGCGCCGTCTTCACGGCCTCCACCCGGGACTCCGGACAGGCGAGGGCCGACGCAGCGGCCACAGCGGCGGCTCCTCCCGCCGCCGCGAAGGCACCGAGCCCCTGGCCGGTGCTGCGGTCCCATCTCGGGCGCCTCGCCGTGGTGTTCGCCATCACCTCCGGCGCCACCACCGCCTTCTACTTCGTCACCGTCGACTTCCCGTCCTACGCGGACAGCGTCGGCGCCGCCACCAAGGAGGAGACCTCCGCGGCCCTGCTCCTCGGCATGGTGGCCCTGCTCCTCGCGATGCTCGGCGGCGGCAAGGCAGCCGACCGGTTCGGCGCACTGCCCGTCCTGCGCACCGGCTTCGCCGGGCTCGCCCTGGGCACCGTGCCGCTGCTGGCGGCCATGGAGGCCGGCCGGGTGCCCGTCCAACTGGTCACCGTGGTCCTGCTCTTCCTGCTGGGCCTGCCGCTCGCCGTGAGCAACGTCTTCGCGGGGCAGCTGTTCCCGCCGGCCGTGCGCGCCGTGGCGGTGGGCCTGCCCACCGCGGCCGCGATCAGCCTCTTCGGCGGCACCTTCCCGATGCTCGCGGAGCTGCTGCGGTCGGCGGGACTGGGCGGCCGGCTGCCGTGGTGGCCCGCGCTCACCGCCGCGGCGGCGCTGGCCGCCTCATGGGGTGTACGCGATCACCCCATGTCCTCCGTCACCCCTCATGCCTGAGAAGGACGCCATGACTGCACTGCTCGAAGGTCTCGACTCGCTGCTGCCGGCCCTGGAGGCCGACTACCGCGAACTGCACACCCACCCCGAACTCGCCTTCCAGGAGAAGCGGACCGCCGCCCTCGTCGCCGAGCGGCTCGCCGCCCAGGGCGGCTGGGAGATCACCACCGGCGTCGGCCGCACCGGTGTGGTCGCGGTCCTGCGCGGCGGCGAGGGCCCCGTGGTCATGCTGCGCGCCGACATGGACGCGCTGCCCGTGAAGGAGGCCACCGGACTGCCGTACGCGAGCACGGAGACCGCCACCGACGACACGGGCGCCGAGGTCCCGGTGATGCACGCCTGCGGACACGATCTGCACGTGGCCGCCCTGATCGGGGCCTGCGAGCTGTTCGCCCGCAACCGGGAAGCCTGGCGGGGCACCGTCGTCGCGGTGTTCCAGCCGGGCGAGGAGAGCGGTTACGGCGCCCGGGCGATGGTCGACGACGGCCTCTTCGAGCGCTTCCCGCGCCCCGACGTGATCCTCGGCTCGCACGTCGGACCGGGACCGGCCGGGCTCATCGCCACCTGCCCCGGCACGGTCATGGGCGCCACCGACTCCATCACGGTCAAGCTCTTCGGGCGGGGCGGCCACGGCTCCAAGCCCGAGGCGGCGGTGGACCCCGTGGTGATGGCGGCCTCGCTGGTGCTGCGGCTCCAGACGGTCGTCTCCCGCGAGATCGCCGCCCAGGAACCGGTGGTGCTCACCGTCGGCAAGCTGCAGGCCGGCACCACCGCCGCGGTCATACCCGACACCGCCGAGCTCGGCATCAACGTCCGCACCAGCTCCGCGCCGGTCCGCGAAAAGGTCATCGCGGCCATCGAGCGCCTGGCGCGCGCCGAGTCGGCGGCCGCCGGCGCGACCGCCGACCCGGAGATCACCTCCGTCTACCACCTGCCGATGACGGTCAACGACCAGGCGAGCGCCGAGCGGGTCGCCCAGGCCCACCGCGACCACTTCGGGGCCGGCGCCGTCATGACCATGGGGCCGACCACCGCCAGCGAGGACTTCGGCCTCCTCGCCACCGCGGCCCAGGTGCCCTCCGTGTACTGGTTCTACGGCGGCCTCGACCCGCAGGCGTTCGGCGAGGCCTTCGCGGCCGGCCGGCTGGAGGACCTCCCGCAGAACCACTCCTCCACCTTCGCGCCCGTCGCCGGCCCCGCGCTGTCCGTCGGCGTCCGCACGATGGCGACGGCCGCCCTGCCCTGGCTCGCCGCCGAAGCCGCCGACGCCGCCGACGCGACCGACGCGACCGACGGGGCCGGCACGGACGAGGCGGGAGAGGGGGCAGAGCGCGCATGAACGGCGACCGCCCCCACATCCTCGTCCTGCACCGCTGGCGGGACACCCACGCGCACTACACCGACTACCTCGACCACCACTCCGCCCACGTCACCTACGTGAGCACCGAGCTCGGCCGCGCCTCGCTGCCCCCGGCCGCCGCCGCGGTGACCACCGTGGGGCTCACCGACGACCTGCCCGCCGTCCGCGCGGCCGTCACCGCACTCGTCGCCCGCTTCGGCACCCCGGCGCGGCTGGTCGCCCTCAACGAGGGAGACCTCGACACGGCCGCGCTGATCCGCGAGGAGTTCGCGATCCCCGGCCAGACCACCGCCGAACTGGCCGTCTTCCGCGACAAGCTGACCATGTGCCGCACGGCGGCCGCGGCCGGACTGCCCGTACCGGCCTTCGCCCCGGCGCCCGACCCGGCCGCCGTGCTCGCCTTCGGCGAAGCCCACGGCTGGCCGCTGGTCGTCAAGCCGCACCGAGGCACCGCCAGCCGGGGAGTGGTCAGGGTGGACTCCGCCGCGGACGTGGCAGCCGTCCCCGGGCTGGCCGCCGCCCTGGCCGGCGAACCGTACCTCGTCCAGAGCTACGTGGACGGGCCCATCCTGCACATCGACGGCCTGTGGGAGGGCGACTCGCTGGGCAGCTGGACGGTCTCGCGCTACGTCGGCGGCACCTGCGCCGACTTCACCCAGGGCACCTGGCTCGGCTCCGTGGAGGAGGACGACCCGGCGCTGCTGGAGGCGACGGAGGCCTTCGCCGCGGCCGTGGGCGCGGCCCTCGGCGGCTCCCGGCCGTGGGTCTTCCACCTGGAGGCCTTCGTCACCCGGGCAGCCGACGGCGGGCCCGCGCTGGTCTTCCTCGAGTGCGGGGCCCGGGTGGGCGGCGGAGAGATCCCCTTCACCTGGCGCGACGTCCACGGCGTCGACCTGATGGCCGCCGCCGTCGACATCCAGCTGGGCCTGACCCCGGTCCTGCCGCCCCTGAAGACCGGTGAGGTCGGCGGCTACCTGCTGCTCCCGCTGCCGGTGCCCGCCCCCTGCCGGGTGGAAGCCGCCGGCTGGGTACGGCAGCCCGAGCCCGCCCGGCTCCCGTACGCCGTCCTGCACACCCCGGTCGGCGCCCTGGCCCCCGCGATCAGCGGCTACGAGCACGTGGGCACCCGCTTCCGCTTCCGCGGACCCTCCACCCAGGAGGTCGAGGCGGCCATCACCGAGGCCGCGAACGGCTTCCGGCTGACCTGCGTACCGGCGGTGGATCCGCCCGCCCCACCGAACTGACACACGACGCGCCGCGCGGACCAGCCCGCGGCGCGTCCCTCCCCGCACCCCCTGTCTTGCCGGGGCCAAGGCACCACGCCCCGCATCGGAAAGGAACCCACCGTGGTCTTCACGACCTCTGAACGCCAGCGCGTCATCCTCGTCGGCAGCCGCATACGCCAGTACCGCGAATACGCCCTGGCCTCCCTCGCCCAGCACTACGAGGTGACGCTCGTCGCGCCGGAGGCGCCCACCTGGCAGTCCCGCTACGTGGAGACCCACCGGATCGCGGACACCACGGACGCGGCCAAGCTGTACGCCCCCGTCGCCGACCTGCGGGGCGAGGTCGCGAACGCCGCGATCGTCACCTGGGACGAGTGGTCACTGGTCGCCGTCTCCTCGGTCGCCAAGAAGCTGGGCATGCGGGCCATGGACCCGGCCGCCGCCCGCGTCTGCCGCGACAAGTACGCCACCCGCCAGGCCCTGGAGGCGGCCGGCATGGCCGCCGTCCGCTACATCCCGGCCACCACCGAGGACGAGGCTGTCGCCGCCGCCGAGGCCATCGGCTTCCCCGTCGTCGTCAAGCCCCGCACCCTCGGCGGCAGCTTCGGCGTGATGATGGCCCGCGACGTGGACGGCCTGCGCCGGGCCTTCCGGCTCGCCTCCACCAGCCGCCTGCGCGGCGCCGGCACCACCGCCTCGGTACTGATCGAGGAGTTCGTCGAAGGACCCGAGCTCAGCGTGGACAGCGTCGTCGTGGACGGCGTCGCCACCCCGGTGGCCGTGGCCCGCAAGCGCCTGGGCGCCCACCCGTACTTCGAGGAGGTCGGCCACCTCGTCACCGACTGGCGCGACGAGCCGTGGGCCGAGGCCGTCACCGAACTGGTCCAGGGATCCCACCGCGCGGTCGGCGTCGACTTCGGCGTCACCCACACCGAACTGCGGGTCTCCGCGAACGGCCCGCGGCTGATCGAGCTCAACGGCCGGCTCGGCGGCGACCTCATCCCGCACCTGAACAACCTGGCCACCGGCGTGGACCTGCCGCTGGCCGCCGCCCGGATCGCCTTCGAGGAGACCCCCGACGTCACCCCGACGCGTTCCAAGAGCGCCGAAGTCCGCTTCCTCTACCCGGCCTACGACGGAGCCGTCGACCGGGTCGTGCTGCCCGCGCCCGAGGAGGTCGAGGACCTGGTCGAGGCGGTCGCACTGGTGGAGCCCGGCGACGAGCTGCTGCTCCCGCCGCGTGGCCTGACACCGCGCTCCGCCGCGCTCATCGCGGTGAGCGACACCCCCGCCGGGACCCGCCGCGCCCTGGACCGGGCCGAGGAGCTCTCCCGTACCGAGGTCTCCGGAGTGGCCGCGCACCGGCTGGGCGCACGCGTCGAGAACGCCGTGACCCGCCGCTTCTTCGACCACGAGCGCACCGCCCGGCGGATGACCGTCTCCGGCGTCCGGGGCGTGGAGCGGTTCCGTACCGGCGCCGGCGGCGGCGAGGGCCTCAACCGCCCCGTCTTCCTCAGCGCGACCGACGTCGCCACCCTGGAGCGCGACCTCGGAGGCCTCTTCGAACTGCTGAAGGCCGTGCCCGCCCGGCTCTTCGGCGGCGACCTGCGCGCCTTCGCCCGGGCCGTCGGAATGTCCCCCACCCAGGCAGACCTGGTCCTGCGCGGCTCCTCGGACGAGCTCGCCCCGCTCTCCCGCGCCGACCTGTACCGCGAGACCGGCGGCTTCCGCGTCATGGAGCTCAACACCGGCTCCTCGCTCGGCGGCTGGCAGATGGGCGAGTTCGCCCGCGCCCTGGTCCAGGACGAGGAGTTCGCCACGTTCGCGGACGCCGAGGGCCTGGTCTACCCCGACCCGCTCGCCCGCATCACCGAGGTGCTGCGCCGCCAGGCGCCCTCCCTGGAAGGCGTGGAGCGCCCGCTGCTTGCGATCACCGACTGGCCCGAGGGCTTCGAGAAGTCCAAGTGCTGGATGGAGTTCGTCGTCCCGGCCTTCGAGCGGCTCGGCTTCGAGCCCGTCGTCTGCCACCTCGGCGACTTCGCCTACGAGGCCGGCAACGTCCTGCACCGGGGCCGCAAGGTCGACGCGGTCTACCGGATGTTCCTGCCCGGCGAAATGCCGGACGAGCCCCGCACCTACGACCTCGTGAACCCGCTGCTGGACGCCGTCGAGGCCGGCAACGTCGAGCTGTTCGCCCCGCTGGACTGCGAGCTGTACGGCAACAAGGGCAGCCTCGCCATGCTCAGCGACGAGCGCAACCGCGGCGTCTTCACCGAGGAGGAGCGCGAGCTGATCGACCGGATCCTGCCCTGGACCCGGTTCGTGCGCGACGAGAAGGTCACCTTCGACGGCGAGAAGATCGACCTGCTGCCCTACGCCATCGCCAACAAGGACCACCTGGTCCTCAAGCCCACCCTCCTCTACGGCGGCGTCGGCGTGACCCCCGGCTGGACCACCGACCAGAAGGAGTGGGTGGCCAAGCTCCGCCAGGCCACGGACGGCCCCTACGTCCTGCAGCACCGCCTGCTGCCGACCACCGAGCGCTTCCTCTCCGAGGACGGCGAGAGCTGCGAGGACATGGCCGTCGCCTACGGGACCCTGATGGTCGACGGACGCTACGCCGGCACCCTGGCCCGCGGCGTCACCGACCCCGCCGTGGGCATCGTCAGCATGCTGCGCGGCGCCCAGATCGGCTGTGCCTTCCACGTCGACCCGGCCGCCGGGGTGGTGGACGCGAAGTGACCGACATCGGGAACGGGGCCGCCGAGGCGCTGGAGGAGGCGCCGGCCGGCCCCCCGGCCGGCGCCGGGAACTCCACGCTCTGGCGGGATCCGGAATTCCTCAAGTTCTGGTCCGGGGAGGCGATCTCACAGGTCGGGGCCCAGGTCACGACCCTGGCGCTGCCGCTCACCGCGGTCCTCACGCTCGACGCCAGCTCCTCCCAGGTGGGCTTCGTCAACGCGGCCTCCTACGCCCCGTTCCTGATGGTCACCCTCCTGGTCGGCGTCTGGGTCGACCGGGTGCGGCGCAGGCCGCTGATGATCATGGCCAACGTGGGGCGTGCGCTGCTGGTCAGCGCGGTGCCGCTGCTGGCCGCGCTCGACCTGCTCCGCATCGAGTACGTCTACGTCGCCGCACTGCTCGTCGGCACCCTGACCGTGGTCTTCGACGTCTCCTACCAGTCGTACTTACCGACCCTGGTCGGCAAGGAGCACCTGGTGGAGGGCAACAGCAAGCTCCAGGGCACCAGTTCGCTCGCCCAGATCGGCGGCCCGGGTCTGGCCGGCCTGCTCGTCGGCTGGGTCACCGCTCCCTACGCGCTGCTGATCAACGGGATCTCGTACCTGGTGTCCGTGCTCACCCTGCTCGCGGTACGCCGCGCCGAACCGGCGCCGGAGCCCCAGCAGGAGCGGACCGGCATCTGGACCAGCATCAACCAGGGCGTCCGGATCATCTGGGACAGCGCCCACCTGCGGGCCTGCGCCCTCCAGTCCGGGCTGTACAACCTGTGCTGGATGTCGCTCCAGACCGTCTTCGTGCTGTACGCGGCCCGCACGCTCGGCATATCGCCCGGCGGCATCGGCCTGCTGCTCGGCACCGGCGCGGTCGGCTCCCTGGTCGGCTCGATGCTCGCGCAGTGGCTCAAGCGCAGGATCGGGCTCGGCTCGGCCATCCTGGCGGCCCTGCTGCTGTGCTGCCTGGCCCCCGCGGCCATCCCGGCGGCTCCGGCGAACGGCGGCGCGCTCTCGCTCGCCCTGTTCGTCGCCGCCTTCGCGCTGATCGGCGCCGGCGGCACCATCGCCAACATCCACATCATCAGCCTGCGCCAGTCCATGACCCCGGATCACCTCCTGGGCCGCATGAACGCCGGCTACCGGTTCGTCTCCTGGGGCACCCTCCCGCTCGGCGCCCTGCTGGGCGGCTGGCTCGGTGACCTCATCGGGCTGCGGGAGACCTTGTTCGTCACGGCCGCGGTCTTCCTGACGGCGGTCCTGGTGGTCCTGAAGTCGCCGGTGTGGCGCCTGAAGGACTTCCCGGCGCAGATCGGCGCGCAGCCGCGGAAGGTGGAGGCAAGGTGACCCCCGTGACCCCGGTGAACCCGGCGGCGTCCGTGACCCACGCGGCACGGCCGGGCACGGCCGGCGGCGGCATCGAGACCCTGCTCGCCCGCCGGACCGGCTGGGGCCGCTCCGACGCGGTGAGCCGGATCCTGGCGGCCGCCGGCGCACCCGGTGTGCTCTCGATGGCCGGGGGCATCCCGGCACCCGACAGCTTCCCCGTGGCCCGGCTCGCCGAGGCCACGGAGCGGCTGTTCGCCGGCTCCGCCGTGCCGGCGCTCCAGTACGCCCCCACCGACGGCATCGCCCCGATGCGCGAGGTGATCGCGGCGCGGGCCACCGCGACCGGCGCCCCCGCCACCCCCGACCGGGTGATGGTCACCGCCGGCAGCCAGCAGGGCCTGGACCTCGTCGCCCAGACCCTCATCGACGAGGGCGACGAGGTGGCGCTCGACGACCCCAGCTACCTGGGCGCCGTACAGGTCTTCCGGCGGGCCGGCGCCCGGCTGCTGCCGGTGCCGGGGGACGCGGACGGCATGCGCACCGACGTGCTGGAGCAGCGCCTCGCCGCCGGGGCCCGGCCCAAGCTGGTCTACGTCGTACCGCACTTCCACAACCCCACCGGCGCGGTGCTCTCCGAGGAGCGGCGCCGCCACCTGGCCGCGCTGGCCGAGCGGTACGGCTTCCTCGTGGTCGAGGACGACCCGTACGGCGACCTGGCCTTCGAGGGCCGCCGGCTGCCGTCCACCGACGTCCACAGCGACCGGGTCGTCCGGCTGATGAGCCTGTCCAAGACGGTCTGCCCGGGACTGCGGGTGGCCGGCCTGGTCGCCCCGACCGGGCTGATCGGGGAGCTGATCGCCGCCAAGCAGTGCGGCGACCTGCAGACCAACACCCTCGGCCAGTACCTGCTCGTCGACCTGCTCGGAGACCCGGAGTTCCTGCCGGCCCACCTGGCGGGACTGCGCACGCTCTACGGCGGGCGGGCGCGGGACATGGAGGCGCTGCTGCGCGAGCGCCTGCCCTGGCTGGACTTCGAGCGCCCGCGCGGCGGCCTCTTCTTCTGGTGCCGGCTGACCGACGCCCGGGTCGGCTCGGAGGCGCTGTACGAGCACGCGCTGGCGCAGGGCGTGGCCATCGTGCCGGGTAAGCCCTTCTGCATAGAGGAGGACGGCTCGCGCGTGCTGCGGCTGTCCTTCGCCTCCCTGGACGACGCGCAGCGCCAGGAAGGCGTCGCCCGCCTGGCCACGGCCTGGGAGAAGGCCCTCGCCGACGGCTCCTGACGGACCGCCCGCCACTGGCGGGGCCCGGCCGCGTTTCCGCACACGCAGTACCCACGGGTGACCCCCGGCCGTACGACCCGCACCGCCCGCACCGCGTGCAACCCGCCCGGTGCGCATCCGCACAGTCCACATCCCGCACTGTCCGCACCCCCGAAGGAGCATGGCCGTGACAACCACGTCCCCCGCACCGGTGACCGCCGACTTCCTGGTGGCCCGGCTGTTCCAGGTGATCGACACCCGCTCGTGGGACCGGCTCGGCGAGGTCTTCTCGCCCGACGCCGTCTACGAGCGTCCGGGCTACTCCCCGCTGGAGGGCCTCGACCGCATCCGCCGCTTCTACGAGCACGAACGCATCATCACCTCGGGCGCGCACGAGGTGAGCCAGGTGACCGGCGGGCTGGCCGCGGCCGCCTGCTGGGGGCGCTTCAGGGGGGCCGACAAGAACGGCACCGCCCTGGACGAGGCCTTCGCCGACACCTACCTCGTACGCGACGGCAGGATCGAGCACCGCAAGACCTTCTTCTACCGCCCCGCGATCTGACGCAGGGCCGGGTGGGTCCGGCTCTGCGTCGGGTCCGGACCGCCGGGGGGCGGCCCGGGCCCATTCCCCTCGACCCGGCCCCGATACCGATCGGGGCCGGGTCGGCCGTCCGGGTGAACGCGCGGCGACCCTACTTCTTGCCGCCGCCGAGGATCTGGCTCAGCAGGTCGCCGAGGCCGCCGCCGGTGGACGGCGCTCCCGGGGCCGCGCCCGCCCCGCCCGGTACCGCTCCGGGCGAGGGGATGGGGGAGTCGGCGCCGGCGGCCTGCGGGGCCGCGCCGCCGCCCCCGCCCTTGCCGGCGGCCGCGCGCTTGGCGAAGACGGCCAGCAGCACCGGGATCAGCAGTTCGATGACGCGGGCGACGGTGGGCGCGGGAATGCCCGTCTTCTTGGAGACGGCGTTGGCCACGGGCTTGCTCACCTTGGCGAGCACCCCGGCCATCATCCCGCCGCCGAGCATGCCGCCCAGGCCGCCGCCGAGGGTGGCCACGCCTTCCAGCGGTGCTTCGGCCACCTCGGCGAAGGCCTGGCGGACCTCGTTGCCGTCGTCGTCATCGGCGTCGGCCTTCTGCTGGAGGTCGCCGGTCATCGCACCGACCGTGGCCGCGACGGTGTCACGGGCGCCGTTCGTGTCGGTACCGAGGAGTCCGGCGATGTCGGTCAGCCGGTCGTCGCCGAGTTCGCTCAGCACGTCGTCCTGGATTGAAGGCTCACTCATGCCGGAAACGCTACTTCTGCGGTGATTTACCGGCACCTTGGGTCGCGCTGGGATCACCCTTGGGTAATGGAGAAGTAAAGGTGTGAATCCGCGTGCAACCACCGGCGGTGGTCGCGGGTCGTATGTTGCGTCGGCACTTCCGGGGAGGGATCTGGGGGGATCGGGAAGTCCGACGAGGGAGGGGTAACCGTGAGGGGGTCCGGCCGGAAGGCCGGACCCCCTTTCGGTCTCCGGAGCCCGGGCGAGTGCCTGCGGAGTGCCTGCCGGGGGGGAGTTGTCCCCAGGTCCGGCGGACTGTCGGCGCCGGACGGTAGCTTCGTGCCATGACTACCAACGCGGCGGCGTCGTCGGCAGTGGTCGAGGGGGTGCTCGAGCGCATCACCTACGCCAACGAGGAGAGCGGGTACACGGTCGCCCGGGTCGACACCGGCCGCGGCGCAGGCGACCTGCTCACCGTCGTCGGCTCCCTCCTGGGGGCCCAGCCGGGCGAATCGCTGCGCATGGAGGGCCGCTGGGGCTCGCACCCCCAGTACGGCAAGCAGTTCACCGTCGAGAACTACTCCACGCTCCTGCCCGCGACCATCCAGGGCATCCGTCGCTACCTCGGTTCCGGCCTGATCAAAGGCATCGGCCCGAAGATCGCCGACCGGATCGTGGAGCACTTCGGCATCGACACCCTGGACGTCATCGAGGAGCAGCCGAAGCGGCTGATCGAGGTGCCCGGCCTCGGCCCCAAGCGGACCAAGCTGATCGGCGCCGCCTGGGAGGAGCAGAAGGCCATCAAGGAGGTCATGGTCTTCCTGCAGGGAGTCGGCGTCTCCACCTCCATCGCGGTCCGCATCTACAAGAAGTACGCCGACGCCTCCATCTCCGTGGTGAAGAACCAGCCCTACCGGCTCGCCGCCGACGTCTGGGGCATCGGCTTCCTCACCGCCGACCGCATCGCGCAGGCCGTCGGGATCCCGCACGACAGCCCGGAGCGGGTCAAGGCCGGCCTCCAGTACGCCCTTTCCCAGTCCACCGACCAGGGGCACTGCTTCCTTCCCGAGGACCGGCTCATCGCCGACGGGGTCAAGCTGCTCCAAGTGGACACGGGGCTGGTCATCGACTGCCTGGCCGAGCTCGCCGCCGACCCGGAGGGCGTCGTACGGGAATCCGTACCGGATCCGCAGGGCGGCCCGGACCTCACCGCGGTGTACCTGGTGCCGTTCCACCGGGCCGAGCTGTCCCTGGTCGGCCAGGTACGCCGGCTCCTGTACGCCGACGAGGACCGGATGCCCGCCTTCCAGGACGTGGACTGGGACAAGGCCCTGGGCTGGCTGGCCGGCCGGACCGGCGCCAAGCTGGCCCCCGGCCAGCGGGACGCCGTCCGCCTCGCCCTCACCCGCCGGGTCGCGGTCCTCACCGGCGGGCCCGGCTGCGGGAAGTCCTTCACCGTCCGTTCGATCGTGGAGCTGGCCCGCGCCAAGAAGGCCAAGGTGGTGCTCGCCGCCCCCACCGGCCGTGCGGCGAAGCGGCTGGCCGAGCTCACGGGGGCCGAGGCCTCCACCGTGCACCGGCTCCTGGAACTCAAACCGGGCGGGGACGCGGCGTACGACCGGGAGCGGCCGCTCGACGCGGACCTGGTGGTCGTGGACGAGGCCTCGATGCTCGACCTGCTGCTGGCGAACAAGCTGGTCAAGGCCGTGGCGCCGGGCGCGCACCTGCTACTGGTCGGGGACGTGGACCAGTTGCCCTCCGTCGGCGCCGGCGAGGTGCTGCGCGATCTGCTCGCCGAGGGCGGTCCGGTCCCCGCCGTCCGGCTGACCACCATCTTCCGCCAGGCCCAGCAGTCCGGCGTGGTCACCAACGCGCACCGGATCAACACCGGCCTCCCACCGATCACCGACGGGCTGCCCGACTTCTTCCTGTTCCCGGAAGAGGACACCGAGGAGGCCGGAAAGCTCGCCGTGGACGTCGCCGCACGGCGTATTCCAGCCAGATTCGGGCTCGACCCGCGGCGCGATATCCAGGTCCTGGCCCCGATGCACCGGGGGCCGGCCGGCGCCGGCAACCTCAACGCCCTGCTCCAGCAGGCCGTCACCCCGGCCCGGCCCGACCTGCCCGAGAAGCGCTTCGGCGGCCGCGTCTTCCGAGTGGGTGACAAAGTCACCCAGATCCGGAACAACTACGAGAAGGGCGCCAACGGTGTCTTCAACGGCACGGTCGGCGTGGTCACCGGCCTCGACCTGGACGAACAGCGTCTGACGGTGCGCACGGACGAAGACGAGGAGGTGGCCTACGAGTTCGGCGAGCTCGACGAGCTGGCCCACGCCTACGCCGTCACCATCCACCGGTCCCAGGGGAGTGAATATCCGGCGGTCGTGATCCCGGTCACCACCGGGGCTTGGATGATGCTCCAGCGAAATCTGCTCTACACGGCGGTGACCAGGGCGAAGAAACTGGTCGTACTGGTCGGGTCCCGCAAGGCCCTCGGGCAGGCGGTGCGTACCGTTTCCGCAGGCAGGAGGTACACGGCCGTGGCTCCCCGGCTCTCCGGACGCATACCGGTGGGAAACATCACCTAGATGATCGATCATTTGGGGTATCCGCCACCGTGCGGAGGCGGCAGGATGAGCAGGCTGAAGGCACTCAGTGCCGTCAAAAACACCAAACCCCGACCCCGAGTGCACTCACCTGTGCCAAATGGGGGAAGGTAGAGGCAGTCAGGGCACCTCGAAGAAGAGGCACTACGTCGGTGAGGGATGACGTGAGCGACAACTCTGTAGTACTGCGGTACGCGGACGGTGAATACACCTACCCGGTGGTCGAAAGCACCGTCGGCGACCGGGGCTTCGACATTGCGAAGCTCCGGGCTCAGACCGGGCTGGTCACCCTGGACAGCGGCTACGGAAACACCGCCGCCTACAAGTCCGCCATTACCTACCTCGACGGTGAGCAGGGCATCCTGCGCTACCGCGGATACCCGATCGAGCAGCTGGCGGAGCGCTCGACCTTCATCGAGGTCGCCTACCTGCTGATCAACGGGGAGCTGCCGACCGTCGACCAGCTCGCGTCGTTCCGCAACGAGATCACCCAGCACACGCTGCTGCACGAGGACGTCAAGCGTTTCTACGACGGCTTCCCGCGTGACGCGCACCCGATGGCGATGCTGTCCTCCGTGGTCAGCGCGCTGTCGACGTTCTACCAGGACAGCCACAACCCCTTCGACGAGAAGCAGCGCAACCTCTCGACGATCCGGCTGCTGGCCAAGCTCCCGACGATCGCGGCGTACGCGTACAAGAAGTCGGTCGGCCACCCGGTGGTCTACCCGCGCAACGACCTCGGCTACGTCGAGAACTTCCTGCGCATGACCTTCTCCGTGCCGGCCCAGGAGTACGACCTGGACCCGGTCGTGGTCGCGGCGCTCGACAAGCTGCTGATCCTGCACGCGGACCACGAGCAGAACTGCTCGACCTCCACCGTGCGTCTGGTCGGCTCCTCGCAGGCGAACATGTTCGCCTCGATCTCCGCCGGCATCTCGGCCCTGTGGGGTCCGCTGCACGGTGGCGCCAACCAGTCCGTCCTGGAGATGCTCGAGGGCATCAAGAACGACGGCGGCGACGTCGACGCCTTCATCCGCAAGGTGAAGAACAAGGAAGACGGCGTCCGCCTCATGGGCTTCGGGCACCGCGTCTACAAGAGCTTCGACCCCCGGGCGAAGATCATCAAGGCGGCGGCGCACGACGTCCTCTCGGCGCTCGGCAAGGACGACGAGCTGCTGGACATCGCGCTCAAGCTGGAAGAGCACGCGCTGGCCGACGACTACTTCGTCGAGCGCAACCTCTACCCGAACGTCGACTTCTACACCGGCCTGATCTACCGGGCCATGGGCTTCCCGACCGAGATGTTCACCGTGCTCTTCGCGATCGGCCGGCTGCCCGGCTGGATCGCCCAGTGGCACGAGATGATCAAGGAGCCCGGCTCCCGCATCGGCCGCCCGCGCCAGATCTACACCGGTGAGGTCCTTCGCGACTTCGTCCCGGTCGAGGCCCGCTGACCCGAGGCTCTCGCCGCGGCGCCCCCCGGCGCCGCGGGGCCGCGTCACCGCGGCCATAGGAAAAGCGCCCCGCCATCGATCCCCCCACGGGTCGAAGGTCGGGGCGCTTTCCTTACCCCGGAACGGATTCCCCCCACGGGACCCGGACCGGGTGTCTGCGTGGAGCGCGCGGGGCGCGCTCCGGTGTCTGCCGGGACCCGTACGGGTCGGGAGGGCCGCTCGAAGCTTCCCGAGGGCACGCGTCCCGGCCGGCTGATGCCACGGGTGTCCCCCAAGACCCCCGCGAACGCCCCCAAGACGTTCCTGGCATCGCCCCATTAGACCCACGGGCCTGCCCGATGGTTACGTTGCGATCACTGTGATCTGCGTCTCGCGTGAAGAAGCTGTGCGCGATTTGCGAAGGTCACTCACTAGCGGAACGAGCGCAGCCGCAGGCTGTTGGTCACCACGAAGACTGAGGAGAAGGCCATCGCGGCCCCCGCGATCATGGGGTTGAGCAGCCCGGCGGCCGCGAGCGGCAGCGCCGCGACGTTGTAGCCGAAGGCCCAGAACAGGTTCCCCTTGATCGTGGCCAGGGTCCGGCGGGAGAGCCGGATCGCGTCCGCCGCGACGCGCAGGTCGCCCCGTACGAGGGTCAGGTCGCTCGCCTCGATCGCCGCGTCGGTGCCGGTGCCCATCGCCAGGCCCAGGTCGGCCTGGGCCAGCGCGGCCGCGTCGTTGACCCCGTCGCCGACCATGGCGACCGTACGGCCCTCGGCCTGCAGCCGGCGTACGACGTCCACCTTGTCCTCGGGGAGGACCTCGGCGATGACCTCGTCGATGCCCACCTCGCGGGCCACGGTCTCGGCGACGGCCTTGTTGTCGCCGGTCAGCAGGACCGGGGTCAGCCCCAGGGCCCGCAGCCGGGACACGGCCTCGGCGCTGGTCTCCTTGACCGCGTCGGCGACGGTCAGCACCCCGCGCGCCTCCCCGTCCCAGGCCACCAGGACGGCGGTGCCGCCCGCGGCCTCGGCGGCGGCCTTGGCCGCCGCGAGGGAGGCGGGCAGTGCGATCGACCAGTCGGCCAGCAGCTTCTCGCGGCCCACCAGGACGGCGTGTCCGTCGACCACGCCCTGGACGCCGAGGCCGGCGAGGTTCTCGAAGCCCTCGGGGACGGGCAGTTCGCCGGCCTTCTCGGCGGCGCCGGCGGCGACGGCGCGGGCGATCGGGTGCTCGGAGGCGTGCTCCAGGGAGCCGGCCAGGCGCAGCAGCTCGGTCTCGTCCACGCCCTCGGCGGTGTGCACGCCCGACAGCGTCATCCGGCCGGTGGTCACGGTCCCGGTCTTGTCCAGGACGACGGTGTCCACGCGGCGGGTGGACTCCAGCACCTCGGGGCCCTTGATCAGGATCCCGAGCTGCGCGCCCCGCCCGGTGCCGACCATCAGCGCGGTCGGGGTGGCCAGGCCCAGCGCGCACGGGCAGGCGATGATCAGGACGGCCACGGCGGCGGTGAAGGCGGCCGTCGGGTCGTCGGTGAGCAGCAGCCAGGTCACCCAGGTGCCCAGGGCCAGTACGAGCACGACCGGTACGAAGATCCCGGAGATCCGGTCGGCGAGGCGCTGGACCTCGGCCTTGCCGTTCTGCGCGTCCTCGACGAGCTTGGCCATCCGGGCGAGCTGGGTGTCGGAGCCGACGCGGGTGGCCTCGACGACCATGCGGCCCGACGCGTTGACGGTGGCGCCGGTGACACCGTCGCCGATGGTGACCTCGACCGGGACCGACTCGCCGGTCAGCATGGAGGCGTCCACGGCGGAGCTGCCCTCGACGACGGTGCCGTCGGTGGCGATCTTCTCGCCGGGCCGGACGACGAACCGGTCGCCGACGGCGAGCGAGCTCACGGGGACGCGCACCTCGGTGCCGCCGCGTAGGACGGCCACGTCCTTGGCGCCGAGGTGCATCAGGGCCTTGAGGGCCGCGCCGGCCTTCCGCTTCGAGCGGGCCTCCAGGTACCGGCCGAGCAGGATGAAGGAGACGACTCCGGCCGCCACCTCCAGGTAGATCGCCGAGGCGCCGTCGGTGCGCGAGACGGTGAGGTCGAAGCCGTGCCGCATGCCGGGCATCCCGGCGTGGCCGAAGAACAGGGCCCACAGCGACCAGGCGAAGGCGGCCAGGGTGCCGACCGAGACCAGCGTGTCCATGGTCGCGGCGCCGTGCCGGGCGTTGGTCCAGGCGGCCTTGTGGAAGGGCAGCGCCCCCCAGACGACCACGGGGGAGGCGAGGGTGAGCGAGAGCCACTGCCAGTTGTCGAACTGGAGGGCCGGGACCATCGCCAGCAGGACGACGGGCAGGGCGAGCGCGGCGGAGACCAGGAGGCGCTGGCGCAGCGCGGCGAGCTCGGGGTCCCGTACCTCCTTCGGTCCTGCGGCTTCCGGCTCGGTCCGGATCTCGGGCTCGGGCGGCGGCTCCTCGGCGGTGTAGCCGGTCTTGACGACGGTCGCGATGAGGTCGGCGACCTGGACGCCTTCGCCGTAGGAGACCTTGGCCTTCTCGGTGGCGTAGTTCACCGACGCGCTGACCCCGTCCATGCGGTTCAGCTTCTTCTCGATGCGGGCCGCGCAGGAGGCGCAGGTCATCCCGCCGATGGTCAGCTCGACCTCGGCCGTGGCCGTCGCCTTGTCCGCGGCCTCGGCCGTGCCGGGCACCGCTATGGGACCGTCGTGCACTGTGCTGCTGCTCATGATCCGGGCTCCAGGGGGAGGGCCGGGCCGTACGGAACCAGTATGAGCTGGCCGGTACGGCCCGGCGGGATACTGCCGAAGAGGGTGGTGATCAGACCTGGCCGGCGAGCTCGTACCCGGCCTCGTCGACGGCGGCGCGTACGTCGGCCTCGTCGAGCGGGGCGGCCGAGACCACGGTGACCTCGCCGGTCGCGGCGACGGCCTTGACCGAGCTGACGCCCGCCAGGGCGGAGAGCTCGCTGGTCACCGCACCCTCGCAGTGTCCGCAGGTCATGCCCGTCACCCGGTAGACGGTGGTGGTCTGGGTGTCCGTGTCGGCGCTCATGTCGTTCTCCTCTTCAAGGGCGTTTCCGGGCGCCGGAAGGCGGCGGATTGCTCCACCGTCCTCCCGACACCCGAAGACTATACCCCTAGGGGGTATGGATGCGAGCGTCCTCGAGGTTCTTTTGACGGTGCCGCTCGGCGAGAAGACCGTGAAGTGGGCAATCATCGTGAAACGTATGTAAATGGCGCCTATGGCGCACTCGGGGATCACGCTCATCCTGATCATGTCGATCGCCGTGCTCGCCCCCTGCTGGCCTACGGGGTCGCGCGCCGGCTCCGGCTGGGGCTCGGGATCGGCGTCCTGCTGGCCGACGGCGGCTTCGACAAGGGCGTCTACATCGGCACCGCGCTCACCAGCACCGCCCTGGGCACGATCCTGCCGGTCATGCGGGACGCGGGGGACCTCCAGAGCCGGTTCGGCTCCGTGATGATGGCGATGGGCGCGATCGGCGAGTTCGGGCCGATCATCGCGATGGCGCTGCTGCTCAGCGGGCGGGCGCCGGGCCGCTCGGCGGCGCTGCTGATCGCCTTCGCGGTGCTCACGGCGGCGGCCGTGTTCTGGGCGGTGCGGCCCAAGCCGCCCTGGTTCTCCCGGGTCATCGCCAAGACCCTGCACAGCAGCGGGCAGTTCGCGGTACGGCTGGTGATGCTCATGCTCGTGGCGTTCCTGGCGCTGGCCGAGGTGCTCGGCCTCGACGTCCTGCTCGGCGCCTTCGCCGCTGCTGCCGGTGTTCCTGCTGCTGTTCCTCCTCGTACGGGGACTTCCGATGTGGCTGCTGGCCCCCCGGGACCTGGGTCGGCGGGACCGGTCGGCGCTGGTCCTGTTCGGCTCCACGGCGCTGCCGCTGGTGGTGGCGATCACCACCCTGGGGGTCCAGGACGGGGCCGGGGCGAGGGTGCGGATCAGCGAGGAGGAGGCGTGGTGATCATCGGGTCCAGGTAGCGGAGCAGGACGGTCTTCAGCTCCGCGACGTACGCGTCCCGCTCGGCGCCCTCGCTGGCCAGGATGAGTTCGAGCGAGGTTTTGACGATGCCGAGCACCATGTGCGCGACGTGGGTGAGCTCGGCGGTGGTGGGGGCGGCCTTGCCGGCCGGGGTGGCGGTCTCGGGTGTGACGCAGGCGCGCAGCACCTCCTCGACGCGGGTCAGCATTCCGGTGTGGAGCTCGTCGTGCTCCTGGGTGATCCCGGGGACGCCGGAACCGTGCATGAGTGCCCAGAAGGCCGGGTTCTCGCAGTTGAAGGCGATGACCGGGTCCAGGACCGCGTCGAGCAGCTCGGGCAGCGGCCGGTCGAGGTTCTCGGGGAGGAAGGCCTGGCCGTGTGCCTCGTGGGCGCGGTGGAGCAGCTGGCCGCCCAGCTCGACGGCGATGGCCTCCTTGTTCGGGAAGAACTGGTAGAGCGTGCCCGGGGACACGCCGGCCTCGCGGGCGATGGCGTTGGTGCTGGCGGCGGCGTAGCCGGTGCGGCAGAACACCCCCGCGGCCGCCGCCAGGAGCTGGGCGATCCGGCGCTCGCCGCGGGCCTGGCGGCGGCGGGGCGGTGTTCCGGCTGCCGCCTCCGGGGTTGATTCACCCGCTTTGTCCGTGCTCTTGGTCCGAGAGCTCTCCCGCATGTCCAATCCCTTGCTTCCTGTGGGCGATTGACAAACGCGAGTACTCGCTCGCATTCTTGGGGAACGCGAGCGACTGCTCGTGTTTGCCAGTCTAAGTGGCCTGGCAATCACGGTGAAGGGGACACCGAGACATGACCGAAGTCAAAAAACCGCCGTCGGCCGGGGAGGGCGGCCGGTGGACCCGGGTCGTCACCGCACGCCCGAGGCTCTCGCTGCTCCTCGCTCTGCTGGTCACCGCACTGGCGGTCTTCGCGGGCGGCGGCGTCGCCGACCGCCTGGGCAGTGGAGGCTGGGAGGACCCCGGAGCCCGGTCCACCTATGCCGCCGAGGCCCTGGAGCGCGAGTTCCCGGGGTCCCAGTCCAATCTGCTGCTGCTCGTCGACGCGGGAGCCGGGGTGGGGCCGGCCGGGGTGGACGACCCCGCCGTCGCCGCCGAGGCGCAGCGGCTGTCCGCGGAACTCGCCGCCGAGCAGGGCGTGATCGGCGTGGGCTCCTACTGGCAGACCCAGCTGCCCGCCCTGCGCTCCACGGACGGCAGGCAGGCCCTCGTCGTCGCCCGGGTGCCCGGCGACGACAAGGCGGTCAATGCCGTGCTCGACCGGATCGCCCCGCACTACCGCGGTGAGCACGGCCCGGTGAAGGTCTCCCTCGGAGGGCCGGCCGCCGTCCAGCGCGAGGTGACCACCACCATCCAGGAGGACCTGCTGCGCGCCGAGCTGATCGCCCTGCCGGTGACGCTCGTCCTGCTCGTCCTCGTCTTCGGCAGCGCCGTCGCGGCCCTGCTGCCCCTCGGTGTCGGCATCGTGGCCATCATCGGGACCAATGCCGTGCTCCGCGGCCTCACCGAGTTCACCGACGTCTCCGTCTTCGCGCAGAACCTCACCACCGCGCTCGGCCTCGGACTCGCCGTCGACTACGCCCTGTTCATCGTGCGCAGGTTCCGCGAGGAGCTGGCCGCCGGGCGCGACCCGGTGGCCGCCGTCGGGGCCACCCTGCGCACCGCCGGGCGCACGGTGCTGTTCTCCGCGCTGACCGTCGCCGTCTCCCTCTCGGCCATGCTCTTCTTCCCGATGTACTTCCTGCGCTCCTTCGCCTATGCGGGGGTCGCGGTGGTCCTGCTCGCCGCGGCGGCCGCGCTGATCGTGCTGCCCGCCGCGCTGGTGCTGCTCGGGAACCGCGTCAACTCCCTCGACATGCGGCGGCTGTGGCGCCGCGGCGGCCCGGCCCGGGAGTCCGCGGCCGGGGGCGGGGGCGGGCGGGGCTGGGCCCGGCTGACGGCCCTGGTGATGCGCCGCGCCCCGCTGTTCGCCCTGGCCACCACGGCCGGGCTGCTGCTCCTCGGGCTGCCCTTCCTCGGGGTGAAGTTCGGCACCGTGGACGACCGGCAGCTGCCGAAGACCGCCGAATCGCATGTGGTGCAGCAGCAGATCCGCGAGGGCTTCGCGGGCGCCCCCGGTGGCGCGCTGACCGTACTGACCGAGGGCGCGTCCGGCGCCGCCGCTCTCGACGGCTACAAGCGGGAGGTGGAAGCCCTGCCCGGCGTGGTGAGGGTGGACGGGCCCGTGAGCACGGTGTCCGGCGAGGCGTACGCCTACTTCTCGGTGCTCACCGAGGGCGAGGCGGTGGGGCAGGGGGCCCAGGACCTGGTCGGCCAGGTCAGGAAGGTGGAGGCCCCCTTCGAGACCTCCGTGACCGGACAGGCGGCGGTGCTCGTCGACGCCCGCAAGGCCATAGCCGAGAAGCTGCCCCTGGCCCTGGCCCTCGTGGTCGCGGCGACGCTACTCCTGGTCTTCCTGCTCACCGGCAGCCTGCTGATCCCGCTCCAGGCGGTACTGCTCAACGCGCTGAGCCTTACGGCGATGTTCGGGGCGGTGGTGTGGGTCTTCCAGGAAGGGCACCTGTCCGGACCGCTCGCCTTCACCTCCACGGGCGACATCGAGACCACCTTGCCCGTGCTGATGTTCTGCATCGCCTTCGGACTCTCCATGGACTACGGGGTGTTCCTCATATCCCGGATCAAGGAGGAGTACGACCGGACCGGGGACCACGAGGGTGCGGTACGCGCCGGGCTGGCCCGCACGGGCGGTCTGATCACCGCGGCGGCCGTGATCCTGGCCGTGGTGATGGTCGCCATCGGCAGCTCGCGGGTGACCAACACCAAGATGCTGGGCCTCGGGATCGCGCTGGCCGTGCTGATGGACGCGATGGTCGTCCGGAGCCTGCTGGTTCCGGCGGTCATGAAGCTGACCGGAAAGGCCACCTGGTGGGCGCCGGCGCCGCTGCGCAGGGCGCACGAGCGGTTCGGTCTGAGTGAGGGGGAGCCCGCGGTGCCGGCGGCCGAAGCGCCGGAGCCGATACCCGCGGCAAGCCGTTAGCCCGCTAGCCCGGTGGCCGGGAGCCGCCGGCCGGGAGTCGCCGGCCGGACAGCGTGGTCGGAGCCTGTGGAGACGGGCCCCGGGAGGGTCGCGTCCGTGGCCCGGAATCCGGGGGTCAGTCTTCGCGGCGTCCCCGGTTGCCGGGCCGGCGGGCCACCCAGGCGCGGATGGTGTCGGTGTACCAGTAGGGCTTGCCGCCCTCCACGTGGTCGGGGGCCGGCAGCAGCCCGTGCTTGCGGTAGGAGCGCACGGTGTCCGGCTGGACCCGGATGTGAGCGGCGATCTCCTTATACGACCACAGTTGTCGGTCGCTCATCCTCGACACCTCCTTGTCCACGCCGCGGGGCCGGCCGGGAGGCCGTCGGGGGAGCCGGCGCGTGGACACTGACGATCACTCAGGTTTGTGCCCGGAGAACGACGGACGGTGAAGGCAGGGGAGGGGCTGTCGACCGGCTGTGACGGAAAACCCGCGTAATGCGGATATGCGTGACACAACGGCGACCCCTGTGACACGCACGGCACACAAGGCGCATGCGCAGCATCCGTTCCAAATGCCATATATGGCATGACGGGCCTGTCAGGCTCAGCGGTAGAGGCCCGGGCGTTCCACCTGCTCCACGAGGGTCCGTACGCCGCTGCGCGCCGCGGCGAGGCCCGCCTCGGAGACGGCCGCCGCCGCGTAGCCGTCCCACGCGTCGGGGCCGTCCACCCGGCCCCGCGCGGCCGCGGTGACCCAGCGCCGGAGCTGGCGGTCGTAGGCGTCGGCGAACCGCACCGTGAAGTCCTGGTCGATCTCCCCGCCCCACCGGCCCGCCGACTGGACGACCATCGCGTGGCCGTCGCCGATCCGGGCGCTGCCGGACTCGCCGACCGCCTCGCACTGCACCTGGTAGCCGAAACCGCAGTTGACGAAGATCTCGACGTCCACGACGGCGCCGCCCGAGGTCTCCATGAGGACGAGGCGCGGATCGCGCAGCCCCTCGGGGGCTGCGGAGGTGGGCGTCGGGGAGAGCACGGTCACGGCGGTGATCTCCTGCCCGAGCAGCCAGCGGGCCGCGTCCACCTCGTGCACGACCGAGTCGCTGATCAGCATGTCGCTGGTGAAGAAGGACGGCGAGGAGGCGTTGCGGTGCCGGCAGTGCAGGAAGAGCGGCCGCCCGATGCCGCCCGCGTCGAGCAGCTCCTTGAGCCGCGCGTACTCGGCGTCGTAGCGCCGCATGAAGCCCACCTGGACGAGCCGGTGCCCGTGGCGCGCCTCCGCCTCCATGATCCGTAGGGCGCCCGCCGGATCCGGGGTCAGCGGCTTCTCGCAGAGCACCGGCAGCCGCCGTTCCAGCGCGTGCAGGATGGCTTCCTCGTGCGCGGGCCCGGGCGAGGCGATCAGTACGGCGTCCACTCCGGGCGCGGCTATCGCGGCCGCCGGATCGGTGTGCGCGCTCGCCCCCTCCAGCCTGGCCGCGACCTCCTTGACCCGGTCCCCGTCCGGGTCGGCCACGGCCACCACCCGGGCCCCGCCCACCGTCCGCCCGAACCGGCGGACGTGGTCGGAGCCCATCTTCCCGGTGCCGATGACGGCGATGCCGAGCGTGCTGGTCATGTCTGTTCCTCCGTGGGGTTCGGCCGGCGTGGCTTCGGGTCGGCGGGGGTTCGGTCAGCGGGCGCCGCAGGAGCGCAGATAGGCGCGGGTGCGGCGGGCGATCGGCAGCGGACGGTCGGGCGGGCACGGGTACATGTCCTGCTCCACGATCGCGAACAGGTCCACGCCGAGCCGCTGTGCGGCCGCCAGTACCGGTTCCAGCGCGGGCACCCCCGCCGGCGGCTCGCACATCACCCCGCGGGCCACGGCCGGCCCGAAGGGCACCTGGCCCGCGACGACTTCGGCGAGGATCCGGGGATCCACCTGCTTGAGGTGCAGGTAGCCGATCCGCTCCGCGAAGGTCTCGATGGCCTGGACGCTGTCGCCGCCGCAGTACGCGTAGTGCCCGGTGTCCAGGCAGAGGGAGACGAGCGCCGGATCCGTCGCGTCGAGGAAGCGGGCGACGTTCTCCGGAGTGTCGATGTGCGTGTCGGCGTGCGGGTGGACGACGATCCGCAGCCCGTACCGGTCCTGGACCTGCCGCCCCAGCCGCTCGGTCTGCGTGGCGAGTTCACGCCAGGCTGCGGGCGTGAGCGTGCGGTCCTCCAGTACCTCGCCGGTCTTGTCGTCCCGCCAGAAGGACGGGATCACGACGAGGTGCGCCGCGCCCATGGCGCGGGTGAGTTCCGCGATCCGCGACACGTGCTTCCAGGTGTCCTCCCATACGGCGGGCCCGTGATGGAGTCCGGTGAAGACGGTTCCGGCCGAAACCCGCAGGCCGCGCTTGGCCACCTCGTCGGCCAGCCGGGCGGGATCGGTGGGGAGGTAGCCGTACGGCCCGAGCTCGATCCACTCGTACCCGGCGTCCGCGACCTCGTCGAGGAACCGCTCCCACGGGGTCTGCGCCGGGTCGTCGGGGAACCAGACCCCCCAGGAGTCCGGAGCCGAACCGATGCGGATACGGGTCAACGCGGGCGGTGAGGACGTCATGCGGCCACCTTAAAGTGCGAGGCTCAAAGGGACGGGGAGCGTGCGGTCGGCAGGAAGGTGTGGTGATGGCTACGGATCCGGTGGCGTTCGACCTGATCACGATGGGGCGCATCGGGGTGGATCTCTACCCCTTGAAGACGGGCGTACCGCTCGGGGAGGCCGACACCTTCGGGAAGTTCCTGGGCGGTTCCCCCGCCAACGTGGCGGTCGCGGCGGCCCGGCTGGGGCGGCGGACGGCGTTGATCACCCGGACCGGCGCGGATCCCTTCGGGGCGTACCTCCGCTCGGAGCTGCGCGGATTCGGGGTGGACGACCGGTGGGTGGGGGAGGTGGCGGCCTACCCGACGCCGGTGACCTTCTGCGAGATCTTCCCGCCGGACGACTTCCCGCTGTACTTCTACCGCTACCCCAAGGCCCCGGACCTGGAGATCGGCGCGGCGGAGCTGGACCTCGACGCGGTCCGGGCGGCCCGGGTGTTCTGGATGACCGGTACGGGGCTCAGCGCGGAGCCGAGCCGCACGGCCACGCTGGCCGCGCTGGAGGCGCGCGCGAAGGCCGGGACCACGGTGTTCGACCTGGACTGGCGGCCGATGCTGTGGCCCTCCGCGGACGGGGACGGGGCCGGGGCCGGGGCCGGGGCCGGGGACCGGGCCGCGGGGCCGGGCGAGTGGTACCGGCGGGCCCTCGGGCTCGCCACGGTGGCCGTGGGCAACGCCGAGGAGTGCGCGATCGCCACCGGCGAGACCGAGCCGTACGCGGCCGCGCGGGCCCTGCTCGCGGCCGGGGTGGAGCTGGCGGTGGTGAAGCGCGGCCCGCAGGGGGTACTGGCCGTCCACCGCGACGGGACGGTGGTGCAGGAAGCGCCGGTGCCGGTGACGGTCGTCAACGGGCTCGGGGCGGGGGACGCGTTCGGCGGGGCCCTGTGCCACGGACTGCTCGCGGGATGGGAGTTGGGGCGGACGATCCGCTACGCGAACGCGGCCGGGGCGATCGTGGCGTCACGGCTGGCGTGCTCGACGGCGATGCCGTTCGGGCACGAGGTGGAGGAGGTGCTGGGCCGTGCCGGTGGTGTCTGAGTGGGCGATGGAGTGGACGGGACTGCTCGTGCTCGACCTCGAACCGGGAGAGGTGTACGCGCACACGTGCGGGGAGTCGGAGTGGATCGTGCTCCCGCTGGCAGGTGCCTGCGCGGTCCGCTGCACGGAGCCTTTCCCCCACCCCGCCCCTTCCCGAAACCGGGCTCTGCCCGGACCCGCGCCTCAAACACCGGCGGGGCTGAGGAGATGGGGATCCGCCCCGGCCGCCGGGCCGTCCGGCGGCGTCAGCGACGATCCGGCCCCGCCGGCGTTCGAGGCACGGGGGTCTGGGGGCAGCACCCCCAGCAGCGGACCGCAAGTCTTCGAACTGCACGGGCGGACCGGGGTGTTCGACGCCGTCACCGATTTCGCCTACCTGCCCCGGGACGGACACGCCGAGATCACCTCCCCCGGAGGGGGACGCTTCGCGCTCGCCGGGGCGCGGTGCGAGCGGCGACTGCCCGCCCGGTACGGGCCCGCCCGACAGGTCCCGGTGGAACTCAGGGGCGCCGGGCAGTGCTCCCGTCAGGTCAACAACTTCGCCGCCGCCGCCGCCTTCGCGTGCGACCGGCTCATCGCCGTCGAGGTGCTGACACCCGGCGGGAACTGGTCCTCGTACCCGCCCCACAAGCACGACGAGCACCGGCCCGGTGAGGAATCCCGGCTGGAGGAGATCTACCACTACGAGATCCGCGGCCACGGAGAAACGCCCGGACTGGGATATCAGCGTGTCAGCCCCTCCCCGGCCGGGAAGACCGACATCCTCACCGAGGTGAGGACCGGGGACACCGTGCTCATCCCGGACGGCTGGCACGGCCCGTCCATCGCCGCGCCCGGACACGACATGTACTACCTCAACGTCATGGCGGGGCCCGACCGGACCCGGGAGTGGCTGATCAGCGATCACCCCGATCACGGCTGGATCCGCTCCACCTGGGCCGGCCAGGACACCGACCCCCGGCTGCCCTTCTACCGCGCGGAGGACCCCGTATGACGATCAGGCTCACCGTCGCCCAGGCCCTCGTCCGCTTCCTCGCCCGCCAGTACACCGAGCGCGACGGACACCGGCAGCGGCTGATCGCCGCCACCTGGGGGATCTTCGGGCACGGGAACGTCGCCGGGATCGGGCAGGCCCTGCTGGAGACCGGGCGGGAGGAGATGCCCTTCCTGCAAGGGCGCAACGAGCAGGCCATGGTGCACGCCGCCGTCGGGTACGCACGGCAGAGCGGGCGGCTGTCCGCGCACGCCGTCACCACCTCCATCGGGCCCGGCGCCACCAACCTCGTCACCGGGGCCGCCCTCGCCACCGTGAACCGGATCCCGGTGCTCCTGCTGCCCGGGGACGCCTTCGCCACCCGGCCCGCCGACCCCGTGCTCCAGCAGCTCGAAGTCCCCTACGCGGGGGACGTCTCCGTCAACGACACCCTGCGCCCCGTCTCCCGCCACTTCGACCGGATCACCCGCCCCGAGGCGCTGATCCCCGCCGCCCTCCAGGCCGTGCGGGTCCTCACCGACCCCGTGCAGACCGGCGCCGTCACCCTCGCGCTGCCGCAGGACGTGCAGGCCGAGGCGTACGACTGGCCGGAGGAGTTCTTCGCCCAGCGCGTGTGGGGTGTACGCCGGCCCCGGCCCGACCGTACGGAGCTCGCGCGCGCGGCCGAGGCCGTACGGGGCTCCGCCCGGCCGCTGATCATCGCCGGCGGCGGGATCCGGCACAGCGGGGCGCAGGCGGCGCTGGCGGAGTTCGCGCGGGCCACCGGGATTCCGGTGGCGGTCACGCAGGCGGGCAAGGGGGTCCTGTCGTGGGACCACCCCGCCGACGTGGGCGGGATCGGGCACACGGGCACGGCCACCGCGGCCCGCCTGGCCCGCGAGGCCGATCTGGTGATCGCCGCCGGGACCCGGCTCACCGACTTCACCACCGCATCCGCGACGCTCTTCCGGCACCCGGACGTGCGGTTCGTCGGACTCAACCTGGACCCGTACGACGCCCACAAGCTCGCCGCCCGCCCCTTGGTCTGCGATGCGCGTGCGGGCCTGGAAGAGCTCCGGGCCGAGGTCACCGGGTACCGGGTGGACCCCCCGTACGAGGCGGCGTACAAAGAAGGGAAGAGCGCGTGGGAGCGGCTGGCCGACCAGGCCTGCGCGGCTCCCGACGAGGACGCCGTCCCGACCCAGGCACAGGTGCTGGGGCTGCTCGACGCCTTGGTCGACGGCGACGACATCCTGATCAACGCCGCCGGCTCGCTCCCCGGAGACCTGCACAAGCTCTGGCGGGCCCGCTCCGTCGACCAGTACCACGTCGAATACGGCTACTCCTGCATGGGCTACGAGATCCCCGCCGCGATCGGCACCGCCCTCGCCGCGCCCGGCCGCCCGGTGTGGGCCCTGGTCGGCGACGGGACGTACCTCATGAACCCGACCGAGATCGTCACCGCCGTGCAGGAGCGGATCCCGATCAAGGTGGTGATCCTCGACAACCACGGATACGCCTCCATCGGCGGCCTTTCGGACGCGGTGGGCGGCGAGGGCTTCGGGACCGCGTACCGCTTCCGGGCGGTGGACGGTTCGTACAGCGGCCCTCCGCTGCCACTGGACCTGGCGGCCAACGCCGCCTCCCTCGGGATGGCCGTAATTCGCGCCCACACCGTTGGTGACCTGCGAAAAGCCCTCGCCGAGGCACGAGCTGCGGACCGTCCCACATGTGTCTACGCACAGACCCGAACACCCGACACTGTGTCGGGCCCACCCCCGGCACAGGCGTGGTGGGATGTTCCTGTGGCCGAGACCGCCACCCGTGTGTCGGCGGTGAAAGCCCGCGAAGAGTACGACCGGCAAGCCGCGCATCGACGTCGCCATCTGTGAAGGAGCAAGGCATGAAGACCGTCAACCACTGGATCGGTGGCAAGACCGTCGAGGGCGCTTCGGGCAACTACGGCCCGGTCACCGACCCGGCCACCGGCGAGGTCACGACGCAGGTCGCCCTCGCGTCCGCCGACGAGGTGGACGCCGCCGTACAGGTCGCCAAGGAGGCGTTCCTGTCCTGGGGCCAGTCCTCGCTGGCCGCCCGCACCAAGGTGCTGTTCGCCTACCGCGCCCTGCTGGACGCCAACCGCGACGCGATCGCCGAGCTGATCACCGCCGAGCACGGCAAGGTGCACTCGGACGCGCTGGGCGAGGTCGCCCGCGGCCTGGAGATCGTCGAGCTGGCCTGCGGGATCACCGTGCAGCTCAAGGGCGAGCTGTCGACGTCCGTCTCGAACCGCGTCGACGTCTCCTCGATCCGCCAGCCCATCGGCGTGGTCGCGGGCATCACCCCGTTCAACTTCCCGGCGATGGTGCCGATGTGGATGTTCCCGCTGGCCGTGGCCTGCGGCAACACCTTCATCCTCAAGCCGAGCGAGAAGGACCCGTCGGCCGCCAACAAGCTCGCCCAGCTGGCCACCGAGGCCGGTCTGCCGGCGGGCGTGCTGAACGTCGTCCACGGTGACAAGGTCGCCGTCGACGCCCTGCTCGCGCACCCCGACATCGCGGCCGTCTCCTTCGTGGGCTCGACCCCGATCGCCCGCCACATCCACACCACCGCCTCCGCCAACGGCAAGCGCGTACAGGCCCTGGGCGGCGCCAAGAACCACATGCTGGTGCTGCCCGACGCCGACCTTGACGCGGCCGCCGACGCCGCCGTCTCGGCCGCCTACGGATCGGCCGGCGAGCGCTGCATGGCCATCTCGGCCGTCGTGGCCGTCGGCGCGATCGCCGACACGCTCGTGGAGAAGATCCGCGAGCGCGCCGAGAAGATCAAGATCGGCCCCGGCAACGACCCGACCTCCGAGATGGGCCCGCTGATCACCGCGGCCCACCGCGACAAGGTCGCCTCGTACGTGAAGGGCGCGGCCGCGCAGGGCGCCGACGTGGTCCTGGACGGCACCGGCTACACGGTGGAGGGCAACGAGAACGGCCACTGGATCGGGCTCTCGCTGCTGGACCACGTCAAGACCGACTCCGACGCCTACCGCGACGAGATCTTCGGCCCCGTGCTGTGCGTGCTGCGCGCCGAGACCTACGAGGAGGGCGTGGCGCTCATCAACGCCTCGCCGTTCGGCAACGGCACCGCCATCTTCACCCGCGACGGCGGCGCCGCCCGCCGCTTCCAGCTGGAGATCGAGGCGGGCATGGTCGGCGTCAACGTGCCGATCCCGGTGCCGGTGGGCTACCACTCCTTCGGTGGCTGGAAGGACTCGCTCTTCGGCGACCACCACATCTACGGCAACGACGGCATCCACTTCTACACGCGGGGCAAGGTCGTCACGACCCGCTGGCCCGACCCGTCGGACGCCCCGGCGGGCGTGGACCTCGGCTTCCCCCGGAACCACTGACCGGGCGCACGCCCCGTAGGCCCGTAGGACCGCACGCCCCGTAGGCCCGCGGGACCGGCCGTGCCCCGGGACCGCTGAAGACACTCGCCCCCCGCAACCCTCACCGCGGGGGGCGAGCCGTTTCCGCCTTCCGTCTTCCGTGTCCGCCCGGACCGGCGCCGGTCACAGCCCTAGAGCAGCGACCAGACGTCCGCCGCCGCCGTCGCCGACCACACCGCGTCGCCGTGGCCGTAGCCGGGGACGACGGTGAAGCCGACCCGCTCGTTGCCGCCCGCCAGGATCAGCCGCGCGCCGCGCGAGTGGTCGCCGCGCCCCAGCTCGGTGTTGATCCACACCACTTCGGCGTCGATCCGCTCCCAGTGGATCGCGTACGTCTTCTCGTCGCCCGCCCAGATCGCGGCCAGATCCCGCATCAGCGCGGTCGGGACCAGCCCGCTGCCGAGGGCGGAGGTGGCCGCGTGCCAGGTGGCGAGCGAGGTGTGGGTCAGGCTGAAGCGGTCCTCGGCCGGGGTCGCTCCGAAGGTGTAGGAGCCGGCGCTGTGGCCCTGGGTGTAGATCCAGTTCGCGGGGCCGGGCAGTGCGCTGGTGCGGACCAGCGCGAAATGCGCGAGCCCGGCGTTGGTGAAGCGGAGCGCGGGGTCCGGGGGCCAGGGGACCGGGGAGGGGGCCTCGGGTTCGGTGACGGCCCGGGCGATCAGCGACGCCAGACCGGGGTCCGCGGCGTACGCGCCCCGCGCGAGCTGGGCTTCGTACGCGTCCCGGGTTCCGGCCGCCCGTACGGCCAGGTCGCCTTCGTACGGCCCGGTCGTGTCCAGGACCACCACCCTGTCCAGGCGCGGCGAGCGGTCGTGGGCGGCCGCGTCCAGGGCGAGGGCGGCTCCGGCGGAGTGCCCGGCGTACTGGTACGGCAGCCCGAGTGCGCCGTCCAATGCCGCCACGACCCCGGCGAGATCCCGGCGGTGCGCCGCGAGCCCCCGGTCGGCGCCGATGTCGGCCGCCGCCGCAGCGTCCTCGCGCGGGGTGACGCCGACGACGAGCAGGCCCTCGCGGCGCAGCCGGTGGGCGAGGTTCCGGTCGTCCGGCGTGAAGAAGTCGGCGCAAAAGTTCAGTCCGCCGCCCGGCAGGAGGTACGCGATCCCGCGCGGCGCCCGCCGCGTGTCCGCGACCACGTCCACCGTGACCGGGGCCGGGCCGGCGTCGTCGAGCGGGAGCGTCAGCCGGATCCAGCCGTCGCCGGGCAGGTAGGCGGCGGTCCCCGTGCCCAGGGTCCGCTCGATGAGGGTCAGCAGCCCGATCCCGTGGCCGGCGGGGTCCTGCGGCCGGCCTGCGGGGTCTTGCCCGAGGGCCGGCCGGCCGGGACCTTCTTCGCCGTGCTGTCGTTCCATGGGCGGTGCCTCCCCCGTAGCGGCGATGGTCGAATGCCGTCACCTGGGGACACCCTTGCCGGTCAGCGCACTTCAGCCAAGTCTTGGGCTTCTTCCGGCTGTTCGGGGCCGGTCCGGCGTCGTCGGCGCAGCACCCAGACGGTGATGCCGGCGCCTGCCAGCACCAGGAGCGCGCCCAGCGCAGGCCACGGCACGGCGAGGAACTCCGTATCGGAGACGGAGACGAGGTCCGGGTAGGCCGAGGCGCCGGCGGTGATGTCGACGGTGACCCAGTCCGACTGCGGTGCGTCCGCCCAGTCCTCGGTCAGCTCGATCCGCTGGCCCGGCAGCAGCACCAGCTTCAGCTCGCGGGCCGGCCGGTCCAGCACCCGTCGGCCGAACAGGCCCTCGGCGGAGACCGCCACCTTCGGCTCGACGACCACGTTGCCCCGGTTGACCAGGGAGTACGAGATCTTGGCGCGGGCGTCCTTGACCCAGGGCAGCAGCGGCGCCGGCCGGCTGACCTTGACGTCCTCCACGCTCAGCCCGGGAGTCACCGGCCCCGGCACCCGGAAGTAGAGCCGGGCGCCGACCTGGCGCTTCACCCCGACCTTGACCTTGCCCTCCTCCTGGATGCCTTCCACGGCGGTGTTGAGGGCGACGATCCCGCCCACGTGGTCGCCGGGCGTCGCGTCCGCCGGGACCTTCACGGAGAACGGGAGGTCCTTGCGGCCCTTCGGCGGCACCGTCACCGTCGTCTTCGTCTCGGGAGGCAGCGCGATCCAGGTGCCGACGTCCTTGGGCTTCGTCTCGACCGGCAGCAGCGCGAAGGCGCCGCCCACCGGGGTGTTCACGGCGTCGGTGGCGAATATCTGGAACGTCAGCTCCTTGTCGGAGGAGTTCACGATCGTCGCGCTGTCGCTGACGGTGGTGCCGGCCGAGCCCTGGTGGAAGAAGTACGCGCGGTCGGTCATCGCCGCACCGGCGGGCGGGGTCGGGAAGACCCCCCAGGTGCCGTTGTCCGCGGCCGTCGCGGGGAGGGCCGGGAGCAGCAGGGCGGCGAGGCCGAGGAGCAGGCCGAGGAGGAGGGTGCGGGTGCGCATGGGCGGTTCTCCAGTCGGGCCGGACGGGGAGGGGGGAGCGCCGGGGGTGGTGCGCGGAAGGGTGGTGCGCGGAAGGGTGGTGCGCGGAAGGGTGGTGCGCGGAAGGGTGGTGCGGCGCCGGAGCGCCGCACCACCCGGGTCGGAGCGGGGCCGTGCGGTCAGGCGATCGAGAACGTGACGACCGACTGGTAGGTGTCCGCGAACATGAACGGCGGGAGCTGGATCATTCCGGCGCCGCCGACCTCGAACTCGCCACCGGTCAGGTTCTCGCCGCCCGCGCTCTGGGAGGCGATCTTCATCGGGGTGTCGGAGATCGCACCCGGCGCACCGGCGGAGCAGGTGCTCGGGCTGTCGGCGTTGGTCACCCTGCAGGTCGGCTGGATGCCGATCTGCGCCTTGGTCATCGAGTGACCGGTGACCTCGTTCAGGAACGGCGTACGGGTCGCCGAGACGTCCCAGCCGAGGGTCCCGCCGCGGAAGTCCTGGACGGCCATCGCGGTGAACTGGCCCACGACCGACTGGGGCTTGCCGTTGATGGTGACCTTGCCGAAGCTGACGGCCGGGTTGCCGGCCTGCGGGCCGATGGCCAGCGGACCGGGCAGGACCTCGACGTCGACCGGGTTCTTCACACCGGGCTGGTCCTTGACGAAGACGAAGTCCTTGTACGGGGCGATGGCCCCGTCGATCTTGATCTGGTCGGTGTCCACGTTGATGGTGATGCTGCACGTGGCGACGCCGGCCGCGGTGGCCGTGCCGGAGCCGGTCTCACCCGTGGCGACGCCGCCCTTGAGCGCGGAGCAGGTGACCGCGCCGGCCGGGAAGTTGGCGCCCGTGACGGTGACCGGCGTGCCGGCCTTGCCGCTGTTGGGAGTCAGCTTGGTGGTGATCGGGTCCTTGGGCAGGGCCTCGACGGCGACCGAGCCGAGGGAGGCACTCGGGCGCGGGTTCGGGGTGCAGGTGGTGGTGAAGACCGAGCCGCCGAGGTTCGCGTCGGTCACCGACAGGTCGAGGGCGACGTTGACCGTGGTGCCCTCGGTGCCGTCCGGGATCTTGATGGTGCCGGAGAAGGCGGAGGGGTCGAGCGGCTGTCCCGCGACCACGGTGACCGTCTCGGGCGGGCTGACGACCGTCTGCAGGGTCGACCCGACCGCGAGGGTGATCTTGGAGGTGTTCACCGTCGTGACGGAGAAGCCCGGGATGACCGGGCTCGCACCCGGGTCGATGGTGATCGGGACCACGTCGCCGGCCTTGGCGCCGTCGGGCAGCGTGATCGTGTAGGGCTGGATGCCCGAGGCGCCGGCCTGGGGCGGCGGTGCGACGCAGTCCATCTGGACGGGCGTCGTCTTGGTCGCGGCCTGCGCGGTGCCCGACAGGCCCACCACGGCGCCCGTCAGGGCAAGGGACAAGGCGCCCGTCCCGGCCAGAACTCTTCGTCGAAACGTTGTACTCACTGGGTCGCGACTCCTTCGTCATACGAACCCTCCCCCCACCCGCTGTGTGGGGGAGGCCGAGCCGGTGCGGTGGCCGACATTGACGCGTCGCGGTGATGAGAAGTCAATGACTTGCTTTCGCCCGAAGCACACAGAAATTGATGTGCCATCAGGCCGGGTGGCGCAGTGCGCCGGATACCGACCGGCCGGTGGGTTGTGCGGGTGGGGCGGGTGGGTTCGCCGGAGGGGTCCGCTCCGGCTCTGAGCTGGGCTTTGGCACCGGCCGGGCGGGTGCCGGGCGGGGCCGTCTCCCGCCGTCTCGCGCCGTCTCCCGCCGACGGACGGGCACCGCCGGCGGGGATCCTCCTACGGCTACCTCTCGGTCGGGACGTGGAGCAGCAGGTTGGGAGTACCGGCAGGCAGGGCCGTGATCCGGTCCCGCACGGAGTCCCGTAGGAGGATTTCGGCCACCTGTGCCGGAGTCCTGCGCGGGCCGCCGGCCGCCAGGCCCTGCGCGAGGACCATCGCGGCGGCGCCCGCCACGTGCGGGGCCGCCATCGAGGTGCCGGAGGCCCGTGCGGTGGCCGTGGCGGAGCCCTTCCAGGCCGAGGTGACGGCGACGCCCGGGGCGGAGAGGTCCACGCAGGGGCCGTAGTTGGAGAAGGAGGGCCTCCGGTCCTCGGCGTCGGTCGCGCCCACCGTGAGCGCCTGCGGGACGCCGGACGGGGAGCCGGTGCAGGCGTTCTCGGCGGAGTTGCCGGCGGCCACGGCGAAAGTGATCCCGGCGGCGACCGCCCGCGTCACGGCCCGGTTCAGGGCGAAGCTGTAGCCGCCGCCCAGGCTCATGTTCGCCACGGCCGGGGTCGCGGGGTACTTGAGGGAGTCCTTCACCATCCAGTCGACACCGGCCGTGATCGCCGACAGCCGCGCCTCCCCACGGCAGTTCGCGACCTTCACGGCGACGAGCGAAACACCCTTGGCGACCCCGTAGGAGGCCCCGCCGACCGTTCCCGCGACGTGCGTGCCGTGGCCGTTGCAGTCCGTGGCGCCCTCCAGGAACACCGCGTTGGCGCCCCAGCGGGCCCGGCCGCCGAACTCCTGGTGCAGGGTGTTGATCCCGCTGTCGATGATGTAAGCGGTGACCCCCTGCGCCGTGGTCGGGTACGCGTACGAGCCGTCGAGCGGGAGTTCGCGCTGGTCGAGCCGGTCCAGGGACCAGGGCGCGGACGCCTGGAGCAGGGGCTGCGAGTCGGCGGCGCCGGTCGGGGCGTCGGCGGTCCGGGCGCCGTTGATCAGGAACGTCGCGTCGGGCTCCACGGAGGCCACCCGCGGATCTGCGGCGAGTTCGGCGGCGCGGGCGGCGGTGGTGCGGACGGCGAAGCCGTTCAAGGCGGTGTCGTAGACGGTCCCGACGCGGTCGCCGGACGCCTCGGCCTCGGCGGCGAGGACGCGGGTGGCGGCGCGTGCGGAGGCGCGGGAGACCTGGTCCTCGAGGACGACGACGTAGGGGGCGGTGGCGTCGGCGGCGTCGGCGGTCGCCTCGGCCGTGACTTCGACGGTGGCGGCTGTGGCTTCGGCGGCGTACGGCGGCAGGGCGGTGGCCACCGCCAGCAGGGCGGCGGCCGGGAGCAGCGCGGTGAATGCGGTCATGCGGCCGATGCTCGGCGAGGCGCGGGCCGGCCGCGCGGAGGGTGCGCCGACTGGCCCCACGACACGCCGCCCCACGGGCTACGGGGTACGGGGTGCGGGGTCGGACACCCGCTAGGGGGCGATGGGCCAGCCGCGCATGGCGAAGACGCCTTCGTCGCTTGCTCCTGCCGCCTCGTAGGTGGCCAGCGCCGCTTCGTTGTCCGTGTCGACGCCCACCCACATGCCGTAACAGCCGCGCGCCCTGGCCTCGGCGGCGAGTGCCGCGGTCAGTGCGCGGCCGATGCCGCGCCGGCGGTAGCCCTCGTCCACGGAGAGCTCGTACAGGCACATCTCGGTGCCCTTGTCGGGGTGGCTCATCTCGATGCCGGAGACCATTCCGGCGGGTACGCCGTCCACGTAGGCGATGAGCATCAGGTGCCCGGGGGCGTCGAGAAACCGCTGCGACCAGTCGGGGCGCACGGGCCCGTCGAAGAGTCCTTCCGCGGCCTGGAGTTCGGCGGGGGTGCGGGCGGGTCGGATGTCCATGGCGGTGACGATAATGGCCCGATGAGCAGCGGGGAGCTTGATTTCGACTCGGCGTGGCGCGCGGTCCCGGAGCCGGTGCGCAGGGCACTCGCCCTTGCCTACGAGTCGCTGGCGGCCGGTGGCCTGGCAGTGGGAGCGGTCCTGACGGACGCCGACGGCAAGGTGATCGCCGAGGGACGCAACGAGGCGTACGAGGACGGTCCGGGCACCGGCCCGCTGCGCGGTACGCCGCTCGCCCACGCCGAGATGAACGCGCTGGGGGCCGCCCGCACGGGCTGGGACCTTGGCGCGGCGACGCTGTGGAGCACGCAGGAGCCGTGCGCGATGTGCGCGGCGGCGGCCGGGTTCACGGGCGTGGGCCGGGTCCGGTACCTGGCCCCGGACCCATGGGCGCTGGCGGGCGGCTTCGACGGTGAACCGGTCGCCGGCCCGCCGGGGACGCAAGGAGAGTCGGAGGCGTCGCCGGGGGAGTCCGGGATGCCGGGGGATTCCGGGACGGCTCGGCCGTGGCGGGAGAGCGGTACCGGGCCCGGAGCCCACGCGTGGCTCCTGACGGCCAATGCGATGTTCCTGCGCTGCGTGGCGATGGCCGCGACCGGTCCGGGGGAACCGCGCATCCTGACCCACCACCGGACCACCGAGCCGGAGACCACGGCCCTCCACGACAGCCTGCCGGCGGGGCTGCCGACGGCGGCCTCCGTGGAGGACTGGCTGCGCCCGCTCTGGACCGGCGTCACGGAACTGGCGGCGGCACGCCGGCGCCGCACGGGCTGAGCCGCCCCTGAGCCACACCGCGGGGTGGCCCTGGACCCGCGCCCGGCCGTGGCGGTGGCCCCTGCCCTGGATCAGCGGGCGCTGCGCGACGCCTGCTGGACCGGGATGCCGCCCCGCACCTTCGCTCCGGGGGACGGGGTGCCGTCGGTCCACGCGTAGACCTCCTTGCCCCGCACCGTGACCTGGTACTGGTAGTAGTCGCGGCACTCGGGCCGCTCCTCCTCCTGGGTCCCGGCCGGCCACCACTTGGCGGCGAGCTCCCTCCCCGAGGGCTTCTTCGCCGTGCCCGCCGGGCACTGCGGGCCGTCCAGCGGGGTGGCGCCGAGGGTGAACCGGAGCAACCGGGCCTCACCGCCCGTGCGCGCCTTTATTCGCACGGCGGTCGCGTCCTTCGGCACCCAGTCCGGCAGCACCCACGACAGCTCCCCGCGCGTCGGGGCGTCGGCCGCCGTCGCGAAGCGCATGCCCTTCTCCTTGTACACCCGGTCGTTGATCGTGTCGGTCAGGGGATTGGGCGGGAGGTTGGGCAGGGCGATGGCGGCGGTGGCGAGGACTCCCACGGTGGCGGCGGCGATGACGAGAGGGCGGCGGTTCATGTGTACGAGTATTCGTGGCGCGACTTGTAACCCGCGTCCCTCCCGAGTACGAACCGAAACTCTGCCGGAAGGGTGACACCGACTCATACCTGAGTCCCGTCTCTGCCCTTCGGCAGAGGGCCGGATCCCTTGCGAGGCTCACGCCCGACCCCTTCCGGCCTCGGATAACCGCCGATATGTCTGTGATGGGTCGCTCGCGGCTCAGGGCCGCCGCCGAGGCCATCGGCGGGGGTGTCCTCGTCGTGCCGGCGCTCGGGCTCGTCAACCAGGTCGGCGGCTCCCTGCCGGTTCACGCCAAGGTGGGGGTCACACTCGCCGCCCTGGTCCTCTTCGTCGGTCGCCGCCTTTATCCGGAGGCGGCGCTGCTCGGCATGGGCGTACTGCTCGGGGTGATGTCCTGCCTCGGCGCCCTGATGGCCGTGACCGCCTACACGGTCTCCCACCAGCCGACCGGGGCCGGGAGCCGGGCCGCCCTGCGAGGCCGGGCGCCGCCGCCGCGCCGGGGCGGCGAGGACGACGGCGAACTGCGCGAGAGAGCGGGCCAGGTGCGCGAGGCCACCCGCGAGCCGGCCTCAGTCGATGAACGCAGGTCAGGTGGGTCGATGAGACTCAAGTCCCCTACGGAATCGGGGACCTGAGGGCGATGACGACGAGGCGGGCGCGCGCGGAGGATGGACGCATGTTCCCTACCGTCCTGCGCAATGCCGTCGTCCACAAAGCCCGACTCGTCGTGACCGCCCTAACCGCCCTAACCGCCCTAACCGCCCTGCTCGCCGACGCGTTCGTCTCCGGCGCGTTCACAGAAACCGTCCACCACGCCGGACAAGGACGAACGCCCGCTGGGAGGGCGTGGTTACGTGAACGTCTTCGCCAACTACGCACCCGGCAAGGACGGCAGGGCTCAGCTCGACCCCCTCGCCGAGGCCGTGGCCCGGCCAACGGGAACGAGGCGGCCGAACATGCCGGACGCGATCAACGCCGAGCAGGACCCGCTGCTTTCCGCCTTCGACCCGCCCCCGAACGGGTGCGCCCGCCACCCCGGCACCCGGGGTGGCGCGCGTCGTTAGAGGGTGCGTGCGCAGCCGCCCCGCCCGAACCGCCGCCCCCGCCCAGGCCCCCGCCCGCGCTTCCTCGCTCGCGCGCGCCGCCGCGGCCGCGGTGGTCGCCGTATCCGCCGCCCTCGCCTGCGCGCCGCCCGCGGCCGCGGCCCCGGAGGTCCCGGCCGACAAGCCGCTCGTGCTCAGCGGCTGGACGCAGGGGAGCGGCGCGAGTTACGAGTCCTGGACCGCGGCGCGCGGGAACCGTGACACCTGGCAGTCGTACGGCTTCGACTGGTCGACGGACTACTGCACGACCTCCCCGGACAACCCCTTCGGCTTCCCCTTCCGCATGGCGTGCGCCCGCCACGACTTCGGTTACCGCAACTACAAGGCGGCGGGGGAGTTCGCGGCCGCCAAGTCCCGGCTGGACGGTATGTTCCACGCCGACCTCAAGCGGGTCTGCGCCCACTACTCCGGCGCGCGGAAGGTCTCTTGCGACGGCACCGCGTGGACGTACTACCAGGCGGTCAAGGCCTTCGAATAGCCCGTACGCCCCGGCCCGGCACCCGTCACCCCGGGTGCGCGGAAGCTGCGGGCCGACGGCCGGCCAGTGGCCGGAATGTGCTTACGCCGCCGCTACCGCAGGCTCGCTAGGTTGCCCTGACCTGCACGAAAGACCTCCGCGGGGAGGGCTTCGGGGCGGGACGTGAAGAGTGCCCCCGGCAGGACTCGAACCTGCGGCCAAGTGCTTAGAAGGCACCTGCTCTATCCACTGAGCTACGGGGGCCGGAAGGTGGCCGTGGTGGCCTGGAGCCCCTGGGTGGGGGTGGGACTGTGGTCCGTGCCGGGTCAAGGATAGGGCTCCGGTTGCCTTGTCCCGGTTGCTTCACTCGCGTGCCACGATGTGGAGGTTCGGTGAAGCGGTCCCGATAATCGCAGGCAGGTGCGATTCTCGCACCGCTTTTGCGCCGTGGCGCCCTGGGTGTTGTGCACTCGTTATGCCTGCGCCCCACTCGTCCGCACTGTCCAGGATGTCCCACTGGAGTCGCGGTCGGCGCGCAGAGGACGTATAAGCTTCAAAAATGGTCCTAAATTGGGCATTCTTCGCATGTGGTGACCTTGGATGTTCGGCCTCAGCTGCTCGATGCCCTGTCCGCCCTGCGCGACCGGGTCGCGTCCGTGCGTCTGCCGCTGCCCCTGCCCGGCGCCCCCCGCGCCCGCCAGACCAGAGCCGAGCTGCTCGCGCAGCTCGACGACTACCTTGTACCCCGGCTGAAGGCGCCGGAGGCGCCGCTGCTCGCTGTCGTCGGCGGGTCCACCGGAGCCGGTAAGTCCACCCTCGTCAACTCCCTCGTAGGGCGCCAAGTGAGTGAAGCCGGGGTACTCCGGCCCACGACGCGCACCCCCGTGCTTGTCTGCCATCCGGATGATCATCACTGGTTCGCCGGGATGCGGGTGCTTCCCGACCTGATGCGCGTCTGGGCTCCGCAGGGCGATGAGGACCCCCTGCCGACGGCCCGCAAGACCCCCCGCAAGCAAGCCGACGGCCACGGGTACGCCACCCGCGAAGTACGCATCGAGACCGTCTCCACCCTGCCCCGCGGCCTCGCCATCCTCGACGCCCCCGACATCGACTCCCTCGTCGTCGACAACCGGACGCTCGCCGCCGAACTCATCTGCGCCGCCGACGTCTGGGTCATGGTCACCACCGCCTCGCGATACGCCGACGCCGTGCCCTGGCACCTCCTGCGCACCGCCAAGCAGTACAAGGCCACCCTGATCACCGTCCTCGACCGGGTCCCGCACCAGGTGCTCGCCGAGGTCTCCCGGCAGTACGGGGCCCTGCTCACGCGGGCCGGGCTGGGCGACGTACCCCGTTTCACCGTCCCCGAGCTGCCCGAATCGGCCGGCGGGGGCGGGCTCCTGCCCGCCAGCGCCGTCGCTCCGCTGTTCGCCTGGCTCGCCCACCACGCGCAGGATCCGGCCGCCCGGCAGTACGCCGTCGGGCGTACCGCGCTCGGCGCGCTCGACTCCCTCGGGCGCCGGATGCCGGAGCTCGCCTCGGCCGTCGCCGCCCAGCACGCTGCCGCCGTACGGCTGACTTCCGCGGTCGAAGACGCGTACAAGAAGGAGGGCAAGAGGGTCCGCAACCGGCTCGACCGCGGCGCCGTCCTCGCCGGCGACGCGCTGACCCGCTGGCGCGGCTACCCGCTCGACACCAGCGCCGACGAACTCCTCGACTCGCTCGCCGAATCCCTCGCCGCGCTCCTCCAGTGCGCCGTGGCCGCCGCCGACGAGCGGATCGCCGAGGCCTGGCGGCGCGAGCCGGCCGCGGGCGCCGTCGTACTGCCCGCCCCCGACCGGGAGGCGGCGGAACGTATCGGCATGGCGGTACGGCGCTGGCGGCGGGTGCTGGAGGAACTCGCCGAGGAGGAGGTGGCGCGGCAGGAGAAGCAGCCCGCGCCCGACCCCGACGGGGTCGCCGCCCTGCTGGTCGCCGCCCTCCTCGGCGGCAAGCGGGCCCGCCCGGCGGGGGAGAAGCTCGCCGAACGGATCGGCGTACAAGCCGCCGTACGCCTGCGTGACCGGGGCGGCGAACTGGTCGGCGAACACCTAGACCAGGTGCTGCGCGCCGAACGCGACCGCCGCCTCGCCCCGATCGAGGCGCTCGAAGTGAGCCCCGAACCCCAGGCCGAGCTGATCGCCGCCCTGTCCGTACTGCAGAAGGAGAGGTGACTCGGTGACCGCCTTGACCGACCGAACCGACGACCGCTGGGACGACGGGCTCATCGCACGCTCGCGCCCCCGCGCCACCGACGACGACTGGCCCGCGACCGGCGACGACGAGGGCGACGAGGCACTCGTCCGGGCGGTCTCCGGCGCCGGAAGCGACGGCGGCAAGGCACCCGCGCCCCCGCCCAGTCCCGAGGCGCAGGCGCTGCGCGTCCGCCTCGAAGCGCTGCGCCAGCTCATCGGGCTGTCCCGGACCCGGATCCTCGACGGCAAGACCCTCGCCGAGGCCGGACGGGTACTGGACGAGGCGGCCGCACGGCGCGGACTGTCGGCGCAGCACACGGTCGTCGCCATCGCCGGCGCCACCGGAAGCGGCAAGTCCACCCTCTTCAATTCACTCGCCGGAGTGCAGATCTCCGAGACGGGGCTGCGCAGGCCGACGACCGCCGCACCCATCGCGTGCAGCTGGTCCGACGGCGCGGCGGGCCTGCTCGACCGGCTGGAGATCCCCGGACGGCTGCGCCGCCGCCCCCGCGAGACCTCGGAAGCCGAGGCGCTGCGCGGAATGGTCCTCGTCGACCTGCCCGACCTGGACTCGGCTGTCGGCGCGCACCGTGACCACGTGGACCGGGTACTGGCGCTGGTCGACGCCGTGGTGTGGGTGGTGGACCCGGAGAAGTACGCGGACGCCGTGCTGCACGAGCGGTACCTGCGGCCGCTGGCCGGGCACGCGGAGGTGACCTTCGTCGTGCTGAACCAGGTGGACCGGCTGCCTGGCGAGGCCGCGGACCTCGTACTGGACGACCTGCGCAGGCTCCTCGACGACGACGGGATCGCCCTCGGCGAGCACGACGAGCCCGGAGCCACCGTCCTCGGGATTTCCGCTCTTACGGGTGAAGGAGTCGGGGAACTGCGCGAGCTCCTCGGACAGTTCACCCAGGAGAAGGGTGCCGCGACCCGGCGGATCTCCGCCGACGTCGACAAGGCCGCCGCGCGCCTGCGGCCGCTCTACGTCGCCGACGGCCACGCCGGCCCGGAGATCGGCGAGGCGGCGCGCGCCGAGTTCGAGGACCGGCTCGCCGAAGCGGTCGGAGCGTATGCGGCCGGGCTCGCCGCCGAACGGGCCTGGCGGCGCAATGCCGGAAAGGCCTGCGGCACCCCGTGGCTGCGCCTGTGGCGGTGGTACGAGAGCCGGCGCTCCCCGCGCTCGCTGGCCGGCCTCGCCGCCCTGGCGGCGATCGGACGCTCCCCGTTGGCCCCCGAGGCGCCGGTCGAGGAGGAGGTGACGGCCCGCCAGCGCGTTGAGCAGGCCGTGCGGACCGTCGCCGACGAGGCGGTCCTCGGCCTGCCCGACCCGTGGGCGCAGGCCGTACGGGAGACCGCGGTACGCGGCGCCGGCGGGCTCCCGGAGGCGCTGGACGAGATCGCGGTGACCCTGGGCGCGGCGGTCACGCTGCCCAGCGTCAAGCCTCCGCGGCCCTCCTGGTGGCCGGCGGCCGTGCTCGCGCAGGCGGCCATGACACTGCTCCAGATCTACGGCGGGCTCTGGCTGGTCGGACAGATCGCCGGGGTCCTGGAGCCGAGCCTGATGCCGCCGGTGCTTCTGATGGTGGCGGGCATCGTCGGCGGACCGCTGGTGGAGTGGGCCTGCTCGATCGGGGCCAGGGGCCCGGCGAGGCGGTACGGGCAGGACGCGGAGCGGCGGCTGCGGCAGGCCGCGGCCGGCTGCGGGCGAGCCCGGGTGCTGGAGCCGGTGGCGGCCGAGCTTCTGCGCTACCGGGAGGTGCGCGAGCAGTACGCGACGGTGGCGAAGTTGTCCACAACCCGTCAGTAATCCACAGGCTCCGGCGGATTCCGGCGCATCTTGCCAGCATGGTCGTACCTCGTGCGGATGGTCCGGACGGGTACGGAATGCGGGTCGGTCCGGCGCTTCGTCGAGTGCGCGGCCGCGACCCCGGGAGGACGGCCGGGATGAATGACACCCAGGTGACGCTGGTGGGCTACGTGGCCACGCAGATCGAATACAAGGAGACGCCGAGCGGCCCCGCGGCCCGCTTCCGCTTCGCGGTGACCCCGAGGTACTTCGACCGCAAGAAGGAGGCCTGGGCGGACGCGCCCACCAGCTTCTACACGGTGTGGGCCCGGCGCGGCCTCGCCGTGAACCTCGCCGGATCCGTTTCCGTCGGCGAACCGCTGGTGGTCCACGGGCGGCTGCGGGTGCGCGAGGACCCGCCCGACGGGGAGGGGAACAAGTGGTTCTCGGCGCAGATCGACGCGACCGCCATCGGGCACGACCTGAACCGCGGTACGGCGGCCTTCCGTCGGGTCGTCAGGACGGACACACCGCTGATGGGTACTCAGAAGGCGGCGGTGGTCTGAGTGTTCGAGGAGGCTAGGATTCCCCGGTACTCACGGGCACCTGGGCCTTCGGCCCGAAGGGGAAGACTGTGTCGATTGCCGTTCCCGCATCCTCCGCTCCTGCTCCCGCTCCTGTTCCGGCTCCTTCTACCGATCCTGTCGCCGCTGTCGCACCTGCCGTCGCCGTGCTCGCCGACCCGGCCGTCACTCCTGCCGCGGTGCCGGCTCCCGGTACGGTCTTCGCCTTCGCTCCGGCCCCTCCGTCCGCGCGCGCCACGCTCGGCACGGCCATACGAGGCTCCGCGCGCCGGCCGCTCGCCATGGCGCTGCTCGCCGCCGCGCTGGCGGCGGCGCCGGGGGCCCGGGCGGCCGCCGACAGCGGCCCGGTCGCACCACGGGCCCCGGAGGGCGCGAGCGCCGTGCTGGACGGGCTGAAGACCTACGGGCAGGCGGTCCTGCGCGGCGCGGACGGCTCGGTGCGGCAGATTCCGGCCGGCCTGTACGAGATGAGGGTCGACGGCGGCGGGATGCTCCAGACGTACGGAGTCGGCGTCGCGGGCAACTCGCAGCCCCAGACCCGGTACACGGAGAGCGGGTGGAGCGGTACGCCGCTCGCCGGGAACGACGAGGCGGGCCGCATCCGCTGGGTCCTGGAACACTCCTACCCCCAGCTGAACGACCTGGCCGGGCTCGCCAAGGCGGCCGGGGCGGCCGCGCTCACCGCGGAGAGCGCGGCCGCCGGCACCCAGGTGGCCATCTGGCGGCTGGCCGACGGCGTGCACGTGGAAGCGGCCGACCCGCAGGCGGAGAAGCTGGCCGACTACCTCCAGCGGGAGGCGGGCCGGCTGCCGGAGCCGCCGGCCTCGCTCGCGGTGGACCCGGGCGAGGTGTCGGGGCCGCTGGGCACCCGGATCGGGCCCGTCACCGTGCGGACGAGCGCGCACAGCGTGAGCGTGACCCCGGACGCGGCGGCCGTGGCCATGGGGGTGCGGGTGGTGGACGCCGAGGGACGGCCGGTCTCCGCCGCCGCCAACGGGAGCAATCTGTACTTCGAGGTGCCGGCGGGGACGCCGGACGGCACCGCCTCGGTCACCGTCCGCGGCTCCACCCGGGTACCGGTGGGGCGGGTCTTCACGAGCGGGATCCCGGCGCAGGTCCAGATCGTCGCCGGCTCCAGCGAGTCCGCCGCCGCGGCCACGGCGACGGCGCGGTGGCCGCAGGTTCCCGACGTCCAGCCGGCCGGTGTCGCGAGCTCGGGCACGGCGGTGACGACGCTCGGCGGGCTGTCCGCACCCGCCCCGGCGGCGGGCCCGGACACCTCGGAGGAGCGGCTGGCCTCCAGCGGCAGCTCGGCGGCCACCCCGGTGATCGCCTCCCTGGCGGTGGGCCTGGTGGTCCTGGGCGGCCTGGTCGTCCTGCTCCTGCGCAAGCGGCCCCTGGAGGAGGACGCCGCCCCCGCGCGGGGGCCGGCCCCCGAATAGCGAAGGGCCCCGGCCCCGGCCCCGGGCCCCGGACCCCGGGCCCGGACCCCGACCCGGACCGCGTCGGGCCTGCTCATGGGCCGGGTGGCCGCGGCGCTGGTTCGGAGGCGGGTGCGCGGGTAGAGGCAGGAGATGGCTGATCAGGAACTGACCTGGCGGGGCGCGGTCGTGCGGGGGGACCGCTGGCTGTTCGACGTGGTGGCCCGGCGGCACTGGCCGGGGGCCGACCGGGTGCTTCCGCGGCTCGGGCGGGCCGCGAACCACGGGGTGCTCTGGGGCGGGACCGCCGCGGCGGTCACCGTCCTGGGCTCGGCCGGGGCCCGCAAGGCCGCCGTGCGCGGGCTCGCCTCGCTGGCGCTGGCCTCCGCCACCATCAACACCGTCGGCAAGTGGTCCGTACGGCGGCCGCGCCCGGTGCTGGACGGGGTGCCCGCCGTGCGGCAGCTGACCACACAGCCGCGGACCACCTCCTTCCCCTCGGGGCACTCGGCGTCCGCGTTCGCCTTCACCGCCGGGGTGGCCCTGGAGTCCCCGGTCTGGGGCGCCGCGCTGGCTCCGGTCGCCGCCTCCGTCGCCTTCTCCCGGGTGTACACCGGGGTCCACTACCCCTCCGACGTGATCGCGGGCGCGGCTCTCGGGGTGGCGGCCGGGCTCGTCGTACGCCGCCTCACGCGGGACGCCGTAGAGGCCCGGATCGTGCCGGGTGACGAGCGGCCGGCCCCCGCCGCGCCGGCGCTGCCCGACGGCTCCGGGCTCACGGTCGTGGTCAACACCGGATCGGGCACGGCCGCCGTGGCGGGGCTCGACGCGGTGCGGGAGCGGCTGCCGAAGGCCGAGCTCGTCGAGTGCGAGGGGCCGCAGCTCGCCGCCGAACTGGCCTCGGCGGCCGCCCGGGCCACCGTGCTCGGCGTGTGCGGCGGCGACGGCACGGTCAACGCCGCCGCCACCGCCGCGCTGCGCGCCGGGATCCCGCTGGCGGTGTTCCCCGGCGGCACGCTCAACCACTTCGCACTCGACCTCGGCCTGGCCGGCACCGAGGACACCTGCCGGGCCGTGGAGGCCGGGCATGCGGTCCGCATCGGCGTCGGCCGCTTCACCCCGGGCCCGGGCGCAGGCACGGGCGCAGGCACGGGCGGTCAGGGCGGTCAGGACGGCACGGACCCCGAGGACACGAGGGCCGGGTACTTCCTGAACAACTTCAGCATCGGGGCCTACCCGGAGCTGCTGGGCCACCGGCTCCGCTGGGCACCCCGGATCGGGGGCGGTCCCGCCGCCCTGCTGGCGGCCTGGCGGGTGCTGCGCGCCCAGCGCCCCGTACGGCTCAGGCTGGCCGGCCGCCCGCGCAGCGTCTGGCTGCTCTTCGCGGGCAACGGCACCTACCAGGGCACGGGCCCGGCGCCCCGCTACCGCAAGAGCCTCGGGGAGGGCCTGCTCGACGTCCGGCTCGTCTACGGCGGCGGCCGCCCCGGCCCCCGCCTGCTCGCCGCCGCCTTCGCGGGCCCGCTGACCCGCTCACCGGTCCACGTCGCCACCCGGCTGCGCAGCCTGCGCGTCGGCGACATCCCGGCCGGCACCCCGCTCGCCTACGACGGCGAATACGCGCGCGCCCCGGCCGCCCTCGTCCTGGACGAGCTCCCGGACGCCCTCACGGTGTACCGCCCACGCTGACGCAGCGTGCCCCGGGACGCGCCCGGCACAACGGCCCCGGGCTGCCGCCGCCCCTCAGGCCTCCACGCCCAGATCGGCCCGCATCGCGCCCCGCAGGCCCTCCCAGCGCCCCGAGAGTGCGATGAGCTCGGCGTGGATCTCCTCGAACGAACCGCGCGGCTCGGGAGCCCCCTCCGACAGCCGCATCGTCCGGGCGTAGGCCCCCGCCATGCCCTTCGTCATCAGGTCCAGCTCCACGAGCACGGCGGCCGAAGCGATCATCTGCGCCTCGGCGAAGGCGGCGTGGTGGGCGTTGCGGGCCTCCTCCACCGCCGCCCGTTCCTGTGGGTCGACCTGCTCCCGGTGCACGACCCACAGGAAGTACATGAGGGCGATCCGGTACCGCCGGTACGCGGCGTTCGCCGCCGTGTAGCACTCGCGCCGGCGGGCCAGATCCGCCAGTTCCTGCTCCCGCACCCACCGTGTGTGGGCCACTTGTTGCTCCCGCTCGAACTGCGCCGCCTGCACGCGCGCCAGCATCCGCTGCGACAGCAGGGTCGCCAGCAGCGTCCCGGCCACACCGACGACGGCGGCGCCGAGCGCGATCAGCCCGTTGTCCATGTTCCCCCCACCTCGGCCGCAGACCCCCGGCCGCTCCCCGTTGAGCGTCATCCTGCCGTGAGGTACGGAGCTCCGGGGGCCCTTTCCCGGACCCGGACCCGGACCCGGCCGGGCCGGGCCGGGCTGAAACCGGGCCGGGCCCTCAATGTGTGGCGGCCCCGCCTCCGGCCCGGGCAGGGTGCCGGGTGATGCGCGACGAAGACGAGAGGCCCGGGAGGGGGTCGCGGCCCCACTGCCGCCATCCGCGCGGTCTTCCCACCGCGGCTCCCCGCGCTGCCTCACAGCTCGCGCCCAGCGTGCTGAGCTGAGCTGACGCGCCATGCGCCGGGCGCCACGAAAGGGAGCGGACAGTGCTCAAAGGCTTCAAGAACTTCCTCATGCGCGGTGACATCATCACCATCGCCGTCGGACTGGTCATCGCGCTGGCTTTCTCGACGCTGATCAAAGCGTTCACCGACTATGTGATCAACCCGGTCGTCGCCCGCCTTCAGGGCGGCGAGTCCACCGGGCTCGGGTGGCAGCTCGGCGAGGAGGGGAACGACGCGACCTACCTCGACCTGGGCCAGTTCATCTCGGCCCTGATCTACTTCGTCATCTTCATGGCGGTCATCTACTTCTGTGTCGTGGTGCCGTACAAGCGCTACCAGGCCCGCCGCGGCGTCACCGCCTTCGGGGAACCCGGTCCGGTCAAGACCTGTCCGGCTTGCCTCTCCGAGGATCTGCCTGCGGCGGCGAGCAAGTGCCGCTACTGCGCCACCGAGCAGCCGCCGACCGTCGGCGCCGGAGCTCAACGGGCGTAGGGAGGCGGGCCTGCCGTCCACGCTTCCTCGGGGACCATGGACAGCTACCGCTCCCGCAGGTGGTACGGGCTGATCTCCTCGTACCGGTCGTCAGACGCTGGGTCGCTAGTCGCTAGTGCTGCTCCGCACAAG
>NZ_JAGGOT010000001.1 GCF_018614195.1 Streptomyces sp. ISL-43
CGACTCTATCAGACTCTTTCGGGCCTGACTCCCAGTCAGCGGGTTTTGCCTTCCGGGCTGTTGGGCCCTTCCGACTCCCTGAACTCTAGTGGATTTCCCGGTCGATTCATAATCGGCCTTCGGAAATGAATTCGGGCATGCCGAATATGTTCCCGGTGGGAGATCGTGCTGAGTTGGGTGCCGCAACGAGGCGGCGGGATTCGCTGTCTCCGAAACCTTTCAGCTCAGGGACAACTCGAAGAACCTTACGGATCCGCGAGGCCGGTGTCAACCCCAGACTCTGGTCGGGGTCAGCTGGGGGACTGGAGGTCCTCTACGCGGCTCAGGAGACGGGCGAGCATGTCGCCCAGGACCCCGCGTTCGGCGGTGGAGAGGTCCTGGAGGAGGTCCTCCTCGAAGACCGTGGCCGCGCGCATCGCGTCCAGCCACTTGCTGCGGCCCTCCGCGGTGAGCTCCACGATCACGCGGACGCGGTTGTTCTCGTCCCGCTCGCGCGTGACCAGCCCCTCCGCCGTCATGCGGTCGATCCGGTGGGTCATCGCCGCCGGCGTGAGGCCCAGCTGCTTCGCGAGCTCGCTCGGGCCCATCCGGTACGGGGCTCCGGAGAGGACGAGGGCCTTGAGGACCTCCCACTCCGCGTTGCTGATGCCCAGGGCCGCGGTCTGGCGCCCGTACGCCACGTTCATGCGGCGGTTCAGGCGGCTCAGGGCCGATACGACCTTCTCGACCTGGGGGTCGAGGTCCTGGAACTCGCGCTGATAGACGGCGATCTGTTCGTCGAGGCTCGGTTCGTGGACGGGCGCAGTGCCGTCGGGGGTGTCACCCATGGTCCGAAGTATCGCACGAGCCCGTTGGCATCTAACTCCTTCGATGTGTAGAGTTAAGGATCGAACTTTAGGGATGAAGTCTTCAAGCTTCAGCAATCAAGGTGGTGAGAAGTGACCAAGGTGATGGGCGCTGCGATGCGGCGGATCCAGGCCGGGAACGCGTTGACCGCGTTCGGCATCGGCTACACGGTTCCGTTCCTCTATGTCTACGCGGCGAAGGTGCGAGAGCTGGACCCCATGTGGGCGACCGGCACGTTCATGGCGTTCGCCCTCGGCGCGCTTCTCGCGCTGCCCTTCACCGGGCGGGTGATCGACCGGCGCGGTCCGGTCCCCGTCGTCATCGGCGCGGCCGTCCTCGCCTCGGTCGGTGCGCTGTCGCTCGGGCTCTCCACAGGCGTGGCCGGGATCCTGCTCTCCGCGCTCGCGCTGGGTGCCGGCCAGGCCGTCATGCAGCCCGCGCTGGCCACGATGATCGTGCGGTGCTCCACTGCGTCCACCCGGACGCGTGCCTTCGCCCTCCAGTTCTTCATGCAGAACCTGGGCCTGGGCATCGGCGGGCTCATCGGCGGTCTGATCGTCGACGAGAGCCGTCCCGCCAGCTTCACCCTGCTCTTCGGCATCGAGGCCGTGATGTTCCTGGTCCTGGCCGGGGTCATCGCCACCGTGCGGATGCCGCAGGTGCCGGCCATCAGCAATGCCCTGGCCAAGGACGCCGCCCAGGCGGGCGGCGGCTGGAAGCGGCTTCTGGAGCACAAGGCCATGGTGCAGTTCTGTGTGCTCGGCTTCGTCCTCTTCTTCGCCTGCTACGGACAGTTCGAGTCGGGTCTCGCCGCTTTCGGTACCGAGGCCGCCGGGATCACCCCCTCCACGCTCGGGTTCGCGCTGGCCGCCAACACCGGTGCGATCGTCCTCGCGCAGTTCGTCGTGCTGCGGCTGGTGGAGAACCGTCGCCGGCACCGGGTGATCGCGCTCGTCGGCCTGATCTGGACCGGCGCGTGGATCATCGCCGGCTTCTCCGGTCTGGGACACGGCAGCGCCGTCATGGCCGCCGCCGCGTTCGTGACCGCCTACGCGCTCTTCGGCATCGGCGAGGCCATGCTGTCGCCGACTCTGGCCCCGCTGGTGGCCGATCTCGCTCCGGAGGGCTCCGTGGGCCAGTACAACTCGGCCTTCGCCCTGGTCAAGCAGATGGCGCTGGCGCTCGGGCCGCTCGGTGTGCCGCTGGGTGCGGGCGTGCCGATGCTCTACATCGGGATCTTCGTCCTGGTCTCGCTCGGCATCGCCGGGCTGGCCCTGCGCCTCGGCAAGCAGCTGACTCCGGTGCAGGACAACCCGTCGCCGGCCCGGAGCGCCGGTGCGGCGGAGCCGGTCAAAGCCGCCGAGCCCGTACCCGCGTAGGCGGTGGCGGGCGGGTACGTACGTACCGCGCACATGGCGAAGGCCCCGGTCCGGTGGATCGGGGCCTTCGCCATGTCCGGACGCTACTTGTCCTTGTCCTTGTCCTTGTCGGGGAGGGCGAACTCGCACCAGACGGCCTTGCCGCCGCCCGGGGTGCGGCGGGTGCCCCAGGACGAGGCGATGGTGGCGACGATGGAGATGCCGCGGCCGGTCTCGTCGGCCGGTTCGGCGCGGCGACGGCGCGGGAGGTGGTCGTCCCCGTCGGTGACTTCGATGATCAGCCGGCGGTCCGTCCGGCGCAGGCGCAGGCGCATGGGCGGGGTGCCGTGCTGGAGGGAGTTCGCCACGAGCTCGCTGGCGGCCAGGACGCCGAGGTCGCACAGTTCGACCGGGAAGCGCCAGGAGGCGAGGACGCCCTGGGCGAAGGCGCGGGCGCGCGGGGCGGCCTCGATGCCACCGAGGAGTTCCAGGGCCGCGTTGTGGAAGAGCTCGGCGTCGGCTCCGGTGCGGGCGGGCTGCTGGAGGACCATCACGGCGACGTCGTCGTCGTGGTCGGCGTCGACTCCGAGGGCGCGCATCAGGCGGTCGCAGATGACGGCGGGCGTGCCCTGGGCGCCGGAGAGGGCGCGCTCGAGGGCGGCGACGCCTTCGTCGATGTCCTCACCGCGGCGCTCGACCAGGCCGTCGGTGTAGAGGACGGCGGTGGAGCCGGGGCCGAGCGCGATGGTGCCGGAGGTGTGGAGCCAGCCTCCGGTGCCGAGCGGCGGGCCGGTGGGGTCGGCGGCGCGGCGGACGGTGCCGTCCTCGTCGCGGACGAGGATCGGGAGGTGGCCGGCGGAGGCGTAGGCGAGGAGGCCCTCGTTGGGGTCGTGGACGGCGTAGACGCAGGTGGCGATCTGGCTGGCGTCGATCTCGGCCGCGAGTCCGTCGAGGAGTTGCAGTACCTCGTGGGGCGGGAGGTCGAGGCGGGCGTAGGCGCGGACGGCGGTGCGGAGCTGGCCCATGACGGCGGCGGCGCGGACCCCGCGGCCCATGACGTCGCCGATGACGAGGGCCGTGCGGCCGGCGCCGAGGGTGATGACGTCGTACCAGTCGCCGCCGACGGCCGCCTCGGTGCCGCCGGGCTGGTAGGTCGCCGCGACGCGCAGGTCGTCGGGCTGTTCCAGCTCCTGCGGGAGGAGGGAGCGCTGGAGGGTGACGGCGGCCTCGCGCTGGAGGCGCTCGCTGGCCCGCAGGCGCTCGGCGGCCTCGGCGTGGTCGGTGACGTCGGCGAGGTGGATCAGGATCCCGGCGTGCTCGGGGCTGTCCGCCTCGTCCTCGGCTGCGGCCTTGGGGAAGTCGATGGGGGTGCAGGTGACGGTGTACGAGCTGGCGCCGCCGGGGGCGGTGCGGTTCTTGGCGGTACGGGGCTTCCCGCTGCGCTGGACCTGGTCGAGGAGCGGGAGCAGGCCGAGCTCGCCGAGCTCGGGGAGGGCGAGGTGCGCGGGGGCGCCGGGGGTGCGGGCGCCGAAGCCGGCGGTGTAGGCGTCGTTGACGTAGGCGACGCGGTGCTCGGGGCCGTGCACGAGGGCGACGAGGGCCGGGAGGCGGCCGAGGACGTCCCGTACGGAGAGCTCGTCCGGGGAGGGCACGGGCGCGGCGGAGCTTCCCGTGCCGGCGGTGGCGGGCGCGGCGGCGGTGGCCGAGCCGGTGCCGCGGACCGTGGGGTCGGCGGGCCCGCCGTCGGGCGCGGTCGCGGACTGGCCGGCGGCGCCGCGGGCGGCCGGGACCGAGCCCTCGCCCCGTTTGGCCTGGGCGGCGGCGTGTTCGGACCGGGCGGCGGCGCGGCGCTGCGTTCCGGGAAACCGGGCGCTCCAGCGCGTGAAGTTCACTGCTTTCAAGCCTCGTGGTGTCGCTCGTGGTCGCTGTGTCACTCGGTGGCACTCGGGTGGCACTCGGATGTCACGCTGATGTCACTCTGTGCAGGTGTGAGCCCACCTATGGTCACACGTCCAGTGTGGCGGACGGCACTGACAACGTCAGCCTTCGCTCTTCTTCGGAGGGTCCTTGGGGCCTCCGCCTGCTGCGAGTTCGAATTCTGCTCTGGGGTGTTCGAGGGATCCCAGGGAGACGATCTCACGCTTGAAGAGTCCGGAGAGGGTCCACTCCGCGAGTACCCGCGTCTTGCGGTTGAGGGTGGGGACGCGGCTGAGGTGGTAGACGCGGTGCATCAGCCAGGCCGGGTAGCCCTTGAGCTTGCGGCCGTAGACGTGGGCGACGCCCTTGTGCAGGCCGAGCGAGGCCACGGATCCGGCGTACTTGTGGGCGTACTCGGTCAGGAGTCCGCCGCGCAGGGACGAGACGAGGTTGTCGGCGAGGACCTTGGCCTGGCGGACGGCGTGCTGGGCGTTGGGCGCGCAGGCGGTGCCCTTCTCCGGCGCCGTGATGTCGGGGACGGAGGCGGCGTCGCCGGCCGCCCAGGCGTGTTCCACGCCTTCGACGGTCAGGAAGGAGGTGCAGGCGATGCGGCCGCGGTCGGTCTTGGGCAGGTCGCTGGCGGCGAGGATCGGGTGCGGTTTGACGCCGGCGGTCCACACGACGGTGCGGGTGGGGAAGCGGGCGCCGTCGCTGAGGACGGCGACGCGGTTCTCGCAGGATTCGAGGCGGGTCTCCAGGCGCAGGTCGATGCCGCGGCGGCGCAGTTCGCGGATCGTGTAGGTGCCCATTTCGGGGCCGACCTCGGGGAGGATCCGGTCGCTGGCCTCGACCAGCACCCATTTCATGTCCTCGGGTTTGACGTTGTGGTAGTAGCGGGCCGCGTAGCGCGCCATGTCCTCGAGCTCGCCGAGGGCCTCGACTCCCGCGTAGCCGCCGCCGACGAAGACGAAGGTGAGGGCGGCGTCGCGGATAGCGGGGTCGCGGGTGGAGGAGGCGATGTCCATCTGTTCGATGACGTGGTTGCGCAGGCCGATGGCCTCTTCCACGGTCTTGAATCCGATGGCGTATTCGGCGAGTCCCGGAACGGGGAGGGTGCGGGAGACGGAGCCGGGGGCGAGAACGAGTTCGTCGTACTCGATCTGAACGGGTCCGCCGCCCTCCTCGTCGGTGGCGAGGGTGGTGACGGTCGCGGTCCGGGCGGCGTGGTCGATGCGCTGGGCCTCGCCGATGACGATGCGGCATTTGGACAGGACGCGGCGCAGCGGGACCACGACGTGGCGCGGTGAGATGGAGCCGGCGGCCGCTTCGGGGAGGAAGGGCTGATAGGTCATGTAGGGCTCGGGAGTGACCACCGTGACCTCGGCCTCGCCGGTTCTCAGCTTTCGCTGGAGCCGGAGTGCCGTGTACATGCCTACGTAGCCGCCGCCGACGATGAGGATCCGCGTACGGGGCGGGGTACCGGGGGCCGTGCCCCGGGAGTTAGCAGCCTTCACCATCCCATGACGCAACGTGGCCGGGAGTTTGTCCACAGGCCCGACAAATTGTGTGACCGGAGGGAAGCCCGGGACGGGGCTGCCGTGGGAGGCGGATGGAGGTGAAGGTGCGCAGGTCAGGCAGTGCGGAAGGAGTGATTCCGGGGGCTTGGAACGGAAAAGTGGGGGTGAATGCTCCGATCGGGGGGCGGTCCGTCCGGGGCTGCCTCTTCTGAATTGACTCTGGCTCAACTATGTTCGTATCTCGTCGAGGAGTAGGACCAGGGCCCTCATGACCGTGGCCCCCCTCGACGCGAAGGCGGGGAGTGTCTCCGGGGGGAGACAAATGATTACCGGGGGATACACATGCACATTTCCGATTTCCATGCTTCTGCCACCGCACTGTCGACGGCTACGGCCTCGGCGGAAAGCAATGGCCGACTGATGGCGGGCGGCGCCACCACGCACGGCGTGGGCCGCTCCACTCCGCTGCGCGTCGACGCGCAGCGCAATCTCGAACACGTACTGCGCGCGGCCCGCGAGGTCTTCGGCGAGCTGGGCTACGGGGCTCCGATGGAGGACGTGGCGCGGCGCGCGCGGGTCGGCGTCGGCACCGTGTACCGGCGGTTCCCGAGCAAGGACGTCCTGGTCCGCCGCATAGCCGAGGAGGAGACCTCACGGCTGACCGAGCAGGCCCGTACCGCGCTCGGCCAGGAGGAGGAGCCGTGGCAGGCGCTGTCGCGCTTCCTGCGCACTTCCGTGGCCTCCGGCGCCGGGCGGCTGCTGCCGCCGCAGGTGCTGCGGGTCGGCGGGCCGGACGAGGACGGGGCTCAGGACGAGGGCGCTCGCGTCCCGCACCAGCGTCAGGCCGTCGTGGCCAGCGGACCGCCCGACCTGCGGGTCGTGGGTGCTTCGCGTACCGGCCTGGAGGACGAGCCCTCGGACGACGCGGGCTCGGGTGCGCTGCTGGAGGTCGTCGGCCGTCTGGTGGACCGTGCCAGGGAGGCCGGTGAGCTGCGCGCCGACGTCACGGTGGCCGATGTGCTGCTGGTGATAGCCACGGCGGCGCCCGCGCTGCCGGACGCGGCGCAGCAGGCGGCGGCCTCGGCCCGGCTGCTCGACATCCTGCTCGAGGGGCTGCGGTCCCGGACCGTCTAGTGCTGTGGCCGGAGAGGTTTGCCGGGGCGTGACCCGGTGAACCTCGCCGGGCACGGCATCAGGTGCTGACGACAGGGCCCAGGAGGGACCGGCGCGGATGACGGGCCCCGCCGTGGTGGTGCCGTCAACCGCATCCATCGAACGACCGACCGCTCGAACGGGTGAGGTGGCGTACGGCGATTCGCCGGAGCTTGCCCGGATGAGTGGTTGGCGTGGAGACGGGGCCGGCGCGCGTCCCCCATGTGACACGCTGGATCGGTGTACCGGTTGAGTGTGTCGTGCGGGGGCTTCCGCGATGAGCGTTGACGGGCGGGAAGAGCCACGCGGTGGCGCCGGTGGCGACGTCGAGGCGGGCAGCCTGCCCGCCCGGCAGGTCCCGGCGCAGCGCGAACCGGGCGGGCGCCACGCCGCCGGGCCGGGCGGTGAGCTGCCGCCGTCCGACGGGGACTTGATCGCCCGGATGCGCGGCGGCGACGACGGCGCGTACGAGGAGCTGTTCCGCCGGCACGCCGATGCCGTACGCCGCTACGCCCGCACCTGCTGCCGCGACGGACACACCGCCGACGACCTGACGGCCGAGGTGTTCGCGCGCACCCTCCAGGCCGTACGGGGCGGGGCGGGTCCGGACCAGTCAGTACGCGCCTACCTGCTGACCACCGTGCGCCGGGTCGCCGCGGCCTGGGCGAAAACGGCGAAGCGGGAGCATCTGGTCGAGGACTTCGCGCTGTTCGCGGAGCAGGCCGCCGGATCCGGTGACGGCCCGGTCGCGCTGACCGGGGACGACACCCTGGAACTGGGCGCCGACGTGCGGGCGATGTGCGAGGCCGAGCAGTCCCTCGCCATGCAGGCCTTCCGGAGCCTGCCCGAGCGGTGGCAGGCCGTGCTGTGGCACACCACCGTCGAGGAGGCCTCGCCGAGCTCGATCGCGCCGCTCTTCGGGCTGAGCGCCAACGCCACCGCCGTACTGGCCAGCCGGGCCCGCGAAGGGCTCAAGCAGGCTTACCTGCAGGCCCATGTGAGCACCGCGCTGAGCTCGGGCGGAGACTGCGCCCGGTACGCCGACCGGCTGGGCGCTTACGCCCGCGGCGGGTTGCGCATGCGGGCCGAGCGGGGGCTGCGCAAGCACCTGGAGGAGTGCGCCCAGTGCCGGCTCGCCGCCGGGGAGCTCAAAGACGTCAACGCGGGCATTCCCGCGCTGCTGCCGGTCGCGGTCATCTGGTGGTTCGCCGCCGGGTACGCGGCCAAGGCCGCCGGAGTGGTGGCGGGCGGGGCCGTCGCCGCGGGCGGTGCGGGGGCCGCCGCGGCCGCCGCGGGCGGGTCGACCGCCGGTGCCGGAGCCGGGGCCGCGGGTGGTGCGGCGAGTGGTGCCGCGGCCGGCGGGGCCGGGTCCGGCGGGATCGGCGGAGCCGTGGCTTCGGAGGGGCTGGGCCTGCCCGCGAAGGCGGCCATCGCCGCCGGGGTGGTGGTCGCCGCGGCCGCCGGGGTGGTGTTCGCGCTGGCCGGTGACGACACCGAGCCGCAGGCCCGGGCGACGCCCGCGCCGAGCGTGGCGGCGCCCGCGCTGCCGGTGCCGGGGAGTTCCGCCCCCGCCGCGCAGGAGCCCAGCCCGGCGGGGGCGCAGCCGCCGCCGGCGCGAGGCCCCGTACCGCCGTCGCGGGCGACGACGCCACCGCCGGCGGTCAAGGCGCCGGCCGCGCCGAAGCCCTCGCCGAGCCGGGAGCGGCCCTCGCCCAGTCCGAGCCGCAGCGCGAGCGCGAAGCCGGCGCCCCCTCCGCCGCCGCAGGCTCCGCAGGGGTTCCGGCTCTCCGGGCTGGACCACTCCGTGTACGGGGACCGCAGCGGCCCCGAGCTCCAGACCTGGCGCAGCAGCTGGGTGTGGCAGCGCTGGGGACCGCAGATCGGCGGGCATCGCTTCGACCACGGGATCACCGTCAACTCCCGCTCTTCCGTGGAGATCGCCCTCAACCGCCAGTGCGCGAGCTTCTCCGCGCGGGCCGGTGTGGACGGCCTGTCGCTGCTCACGGACGGCGAGGTCCGCTTCTCCGTGTACGCGGACGGGCAGCGCCTGTGGCAGTCCCGGGCGCTCGGCTACGAGGACCCCGCGGTGGGCGTGTCCGTCTCCCTGACCGGGCACAAGACGCTGCGCCTGGTCGTGGAGCGGGCCGGGGGCGGCCGCCTGCCGACCCTGGCGACCTGGGCAGACTCCGTCATCAGCTGCCGCTGACGGCGGTCAGGCTCCTGTACCGGTGACCCCGGTCAGGCTTCGGTGAGGAGCGCCGTCACCTCGGGCGGGGTGAGGGCGGCGCCGGCCGCCTGCTCCCGGGCGTACCGCTCCGGGCCGAGCGCGGCGCGGGTGCGGTCCGGGAGATCGGCGAGGGCCGCCGCCTCCGGGACCGAGCGCGGGTGGCCCGCGCGCCAGGCGGTGGCGGCCGCGAAGACCCGTACGGCCTCGGCGGGGCGGCCGGTGGCGGCCAGTTGGTCGGCGGCGGTTTCGGCGAGCGCGGCGAGGACCCGTTCCGCGCAGTGCCCGGCGACGGCGGCGGCCAGAGCGGGGACGATCCGGGCCAGGCCGGCCTCCGGACCGTGCTCACGGGCGGCGAGTACGGCATCGATGTTGTCGAGTCCGGCGGTGAGCTGCGGCGGCCCGGTGACCTTCCCAGCCTCGGCGCGGGCCAGATCGCACTCGGCGCGGGCCCGGTCGAGGTCTCCCCGGAAGAGCGCGAGCAGCGAGGCGATCAGGCGGCTGTAAGCGCGTACGTCGTACACCCCGCCGTACTGCTCGGCTTCCCGGTCCGCCTGGCCCAGCGACTGCGCGGCGCCGTCGAAGTCCCCCGTGCAGAAGGCCGCTTCGGCGATCCGGACGAGCGCGAAGGGCGCCTCGATGTGCGCGCCGACCTCACGGACGAGGCGCAGGCACTCCTCGTACTCGGTGCGGGCGGTGTCGTACCGGCCGTGGGAGAGGGCCAGTTCGCCGGCCGCGCTCGCGACCTGGGAGCGGGTCCAGCGGTCGCCGACCCGGTGGGCGATCTCGTGCAGTTCGGCGATGTCCGCGTCGACGGTGGGCAGGCCGCCGGTGAGGTCGATGGCGACGTGGGTGCGGAGCATGAGGGTGATGCCGAGCTCCCAGTCGCCCCCGTGGCGGCGGCAGTTCTCGACGCTGGTGTCGAGGTGGGCGTGGAAGTCGCGGGCGTCACCGGTGAGGTACGAGGCCATGGGCCAGAGCATGCCGGGGAAGCGGGCCGCCTCGGGGCCGCCGCGGCCGAAGGCCTCGATGATGCGGGCCGAGAGGGCGGCGTACCGGGGGGAGTGGAACTCCTCGATCTCGCGGCTTTCGGCGAGCAGGAAGACGTGGAGGACCTCCAGGCGCATGAGGCTCCAGTACGACGGGGAGCCCTCGGGCGGGTCGGGCGGGGTGACGGCCAGGACGCGGGCGGTCCATTCGGCGCCCTCGTCGCGGTAGTTGCGCAGCCACCAGAACCAGCCCAGGGCGAAGACGAGGCGTTGGGCGGTATCGCTGTCGTGGTGGGTGACGGCGGTGTGGAGGCCGGCGCGGAGGTTGTCGAGCTCGGTCTCGATCCGGCGGATCCAGGGGAGCTGGTCGGCGGAGCGGAGCCGGGGTTCGGCTTCCTCCGCGAGTGCCGTGAAGTGGGTGGCGTGGCGGCGGGCGGTGGAGGTGCGGGGGTTGGGGGCGGTGGGGGCGGTGGGGGCGGCCGCGGCGCGTTCGGTGGCGTACTCGTGGATGGTTTCGAGCATGCGGTAGCGCATGCCGGCGGGGCCGGCGGGCTCGGCGAGGACGAGGGACTTGTCGACCAGGGAGCCGAGGAGGTGGGCGACGTCAAGGGCGTCGGCTTCGGCGCCGGCTCCGGTGCCGGTGCCGTCGTCTTCGGAGTCGGAGTCGGCGTCCGCGTCGGCGTCGGCGTCGGCGCTCGGGGCGCAGACGGCTTCGGCCGCCGCCAGGTCGCAGCCTCCGGCGAAGACGGACAGGCGGCGCAGGACGGTGCGTTCGGGCTCGGAGAGGAGGTCCCAGGACCAGTCGACGACGGCGCGCAGGGTCTGCTGGCGCGGGAGGACCGTCCGGGAACCGCTGGTCAGGAGGCTGAAACGGTCGTCGAGGCGGTTGGCGATCTGCCGCGGTGCCAGCAGACGCAGCCGGGCGGCGGCCAGCTCGATGGCGAGCGGCAGGCCGTCGAGGCGGGCGCAGATCTCGGCTACGGCCGCCGGGTCCTCGTCGGGGGTGAAGCCGGGGCGGGCGGAGGCGGCCCGGTCGGCGAAGAGCCGGTGCGCGGGGGCGGGCGGGAGCGGTTCGACGGGGCGGATCGTTTCGCCGGGGACGCCGAGGGGCTCACGGCTGGTGGCGAGGATCCGTACGCCGGGGCAGTGCGTGAGGAGGCGTTCGGCGAGGTCGGCGGCGGCGCCGATGACGTGTTCGCAATTGTCGAGGACGAGGAGCAGGCGGCGGTTCGCGCAGTGCTCGACGAGGAGGGTGGTGGGGTCGTCGGCCGGGGTCTTCTCACGGGCCACGAGGGAGCTCTCGCGCAGGCCGAGGGCGCTGAGGACGGCCCCGGGGACGGCGGCGGGGTGGTCCAGGCGGGCCAGTTCGACGAGCCAGGCCGGTTCGGGGTGGTGGTCGGTGGTGGTTGCGGCTGCGGCTGCCGTTGCGGTGGCGTGGTCGGCGGCGGCGTGCTCGGCGAGGCGGGTCTTGCCGGATCCGCCGGGGCCGGTGAGCGTGATCAGGCGCAGGCGGGGCAGGTCGGCGCGGAGGGAGGCGAGTTCGGGTTCGCGCCCGACGAAGGAGGTGAGGCGGGGGCGGAGGTTGCCCTGCGGGGGTGCTGGGGGTGGGGGCGGGGTCCGGGGCGGGGCCGGCTGGAGGAGTTCCGCGTGCAGGGCGGCGAGTTCGGGGCCGGGGTCCGTACCGAGGGCTTCGGCGAGGGTGCGGCGGGTGCGCTCGTACGCGGCGAGGGCCTCGGCGGGGCGGCCGGCCGCGCGCAGGGCGCGGAGCTGCTGGGCGCGGAGGGGTTCGTCGTACGGGTGCTCGTGGATCAGTGCCTCGATCTCCGGGAGGAGCGTCGCCGGGTCGGTGGCGCCGGAGCGGAGGTCGGCCTCGACCCGGTCGCGGAGCGCGGCCGTGCGGTGCGCCTCGGCGGCGGCCGCGTGGGCGGTGCGGGCGGGCTCCGGGAGATCGGCGAAGGCGGAGCCGCGCCAGAGGCCGAGGGCGGAGCGGAGGGTCACGGCGGCGGCCGGGTACCGGCCGGAGGCCAGCTCGTGGGTGCCTTGGCGGGCCAGCCGGGTGAAGCGGTGGAAGTCCACGTCGTCCGGGCCGTCGACGGCGAGGCGGTAGCCGCCGGCGGGGTAGGCCAGGACGGTGTCCCGTGCGCCGAGGGCGCGGCGCAGCCGGGCGACCAGGGCCTGGAGGGCGGCGGGGGCGTCCTGGGGCGGGTCGTCGCCCCAGACCTCGTCGATGAGGTCCGCGACGGGGACGGGCGTGCGGGTGTCCGCGCGCAGGGCGAGCGCGGTGAGGAGTGCGCGGAGGCGGGGGCCGCCGAGGGGGCGGGGGGTGGTGGTCGCGCCGCTCGCGGCGATCACGGCGGTCGCGGCGGCCTTGTTCGTCTTGTCGGTCTCGTCGCGGGCCCCGGTGATGCCGAGGATCAGGTAGCGCACGGGGCCATACTGCCGGTCCTTTGCCGGGGGCGGACGGGGGTCGGGTGTGTTCGGCTCCGGCCGGGCCCTGGGCTCCCACCCCGGGGGCCCCGGCGCCTCGAACGCCGGCGGGGCCGGGACTGGCTGCGTCAGGGCCGGAGCGTGTGTGTCATGAGAGGGCTTTGGGGCGGAGGGGGACGCCTGTGGGGACTGCGCGGCGGCGGGGGGTGGAGGTGCCTGTCCAGCAGGTGCCCCGGCGGGCCAGGAGGCGGCCCAGCCACAGTTCCATCGAGACGAGTTCGGCCAGTCCGTCGAGCGGGACCGGGTGGCCGTCCGCGGCGTCCAGGAGGGCCTGGCGGACGACCCGGGCCTCGATCAGGCCCGCGTCCGCCAGGAGGGGGGCGGCGAAGAGGGCCAGGAGGTCGGGGAGGGCGGTGCGCAGGCCCAGGCGGGTCGCGGATTCGTTCGGGGCGTGGGTCGTGGCGCCCCAGCCCGGGGGGAGTTCACGGACGCCGGCCGAGGACAGGACGGTGCGCAGGATCGCCGCCCGCGCGCCGGGCTGGACGCGCAGGGATTCGGGGAGGGCGCGGGCGGCCCGTACGACCTGGTTGTCCAGGAAGGGGGCGTGCAGGCGCTGGCTGCGGACCTCCACGGCCTGTTCGAAGACCCGGTGGTCGGCCGCGTGGCGGGCCAGGACGGCGCGGGCCCGGGCCTCCCCCGGACGCAGGGAGAGCGGAGGGCGGCCCGCGGCGGCGGTGAGGCGGATCGATACCTCGGCCAGTGCCTCACCCGTCAGCCAGGCCGCCGCCGGGCCCGGGCGGGACCAGGTCAGGGCCGCGAGCGACGCGTCCACCGGGGAGGAGGGGCCCCCGGCGGCGGCGCCCTCGCGCAGCCGGGCCGCGGCCGCTTCCATGCCCGCGCGGTACGGCGTACGGGCCAGGCGGCGCGCGGCCGAGTAGACGGTGAGGGGGACGAGGAGGGAGTCGCCGGGGGACGTGCGGGCCAGGGCCAGGGCGGGGCGCAGCAGATGGCGTCGGCGGCGGTCCAGGAGGAGGTCCGCGAGCCGGGCGGGGTGGGCGTCGAGGACCTGGCGGGCTCCGTGGCCGGTGAAGTGGTCGGCCGAGCCGGCGGCGAGGCGGCGCCGCTCGCGCGCGGCGAAGACGAGGGAGGGGCCCGGTTCGTCGGTGAGGGGTCCGTCGAGGTCCGCGTAGGGGAGCGCTTCCTCGGCGGCGGCCACGACCACGTGGTGGAGGCGGGGGTTGGCGGCGATGGCGTGGGCGCGTTCCAGTTCGGCCTCGCGGCCCTGCGGGGTGGCGAGGTCGTTGAAGGTGACCGCGAGGAGGCGTTCCCCGGTGCGGCCGAGGATGGTTCCGGGTGCTCCGGGGAGGCCGGCCGCCAGCAGGGCGAGGGTCGCGGAGGCGCTGCCGCCGGAGAGGTCGGCGCCCACTCCGGGGACGGGCGCGGGGGCGCCGCGGGCCGCGCGCCGGTCGGCGGGGCCCATTCCGGGGACGGGCCCGGGGTCGTAGGGCATTGCCTCGGGGGCATGGCGGGGAGCCGTGAGCCGGGCGCGCACCGCGTCGACCAACGCTTCCCGTACGCCCTCCACCGCGCGCTCGGGGTCGGCCTCGGGGGCGGCCACCGCGAGGGAGGCCACCGACTCGTACCCGGTGATCTCCCGCGAGCCCTCGCGCAGGATCAGCGCGTGGCCGGGCGGGATGCGGCGTACGCCGACGTACGGTGTGCCGTCGCCCAGCGCCTCCGGGCTGTCCGGGCAGGCCAGCAGGGCGGCGAGATGGCCCACGTCGAGCTGCGCCTCGATCAGGTCGGCGAGCGGGAGGGCGGCGGTGGCGTACGCGGTTCCGCTCGCCCAGGGGGTGTAGAAGACGGGCCGGGCTCCGGCGAGGTCGCCGACGACGGTGATGCGGCGGCCGGCCTGGACGACGGCGGTGTAGCTGCCGGGCCACTGGGTGAGATGGCGCAGGGCGCCGCCGCGGGCGGCGTACAGGGCGTGGCGCAGTTCCTCGTCGGTGGCGCCGCAGCAGCCGAGGACGACGAGCCGGGTGAACGGGTCGGCGGGGTCGGCGGTGAGGGTGCGGATCTCGTCCGGGCGCCAGTCGCCGACGGCCCAGAGGGGGTCGGGGTCCCCCCAGAGCAGTTGGGCGCCCACGGGGACGACGGTGCGGTCGGCGTCGGCCGCGGCCGGGGCGTCGGGATGGTCGGCGTCGGCGAGGCCGCCGCGGACGGGGCCGTCGGCCCACCCGTCGGGGCCGGAGCCGTAGCCGGCGGTGTGGGCCGAGGCGCGTCCGGAGCCGTATCCGCCCTGGCCGGAGCCTTGCGCGGCGCTGTGGGCGGAGCCGGGGCCCGCGACCCGTCCGGCCGTGCCGAAGCTCGCGGCGATACTGCTCCAACCCACCAACCAGCGCACCGCGCCGCCTCCCCAGCCCGTGGGCACCTGACCGGGGTACGAACGGCGCGGTCGGCTCTCTGGGCGCGGTCGGCAGGACCCCGGGTGGCTCGGGGACCATGCTGCCACGAGACAGGCGTGCGAGAGTGGTTAAGGGGGGCGCACATGCAAACGAACACGCCCCGTCCATGCGGTATTTGGCGTTCCGTTCCCACCGTCCCATAGGTCGCTTTCGGCCATTCTTCGGCCGTACTGCGGACCCGCCGGTCCCATCCGGCGCGGCACGGCGAAGCGCGGCCCGGGAGGCGGCATCCGCCCCCCGGACCGTTCCGCCACCCGCGGGGATTGAGGCAGCGGCGTCCCCCGGCCCGCCGGATCCACGCGGCGGGCCGACCCACGCACCGCACATCGAATCGCCGGGCCCGCGGAGCGGCCAGAGCGCACGGCCGGGCGCACGGCCACACGGGCGGAGCACGCGCTGAGACGTGCGCCCCGGGCGCGGACCCCCGCCCGACTGTGCATACGGACAACAATCCCGCCATACGGAACAAGGGGCCTTAACGCTTGGGAGGCGGGGAACTACGCTGGGTTTACGAAATGCCGGGCGCCTATGCCCCGGCGGCGTATGCGTTCCGCGTGTGACGAGGGGTGGCGCATGTCCAGGGAGCTCCGCGAGCCCAATGAGAAGCTCGGCGCCGTCCTCGCCCTCGCGGGCATCAGCAACGCCGGGCTCGCCCGCCGGGTCAACGACCTCGGCGCGCAGCGCGGCCTGACACTTCGGTACGACAAGACGTCCGTGGCCCGGTGGGTCTCGAAGGGGATGGTGCCGCAGGGCGCCGCCCCGCATCTGATCGCGGCGGCCATCGGCGCGAAGCTCGGCCGGCCCGTGCCGCTGCACGAGATCGGGCTCGCCGACGCGGACCCGGCGCCCGAGGTGGGGCTGGCCTTCCCGCGCGACGTGGGCGCCGCCGTGCGCTCGGCCACCGACCTCTACCGCCTCGACCTCGCCGGGCGGCGTGGTGGTGGCGGGATCTGGCAGTCGCTCGCCGGTTCCTTCTCGGTGGCGGCATATGCGACGCCGGCCTCACGCTGGCTGATATCTCCCGCCGACAGTTCGGTGGCGCGCGAGCCGGGGCAGGGAGCTGGATCGGGACAGGGAGCTGGGTCGGGACAGAGGCAGGGTCAGGGTCAGGGTCAGGGTCAGGGTCAGGGTCAGGGTCAGGGTCAGGGGCCAGCGAAGAGCAGCGGGCAGGGCCAGCACCGCACGGCGTCGTCCCGCCCGACCGTGGCATCGCGCGAACCGGTGCCGGGCGCGGCCCCGCCGCAAGGCCTTCCGGCGCCTCCCGGCGCCCTCGTCGGGGGTGTGCCCGCCCAGCCTCCAGGCGAAACGCCCGCCCCTTCCGCGCCCGAGGCCGGGCCGCAGCGCGTGGGCCACAGCGATGTGACCAAGCTGCGCGAGGCCGCCGAGGACGCCCGCCGCTGGGACTCCAAGTACGGGGGCGGCGACTGGCGTTCGTCGATGGTCCCCGAATGCCTGCGGGTGGACGCGACGCCGCTGCTGCTCGGCTCCTACACCGACGAGGTGGGCCGCGCGCTCTTCGGCGCGACCGCCGAACTGACCCGGCTGGCCGGCTGGATGGCCTTCGACACCGGGCAGCAGGAAGCGGCCCAGCGCTACTACATCCAGGCACTGCGCCTGGCCCGCGCGGCAGCCGACGTACCGCTCGGCGGGTACGTGCTGGCGTCGATGTCGCTGCAGGCCACCTACCGGGACTTCCCGGACGAGGGCGTGGACCTCGCGCAGGCCGCCGTCGAGCGCAACCGGGGCCTGGCCACGGCCCGCACGATGAGCTTCTTCCGGCTCGTAGAGGCCCGGGCGCACGCGAAGGCCGGCGATTCCGCGGCCGCCGGGGCCGCGCTGAAGGCCGCCGAGAGCTGGCTGGAGCGAGCCCGGGACGGTGACGCCGATCCGACCTGGCTCGGCTTCTACTCGTACGACCGCTTCGCGGCGGACGCGGCGGAGTGTTATCGCGATCTCAAACTCCCGCGCCAGGTAAGGCGTTTCACCGAACAGGCGCTGTCCCGGCCGACGGAGGAGTACGTACGATCACACGGGCTGCGGCTCGTGGTGAGCGCGGTGGCCGAGCTGGAGTCCGGGAACCTCGACGCGGCGTGCGCGGCGGGTACCCGGGCGGTGGAGGTCGCGGGGCGGATCTCGTCCGCACGCACGACCGAATACGTACGGGACCTCCTGCACCGGCTGGAACCGTACGGGGACGAACCGCGCGTCGCCGAACTGCGCGAGCGGGCCAGGCCTCTGCTGGTTACCCCGGCATAGGCCCCGCGTCGCCCCGTTGTCAGTGGCGGGGTGCACTATGCAGGGGTGGGAGGTGTCAGTGTGGGCGGCGTGGGCAGCATGGGCAGGGTGGACTGCGATGTGCTGGTGATCGGCGGCGGAATCGTCGGGCTGTCGACGGCGCATGCCCTCGCCGGGCTCGCTCCGGGGACCCGTGTGGTCGTCCTGGAGAAGGAGGCCGGCCCGGCGCGGCACCAGACGGGCCGCAACAGCGGCGTGATCCACAGCGGCATCTACTACAAGCCGGGATCGCTCAAGGCGCGCTTCGCGGTGCGCGGGGCGGCCGAGATGGTCAAGTTCTGCGCGGAGCACGACATCCCGCACGAGGTGACGGGCAAGCTCATCGTCGCCACCGAGCGGGACGAGCTGCCGCGCCTGCACGCGCTCGTACAGCGCGGCCGGGAGAACGGCATCCCGGTGCGGGAGCTGGGGCCGACACAGATCGCGGAGTACGAGCCCCAGGTGCGCGGGCTCGCCGCGATCCACGTCGGGACCACCGGAATCGTGGACTACGGGCGGGTCGCGGAGCAGCTGGCGGAGTCCTCGGGGGCGGAGATCGTCTACGGCGGGACGGTCGATCTGATCGCGCGGCGCGCCTCCGGGGTGGCGGTGCGGACGAGCACCGGCCTGGTGGTGCGCTCCCGGGTCCTGGTGAACTGCGCGGGCCTGCAGTGCGACCGGATCGCGCGGCTGGCCGGGGACGACCCGGGCATGCGGATCCTGCCGTTCCGGGGCGAGTACTACGACCTGGCGCGGCCCGAGCTGGTGCGCGGGCTGGTCTATCCGGTGCCGGACCCCGCCTTCCCCTTCCTCGGCGTGCACCTGACGCGTGGCATCGGGGGCGGGGTCCACGTCGGGCCGAACGCGGTGCCGGCGCTGGCGCGCGAGGGGTACGGGTGGGGCGTGGTGCGGCCGTGGGACCTCGCGGACGAGCTGGCCTGGCCGGGATCCTGGCGGATGGCCGCGCGGCACTGGCGGTACGGGGCGGGCGAGGTGCGGCGGTCGCTGTCGAAGGCGGCGTTCGTCGAGGCGGTACGGAGGCTGCTGCCGGCGGTGACGGCCGGGGACCTGGTGCCCGCCGCGGCCGGGGTTCGGGCGCAGGCCGTACTGCGGGACGGGACGCTGGTGGACGACTTCCTGATCCGGGAGGGTCCGCGGACGGTGCACGTGCTGAACGCTCCGTCGCCGGCGGCCACCGCTTCACTGCCGATCGGGCGGGAGATCGCGGGCCGCGCGCTCACCGCGCTCCGCGCGGCGTAGTCCCCGGGGCTCCCGAGTCGCGGCCGCGGGTGGCGGGCCCTGCGGGGCGAGTCCCCTACCCGCCCTTCCGCCGTTCCCCGGGCTCTGCCCGGACCCGGTCCTCGAAGGCCGGGCGGGCTGGAGGTGGTCCTCGAAGGCCGGGCTGCGGGCTGGAGGGTCGGGGCGGCGGCCGCGCGTAGAATCCGGGGATTGTGTCTGAGCCACTTAACCCCCAGAATCCCGCCTCCCCGCCCGCGCCGGAGGCGACCGGTACCTACACGCCCCCGAAGTGGCGGACCGAGCCGCGGTTTCCCGACGGGCCCGCGCCCGATCCGGCCGGGTCGCATCACGAGCGGCGGATCCGGAGCTTCCAGCCCCGGCGCAGCCGGGTCACCACCGGGCAGGGCGAAGCCCTGAAGCGGCTCTGGGGAACCTGGGGGCTCGACATCGACGGGCATGACGTCATCGATCTGAAGCAGATGTTCGACGGGCTTCCCGTCGTGCTGGAGATCGGCTTCGGCATGGGTGAGGCCACCGCGCAGATGGCGGCCGCCGACCCGGGGACGGGAATCCTCGCCGCCGACGTGCACACCCCGGGCCAGGGCAACCTCCTCGCCCTCGCCGAGCGCGAGGGGCTCGGCAACGTGCGCGTCGCGAACGGCGATGCCATCATCCTGCTCCGGGAGATGCTGCCGCCCGATTCCCTCGCCGGGATCCGCGTGTACTTCCCCGACCCCTGGCCCAAGGCCCGCCACCACAAGCGGCGCCTGATCCAGCCCGAGTTCCTCGCGCTGGCCGCCACCCGCATGGCGCCCGGGGCGATCCTGCACTGCGCGACCGACTGGGAGCCGTACGCCGAGCAGATGCTCGAAGTGCTGACCGCGCAGCCGGAGTTCGAGAACACGCGGGCCGACGGCGGCTACGCGCCCCGTCCCGACTTCCGCCCCCTCACCCGTTTCGAGGGGCAGGGGCTCGACAAGGGGCACGTCGTACACGACGTGCTCTTCCGCCGCATCGACAACCCGGGGATCTGAGCTACGTCACTCCTCGTGTCGGTGTCGCTCGGTAGAGTCATGGCGTGCTCCGAGCGACAACCCGGCTGTCCCGCGCGGCCCATGTGGCCCGCGCGGCCCACGTGCCCACGTACGTGCTCGTCGTGCTGCTCGCCGCCTCCGGGATCTCGATCCTGGAACTCGTGCGGGAGCAGACCGGCACCCCCGGGTTCTTCGTCGGCCTCGGCCTGGCCCTGCTGCCGGTGGCGCCGCTCATGGCGGCGTTCCGGTGGGTGGGCCGGGCCGCGCCGCATCCGTGGAGGCAACTGCTCTTCTGCTTCGGCTGGGGAGCGTGTGCGGCGGCGCTGATCGCCATACTGGCCAACAGTTTCGCCACCGAGTGGATAGCCGCGGCCACGGCCGATCCCTCCGACGCCGACCAGCTCGGCTCGGTGGCCATCGCGCCGGTGGTCGAGGAGAGCGCCAAGGCGGCCGCCCTGCTGCTGGTGTTCCTGTTCCGAAGACGCCAGTTCACCGGCCCCGCCGACGGTTTCGTGGTGGCCGGCTTCACCGCAACGGGCTTCGCCTTCACCGAGAACATCCTCTACCTCGGCAACGCCTTCGACGAGGACGCGGAGAACGGCACCGCCGTGCTGAACTCCGTCACGGCGGCGACCTTCTTCGTCCGCGGCATCATGTCGCCGTTCGCGCATCCGCTGTTCACGGTGTTCACCGGCCTGGGTTTCGGCGCGGCCGCGCTCTGCGTCCACCGCGTGCGCCGGGCCGGGCTGCCGCTGCTCGGACTCGCCTCGGCGATGGGGCTGCACGCACTGTGGAACAGCTCGTCGGACCTCGGGGAGTCCGGCTTCTACACGGTCTACGGGTGCGTGATGGTCCCCCTGTTCGGGCTGCTGGCGTGGCTGGCCGTGTGGATACGGCGCCGGCGCCTGCGGGCCGTCGCCGGGGAGCTCGCGGTGTACGCGGCCGCCGGCTGGCTGGGCCCTGCCGAGGTCCCCGCGCTGGTGTCGATGCCGGCGCGGTCACTGGCCCGCGAGCTGGCCCGGAGCACGGGCGGCCGCCCGGCCGGGCGCGCGGTGGCCCGGTACGAGGCCGACGCGGCGGCCCTCGCCCTGCTGCGCCACCGGGTGCGCAGCGGGGGTCCGGCCCGCGAGCCCGACTTCGCCGGCCGGGAGCGGGAGTTGCTGCACCGGCTCTGGCTGCGCCGCGCCACGGCGGGACCGGCCCTGTCCCGGGCGGCGGTCCTGGAGGAGCTGCTGCCGCCCTGGTTCGACCCGCTGGGGCACCGGGTCCCTATGGAGCGGCCCGCGCCGGCCGGCGTACCGGCTCCGCGGCACCATCGCGGACTCCGGTCGCCTAGACGTTCAGACCCCGTGCCGTCAGCCATGTCAGCGGGTCCACCGTAGCGCCGCCTTCGCGGACTTCGAGGTGGAGGTGGGGGCCGGTGACGTTGCCCGTGGCGCCGACCCGGCCGATGGTGTCGCCCGCGGCGACCGAGCCGCCGGTGACCGACATCGAGGACAGGTGGCAGTACCAGACCTCGGTGCCGTCGGCCAGTTCCAGCACGATCCGGTAGCCGTACGCGCCGGACCAGCCGGCGGAAGTGATCTTGCCGCTGCCGACGGCCTTGACGGGGGTACCGGTCGGGGCGGCGAAGTCGAGGCCGGTGTGGTGGCCGGAGGACCACATCGAGCCGGAGTCCCCGTAGTGCGAGGTGAGCGTGTAGGCCGAGGTGGGCAGGGCGTAGCCGCCGGCCGCCTTGATGGCGGCCTCCCTGGCCTTGGCCTCCGCTGCCGCCCTGGCCTCCTGCGCCTCGCGCTCCTCCTTGGCCGCCTGCTCGGCCGCCGCCGCCTCGGCCGCCTGGCGCGCACGCTCCTGGGCCTCGCGGGCCTCCTTGGCGGCGGCCTCCTGGGCGACCCGCTGCGACTCGGCCTGCTCCTGGGCGGCGGCCGCCTCCTGCTGGGACTCGGCCTGCTGGAGGATGCGGCTGCGCAGCAGCTCGCCCGCGTCGGCGCGGCGGTCGGCCTGCCGCGGGAAGATCCCGGTCCGGGCCGGGGCGGCGTCCGCGTCCGCCTGCGGCGTCTCGGCGGCGGCGTCGTCGGCGTCGTCCTCGCCGCCCAGTACGCCGGGCAGTGAGGGCATGGAGGGCAGGGATATGGCGACCTGGGGCCGGTCCTGCGCGGTGGCGATGCCGCTCGCGCCGACCGCCGCGATGACACCGACGCCGAGGACGGTGGACGAACGGGCGAGTCCCCCGCGCTGCTTGAGTACGCGGTGCTTGCCGCGCGGCGGTCGCGCCGAGTCCTCCGTGGGGTTCCACTCGCCCCAGGCGCCGGCGGTGGGCGGCTCCTGGACTTCGATGCCTTCAGGGGCAGGCGAGTTGGAGGCCACCGGGGCACACTCCTCATGGACACGCACGCGCACGGCGCCGTCTCTTGCGACGGCTGGGACGACCGCGCTGCGTTATCGAACGGTAATAGAAGAAGGGGAGTGATTCCAAGCAGTTGCGATTGATCGTTAACGACAATCAGCCACCCACCGCACAGCCCTGGCCAGGACTTTTACCCCACTCAGGGATCAACTCGGGCAAAAATTGGCCGACTCGCCCACCCCTCCCGCCACATCTTGATATTGACGGTCCATCAGCAACCTTGCTGAGCGCGCCCACACGATTACGCTCCGTCCCCTCTCGGGACCACCGGGACCGTCCGCCGCCGCTCCGGCTGCCCCTCACCCGGCCGGGCCACCGCCAGTAGGGCCATGTCGTCGGTCGCCCCGCCGCCCGTGTGGTGGCGCACGTCGCTGCCGAGCGCGCTCAGCAGTTCGTCGGGTCCGGGGAAGACCCGACCGCGCAGCCGGGCCGCCGGATCGTAGAAGATCCCGGCCCCGTCCCGGGCCTCGGTCAGCCCGTCCGTGTAGAGGAGCAGCGTGGCCCCCGCCGGGAACTCCCACTCCTGCGCCCGGTCCGGCCAGCCGCCGAGGTCGCCCATGCCGAGCGGCAGCGCCGGGTCGACGGGGACCAGCTCCACCAGGCCCCCGTCCGCGTACAGCAGCAGCGGCTCGGGGTGGCCCCGGTTGACGAGGCGCAGCACGCCCGCGCCCGGCGGGATCTCCCCGAGCACGCACGTCGTGAAGCCCTCCACCGCGTCCAGGGCGTCACGCCGGGTGCCCTCGCGGGCCAGCGCCCGCTCCAGCCGCTGCGCCACCCCCTCCAGGGTGGGTTCGCTCTCCGCCGCCTCCCGGAACGCCCCGAGGACCACGGCGACGGCCTCGACCGCCCCGAGCCCCTTGCCCCGTACGTCGCCCACCGCGAGGCGGACCCCGTACGGAGTGTCCTGGACGGCGTACAGGTCGCCGCCGATGAAGGCGTCCGCCTCCGCGGCCTCGTAGCTGGCGCTGACGTGCAGGCCCGCGATGCGCTCGGCGGGCGACGGCAGTACGGCGCGCTGCGCGGCCTCGGCGATCCCGCGTACCGAGGCGAGCTGCTCGGTGCCGCGCCGCACCACGATGTTGATCAGTGCGGCCAGCCCGGAGACGGTCAGGACGGTGGCCAGCTCGGTGAGGGCCTCCGCCTTCCAGGTGGTGCCGCTGTAGACCTGCAGCAGGATCACGGCGAGCGTGGCCAGCACCCCGGTCAGCACCGTCCAGCGGAGCGTGAACAGCGGGGCGGCTACCAGCGGGGCCGCGGAGAAGAAGGGCGAGCCCGTGAAGCTGGGCGGGGTCATGACGTTGAAGGCGGCGCCGAGCGCGATCAGGGTGACGGGGACCGTTCTGACGATCCGGCGGACCACGGGGCTGCCTGCGACCGCGCCGAACACGCGCTCGCCCCTGCCCTGCCGGCCCAGCCGCGCCACGCTGCTCTCCTGCCGCCCGGTCCCTCGCACGGGTGCGGGCCCGCCGCCGCCTCGCCCCCCAAGGCTGGCCGCCACAGGGCTCGTACGGCCACCCGGACAGGACCGTTCGGGTGAGGGGAGGGCGCCGGGGAGCACACCGGGGCCGCCGCCGGGGCCGCCGGCATACGACGAAGGCCCGGTTCCCCAAGGAGAACCGGGCCTTCGTACTGAGTAGCGGGGGCAGGATTTGAACCTACGACCTCTGGGTTATGAGCCCAGCGAGCTACCGAGCTGCTCCACCCCGCGTCGGTAAACCCAACTCTACGCCATCCGGGGGGAGGGCTCCGCCAATTAACGTCCACACCACCCTGGCGATGGGTATCGCCGCAGGTCAGAGCCGTAAAACCGGGGTTTCGGGCCCGTCCGCACGCGGCCGGGGCGCCGGTGGCGCGGGAACCGGGAACGGAGCGGGAGGGGTTCGGGAACCGCCGCCGGGAGTCTGTGACCAGTCGAAGGCCTGCCGACCGGGAGGCCGAGGAGAAGGGGTCCCCGTGGCGAAGATCGTTCTGATGTCCGGCAGCACGCGCCGAGACTCGGTGAACACCGCAGTGCTGGCGACCGTGCGCCACATCCTGGAGGGTCTGCCCGGCGAGCACGAGGCCGTGTCGCTCTCCGTCGCGGAACTGCCGTTCTACGAGGCCTCCCTGGAGCAGGCCGACGGTTCGGCGGCGGTGCGCGGGGCCAAGGAGCTGGTCGCCGGCGCGGACGCGCTGTTCATCAGCACCCCCTCCTACAACGGCGAGATGCCCGGCGCGCTGAAGAACGCGCTGGACTGGCTGTCCCGGCCGGGCGGCCAGAGCCCGCTGAGCGGCAAGGTCACGGCCGTGGCCAGCGCCTCCCCCGGAGCGCGCGGCGGGCTCGACGCCCAGCCCGGTCTGGTCGGCGTACTGCGCCGCTGCGGCGCGCAGCTCGTCGAGCACGAGCCGGTCGCCGTCGGCGGCGCCGGCGCACTGGCCGTCGAGGACGGGCGCTACACCGACCCGGAGCTCGTGGGCCGCCTCGAGGGCCTGACCCTCGCCGTACTCGCCGAGGCCTCCGGGCTCACCGCCGTCGGCGACCGCGCCGAGGCGCTCGTCTGATGCCCGCCGACCGGCCCGGGCTGCTCCGGATCATGAAGGAGGACCTGGAGGTGGTGGTGGCCCGCGATCCTTCGATCCGCAGCCGCCGCGAGGCCCTGCTGCACGCGGCGCTGCCCGCGCTGTGGGCCCACAGGATCGCGCACCGGCTGCACCGGCGCGGGCTGCGGATGACCGCGCGGGCCGTCGCCTGGTACGCCCGGCGCGCCACCGCCGTGGAGATCCACCCCGGTGCGGTGCTCGGACGGCGGGTGTTCATCGACCACGGCGCGGCCGTGGTGATCGGCGAGACCGCGGTCGTCGGCGACGACGTGACCATCTACCACCAGGTGACGCTCGGCGCGGTCGGCTGGTGGAGCGACAACGACCGGGCCGACGGGGAGCGCCGCCACCCGGTGGTGGGCCACGACGTCGTGCTCGGTACGAACGCCACCGTGCTCGGGCCCGTCACCATCGGCGAGCACGCCGTCATCGGAGCCCAGGCCCTGGTGAACAAGGACGTGCCCCCGGGAGCGCGGGTGCTGGCCGCCACCGCCGTGATCAAGGCGGTCGGCGCGGAGCCGCAGCCCATGGAGGACCTGTACGCGACGACCGCCTCGGCCGGGTCCTGGTAGGGCCCGTCCGCACCGCAGGGACCGCGGCCCCGTAGAGCCACTCCGCACCGTAGAGCCCCTCCGCGCCGACTCCCGCGGAACCCGCGGATCCCCCGCGAAGACTTCACCGGCGTACGGCTGACCCGTACGACCCGCCACCCGAACACGCAGCCGTACGACCCGACTTGTGAGGAACCAGACGTGGAAAGCCGTGAGATGCGCCCCATCGCCGACAGCATCGAGGACCTGGTCGGTTCGACCCCGCTGATCCGCCTGCGCTTCGAGGACACCGCCCCGGGCACCGAGGTGCTGGCCAAGCTGGAGTCGGCCAACCCGATGTCCAGCAGCAAGGACCGGGCCGCCCTGTACATGCTGCGGGCGGCCGAGCTGCGGGGCGATCTGACGCCCGGCAACGGCACCGTCATCGAGGCGACGTCCGGCAACACGGGCATCTCGCTGGCCGCGTTCTCCGCCGCCCGCGGCTACCGCTGCGTCATCGTGCTGCCCGACAGCGCCACGCAGGAGCGGGTCTCCCTGCTCAAGGCGCTAGGCGCGGAGATCGTGCAGACCCCGCGCGAGGCGGGGTACCCCGGCGCCATCGCCAAGGCCGAGGAGCTGCACGCGGCGACCCCCGGCTCCTGGTTCCCCTGCCAGCACGAGAACCCCGACAACGTGAAGGCCCACTACGAGACCACCGGCCCGGAGATCTGGACCGACACGGCCGGCCGCATCGACGTCCTGGTCTGCGGCGTGGGCACCGGCGGGACCCTGACCGGCGCCGCGAGGTACCTGAAGGAGCAGGACCCGACGATCCGCGTCGTCGCGGTCGAGCCGGAGAACTCGCCCGTGCTCTCCCGGGGCGTCGGCGGCCTGCACCGGATTCCCGGTCTCAACGGCGGCTTCGTCGCCCCCACCACGGATGTCGAGCTGATCGACCACGTGGTCACCGTGTCCGACGAGGACGCGATGACCGCCGCCCGTGCGCTCGCCCGCCGCCAGGGCATCTTCGTCGGGGTCTCCTCCGGCGCCGTCGCCCACGCCTGCGCCCAGCTGGCCGCGCACCCGGACTACATCGGCGCCTCGATCGTCACGGTCCTGCCCGACACCGGCGAGCGCTACCTCAGCCTCTGGGACGAGAACGGCGTCCCCACGGCGCGGCCCGCCGCCGAGCCGGTCGTCCAGCCGGTCGCCCTGACCGCCAAGTCCTGACCCCCACCCTCCTCTCCCCCCACTCCGCAAAGGAACCCCGACATGCCGGTGATCACCGTCGACTGGTGGCAGGGCAACGACCGTGCCCAGCGCGCCGAGCTCGTCCGCGAACTGACCGAGACCGCCTCCCGCGTCGCCCACTGCCCGCCCGAGGCCGTGACCGTGATCGTCCGGGACGTGGAGCCGGCGTACTGGGGCAAGGGCGGCGCCCTCGCCGACGAGCTCCTCGGCGGATCCGACGCGGACGCGGACGGCGCGAGCGGCGCGCACGACGGAGCCGGGGCGTGAACTTCCGCGAGCTGCACCCGAACATCAAGCTGCGGCTCGGCGTCGGATTCGTGCAGCGGCTGCTCGGCATCATGCTGATGCCGCTGATGGTCATCCACCTGGCCTCGCTGTACGGCGCGGCGACGGCCGGCGTGCTCACCCTGGCCGTGGCGGTCGCCGGCATCGCCAGCAACTTCCTCGGCGGCCACCTCGCCGACGTCCACGGCCGCAAGCCCCTGATGGTCGCGGGCGAGGTCGGGGCGACCCTCACCTTCGGGCTGCTCGCCCTCGCCAACTCGCCCTGGTGGCAGTCGGGAGCGGCGACCTTCGTCCTCTTCCTGCTCAACACCTGTCTCGCGAGCGCCGCCACGCCGGCCGCCGACGCGATGATGATCGACGTCTCCACCCCGGAGAACCGCACGCTCGTCTACACGGTCAACTACTGGTCGATCAACATGGCGTTCACCGTCGGCGCCCTGATCGGCGGCTTCTTCTACGGTGACCACTTCGCCCTGCTGCTGACCGCGGCGGCCGCGCTGTCCGCGGTGACCACCCTGGTCACCTGGTGGTGGATCGCCGAGAGCGCCCCGCAGTACGCCAAGGCCCAGGCGGCCGGCGTCCCGGCCATGCTCCGCGGCTACCTCGCGGTCTCCCGGGACCGGGTGTTCCTGCGGCTGATGGTCGCGGCGACCCTCACCCGGGCCGTCGAGGTGCAGATCGGCTACTACATCGCCGTACGGCTCGCGGACGAGTTCCCCGAGCAGGCGCTCGCCGGCCTGGAGCGCTGGTTCCCGGCGGTCGACGGGGTCGCGATGCTCGGCATCCTGCGCGCGGTCAACACCGCCCTGGTCGTCGTCTTCGCCCTGTTCGCGGGCAGCATGTTCCGCCGCCTGTCCGAGCGGGTCCAGCTGTACGCGGGCGTGGCCGTCTTCACCGCCGGCTACATGGTCCTCGCCGTCAGCAACAGCGGCTGGATCCTGATCGCCGCCGCCGTCCTGATGACCCTCGGCGAGATCGCGAACGTGCCGGTCAAGCAGGGCCTCCTGGCCGACCTCGTGGACCCGGCGGCCCGCACCAAGTACCTGGCCGCCTACGGCCTCAACGCCCGCGTCGGGCTGCTCGTCGGTTCGCTGTGCGTGAGCGTCGGAGCCTTCGTCTCCCCGCTCGGCATGAGCCTGCTCTACGGGGCCTTCGGCCTCGGCGCCATCCTCATATACCGCTCCCTGCTGCCGCTGCGCGAGGCCCGCCGGGCCGCCGGACAGGAGCCCGGCGGCCGGCAGGACGACACCGCCGAGCAGCAGGACCCCGCGGCCGCGGAGGCGGCCCGCCCGGCCGGCCCGCCCGCCGCCCGGCCCGCCCAGAACGGAGCCCCGTCATGACCCACGCCCGCAGCACCGCCGGCCGGCTCCTGATGGTGATGCCGTACGAGCAGCTCGTCCGCAAGGCCGTCGAGGCCGGCTTCCGGGTCTGGTCGATCTGGGACCCGAAGCTCCGTACGGCCGCCTACCTCGACAAGGTCGCCGAGCACTCGGAGCAGGTGGCGCTGGTCGACTTCGAGGACGAGGCCGCGCTGCGGGCCCTGGTGGCCCGCGTCGCCGCGGAGTACGAGGTGGACCACGTCCTGCACCTGGGCAGCGAGTCCAGCATGGCCCCGGTGCTCGCCGAGGCCGAGGCCCTCGGCCTGTCGCCGAACCGCGCGGAGTCCGTCCGGCTGCTCAACGACAAGAACGCGATGCGCCGCCTGCTCAACCGCAACGGCGTCTCCGTGGTCCGCGCCCGGGAAGCGGCGCTGCTCGCCGAAGTGGAGCCGCTGCTCGCGGAGTTCGGACTGCCGGCGGTCGTCAAGCCGGCCAACTCGGCGGGCAGCCGCGGCATCGCGCTGGTCCGTACGGCCGCGGACCTCGCGGAGTGGACCGAGCGGGTCGAGGCGGCCGGTATCGAAGGCCCCTTCGTCATCGAGGACTTCCTCGACGGCCCGGAGTTCAGCGTCGAGACGCTGACCGTCGACGGCATGCACGAGGTCGTCGGGATCACCGCGAAGCAGACCAGCGGGCCGCCCCGGTTCATCGAGACCGGGCACGTCCACCCGGCCCCGCTCGACCCGGGCGACGAGGGTGCGATCCGCTCCACCGTCACCGCCCTGCTCGACCTCGCGGGCTACGAGTTCGGCCCGGCGCACACCGAGGTGATCCTCACCCCGGCCGGGCCGCGCATCGTGGAGTCCCAGGCCCGCCTGGGCGGCGACCGGATCCCGCTGCTCGTGGAGGTCGCCACCGGCTTCGACCTGGAGGCGGCGATCTTCCGGGCACTGGCCGGTGAGGACGTCAAGGTGCCCGCGCCCCACCGGTACGCCTCCATCGGCTACTTCCGGCTGCCCGCCGGTCCGCTGGAGTCCGTCGGGGGGCTGGCCGAGCTGGGCGCCCTGGAGCACGTGCACGCCGTGCACTTCCCGTACGGGCCGGGCGACGTCCTGCCGCACACCACCGACTCCGGCAGCCGCCACGGCTACGCCGTCGTCGACGGCGCGAGCCCCGCCGAGGCCGCCGAGCGCATCGCCTCGGCCCGCGCCGCGCTGCGCACCACGACCGCCCCCGCCCCCGCCCCCGCCCCGAAGGAGGCCCTGCGATGACCGCTCCGACCGCGACCGACCCGACCGCTCCGACCGCTCCGACCACCGGTACCGCCCCGGCCGCCGGGGACCGGACCATGCTGCTCGTCGGCGGCACGGACCAGCACCTCGAACGCGCCAAGGCCCTGGGCGTGCGCGTCGTGCTGATCCAGCACCCCGACAAGATCAACGCCTTCCAGACCGGTCTGGCCGACGCCCTCCTGATGGTCGACTACACCGACTGGGCCACCGTACGGCCGCTCGCCGAGGCCGCCCGCGAGGTCTGGGGGTTCGACGCCGTCGTCTCCCTCACCGAGGGCGGACTGGACACGGCGGCCCGGCTGAGGGAGCACTTCGGCTTCCCGGGCACCCGTCCCGAGGTGAGCCGCCGACTGCGCGACAAGTACCTGATGCGGCGGCACCTGGCCGACCGGGGCAAGCTGGCCATGCACTGGGACCGGGTCACCGACCGGGGGTCCCTGGAGGACTTCGCCCGCCGGGCGGGCTTCCCCTTCATCGTCAAGCCCACCGACGCGACGGCGAGCTTCGGCCTGATCCGGGTCGGCGGCGCGGGCGACCTGGACGCCGTCTGGGAGCGGATCGAGGAGCTGCGCGGCCGGCGCACGGACCGCGGCTCGACCCTCTTCACGGTGCGCGAGTTCCTGATGGAGTCCTACCTCGACGGGCCCGAGTTCAGCGTGGAGGCCTTCAGCTTCGGCGGCCGCCACGTGGTGGTCGCGGTGACCGAGAAGCTCGTCGACGACACCCACTTCGCGGAGCTGGGCCACGCCCTGCCCGCCCGGCTTGCGCCGGACGCGCACGCGCGGGTCACCGCGGCGGTCGCCGACTTCCTCGACACCATGGGCGTGAGCGACGGGCCCAGCCACACCGAGCTGCGCCTCGGCTCCCGCGGCCCCGTCGTCATCGAGTCGCACAACCGGGTCGGCGGCGGTCACATCAACGAGCTGGTCGAGGCGGCGTACGGGATCGACCTGATCGGGTACGGGGTGGCCTGGCCGATGGGCCTGGCCGAGGAGCTGGCCGGGCCCCCGGCGGCCCGCGCCGCCGCCTGCACCCGCTTCGTGCTCCGCGATCCCGGGACGGTCACGGCCGTGTCGGGCGTGGAGGAGGTCGCGGCCCGCGCCGACGTGCTGGCCGTGGAGGTCTCCGTACGCCCCGGTGATCCGGTCCGCCCGCTGCGGGACAACTGGGACCGGCTCGGCTTCGCCGCCGTCACCGCGGCCGACACCGACGCCGCGATCGCCCTCTGCGAGCGGCTGACCGGCGAGATCCGCATCGACGTGACCCCCCACGGCGCGGCCGTGGACCCGTACGACATGGAGGTGGCGGCATGACCGCGCTCGTACTGCACCGGTTCCCGCTCGGCCCCTTCCCGTACGACCGGTGGCTGGCCGATCTGGACGGCGGCGTCGTGATGATCGCGGCCCGCGACAAGATCGAGGCGGCCGGCGAGCAGGTCCCGGCGGGTCCCGGCGGCTACCGCCACCTGGAGGTCGTCGACACCTTCGACGACGAGGAGCTCCTCGACCGCCTCGCCCGCGACCTGGCCCACGAGTACCGGGTCACCCGTGTCATCGCGCACCACGAGGCCGATCTGATCCGGGCGGCCGCCCTGCGGGAGGAGTTCGGCCTGCCCGGTCAGCTGCCCGCCGAGGTGCTGCCCTTCCGGGACAAGGTCCTGATGAAGCGGAAGCTGGCGGCGGCGGGCATCGCGGTCGCCCCGCACACCGTGCCGGGGACGGCGGACGCCGTACGGGCCTTCGCCGCCGAGCACGGCCTGCCGCTGGTCTTCAAGGCCCGCGACGGCTTCGGCTCCATCGGGCTGCGGATCGTGGGCACCGGACAGGAGCTCGAGGAGCGGCTCGCCGAGGACTTCGCGCCCGGCGCGGCCCCCCGCGAGGACCTGCTGCTGGAGGCGTACGTCCCGGGCCGGATGTGCCACGTCGACGGGGTGGTCGCGGGCGGCCGTACGGTCATGGCCTGGCCCTCGCAGTACCAGTACGACCTGTCCTCGTTCCAGGCCGACGGCGGCGCCCGGGTGGACCTCACCCTGGACCCCTCGGACCCGCTGACCCCGCGTCTGCTGGAACTCGCGGAGGTGGCGCTCGGGGCGCTGGGCGGACCGGCGGACTACGCCTTCCACGCCGAGGTGTTCCACACGCCCGACGACCGCCTCGTCGTCTGCGAGGTCGCGGCCCGCCCGGCGGGCGCGCGCATCCGGGACGTGCTGACGGCGGTCTTCGGGGTGCACCCGGTGGAGCTGGCGTCCCGGGCGCACGCGGGACTGCGGCTGCCGGCCCTGAAGGAGGCCGGGGACGGGTGGGAACGGCTGGAGCCGGTCCGCATGGCGGGCCAGGTCCTGATGATGAGGCGGCCGGGAACGGTGCGCGGCATTCCGCTCACCCCGGAGGAGCCGTGGGTGGAGTTCTACGGTGTCTTCGCGGAGCCGGGCGAGGTGCTCGCCGAGGCCGCCATCTCCTCGGACTTCCTGGCGGCGGCGGTGCTGTCGGCGCCGAGCCGGGAGGAGTGCGAGCGCAGGCTGCGGGCCCTGGGGACGCGTTTCGAGACAGAGATAGTGATCGATTGAGCCAATGCCCCGGATCGGGGCCCGACACCGTGCCCAACAAGCGGACAGAGCCTGGTTCTTGATCCGTTCCCGCTGTAGCGTCCGACGTCGGTAACAGAGAGGGAACCGTTGGGGAACGGTTCCGGAGAACCTCTGTGTTGTCGAAAGCAGCACGCACAGCAGCACGGAACCAATGGGGCGGGGAACACACATGCGCAGCAAGCTGGCCGGAATCGTCGGGGTCATCACACTGGGTCTGACGGCCGTACTGGGCGCGACCACCGATCTGGGCTGGGACTTCACGGACCAGCCCCACATCCAGGCGGACACCCACGGTCCGGGTAGCCCCGCCCCCGCCCCGGCCGCCCGCATCTGAACACCGGGCCACCGGCCCGCGCCCACGGAGGCCCGCCCCTTGACCGGGGCGGGCCTCCGTCGCGCGGCACCGGGCCCGCGGCCGGCACAACCGGGAAGCGGCCTCAGAGCGGGTAGCGGGCGGCCGGCGGTACCCCCATCGCGGTGAACAGCTCGACGGCGCGGGCCCGGCTCTCGTCCGCCCTCGCCCGGTCTCCGAGGGCCTGCGCGGTCAGGGCGATGCCGGCCAGCGCCCGGGCCTCCTCCATGCGGTACTCGGCCGCCGCCGCGCGCCCGAGCGAGCTCTCGTAGAGCTCCAGGGCCTGGGCGTACTCGCCCCGCTCCAGCCGGAGGTTGCCGATCCGCCGCTCGACAACCGTCTGCCGGGCCAGGGTGGGCCGGCGCCGGAGCAGTTCCAACGCCTCCTCCTCACATGTGCGGGAGTCCCCGACGAGCCCGTAGTGCTGCTGGACGGTGGCCATGAGGACCCGCGTCATCGCGAAGTTGTCGGGCTGCCGCGAGACCTCGAAGAGCGCCATCGCTTCCTTCAGAGCAGCCTCGGCCTCCGCGAACCGGCCCAGGTCCAGGTACGCGCTCGCCAGGTCGTTGAGGGCCATGACCTCCTCGCCGAGGATGCCGATCCCGCGCGCGAGCGCCACGGCCCCTTCCGCCGCGTCGACGGCGTCCTCGCCGCGCCCCAGGCAGGAGTAGGTGGTGCTCAGCGAGCACAGGACGTGGATCTCGGACTGCACGGCCCCGGTCTCGCGGAACACCATGACGGCCTGCTCCTGGTGGCGCACGGCCTCGGAGAACTCGCCCAGGCAGCTCAGCAGCAGGCCGAGCGCCTCCAGGCTGGAGCCCTCACCGAGCCGCTCACCCTGCGCGTGGGCCACTTCCAGCGCCTCCTCCGTGACGGCGATGCCCTCCCGGAAGAGGCCGAGCTTCCACAGGGCGGTGACCTGGTTGGTGAGGCTCAGCCGCAGCGCCCGGGCGTCGCCGAGCCGCCGGGCCGCCGCCGCAGCGACCCTGCCGACCTGCAGGTACTGCTCGGTGTACGTCCGCATGTTGAGGAAGAACAGCAGGTTGCGGGCGAGCCACACCGCGTGCCGGGGGAACCCCCCGGCTTCGGCGGCCGCCACGGCGGCGATCAGCGCGTCGCCCTCACGGTCGAACCACACGGTGGCCAGGTCGGCGTCGCCGAGCCGGGGCAGCCGGGCCGGGGAGCCCGCCAGGCCCGTCTCGTAATGCGGCCGGCCGGGGAAGAGCACCGCGCACGCCGCCTCCGTAGCCGCGTAGAAGTAATCCAGCAGCCGCTCCACCGCCGCCGTGTCGTCCGCGGCCGTCTCCGGGTTGCGCAGGCTCTGCGCGAAGCTCCGTACCAGGTCGTGGAAGGCGTAGTAGCCCAGCTCGTGCTGCTGGACCAGGTGCATGTCGAGGAGGTCCTCCAGGAGGTCCTCCGCGTCGCGGCTGTCCACGGCGAGCAGCGCCGCCGCCGAGTGGAGGTCGATCTCCGCGCCGGGATGCAGGCTCAGCAGCCGGAACGCGGTGCGGTGGTCCTCGTCCATCGCCTGGTACGAGAGCCGGAGCGTGGCAGCGACGCTGCGCTCGCCCGAGCTCAGCTCGTCCAGCAGCCGGGTCTCGTCGCCGAGCCGGTCCACCAGGTGCCGCACGGTCCACCGGGAGCGGTTGCGCAGGCGGGCCGTCGCGATGCGCAGGGCCAGCGGCAGGTGGCCGCACAGGGCGGCGAGTGCCCGGGCCGCCTCCGGTTCCCGCTCGGTGCGCTCGCGGCCCAGGGTCTCGGTGATCAGCGACAGGCTGTCCTCGGGCGACATCACGCCGATGGAGATCCACTCGGCCCCGTCCAGCTCGACGAGCCGGGCCCGGCTGGTGACCAGGACCAGGCAGCCGGGCGAGGCGGGCAGCAGCGGACGGACCTGCGCGGCGTCGGAGGCGTTGTCGAAGAGGAGCAGCAGGCGGCGGCCGACCAGGGTGGCCCGCCACAGGGCGGCCCGTCCGGCGGGGTCCTCGGGGATCTGCTCGCCCGGCACGCCGAGGGTGCGCAGCAGGGCGGCGATGACCGCACCGGGCCGCAGCGGCTGTTCGCCCGGGGTGTAGCCGCGCAGGTCGACGTGGAGCTGGCCGTCGGGGAACCGCTCGGCCAGCCGGTGGGCCGCGCGGACCGCGAGCGAGGTCTTGCCGGTGCCGCCCATGCCGTCGACGGCGACGATCCGGGTGCCGCCCTCGTCTCCGGCCCCGGCGGCGTCCAGCAGGTCGGCCAGTTCCCGGTCGCGGCCGGTGAAGTCGGCGAGGTCGTAGGGGAGGGTGCAGGGCGCGGCGCCGGGGGCGGGCGGGCCGGCCTCCCGCGCTGCGGCCTCGCGGGCCGCGGCCTCGCGGGCCGCGGCCTCCCGGGCGCCGGCGGCGGCGGGGTCCACGGCGGCGGGGGCCGGCGGCTGGGGGGCGGCGAGTTCGGGGCTGTCGCGCAGGATGTCCTCGTAGAGCCGGCCGAGCCGCGGGCCGGGGTCGACGCCGAGCTCCTCGACGAGGATCTCGCGCACCCGGCCGAACTCCTCCAGGGCCTCGGCCTGGCGTCCCGAGCGGTACAGGGCCAGCATCAGGTGGCCGCGCAGGGTCTCCCGCAGCGGATGGGCGGCGACGAGTTCCCGCAGGTCGCCGACGAGCTCGGAGGTCTCGCCGTGTTCCAGGCGGAGCTGGAAGAGCTGTTCGGCGGCGGTCAGCCGGCGCTCCTCCAGGGCGGTGGAGGCGGATTCGACGACGGGGCCGCCGGCGCCGGACAGCACGGGTCCGCGCCACAGTTCCAGTGCGGCGCGCAGCTCGCCCTCGGCATCCGCCGGGCGGCCGGCGGCCAGTGCCTCGCGGGCCCGCTGGGTGTGCAGCAGGAACAGGGTGAGGTCCAGCTGTCCGTCTTCGAGTACGGCCCGGTAGCCGGGTCCGTCGGTGGCGATGAGAACGCTTCCGCCGGGGATCCGCTGGCGGAGGTCGGCGACCGCCTTGCGGATCTGATGTGAGGCGGTTGCGGGCGGTTCGTCCTCCCAGGCGGCCTCCACCAGCCGGGTGACGGGCACGACACGACCCGGTTCCAGAAGCAAAGTGACGAGCACCCGTTCCTGGATGGGACCGCCGAGTCTCAGCCTGTTCCCGCCGGACCAACCCTCCAGCGAGCCAAGGACGTTGAACCTCACCTTGGTATCGGACCGATCCGCCATTTTCCCCACCTGTCGTACGCGGAAAACCCCAGGTAGAGGCCTCGCATGGGAAAGAGCGTAAAGGGTTCCCGGATCGGGCGGTACCGCTCCGGGAGGTGATCGGGAACCCCGAAACGGAAGCTTCACAGGCCAGCAGGAGTGAGTACAGACGGAGCCCTCATGAAGACTTTCAGCCACCTCGGCAGCGCACGGATCATCACCTCGCGCGAATTCGAGTTCGAGCCCGTGCCCGACGGTTCCGGGACCGAGGTCGCGACCCCGGTGAGCCCGGCCGCGGGCGCGCCCTGGGTCACGCTGCACGTCGTACGGGTCGCCCCGGGCGCCGTGTGGAGCCCCGAGGACAGCGTGGCCGAGGAGAACACCGTGGTGGTCTACGCGGGCTCCGGCCGCCTCGGCGTCGGCGCCGAGAGCCGCGAGGCGGTCCGCTCCTGCGCCGCATACGCGCCGACGGGCCGGGAGCTGACCCTGAGCGCGGGTCCGGAGGGCATGACCGCGTACGTGTGGCGCACTCCGCTGGCCGAGGGCCGTACGCCGGGCACCGACCCGAAGGTCTTCTCCACGCTGTGGGACGACGAGACGCAGCTGCGCGGATTCGCGGGCACCGGCCAGGTCGACCCGGAGGCGGCCCCGCGCGCCACGATGAACTTCGTCTTCTGGCCCGGCGCCGGCAGCTCCCAGCTGTGTCTGCACTGCGGGATCCAGCAGCCCGGCGAGACCTTCAACGTGCACCTGCACACCCACAGCGACGAGGCGTTCATCGCCTTCGAGGGCATCGGCCAGATGTACCTCGTCGACCGCTGGATCGACGTCGAGGCCGGCGACGTGCTGTTCGCCGCCCCGGGTGTGCTGCACGGCGCCCGCAATCCCCACACGGGCCCGGGCGCCCGCCGCTTCGTGACCTGCGGCGGCCCGGCCCCCTTCGACCCTGCCCTCTACGCCGCAGCCGGCGTCTCCTCCCAGGTGGTCTGACCGACATGTGCCGTATCTACGGATCCTTCAATGCCGGTACGAGCGATCAGGAGCTGCGCACCGTCGCCGCACTGCTGCGCCACGGCGGCCCCGATGCCCAGACCTACACCGGCCGCAGCGACTGGGCCCTCGGCAACAACCGGCTCTCGATCATGGACCCCGAGGGCGGCGAGCAGCCGTACCGGCTGGGCGCGATCACGGTCGTCTTCAACGGCGAGCTGTACAACCACCGCGAGCTGGCCGCCCGTCTGGAGGCCCGCGGCCACCTCGTCCCGGACCGCTGCGACGGCTCCGTGCTGCCCGCCCTGTACCTCGAGTACGGCGAGCGCTTCGCCGAGCAGCTCGACGGCATGTACTCCGTCGCCGTGATGGACCTGCGCGAGGAGCCGAAGCTCGTCGTCGCCACCGACGGCTCGGGCATGAAGCCGCTCTACTACGCCTGGGACGAGCGGGGCGGCAAGTTCCGCTTCGCCTCGGAGATCCCCGCGCTTCTCGGCTTCGCCGACGTCACCGCCGAGGAGGACGAGTACGGGCTCGACGCCTACCTCGTCTCCAAGACCCCCTTCGGCGACCGGACGATGTTCCGCGGAATCCGGGTCCTGCCGCCCGCCGCCACCGCCGTCGTCGGCCGGCGCGGCGGTCTGCGGATCACCACCCGCCCGCTCGGCCACACCGAGGCCGCCGCGGACGCCTCGCGCAGCCTGCACCAGGCCGGCGAGGAGCTGCGCGAGCTGCTGGCGAAGGAGGTGTCGCGGCTGCTGATCGCCGACGCGCCGGTCGCCGCCATCACCTCCGGCGGTCTCGACTCCAGCCTGGTCACGGTGCTCGCGGCCCGCTCCGCGGCCGAACTGCACACCTTCAACATCGCCTACACCGGCAACTGGCCCTCCGACGAACGGGCCTTCGCGGCCGAGGTCGCGGGCCGGGCCGGCACCGTCCACCACCAGGTGGAGGTCGACCCCGCCACCTTCCCCGACCTGCTCGCCGACGTGGTGTGGCACCTGGGGCAGCCGAACGCCGACCCGATCACGCTGTCCACCTTCTCGCTGTTCCGCGCCGTCCGCGACGCGGGCTTCAAGGTGGCGCTCACCGGCGACGCGGCCGACGAACTCTTCGGCGGCTACTCCCGCATGACGCAGGCCATGGCCGCCCCCGGCGGACTCGGCTGGGTCCAGGACTACCTCGACCACCTCTCCGCGGTCCCGCGCGCCCTGCGCGAGCGCCTCTACACGGACGACTACACGGCGGCCGTACGGGCCCACGGCCCGGCCCTGCCGGCCGGCCTCACCGAGACCCTGGAGGACGGCGCGGGCACCCGGATGCGCCGGATCTGCGCCATCGAGCAGGAGTACCGGCTCCCCTCCTACCACCTGCGCCGCGTGGACCACCTGTCCATGGCCAGCTCGGTCGAGGCCCGGCTGCCCTTCTGCCAGCCGGAGGTGGTGCGCTTCGCCACCACCCTCACCGACACCCAGAAGATCGACTCCACCGGAGTCAAGCGCGCCCTGTACGCCGCCGCCCGCGGGCTGGTCCCGGACAGCGTCCTCAACCGCCCCAAGCAGCCCTTCACCCTGCCCATCACCGCCATGCTCCGCCCCGGGCAGGCCCTGTGGGACGTGGCCCGCGACGCGCTGTCCGAGTCCGCGCTGCGCGCCGACGGCCGGATCCGCCCGGAGGTCGTCACCGGCCTCTTCGAGGAGCAGGCCGGCCGCCCCTCCGACGGCGCCTCCCTCGCCCTGTGGGCGCTGATGTCCCACCAGCTGTGGCGCACCCAGTTCTTCGGACCGGACGCCCCGCGCCCGGCCGCGGCCCTGCGGGAGGCGCTGTGAGCGGCTACTTCGCCAACGCGCACGGCGCGCCCTGCCCCACCCTGGTCCTGGACGGCCGGGGACTGCCCGAAGACACCGAGGAGCTGCTGGAGCGGCTGGCCTCGATCCGCGCCGACCTGAGCGCGGAGGGCGCCGGGCACGTGCTGAAGAACGCGATCGTCCGGCCGTCCCCGCACCCGCTCTTCGACCTCGACTACCGCTTCGTACAGTCGCTGCCGCGCTCCACCTCCGCCTTCGACCTGCGCGGGTCCTGCGGCCACTCGATCCTGGCGTCCGTCGAGGCGGCCGCCCGGTCGGGGATGATCCCGCCGCTGGTCCCCGGGGCCCGGATACGGGTGAACGTCCTCAACAACGGCGACAACGTGGTGTGCGAGGTCGAGGAGGCCGCCGACGGCGGCACCCGCTTCACCGCCCACTTCCTGTGCACTCCCACCAAGCCGGTCCACGAGCTGCTGATCACGGGCGACCCCGTCACCGAGGTCTCCGTCGACCGTACGGTCATCCCCGTCTCGCTGGTCTCGATGGGCAATCCGTACGTCTTCGTACCGGCCGGGCACCTGGGCGTGGCCACCCGCGAGGAGCTGTTCGCCGCCGGCGACGAGCTCTTCGAGCAGTTCGGCCGGATCCGGCTCGCGGTCTGCGAGCAGCAGGGCTGGGACGCGTCCGGGGCCTTCCCGAAGATCGCGGCGGTACTGCCGGAGCCGGGCGGCGCGCTGGCGGTCCGCGCGGTGTCGGTGCCCTCCTGGCACCCGACCCTCGCGCTGACCGGCGCCATCTGCCTGGGCACCGCCGTCGGGATCGAGGGGACCGTCCCCTGGTCGCTGGCCCGCGGGGCCGGGCACCGGGACGGGCTGGTCCGGCTCGTCACCCCGGGCGGCGAACTGCAGGTCTCGGCCTCGTCCGTGCTGACGGACACCGGTCCGCGCCTCGCCTGGGTCTCCGTGGCGGGCAAGCGGGTCGACTACCAGGGCTGGGCGGGCCTGCCCGCCGACCACTTCAGCTACCCGCCGGCGTCCGCCGCGCAATCCCCGTCGAAGTCCCCGTCCGCATCCGTGGTCGCGTCCGCGTCCGCCAAGGAGCTCGCATGTCTGTCACTGTCAGTCTGAACACCATGGGCGCGGACGTGCTGTTCACCCTCACCGCGCTCGACCCCGAGGTGCGCGACGCGCTGGAGCGGTGCGCCGTGGCCGCGGACCGTACGGGCGAACCCGACCGGGACGCCGTCGCCGTACTGCGCGAGAGCCGGCTGCTGGGCCTCGCGGTCCCGCGGGAGTTCGGCGGCGCGGGCGCCGGCCCGGTCGACCTGAACCGCTGCGTCGAGCAGGTGGCCGCCGTCAACGGCTCCGCCTCGATCATGCTCTTCCAGCACTTCGCGGTCAGCAGCCGGATCGTCGAGCAGGGGACGGCGGCGCAGCACCGCGAGCTGCTGCCCAAGCTGGCCTCCGGCGAGTGGCTCGCGGCTTCCGCGTGGAGCGAGACGGGCGCGGGCGCCAACAAGAAGAACCTGGCCACGCGCGGCCGCCGGACCGGCACGGGCGACTGGGTCCTGGACGGCGCGAAGGCCTTCACGACCAGCGCCGGGCTCGCCGACGTCTACCTGGTACTCGCCCAGACCGGCACCGACGCGCCCGCGGCCGGCGACGACACCGGCTACGGCGCCGCCGGGCAGACCTTCTTCCTGGTCCGCGGGGACAACCCGGGACTCATCCCGGACACCTCGATGCGGCTGGCGGGCATGCGCGGCTCCGCGACCGGCTTCGTCGACCTGCGGGACTGCCGTCTCACCGACGCGGACCGGCTCGGCGCCGAGGGCGTGGCGGCCTCCGTCATCGCCCGGGTCCGCGAGAGCGGCGCCACGCTCGGCGCGGTCGCGGTGGGCCTGGCCCAGGCCGCCCTGGACTCCGTCCACGAGCACGCGCACAAGCGCGGCCTGTACGTCCACCAGTCCGTGCGCTACCGGCTGGTCGACCTCACCACCCAGGTCGAGGCGGCCCGCGCGGTGGTGGAGCGGGCGGGCCGCCGGGACGCGGCCGATCCCGGCATGGCCACGCTGCACTCCAAGCTCTTCGCCTCCGCGGCGGCCGACCGGGTCGTCTCCGAGGTGGAGCAGATCCTCAGCTCGGCCGGCTACGTCGAAGGCCACCCGATCAACCGGTACGGCCGTGACGCCCGTGCCGTCGCCCTCATGGGCCCGACCAACGACCTCTGCAGGGAACTGGTGAGCATCTCGTGGAACCGCTGAACCCCGCCGGCCGGCTGAGCGGCCGTACCGCCACCGCCGACCTCGTCGTCGAAGGCGGCCGCCTGGTCACCCCCGAGGGCGTCCGTGACGGCTCCGTCGTCATCCGCAACGGCCACATCGACGCCCTGCTCGGCCCGGACGAGGAACTGCCCGAGGGCCCCCGGGTCGACGCGGGAGGACGCTACGTCCTGCCCGGCCTCATCGACAGCCACGTCCACTTCCGCACGCCGGGCCTGGAGTACAAGGAGGACTGGGCGCACGCGGGCCGGGCTGCCATCGCGGGCGGTGTCACCACCGTCGTCGACATGCCCAACACCCGTCCGCCGTCCCTGAACGAGGCGGACCTGCTCGCCAAGGCCGCGCTCATCGAGGGCCGTTCGTGGGTGGACTACCGCTTCCACATCGGCGCCGACCCCGAGCACCCGGAAGCACTGGCCACCCTCGACCCCCAAGTCGCCACCTCCGCGAAGGTGTTCATGGCCGGGCACCACACCGCCCCGGTGGTCTTCCGCGACTGGCGGGCCCTGGAGGCCGCCTTCGAGGCCGCCGCGCAGGGCAACGTACAGCTCGTTCTGCATGCCGAGGACCAGCACATCTTCGACCTGCTCGACACCTGGCGGGGCGATCCGGGCTCGTACGACGAGTACGAGCCGCACCGCCCGCGCTCGGGCGCCATCGTCGCCTGCGCCAAGGTGATCCAGCTGGTCCGCACCTACGGCACCCGCGCCCACGTCCTGCACGCCTCCACGGCCGAGGAGGCGGACATGCTGGTCGCCGCCGCCCAGGAGGGGCTGCCGCTGACCTTCGAAGTCACCGGCCACCACCTGTCGTTCACCGACGCCGACACCTGCCGGCGCGGTCCGCGCACCCGCCTCTCGCCCGCCATCCGGGGCCTGAGCGACCAGGACCGGCTGTGGCACGCGGCACTGACCGGTGAGGCCGCGAGCCTCGGCAGCGACCACGCGCCGCACACCATCGAGGAGAAGAACAAGGTCCCGGCCGACGCACCGCCCGGCCTGCCCGGGGTGCAGGAGCTCGCCATCGCGTCCTGGACCGGGATGATGTCGCGCCGCGTCGCCCCCGACGAGGCGGCCTCGCACCTGGCGCGCCTGATGGGCTCCGGCCCCGCCGACCTGTTCCGGCTGCCCGGCAAGGGCCGCCTGGTGCCGGGCGCCGACGCCGACCTCGCGATCCTCGACCCGACGGAGCGCTGGCAGCCCACCCGGGACGACATCCAGGCCAAGTGCGGCTGGTCCGCGTACGAGGGCTGGCTGTTCCGGGGCCGCTTCACCGACGTGGTCAAGGGCGGCGAGCACGTCTGGAACGCCCGCAAGGGCTTCACCGGCACCCCCGCCGGCCGCTGGCTCGCGCCTTCGCCGGCCGTGCTGCCCGCCCCGGCCCAGAGCGACCGGGAGGCCGACCGATGAGCGCCGCCGTACTGGAGCGCGCCGGTGTCCGCGCGGAGGAGTTCCGCGCGGCCATGGCCGCCCTCGCCGCCCCCGTGACCGTCGTGACCTGCTACGACGGGTACGGAACCGCGCGCGGGCTGACCGCGAGCGCCGTCTCCTCACTCTCCCTGGACCCCCCGCTGTTCCTGGTCTGCCTGGACAAGGGGTCCTCCAGCCACGACGCGCTGGCCGGTGCCGACGCGTTCTGCGTGAACCTGCTGGGCCCCGGCGACGAGGCCCTGGCCATGAAGTTCGCGGGCCGCCCGGACCGGCGCTTCGACGGGGTCCCGCTGGCCGACTCCGTACGCGCCCCGGAACTGGCGGACGCCGCCCTGCGCCTGGTGTGCGAGCACCACGAAGCCGTCGACGCCGGCGACCACACCATCCTGATCGGCCGGGTCACCGCGGTCGAGGGCGACGGGCTCGGCCTGACCCCGGCCGGCGGCCTGGTGTGGCACCAGCGCGGCTTCGCCCACGCCCGCCCGGTCCCGCGCCCGGCGGACTGAGCCGTGCCGGCCACCGCCACCGCGACCCCGGCCACCGTCTGGGCGACCCGCCCGGCGGGTCTGTTCCGCCTCGCCGACCTGCTGGCACAGGCCGTGGAGGAACACACCCGCCCGGTGTGCCGCCGGTACGGACTCGGCCGTACGGGGCTGCGCGTGCTGACCGAGCTGCGCTACGCGGGCGACCCGTACACGCTGGCCCCCAGCGAGCTCTCCCGGGCCCTGGGGATCACCTCGGGGGCGCTGACCGGCTGCCTGGACCGGCTGGAGGAGGCGGCGCTCGTGACCCGGCTCCCGGTCCCGGGCGACCGCCGCCGCCTCGCGGTCCGGCTCACCCCGGAGGGCGTCCGTACCGCCGGCCTGGTCCTGGCCGACCTGGACCGCGTCCAACGCGAGGCCCTGTCCCTGTCCGACCCGGACACGGACCTCCTCATCGCCCTGCTGGACACCCTGACGGCCGCCCTGCCGAACACCGGCGCACCCGGCTGCCCCACGTTCCGCACGTGGGCCTGACGGGCCGTCCGCTCACACGCCGACCCGCAAACGACTGAGCGCCCCCTCCGGCCGAAACCGGAAGGGGCGCTCAGTAGCAGGTCAGAGGGGTTAACCCCCCGCCTGTGAGCAGTAGGCCATGTCGGACTCGAACCGACAACCAACGGATCAAGAGTCCCGGCAAGATCACGGCAGGCCGTCCCGCACGGTCCGGCGAGGGTCCGGAAATACCTGGTCAGAGCTGCACCGTGTCGCTTGATCCGCTCCAGAACAGCGCGTGCCAGCACATCCGCTCACGCATTCGCCCGTGCTGACCTGGGCTCTCGTAGCAGCGGCGCTGGAGATCCGCGCAGGAGCATGACCAGGTGCAGGCGACGAGGGCGGTGTGCTGGAGGGGCGGCTCACACGGTGGCTCAGCCTATTGGGTGAATGCGAACCCAGACAGTTTGGAGGGCGAAGGCGCTGAAGTCGGCCGCTGGCTAGTCGCCGACGCGGGTTGCCCGCTCGCGGAACTCCTGGGCTTCCGGGAACACCGCATTACTGCCGCAAGCGGACCCGCATGTTTTGCAGGGCGGCCTGGACCTTCACCGAGCGGAGGCCGTCGGCTCAGTCGAGGAACTTCCGCCAGGTGTCGGCCAGGTCCGCCAGGGGCAGCAGCAGGAACTCGCGCAGCGCCCCGGCCGCCGAGTCCCGTGTGGCCCACGCGGCGTGGTCGGCTGCCGTGACGGGCGCCGGGTCCGGTAGGTGCCGGGCCGCGCCCAGCAGTCCAACACGCCCCGTGTCCCTGTTCATGCTGTGGTTGGCGTCAAGGGCAATCAGGGGCCCGTGCCGGGTCCCGGATCATCGCAGCAGCAACCCGGCATAGAGGGCCGTGCTCCAGGCCCTCGCACTGGCATAGATCAAGGGATTTCGCTGACGAATGAAATCTTAGCCCACTCGATACCTTGGATAGCGAACGTCGAGCTGTCCTTATATGCAATCGCCTCAAAATGCCAGCCAGGGGCAAGCAGCTCACCAACGCTGGTGACCATCCACGTAGAGGCTACAGACCATCCGGCAATCATTAGGTGAGAGATGATGCCACCCAAAGGTTCTGGGGAAATTTTAACGCGGAACCTTACATCCCGCAGCCCTGGATCCTTCCAGTAAGTCTCTGATGATTCAAGACTCACTTCGATCGGGAATTGGTGGTGAATTCTATCTAGAAGTTTACCGAGAGCCCGTTCATTCGATACCCTAAGGAATGCCTGAAGATCTGCCGCACCATTCATTCCATCCCCCTCCCGGCCACCCGAGTGCCAGATCCGCGACGGCGGGCGCGGGCAAGACTACTACCTCCGCAAAATCAGCGAGGGAAAGACGCCATCCGAAGCCCGCAGGGCCCTCAAACGACGCCTGTCCAACGTGGTCTACCGGATCATGAAACGAGACCGGCGAACCCACCTCGCCCAAGCCGCTTGACACACAGAGGCGCTATGAAGTCACAAGCGCCCGTCCGGCCGCGTGCGTGGTGGCCCCGCCGACGAGCCGACAAATCCCAAACAGGACAGTCCAAGACGTCAGTCAGAGGGCGAGTCAGGCTCATCAACAGAACCACCAGTCACATCATCACTGTCAGAGGATGTCTCCTCGACCCCGGAGCAGTAGGCCATGTCGGACTCGAACCGACAACCAACGGATCAAGAGTCCCGGCAAGATCATGCCGGGCCATCCCGCTCGGTCCACCGAGGTCCGGCGATGCCTGGTCAGAGAGCTGCACCGTGTCGTTTGATCCGCACCAGACCAGGCCGTGCCAGCACGTCCGCTCACGCATCGCTCACGCATTTGGCGCCTCTCACCAGGCACTCCTGCCGTCTCGCGCTCGGCACCATGATCTTCGGGCAGTCCGCCTGGGGGCCGCCGGCGCCCAGATCGCGGGGCAGATCCTTGAGACCTACCGTCTACCAGGCCCGGACCAGGACACGGCGCTTCAGTCCAGTACCCGTTGCAGTCGCCGCCCGGCCGAGGCGCTGCGGTGGCGCGAACGCCGTCCCCTCGGCCGGTGCGGGGCAGGCGCGCCGCGGGCAGCTGGGTTCCGGCTCACGGTGTTGGAGGGTGGCGGCGGAGGGAGAGCCCGCAGGTGCCGTACACCTGCACACGTCACCACGGGAAACGATTCAAGGTCGCGAGCCCGCCGATACCGACGGGCAGACTCACCTCAGGCCTAGGCCGACGGCGTTGACGAATCGGCGGCGCGGCGGTATTCGGCGTTGATGCGCTGCGCCTCTTCGAGCTGGTCTTCGAGGATGATGATGCGGCAGGCGGCCTCGATGGGGGTGCCCTGGTCGACGAGTTCGCGGGCGCGGGCGGCGATGCGCAGCTGGTAGCGGGAGTAGCGGCGGTGTCCGCCGGCGGAGCGGAGCGGGGTGATCAGGCGGGCTTCGCCGAGGGCGCGGAGGAAGGCCTGGGTGGTGCCGAGCATTTCTGCGGCCCGGCCCATCGTGTAGGCGGGGTAGTCGTCGTCGTCGAGACGGCCGAACGAGTCGTCTGCTGTCATTGAACCTCTCTCATGGAACGCGTGGAGGGGCCCTGGTGCCGTATGGCACCAGGGCCCCGAAGGAACTACTACACCATCTGCCGGCCCTGGTACTGCGCCGACCTTCTGTTTCCGCCGACCCGACCGAGCTGCTGTCGGGGGTGCGGGGATCGCGGTTGCTTGACCGGAGACCACCTCACTATCGATGTCCTGCGGTACCCGGGCTCAGACTTCCGCCCGGGCGATCCTGATGGCGCTCGGCTCCTCCGTTCTTCCCTCTGGATCAATCACTTACCAAACGGGAACTGCGTACTGCTGTTACTGCGAACTGCTTGTACTTCTGGTGATGCGAACTGCTCAGTGGCCTGTGCCAGCGCCACTCTCTTCGGCAGCCAGCCCCGTCGCCCATCCTGCGTCTGCTCTGGCTTAGAACCCCACTGCCGAACTTCCCGGTGCGCGCGCCCGCAGCCGACGCCTTCACCGAGGTACCACTCACTGGCTTCACTGCTGGGTACTGCGAACTGCTCTTACTGGTACTGCCACTGCGGTACTGCTTGCGGCGGCCCCTGATCACTGCGGGCCACCCGGTCCGGTCGTCAGTCCCGTCGCCGTCCTGCAACCACCCTGGCTTCGGAACTCCACCACCGCACCGTCCTGCGCACTGCAACTGCGGGTACTGCTGCCCGGCAGTTCGTCTCTGCCAGGCCCTGCTGTCTCTCTGGGCTACGAGAGAAACCATAACCACGCCACAGCCCAATGTCTACTCTGGCCGAGATAGATTTTCCCGCCCGCTGAGGACAGCTAGGCTTTCACGGTCGGCCCAGCATGTGCAGAGCATGCTGCGCTGCAGGTCAGTCGCTCGAGAGGTCCGCGGCCGAGCGCGTGGGGGATCCGGGTTTCGCCGATTGGCGTCGTACTCCGACTGCTCTTCGACCCGCCCTTGGAGACCGAGCCGGGTTGGCGCACAAGGGGCGGGGCACAGGGATCAGGTAGGCAAGGTCCGGGCGCGCATGATCCAGAGACCAGGGTGACCTGATGAACACGATGGCTGAGAGCGTCGCAACCATTCGTTCCGCGGCGGTTGTTGCAGATGCACGCTATGCCGCGCGAGCCTTCCTGGATCGTCTGCGGCAGCCGGCGATGGCCGCAGAAGCCGCGGACACCGTGGTCTTGGTCGTGTCCGAGCTCGTCACGAACGCCCTGCGCCATGGCGGAGGCATCTGCACCTTGGAACTGACGGCCCACGCGGAGGACATTGAGGTGGCCGTCCACGACCCCAGCCCGCACGCGCCGCGCCTGCGCACCCCTGACATGGACGGCGGCACCGGGGGGTTCGGCTGGCCCATGGTCAACCGCCTCGCCCGAGCGACCGCGGTCACCCGTCGGGCCTCCGGCGGGAAGACGGTGAGTGCCCTTCTCGCCTGGTAGCGCGAACGCTGGAGCGGGCGGAAAGGCTCGTGCATAGAATCTGCTCCCATGTCGAAGCCTGACCAGCTGCTCGTTGACGTCGCCACCCTGGTGGAGTCCGGGCAGAGCAACCAGATGTCCCTGACCGTGGTCACCGGCGGTGCTGTCATCACCGGTCGGCTGGCTCCCGAAGCCGTGTGGAGGCAGAGGGTGTCGGAGGTTCTGACGGACTCGGCCCGCCTGGGCGAGTTCTCCGCCACCTTCACAGACACGACACGTCGGGAGGGGCCGCCCACCCATCTGCACTTCCACGTGGCCCGCATCCTGCAGGGCACGGTGGGGATCCCGGAGACGGGTGGGATGTACCGCGTCTCGATCCCGGATGTCAGCGCCTGGACCGTGGGCGACTTCAGCTACTCCGACCACTGACCCAGCGCCGCGTAGAGAAACCCGTCGGTATGCGGGAGGGCCCGACCGGCGTGCCGGTCGGGCCCTCCTCGCTGTTCGGGTTCGGCTCGCGCCGGCCCCGTCGGTCAGACGGCCACCGGGATGCCGAGCATCGCGGATGCCTGCTGGAACGGGCTGAGGACGCCCGTGGGCGCGGTGGCCCGGGGAATGCCGCGGCAGGTGAAGCCGAGCTGGGTCATGGCCCGGAGGACTTCGCCGACGCTGAAGTCGCGGCGGTCCTGGCGGGTGATGACCTGGCCGACCTGCTTGACGGGGTAGGTGCGACGGCCGATGATCACGGACTCGCCGATGACCTGCTCCGGCTTGACGCCCTTCATCGATTCCAGGACGCCGCTCTTGGTCAGGTCGAACGGGAAGCGGGCGATGACACAGCGCATGAATGCCTCACAGGAAGAAGGGGACGGTCGTGCCGCGGTGAGGCGGTTCAGCGGGCAAGGGCGAGGACGCCCAGAGCGCTGCCCTGCTCGTCGACGACGGGCAGGGCAGCGAGCCTGCGGTAGCGCATCGCGTGCTGGGCCTCGGCCATCGTGGTCCTGGGCGAGGTGAACGGCCCGCGGTCGCCGAGGATGTCGCGCAGCCGGATCCGGTCCGTGTACGCATCGCTGTCACGGGCGGCGGCGAGCTGAGCCGAAGTCACCAGCCCGGTGCACAGCCCGTACTGGTCACAGACGAGCAGATGACCCGCGCGGGCACTGGCCATGACGGACAAGGCCACCTCGACCGTCATGTCGTCACAGATCTGGGGGCCGACCGCCTCCATGGCGTCGTCCACCGTCCGGTGCACAGGGTTGGCACTCACCGGGCGGGGCTGCATCTGGACCAGCGTCAAAACGTGCCTCCTGCAGAGATGGGTCAGTTTCCTGATCACGTGGTTGTCAGGCCGCCGCATCGAAGGCGGACTGCCGCACACTGATGCGCCGGGCAGCCGATACGGGGTTGCGTCGGCCGCGGGAGGCCGCGCTGCGCTTGGGCCGCTCGGACACCGGCGCGGTGATGGTGACCGGGACGCCGGAGGGGGCCTGGGCGCCGGTGATGCGGTTCAGGGCTTCTTCGCCCGAGCGGACCTGGGTGGTCTGCGGGGTGATGCCCGCGGCCGTCATCAGCCGGGCCATGTCGCGGCGCTGGTTGGGGGTGACCAGGGTGACGACGCTGCCGGACTCGCCGGCACGGGCGGTGCGGCCGCCGCGGTGCAGGTAGTCCTTGTGGTCGGTCGGCGGGTCGACGTTCACGACGAGGTCGAGGTTGTCGACGTGGATGCCGCGGGCAGCGACGTTCGTGGCGACCAGGACGGTGACGTGTCCGGTCTTGAACTGGGCCAGGGTGCGGGTCCGCTGGGGCTGGGACTTCCCGCCGTGGAGAGCGGCGGCGCGGACTCCGCTGTTGAGGAGGTCCTGGGTGAGGCGGTCCACGGCGTGCTTGGTGTCCAGGAACATGATCACCCGGCCTTCGCGCGCCGCGATCTCCGTCGTCATCCGCTGCTTGTCGGCGCCGTGGACGTGCAGGACGTGGTGCTCCATCGTCGTCACCGCACCGGCCGAGGGGTCCACCGAGTGCACGACCGGGTCGGTCAGGTAGCGGCGCACCAGTAGGTCGACGTTGCGGTCCAGGGTGGCGGAGAACAGCATCCGCTGGCCTTCGGGGCGCACCTGGTCCAGGAGGGCGGTGACCTGGGGCATGAAGCCCATGTCGGCCATCTGGTCGGCTTCGTCGAGGACGGTGATCGCGACCTGGTTCAGCCGGCAGTCACCACGGTCGATGAGGTCCTTCAACCGGCCCGGCGTGGCCACGACGACCTCCGCGCCGCCACGCAGCGCGCCGGCCTGCTTGCCGATCGACATGCCGCCGACGACCGTGGCCAGACGCAGCTTCACGGCGCGGGCGTACGGGGTGAGGGCATCGGTCACCTGCTGCGCCAGCTCACGCGTCGGGACCAGGATCAGGGCGAGGGGCTGGCGAGGCTCGGCACGCTGCCCGGCGGTTCGGGCCAGCAGGGCCAGCCCGAACGCCAGGGTCTTGCCGGAGCCGGTCCGGCCGCGGCCGAGCACGTCGCGGCCCGCGAGGGTGTTGGGCAGGGTGGCGCCCTGGATCGGGAAGGGCACGGTCACGCCCTGCGCGCCGAGGGCGGCCAGCAGCTCCCCGGGCATGTCGAGATCGGCGAAGGCCAGGGCGGCGGGCAGCGCGGGAGTGATCGTCTTCGGCAGGGCGAACTCGCCCTGGACCGCGGCGGGCCGGCGGCCGTAGCCGCCCGAGCGGCTCGGACTTCCGGAACGGCTCGGGGTGGACGAGCCGAAGCGGCTGCCCCGAGGCGAACCAGCGCCAGCGCCGAAAGCGGGGCCGCCGGTGCGGGTGCGAGAGGAGCGCTCGTTCTTACGTGTGGGGTTCATTCAGAACCTTCCTTGATACGGCACATATCAAGGAACTCCCACAGCGGAAGAGCAGCGCAGAGAATCACAAGAACGGGCCGAATGGAATGCGAAAGCGAATCTGGCCACAGAGGATCTGTACGGGCGCAGGCGCTGAAATGGGCGACGTCAGACGGATGTGAAATCCAGGACGCCGATCGAAGGGTGCGGCTCCGAGGAGGTCGCAACCCTGAATGCTCCGTCCCGCAGGCGAAGTCACTGCGGGAAATGCGTGCAGCTGGGGCCCGCACCCCGAGGGATGCGGGCCCCAGCTGCACAATGCGCGTCAGCGTCAGGCGGGAACGATGTTCTCGGCCGTGGGGCCCTTCTGTCCCTGTGCGATGTCGAAGGTGACTTTCTGGCCTTCGATCAGCTCGCGGAAGCCTTGGGCGGCGATGTTCGAGAAGTGGGCGAACACGTCCGCGCCGCCACCGTCCTGCTCGATGAAGCCGAAGCCCTTTGCCGCGTTGAACCACTTCACGGTGCCAGCAGCCATGCCATATCTCCTTTGGGGCAGTACACCGGAATCCGCACTATGCGGACACCGTGTCGCCGCGATGATGCCCCGCCCGGAGAATGACCAGGAAATACAAAGTGCTTCCATGTGGCGCGGAGGCCGACTGAAGGCACTTGAAGTTTTTGGGTACCAAAACTGCAACCGAGATCGACAGTAGCATGCTGCAGTGGCTTGCGTACGTTAAATATTGCCACTCTGTATGTTGTGGCAAAAACCCTCCCTTCGAGGTCCGTTAAACTCTCAGACCGCGGGCACAGATATTCATTCACCTCGATTGCAGCGTCTTGGACAAGGGTGTCCGCCAGCTGCGCGTGTGCAGCTCGTCGGAACGTGAGCCTGCGGGCGGGCCCGGAGCGCCCGTCCCGAGTGGCCAGCGGCTCGCAGACTGGCAGGCTGGCCGGCGCCGGGTGGCGGTGACGTGGCACGCAGCCTGCACGCAATGTCCCGCCGATCGCCTGCCGGTGAGGAAAAGGACTCGGTAACCCCATCGGATCTCTCCGCCAACCCATTCGCTCAACCATCGACTTGGGAGAACTAGACAACGAAGAAGGCACAGGTCGCTGACCTGGGCCTTCTTGTCTGAGCGGATGACGGGAATCGAACCCGCGCTCCGAGCTTGGGAATCTATGGCGCGCAGGGCATCTGTAGGGCCTGCTCTGGCAGTGAGGCGCCTGACCCTCTTCGCGTGTGTGAGGGGATTCAGCCGTGCTCTTCCTCCTTGGATTCCATGTGGCGGATTCCTTCGTGGGTGAGGGTGGCCATCGCGGGGGTGTTGCCCGGCTCCCAGTCGACGGTGATCAGCCCTTCGCCCGCCAGGTAGGTGCAGGCGGCGGCCAGATCCTGTTCCGGTACGTGGAGGTCGCGCCGTAGCTGCGCTCCGGTGATGCCGAGGAGGCGGTTGCCTTCGACGGCTTCGTACAGGACCTGGAGCACCTGATCGCGGTAGGTCTTGCGTTCGCGCAGTGTGGCCATGACCGCGTCCTCTCGTGTGCGGGGTGGGCTTCGGGCCGGGGCTCTCAGGTCTCGTCGGAGTGGGCGCCGGTGCCGACGGGGGTTCTGCTGGCGGCCAGCCAGGAGCGGGCGGGGCCGGCGGGTGTTGCCGTGTCCACGGTGAGGTGGAGGCGGGTGTTGCCGTCGAGACCGGGGTAGCTGCGCTGTTCCGCGCCGCCGAAGCGCTGGCGGAGCGCCTCCGCGACCGCTCGGGCGGCTTCGGGGGTGTGCGCGATGATCCGGACCTCGGCGTGTCCGAGCGACGGCAGTATCTGGGTCTCGATGTACTTCACGTGGGCGTGTTCCCTTCGGAGTGGGCGGAGAAGTCGGCGGGTGGGCGCGGGCGCCCACCCGCTGGTCCCGGTCACGAGGAAGGCCCGTTCCTCACCGGTCCTTCCTCACCGGTCGGCATCCGTGCGGTGGGCTCGACGACTGGTGTCGTCCGGCAGACCGGGAGGTCTCGGCAGGGGCTCGCTGAAGTGGTGGGCCGCGATCCGCGCGTCGTGCTGGGCGTTGAGCAGGTGGATCAGGCGCATTCCGATACCGGTCATGAGGATGATCACCGCGATGAGGACGATGGTCTCCACGGAGCTCACCTCCAGCCGTTCCCGGGCAGCGGGAGGGTGCGTGGGTCCATCGGATTCCCGAAGGGGGACATGCAGGCCCCGCCTTCGCTCTCCCAGCCGGCTTCCTGGCGCTGGGCGTCGCGGATGCCGCGCCCGATGGCGGCTTCGTTGGCCATCAGGACGCCGGCGGTGAGGACGCTGCCCGGGATCGAGGCGGCGGCCATCAGGCGGGCCGCGGCGGCGGGCTCGGTCTCGGGCGGGACGATGAGGAGGTCCCAGCGGCCGACGGTGTACGAGAGCAGGATCAGCTTGTCGGGGTCCTGTTCGGTGAACCAGCCCACATGCAGCGCCTGCCTGTCCGTGGGAACCATGTGAGGGATGACCGGCCAGCGGGTGGGGTTCACGGTGACGCGGGTGATGCGCCCCCAGGGCTCGTCCAGGGCGGCGGCCAACGCAGGGAGCTCGGCTTCGAGGTCACGGGAACGAGGCCACCAGGCACCGTCCAGCTGGCCGACCAGAGCAGTCTTCGGCGTAAGGGACAGGCGTGCCGGAACGAGGGGAGCAACCACGCGGGACTCGGCGCGGCCAAGGGTCGTAGTCATGTCGCGGACCCGTCCCCGGGCCGTTCGCGAACGGCCCGGTGCAGTGATCGCCGGAAACGACGTCCGCAGGGGAGCGGGTGTGCGAAATACTCCCGGTCTCTCTACCGTACTCCCGGCCGTGGTCCCATAAGCCGGTTCTGACCAGGTATTTCCGGCAGCGACGGTGAGGTCGGAGAGTGGCTTCACTGCGAGGGCGGCCGGAGTACCGTGAAACGACGGAGCATTTCCCCGCTCAACAGCCCTCCCGACGCCGCTGCCGGCCGTCGGCCGGGGTGTCGCCGTACCGTGAGACAGGCGAACCGTCGCGACCGAGCTGCCCGCCCTGATCACGGCACTGACCGGGCACCTCGGGACCATCACACGGGTCGGCCGGGACGCCACCGCCTGGCAGGACATCTCGACCCGCCTGGTCATCGACGACCAAGTCGTGCACCTCGACTCGGACCCGGTAGGCGACGACACCGTGCTCATCACCCGCGGCCACGACGACCACTTCGCCCTGCTGGTGCCCCCGCAGACGACCCCTGACGCCGCCCGCGAAGCGATGGCCCGTGCCGTCCGCGCAGACAACATCACCCAGGCCGCCCAGATCCTCATCGCCCCCACCACCGACCCTGCGGACGCGTAGCCCGGGAGTGGCGGTGACGGCCGGCTGAAGCGAACTGAGACCGGGAAGGGTGTCGTCCTCTGGGCTGGACGGCCTGTTCTTCCTCCTGATCATCGGCATGGTGTTTCTGGCGCATGGCCACCGGCCGCCTCGTTGCTCGTGCAGAGGTGCGGGGTCGGCTGTGGGGGAGGGAGGATGGGAGGCGCCGGGAGTCGCGGGCGGCAAAGGCGCGGGCAGAATCCGGCCCGGGACGCCCAGCCCGAGCAGCGGGTGGAAGGAGTTCCGGGATGCGCGCGACCGAATCCTTCCCGGCCTACCCCGGCCAGCCGTCGGATCGTGGTTCCCCCGAGCCGGGGGGGCTACTGGATGTCCTGAAGGTCGCGGCTGTGGTGCTCGACGCGGACGGGCGGATCATGTTGTGGAGTCCGCAGGCCGAGGAACTGTTCGGATACACCGCCGATGAGGCTCTCGGCCGGTTCGCGGGCCGGCTGCTGGTCCACGAGCAGCACCTGGAGTTGGTGGTCGAGCTGTTCGCGCGGGTCATGGCGGGCGGGGCGAGCTGGGCGGGCGTGTTTCCCGTGCGGCACAAGGATGGCGGCACGCGGCTGGTGGAGTTCCGGAACATGCGACTGGAGGACGGCCGGAAAGGCGTCTATGCCCTGGGCCTGGCAACCGACCAGGCGATGTTGCGGCGGGTGGAGCGGGATCTGGCGCTGTCCACTCGGCTGATTTCGCAGTCCCCGATCGGGCTGGCGGTGATAGACGCCGATCTGCGGTGCGTGACCGTCAATCCAGCGCTGGAACGTATCAACGGCCTGCCGGCTGCGGAGCATGTCGGCCGGAACGTCCGCGAGGCATTGCCTTTTGGGGACGCCGAGGCCATCGAGTCCGCGATGCGTGAGGTTCTGGCCAACGGAATCCCGATCCTTGACCTTGAGTCCACGGGGCGCACCCCGGCCGACCCTGACCGAGAGCACGTCTGGTCGGTGTCCTTCTATCGGCTGGAGGCTTCCAACGGGAAGGTGCTCGGCGTCGCGACCTCCGTCGTCGACGTCAGTGAGCGGCATCGCGCCACGGCCGAGGCCGCCGGGGCCCGGCAACGCCTCGCGCTCGTAGCCGACGCCTCCATGCGCATCGGGACCACGCTCGACCTCGACCAGACCGCCCGCGAACTCGCCGAGGTCTCAGTGCCGGAACTGGCCGACGTGGCCGCGGTGGACGTGCTCGACAGCATCCTGCACAGCCGTGCGGCCGTTGCCGTACACGAAGGGCCGGCGGTATTCAGGGCCCTGGCCGTGGCTGCCGCTTACCCCACCGACGCGGTGCGTGCGGCCGATCCGCCGGGTGAGGTGGCGCGCTACGACGCCGACCGCCTGGTCACCCGGTGCGTGAACACCGGCCGCCCGGTCCGCGTGCCCCACGTGGGCGCCGATGACCTGATCCGCATCGCCCGCAGCCCCGAAGCCGTCAGCATGCTGGCCGCCGCGGGACTCCACTCCTACCTGGCCGTGCCGCTGATCGCCCGCGGCGAAGTCCTCGGCGCCCTCGACCTCAAGCGCCTCCGCAATCCGGAACCGTTCACCGCCGACGACGAGGTCCTGGCCGGCGAGCTGGCCGCGCGTGCCGCCGTGTGCATCGACAACGCCCGCTGGTACCAGCAGGCACGCAACACCGCCCTCACCCTCCAGCGCAGCCTCCTCCCTCAGGAGCCGCCGGACCCGCCCGGCCTGGAGATCGCCTACCGCTATCAGCCCGCCCAAGCGGCAGACGAGGTCGGCGGCGACTGGTTCGACGTCATCCCCCTGACGGGGGACAAGACCGCCCTCGTCGTCGGCGACGTCATGGGCAGCGGCATCAGCGCCGCCGCAACGATGGGCCAGCTCCGCACCGCCACCCGCACCCTGGCCGAACTCGACCTCGACCCCGCCCAGGTACTGCGTCACCTCGACCGTCTGACCGACCCCATGGGGCAGACCATCACGACCTGCGTCTACGCCGTCTACGACCCCCACCGCACCCGATGCCTCATCTCCAACGCGGGGCACATGCCCCCCGTGTTGATGCGCCCCGGACGGCCGCCTGAACTGCTCGAACTGCCCACCGGCGCCCCCCTCGGCGTCGGCGACGTCCCATTCGACACCACCACACTCGATCTGCACCCGGGCGACCAACTGGTCCTCTATACCGATGGCCTGGTCGAAACCCGCGACCAATCCATCGACGAACGCCTGAACGCTCTCCGTGCCCTGCTCGCAAAGCCGCCGCGATCCCTGGAGGAGACCTGCGACATGCTCCTCCACACACTGCGCCACCCCGGCGACCACGACGACGTCGCCCTGCTCATCGCCCGGGTCCAGCACTGACACTCCCGCGGCCGGGCCGGGCGTCACATGTGGAGGCCGGCGTCGGGCACGACGTGACAGAGCCCGGCCGGGGTGACTGTGGACCGGCCGGGCTCTGGGTGTGTGGACGAGTGGTGCTCCGGTCAGAGCGTCTCGTCGTGCAGGTCTTCTTCGCGCAGCAGATCGTCCTCGCGGCGACGCGAAGCGGTCTCCTCATGGCCCTGCTTCTGCTTCTGCCTCTGCTTCTGCTCCTGGCCCTGCTCGCGGGACGGCTTGCCCGGCTGGGGCTGCGCAGGGTCTCCGGGGCGACGGTGCTCCTGCGGCTCGCGGCCCTTGCCCGGCTCCTGACGCTTGTCCTGCTTACCGTCCATGACGGCGACTCCTCTTGATGCGTGGGGTACGGATTCCTCTCGAATGACGCTGACACGCACAGTGACGGTCTGCATCATTTCGACTACGAGGCGAGGCAGACGGGTGACCCCCGTCCCCGAAGTGGCGGCGCCGGAAGGCGGGCCATCCCTTCAATGCCGAGGATGGGCGCGATCCCACCCCCCCTGCCTGCTGTCAGGAGCCCGTCTCATGCTGGAGCGCACGCTGAGCAAGGACCGCACGAAGGTCACCTTCGTCCTGCCCGCCGACACCCCACCCGGCCCGGTCAGCGTGGTGGGCGACTTCAACGACTGGGAGCCTGGTGCCCACACCCTGCGGCCGCGTAAAGACGGGAAGCGGGCCGTCACGGTCGAGCTGCCGAGCGAGAGCACGCATTCCTTCCGGTACCTGGCCGCCGGTGACTACTGGTTCAACGACGAGAGCGCCGGCGGCGACCCGAAGGCCGTGTGTTGCTGCAGGTAACCCGATGGGGTGTGCTCGGCATGCGCCGAACCTGTCTTGTCGGGTGAGCCTGCGGGGGCGTCTTACATACCCCGTGCGGGCGGCCTGTCAACGATATCGCTCGGCTATGACAAGCAAGGGCTGCGGCCAGCAGCTGGACGTCCCCACTTGATGATCTTCTTGTCTCTCCAGCGCACTGCTTCTCTGGGCCGCACCGTGGGCGCATCGGTCAGGCACGTGTCCAGGTGGCTGTTCCGTCCGAGGCCCGCTCAGCCTCGGCTCCTCGGTCCAGCGGCTCCCCCTCCGGTACCCGGTGGATCCTGAGAAGGCCATGCGCTGGTTCGCCGACCTGGACCAGAACTTCGCGGCCGGCGAGGCCGAACACCCGATGCTCCACCATCACCTCGACCATGCCGAAGCGCTGGCTGCCGCCTTGGCCTCGATGAAAGGCGAAGGCGAGCAGCGACAGGTCGCAGACCAGGCTGCCGATGACACCGAACGAGCTCAGGCCCTGCGCGCTCAGGCCGACTTCGCCGAGTACGCCGCAGGAGCCAAGTACGAACTCCGCAGGGTGCGCAGGGAGATCCACGCCCAGGGCGGGTTCCTCCCCGACCTGCCGGCCACACTCGCCGACGTCGATCCCGACGAGGGCTACGAAAGGGACACCGTTTGAAGGGCTCCACCCACCGCCGCTGCTACTGCCGTGACGCGAAGGCCGGCCGACCGCTGGGCAGGCTTTGCCCCAAGCTCTCCAGCCGGAAGCACGGCTCGTACTCCGTCCGCCAGGAGCTCCCGCCACGCGCGGACGGCACCCGCCGCTCCTTCAACCGCGCCGGATACGAGAGCTTGAAGGCCGCCCAGGCCGACCTGGACCACGTACGCGCCCTCCTCGGTACAGCGGAAGCGGACGACCCCGAGAGCGTGGCCAGCATCGCGGCCCTCCTGGAGCAGGTGGCCGACGAGAAGGCCCCGCTTCCCGACGTCGAGGAGACCCGGCGCCGGCTGCGGGCCGGAACATCGCTCCTCGGGTCGATCACCGTCGGCGAATGGCCGGAAGGCCCGTCGCGGCCGAGCGGGCACTCCTGGCTACCGAGCGGGCCAGGCTCGCCGCCATGGATCCCTTCCGGAAACCGACCGGCCCGGCGACCCGGCAGGGCATCCGCCGCACCCTGCGGGCCGCGCTCACCGGAGCGATCCGCCAGCAGCTCATCACCTTCAACCCGGCGTCCCACGTCGAGCTGGAATCCGGCAAGCGCCCCAAGCCGCTGCTGTGGACAGAAGCGCGCGTGGCCCGGTGGCGCCTCACCGGCGAGAAGCCCGCCCCCGTCATGGTCTGGACTCCGGTCCAGTGCGGCGCCTTCCTCGACGAGGCCGAAGGCGACCGGCTGTACACCCTCTTCCACCTCTCCGGCACCCGAGGCCTGCGACGGGGCGAGTGCGTCGGCCAGGAGTGGTCCGACGTCGACCCGGCCGGCGGGCAGATCACGCCGGCCAAGGAGATCGTGGTGGACGGCTGGGACCCGTACGAGTCCGCGCCGAAGACGGACGGCAGCGCCAGCACGATCGCCCTGGACAGCCTGAACGTCGCCGCCCTGCGCGAGCACCGCGCCCGCCAGCTCAAGGAGCGGGAGAAGTGGGGGGACGCCTGGCAGGACACCGGCAAGGTCCTCACCCAGGAGAACGGCGCCTGGCTCCACCCCGAGACCGCGTCGGAGACCTTCCGGCAGATCCTGGCCCGCACCGACCTGCCGCCGATCACCCTTCGGGATCTGCGTCACGTCGCGGCCACGCTCACCCACGGCGGTGGCGGCGACCTCCACACGATCAAGGAGACGCTCCGCCACTCCACGATCACGCTGACCTCGGACACGTACACGAGCCTGCTCCCCGAGGTCGACCAGGCAGCCGCCGAAGCAGCTGCCCAACTGGTGCCTCGTGCCCGTTCGTCCGCCTCCTGACCAGGGGATGACGGCCCGTCCGCTCACGCATCACTCACGCACGGGCCCGGAAACGACTGAGCGCCCCACCTGGACGAAACCAGGTGGGGCGCTAGGTGTCAGGTCAGAGGGGTTAATCCTCGCCTGTGAGCAGTAGGCCACGTCGGACTCGATGGCATGGGCTTCCCGCGGCCCCTGCCGGGCGGGCACGGGACACGCTTGGCCATCACACCCCGGGCGGCAAGGCGACCTTCCTCACCTCCCGGCCTACGGCCGCTCGGGCGCCGTCACCAGGCCAACGCGACGTTCGAGAGCACCGTCCCGGTGGGCCGCTTGGACGGGGCGGGGCAGGACTCCTCTACCTCTGCCGCGTAAGGGCGTGCTGCACCCCGCCGCGCCAGGTCACACCGTAGTCGTGGCGCAGTCGGCGCACCTCCCAGACGGACAGGCCCGTGATGGCGACCGGGCTTCCGATAGAGATCATGACAGCCAGCGGAAGGGGCAGCCTGGGGTCGTAGCCAAAGCGCAGGTCGACCATTGCCAGTGCCCAGGGACTGCATGGGGCCAGCATCGCGGGGAGCAGCAGGTGCCCGTCGATCGCGTTGAACAGGTGGCGCAGCACCAGCCATACGGACACCGCCCCGTAGACCGCCGCCGGGATCAGGGCGAGCACAGTCACGGTGAGGAGGACCAGTCCGTAGACCGCGAGCCACCCCTCCGGCGAGGAGGGCACACCAGGTAGGGGATACGTCCGTCGGGTGTTGAACAGCCTCAGGCCGACAGTGAGGTAGGACAGGCCGCCGAACAGCGCCAAATAGGCGCCGGTGAAGGTGAAGAGGGTGACCAGCGGCCGTTTGAGCGCTCGCGTGGCCTCCCCTCGCAGGCCGCGCCTGGTCAGGACGAGAAGCAGCAGCGCGCACGCCGGGAGCATGAGCAGCGCGGCCAGGCCGGTAACCAGGACCCGCGCGCTGAAACGGACATATTCGGTATGCATGTCGTACCCGTAGAAGACGAACACCCACCCCATGGTGGCCAGTCCAACCAGGCCACGGACGAAACGCGCCCGTTCCAGCGAATCGTCCCTCGGCTCGATCCGGCGCAGCGGGGCGTAGCGCTCGATGGCGGGCCGCCACGGTGTCAGCAGGAACCTGCCTACGGGCGTCCGGGACCGCCCGGGCGCGGGCCCGACCCTTCGGTGCCGTCGTCGGGCGGACGCCGGCGGATACGGTGGTGGCGGCGGATAGGCCATGAGCGATCTCCCCCCTCCCCCCAGATCCCGGCCGCGTATGTTAACCAACACGTATCGCTGGACGACATCATTCCGCCGCAGATCCCCACCATCCGGAGGGATTCGTGGTACGGGAAGGAGGACCCCAGGTCCGAGCAGGCGCAAAGGCTGCATGGCCTCGCGGCGGGACCTGGCCGAGGAGGCATCTGCGGCAGGGGTTTCGACCGAGCTGCTCCAACAGTGGGGTCTCAAGGGATTGGTGCGAGCCATCAGAGGATCCCAGGCCGTTGGCCTCTTCCGGGAGATGCTCCACAACAGGCACCTCAACACGGGCACGACGTGGCGACCGAATGACCTGACGGACATGGTCTACCTGTCCTGTGCGGTCGCGTACGCGGACTTCGTCGTCTGCGAGAGGACGATGCTCGATCCCCTACAGCACGGCTTGAAGCGCCCGGGTCGCCGGCGCAGGTCTACCGCCGCCTCACGGCCGCAGTAGCGGCCATCGAGGAGGCGCTGGAAACGCCTCCAGTCCCCGTCGAGCCCTCGCAGTAGCGCTGGATGATGCCCCGTCCGGGAGCGTCCGCTCACGCATCGCTCACGCACAGTCGAGGAAACGACTGAGCGCCCCGTCCGTACGAAACCGGATGGGGCGCTCAGATGCAGGTCAGAGGGGTTAACCCCCGCCCGCGAGCAGTAGGCCATGTCGGACTCGAACCGACAACCAACGGATTAAAAGTCCGCTGCTCTGCCAATTGAGCTAATGGCCCTTGGCGTGCTCAACCCAGAGCATAGCCGCAGAGCGCCGGACAGCCGATCGCATATCCCCTGTCCGTCCCGGGCCATGTCGGCGGGGGCTCCCGGATCAGCGGGCCGGAGTACGGACAGGGCCCCTGCGACGGTGTGTCGCAGGGGCCCTGTCACTCGCTCAGTTCAGCGGCTGTGGTCAGCCGTTGCGCTTCCAGCGGGGCTTGTCGTCGCGGCGTCCACCGAAGGAGGAGCCGGTCGAGCCGGTCGAGCCGCCGCCGGAGGGGCGGTGGTCGTCGCGGCGGCCGTACGGGCGGTCGCCGCCGCCGGAGCGGAAGCCGCCACCGGTGGGACGGTCGCCACCGCGGTCGTCACGGTTGAAACCCCCCGAGGGGCGGTCGTCGCGACGGAAGCCACCACCGGTCGGACGGTCGCCACCGGAGCGGAAGCCACCACCGGTCGGACGGTCACCACCGGAGCGGAAGCCACCACCGGCCGGACGGTCACCACCGGAACGGAAGCCACCGGACGGACGGTCGTCGCGACGGAAGCCGCCACCGGTGGGACGGTCGCCACCGCGGTCGTCACGGTTGAAACCACCCGAGGGGCGGTCGTCGCGACGGAAGCCACCACCGGTCGGACGGTCGCCACCGGAACGGAAGCCACCACCAGCCGGACGGTCACCACCGGAACGGAAGCCACCGGACGGACGGTCGTCGCGACGGAAGCCACCACCCGTGGGACGGTCGCCACCGCGGTCGTCACGGTTGAAACCACCCGAGGGGCGGTCGTCGCGACGGAAGCCACCACCGGTCGGACGGTCGCCACCGGAACGGAAGCCACCACCAGCCGGACGGTCACCACCGGAACGGAAGCCACCGGACGGACGGTCGTCGCGACGGAAGCCGCCACGGTCGCCACCGCGGTCGCCGCCACGGTCACCACGGTCGTCACGACGGTTGTCACGGCGCTCGTAGTTGCCACGGTCGTCACGGCTCTGGAACGCGGGGCGCTCCTCGGCGGCCGGCACGGCCGCGACGGCAGCCGCGACCTCGGCCTCGGCGGCCTCGGCCACCTCGGCGACAGCGGCCTCCGGGTCCTCGCCACGCTCACGCGCGGATCGGGCGACCAGGCGGTCGGCCTCCTCGCGCAGCTCGACGGCACGGCGCGACAGGCGCTCCAGCTGCTTGGTCAGGTCGGCGACCTCGCGCTCGGCCTGCTTCGCGGCGTTGTTCGCGGAGTCGGCCTGGACCTGCGTCAGCGAACGGGCACCGGTGATCTCGGCGACCTCGGGGTCGAAGGCGCCGACGCCCTGGACGATGTGGCGCGAGGCGTCGACGCCCGCGTCCTCCATCAGGCGGAAGATCTGGCGGCGCTGGTGCGGCAGGGCGAGGGAGACGACCACGCCCGACTTGCCGGCGCGGGCGGTACGGCCCGAGCGGTGCAGGTAGTCCTTGTGGTCGCCGGCCGGGTCCACGTTCAGGACCAGGTCGATGCCGTCGACGTGGATGCCGCGGGCGGCGACGTCGGTGGCGACGAGCGCGTTGACGTAGCCGTCCTTGAAGTCCGCGAGGACGCGGGTACGGGCACCCTGCGTCATGCCGCCGTGCAGCGCGTCGGCCTTCACGCCGGCCTCGATGAGCTGCTCGGCGATGCGGTCGGCGCCCAGCTGGGTGCGGACGAAGATGATGGTGCGGCCCTTGCGGGCGGCGATGGCGGCCGTGACCGGCGCCTTGTCCTTCGGCTTCACGACGAGGACGTGGTGCGTCATGGTCGTGACGTTGCCCTGCGCGCTGTCGACCTCGTGCGTGACGGGGTTGGTCAGGTAGCGCTTGACCAGGGTGCCGATCTCGTTCTCCATGGTGGCGGAGAAGAGCATGCGCTGGCCGCCGCCGGGGATCTGGTCGAGCAGCTCGGTGACCTCGGGCAGGAAGCCCAGGTCGGCCATCTGGTCGGCCTCGTCGAGGACCGCGACCTGGACGTTCGCCAGGGAGCAGGCGCCGCGGTTGATGATGTCGCGCAGACGGCCCGGGGTGGCGACGAGGACGTCGACACCGCGCTCCAGAGCGAAGATCTGGTTGCTCATGGAGGTACCGCCGCAGACGACCTTCATCTTGAGGCCGAGCACGTCGCCGTAGGGCTGGAGAGCGTCGGCGACCTGCATCGCGAGCTCACGCGTCGGCGTCAGGATGATCGCGCGGGGCTTCTTCTTCTCGGTGTGGCCGCCGGCCAGCGAGGCCAGGGTCGGCAGACCGAAGGAGAGGGTCTTGCCGGAGCCGGTGCGGCCGCGGCCGAGGATGTCCTTGCCGGCCAGGGCGTCCGGGATGGTCGCCGCCTGGATCGGGAAGGGCGAGGTGACGCCGTTCTGGGCGAGCTTGCGCACGATCCCGTCCGGCAGACCGAGGTCGCCGAAGGTCAGGGTGGGCTCGGCGTCGGCGTCGGCGTCGTCGGCCTCAGCGTCGGCGTCGAAGTCGGTGGTGGAGTCCTCGAAGGACTCGCCGGTCGTCACGTCGGCCTCAAGAGCCTCGATGATCTCGTCGGCGACTACGGCCTCGATGGCCTCGGTGACCGCGAGGGTCTCGGCGTCGACGATCTCGTTGGAGTCGTTCTCGGGCATGACGGAACGGTCAGAACTGGAAATGGACATGCGAAATGCGAAACCTTCCGGAGTCTCGGCACGCGCCCAAACTCCGTGAATCGCAAATCGACCGCCTCAATGCGGTCAGCCACGGCTAGGGAGAGTACGCGCCACGCGGCGCTCTTCGGAGTCGGCGCCGGGCAATGGGATCAAACGATCTATAACCATACGCACCCTCCCCGGGGTCTGGCAAGTCTCCTCCCCAAAGAGGGCTCTGACCTGCGCAAACGCCATCCGCCCCGGGGATCCCTGGGCCTGGCCCTCGGCCCGCTCCGGACCTACGGCTGCCCGCCGGGCGCCCCACTGGGGTCCGGCTGCGTGGGCTCCGGAGTCGGTGTGGGATCGGTCACTGGGGGCGGCGAGACCGGCGGAGGCGAGACCGGCGGCGCGGGGGTCGGGGAGCCGGGCTGCCCGCCTCCGGAGCCGCTCGCTCCACCGGAGCCCGGACCGGAGCCGGAGCCGCCGGCCGGAGGCTGCTGGGGACCCTGGCCGCCCGCGCCGCCGCCCGGCCCCGCCGACGGCGAGGGAGCACCGGGCGGGCCCGCCGGGGCGCCCGGGCCGGGCGAGGCCCCGGTCGCGCCGGAGGCCTTGCCCGGCTCCCCGGCCTTGCCGTCCTGGTTCCCCGTACCGTCCTTCGAGCCGTGGCCGCCCCGCACGGACCCCGAGCCCTTGCCGGACGAGGCACCTCCGCCCGACTTGCCGCCCTGGACCCCCGCCGAGGAGGAGGGCCCGGGCTGTGCGGCGTCCTCGCCGACGCTCATGCAGCCCGCCGTCGCCGCCACCGCGAGCGCGGCGACCGCCAGACGCAGGGGGCGAAGGGGGCGCGGGGGGCGGAGGGAAGCGGTCAACTGGCGCACGGGGCACCTCCGGAACACAGGCAAGGGTCCGCGATGAGCGGGTCGATGTGCCCAACTCCCATGGCCCCGTAAGGGACACGCTCCAGCGGGGAGAAGGGCCGCGCACCATGAGCCGAACGGCCGGGCGAACGGCCGGGCGAACGGGCGAACGGGCGAACGGACCGTCACTCGAACAGCTGGCGCGCCACCTGGAACCCGAGCGTGACCCCGCCCAGCCCGACCAGCACCGACCCCGCCGCGTTCGCCGCCGCGAGGAACCCCCAGCCCCGCTCCGCCAGTCGCAGCGTCTCGTACGAGAAGGTCGAGTACGTGCTCAGCGCCCCGCACAGCCCCGTCCCGAGCAGCAGGCTCAGCCGCGAGGAGGCCGCGCCGTCCAGCACCGCCCCGGTCAGCGCCCCCAGCACCAGGCAGGCGACCGCGTTCACCACGAAGGTCCCCCACGGGAAGACCGAATCGTGCCGCGCCTGCACCGCGCGGTCGGTCAGGTAGCGCAGCGGCGCCCCCACGGCCGCGCCGACGATCACCACGAGCCAGTTCACCGGCGCACCGGAGCCCCGCCGCCGCCCACCGCGCGCCGCGTCACCCGGGCGGCCGCCCACACCACGCCCAGCGCGCCGGCCACCGTGAGCCCCGCGTACGCCAGCGCGGTCCCCGCCTCACCGGCGTCCAGCAGCCGGGCGAAGTCCACGGCGTAGGTGGAGAAGGTGGTGAATCCGCCGAGCACCCCGACACCCACGAAGGGCCGTACGAGGGGATGCGCCGACCGGCCGCCCTCGCTGATCAGCACCATGAGGACGCCGATCGACGCGCAGCCCGCCACGTTGACCCAGAAGGTCCCCCACGGGAAGGCCCCCGGCGGGGCCGGCCACAACAGCCCTACCCCGTACCGCGCCGAGGCGCCCACGGCGCCGCCGGCCGCCACGGCCGCGAGGACCCGGCCCTGCGGTTCGGCGCGCTGCGCCGGCACGTGGAGGTCGACGTCCGGGTCGATGGCCTCGGAGCCCTCGACCGGCCGGGTCATCCGCGCCCCGCTTCGCATGTCGCCACCCGGCCATTCTCGCGCGCCGTGTCCCGACCCGCCTCGATCGGCCGCGGAGACGCGAGAATGACCACGTGCTGGAGATGACGCGAGACGCGTTCGAAGAGCTGGTGGCCGAAGCCCTGGACTCGATCCCCGAGGAGCTGACCCGGGTCATGGACAACGTGGCCGTCTTCGTGGAGGACGAGCCCGCCGCCGACGACCCCGACCTGCTCGGCCTCTACGAAGGGACCCCGCTCACCGAGCGCGGCGAGTGGTACGCCGGGGTCCTGCCGGACCGGATCTCGATCTACATGGGTCCGACCCTGCGGATGTGCGAGACCCCCGACGAGGTGGTCCACGAGGTCGCCGTGACCGTGGTCCACGAGATCGCCCACCACTTCGGCATCGAGGACGAGCGCCTCCACGAGCTCGGCTGGGGGTGACCTCGGGGGGATCCCGGGGCGACCCGCGGGCGACCCGGGAAACCGTTTTGGCGATCGCCGCCGGGATCCCATATGCTTCTCACGTCCCCGACGCGCTGGAAAGTGCCCGGCGGGCCTTTAGCCCTCATCGTCTAGTGGCCCAGGACGCCGCCCTTTCAAGGCGGTAGCACGGGTTCGAATCCCGTTGGGGGTACGCAGTAACCGTGTGCGAGACTTGTGCTCGCACATTGCAAGGACCTGTGGAGCAGTTGGTTAGCTCGCCACCCTGTCAAGGTGGAGGTCGCGGGTTCAAGTCCCGTCAGGTTCGCTGAAGCCGGAAACGGTTTCGTGGCTGGGTAGCTCAGTTGGTACGAGCGATCGCCTGAAAAGCGATAGGTCGCCGGTTCGACCCCGGCCCCAGCCACCAGATACGAAGAAGGCCCCGTCCATCGGACGGGGCCTTCTTCGTCACTCCCCTTCGGCGCCCGCCGTCCGCGCCCGCCGGCGCCACTGCACCAGGCCCACGCCGGCCGCCACCACCGCGACCAGCCCGAGCAGCATCCAGTCGGGGACCGCGTCCGCGACGGCCTGGACCCGCTGCTCCACCGCGAACGAGTCGTCCACGTCCAGCAGCCCCGGCAGTGCGCTCGCCCCGTCGTAGGCCAGGAACAGCGCGCCGAGCACGATGAAGAACAGGCCCGAGGCGAGCGAGGTCGTGTGCAGCTCGAAGCGGCCGACCGCGAAGGCCCGCCCGCGCAGCCAGCGCCGCCGGCCCAGGTCGAAGCGCTCCCAGAGCAGCGCCAGCACGAACAGCGGAACGGCCATGCCCAGCGCGTACACCGCGAGCAGCAGGCCCCCGTAGACCGGGCTGCCGCTGACCGCCGCCACCGTGAGGACGCTGCCGAGGATCGGCCCGGCGCAGAAGCCGGCCAGCCCGTAGACGGCGCCCAGCGCGTACACCGACAGGGCGGTGGTCGGGCGGATCCTCCCCGACAGCTCGGCGATCCGCTTCGAGGCGAAGCCCAGGCCCAGGATCTGCGCGAGCCCGAGCGCGATGATCAGCCAGCCGCCGGCCAGCACGAGCTCGTCGCGGTTGCTGTGGAAGAACCGCCCGGCGTACGAACCGGCCGCCCCCAGCGGTACGAGGGTGCTCGCGAGGCCCGCGTAGAAGATCCCGGTGCGCGCCAGCAGCCGGGAGGCGGAGTCGATCGAGTAGGCGAAGAACGCGGGCAGGAGCAGCGCGCTGCACGGGCTGAGCAGCGCGAGGAGGCCGCCCAGCAGGGCGGCCAGGTATCCGATGTCGGTCACTTCGCGGCCGCCTGCGCCTGCGTCTTGGCCTTGGCGATGGCCGCGGCGAAGGCGTCCGTCGGCTGGGCTCCCGCGATGGGCTGCCCGTTGACGAGGAAGGAGGGGGTGGAGGTGACGCCGATGCGGTAGCCCTCCTCCTGGTCCTTGTTCAGCGCGGCGGCGGCCTGCTCGCCCGCCATGTCCTTCTCGAAGCGCTCCAGGTCCGGTACGCCGGCCTCGCGCGCCAGCTCGGTCAGCCGCTCCCCGCCGAAGCCCTTCTCCTTCGAGCCCTCGGCGTACGCGGCCGCGTGGAACTGCTGGAAGCGGTCCTGCTGCCCCGCCGCCCAGGCCGCCTTGGCGGCGGCCTCGGAGTCGGCGCCGAAGATCGGGAAGTTGCGCCACTCGATGCGCAGGGTGCCGTCCTCCACGTACTTCTTCACCAGAGCGGGCTCGGTGTCGCGGGCGAACTTCCCGCAGTAGCCGCACTTGAAGTCGGAGTACTCGATCAGGACGACGGGGGCGTCGGCGCGGCCGACGGCGAGCTTGTCCCCGGACTCGCGGCGGGCGAGCGCCTTCAGCTCGGCGGCGGGGTCGGTACGGGGCGCGCCCGAGGCCGGGGCGGAGGAGCCGCCGGCGGGCTTGTCGGCCGGGGCGGTGGCCTGCCAGGAGACGAGGCCGAGGGTGATCGCGGCGACGGCGACGCCGGCGGAGATCAGCAGGGGCTTGCGGTTCGAGGACCGGGAAGAGGACATGCGGGTGCTCCAGAGCTGTGCGGGGTGGGGTGAGGCGGACCGGCGGATGCGGCCGGTCCTCCAGGGGGCAAGACGCCCCCTAAACCCGCATCACGGACAGCTCGGTCGGGGACGGCGCCGCCTGGCGCGGCCCGCGGAGGAGGACCCGTACGGGTATCGCGTGCGGCCGGTCCGCCGCCCCGGGCTCCGGCCGGGCGGGCGGGGCCTGGGCCTGCGCCTGGTCGGACCCGGCCCGCGCCGGCACGGCGGGCACGCCGTCGCGGTCCGCGGACCCGGGGGCGCAGGCGGGTCCCGGGGAGCCGGCGCGGGCGAAGGCGGCGACGGGAGCGGAGCCCGGCTCCACGGGGGCCGCGGCGGGGGAGGCCGCCGGGGAAGCGGCCGGGGAAGCGGCCCCGAAGGCCCCCGCCGGGGCGGCCGCCGCCTGGAAGGTTCCGGCCAGCAGCGCCCAGCCCAGCAGCACCGCGAACACGCACCGGAGGCGGCGGGGGCGGGGCATCGTGGGCGGCCTCTCACTGGAACACTTCAGGGGGACACTCGGGCGGACTCTGGGGACTCGTCCCGAAATGGTACGGGTCCGCCCCACAAATGCGTTCGCCACCCGGCACCTACGGGTGAGATCCTCGACCAGGTATGTCTACTTCCTTCGCCGCCCTGCAGACGCTCCTCGGGGAGATCTCCCTCCGTGACGCGCACCGCCTCGGCCGCCGCCTCGAAGGCGCCCGCCGCATCCGCAAGCCCGAGGCCAAGCAGGCCGTGCTCGACGAGATCGCCGCGGAGGCCGAAAAGGCCGCCGCGCGACTGGCCGGACGCGCCTCGCGGATGCCGGAGGTCACGTATCCCGAGAACCTGCCCGTCAGCCAGAAGAAGGACGAGATCGCCGAGGCGATACGCGACCACCAGGTCGTGATCGTCGCGGGCGAGACCGGCTCCGGCAAGACCACGCAGATCCCCAAGATCTGCATGGAGCTGGGGCGCGGTGTCCGGGGCATGATCGGGCACACCCAGCCGCGCCGGATCGCGGCCCGCACGGTCGCGGAGCGCATCGCGGAGGAGCTGAAGTCCGAGATCGGCCAGACGGTCGGCTGGAAGGTCCGGTTCACCGATCAGGTGGACCAGGACGCGACCTTCGTGAAGCTGATGACCGACGGCATCCTGCTCGCCGAGATCCAGACGGACCGCGAGCTGCGCGCCTACGACACGATCATCATCGACGAGGCCCACGAGCGGTCGCTGAACATCGACTTCCTGCTCGGCTACCTGGCCACGCTGCTGCCCAAGCGCCCCGACCTCAAGGTGATCATCACCTCGGCGACGATCGACCCCCAGCGGTTCTCCCGGCACTTCGGCGAGGCCCCGATCGTCGAGGTCAGCGGGCGCACGTATCCGGTGGAGGTCCGCTACCGCCCGCTCCTGGAGGAGGAGGGCGACGACAGCGACCGCGACCAGATCACCGCGATCTGCGAGGCCGTGGACGAGCTCCAGGCGGAGGGGCCGGGCGACGTCCTGGTCTTCCTCTCCGGCGAGCGCGAGATCCGCGACACGGCGGACGCCCTCAACAAGCGGAATCTTCAGTTCACCGAAGTGCTGCCGCTCTACGCGCGCCTCTCGCACGCCGAGCAGCACCGGGTCTTCCAGCAGCACACCGGCCGGCGGATCGTCCTCGCGACCAACGTCGCCGAGACCTCGCTGACCGTCCCGGGCATCAAGTACGTGATCGACCCGGGCAATGCCCGCATCTCCCGCTACAGCCACCGCACCAAGGTCCAGCGCCTGCCCATCGAGCGGATCTCGCAGGCCAGCGCCAACCAGCGCAAGGGCCGCTGCGGCCGTACCAGCGACGGCATCTGCATCCGGCTGTTCTCCGAGGACGACTTCGAGAGCCGCCCGGAGTTCACGGACGCCGAGATCCTGCGCACCAACCTCGCCTCCGTCATCCTCCAGATGACCGCGGCCGGCCTCGGCGAGATCGAGAAGTTCCCCTTCATCGACCCGCCGGACCACCGCAACATCCGCGACGGCGTCCAGCTCCTCCAGGAGCTCGGCGCGCTGGATCCCTCGGAGAAGGACCACAACAAGCGACTCACCCCCATGGGCCGCCAGCTCGCCCAGCTCCCGGTGGACCCGCGCCTGGCCCGCATGGTGGTGGAGGCGGACAAGAACAACTGCGTCCGCGAGGTCATGGTCATCGCGGCGGCCCTGTCCATCCAGGACCCGCGCGAGCGGCCCTCGGACAAGCAGACGCAGGCCGACCAGAACCATGCCCGCTTCAAGGACGAGACGAGCGACTTCCTCTCGTTCCTGAACATGTGGCGCTACGTCCGCGAGCAGCAGAAGGAGCGCGGCTCGTCCTCCTTCCGCCGGATGTGCAAGCAGGAGTACCTGAACTTCCTGCGGATCCGCGAGTGGCAGGACATCTATTCGCAGCTGCGTACGGTCGCCAAGACCATGGGCATCCACGTCAACGAGGCCGACGCCCCCGAGACGAGCGTGCACATCTCGCTGCTGGCCGGCCTGCTGTCGCACATCGGGCTCAAGGACACCGACAAGAACGAGTACCTGGGGGCCCGGTCCGCCAAGTTCGCGATCTTCCCGGGTTCCTCGCTCTTCAAGAAGCAGCCGAAGTTCCTGATGTCGGCCGAGCTGGTGGAGACCTCGCGGCTGTGGGCCCGGGTGAACGCCAAGGTCGAGCCGGAGTGGGTGGAGCCGCTCGCCCAGCACCTGATCAAGCGCACGTACAGCGAGCCGCACTGGGAGAAGGACCAGGCGGCCGTGATGGCCTTCGAGAAGGTCACGCTGTACGGCGTGCCGATCGTCGCGCAACGGAAGATCAACTACGGCCGGATCGACCCCGAGGTCTCGCGCGAACTGTTCATTCGCAACGCCCTGGTCGAGGGCGACTGGCGGACCCACCACAAGTTCTACGCCGACAACCGCAAGCTCCTCACCGAGGTGGAGGAGCTGGAGAACCGGGCCCGGCGCCGCGACATCGTGGTCGACGACGAGACGCTCTTCGACTTCTACGACCAGCGGATCCCCGAACACGTGGTCTCCGGGGCGCACTTCGACTCCTGGTGGAAGCACAAGAAGCGGGACGAGCCCGAACTGCTCGACTTCGAGCGCGAGATGCTCCTGACGGAGAAGGCGGCCGGGGTCACCAAGGCCGACTATCCGGACTCCTGGACGCAGGGGCAGCTGAAGTTCCGGGTGACCTACCAGTTCGAGCCGGGCGCCGACGCGGACGGCGTGACCGTCCACATCCCGCTCCAGGTGCTGAACCAGGTCACGGACGAGGGCTTCGACTGGCAGATCCCGGGCCTGCGCGAAGAGGTGGTCACCGAGCTGATCCGGTCCCTCCCCAAGCCGATCCGCCGGCACTACGTGCCCGCACCGAACTTCGCGACCCGCTTCCTCGCCACGGCGCACCCGCTGCAGGAGCCCCTGCACGTGACGCTGGCCCGGGAGCTGCAGCGGATGGTCGGGGTCCCGGTCACCGCCGAGGACTTCGACCTCACCCGCATCCCCGACCACCTGAAGATCACCTTCCGGATCGTCGACGAGCGCCGCAAGAACCTCGCCGAGGCCAAGGACCTGGAGGCCCTGCGCCTCCAGCTCAAGCCCAAGGCCCGCCAGGCCCTCTCCCAGGCCGCCGCGGCCAGCGCCGAGCGCGCGGGCGGGGAGTCGGTGGAGAAGACCGGACTGACGGACTGGACGATCGGCACGCTGACCAAGGTCTTCGAGACCCGGCGGGCGGGTCAGCCGGTGAAGGCGTACCCGGCGCTGGTGGACGAGGGCGCGAGCGTGTCCGTACGCCTCTTCGACACCGAGGCCGAGCAGGAGCAGGCGATGCGGCTCGGCACCCGGCGCCTGATCCTGCTCAACATCCCGGTGAACCCGGCGAAATTCGCCTCGGACCACCTCAGCAACCAGCAGAAGCTGGCCCTGTCGCGCAATCCGCACGGCTCCATCCAGGCGCTGTTCGACGACTGCGCCACCGCCGCGGCCGACAAGCTGATCGCGGACCACGGCGGCCCGGCGTGGGACGAGGCGGGCTTCCGCAAGCTCTACGAGGCCGTGCGGGCCGACCTGGTGGACACGACCGTACGGACGATCACGCAGGTGCAGCAGGTGCTGGCGGCCTGGCAGGCCTGCGAGCGGCGGCTGAAGGCCACCGGCAGCCTGGCCCTCATGGCCAACGTCCAGGACGTGAAGAACCAGCTGGCGGCCCTCGTGCCGGCCGGCTTCGTCACGCTGGCCGGGCTGCGCCGGGTGCCGGACCTGATGCGCTACCTGGTGGCGGCCGACCGGCGGCTCCAGCAGATGCCGACGGGCGTCCAGCGCGACACCACGCGCATGGAGAAGGTCCACGAGATGCGGGACGAGTACCTGTGGCTGCTGGAGCAGTTGCCCAAGGGCCGGCCGGTGCCGGCGGCGGTCACCGAGATCCGCTGGATGATCGAGGAACTGCGGGTCAGCTACTTCGCGCACGCCCTCGGAACGGCCTATCCGATCTCCGACAAGCGCATCGTGAAGGCGGTCGACGCGGCGGCTCCGGGACCGGCCCGGTGATCGGAGTCGACTGCACCCCCTGAGCTGCGGTACAGTCTGTTTCGCAGCCGCCTAGCGGCCGCGAAACAAGGACCTGTGGAGCAGTTGGTTAGCTCGCCACCCTGTCAAGGTGGAGGTCGCGGGTTCAAGTCCCGTCAGGTTCGCAAGATCGTCAGGGCCCGCATCCTCAGGGATGCGGGCCCTGACGCGTTTCCGGCCCAGGAGCCTCCCCAAAGGCCCAGGAGCCCCCTCAACCCCAACCGCCCCGCCGGAGCGCCCCCAAAGGCCCGCCGAGGGCCCCCTGGAGGGCCCGTACGGCCGATCCGGCACCCCGTCAGCCGAAAGGGCGGGGCCGCGGGGGCCGGCCGCCCTGGAGGAGCCGGGCCGAGCTCGGGCCGAACGGGGCCGGCCCGGAAAATCACCCGTTCGCATGACGCGCTCCGCACGGCACGTCCCTTTACGGGCTGCGCCGCCCTATTCACAAGAGTGATCAACTGTGACGGGAGTCACTACATGTGTTTTTGAGACGTACGTTTTTATCGCACCCCTACGCGTGCTCGATTTAATATGTGCAATGGCACCCACCTCCGGCCACCCCGCGCGCCAGCCCGATAGCGCCCTGACCAGGGCACAAAAAAGATCGCGCTGGACCCGGCGGAGTCCAGCGCGATCGAACGACTGAGGAACCTGTTGGGGCAGGCCCGGTCGCATGAAGCCATGTGGGGCTCATCGGATTGGGGGACCCGATATAGACCCGTCAATAGGGTGTTGCTTAGGTGTTGCTGCGGAACCTCAGGCCTCGCTGCGCTGCTGCGGAATTCCCGCAAGCAGTGCGCGAACCTCAGCCTCGCGGTAACGGCGGTGTCCACCCAGGGTGCGGATGGACGTGAGCTTGCCAGCCTTGGCCCAGCGGGTGACCGTCTTCGGGTCCACGCGGAACATCGTGGCAACCTCAGCCGGGGTCAGCAGCGGCTCGGCATCAGGGGTGCGAGCGGTCATGAGCGGCCTCCTCGGGAGAACCGAACCATCTCGGTTCTTTCCTCTAAATTCTGCACCTTGGCCCACGTTGCCCGAAATGGACATACGCGGGCCGAGTCGGTTATAGGACGAACGGCTTGTCCTCGGCACTACAACTACACCATCCGTCCAGCCTCGACGGCCAAACCGACGGAATTGCCCTCCGAGGTGTTCATCAGCGGCGGAAGCCGATGGACCGTCCCATAACGGACAGTCACCCCACTGTGACGATCAGTCACAGAGCGATCAGGAGTCGTCAGACCCCCCGTAGAGTGCAAATGCCGAGTATTCCGCCCTTAGTTGGACGGAAGGAACCCTCCCCGGACTCCTTGTCCTATTTTGGCACGAGGGTAGGGGAAGGGCGCAAGGGTGTAGAAAGTGCGGTCCGTCACGCTTGGGCCAATGGCCCGTATCGGGACGTAGGTCCCGGAACAAAGACCCAAAAGAGGGCATCCCGGCCGTGAGCTGGCCGTTCCCTCCGAAGAGGGGCCGATCGGCCGGTGGACATCGGCGCTCCGCTCCGCTACCCCCACCGACCCGCTCCGGATCGCACTAGTTCGCGAAAAGTCTCTCCCGGACCGCCCGCCACCGGTCCGCCAGGACCCCGTACGTCTCGGACGCCCCGTCCCGGTCCCCGGCCCGCAGCGCCGCGATCCCCTCCGCCAGGTCCCGGGCCGAGCGGTCCCGCTCCAGCCGGTCCGCCGGCAGCGCGTGCAGCAGCCCGCCGTAGTCCAGCTCCACCATCGAGCGCGGATGGAACTCCTCCAGCCAGCTGCCGACCTCCACCAGCCCCTCGGCGAGCATCCCGTAGCCCTCCGCCTCGCGCAGGGTCCGCAGGCCGCGCGCGAGCCGGCGCCGGGCCTGCACCATCGGCGTCCGGTAGCGCAGCCGCTCGCCCGCCACGTACTCCCGCTCCTCGTCGGACACCAGCACGAACCAGCGCAGCGGCACCTGCCACACCCCGGTACGGATCCACGGGCGCGCGTCGGGATTGCGCCCGCGCCAGGCCTCGTACTCCTCGGCGGCCCGGCGGCGGGTCGTCTCGGGCAGCACGGCGTCGAGCACCGGCGCCGGGAACTCGGCCACCAGCTCCTCCAGGGCCAGCCAGCCGCGCAGCCTGGTCCGCCAGGGGCAGACCAGCAGCAGCCCGTCCACCTCGGCGGTGAAAGCGTCCGCGCTCTCGTGCGCCGGGACCCCGACCACGGGCACCCGTACCAAGTTCACCAGCGAACGGCGCAGTTCGTCCTGGGCGGTCGGGATGACCCCGCGCCGGGCGTAGTCGGCCCAGTGCGTGCGCTCGGGCTCCGGGAAGGCCGCCAGCGGCTCGTAGACGCGCAGGTACGAGGCGTACGGGACGGCCGGCACCGAGCGGGCGGAGGGCAGCCGGGGATCGGGGGATTCGCTCACGCTCTCGTACTCCCCCGCCCCGCCCGGCCCTACTCCGACGGCGGCCCGCGGCCCGTCCGGCGGCCCGTCCCGCGCCCCGTCCGGAAACCCGGGAGTGTCCCGATCTCCGGACAGGGAGGATCGCCGGGCTCCTCAGGTCTTACGCTGCTCCCAGCACGCCCTCCCCCACCCGCAGGGCGGGCGTCTTTCCCGCCGCATCTCTTCCATGGGAGTCACCACCGTGACCGAAATGACCGACGGCGTCCTGCACACCCTGTTCCGTTCGGAACAGGGCGGTCACGAGCAAGTCGTGCTGTGCCAGGACCGAGCCTCCGGCCTGAAGGCCGTCATCGCGATCCACTCCACCGCCCTGGGCCCGGCCCTCGGCGGCACTCGCTTCCACGCGTACGCCTCGGACGAGGAAGCCGTCCTCGACGCGCTGAACCTCTCGCGCGGCATGTCGTACAAGAACGCGCTCGCCGGGCTCGACCTCGGCGGCGGCAAGGCCGTGATCATCGGCGACCCGGACGTCCTCAAGAGCGAGGAACTGCTGCTGGCCTACGGCCGGTTCGTGGAGTCCCTCGGCGGCCGCTACGTGACCGCCTGCGACGTCGGCACCTACGTGGCCGACATGGACGTCGTGGCCCGCGAGACCCGCTGGGCGACCGGCCGCTCCCCCGAGAACGGCGGCGCCGGCGACTCCTCGGTCCTCACCGCCTTCGGCGTCTTCCAGGGCATGCGCGCCAGCGCCCAGCACCTGTGGGGCGACCCGACCCTGCGCGGCCGCAAGGTCGGTATCGCCGGCGTCGGCAAGGTCGGCCACCACCTGGTCGAGCACCTGCTGGAGGACGGCGCCCAGGTCGTGATCACGGACGTCCGTACGGAATCCGTCCAGCGGATCCTGGACAAGCACCCGGGCAAGGTGACCGCCGTCGCCGACACCGAGGCGCTGATCCGCGTGGAGGGCCTGGACATCTACGCCCCCTGCGCCCTCGGCGGGGCCCTGAACGACGCGTCCGTACCGGTTCTGACCGCGAAGGTCGTGTGCGGAGCGGCGAACAACCAGCTCGCGCACCCGGGTGTGGAGAAGGACCTCGCCGACCGCGGGATCCTCTACGCGCCGGACTACGTGGTCAACGCGGGCGGGGTCATCCAGGTCGCCGACGAGCTGCGCGGCTTCGACTTCGACCGCTGCAAGGCCAAGGCCGCGAAGATCTTCGACACCACGCTGGAAATCTTCGCACGTGCGAAGGCGGACGGGATTCCGCCGGCCGCCGCGGCCGACCGGATCGCCGAGCAGCGCATGGCGGACGCCCGCAGGGCGCGCACGGTCTGATCCTGACGGGGCCCTCATCGGGCTTCCAGGTGCGCCCGCCGGGGTGCGGCGAGACGGAACTCACTGCGCTTCGGCGGGTCGCCCGTCAGGAAAGGGCTAAAATCGCAGCTGACCAGCGAGGACGGGGCGCCTCGTTGGTACTGCACCGGGGCGCGTCATGCGGGCGGCGTACCGTATGGCCGCGGAAGCAGGTACCGTTAAACCCCTACGGACGGTCTCTCCACGGAGAGCCCGCTCCGAACCATGAACGCGTGTCAGACTCTGGGGCCGTCGAGCCCCGTCACCGAGGGGGTCGAGCCATGGGGCGCGGCCGGGCAAAGGCCAAGCAGACGAAGGTCGCCCGCCAGCTGAAGTACAGCAGCGGCGGGACTGACTTGTCGCGTCTGGCCAATGAGCTGGGCGCATCGCCGACGGATCCGCCGCTGCCTGTCAGCGTGCCGGTCGAAGTCGATGACGATGACGATCAAGATGAAGATGACCCGTACGCCAAGTACGCGGCTCTTTACAACGACGATGACGACGAAGACGAGGACGAAGAGTCCGGTCCGTCGGCGCATCGTCGCGGCGCTTGACGCTCTAGTGGTGTCTGCACGCCAGGCATGAAGCAAGAAAACCCGGTCCAGGGCATCGCCCCGGGCCGGGTTTCTGTGCTGCCCGCGCGGCTCGCACCGCGCGGGACCGCTCAGCTCGCGTAGTCGCCGGTCAGCGTCGCGCCCTCGGCGTGGTCGCCCCGGTCGAGGATCTCTCCGGCGACCCAGGCGTCGACGCCCCGGTCGGCCAGCGCGGTCAGGGCCACGTCCACCGACTCCTGCGGGACCACGGCCATCATGCCGACGCCCATGTTCAGGGTCTTCTCCAGCTCCAGGCGCTCCACCTGCCCGGACTTGCCGACCAGGTCGAAGATTGCGCCGGGGGTCCAGGTCGAGCGGTCGACCGTGGCGTGCAGGTGGTCCGGGATCACCCGGGCGAGATTGGCCGCGAGGCCGCCGCCCGTGATGTGGGAGTAGGCGTGGACCTCGGCCGTCCGGGTGAGCGCCATGCAGTCCAGCGAGTAGATCTTGGTGGGCTCGAGCAGCTCCTCGCCGAGGGTCCGGCCGAGCTCCTCCACGTGCTGCTCCAGGGACATTCCGGCCCGGTCGAAGAGGACGTGGCGGACCAGCGAGTACCCGTTCGAGTGAAGGCCGGAGGACGCCATGGCGATGACGGCGTCGCCCGTACGGATACGATCCGCGCCCAGCAGCCGGTCGTACTCGACGACTCCGGTGCCGGCGCCCGCCACGTCGAAGTCGTCCGGGCCCAGCAGGCCCGGGTGCTCGGCGGTCTCGCCGCCGACCAGCGAGCAGCCGGCCAGGACGCAGCCCTCGGCGATGCCCTTGACGATGGCCGCGACGCGCTCGGGGTGGACCTTGCCGACGCAGATGTAGTCGGTCATGAAGAGCGGCTCGGCACCGCAGACGACGATGTCGTCCATGACCATCGCGACGAGGTCGTGGCCGATGGTGTCGTACACGCCCATGCGGCGGGCGATGTCCACCTTGGTGCCGACCCCGTCGGTGGCGGAGGCGAGCAGGGGGCGCTCGTAGCGCTTGAGGGCGGAGGCGTCGAAGAGGCCGGCGAAGCCGCCGAGGCCGCCGAGGACCTCGGGGCGCTGCGTCTTCTTCACCCACTCCTTCATCAGCTCGACGGCGCGGTCTCCCGCGTCGATGTCCACGCCCGCGGCTGCGTAGCTGGCACCGGTGGTCTTCTCTGTCATGACAGGAGAGAGCTTTCGTGTCGTTGCTGCGTGTGGTGCGAGGCCCCGGGAAAAGCCTGAAAGACGAGGCCCCGCGCAGTTTGAGCAGGATGAGCAGGATGAGCAGGGCTTACGGGTCCGCGGGCTCGGGTGAGCCCGCGGACCGTAGGCGGCTTCGCGTCCCTACGGGCGCCGGAGCGCGTCGGCGGCGTCCGTGCCGCCGGCCAGCTCCGACTCCAGAAGCTGCTTGCCCAGGAGCTGCGGGTCGGGCAGCTCCATGGGGTACACGCCGTCGAAGCAGGCACGGCAGAGGTTGGGCTTCTGGATGGTGGTCGCCTCGACCATCGCGTCGAGCGAGATGTACGAGAGGGAGTCCGCGCCCAGCGACGTGGCGATCTCGTCGACCGTCATGCCGTTGGCGATCAGCTCGGCCCGGGTGGCGAAGTCGATGCCGAAGAAGCACGGCCACTTCACCGGCGGCGAGGAGATCCGGATGTGGACCTCCGCCGCGCCGGCCTCGCGGAGCATCTTGACCAGGGCGCGCTGGGTGTTGCCGCGGACGATCGAGTCGTCGACGACCACCAGGCGCTTGCCCCTGATGACTTCCTTGAGGGGGTTGAGCTTGAGGCGGATGCCGAGCTGGCGGATCGTCTGCGAGGGCTGGATGAAGGTCCGGCCCACGTAGGCGTTCTTGACCAGGCCGGAGCCGTACGGGATTCCGCTCGCCTCGGCGTAGCCGACGGCGGCGGGGGTACCGGACTCCGGCGTCGGTATCACCAGGTCGGCTTCGACCGGGGCTTCCTTGGCCAGGCGCCGGCCCATCTCGACGCGCGAGAGGTAGACGTTGCGGCCGGCGATGTCGGTGTCCGGGCGCGCCAGGTAGACGTACTCGAAGACACAGCCCTTGGGCTTTGCTTCCGCGAAACGAGAGGTCCGCAGGCCGTTCTCGTCGATCGCGATGAGCTCGCCGGGCTCGACCTCGCGGACGAAGCTGGCGCCGCAGATGTCCAGGGCGGCGGTCTCGCTCGCCACCACCCAGCCGCGCTCCAGGCGGCCGAGGACCAGCGGGCGGATGCCCTGCGGGTCACGGGCGGTGTAGAGCGTGCCCTCGTCCATGAAGACGAGCGAGAAGGCGCCCTTCACCTTCGGGAGGACCTTGGTGGCCGACTCCTCGATGGTCAGGGGCTTGCCGTCGTCGTCCGTCTGGCCGGCCAGCAGGGCGGTGACCAGGTCGGTGTCATTGGTGGCCGCCACCTGGGTGGCGCGGCCGTCCTGACGGGGAAGGTCGGCGACCATCTCGGCGAGCTCGGCGGTGTTCACCAGGTTGCCGTTGTGACCCAGGGCAATGGAGCCGTGGGCGGTCGCGCGGAAAGTGGGCTGCGCGTTCTCCCAGACGGAGGCTCCGGTGGTCGAGTAGCGGGCGTGACCGACCGCGATATGACCTTGGAGCGAGCCGAGAGAGGTTTCGTCGAAGACTTGGGAAACGAGGCCCATGTCCTTGAAGACGAGGATCTGGGAACCGTTGCTCACAGCGATGCCCGCGGACTCTTGTCCGCGGTGCTGTAGTGCATACAGTCCGAAGTAGGTGAGCTTGGCGACCTCTTCACCCGGAGCCCAGACACCGAAGACGCCGCAAGCGTCCTGGGGGCCCTTTTCGCCGGGGAGCAGGTCGTGGTTGAGTCGTCCATCACCACGAGGCACGCTTCCGAGTGTAGGCGAGATCGACCACTGGTCCGAATTGGAGAGGGCCCGTAAAAGTCACAGTGCGGACAGTCGGGTAACCCGTGCGGAGGGTGACCGCTCGTGCGACCTTCTCGATATCCGGATTGCCCTGGTTGACAGTCGCCTGTGGGTTCACACGAGCTTTAGCCCGCCCAGCTCGACGGGGTCAGCCTGGGCTCCTCACTCCGCGGCGGAGGCCGCCGTGGCGGTGACGGCCTTGCCGCTGCCGTCGCTCGCGCTGAGGGTGAGGACGTCCGCCCGGATCCTCCAGTCGAGCGGGCCGCCGCCGAACAGCTCGGTCAGCGCCCGCTCGACCTCGCCGGCCCCGCCCTGGCAGGCCATCCGCGTGGTGGCGAGCGGGCCGAAGGTGAGCTTGTTCCCCTCGACGGTGGCCTTCGCGTCGAACCGGTTGCAACCGAGGTTGCCGCTCGCGCTCCCGTCCGCGGCCAGCGTGAAGCGGGCCCGGCCCTGGGCGTCGGCGGGGACCGAGGAGGTGAGGTCGCCCTCGATCAGGGAGTTCACCGTCCACACGGTGGCGGCGAGCGGGGGCTCGGGATCACGGGGCTTCGAGCTCAGGTTGACCGTGTTCCCGTCCGGCGCCGTCAAGGTGATCTCCTGAAGGTGGTGCCGGACGGTCAGCCGGCCCTGGAACAGCTTGCCGAAGGCCGTCTCGAACGGCAGGTCCGGGCAGGCCATGTCGGTGACGGCACCGGGCGTCACGGTCATGGTGGTCCCGGTGTCGAAGACGACCCCGGCGGTGAAGCCGTTGCAGCCGTAGTTGCCGGTGGCCTCGGCCTCGTGGCCCTTGCCGCGCTCCACGGTCAGCTGGGCGGCGGCGGGGGCGGTCAGCGTCTTGCCGTCCACGGTCAGGCTCTCGACGGACCAGGATCCGGAGAAACCGCGGCCGATGGACTTCCCCGGTGTGCCGCCGCCGTCACCGCAGGCGGTGGCGGTGGCGGACAGCGCGAGTACGGCGACCAGGGCGGCGGGGAGGAGCGGAAGCGTACGCATGCCGGTGGGACGGATCCCGCGCCGGGGCGGTTCCGCCCGGTCAGCTCATCAGCGGCAGCAGCGCCGAGAGGTCGGCGCGCTCGCCGCTGGCCCGGACCTTGGCCTCGTCCAGCGCCTCGGCCCAGCCCGTACGGCCCGTCGCGAGCCGGATCCAGGTCAGCGGGTCGGTCTCCACCACGTTCGGCGGGGTGCCGCGGGTGTGCCGCGGGCCCTCGATGCACTGGACCACCGCGAACGGCGGGACGCGCACCTCCACCGAGCCGCCCGGCGCCTTGAGCGCGAGGGCGTCGGCGAGCAGCCGGGTGCAGGCCGCCAGGGCCTGGCGGTCGATCGGGACGTCCAGTCCGGTGGCGCGGCGCAGGTCGTCGGTGTGGACGACGAGCTCGACCGTACGGGTGACCAGGAAGTCGGCGAGCGTCATGGCCCCGATCCACAGGTCGAGCACCCGGCTCCCCGCGTTCGCGTCGAGCGCCTCGGCCAAGCGGGCGCCGGCCCGGTCGTAGAGCTCGCGCAGCGGCGCGCCCTCGAGGGTCTCCTTGGCCGCCTCGGCGATCTTCCCGGCGAGCGAGGCGGTGGCGAAGGGCCACTCCGCCGCGGGCAGTTCGGCGACGGCGGCGGGCGGCCGGGCGAGGCCGGCGGCCAGCGAGTCGGCGATCCACGCGATGTGCGCGGCGAGTTCGGCCACGGACCAGTCCCCGACCCCGCTCGGCCGGGCGAACTGCTCGGGGTCCAGGCCCCGTACGGCGTCCTGGACGTGCCCGAACTGCGCGATGACGGCCGCGCGGGTCTTGGCGTGATCGTAGGTGCGCGGCTTCTTCTTGGCGGGCGGCATGGGGCCGACCCTACGCCGCCGAACGCCTCGGGGGCCGACCGCGGCAGCCGAGTCTCAGCAGGCGAACCCGGCAAGCCGAGCGTCGGCGATCGAACGTCAGCGGCCGGCCGCCGTCAGGTCCTGCGGCACTTCGGGGAGGCCGGTCGCGCAGCCCGCCTTCGCTGCCGCGCGCAGGGCGGCCTCCCGGGCCAGCGCGGCCAGTTCCCCGGGGTCGGCGAAGTCCGTGCGCTCGAACTCGGAGGTGGCCGTAACCCGGAACGAGGTCACCCCGGTGCCCTCGACCGGCTCGGCGCACTTCGCCGTCACCACCACGGAGCGACCGCCGACGTAGTCGAACCGGCCGTCGCCGGTGACGGCGCCGGGGGAGCCGGCCACAGTGAGGGAGAAGTACTCATACATCTCCTCCTGGCCCTCGAACATCGCGGCCCGGCGCAGCACGCACAGGTGGTCCCCCCGCTCGCCGGCGTCCACCTTGTCCGCGGGGCGGCCGAGCCGCATCACCCGCTCCGGGTCCACCAGACCCTCGCAGGCCTCGGTGATCTCCGCTCGGCTGTTCGCGCGGTCCTGACGGGTCCCGTTCCACTCGTAGAGGAACCAGCCGCCCAGGCCCGCGGCGGCTATGCACACGACCACACCGAACGTACCGAGCCGTCGGCCCCTGTTCTCGGACATGCGTCCCCCCGTCCTCAGTACGGGCATCATGCCGGAAACGGGCGAGCCCCCGCCCGGAAAGACCGGACGGGGGCTCCAAAAAACCGCTGCTCAGGCGAGCAGCGCCGGGATCGTCGCCTCGTGGGCGGTGCGGAGCTCGGCCAGGGGGAGCGTGAACTCGCCCTGGATCTCGATCTCCTCGCCGTCCACCACACCGATCCGGGCCGCCGGCAGGCCCCGCGCACCGCACATGTCGGTGAAGCGGAGCTCCTCGCTGCGCGGGACGGCCACGATGGCCCGGCCCGCGGACTCGGAGAACAGGAAGGTGAAGGCGTCCAGGTCCTCGGGCACCACGATCCGCGCACCGTTGCCGCCGCGCAGGCAGGACTCGGTGAGCGCCTGGATCACGCCGCCGTCGGACAGGTCGTGCGCGGCGTCGATCATGCCGTCGCGCGAGGCCGAGATCAGGATCTCGCCGAGCAGCTTCTCGCGGCCCAGGTCCACCTTGGGCGGCATGCCGCCGAGGTGCTGGTGGACGACCTCGGACCAGGCCGAGCCGCCGAACTCCTCGGCGGTGTCGCCGAGCAGGTACAGCAGCTGGCCGGCCTCCGCGAACGCCATCGGCGTGCGGCGGTTGACGTCGTCGATCACACCGAGGACCGCCACGACCGGGGTCGGGTGGATCGCGATGTCGCCGGTCTGGTTGTACAGCGAGACGTTGCCGCCGGTCACCGGGGTGCCCAGCTCCAGGCAGCCGTCCGCGAGGCCACGGCAGGCCTCGGCGAACTGCCACATGACGCCCGGGTCCTCGGGGGAGCCGAAGTTGAGGCAGTCGGAGATGGCGAGCGGCTTGGCTCCGGTCGCCGAGACGTTGCGGTACGCCTCCGCCAGCGCGAGCTGCGCACCCGTGTACGGGTCGAGCTTCGCGAAGCGGCCGTTGCCGTCGGTGGCCATGGCGACGCCGAGGTTGGACTCCTCGTCGATGCGGACCATGCCGGCGTCCTCGGGCTGCGAGAGCACCGTGTTGCCCTGCACGAAGCGGTCGTACTGGTCGGTGATCCAGGACTTCGACGCCTGGTTCGGCGACGAGACCAGGGCCAGGACCTGCGCGCGCAGTTCCTCGGAGGTCTGCGGGCGGGGCAGCTTGCCGGCGTCGTCGGCCTGGAGCGCGTCCTGCCACTCGGGGCGGGCGTACGGGCGGTGGTACGTCGGGCCCTCGTGCGCGACGGAGCGCGGCGGGACGTCGACGATCTGCTCGCCGTGCCAGAAGATCTCCAGCCGCTCGCCGTCGGTGACCTCACCGATGACGGTGGCGATGACGTCCCACTTCTCGCAGATCGCCATGAAGCGCTCCACGTTGGCGGGCTCGACGATCGCGCACATGCGCTCCTGCGACTCGCTCATGAGGATTTCCTCGGGCGAGAGGGTCGCGTCGCGCAGCGGAACGGTGTCCAGCTCGACGCGCATGCCGCCGGAACCGGCCGAGGCCAGCTCGGACGTCGCGCAGGACAGGCCCGCGCCGCCGAGGTCCTGGATGCCGGAGACCAGGTCTTCCTTGAAGATCTCCAGGGTGCACTCGATGAGGAGCTTCTCCTGGAACGGGTCGCCGACCTGGACGGCCGGGCGCTTGGCCGGACCGGTGGAGTCGAAGGTCTCGGACGCCAGGACGGACACGCCGCCGATGCCGTCGCCGCCCGTGCGGGCCCCGTAGAGGATGACCTTGTTGCCGGGGCCGGAGGCCTTGGCGAGGTGGATGTCCTCGTGCTTCATCACGCCGATGCAGCCGGCGTTGACGAGCGGGTTGCCCTGGTAGCAGGCGTCGAAGACGACCTCGCCGCCGATGTTGGGCAGGCCCAGGCAGTTGCCGTAGCCGCCGATGCCCGCGACGACGCCCGGCAGGACGCGCTTGGTGTCGGGGTGGTCGGCCGCGCCGAAGCGCAGCGGGTCGACGACCGCGACCGGGCGGGCGCCCATGGCGAGGATGTCGCGGACGATGCCGCCGATGCCGGTGGCCGCGCCCTGGTAGGGCTCGATGTACGAGGGGTGGTTGTGCGACTCGACCTTGAAGGTGACCGCGTAGCCCTGGCCGACGTCGACGACGCCGGCGTTCTCGCCGATGCCGACGAGCATGGCCGTGTTCTCGGGGGTCTTCTCGCCGAACTGCTTCAGGTGGACCTTGCTGCTCTTGTACGAGCAGTGCTCGGACCACATGACCGAGTACATGGCGAGCTCGGCGCCGGTGGGCCGGCGGCCGAGGATCTCCCGGATCCGGGCGTACTCGTCCTCCTTGAGGCCGAGTTCCTTCCAGGGCTGGGAGGAGTCCGGGTTCTCCGTCGCGTTCTTGACCGTGTCGAGGCTCATGCGTTGACCAGCTTCTTCAGGACCGACGTGAAGAACGGGAGGCCGTCGGTGCGGCCCGTCCCGATCAGCGGCTCGACCGCGTGCTCGGGGTGCGGCATGAGGCCGACGACGTTGCCCGCGGCGTTGGTGATGCCGGCGATGTCGCGCAGCGAGCCATTGGGATTCACGTCGACGTACCGGAAGGCCACTCGGCCCTCGGCTTCCAGTTCGTCCAGCACACGCTCGTCGGCGACGTACCGGCCGTCCATGTTCTTGAGCGGTACGGAGATCTCCTGGCCGGCGGTGTAGTCACCGGTCCACGCGGTCTCCGCGTTCTCCACCCGCAGCTTCTGGTCGCGGCAGATGAAGTGCAGGTGGTTGTTGCGGAGCATCGCTCCCGGCAGCAGATGGGCCTCGGTGAGGATCTGGAAGCCGTTGCAGATGCCGAGGACGGGCATGCCGCCCTTGGCCTGCTCGATGATCGTCTCCATCACCGGCGAGAAGCGGGAGATGGCCCCGGCGCGCAGGTAGTCCCCGTAGGAGAAGCCGCCCGCGAGGACGACCGCGTCGACCTGGTGCAGGTCCTTGTCGCGGTGCCAGAGCGAGACCGGCTCGGCCCCCGCGAGGCGGACGGCGCGCAGCGAGTCACGGTCGTCGAGCGTTCCGGGGAACGTGACGACTCCGATGCGAGTGGTCACCGTCAGGCCTCGACCTTCACGGTGAAGTCTTCGATGACGGTGTTGGCGAGGAACGTTTCGGCCATCTTGTGGATGCGGTCGAGGGCGGCCTGGTCGACCGGTCCCTCCACCTCCAGTTCGAAGCGCTTCCCCTGGCGGACGTCGGCGATCCCTTCGAAGCCCAGGCGCGGCAGTGCACGCTGCACCGCCTGGCCCTGGGGGTCGAGGATCTCCGGCTTGAGCATGACGTCGACTACGACGCGTGCCACTGGCACTCCCGATGAGGTGGTTGGTGCGAAGGCGGTTCCCTCAGCGTACCCGGCCAAAATTTCTACGCGGGTAGATATCGTCGTGGTGTGATCGTCCAGCCGTTTCGGCTTCACCAACGCTTCGCAAAATCCACCGGAAAACCACGTACCCGGGATTGCGGCGGGACACGCGGAGAGAATTAACTGGGCTTCGCAATGCAATGGGAATCGGGGTACAAAGGATTCCTCCGATGTGTCGGCATTATCCGCCGCGCGACGGGACCGGAAAGATGCATTGCTCCGAAACATCCACACAGGCGGCAGCACAGCTCCAACCCCGCACGTCAGCGGGGAGGCGGCGCCGCACGAAGGGACCGATATCCGTGGCGCAGCGCGTAGTAGTCACGCTCTCCGACGACATCGACGGTGGAGAAGCGGTGGAAACGGTCGTCTTCGCTCTGGACGGTAAGACGTACGAGATCGACCTCAATGAGGCCAACGCAAAGAAACTGCGGAAGGGCCTGGCCCCCTTCGTGGCGGCCGGCCGCCGCCAGGCCCGTTCCGGGAAGGCCTTCAAGCACACGTCCATCGCCCCCGACCCGGCGGTTGTCCGGGCCTGGGCCAGGTCCAACCAGCTCGACGTCCCGCCGCGCGGCCGGATCCCCAAGAAGGTCTACGAGGAGTACAACGCCGCTCACTGAGAGCCGATTTGCCATCCACCCCTACCGGTCCGCTAGTGTGTGGATCACGCCAAGGGGCGAGGCCGCAGGCCTAACCCCGAAGTCGTGCGGGTGTAGTTCAGTAGCAGAACATCCCCCTTCCAGGGGGAAGGCGCAGTGTGCGATTCCTGTCACCCGCTCTGCAACGCATTACCGACCACGGTTGTGGATCAGGTAGAGTGATGCACGCATCGCACGGCACTTCATGCCGTGGTGAGTATGCGGACGTAGCTCAGTTGGTAGAGCACCACCTTGCCAAGGTGGATGTCGCGCGTTCGAGTCGCGTCGTCCGCTCAGCGCACAAAGGCCTCGGTCATCGACCGGGGCCTTTGTCGTATGCCCGTATCGCCGTATCCCCCTATCGCCGTATCCCCGCCCATCGGACTTCGGGCCCTACCCGAAGTCCGATGACATGTGTCATGGCCCGGACGGTCCGGCGGCCGCGAGACTGGGACCATGAAAATCACCGGCTGGTGGAAGAACCGCAGCAGCGCCGGGAAGGTCGAGCTCTACACCCGCTGGTCGTTCCACTTCTTCGCGCTCATCGAGATCTTCTCGATCGGGCTGGCAGCGCTCGGCACCGTGGCCGGAGACACCTCCCCGGCGATCGCCCTCTCGCTCTTCCTCCTCGTGTGCGCCCACTCCGTGCTCGTCGGGTTCCTCTCCTCCCGGGCGATCGACTGGATCGTCGGCCTGCGCGAGCGGCCGGCGCGCCTCGCCGTCGCCACCGCCGCCCTGACCGGCGCCGCCGTGCTGGGCGTCCTCGCCGTCCGGGCGACCGGCCGCGACGGGGACCCCTCGGTGGCCCCGACCCTGGTCGTCGGCATGACCTGCTTCACCAGCGGCACGCTCGTCCTGTGCCTGCGCGAGGTCCGGCACATGCGCTACGTCGCCCCGGTCGCGGCCGCCGGCACCGGGGTGGGGGCGCTCGCGCTCGGCCTCCCGGCCGGCGAATCCGCCGGGCTCGCCGTCGGGGTACTGCTGACCAGTCTCTTCCTCTGCGCGGCCTGCGGCTTCTCGGGATGGCTGCTGAACACCGTGTACGAGCTGGACCGCGCCCGCGAGGTCCAGGCTCAGCTCGCGGTCGCCGAGGAGCGGCTGCGCTTCGGGCGGGACCTGCACGACGTGATGGGCCGCAACCTCGCGGTGATCGCCCTCAAGAGCGAGCTGGCGGTCCAGCTGGCCCGGCGCGAACGCCCCGAAGCCGTCGAGCAGATGATCGAGGTCCAGCGGATCGCCCGGGAGTCCCAGAAGGAGGTCCGCGACGTGGTCCGGGGCTACCGGGAGGCGGACCTCTCGGTGGAGCTGGAAGGCGCGCGCGGGGTGCTGCGCGCGGCCGGGATGGACTGCCGGGTCGAGTTCGAGGCGGAGGGCGACCTGCCCGCCGAGGTGCAGTCGGCGCTCGGCTGGGTGGTCCGCGAGGCGACGACGAACGTGCTGCGGCACGGAGACGCCCGCAGCTGCGTGATCCGGCTGACCGCCGAGGAGCGCACGGGCGCGCTCACGCTTGTGGTGGAGAACGACGGGGCCCCCAAGGCCCCGGCCGGGCCCCCGGGTTCGGGGCTGGCGGGCCTGCGGGAGCGGCTCGCGGCGCTGGACGGCACGCTGGAGGCCGGCCCAGTGGGCGGCGGCCGGTTCAGGCTGCTCGCCGAGATCCCCGGCCCGGCCGGGCGGATGCGACAGGAGGCGCGGGCGTGATCCCCGTACGAGTACTGCTGGCCGACGACGAGCACCTGATCCGGGGCGCGCTGGCCGCGCTGCTGGGCCTGGAGGATGATCTGCTGGTCGTCGCGGAGGCGGCCTCGGGGCCGGAGGCCCTCGCGATGGCACGGGCCCACCGGCCGGACGTGGCGGTGCTGGACCTTCAGATGCCTGGGGCGGACGGTGTGAGCGTGGCCACATCCCTGCGGGCCGAGCTCCCCGACTGCAAGACCATGATCGTGACCAGCCACGGCCGCCCCGGCCACCTGAAGAGGGCCCTGGAGGCGGGCGTACGGGCCTTCGCCCCGAAGACGGTCTCGGCGCAGCGGCTGGCCGAGCTGATCCGCACCGTGCACGCCGGAGGCCGTTACGTGGACCCGGAGTTGGCGGCCGACGCGATCAGCGCGGGGGACTCCCCGCTGACCGCCCGCGAAGCGGAAGTACTGGAACTGGCCGGGGACGGGGCGCCGATCGCGGAGATCGCGGAGCGGGCCTCGCTGTCGCAGGGGACGGTACGGAACTACCTGTCCTCGGCGGCGTCGAAGCTGGGCGCCGAGAACCGGCACACGGCAGTGCGTCTCGCGAGGGAGCGAGGTTGGGTATAGTAGGTCTCGCGTTACGGCGCATGCGGACATAGCTCAGTTGGTAGAGCACCACCTTGCCAAGGTGGATGTCGCGCGTTCGAGTCGCGTTGTCCGCTCTGTAACGAAGAAGCCCCCGGTCCTCGGACCGGGGGCTTCTCCCGTTTCCGGCCCGCTCAGGGCCCATGGGGCCCGGTCCGGGGCCCCGTTTCCGGGGCCCCTTCCGGGCTTCCGCCTCAGGCCCAGGTCTGGCCGGTGAGCCGCTCGTAGGCCTCGACGTACTTCGCGCGGGTCTGCTCCACGACCTCCTGCGGGAGGACGGGCGGCGGAAGTTCGCCCTTGGAGTCCCAGCCGGAGGCCGGGGAGGCCAGCCAGTCGCGGACGTACTGCTTGTCGAAGGACGGCTGGCTGCGGCCCGGCTCCCACAGGTCGGCCGGCCAGAAGCGCGAGGAGTCCGGGGTCAGCACCTCGTCGGCGGCGACCAAACTGCCGTCCTTGTCGAAGCCGAACTCGAACTTGGTGTCCGCCAGGATGATCCCGCGGTCGCGGGCGATGTCCCGGGCCCGGTTGTAGACGGCGAGGGTGGTCTGGCGCAGCAGGGCCGCCGTCTCGGCGCCCTGGGTGCGCGCGACCTCCTCGTAGGGGACGTTCTCGTCGTGCTCGCCGACCTCGGCCTTGGCGGCCGGGGTGAAGATCGGGGCGGGCAGCTCGGAGCCGTCGACGAGGCCCTCGGGCAGGGCGAGACCGCAGACCGTACGGGTCTTCTTGTACTCGGCGAGGCCCGAGCCGGTGAGGTAGCCGCGGGCCACGCACTCGACGGGGACCATGTCGAGGTTCGTGCAGACCAGGGCGCGGCCGGCCCAGTCGGCCGGGGCGCCGGCGGGCAGCTCGGTGCTGATGACGTGGTTCGGGACGAGGTCCGCGAGCTGGTCGAACCACCACAGGGAGAGCTGGGTCAGGATCCGGCCCTTGTCCGGGATCTCCGTGGGCAGCACCCAGTCGGCGGCGGAGATGCGGTCGCTGGCGACCATGACGAGGTTGCCGTCCTCGTCGCGGTAGAGGTCGCGGACCTTGCCGGTGTGGAGGTGGACCAGGCCGGGCACCTGGACCGGCTCGGGCTTTTCGACGAATCCGGGCACGGAGTCTCCCTGTGGTTCTGTACGAGCGCGCGGCCCATTCTCCCGCACCTGTTCGCGAACAGGGACAACGGGTCCGGGGTCCGGCGGGTCAGTCCCTCTTGCAGATCCGGTCGAGGAGATTGGCGGTGGCCCGCTGGACCCGCTCGTCCACGTGCCCCGGACGGTCCAGGGCCGGGGACCAGGCGAAGGTGCCGGACGCGAAGACGAGCGCGCCGCTGGGGGACCGGTAGAGCGAGGTCTCCTGGTGCCGGCGGTGGCCTTCGCCGTCCTCGTACGGGGAGTGCGCGAGCAGGATCCGGCTCTGGTGCTCGGGGAGCTGGGTGCGCGGGAAGTACCGGTCGGCCTCGCCCGCGACCAGGCCGGGCAGCTCGTCGTTCTCGGCGGCGCCGGTGGAGTCCCAGAGCCAGTGCGTGGCGTTGCGCACGATGAGGGGCGCGGGCTCGGGGACCCGCCCCGCGTACTGGATGCCGAGCAACTGCTGTTCCGGGCGGTCGACTTCGCGCCAGAGGCTGGGGCGGCCGGGGCCGCGGCGTTTTCGGCAGGTGAGGAGCCGGTCTGCCACCCCGGAGGGCGAGGGGGAGAGCTCGACCTGCCAGTACATGGTGTTGGCGGAAAGGAAGACGAGCGAGGTGCCGTGGTCGCGGGCGCGCTCGACGGTGCGGCGCATCGGGACGGACCAGTACTCGTCGTGGCCGGGGAAGACGAGGCCGCGGTAGCGGGTGGGGTCGACGCGGCCGGCGTGCAGGTCGCTGGCGTCGGCGTAGGCGAGGTCGTAGCCGTAGCGCTCGGCCCAGCGGATGAAGTCGTAGGCGTGGCCGACGTGGAGGGGCAGGCCGGCGCCGGCGTGGGGGCGGTCGAAGGAGACGGTGATGGCGGCGTCGCGCTCGCCGAGCAGCCGCCCGTCCTCGTCCCAGGCGTGGTAGAGGCTGGCGCCGGTCCGCCCGTCCTCCGGGTAGAGGTTGTAGGCCTGCCAGGTGATGTCGGGGAGCAGGAGCAGCAGATCGGCCGGGTGGTCGTCGCGCACCGTGAACGGGATGTGCGAGCGGTACCCGTCGGCCGTCGTCAGGACCGCCACATAGGCCCCGACACTCCAGTACGAGGGGACCTGCAGCCGCCAGGAGAGCCACCAGTGGTGGCAGGAGACGGTGCGGTCGGCGGTCAGGGGCGCGGGCTGGACGATGCCGGAGAGCCGGGGGCTGGTGGTGATCTTGGAGGCGCCGTCGCCGCCGTAGTGCCCGATGCGGTAGACGTCGACGGAGAACTGCTGCGGCGGGTCGACGGTGATGTGGAAGTCGATGGCCTCGCCGGGAGCGACCGCCCCGGTGGAGGTGAACCCCTTGATCTGCCGGTGCACGTCATCCGCGGTCCGCGGGCCGCCGTTGCTCCGGGCGTGGGGGATCTGCCCGGGGCCCGCGGCGACGGCCGGGTCGACGTACCAGGGCACGACCTGCCCGTTGTCGTCGTAGTAGAGCTCGCTCCCCCGGAACCACGGCAGCGGGCCCTGCCCGAAGGGATCGGTCACCGCGTGCGCGAGCGCACCTGACTCCCAACGCCGAATCTGCTCCGCACCCATACCGCTCCCCTCCCTCGCTCCCCCGAACGCCACGACCGGTCCCAGCACATCACATAACGCACGCGCTCCGTCACCCTTCGTCGCGAAAAGTTCAGCGGTCAAAGAGTTGCGCCGGCCCGGGCCGGCGCGGCCGATGCCGCCACACCCGTCGCGACAGCTGCCGCTACACCAGCCGGACCGGCTTCTCCGGGCGTACTCCCACTTCCGCGAGCCAGTCCCGCAGGGGACCGGAGTCACCGTCCTCCACCAGCGACAGCACCCGCGGCGCGAGGTCCGCCCGCCGCGCGCCCCCGACCAGCAGCACCGGACCGTCCAGCCAGTCCAGCCCGGGCGCGGCCCCGGCGGAATCCACCGCCGCGCAGCACACCAGCGCCACCACGTGGTCCGTCAGCAGGTCCCGCCCGCTGCGCGGCGCCTCCAGCGGGAACAGCGGCAGCGCGTCGGCGCCCCGCGCCCCGGCGTGCGCGGCGGCCGGTGCGGCATCCCGCGCGACGTCCGCGCTCAGCCAGCCGGCCAGCGCCTCTCCATCACCGTCCGTGAGGTACGACAGCACCCGCTCCACGGTGGAAGCGGCGGGCGCGGACAGCGCGTCCAGCGCGGCGAGCAGCCGGGCGGCCTCCGTACGCCACTTGCGGTCGACGACTTCCTCCGGATAGGCCGCCCAGTCCACCGGCGACCAGTCCGGACCGGCCTCGGCCGGCCCGCCGTGGAACAGCCGCGCGGCCAGCAGCGAGGCGGCCTCGTCCACGGCTCCGGGCCGCTCCAGCAGATCGCACGCCGGGCGCTCGCCCAGCCGGGAGGTGAACCCGTCGGCCAGTCGGTCGCGCCGGGACAGCTCGGTCAGCGCGGAGACGACCCCCGCGTCGAGGCGGGCGGGCCAGCGGCCCATCCGCCAGGCGGGCAGCGCGACGCGGGTCAGCAGCCGGTCCCAGCCGGCGTACGCCAAACCGACCTGTTCCTGGGCGACGATGCGCAGCCCGTAGTCCACACCCTGTGCACGGTCCGACGCTGCGGCGGCGACCCCGCGCTCCATCTCGGCGGCGTCCAGCCGGCACAGCCGCAGCAGCAGCCGGGCGGGGGCGGCGATCCAGCCGAGGAAACGACCGTTGCCCACGTCCACGGCGGCGTCGAGGCCCCGTACGAATCCGCGCGCGTCGGCTATGTCCGGGTGCGCGGAGGGGCCCGTACCGGCGACGACGGGCGCGAGCACGGCGCGGAGCTCCGCGACGCGCATCCACCACAGGAACGGCGAGCCGATCACCAGCACGGGGGCGGCGCCGGGCTCCGTCTCCTGGCCGGGAGACCCGGCGGGTCCGGCGGCTCCGGCCGATATGCGCGTGCGGGCTCGGCGGTGGGCCGCGTGCGTGCGGTCCTCCAGCCAGCTGTCGCAGTCGGGCGTCAGGGCTATCGCGGAGGGCGCCGGGACGTCCATCCGGTCCGCCAGGTCCCGCACGAGCCGGTAGAGATCGGGGGCGGCGTCCTCGGACAGCGGGACCGTCGGCGTCATGGCGGGGCTCGCCCGCAGCACGACGGCGGCGAAGATCCCGCCGACGAGGAGGACGAGCGCGGCGACCGCGCACACGGTGAGGGTCACCGCCGGCCAGGGGTCACCGGCGAGGCGGCCCGTCATCCGGGCACTCACCAGGACCACCGCGAGGGCGGCGGGCAGCAGCACGGCGGCCAGGGCCCTGCTGCGCACACGCAGCACGGCCAAAGCGCGGGAACGCGCGGACGGCGTGCCCACTTCAGCGATCGAACCGGTTCCGGACACGGCCGGACCTCACCCCCCTCTGCCCTGCGGCGGCTTTGCTCACTCCCCCACTGTGACACCCGCCCCTGACATCGCAATGCCGGTGGGCCATGTGCCGGAATGAGGACCGGAATGCTTGCGCCGCACCATAGTTGGGGCGGGAGCAGACGTCAGGCAGACGGGGTGACGATCACCCGATGGAATGGCTTTGGGTAAAGCTGGGTGCGCTCGAACGGGGCTGGAGGCACTCGCACGCGAGCATGCGCGCGGGCCCGGTCGCACCGAGTGCGTACCGGGCCCGCGTCCGTGGAATCCCGCTGCTCAGCGGCCTTCCGCCGCCTTGGCCGCGATGTCCGTGCGGTACTGCGAGCCGTCGAGCCCGATTCGCGCGACGGCCTTATACGCCCTTGTCCGAGCCTGCGCCAGATCGGAACCGGTCGCCGTCACCGACAGCACGCGACCGCCCGCGCTGACGACCGCGTCGCCCTCGCGCCGGGTACCGGCGTGCAGCACGTAGGCGTTCGGGGCGTCCTGCTCGGCCACCTCGGCCAGCCCCTCGATGGGGTCCCCGGTGCGCGGGGTCTCCGGGTAGTTGTGGGAGGCGATGACGACGGTGACGGCCGCGTCCTCGCTCCAGCTGAGCGGGGGCTGGGCGTCCAGGGTGCCGTTGGCGGAGTTCAGCAGCACGCCCGCGAGCGGGGTGCGCAGCCGGGCCAGGACCACCTGGGTCTCGGGGTCGCCGAAGCGGGCGTTGAACTCGATGACCCGCACACCGCGCGAGGTCATCGCGAGGCCCGCGTAGAGCAGCCCGGAGAAGGGGGTGCCGCGGTGGCGCAGCTCGTCCACGGTCGGCTGCAGGACGCTCGCCATGACCTCGTCGACGAGCTTCGGGTCGGCCCAGGGGAGCGGGGAGTAGGCGCCCATGCCGCCGGTGTTCGGGCCCTCGTCGCCGTCGAGCGCGCGCTTGAAGTCCTGCGCGGGCTGGAGCGGCAGCACGGTGACGCCGTCGGTGATGGCGAAGAGGGAGACCTCGGGGCCGTCGAGGAACTCCTCGATGACGACGCGGTCGCAGCCGAGCGCGTGGGCGCGGGCGGCCGCCCGGTCGTCGGTGACCACGACGCCCTTGCCGGCGGCGAGGCCGTCGTCCTTGACCACGTACGGGGCGCCGAAGGCGTCGAGGGCCGCGTCCACCTCTTCCGGGGTGGCGCATACGTAGCTGCGTGCCGTCGGGACGCCGGCCCCGGCCATCACGTCCTTGGCGAAGGCCTTGGAGCCCTCCAGCTGGGCCGCCTCGCCGGACGGGCCGAAGACGGGGATGCCGGCCGCGCGCACGGCGTCGGCGACGCCGGCGACGAGCGGGGCCTCCGGGCCGACGACGACCAGGTCGGCGCGGAGCTCGGTGGCGAGGCGGGCGACGGCTTCGCCGTCGAGGGCGTCGACGGGGCGGAGCTCGGCCACCTCGGCGATGCCGGCGTTGCCTGGGGCGCAGTACAGCGCGTTGACGTCGGGATCGAGGGACAGAGAGCGGCACAGGGCATGTTCGCGGGCGCCGCCGCCGATGACGAGGACCTTCACGTCGTGCAGCCTAGCCCGCGCCCGGGGGTCCCCTTCGTGCGGGCACCCAAATCGGACCCTCTAGTCGTTCGTGTATTCCTCTACAACGGTGGCTCCGAGCTCGCGCACGATCAGCTCGTGTCCGCTCAGCGCGCTGTCGACGAGGTCGGGGTCGTCGTCCTCCGGGACGTCGTCCTCGGGGGCGACCGGCGGGGGCGCCTGGTGGGCGGGCGGCTGCTGCTGATGGGGCTGCTGCTGGTACGACTGCTGCGGCGGCTGCTGCTGTTGGTGTGACTGCTGTGACTGCTGCTGCGACTGCTGCGACGGGGCCGGGGCCTGCTGGACCGGCTGCGGGTTGTAGGCGGGAGCGGGCGGAGCTCCGTAGGAGGAGGCGGACACGGGCCCTGCGGGCTGTCCGCCCCCGCCGACCACGGCCTCGATCTTCCACGTGACCTGGAACTGCTCGGCGAGGACCGCCTTGAGCACGTCCTCGCTGCCGCTGCTCGCGAAGTTGTCGCGGGCGCCGGCGTTGGGGAAGCCGAGCTGGAGGGTGGTGCCGTCGAAGCCGGCGACCTGGGCGTTCTGGCTCAGCAGGATCCAGGTGAAGCGGCGGCGGTTCTTGACGGCTTCCAGGACGGCCGGCCACATCGCCTGGATCTGCCCGGCGCCGGCGGCCATGCCGGGCGACGGAGCGGCGGCGGCCGGTACGGGCGCGGGCGCGTGGGCGGGGGCCGCCTGGGGTGCCGGGGCGGCGGGCGCGGAAGCACCGGGCCAGGCTCCGGCGGCGGGGGCCTGGGCCTGGGCGGGCGGAGCGGGCGGGGCCGCGGGGGCGCCGGGGGTGGCGGCTCCCGGCCAGGCGCCGGGGGCGGATCCGCCGCCGGGCTGCGCGGCTCCGGGCCACGCGCCGGGCGCGGCGGCGGGCTGCGCGGCGGCGGGGGCGGCCGCGGCGGCGGGCTGCGCGGCCGGCGGGGCCGGGGCATGGGCCGGGGCGGCGGCCGGGGCCATCGGCTCGGGCGGAGCCACGGGGGCCGGGGCGGGCGCGGGCTGCGCGGGAGCCCGTACGACCGCGGGGGCCATGGCGTGCGCCTCCGGGCCGGGTACGTATCCCATGGCGGGGGCGGGGGCGAAGGAGGCCGCGGCGGCGGCCGCTCCGCCGCGCTCCAGCCGGTCGAGCCGCGCCTGGACGGAGCGCTCGTCGTCGAAGGCTGCGGGCAGCAGCACGCGGGCGCAGATCAGCTCCAGCTGGAGCCGGGGCGACGTCGCGCCACGCATCTCCGTGAGCCCGGTGTTGACCAGGTCGGCGGCCCGGGACAGCTCGGCGGCCCCGAACACGGAGGCCTGGTCCTGCATCCGCTGGACGATGTCGGCGGGGGCGTCGATGAGCCCCTTCTCCCCGGCGTCCGGCACGGCGGCCAGGATCACCAGGTCGCGCAGCCGCTCCAGCAGGTCGGCGACGAAGCGGCGCGGGTCGTTGCCGCCCTCCACCACCCGGTCGACGATCTCGAACGCGGCGGCCCCGTCCCCGGCGGCGAAGGCGTCGACGACGGCGTCGAGCAGGGTGCCGTCCGTGTACCCGAGGAGCGAGGTGGCCATGGCGTACGTCACACCCTGGTCGGCGGCGCCGGCCAGCAGCTGGTCCATGACGGACATGGAGTCACGGACGGATCCGGCGCCGGCGCGCACGACGAGCGGCAGCACGCCGTCCTCGATGTGGGCGCCCTCGCGGTCGCAGACCTCGCCGAGGTAGTCCCGCAGGGTGCCGGGGGGCACGAGCCGGAACGGATAGTGGTGCGTCCTGGACCGGATGGTCCCGATGACCTTCTCCGGCTCGGTCGTGGCGAAGATGAACTTGAGGTGCTCCGGCGGCTCCTCGACCACCTTCAGCAGGGCGTTGAAGCCCGCCGGGGTGACCATGTGCGCCTCGTCGATGATGTAGATCTTGTACCGGCTGGAGGCGGGGCCGAAGAAGGCCTTCTCGCGCAGGTCACGGGCGTCGTCCACACCACCGTGCGAGGCCGCGTCGATCTCGATGACGTCGATGGAACCCGGCCCGTTGCGCGCGAGGTCCTGGCAGGACTGGCACTCCCCGCAGGGGGTCGGCGTGGGGCCTTGCTCACAGTTCAGGCACCGGGCGAGGATGCGCGCGCTGGTGGTCTTGCCGCAGCCTCGCGGACCACTGAACAGGTACGCGTGATTGACCCGGTTGTTGCGCAGGGCCTGCATCAGCGGGGCAGTGACATGCTCCTGCCCGATGACCTCGGAGAACGACTCGGGGCGGTAGCGGCGGTACAGCGCAAGGGACGACACGTCTACGAGGTTATCCGGGCCCGCCGACAACAGTGGCCCGCAGACCCCGCCGGGCCTGTCTCCACCCGGCCCGGCGCGCCCGCGCACACCCCGGTCCGAGCGCGCTCACCCCGGTCCGACCGCGCCCGGCGCCTCGCCGAAGGCCGGTCCCCGGCCCGTCCCGAGCAGTCCTGGAACGCAAAGCGCCCCCCACGCACCCGCCAGAGCCCACTTACCCTTGCTGCCTTCCGGCCCTGGGGGAGTTGGGTGAGATAGCGCCACGTGAGGGGCTGGCCCCACCCTAGCGGATGAAGCCCCCAGGAATCGAGCCGGACCCCTGCGAGGTCACCGCCCGACGATCACGTTCGCGAGCACCCCCCAACGTCTTGTATTGTTTGCGGCGGAGGATTCGCCTAGTGGCCTAGGGCGCACGCTTGGAAAGCGTGTTGGGGGCAACCCCTCACGAGTTCGAATCTCGTATCCTCCGCACTCGCCCACCAGGGCAAACGAAGGACCCGACCGCATCGCGGCCGGGTCCTTCGTCGTTCCGTGGTTGCAGTTCTGGTTGCAGTTCCCGATCTACGCCCCTCGCTGCCTTGGGATGACCGAGGCCCCGGCAGGCGTCACAGGCCATCGCCGCGTTGGGCCCGTACCGGCGCATCAGCTGCCCGCAGCCGATGCACGGACCGACCTCCCACGGAGGACATCCCAGGGTGGCTGCTGCGGCGGACCGCTCGACTTGTGTGATCCACGTCGCACGCCGCTTCCGATGGGCCGGCATGCGGGCGAGGGTGAAGCCGCCCGTGGGCTGCCCAAGATCCCTGACCGGCCTGGGGTCGCTCCGAAACCACCCTTCCTCGCCGGCCTGGCAGGAACGATCGATCTCCTGCTCGGAGAAGGTGATCTCGTCGTCAGCTTCCTGCTCCTGGACCTTGGGCAGGGGATCCCACTGACCGGTCAGCTCCCGCCAGGTCCGACAGTCGGTGCGGGGAACCCACATGTGGCGGCCGGCCCGACCGCCGCCACGGCTCGGCACGAAGACCGGCACGCTGTCGCCGGTGGCGCTGGTCAGGATCAGGTCCTCGATCCGGACGGGAGGCTTGGGCGGGTCGCAGAGCCGCCGGGAGGAACCACTCGGCGTGGACCGCGCCGCAATGGCCCGTGCCGCCGTTGTCGGGACAGTGGAGCGCGCTGCTCGACAGACAGCGCCAGACCTGTAGGTGCCGGTACCCGCCGCGGATGACCATCTCGCTGCCGTCGGCGATCTCCCGCCAGGACATGTCGTCGACCCGGGCCCAGGGTGCTCGGTCGATCAGGGCCGCCGTGTCGTCCTTGGCGACCCACAGCGGTGTGATGTCGTGCTCCATGGCGTTGACCGACCGCCGGTGGACGCTGCTGGGGCTGAGCGGGGAGTACTGGATCTCCCAGCCGATCTGGATTCCAGAAGGCCCAGTAACCACAGCATCGGTAACGCCGCGCCGGTTGGGCATACCCACCTCGGCGTCTGCGGCCAGCCCGTACCCCTCGGCGGTCTCGACGACCCGCTCCTTGGTGGCCTTGTGCTGATCGCTCTCCGCCGGCGTCGGCTTGTGCGTGATCGGCAGGTGAGCGGCAACCAGCGGTGAGCGGCCACCGACGCGAGCCCGCCGGATGAACATCCACGGGGACTTCCCACCCGCCTCGGACGCGCACGGCTTGCCGGCCTTGTGCGCGAGGCACTCCAGCAGCTGGGGGTTCCGCTCCGACACGCTGGTCATGATCTCTTCGAGCAGACCGGGGTAGCCGCGGACCCCCAGGTCTGGCTGCGTCAGGTTGATCGCAATGCCGTATTTGGTATGCCACACGCCATTGGCCATCCATCCACGATAGGAGGGACTACTGACACACGACAGGGCGCATAAAGGCTCGAACTCGACTCAGCGCCAAAGAAGTTCGCCGTCTCAGCAGAGCGGAGGGCCCATGCAGCTCGGCTACGAGACCCCTCCCGCTCCAGCTTTCTACGCGCCAAAGAGAAATTCGCACCAGACGGCCTTGCCACCGCCTGGGGTTCGACGCGATCCCCAGGCAGAAGCAACCGCCGCGATAACCGAAATGCCACGGCCGGTCTCATCGGCTGGCCCTGACTGCCGCCGACGGGGAAGGTGATCGTCCCCGTCAGTCACTTCGACGACCAAGCGGCGGTCAGTACGGCGCAGCCGGAGCCACATGGGCGGGCTGCCGTGCTGGAGAGCATTGGCCACCAGTTCGCTGGCGGCCAGGACGCCGAGATCGCACATGTCCGCTGGGAGATCCCACGAGGCCAGGACGCCCCGAGCAAACGCCCTGGCTCGGGGTGCTGCTTCCGTTCCCCCGAGGAGTTCCAGGGCGGCGTTACGGAACAGATCAGCCTCCGCACCCGTGCGGACGGGGTTCTGCAGGACCATCACAGCGGTGTCGTCGTCATCGTCTGGCTCGACGCCGAGGGCACCCATGAGACGGTCGCAGATGGCAGTGGAAGTGCCCTGCGCACTGCTGAGGGCAGTCTGCAATGTAGCGACGCCTTCGTCGATGTCCACGTGGCGGCGTTTGACCAAGCCATCGGTATAGAGAACAGCGGTAGAGCCGGGGCTGAGGGGGATGGCTCCAGACGCGTGAAGCCAGTCTCCAGTGCCCAAGGGTGGACCAGTGGGTTCGAAGGCCCGGTGCACAATGCCGGCTTCGTCGCGGACGAGGATCGGGAGATGACCGGCGGAGGCGTAGACGAGCTGTCCCTCGTTCGGGTCGTAGACGGCGTACACGCAGGTAGCGATCTGGCTGGCCGCGATCTCGACGGCGAGACCATCGAGGAGCTGGAGGACCTCGTGCGGCGGCAGGTCCAGGCGGGCATACGCCCGAACGCCGGCGCGCAGTTGGCCCATGACGGCGGCGGCGCGGACCCCATAGCCGCCCAACACGTCGCCCACGACGAAGACCGTGCGGCCAGCGCCCAGAGTGATGACGTCGTACCAGTCGCCACCAGTGGCGACCTCGGTGCTGCCCGGTCGATAGGCAGCCGCAATCCTCAAGTCGTCGGGCTGCTCCAGCTCCTGTGGCAGGAGGGACCGCTGGAGATTGACAGCGGTGGCACGTCGGTCATTCTCGACAGACGCCAGCCGCTCCTGTAGCTCCGCAACGATCTCTTCCGAGCGGGTGACGCGTTCCCCAAGCTCCGTAGGTTCTCCCTGCTCATCTGGGTTGTGCGGAGTTGTTCGGGACAACCCAGAAGGATGGGCTTCGAGCGTTCCGGGCTTTGGCAGCACCTCCCCCGGGATCACGCGCTCATCACCGGTGCCGTCAGAAGCAACACCGAGTTCGTCTGCGGCGTCCTGGACAGCCTCCTCTTCACGATCCAATGCATCGCCTGTCCGCGCGAGGATCTCGTCGATTTGATCAAGAGCGCTTTCCTCGCCCAGACCGCGTTGGTCAAGGGCGCCGGAGGGAACGGCTGGAAGCTCCCCAGCCTCGCTGGAGTACGGTCGTTGGCCGATCTCCAGCAGGTACGCCTCCAGCGCCTGTACGCGGCGGGCAGCGAGGTCCGCGATGCGCTGGGCCTCGTCACGTTGCCGCACGGCACGCTCAAGCTGAGCATTCAGGCGCACCTCCTGCCCTCGAGCACGTTCAAGCTGCGGCTGAAGCGCCTGCATCCGGTCCTGGAAGGGCGTGCTCGCACTCGTGAGGGCATCGATACGCCGCGACAGCTCCGCAACCTTGGCCTGCGCCTGCCCCAGGACGAGGAACAGCATCGAAGCGATCTTGAGGGCTTGTTCGCGCCCCTGCTCACTCGTCTCGTATGCCTGGCGCGCTCGAACAAGGTCCCTATAAACCTGGATCGTTCGCTCCTTCTCCTCAATCAGTTCGCGGGGCGAAACAATCGCCTGCCCATCCAAGCCAACCGAAGTGGGGGAGGTATGCGCCTTGTCCCACAGGGCCCGCACGGTGCGCACCCGTCGCTGCGCCTGCTCGCTTGGCTCCTCCGGGAAGCACACGTCGGCGACTGCCTCCACCACGTCCCAGTTCAAGTCCTCGCCTGACAGGTGTACGCGTAACCGGCGAAGATCCGGCACGTTCCCGGTCTCGAAGTGGTCAAGGGTCAAACGCCCATGAACCTCGCGAACGCTCAGTCCGGCTTCATCGATCCACGACCGAATCGTGTGCACCAGTGCGTTGGCTTCAACACTGGCCCCCTTGGGTGCCGACCAGGGACGTCCTGGACGCTTCGGCCTTGCCCCCACCGCAACCCCCCAATTGTTCCGCGACAAACCGTCATTGTCGCCGGAACAACATCCAAGCGGTCCCACGAGGCGCAACGCAGCCGGATCGTGTTCTCGCACACAAGAGAGACCCGCGTAGCGCGAGATCGGAGACACCTATGTACCTCACTCACGCCAGCCTGCTCCTCGCCACACTCCTGTTCATCAGCCTGCTGGCCATGGGAGCAGCAGGTGCAGCGGTCGCCCTCGCTCGCTGGGACGGCCACACTGTGCCCGCCTCGCTCAGCCGAGGGGCTATCGCCTTTGCGGGCACGATGACCCTCGGAGCGTCACTTGTGGGTCTCTTTATGGCGCTCAGGTGAGGCGGCACGGGACCGCCCCACCCGGCGACGCGCAATGCGACCCATCCCTCCGTAGGCCCTTCGGCGGTTCATCTACCACTCGTCGGTATCGCCGTACTTCCCCGGGTTCCGCGCACGGTCCACGGCCTGAGCACACGCCTCTACGAAGGCCGCCTCAACGGCCGCCTTGTCCGTGCCTCGCACCTGCGCCTCGACCTCCTGGCCCGAACCGGGGCGTCGCGCCGTGCGCCAGGCCGAGGCGCGGTCGGTGTAGACGTCGGTCTCGAAGTCCCAGGCCGGCACCGACCACAGTTCGGGAAGTGCGGTCACCACGCGTTCCCCACCGGGCAGGAACAGGGCTCGGCCGTGGAAGACCACGGAGCGCTCCGGCATCTGATCGCGAAGGACGCTTGCGCCGCCGGGGCCCTGGTGCTCCCGGCGCCAGCGGTCCCACACTTCCACCTCGGTGGCGTGATCAGGCCAGTCCTCGCTCCACCGTGCGACGACCTCGTCGGCGTGCTCGCGGTGGAGGAAGGCAATCCGCCGCTCGCCGAGGCGGGCTACGTGGATCATCAGCTCGGCGGGGACAGGGCTCTGACCCGCGCCAGCAACACCTTCTTCTGGCCCTTGCTCCGTACCCCACAGGAGGCCGCCGACCTTGTCAGCAGTGTCCTTCAGGACGCGACTGGTGAGGTGTTGGTAGCGGCGGCGCATCCGGGCGGACTTGCCGGGTTCCCAGCCCATGATGGCGTCGACGACCGCGTCCGGAACGCCGACCGAGGAGTGGTTCCGCACCCGGGTTCTTCCCCGCGTGTCCGGCGCGCGGTTTCTCCCCTACCAGGTGCGGCAGCTCCGGAGTGAGCACGTCCCCGCGATGCTGCGCGACGAGGACCGGAAGAGCATGGTCCGTATCGCGGGGGACCTGGTGAAGGTCTCCGCGCGGTGGTACTGCCTGCCCTTCCACTACTTCCGCTACGCCGGATACCGGCGCGAGGTGTCCGCCGAACGAGCCTGCTGCTACTTGCAGGAGACGGCCCTGTTCCACCGGCTCCTGCCTCGCGTGAACCGGGACACGATCGACCTGGACGACAAGACGTCCTGCAAGAAGATCCTCGCCTCGGCCGGAATCCCGCAGCCCGCCCTGATCGCGAGCGGCGACCACCGCGCGGGTGTGACGTCCGACGGCGAGGCGGTGTCGCTGCCGGACGTCCTCGATCGCGTCTCCGGCTTCGGGCGCGTGGTGGTGAAGCCCTCCCGCTACTCCAGCGGCGGATCCGGCGTGGTGATCGTGCGCCCTGGCGAGGACGGCTTCGACCTGCCGGCCTACGCGCAGCAGTGGGGCACGTGGCTGGTGGAGCAGCACATGCCCCAGCATCCCGACCTGGACGTGTTGAACCCGTACGCCCTCAACACATTCCGCGTGATCACCCTGCTGCGTGAAGGCGCCGCCGAGGTCCTGTACGTGATGTTGAAACTCGGTGGCACAGAGAGCACCACGGACAACTCGGCCGCCGGCGGCATGCAGATCCGAGTCCACCCCGACGGAAGACTCGACCGCCACGGCTACGACCGGTACCTGACCGCCCACACCCGCCACGAGGTCAGTTCGGTGCCCTTTGCCGACCACCGGATCTCCCGCATGACGGAGGTCCAGGAGCTGGCCGCCCGCGCCGCCCGCCTGTTCCCGCAGGTTCCCTTCATCGGCTGGGACATCGCTCTCACGCCCGAGGGACCCGTGGTCATCGAGGGCAACAGCAGCCCTTCCCTCGGACACATCCAGCGCACCCACGGCGGTGTCGCGCTGGAGCTCGTCCCCGCGCTCCGCTCCGTGATGGATCGCCCGATCATCTGACCAGGAGTTCTCGTGGAAAACCTCAAAATGCAGGCCCGTGCCGCGGCCGGGGGCCTGCTCAACACGCTCAAAACGATGCCCGACGTCCAGGCGCTGTACGTCCTTTCCTCCTCGGCCGTCGCGCCGCGCAACGTTACGCGGTTCAGCACTGACTCCGACTTCGACCTGGCCGTCGTCCTCGACGTCCCGATCAAGGACGACGAGTGGAGGCCGCGGTCGGCGGACACGTACGCCCTGGTCCGTGACCGGCTCCCCGCCTGGGTCCCGGAGTTCAGCTTCCACCTGCCCGTGCCCTGGGGGCTCATGGAGATCAACGTCCACCAGCTCCTCTTCCAGTACGAGGCCGACCCGCGCACGACGTGGAACAGCGACAAGTGCGACGCCTACGGGAACAAGGGCGAGCCGCTGTTCGACCGCGAGAACGCCTTCGAGGCGCTGATCTCCCACAAGACGCGGGAGCAGCTTGAACGGCTGGAGGGCGAGACCCACCGGCTGTACAACCGGATCACCTGGGACGTGCGTGAGATCCCGCTGCGCATGGCGCGGCGGGTCGGCGTGCCCACGGGTCACTTCGTCCTGTCGGGGGCGCTGGACGAGGTCGTGGACTGGATGTACGCCCGCTCGGGTCGGCTGCTGCCGAACATGAAGTGGAAGCTGTACTCCCTCGGTGCGCTCGGTCTGATCAGCGGCGAGCAGGAGAACCTGCTGATCGAGGCCCAGCAGTGCGACCCGCTGTCGATGGTCGACCTGGAGCGGCGGTGCGAGGCCCTGGGGGAGTTCTGCCTGTCCGCCGGGATGGACCGAGCCCCGGCGCGATCGCGGCCGTGCGGAAGGCGTACCAGCAGGCCAACCACCACCTGCTCGGGGACGAGGCAGCGGTCTTCGCCACCCTGCCGGCCCCGCGTCTCGTTCCCTTCGGCGGGCCCGGCGGTACCAGTTAGACGCTTATGTCCGGGCGTCAGTACGCTGCGTGATCCGCTTACACAGGAGGCATGATGTCGATCAAGGTCCACAACACGCTCACCGGCCAGTCGGAGGAGTTCCGCCCCGAGCGGGAGGCCGAGGTGCGGATGTTCGTGTGCTGACCCACCGTGTACGGCCCCAGCCACGTCGGGCACGCGAAGACGTACACGCAGTTCGACTTCATCGCCCGGTACCTGGAGGCGAGCGGGTACAAGGTCACCTACCTCCAGAACATCACCGACGTCGACGACAAGATCATCCGGCGGTCGGCGGAGGAGGGCGTCCCGCCGGAGGAGATCGCGGCGCTCTTCGAGAAGCAGTACCTGGAGGACATGGCCGCGCTGGGGAACACCCGCGTCGACGTCCACGCGCGGGCCCACGACCACATCGACGCGATCGTGGACCAGATCAAGCGGCTGATCGACCGAGGCCACGCCTACAAGCTCGACGACGGCTGGTACTTCGACCTGGCCTCGTTCCCCGCCTACGGCAAGCTCTCCGGTCGCACCGACCTGCGCCCCGAGGACTCGGTGTCGCGGATCGACGATAACTCGAAGAAGCGCAACACCGGCGACTTCGCCTTGTGGAAGGGCCGCAAGGACGGCGAGCCGTTCTGGGAGACCGAGCTGGGCCAGGGCCGGCCGGGCTGGCACATCGAGGACACCGCGATCACGGAGACGTTCTTCGGGCCCTCGTACGACCTGCACGGCGGGGCCGTCGACCTCATCTTCCCGCACCACGAAGCCGAGGTGGCCCAGATGGAAGCCGCCTCCGGCATCGAGCCCCTGGCCCGGTACTGGATGCACACCGGTCTGCTGCGCGTCGACGGCGAGAAGATGTCGAAGAGCACGGGGAACTTCCTCACGATCCGCGACGCTCTCGCCCGGACGGACTTCCGCACCCTGCGCCACGCGTTCCTCTCCCAGCACTACCGATCCTCCATGGAGCTGAACGACTCCACGCTGGAGCAGGCCCGAGGGGCACGCCGCCGGATCGAGAACTTCGCCCGGACCATCGACCCCGCGCACACGGACAGCCAGGCGAACGCCGCACGCGCCGCCGATGCCGGGAAGGAGATGCGTGAGCGCCTGGACGACGACTTCGACACCCCCGGCGCCCTCGCCGTCCTGTTCCAGTACATCCGCGAGCAGAACCGCATGGAGGAGCCGGCCGGCCCGGCCGCTCTGCGGCTGATCGAGGACGTGAACAACCTCTTCGGAACCTTCGACATCCCCGGCTCCGCCCAGAGCGACGCCGCCGTCGACGAACTCGTGAAGGAACGCGACCGGCTCCGCGCGGCGAAGAAGTTCGCCGAGGCCGACGCGATCCGAGACCAGCTCACCCAGCAGGGCGTGATCCTCGAGGACTCGCCCGAAGGCACCCGTTGGTGGAAGGAGCCCACCTCATGACCTGGAAGAACCGCTTACCGCTCGTCGTAGAGAGCGCGATACCCCTCAGCCTCTGCGGAGCGCTGATGGACCACGTAAAGAACCAGACCGCCCGCCCGCGTACATACCAGGGCCTCATCGACGAATCGCTGCGCAAGAGCGAGATGCGCGCCGCCTTGCTGACCGAAGCAGTCCGGAAGTCGCTGGTCAGATCAAGGTGATCAAGGGTTGGGCAACGGCCTTGACCGCGCCGACCGTCCCTGCGGCCCCGCCTACCCTTCCGTTACCGCCAACAGAAGCTTCGAAGTGCGGCCAGGGTCGGCTGGGCAGACATGCGGAGGACTCCGCACGGGTGGGCGCACGACACCGTGCGTGGAAGCGAGTGGAGTTCCGCTGGTGGGCACGCTGCTGACGCGCCTCCGGACGGTGAGACCAGGTGCACTCGGCTGGTGTTCCCGGTGCTGCCGGGAGTCCGGACCTGGCTTCCACAGCTAACTCACACGAAGCGGCCAAGATCGATGCGACCGTTTGATCCGCAGCCACTCCCAAGGTGCAGGCCGCGTACCGCGCACCGAACTCGTCGGGGATACCGGAGGGTTCCGCATCCAACTTATCCGGGTGCGCGGCTATCCGCCGAGGCCTGCCAGCCTACTGCCAAGTCAACCGTGTCGCTCAGCGCCTGGCAACCGACGGTGCCGCCCCGCCCTTGAAGAAGCCCCAGGGTCGGACCCTGGGGTTTCTCCGGGCTCATGCCGTGGGTGGCCTCATTCCTTTGCGGCCTTGAAGGAGACTGCCGACACCGTGACCAGGATGACCGCGAGTACGACGCATATCCCTCGCAGCGTGGCATCGGTTCCGAGGGCGCCGCCGGCGGCCGCGGCGATCGCCGCGGCGAGCGCCGCAAGGGCGACCGTGCGGGAGCGGCCGGACTTCGGGGTCTGCTGCATCTCAACCTCAATCATCTCTTGCTGCATGGTGCATCCATGATCGGCCATGGGCGATGCCGAAACATCATCTTGTGGCCAGAAGTGCGCGGTTGACGGTGAGGGGATCGCTAAGTCCCTGCGCGGCGATCACCCCCAGCAAGGCCTCCTCCCGGGGGAGAACGCCAAGCCGGTTCGTCATCATGTGCACCTGATGGAACAACAGGTGTCCCGTGGTGCGCGGGATCCCGGCAGCGGCCGCCTCGCGCAGGTGGGCGGTGAGCGTCGCGGTCCACGATGCGAGCTGTGCCGTCACCGACGTGTCCGCCGCGAGTTCGGCCGCACGAGGGCCGATGCCCCAGCGGTCCAGCGCCGCTTCGTCGCGCAGTCGCGACTGCAGTTCCCCGGCCTCAGGGCCCGCGTCCCGTGTCCACCAATGCAGGTGCCGGGCCCAGAAGTGCGCGGCGTCGAGCGGTACGTCTGCGGCTGCCTCGCCGAGGTGGTCCAGCGAGCGGACGGCAGCCTCCATCAGCAGTGTCGCCAGTGCGGCCCGATCCGGCGAGCGCCGGAAGTCCGCTGCCCACAGGGCCAGGTCGCTCGACTCCTGGAAGACCGCTTCGGCAAGCCGCGTACCGTCTGGGCCGCCGTACTTGCCGTATTCCGGCTCGTACACCGCGACATCGGCCCCCGCGTACCGCCCGCCGAAAGGCCGGAAGTCGAGGTCGAAGAGGGAGAACCGCTGCTCGGCGCGCTCCCGGCCCAGTGCGGCACACTGCGCGGCCAGCTCCGGCAGGCGCTGGTGCAGCGCGTCGAGCAACACGCGTGGGCCGTGGATCCGCAGCCGTAGATGTGGACCCCGCCAGTCGGTGTACTGGATGTGGAACCACCGGTCGGCGCCCTGCTCCACGGCCCAGGTGACCAGGGGGCGCAGTACGTCGACGACTGCCCTGTCGAGCTGGTCCAGTCCGCCCGGGTAGAGCCGTACATACCACCAGCCCGGCTCGTCGAGTGCTCGTACGTCGTTCACCGTCACCTTCCTTCCTTCCGGACCGGCCGGTCCCAGCGCAGCAGTGACACATGCTCGGCGGCCCGGGTCAGCCCGCGCCCGTCGCGGACCCAGAACTCGTCGGGCTTCGGTGACATCTCCGCGAACCGGATCGCCGCGCTGTCCGCTCCGCCGATCCGGCTGAGCGCAGCCCACACGGCGTGCGGACTGCGGAAGGACAGCCACGCGGGCTTGGCGGCGGACTGGTCGCCCATCGGCACGGCCGACTCCACGGACAGGAACACCTGGTCCGGCATCCCGTGTTCCAGGCGCCATCTGTGCACGCGCCGGTGGAAGGCGACGGCGTTCTCGCCCTGTTCCGGTCGGGGAATGAGCCCCGGGGCGCAGCGCCAGGTACGCCTGCCCAGCACCAGGCGGCCGTGTTCGACCGGCGGGATGACCTGCATCTCGTCGGGTGCGGGCGCGGGCGCCGTGTCCAGCGGGCTCCGGGTGCAGCGTTGCCGGGAGCCGTTGACCCAGGGGTCGGCGAGGCACAGCAGCAGCCTGGACACGCCCGGTATGAGGTGCAGCGGCACGACGCCCAGGTAGACGGGCGCCACCGGCAGGCCGTCCGGTCCGGTGAGCGACAGGGTGTCGTCCACCGTGCTGTGGTGCACGGCGATCCCGGTGAACGGCGCTCGCGGCACGCCGGACGCACCGGGTTCGCCCGGCCAGTCGAGTCGGCCCGGCAGGATCGCGTCGGCGACCCGGTGCATGCCGTTCACGTCACCGGACAGGGTGAGCTGACGCGGGGTGGCGTCGGGGTACGCGGCACAGATCCAGTCCCTCAGCCGCGGGGTCAGGCCGCCGTCGCCGGGGGCCGCGGGGCCGGGGGCATCGAGAAGGTGCCGGAACCGTGCGACGAGGCCGCCCATACCGGGGTTGTACTGGTTGATCACGACCCGGTGTCGCCCGGCGCGAATCTCGTCGGCCGACGCCGCCGCGACCTGGTACAGCACCGCCGTCGTCGGTGGCGCGCTGCTGGCCGAGACCGGCAGCCAGGCCCGGTCCGTGGGGCCGCCCATGGTCCGGTGGTCCAGGGTCAGTGCCCGGGCGAACTTCTGGTCGTGGGCGGGATCCGCCGCCACGTCCCAGAGGAAGTCGAGTACGTCGTCGCACCGCCCGCCTGCGCCGTAACGTACCGTGAACTCCTCGCAGAGCCAGTCGTACAGGTGCGAACGGAAGATGTACGGCCGGATGAGGGCACCCAGCTCGGCGATATCCGCACTGACCTCGGACACCGGGAGGTCCACCCGTACGTCGGACGTCGCGTCCTCGTAAACGGCGAACGGGGCGGCCGGGCGGGGCGAGCCCGCGTCGTCGGGCCGGGTCAGGGCTGCGAGGCGCTCCACGTTCCGCGCCCGGTCCGCGCCGGGCAGCCCGCTCAGCTGCGCGGTCTCCTGCTCCAGTTCGGACAGGAGTCGGGCGGTGGCGCGCACGTCAACGCCGTCCAACTGCCGCAGCCTGTCCGCCAGTACGGTGAGCGGCCGCGCGTCGTCGGGCCGCCAGGGCAGCACCAGCCGGAGCCAGCCGGTGTCGAGCAGCCTCACGTAGGCGGCGAAGGGGTCGGCGCCGCCGATCAGCTCCAGGCACTCGGCCACGGACATCCGGGGCCACGAGCAGATCTGCCGAAGCAGCGGTGCGTACGCGGAGGCGTCGGTGAGGGTGTCGGTCCGCCAGGCGGTGGATCCTCCCTCCCCGCTGTTGTTGTACGAGGGGATGAGCAGCCGGGGAGCGCCGCCGCTGTATCGGACCGAGTCGTTCGGCTCGACCTCCAGGACCGGCGCGAAGCGGTGGTCCCGGGCGAGCGCGTCGAGCCAGGACCGTACGTGCTGCTGCGCGACGTAGGTGTGCCCCGAACCGTCGGCGGGCATCCCGTCGAGGGCGAGCGCCGTCAGATGCGAGAACGGGCTCGTCTTCAGGGCGGCCCGCGTGACGTACCCGAGGACGGAGCGCGCGGCCTTGCTGCGCGGCGTCAGCGGATCGGACGACAGGTACAGGAGCACATGCCGGTTGGCAAGGGCGAGCCCCTGGGCCAGCCGGGGCTCTTCGAGGATCTCGCGGAGCCGGCGGGTCGCCCGCTCCGCTTCGGCCTCGTAGCGCGCCTCAGTCTCGGTGTACTGCCGGGTGAGGCGGCCGGCGGTGGTGAGCCAGGAGTCCAGTCGGGCCCGGTCCACCGGGTCGAGGAGTGCGGCGACGTCCTCCACAGCGTCGAAGGCCTTCAGCCTCCGGTTGTGCATGGCGCGGCGCAGGTTCAGGACCTTGCGGCGCAGCGCCGGCGTCTCGTCGAGCGTCGGCACCAGCGCGTGGAGTGCGTCCGACAGCTTCGCCGACACGTCGTCGAGCTGCTGCTCCAGTTCGGTTTCGAGACGCAGCGAGGCGTCCGTCTGCGGCATCTCCAGGTCGAGCGCCTCTACGGGGAGCCCGTTGACCCGGTGGACGGTGAACGGCGACACGAACGGGGTCATCATGCGATCACCGCCTCGATCACGCCCCACCAGGAGCGGAGCACGAAACCGACCAGGACCACGCCGTAGGCGAGGCACAGCGTGCCGAAGGCCAGGTAGCCGAAGCGCTTGGCCCGGCCGGTGGCGGCGAGGTTGCTGGGCAGCGGGGTCCGCGTCACCAGGTGGGCGAGGTAGGCGAAGGAGCGGCCGCGTACGTTGACCGAGCCCATCGTGGACTCGAGCGCGTGGTAGCCGTCCGAGGGCAGCAGCGGGTTCAGGTTGACCAGCATCAGCAGAAGCTGGAGCTGGAGCAGCGCGCCCGCGACATCGTGCACCGGCCCGTCGGCGGTGAGGAGCAGCAGGCCCGCGACTCCGGCCCATACGGCGTCGCTCATGGGACCGGCGAGCGCGATGAGGACACGGGGGGCCCGGGAGCGCACCCGGTAGGCGTCGGTGCGGTCCACGTACGCCACCGGCATGACGTAGAGCATGAGGGTGATGCCGGCTTCGCGCACGGGCACCCGCAGGTACTGGCAGACCAGGGCGTGGCCCAGCTCGTGGACCGCGATCTGCAGCATCAGCAGGGGGATCGCGAGCCAGGACCAGGACGTGTACGACGGCAGGCCCTCGGCGGCGACGGCGTAACCGGCGGTGGAGAGGGCGGCGGCCACCAGGACGAGCCAGGAGGCGACCACGGCCGAGGACGGAAACACCCGCAGCAGTCGTGCGACGGGGTCGAGAAGGACGTGGACGGAACGGGTCAGCGGCAACCGGGGCATTCGTTCGCGCAGGGACCAGCTCATGAGGCGCTGGCGGCGGGACTCGTCCTGCGGTGCCATCGTAAGGACGCCGGCCTGCCGCAGCTCGTGGAAGAAGCGTGTCACGGCCGCCTCGATCCGCTGGGGATCGCCGGACGAGGACGCGATAACCCTGCGGATCACATCATCGGCGGTCGGCGCGTCGTCGAGCAGCGAAAGGACGACGGTGCCCGCCTTCGAGACCGCCACATACCGGCCGCTCGAGCTGTCGAAGAGCAGCGGCCGGCCGTCGATCCCTTCCAGCAGTTCCACGGTGCCTTTCAAGGCGAGTGGTTCGGTGCCGAGCCACGCCGTGTCATCGGGCGCCTCGACCTCGCCCGGCGCGTCCACGGCGTCGGCCGGGGGCTTCCTACGCCGCACGGACATGGCGACGGATCGCATGGGACCTCCTGAGGGGATACTGGGCTGAGACCCCGCGGGGTCGGCAATCTTGCACATTGCCGACCCCGCGGGGCCGATCAGCCGGCGATCGATGACTCGGTCATGGCGCAGGCCAGGCCGGGGATTGGCTGCCTGCTGCGGCTTTGGCCGTGAAGCCGCGCCGACTCAGCCTGCCGAGGACCAGCTGCCGGCCGAGCTGACCGAGGAGGCCGGGCAGCTGCCGCTGCCGGCGCAGGCGAAGCTGCCGGAGGTTCCGAGCAGCGCCGTCTTGCTGAGGGGCTCGATCGTCAGATCCTCGGCGGTGAGGTCGAGGGCGAAGAGGTCCGCGGTGGGATCCGTCGACGCGGGGGCCGTGGTGGTGTGCGACACGGTGTGTTCCTTCCTGGTGGAAACCGGAGGCGGTGCGCTCCGGAAGAATGGACCGATCAGTTGCTGCAGGACCCCGTGGAGGCAGTCGACGCGGTGGACGCGGGGCAGCTGTACGAACCGACGCTGCTGCTGGAGGTCCAGCTCGCGAGGGAGGCGGTGTCGCTCAGCTGCTCGACCTGAAGGCCCTCGGCGAAGTCCTCGGCGAACAGGTCGAGGTGCGCGGTGCTTTCCATGTGCTTCTCTCCTGGGTGATAGAGGTGATGCGGTGCGGTGTGCCCTCTGCCGTCGGCTAGCCGGCGGAAGAGGCGCTGGCGCTCGTCGATGCCGTGGACGCCGGGCAGGAGGCGCTGGTGAAGGTGCCCGCCGAGCCCCACGTGCCGAGCAGGGCGGCGTCGTCGAGGACCTCTGCGGTCAGGTCGGAGGCCAGATCCTCGGCGAAGAGGTCCAGGCCGTCGTGGTCGCGCATATCGGATTCCCTTGGTCGGTCGAAGTGATCGGGAAGTGTGGTGTCAGCCCCGCGAGCTGGCGGTACCGGCACACATCGCGGTCGATCCCGGGCAGGACAGGCAGCCCATCGAGCCGACGGTGGAGACGGACGCCAGCGAAGAATCGGTGGGCAGCGCATCGACCGTGAGCGAGATGTCCTCGGCGAACAGGTCGATGGCAATGTCCTCGTGATGCACCAAAAACTCCTTGTCGTGGTGGTTCGGGTCGGCCGCGCCCCGACTGGGCGCGGAGTCTGTGGGGCCCTTGAGGGCTCAGGCAGCCGGGCCGTCGAGCGGCGGGCGGCCCACGGCGAACGCCAGCAGCTGTGCCGTGCGGTAGCCGTCGAGCCCCAGCAGCGGCTTGAGGGCAGACGAGAGGAAGCCGGCGAAGATGCTGCCCACCAGGCCCTGGTCCAGGGCGGCGAGCCAGGCGGTGTGGGCGGCCGCTCCCGCTCGGGCCATGAGCAGGCGGTGGCCGTGCTCGCCGTGGCGGTCCAGGGAGGCCGCGAGGGAGCCGCAGACCAGCACGATGGCCGGGGCCCAAGCGAACTCCATCTGGAGGACCATGCTTTCGGCGGCTTCGCCCTCGGGGAGATCCGCGAGCCGGGAGAACTCCCCGAGCTCGGGTTCATATCCATAGAGCCCGGTGGGGAGCCCGGTCACATTGCGCGCGGCGACCAGGAAGCCGAGCGGGCCGCCCGCATGGTGGTCAGGCCAGCTGAGGCTGTCGAACGACTGCGCCTGGTTCAGTACGGCGGCCAGCTCGTCAGCGGTCACCGGGGCCGGCGCGTACGTCCGTACGGCGACGCGGTCCCTGAGCAGCTCGTCCAGCGGCCGGGCTCCGGCGGCGGCCGGTGTCACCGGCACGCCCGGGGCGTCGGCCTCGAGGGATGGGGTCGCGAGTGCCGGATCGGGCGCGTCGTTGTAGCGCCGCACGGCCGCTTGGTCAAGACGGCTGCGCACTTGGAGTTCCCGCATCACGTCGTTGTAGTCGAGCGGGCCGGACAGGGGTTCGGGGCGCTGCCAGGTTGCCGGACGCGGCGTCATGGTCAGGACTCCTTCGCGACGGAGGGGTGAAGTGTCAGCACTCCGGTGATCGGTTCCGACTCCAGGTCGAGGTCGAGGACTTCGGCCAGGCCCAGGTCGTCCCACCGGTCGAGTGGTTGTGCCCGCAGGCCCAGTGAGCTCGCGACGTGGCACATCTGCGCCAGTGCCACGCCCGCGTCGAGGTGGACGACGCGCCAGGCGAACGCGGAGTACTTGGACGCGACCCGGGCCAGCGCGCCGGTGAGGACGATCGTCACCGGGGCGTCCTGGCCCCCTGCCACGGCGGGTTCGCCGTTCCGCTCGGAGAGCAGGGCCATCCGGTGGCCGGCCGTCTCGTACCCCCACACGCCGCTGGGCAGCCCCTCGACGTCCCGTACCAGCGCGTGGAGTTGGACCGACCCCAGGTTGCCTCCGGTAGGAGCCCAACGCTGGATGTCCTTGGCCGGCGCAGGGTCCTGCCGCAGGCCGGCGCCGCGCAGCAGGACCGAGGTCAGATGGCCGAGATCGACGCGGGAGACGAGGGGAGCGGAGCCGTCGCGCAGCGGGGTGAGCGGGGCGGTACCCGTGCCGGGCAGCGCCACCGTCAACGCGCTCGGCCACTGCTTGCTCTCCCTCTGCAGGACGATGTTCCCCGGCTTGTAGTGCATTTGGTGATCACGGGGATTGAGCAGGCGGCGCGGGGGGAACGCGACCGACGTCTCGAAGGCGACCGCCAGCGGCACCCCGCCCTGGGCGAGCGTCGAACCGCCGTCGGTCCGCTCCGGTACGGGTGCCGTCACGTGGACCGACTGCTGCCAGGTGACGAGGTCGGTGCGCACCCGGCCGCGCAGGACGGGTGTCGATCCGACCCGGGCTATCAGTGCGGTGGCGTGGCTGACGATCAGCGCGGCCAGGACGAGTGGTTCCGGGTGCTCGCCGGTCGGCCGTTCGTCCGAGGGCGGCGCAGGCGTGCGCTGCCGCTCCGCTTCCCCGAACGACAGGGTGAAGGACTCGTCGATGTAGGGACCGACGTCAAGCGTCGGGCCGGTGACATGGACGGGCAGCAGGGGAACAGCGTGCTCCGCGCACCAGGAGCCGATCTGGCTCATGTCCTCGGCGCCAGTGTCGCTTCCGCCGATCGCCACCACCAGATCCAGCTGAGCGTCGCCGGACGGCTCGGGCGACGCCCATACGTCCGCAGCGACACCCACAGCGGCAAGCTCGTCGCGCACCAGTGCGCAGATCGGGCCGTCCCCCGCCACGGCGACCCTTGCCCGGGTGAGCCGGCGGGCCGCCTCGAAGGCGCTGATGTTCACGCGGGTGGAGTCCAGGTTCCGCGACAGGTACCTCGCGACCGGCCCGTCCCCGTCGAAACTCCCGGCGCCATCGGCCGTCGCGTCCGGGTCCTGCGGCGCGCCTTCTTCGAGCAGCCCGCAGGTGTAGAGCAGAGCCCGCGCCTGTTCGACGTGCTCGACGCGGACGTCGGCGGCCGCCGCGACGGCGGACACCTCGCGCGTCCCGTCGAAGAGCGGAAGGAGCTTCGGGATCAGCTCGCGGGTCGCGGCGCCGCGGAGCACCTGGCGGCCTGCGGCTCCCTCGACGAGGATGCCGTCCGGGAGCGGCACCGTGACCAGCCCGCGGCACAGCGCGGGCCGTCGCGGGACCCGGAACTGCGGGTCCGTCACCACCGCCCGGTGCATGTCCCGGGCGGAGAGCAGTTTGCTGTCGACCATGGTCTTTCCTCAGTCACGGGCGAGGAGCGCGGGCGCGTCCTCACGCTCGGTTCCGGCCGGCCGCGAGCGGTCGGCCGTACGGGAATCCGCGTCGGCGGGAGGCAGCAGGCCGGAGAGGTCCTGGGCCAGGGCCTCCCAGCTGGGGCGCTCCTGGCCACTGCGGGGGCGGCAGCGGTCGCAGCCGTGGACGCCCACGACCCGGGCGTGGCTGATGTGCTGCTCCAGCAGATGCCAGTGGCGTACGCTGCCGGCGTCGTGGCAGCCCCCGTCGCGCTCCATTCCGTGTAGCAGCTGCAGGGCCGCGCCGGCGGCCATCGCGGTGTGCTGGGGCAGGAATCCTCCCGGGCCGGCGGTGGGGTGCGCGTCGTAGTGGGCGTGGAGGGCCGCCGTCAGTGTGCTGCCCTGTTCGTGCTGGGCACGGCGGCCTCGGAAGCACCGGTAGCAGGCTCCTTCCCCGGGCACCACCACGGGGCCGACGCGCAGCCTCGGGTGCTCGTTGACTACCGCGAACCAGGGGGTTCCCCAGTCGGCGGACTGTGCGTCGAGCACCTCCGCGAGCGCCGGGACCTCCCGCCAGGAGACCAGCACCCGGATGTCGGCCACGGGCCAGCGTGCCGGGAATGCGAGGTCGGCGGCATCCTGCCCGGCGGTGACCTCGATCGCGTCGTGGTGGCGGAGCATGCGCTCCGCGACGGCTTCGCCGAACTCGCCGACGGCGAGAACATGCACCTTCGTCATGACTGGTTCATCTCCAGGAGGCGTGAGCGGGCGCATCACGCGAACGGCTGCGGCAGCGGGTTGAGGTCCGGTTCGGCGTGCACGGGGTATCCCATGCGGGCCGGTGCCTCGTAGAGCCGGGGGTGTGCGAGATACCGGGCGCGGTGGGTGAAGGACAGCGGCATCAGGCCCGGTACCAGTACGCGGACCACGCGGAAGCCGACGTCGCGCGCCTCATCCGTCGTGCAGTCGACGGCCACCGCCTCGTATCCGGCCCGCGCGAGCATGTCGACCAGCAGCGCCAGGTCCTGGCCGCTGTCCCCGCTGGACAGGTGGGGCAGCTCGCTGAACGGCGTCCGCGCCTCCCCCTTGAGGAGGAAGTCGAAGTCTCCGAGCCGGTCGGGGCTCCCCATGTAGGACGCGCCGTGGAAGACGTGCTGGAAGTCGTCGACCGAGTCGGGCATCGGCCGGTTGACCTGCATGGCGATCCGCGAGGACGCCGACTCCCTGATGATCTTGGCCACGGAATCGGCCGGGTCCAGGCTCGTGTTGCACATGACCATCTGTCCCAGCACCTCGTTGTGCGGGGACAGGTCGACCGAGTAGACGGTCGGGATGCCGAGGTCTGTGGTCGCGTCGAAGAAGACGGTGTCCACCAGGCTGTCGCGGGACTTCTTGAGGAACGGCTCCAGAGCGGCCGGCACCTCGTCGAAGTCGATACGCGGCAGGGCGAGGCGCTGGTACCAGGTCAGTGCGATCGCGTCGCGTTCCACCACTTCGCACAGTCCGTTGATCAAGGCCTGTGCGAGGTCGGTGTGCGTGGCGCAGCCGGTGGAGATGGGGTTCCAGCCCCGCTCGCCCACCGACTGGGGCGGGATGTGCATCCACACCTGGACCGCGGGGACCCACTTCGGCTCTCGCCGGGTCAAGGACCAGCCCCGAACCCAGCGCATGGGAGCGCGGGTGTCGACGTCCACGGTGAGCGCCTTCGGGTGGTCGAGCTCCGCGGGTGAGCAGCGGGGGAAGCTCTCGAGGTCGAGGGCCTGCGATCCCAACTCCTGCGCTGTCGCCCAGATGATCTCCTCAGGGCGTACGACGCACATGGAGTAGCGCTCCAGCGCCTCGGCCACGCTCAGCAGGGCAGCCCGCTGCGGATCAGGGGCGCCGCCGGCGCCGTCCATCTCCCCGCGTACGTCCCGACCGCCCACGGAGTGGGCCACGTTGGGGACGACCGGGGTCAGGTTCCCCAGCGACGCCGTCGAGATGGGGAAGCGTGCGTCGCCGTGCTGATTGGGCAGCCGGTGGGTCCGCTCGACCAGTCCGTACGGCCCGACGAGTGCGTCGAGGTCCTTGAGCCGACCGAGGCCGGCCTGCAATGCGCCAGAAGTCATCGTTCTTCTCCCTGGTCCCAGCGGAACAGACAGGCGGCAAGGCCGCCGAAGATCAGCGTCGCGATGGTCAGTACCAGCCAGTCGACGCCGAGGCCGTGCGTGGACGGCGCGCCGGTGAGCTGGTGGTTCAGTGCGTCCACCAGGTACGTGGTGGGTAGGGCGTCGGACAGAGTCCGCAAGGCGCCCGGGAGCATCTCCAACGGGATGAACAGCCCGCCGAGCAGAAGGACAAGGGGCATGAGGACGGCCAGCAGGCCGTTGGCCACTTCGGGGTTGCGCAGTCGCGAGGCGGCGAGGTAGCCAAAGGCGAAGAGCATCAGCGCCCCGAGCATGCCGGTCGCGAACAGCAGCACCGTCCCTGTGGCGGAGAGGAAGCCGAGCGACACGGCGACCGCTCCCAGCAGGATCAGCTGGCCGGCGACCAGTGCCAGTCGCACGGGTGCCTGCGCGACGACGAAGGTGAGCCGGCGCAGCGGCGTGGTGCCGAGCAGCCGCAGGGTGCCCCGCTGGCGCAGGGCGATGAGCGGCGTGGCCGTACCAAAGAACGCCACCGACATCAGGGCCATCACGAGCGCCGTCGGCAAGGAGGCCTTGACGGGATCGAAGGGCTGACCGCCGTCCGGGGTGCGGAAGGCGGCCCGCGACGGGCTGATACCGCTGTCGTCGAGCACCTCGCGCAGGGTCCGCATGGCGCCGAACTTCGCCGAGTCGAGGGTGACGGTGGCACGGCCGTCGGTCGCCTGGACGATCGCGTCGTATCCGCCCAACTGCGTCGGGCCGGCCTCACCGGACCACGGTTCGGCCGAGAAGCCGTCCTCGGCCGCGATCCGTTCGAGGATCTGCTGCTGTACGGGCGACGCGACGACCGCCACGCGGTAGGAACCGCCGGTGTTCAGGTGGCCGAAGCCGAGGAACATCCCGAGGAAGAGCAACGGGAAGAACACCACGAAGAAGAGGGTCTTGCCGTCTCTGTACAGCTCACGGGCATTGGCCGTGATCAGCTGTCGCAGTGCCGACGACGAGCTCGTCGAGCGCATCAGGATCCCTCCGGCGTTCGTATGACGTCCGCGGCACGTGTACCTGCACCGGTCGCCAGGGTTTCGAAGACCTCTTCCAGGCCTCCGCGTACGACGTCCAGTCCGCGCACCTGCAGTTCCTGGTCGGCGGCGATGCTGCGCAGCGTCTCGTCGGCGTCCCGGGTGCGGACCCGCACGGCGACCCTTCCGCCCTCGATCGGAGCTGCCTCGACGGCAGCGGTCGAGCTCAGGAGCCGGACGGACTCCAGGGACGCCGAGCCGTCGGCCGTGAAGGTCACCGTGCTCGTGTCCGCCAGTTGGGCGACGAGTGCCGCCGGGGTGTCGCACGCGGCGATCCGGCCGCCGACGATGACGGCCACGCGGTCGCAGAGCTCGGTGGCTTCCGTCATGTCATGTGTGGTCAGCAGGACGGTGCCGCCGCGCTCGCGATGCGCGCGCACCACGGCCCACAGGTTCTTGCGGGACTGCGGGTCGAGGCCGGCGGCCGGCTCGTCCAGGACGAGCACGTCCGGGCGGCCGACCACCGTCACCGCGAGCAGCAGCCTGCGCCGCTGTCCTCCGGACAGGGCCTGGACTCGGCGATAGGCTTCCTCGGCGAGCCCTACGTCGGCCAGTACCGCATCGACAACGGCCGGGTCGGGATAGAAGGATGCCCACAGTTGCACCGTTTCGTGCACCGTCAGATTCGGGAACAGGGCACCTTCCTGGGGCTGTACGGCGACCGACTGCCGGAATTCCTCAGTCCGTTCTGCCGGATCCATGCCGAGGATTCGTATCGTGCCCGCAGTAGGCTTGCGTAGCCCGACGAGGCATTCCAGCGTGGTGGTCTTTCCTGCCCCATTGGGACCCAGTAGACCGAACACCTCACCGGGACGGACTTGGAAACTCACCCCGTCGACCGCGTCTTTGGTGCCGTACCGCTTGCACAGCTCGCGGACGTCGACGACCGCGTCCGCGGGGCCGGACAGCGCTGGACTCTGTACATCGGACACGGAAATGAACACCCTTCTGACAAAAGGAACCGGCCAGGGAATGTGCGCACGTAGAAAGAAATCAGGGCACGCCTAAGACAGCAGTCTCCCTGGCCGGAAAACGCCGGACTGCAACAACGCACGAAGAAACAACAGCGAAACGGAGGTTCCTGAATCCGCGCGAAAGCGGCGGATTAATCCTTCTACGTCTCGCGGCACACCATGAGCGGTAGCCGTAACTGGGCAGCCCAAACAGGCATAAGAATTTTCCTTCCCCCGTGAGCCGCACCGACGGGAACTGGTCACGCCCTCGTCAGCGGCTCGAACTTGACTATATATCCGAAGACAGTCGGCCCAGAAATAGAATTTCACCCGCATTCATGCAGGCGGCGCATGAATGGGCCGGCCGGTTGCTTCCGTGGCCGGCACGCCCTCAGGCGGCCGCCTCGGCCGCCTCTGCGGCCTCTGCGGCCTCGTGGGCGGCAAGGATGAGCCGCCGTGTCAGCGGGTGCGCATCACGCTTGCGATACACCAGATGGAGGGGCACCGGCGGCGCGCCCACCATCGGCACGAATGAGACACCTGGATGCTGATGCCGCCGGGCCGCCGCGTCCGGAAGAACGGCGATGCCCCGTCCGGCCGCGACCGCCTCCAAGGCCTCGTCGAGGTTCCCCACCTCGACCCCGACCCGCGGCCTGCACCGACGCGGCCACTCGTCGGGCGGGGTCGAGTCACTCACCGTATTGAGGACAAGGGGCAGTTCAGCAGCCTCGCCCCAAGGAATGCTGGCACGCGCCGCCCACGGCGTATCGCGCCCCACCGCCGCCACGCGCTCCTCGTGGAGCATCGTCGTGGCCGAGACGTCAGGGGCCGAGATCCTGCCCCAGACCAGCGCTACATCCGCGTCCCCGCGCTCCAGCTCCGCCATCGGGTCGTCGCGCCTGACGAACTCGACGCCCACTCCCGCGGCCCCTTCGAACCGAGCCGCGGCACGCTGCGCCCACGTGCCCGGCAGGCCCCACGCGAAGACGAGGCGCGGTCTGATCCGGGCCCCGTCCAGCCGCAGAGCGGCGTCGAGCCGCGGCAGCAGAACGGACAGCTCCCCGTAAAGACGCTCTCCTTCCTTTGACAGTTCCACTCTCCGCGTCGTGCGGTTCAGCAAACGCGCACCCGCGTGCTCCTCCAGCACTTGCACCGTACGACTGAGTGTCGGCTGTGTAATGTTCAACTTATATGCCGCGCGAGTGAAACTGCGCTCCTCGGCGACGGTCAGAAATCCCCGTATGTGGTGCAGCTCAATCCCCATGACTCATGGATACCACTCGGCACTGACCATGATCGCCAGCTGCGACCTGGGGTCATCGTGACCGCCGTCACCCCTGACGCCGATTGCGTCGCCTTTTTGGAAACCATTTTCCACGAACCGGATCCCGTTGAATTCAATTCAGCCATCCATGGCGCAAGTGGCCGAAACTAGTCATCTGATCCTCCTGGTGACCACCCTGGCCCCGCACGGGTCGAACGGCGTCGACGACCGCGTCAGGGACGCCCAAGATCAGCAGGCCGTGGTGGCGGTGCGGCGGGCGTCATGGGCAACTCGCCCCCACGGTCCTCGTCAGTCGCAGCCCGCTGAAAGCGACCCTTGCCGCGCTCCGCGCCGAGGGCTGCACACCCGTCGCCGAGATCGCCGAGATCGCCGAAGGAACCGTATGCATCGAGAAGGCCCGGTCCCATGGGGCCACCACTCCCGTTCCCGCCCCACGGCAGACCGGAGCGCGGGCCATTGTTCGTGGTTGCAGTTCTGGTTGCATTCGCCCCCGTCCGGGACCGTCCGAGCGGAGGCCGGCAGAGTGCTCCGCCCCAGTCCAGGACGGGTACGGCCCTCGCCGGACGGGCATACGAACATTTGGAAAGCGTGTTGGGGGCAACCCCTCACGAGTTCGAATCTCGTATCCTCCGCCAGTGCCTCACCGGGCACTTGAAGGCCCCGACCGGGAAACCGGCCGGGGCCTTCTGCGTTCCATGGTTGCAGTTTCGGTTGGATTCATATCAGATATTTCATCCATTTCGCCTAGATGCGTGCTGATCGCTGGGTCAGTACGCCACCCGACCAGACTCCCGGCGTAAGCACCCGGCACCTCCCCAGCCCGCGGGAGCATCAGGGAGAGCTGATCCGCTCCGGATCCCCCGCGAGACCGCCGCAGCGGGACAATGGGAGTCGCAGGGCCGAGCCCGGAGGCCGCCATGTGTCCTCAGTCACCGCCACGGTGGGGGCCCGTCCCGGCGCGCCCGCCGGACGGTCGCAGCTGGTTCGCCCGGCATCCGCTGCTGACGGTGCTGCTCGCCATCACCGCCGCGCTTCTGGCCTTCGGGATCGCCGGATCGCTAACCAGTAGGCAGTCGGCCGTCCCGCCAGGCAGGGCGGTCACGGATTCCGGGCATCTGCCCGGAATGGGCGAGCCGGCCCGGGACGGGAAGTTCGAGTTCACGGTCACCAGGCTCCAGCCCGGGGTGAGCAATATCGGGGGTCCGTACGGTCGGGATGCGCAAGGCCAGTTCTTCCTCGTCCACATGACCGTGAGGAACATCGGGGACAGGGCTCAGACCTTCGACGGCTCCGACCAGAAGCTCATCGACCGCAACAGCAGCAAGTACAGCGCGGACACCGCCGCAGCGCTCTACCTCGACAAAAGCGAGTCGTTCCTCAACCAGATCAACCCCGGCAACACTGTCGACGGCATCGTCGTCTTCGACATCCCGAAGACCGCGGCCCCCGTGCGGATCGAGTTGCACGACTCGCTGTTCAGCGGCGGTACCACGATCGATCTGACCGTCCGACGCTGACGCACGCCTCGCCTACCGGACTCGGCGGCCTCCAGAAGCGCCGCCCAGACGACGCGGTGGCCCGTGCGGGGCAGGTGCGAAGTCCGCCCGCTGCCTCACGTGCCGTCTGTCCAGTACCGCTGAAGACGGGCCACGGCATCATCCTTGGTCAGCGCGGAGACCGCCTCTTCCGAGAGACCGACACGGTGGATCAGCAGATAGACCAGTTCCGCCGGCAGTGATTCCTTCGGCGCTGGCGGTGCCCCCCGATCGGGGAGCCTGCCGTCGATCACGCAGTCCCAGAACTCATTCTCGGTGACAACCAGCTGGTCGCGAAGGATGTGGCTCCACATCGCGGCACCGTAGACCGTGCGATCAACCGGGTGTGAGATGCGGGTCCGCAGGATCCGTCCGTCGTGCAGGGTCAGCTCGTAGGTGACGTGATGCGTACCTGTACGCCCACGAGCATCCCGTACCCGCTCCCACCCCTCGACGACACAGAATCGGTCATGACGCTCACGATCTGGCTGCGGTCGACTCACCGCTGCGCTCCCACCAGCCAGTCCGCCAGCTGACGGTCGTCACTCAAAGCGATCAGCTGCACCAGACCCCAGCTGTCCTGGTGATTTGGAGCCAACCGCAGCCGCTCCTGCCAGTCATCGGCGTACTCCCGCAGAGCGTCGACCATCTCGTTCACAGCCTCGTCGAAGCCGGATCCGTCAGCCGCTATGGGTAGCCCCGGGATGAAGATCGACCACCCGCCCGCTTCCGCAACGACCTCCGCCTTGGAAGGGCACACCGCGGACAGGTATCGGCGCAGTCGCTCGACATCTACGACCGCAGCGCACCCGGCCGCACGACGCACGGTCGCGACCCGCCCCTCACCTGCGGCGTCGAGCAGCTCTTTCAGGTGCGTACGCGCTTCGGTGTAGCTCTCGTAGTGCACGGCGGACATGGCGACCTCCTTTGGACTCCAGGGAACCAGAGTGCTCCTCCCTCATAAGTACGTCAAGTACGTGAAGTACTTATTTCTTCTGGCTTACGCCTATGGGCGCGATCGGGGCAGACCTCGCGTGATCCGTTCCGCTCTGGCCCGCCTCCCGCCAAGGACACGAAGCGGTGGTTGCAGTTCTGGTTGCGTTCAGCTCCGCTCATGCCCGGTCGGAGCGCCATCCAGATAACCCTCCGCCGCAGGTCAGGACGTCCTTGGACCCCGCCGGATGGCCACACGAACATGTGGAAAGCGTGTTGGGGGCAACCCCTCACGAGTTCGAATCTCGTATCCTCCGCCAGTGCCTCACCGGGCACTTGAAGGCCCCGACCGGGAAACCGGCCGGGGCCTTCTGCGTTCCATGGCCTCAGTTCGAGTCTCGCTTATTTGCCTCATAACCGGACACTTCCCCGCGTTCCAGCCTCGATGGCCCATCCCTCGTACTCCCAAGGGTTCAGCAGGAGTGCGCCTGATCGCGCCAGATGCTTGATGTTGCGGCTCACCAACGTCCAGCCGTTCGCCAGGGCAGTGGCGGCGATCAACGCATCGGGTGGATCGATGCTGGTTCCGGCACTCTTGAGCCTCCGGTGAAGAGCGAGGTATGCGAGTGCCTCCCGCTCGCCGACTGCGGCGATCCGGTCGCGGTACTGATCACGGATGTCCGTGAGCGCCCGCTCGAAAGCGGTACGCCGCACTGGATCAGGTGTTCCCTCAATGCCTGCTTCGATCTCCGCGACCGTGATGACGCTCAGGTAGAGGGCAGGGGACGGAACCGAGCGAGCCCAGGCGACGAAGGCCGGGGCGGGCTTCGGCCGGGTGGTGATCTCGGCGACCACATTGGTGTCGAGTGGATAGATCACTCGCCGTCCGCCGCATCGTCGTAGGACCGCTGCCCGAACTCCAGACCCTCGAACGGGGCCGCCGTAAGCCGCTCAAGGAATCCGTCGCTGCCCAGGGTCGCCCAGCGGTGAAGCATGTCAGGCAAGGCATCGATGTCGGTGTCGGCCAGCTCGGCATCGAAGTGCCCAAGCTGGTGCTCGGGCAGAGACTCCCGGATCTCCCGGATCGTCCGTAGGGGATGGGACTGAGGATGGGACTCCTCGGGTCTGCGCGGCGGGAGCGGCAGATTCGGGGCAGTGCTCATGATCGGCTCCTCCACGCTGTGGTCACGGGCTCATGCCTCAATACCACCCTAGGCCGGGCGGCCCTGGAGAGGGCCGGAAACAACCCGAATCCGAGCTTTGACGGGACCCATCCGCCGAGTCGCCGCCGGCTGTGTCCGGCAGCCGCCGTCTGCCGACGACAGCGATGCCCCTTTCGTTGGAACCAGCTGAACGAAGCTGCCGGGCTGGACACAATGGGGAGCGCCGCCCTGTAGCCGGTTCGTGACACGTAGCGTGCACCGCGTCATTGGCACATGACGAAGATCAGCTGTCGTCCCCTCCACCGAAGGTAGCGAATGACGCAGAGCTCAGCCGTCAGAGCCGGACGCTTCCACATGGGGCGTTTGTCCGAGGGGCGGCCCCAGGCCCTGGATGCCTGGCGTGTCACCACCGACGATGCCGATGTGGCCGCCCGTGTCGCCGGCTTCCTGGGTGGTGAACCTCAACCGAACGAAGGGGGAGGAGGTGGCCTTGGCTACGAAGTGCTGACGAGCCGCGAGAGCGTACGCGTTCTCCTGGACGGACCTGACGCGGTGGCGGCTCATATGGTCCTCCGGGGTAGTACGGGCATCATCCACGAGTGCGACGGCGTGGAGTTCCTGTCACCGGTAGAGAAGAAGGGCCAGCCCTGCGGCTGCCCTCCACTCCTTGAGGACAGGAAGCTCGCGGCCAGAGACGGGCGTGGCCCAATGCCCTCCGTCGACATCACCTTCCGGATCGCAGCAGCACCAGTGCTCGGCGCGTTCCACTTCATGACGGGCTCGTGGCAGCTTGCCGCGCAGCTCTCCGTCCTGACGGACGCGCTGGAACGTGTCGACGGCCCGGCCGTCTGCGACCTCACCATGGAGCTCGTCGTCTACACGACCAAGACGGGCAGAAGCGTCGGCTGTCGAAAGCCGGTGGTCACGGTGCTCGGCAGCTCCGACACCGTTGCGCCCGAACCCCCGCCGACGGCCGAGCCCACGCCTGCTCCAGCACGATCCGCACCCCGCCGCAAGGGCAGGCCGGTCCCTGAGCCCACCACCGCGTCCACGCCAGAGTCGAGCCACTCGGTCAGCGTGGATGCCGTTCTGCTCCGCCATGCCGCCCAGGTGCTGGGCACCGGCGACCACCAGGAAACCGTCATCGCCGCCCTGTCCGAGATCGTGGCAGGACGGCAGCAGACCACGGAGCTTGCCCGGCTGCGAGAGCATGTCGGACGCATCGCCGCCATCGCGGGGCAAGCGCTCCAAGGCCGGAATTCCTCACTCACCTGACCGGCTCCGACCGTCTCGCAGTGATCACCGGCAGCCGGGGCAGGCTGGTCTCAGTCCTGGTCTCATTCACCTCCGTCCGAGACTGTTCGGACGGGTCTGGACCGAACGCTCCGCCGCAGGCCAGGCGGTCTCACTTATCTCCGACAGTCATCACATCTCGGGCGGCATGTCGAGACCGTCGGCAATCTGCCCGTCAGTAGCTCACCCTCGGGTGAACCCGTCCGTACGGCACCTGCGGACCGATGGAATGCGCAATCCTTGGTCCCGGTGCGGGCCGGATCTGGCCCTCTTGTACGTTCCCGGCCGGGCGAGGTGCTGTCATGACGTCCCGATCCACACTGACCGCCTGGCTGGCCAGTCTCGACGGCGCGCGGCTGGCACGCGTCATCGTGGCGCGGAAGGACGCTGTGGCCTCTCCGGAGCCCCGCTCGATGGGGGAAGTGGCGGAACGCCTTCAGCGGCCGGGGTCGGTGGCGCTCGCTCTGCCGCAGCTCCCGCTGCCGTGCGTGCAGGTAGCCGAAACGCTGGCCGCCTTGGGGACGTTGTCGCGCGGCGCCCTGGCGAGGGCCCTGGGAGCGACGGCGCCCGCTGCCGCCCGGGAACTCGACGTCGTATTGGAGGCTCTGGCCGATCACGCGCTGGTCTGGCCGGACGGTGACGGAGATCTCCACATGGCCGCGCCGTTGCGGCACGCATGGGACGCCCCCCTGGGGCTGGACGCTCCGCTGGAGAAGCTGCTGGAAGGCGTGACCTCCGAGGAGCTGCGCGGCATGCTCGTGGCACTGGGCATCAAGCCAGTCGGCACCAGGCAGCAGCGCGCGGCCGCTGTCCTGGAACACCACGGAGATCCGGAGCGCGTGGCCTCCCTGATCGTGAAGGCCCCTTCTGCCGCCCGGGAGCTGCTTCAGCGACGAGCGAAGTCAGTGTCGCCGCAGACGGAGTTCATCGTGTTCGGGGCTCCCGAGGCCGATTCCCTGCCGGGCGCGCGATGGGCCCTGGACCGGGGCTTCCTTGTCCGCGATCGCCACGGATATGGGAGGGACCTCATGCCCGCCGAGGTGGCGCTGGCGTTGCGCGGGCCCGACTGGCATGCCCCGTTCGAACCCGTACCGCCCGCCACGGAATTGGTGTCCGTCACCGCTGTGGAGGTGAACCGAGAGGCAGCAGCGGCAGCCACGGCCTTCGCGGCCCACGCCGCCTCGGTCCTGTCGGTCTGCTCGGCGGCTCCACCGGCCCGGCTGAAGTCCGGTGGGATCGGCGCGCGTGAACTGGGCCGGACCGGCAAGGCGGCACATGCCGTTGACGTGGTGGTGCGCATCGCCTTGGAGAGCGCGTACTCGGTCGGACTGCTGGCCGCGGACGGCCACCGCATCACGCCCACCAAGGCGTACGACGCCTGGGCGGCGCAGGAACCCGCGGCCCAGTTCGCCGTGCTGCTCCAGGCATGGTGGAACCTGCCGCTCACCCCGTCCCAGGCCCGTGACGCGGACGACAAGGCGCTCCCCGCCCTGGCCGGAGCAGCTCCCTGCGACGGCTGCCTGCAGGCTCGAGGTGGGCTCCTCACCGCCGCGGCACGGCTCCCGGAGGGGCTGGGCGTGCAGGTCGCCACGGATCTGGGCCCGCTCGTGGCATGGCACCGCCCACTCGCCCACCCGTCATTCCAGGATGAGACACCATTCGCCACCGCGGTCCGCGAGGCCGAGCTGTTGGGCGTCATCGCCCGAGGCTCCATTTCCCCGCTCGGTGCGGCTCTGCTGGCCGGTGACGCCGAGGAACTGGCCGCCGCGTGCCGGCGACTGCTGCCCGAGGCCACCGGCACAGCCCGGCTCGGCGGCGACCTCACGGCCGTCGTCAGCGGCACGCCCGCGGCACGCCTCGCCGATCTCCTGGACGCGACCGCGGACCGGGAGACCAGCGGGACGGCCTCGGTATGGCGGTTCAGCGCCAACAGCATCCGACGGGCCCTGGACACCGGCCGCACTCCGGACGAGGTCTCGGCCGAACTGGCCGCCATCGCGGCGGGGTCCCTGCCACAGCCTCTGTCCTACCTCATCGCCGATGCCGCACGCCGTCACGGCCGTGTGCGCATCGCCCCCGCCGCCTGCGTCATCCACGGCGACGAACCGGCGCTCCTGGCCGAACTCGCCGCCCACCGAGGACTTGCCCCGCTCGGGCTGCGGCGGCTCGCGCCGACGGTGCTCGTCAGCGCCGCCGCGCCTGACCAGACCCTGGCCGCGCTCCGGGACCAGGGCTATGCCCCCGTCGCCGAGGCCGCGGACGGGACCGTACGCATCGAGAAGGTCCCACCTCGGCGGGCCGCCGCTGTTCCGACGCCACGGAGGGCCTCCGCAAAGGCCGGCACAGGACGCGCGGCGCACCGAGCGGCAGAGGCGTCGACGGTCGTCGACTCACACACATTGGCGGCCCGGCTGCTGAACGCCCCGCCAACCGCCCCGGAGCCCGATCCCTTCGGCACCGGAGTCCCCTTCGGGACGGATACCGAGGAGATCGTCGCCGGGTACGCCAGGCAGCTGACGTACGCCGACGTCCGCCAGCTCGGCCACGCCCTCGACGCCGGCACCGCCATCACGGTCGAATACGTCGCCGCCTCGGGCAGCCGCACCGTCCGTACCCTCAGCCGCCTCGAACTCGACCCGCCCTACCTCGAAGCGTGGTGCCACCTGCGGGACGCTGAACGAGTCTTCACGCTGTCCCGCATCCACAGCGTCATGCCGGTGTAGGCCAGGCCGCGCACACAAGGTCAGCGCTGCAGCCCGAGGATCAGACGAACCGAGCCCTCCACGCGGTGCAGTTCACCCGGAGCAAGCAGCCCCAGCTTCCGTCGCAACCGCGACTTCGCCACCGTGTGAAGGTCCGCGCAGTTCACGTACGACTCGTCGTACTTCGTCAGTCCGGCGTCAGGCCCGATCGGAACATGCGTGACCTGCGGACCCGATGTGCCGGTGATCAGCGCGACCGTCACCGAAGCGAGCGGCTCCGCGATCCGGTTGACGGTAAGGACGACGACGGGGTGCGGCCCCACCGGTTGTGGCAGTGCGCAGACCCACACCTCGCCGCGAAGCGCCGTGCCCGGGTTCACCACTGCATCTCGTCGGCTGCCGCAAGCTCTTCGTCATCCGGCTCGACCACACCCTCGGGCAGAGGCGCACCCTGCTCCTGGTAGAAGGCACGGATCTCCTCGGCCGCCCCTACCTCGGCCGCTTCCCGCGCCAGGAGCCTCAGCCCTTCGCGAAGAGCATCCGAGGTCGAGTTGAGGTGCAGGGTCCGCATGACCTCCTGAAGGGCCTGCATCTCATCGCCACGGAGCCGGACCTGAGCCAGCCGACTGGGCCCGAGCACGGCCGCCGCCGTATTTCGCTTCACCGCCGTCACGGCGGCCTTCTTGGCCGCCCTCTTCTTGGGAGCTGCTGCGGTATCCACGCCTCCTCCAACCTGTCGTACAAATGTCATACACCTAGTGTGGAGGGAGAGACCGGCCCGGTCAAGGCAATCCCGCAGGGCAGCCCTCACCGCACAGGCAAGGCCAACGGGCAGGGCTCGCCGAGCGTCAGCCGGTACGCACCGCCGTAACCGTGAAGCGCTCGACCGAGGAGATGTGCCCGCCGGTGGACGCGACGATCGTCAGCACTGGGTCATCGGCGCCGGCGAACGACACGGACGCGTTCCAGGGCTGGGCGCTCCCGCCGGCCGCGGTGCAGCAGGAGGTGCCGAGCGGGGCCGTGGACGAGGGCTGGCGTACCTGCACGCGGACGCTCTCGTCCACACCGGTGATCCGGCCGCCGGTGTGCACCGGGGAGTGCACGATCGAGCCGTACGCGGGCATGGTCAGCGAGAACGTCGTGTCGTCGGTGCCCACGACCTCCCACGGGGCGTCCTGATCGGTGCCGTACCGCACGAGGTGGATGACCGCCGCGGTGCCCCTGGCGCCCTCGGGCGCGCTCAGCCCGACGCCGATCCGGGCATCCCGGCCACTGACGGTGCGCGCGGACACTCTGCCGACATCCTGGAAGCCGAGGTAGCCCTGGGTGAAGGAGAGCGCAGTCTGGTCCGGGTCGAGATGCCAGGGCTGGTGGCCACCGGAGTGGAAGGCGCGTTCCCACGCCTGGGCTTGGGCGAGCGTGGTGAACGGCCACATCGGCTGGAGGAGCGCGGAGCCGAGGGGCGGCGTGCCGCCGTCCGGCGCGGGGGTGGTCGGCGCGGGCGTACCGGGCGTACCGGGCGTACCGGGTGCGGTCGGAGCCGGAGAGGGCGCCGAGGACGTGCCTGGTACGGCGGACGGTGATCCCGACGTGGACGAGTGCCCGCCGGAGCCTCCGCAGGCGGTCAGCAGCATGCCGGTCGCGGCCGTTGCTGCGAGGAGTCGGGTGAGTCGGAGCCGGATGTTCATGGTGACCCCAGGGAATCGGTACCGGGTGTCGGCACCTCTCTGTGTTCATGGTGCCACCGGTCCGGTCCGCAGCGGCCCGCGCGGCGGGGTCGCGGAGCTACCCGGTGGCCACGGTCAGCGGCCGCCGTTGGAGCAGGTGCAGATGTCCGTCCGCGAAGGCCCATTCGAGGTCCTGCGCTCCCCCGAAGACCAGTACGCAGCGGGAAGCCAGTTCGCGCAGCTCGGTGAGCTGCGCGTCGTCGAGGCAGAGCGTTCGGACGCGTTCGGGGGGTACGGCGACCTGGCTGGTGCCGCCGAACGGTGCGGGCCGGACGGCGATGTCCTTCATTCCTGCGACGCGTTCCAGCACCCGGCCGCTACCGTCGATCCGGTAGCGGTCCGGGACTACCAGGCCTTCGACCACCGACTCGCCCAGCCCCCAACTCGCCTCGACCACCACGATCTCGGAGCCGTCGAGGGGATCACGGGTGAACAGGACGCCGGCGCAGTCAGCTGCCACCAGAGCCTGCACGACCACGGCGATGCACGGTGGCCCCACCAGCCCGAGTCGGTCGCGGTAGGCGAGCGCGGCGGGGGCGCGGGCGGACTCCCGTACGGACTGGACCGCCTCGGTCAGTGCCTCGGGGGTATTCACGTTGAGACAGCTGAGGTGCTGGCCGGCGAAGCTCGCCCGTGCCGAATCCTCGCCCGGGGCCGAGGAACGCACGGCCAGGGGCCGGCCCGGCGCCTGCGATCCGCCCGGCAGTCGGTCGACCGCCGCACGCAGCGCTTCCTGTGCGTCGGTGGTTCCCTCGGCGATCGCGTCCACGAATGGCCAGGAGAGGGCGAGGCCTGGAGGCACAGGCAGCCCGGCGCGGACGGCGATCGCGAGGTTTGCGGCCTTGCCGCCGTACAGGGCCTCGTCCGTTGCGGACCCGAGCGCCACCACGGCGGCACGCCACGTTCTCATGACACGACCGCCGCTTCTCCGGCCCGGCCATCCACGCGGACCCGGGCTCCGTCAGGGAGTACCGCAGTGGCATCCGTACAGCCGACCACTCCTGGGATCGCGAACTCCCGGGCGACGATAGCCGCGTGGGACAGTGCCCCGCCCCGGTCGGTGACGATCGCGCCGAGCAGCGGCAGGACGATGTTGAACGCGGTCGTGGTCGCGTTGGTCACCAGTACGTCGCCCGGCTGGAGTCGCCCGAACTCCGCCGCGCTGCGGATGACTCGTGCGGTGCCCTCGTAGACTCCGGGGCTCGCACCCAGACCGTGCACGGTCCGTCCCGCGGTACGCGCCTCCGGGGTGCCGAACATCGCCAGGACCACCGCCCCCATTGCCCGTTCCAGTCGGGCGGCGGCGGGAGGCAGCCATTGCGGTGGCAGCGGATCACCCGGGGGCGGCCCGAGAATGGGCGGGGCGTCGGCATACCGGGCCTGTTCCCGGTAGCGGGCACGCTCCGCCAGTTCGCCGGGGTCCGGGCCGTCGCCGGTACGGACCAGTTCGCGCAGCTCGGCGTAGTCGGCCTCGACCAAGTGGGCGGGGTCGGCGATCCGTCCGGTCCGGACGAGTCGCCGGCCGACGGCCAGGACGGCGCGGCGGGTGAGGCCGATGGCCGGGAGGTCGGCGAACGATCCGCGTTCGTCGCGCAGCCTGGACACCAGTCGGGCCTCGGAGAGCAGTTCATCGAAGCGGCCGCGGTGCGACGGGGGCACCGCGATGCGCAGCTCGGCCGCCAGGGCTGCCTGCTCCTCGGTTGCCCGCTCCTCGTTCGCGGGCGGCGGCCCGGCCAGCGTGGTACGGATGGCACTGACGACGAGACCCGGCAGCTCCACGACACAAGGGTCGCCTACGTCCTCACCGTTGACGGGACGCCAGCCCACCTGGTCGATGTACGCGGTCGCCGCGGCACCGGTCGGGGCCGGCAGCGCGCGCAGCGCGTTCAGTATCTGCGCGGGTTCGGCGGACGAGGCGAGCAGGTCGCGCGCCTCGCGGTCCGCGGCGACCGCCACCGTCAGCCGCGCGAGTTCTTCGCCGGCCGCCAGCGGGTCCGGGCTCGATCCGGCCAGCGGCGCAAGAATCTGCTCAGGGGCACGGCTGGTCCACTCCTGACAGTGCGACAGGAGATCGCCCATCGGCAGCAGAGCAGGCATGTTGAACAGATGGTGCACGTAGCCGGCCCACCGCTGGTGCTCGCGGCAGCGGTCGAGGTGGGCCAGCAGGCCGACGTCGTCCAGGGCAGCGGGTTCCACCCGCAGCAGTGCTCGATGGTCGGCCAGCAGCGACGGCTTCACCTCGCTGTCCCATCGGCGGAGGTCTTCGCGCCACAGCTTGTGCTCGAAGACCGTCGCGCTCGTCGCCAGCCGTTCCCGGATCCGCGGGTCGTCGGCCGCCATGCGCTCCCACGCCTCCCGCGACGGATGGCCCGAGACGTCCGGCGGTGCGCCCACTGGCCGGGGGCAGTAGTAGCTGAAGCCGTTGACAAACACCCAGTCGAGACGCTCCAGCAGCGAGCCGTACCGGCGCAGGCTCTCGCCGAAGCCCCGGTGGAACCCCTCCAGGTAGATCTCGGCGTGGAAGCGGGTGACAGGGCGTGTGAAGTGGGTGGCATCGAGGGACCAGGTACCCGGTCCCGGAGGGGCGAACGTGGGTGCGGCGGCAATGTTCATGACCTTCTCCTCCTCGCCGCTCGAATGATTCGACTGACCAGGTGGCTCAGGTGGCGGCCGTGCCTGCCGGACCCTCCGGATCGCGGTGGAGGGCATCGGTGAGGACCCGGACCGCCCAGGCGGCAGCCTCACCGGCCTCGGCTCCGTCGAGCCCTGCCTGCTCGCGCATCGCCTGCCATGCCGGTGCGCTCACCAGCAGGTAGAGAACCGCCACCGCGCGGCGCCGGGCCGTCGGGGAGGACGCGGCGGTCACCTCGGCAAGGGCCGTCTCCACGGAACTGAACCGGTGAGCCCGGCCCTGGCGCCGCAGCGGCAGGGCCGCCTTGGAGTTCAGCATGGCCCGGATCAGCGCCTCGTGCTCGTCGTACGAGCGGTACAGCTCCGGAATCGTCCGGCGCAGCCCTTCCAGGGTGTCCGGATAGGACAGCATGAGCACGTGGAGATGGGCTTGGGCCCAATCGCCCCATGCCCCGAACAATTCCTCCCGGGTCGGGAAGTGCCGGTAGACGGTGCGTACGGCGATCTTGGCGCGCCGTGCTACGAGCGGGATGGTGAGCTCTTCCACGGTCTCGTCGGCGATGGCCTCGGTGAGCGTCTGGAAGATCCTCTGCCGGGTCTGCTCCAGCTGCTCGGCGCGCAGCGGACTCTCGTACCGGCGTCTCTTATTCATGACACGTTGACGGTACTTCAATACACGCCAAACCGTCAAGAAACGGACATAATCGTCCATGCAGGGGGATGGGGTCGGAGATCATGCTGAACGAACATCCGGTCCTGACCATCCTGCCCGCCGCAGATCTGGAGCGGGCACGCGCAGTTCGAATCTCGTATCCTCCGCCACTGCCTCACCGGGCACTTGAAGGCCCCGACCGGGAAACCGGCCGGGGCCTTCCGCGTTCCCTGGTGAACGGGGGCGCGGTCCCGTCAGGAGTCCTGATGGAGGCGTGTCTCGTGGATCACCGGCACGGTGACGCCGAGCCCGGCCGCGACGAGGTCCCACGTCTGGCGGGCGCGAAGGGCGGAGGAGCACACGACGAGGTCGGGAACACAGTCGGCCTCGCGCAGCCGGCGACCGGCGGCCGGGGCGTCGCGGCGGCCGCGCGGGGCGAGTGGCCGCGCGGGGCGAGTGGCCGCGCGGGGCGAGTGGCCGCGCGGGGCGAGTGGCCGCGCGGGGCGAGTGGCCGCGCGGGGCGAGTGGCCGCGCGGAGTCCGCCACGTCCGGCCAGGCGGACGTGGCGTGCCGCAGGACGACCAGGCGCCGGGCGTTGCCCGAAGTCATGGCGTCGCCGGGTGCTGGTGACCCACCTCGCGCGCGAGGTCCAGCCCGAGGACGCGGTCGAGAAAGGCGAACGTCTCGAACTTGGCTCCAGCCGGCACATCGGCGCGCCTCGCCACGCTGACCAGCAGGTCCAGGACAGCGGGGACACCAAGATCATCGGCGAGCGCGGCATGAGCCAGTCGCAGCACATCGGCAGGGATCGGCCTGGACGGCTCCTGCGCCCAGTCGGCCACCTGCTGCCGCCAGTGCCGCAGCGTCCGTCGCGCCTCGGCGAGCGCCGCGCTGCTGACCGTGACCGGCGTGCGGTACGCGTGGCCGAGCAACAGCATCCTCACAGCCAGCGGATCGGCCCCCTCCGGGGCGAATTCGTCCAGGAGGCCCGAGGCGGGGCGATGGCCCTGGCCAGGGCCAGGGGCGCCCCCGCCCGGGGGCGCCGGGCTGACCTGGCCGACGTCGATCCAGGCCCCGCCGACGGCGTCCTGTGCGGCGGTGCCGTGAGCGAGCAGGTGCACGTCGGCAGTCGCACAGAACGCCTCGGTCAGATGGTGGACACCGACGGTGGCGGGCGGGTGGATACCGAGAGCCGCACTGGCGCGATCAAGCGCCTGGGCTTGCTCATGAGGCAGGTCCGGTGTGGTGAGGACCGTGCGGGACTCCAGGCCATGCAGCTCCGCGGCGCGCGCCAGTACGTCGCCGACCAGGGGCGCCCGCAGGTGCGCCGCGCCGATCCCGGTGTCGATGACCGGCAGGTGGACGCAGATGCGCAGCAGGTGACGGTGTCCGGAGGGGATCTCCACGAAGCGGCCGGTACGGGTGTCGGCAATGCGCAGCATGATGCGGAGGCTAGTACCGGAAACCTCCGGTACGGGGGAGGACCTGCCTCGGGCGCACGATCAGATCTGGACCACGTGAACGTCCTGGGCGTCCAACACCTTCAGATACGCCGCGAGGTCGACCGGATCACTGGTGAAGACCACAGCGCTGCCGTGCCTGACGGCAGTCAGGGCGACCAGCGCGTCCACTGCGTCCGGGCGTTTCTTCGGCAGTAGTTCCGCCCCGCCGAGCGCGCTGCCTACGCGCTGCCAATCGGTGAGGTCCGGTCCGGTCGCGCACATGATGCAGGCTGTCTGCCCTGCGTTGGTGGGGCGCATCGCGGGGGCCGAACCGCGAGCCTGCGGCACCGTACAGTCCTTGAGGACACCGGACATGGCGTGCACAGTGGCCGGGTCGGGCCGCCACACTTGGGCCAATACCGGCCCGAGTACGACCGCTCGGTGGGGCGTGTCCCTGAGCCCCGCGTGCAGACGTACCGCCTTGGCCTTTCGGTCGGAGAGCGCGATGAGCATGCCGGTGTCGTAGACCGGCACCCGCACCGTCACGCGGCACTGCCTGGACGAGCGGCAGAGCTCTCGGCTCCGTAAATGAGCTCCATGGCCTCCCGCACCTCCCGCCGTTCCTCTTCGGTGAGATCGTCCTCGGCAACATCCGGCAGCGTCGGCAGTGAAGCGGCTTCCGCCTCAGCGGCGGCGATCACCGCATCGATTCGGGCGAACTGCGCCTCGGCGGCTTCCACCTCCGCCATCTGCCGCGTGGCCGCGTTGACCAGATAGGCAGAGACATCCATGCCCGCACGTTCCGCGTGGGCCCGGATGCGCTCGGCGTGATCGCGATCGAGGCTGATGCTGATTCTCGTCTTCGCCATGCCGTGAGTGTATGACGCGTATTACGGCATGCCAAGCGCATTCACCCCAAGGCGGGCGACCCGCCCCCGCCTCATCCCGCCGTGGTTGCGGTTCTGGTTGCATTCACCCCCGCCCGGCGCCGTTCCCGCGCAGGGACCTCGTGGCCGAGAGCACCGTACCGGCCGCCGACCTGGAGGCCGCCGAGAACGACCCCGACGCCGGGAGGGCTGACGATGTGTGGTTCGGTGATCGTCCTCCTGCGGCGGTGACGGTCCGCCGCCGCCCTATCAGCCGCGCCGACCTATCAGCCGAGCGGCGGCTCGGAGGCCAACTCGGCCTTCCGCCGGGCCTCGTAGGCCGCGAGGTCCCGCTTGATCTCCATTACGACCTCCACCGGAATCCTGACGGGCGCGCAGTACAGGGCGTCGCAGGAGCGCGGGTACGTGCCGTCGATCAGGGACACCCCGCTGAGCACCAGGCCGCAATTGTCCTCGATGCCGGTGCAGAGCACGGGGTGGAAGAAGCAGTCCTCGTAGACGTCCCCCACCCGGATGCCCGCCGGGTTCCGGGGGTCTGTCGCCTCGCTCATGCGGCCCAGCCTGTCACGGGCCGGGCCGGCCGCGACAATGGCCGGATGGACGACGGGGTGTTGCTGATACCGGCGCGGCCGACCGCCACGGCCGGGCTGCTCGCCGGGGCGGCCGCCCTGCGGGGGATGGAGGTACGGGCCCTCGACGCCGGGCCCGGGGCTCTATCGGCCGCGTTGACCGGGCGGAGCGTGCACTGGTGCGGCGGGCCCGCCGCCGGGGCCCGGGTGGCCGGGCCGCTCGGGATCGGGTTGCTGGAGCCGCCGGACGACTGGCTGGCCGGGTTGCCGTGGTGGGCCACCGGGCGCGGGATCCGGCTGACCGGGCTGGGCGAGGCGCGGGCGAGCCTGCGCGGGCCCGCCTTCGTGAAGCCGCCGCGCGAGAAGTCCTTCCCCGCCGCCGTATACGCGGACGGTTCCGCACTGCCCGAACTGCCCGCGGACACCCCGGTGCTGGTCTCCGAGGTGGTGGACTTCGCCGCCGAGTACCGGCTGTTCCTGCTGGACGGGGGGATCGCCGCCGCGAGCCGCTACGCCGTCCACGGGCGCCTGGACTCCGCCCCGCTGGACGCGGATCCCCGGGCCCCGGAGGTACGGGCCTTCGCGGCCCGCCTGGCTGCGGAGGCAGGCGGCGGCCTGCCGAGCGCGGTTACCGTCGACATCGGGTTCATCGCCGGCGGCGCGGGCTCCGGGGGCGGCCGCCCGGCGGTGGTGGAGGCCAACATGGCCTGGTTCTCGAACTGTTACGCCGCCGACCCGTCCGGCGTCCTCGACACAGTCCTGCGCGCGGCCGGCCCCCGCGAGCGGGTCCCGGGGGCCGACCTGGCCTTCGTACGCGTCTAGGCCTCTTTCGGATCTTGTCGGCCGAGCCCGCGGTGCCCGGCACCGCACCTGCCCGGTGCCGGGCGCGGTCCGGAGCGTCGGGGTGGCGCTGCCTAACCGTGGGGGATCAGGGCTACCGGGGAGCGGGCGTAGTGGGCTACCGCGTGGTCCGTGGGGCCCAGGCCGTGGAGGGGGCGGTGGCGGCGGCGGCCGACGACCAGAAGGTCGGCCGCCGCGGACTCGTCGACCAGGACGTGCGCCGCCTCGCCCGGGCGGCTGACGCACTCGGCCGCCACGCCGGGATGGCGCGTCGAGACGGCGGCCACCGCGGCTTCGAGCTGCTCCGCCGAGGCCCCCGCACCCACCGCGCGCACCGCCTGCACCGCACGCAGCGGCAGCCCGTGCGTCGCCGCCCACGCGAAGCCGAAGTCGAGCACGGAGGCGTAGTCGCCCGCCGGGTCCACGCCGACGACGACCCCGAGCCCGCGCCGGCCGCGCTCGGCGGGTTCCCGGACCAGGACGACGGGGACTTCGGCGCGCCCCGCGACGTGCAGCGCGGTGGAGCCGAGCAGCGCGACCACGTGGTGGTTGTGGCCGCTCGCGCCGAGGACGATCAGCCGGGCCTTCGACCGGGCGGCCGCGCGCGGCAGCTCGCTGCCGGGCCCGCCCTCCGCGGTGGCCGTCTCGACGGCCAGCCCGGGGTAGGCGGAGCGGAGTTCCGCGGCGAGCGAGGACAGCACGGTCACGATCGCGAGCTCGCTCTCGCCGAGCACGGGCACGAACTCGGGGGAGATCGGCTGAATGACCGGCCAGGCCTGGCCGACGTGGAGCAGATGGAGCGGAGCCCCCGCCGACCAGGCCTCCCGGGCCGCCCAGCGGGCAGCGGCGAGGCTGCGGAAGGACCCGTCGAATCCGACGAGGAAGGGGAGGGACGGGTCGGCGCCGGAAGCTGGGGCGGGCTCGGAAGCCGGGGCAGGCTCGGAAGCCGGGGCAGGCTCGGAAGGCTCGGAGGGCTGGGCAAACGGGAGGGACATCGGCGGCACCCTTCTTTCCATGCCGCGGCCATTTCCTGGTCGCATCTACGACGCTACGCCCCACGCCCCATTTGCCCCCTTCGCGAACTCGGTCGCGGACTCGGTCGCGGACTCCGCCACGAGCTCCGTCACGGGCTCGGCGACCCGGTGAACCCTGCCGGTCACCGCACTAGGCTGCGCACGTGCCGTCGTCCTCCATCGGGCAGGCTGCCGGCCTGCTGCGCGTAAGCCCCGAGACCGTCCGCCGCTGGGCCGACGGGGGCGGCTGCCCGCGCGCCGCGACCCCGACGGGGTGCGGACCGTGGACGGCGTGCTCCTTGCCGCCTTCGCCAAGGAGCGGGCCGCGGGCCTGCATCCGGTGCCGGAGGCCGCCGCCACCACCTCCGTGCGCAATTCCTTCGCCGGGATCGTCACGGCCGTCCGCCTCGACGAGGTCGCTGCCCAGGTCGAGATCCAGTCGAGCCCGCACCGCGTCGTGTCCGTGGTGACCCGGGAGGCCGTCGAGGAGCTCGGCATCGCGGTCGGGGTCACCGTGACGGCCCGGGTGAAGTCCACGGACGTCCACATCGACCTGGCGTTCTGAGCGGGGCCGGGACCAAGAGACCGCCCAGCGCAGAAGTGGGGCAGCTCCACCGGAGCTGCCCCACTGAAAACGGTCTGGGCCGAGCTCTAGGACACCGTGAAGTAGCCGAGGAGGTCGGTGATCACGTGGTTGCCGCCGCCGTAGCTGTTGAAGATGCTGACCTTGCCGGACGCGACCGGGGTGGTCACGTGGTTCGGGACCGTGACGCCGGGGAGCGTGTTGAGGCTGCTGGCCCCGGGGAGGGTGCCGCCGTAGCCGTACGCGGTCAGGAAGCCGGGGCCGGTGGAGTCGGTCGCGGTGACGTTCAGGACCGCGCCCACGGCGTTGGACGGCAGACCGGAGACGGTGGTGGTCGCGCCGGCCGCGACCTTTCGGGTCGTGCGGGTGTCGGCGAGACGATTGGGCACGACCGGGGTGAACAGCGCCTTGCCGTCCTTGCCGTAGTAGCCGACCGCGTCCAGCACCAGGTGGGTGGAGCCGGAGTTGGTGTAGAGCGTGATGGTGCCGTTGGGGCCGACCGGGACGATGGCCTGGTTGGACTTGTCCTTGCCCGGCTCCACGTTCAGGTTCGAGGTCGACGGACGCTTCGCCGGGTCCGGGTACGCGATCACGTGCGCCTGCTCCGTCGCACCGGTGCCCGTCAGGTTCAGCGCGACCGCCGTGGCGTCCGCCGGGATGCCGTTGACGCCAGCGACCTTGACCGTACGGGTCTTCCCGCCGCCCAGCGCACCACCGGCCGTACGGGTGTCGGCGACACGGGTCGGGGCGAGCGGGGAGAAGCGCTGGCCGATGTTCGGCTGGTAGTAGCCGACGAAGTCCACGATCAGCGACGCCCAGCCCGAGTTGAGCTGCGCCTGGATCTTGCCGTCGGCACCGACCGGGACGGTGACGGTGTTGGACGAGGTGCCGCCCGCGCGGACGTTCACGTTCGAGGTCGCCGGACGCGGCTGGCCCGACGGCCACACGGTGAGGTGGGTGTCCTCGCTCGCACCGGTGACCGTCACGTTGAGGACCGCCGAAGCCATGCTCGCCGACAGGACGTGGTCCGGTACGGCGAGGCCTGCCGGCAGGGTCACCGGTACGGGGTAGCCGCCCCGGACGGTGGTGTTGTTCGTGCGGGTGTCCATGAGGCGGAACGGCTCGGTGGCCACGTAGCCGGACGGGGCGTAGTCGACCTTCACGTTCCGGGTGGCCGTGGACTTGGCGCCCTTGGAGTCCTGGAGCGTCAGCGTCACCTTGTAGTCGCCGGGCTTGTCGTAGGCGTGCTCGAAGTCGGTCAGGTTGCCGCTGTGATCAGTCGCGCCGTCGCCGAAGTCCACGTCAACGCTCGTCACCGGCCACGGCGTCGCGCTGCCCCTGGTGTCGACGGTGACGGACAGCGGGGCCTCACGACCGATCGGGCTGTCCGAGGTCGGCAGGTCCCGCTGCGCGGTGAGCGCCGCGGTCAGCGGGCCGGCCGGCGTCGCCTTGATCGCCCAGGTCTCGGAGAGCTCCACCCCGGACTCGTTGACCGCCCTCACCTTCACCACGTAGTCGCCCGGCGAGCTGTACACATGCTCGGCGCTGGTCGCCTTGGTGACGACCGGTGCGGTCCCGTCACCGAAATCGAAGTGGTAGGTCACGGTCGTGGGCCACTTGTTGTCCACGGCGGCCGTCGCCTTCACGCTCGTACCGACCGGCGCCCACTTCTCGCTCACCGAGAGTTTGAGGCCTCGCATGACGTCATGGACTTCGGCGGCACCGCGGTCGATGTACCCGCCGTCCTTGCCGGTGTTGGCGACGTTCGGGTCGTCCGCGGCCGGGCTGCCGAAACGGTCGAGGGGAAACGCTCCCTGCGCCGTCGCATCCCCCGAGTCGATGGTGGGCGATCCGGCGACCGGGCCGACGCCGTCGACGGTCGGGGTCAGGATGTCGTGCGCGCCCTGTCCACTGGCGGCCGCGAAAGCCGCCACCGTCTGGTACCCGGTGCCGGACCAGCTGTAGGGGACCAGTCCGGCGGCGGGCTTGCCCGCGATCAGGTTGTAGTCGGCGCGGGTGCCGGCCGTCGCGTTCGGCGCAACCGTGATGCCGGTGCGCTGTTCGGCGGACTTGCACTGCGGGTCGCCGCCCGCGATGTAGAGGACGTTGTTGACCAGCGCCGAGCCGGTCGAGGTGCCGCTGACCGAGACGGCCGCCGCACAGGTACTGGTGAGGGTGTTGTTGGTGATGACGGTGCCGGGCGCGTCCACCACGGTGACCACCGACTGCTTGCGGCTGTGGACCCTGTTGCGGCTGAGTACCGTGCGCTGGGCACCGCCGTCGACCTGGATGCCGTCGAACGAGCTCCACCTGGCGCGCACGTCGGTGCTTTCCTTGCCGACGGCGAGGCCGAGGGAGACGGGATCGGCCGAGTCCCCTCCGTGGAGGTTCTCCAACGTGACGTCATGGGAATTCTCGACGCGCACGCCTCCCAAGACGGTCAGCCCGCGGAACACCATGTGGGAGGCCCCGCTGATGGTCAGGCTCTTGGGCATGAAGGCGCGGTGGTCGTATTCGCCCTCGCTCGCGGCGGCGAAGGTGATCGGCTTGCCCGGCTCTCCCGAGCGGTCGACGGTGACCGCGTCGGAGTAGGTCGTGTCCGCCTCGATCCGCACGGTCTGGCCCGGCAGGACCACCTTGGCCGCCGCGGCTATCGAGCAGAACGGGACGGCCTGCGAACCGGTCCCGCTGTCTGAGCAGTGGGAGTCGACACCGCTGTTCACGTAGAGATCGGTCGGAGTGTCGGCGGCGACGGCGGCAGCCGGCATGCCGAGAAGAGCGACGAGACCTGCGGTCAGCGAGGCTGCCGCACGGGTGGGACGCACCAGGAGTTCCTTCAAGGGAGAAGCGACGTGAATTCAGCGCGGGTGCGGCGCCGCACGACTGGATGAAAATTCCTGTCCCCCAGCGACAGTCGGGCGCACGCGAACCGCAGAAGCCTTCGACCATCATCCATTGCCCTAAACCCCCCGGTCAACGGCCTATCCGACGGGGCCTGCGTGACCGGAACGTGGAATCCAGGGTTCCCGTGAACCAGGCCCGTGGACCGTGCCCGTGGACCCCATCCATGGGCCATCTCCGACATCCGACCCAAGCCTGATGAAATCCACCCCGCCCGGAGGGGAAAACACGTACGAGGAAAAGCGCCCGCCGGATCCCGTGTCACCACGACGCGGTGACCCACGATTTTTCTTTTGCTGCGCAGTACCGGGCAGAAATTACCCACCAAACCCCTCCTGTCCTCCCGCTGCGGCCTCGTCACTCACACGGGTGACAAGGCCGAACTGGGCTGGATTTCACGGTGGTTGACTGGCATATGCTCTGGCCCACAACCCCAGACATGAGACGGCCCCCGCCGGGACGGCAATCCCGGGCGAGGGCCTCACCAACGAGGAAGACAGACCTTCCAGATGGCTTCTGAGCACCCTAACGCGCGCCCGGTCTTCCCGTCCGGGGTACGCCACGCCCACGTCCGTCACACGTCGCACTACACGGTGATCGGCAACCACCTCACCCAGCACCGCGAGTTGTCACTGACCGCGATCGGCCTCGCCGCGCACATCCAGTCGCTGCCCGGCGGCTCCCAGGTCGGCATCAAGGCGCTCGCCAAGCGCTTCACCGAGGGTGAGATCCGGATCGCTTCCGCCCTGCGGGAGCTGGAGCGCCACGGGTACCTGAGCCGGACCCAGGAGAAGCTGCCGGGCGGCAAACTCATCACCCGAACGGTGTCCTACAACCGCCCGGGGGGCCTCCCCGAGCCGGACCCCGCACCGCCGCCACCACCGCCGCCACCACCGTCTCCGCCGTCTCCGTCTCCGTCTCCGCCGTCTCCGTCACCGCCGCCCTCGTCACCGCCATCTCCGCCGTCTCCGTCTCCGTCACCGCAGCCCTCGTCACCGCAGCCCTCGTCACCGCCGCCGCCACTCCCCCGTGTCCGTACCGAGGAGCCGCCTCCGGCGCCCGATCCCGAAGCCGAGCCCGAGCTCTGGTACGACCTCGACGCCGAGCCCGAGACGGAGCCCGACCCCGAGACCGAGCCGGAGTTCGGGTACGACCCCGACGCCGAGCCCGACGCCGAGCCCGACCCCGAGGCACCGGCACCCGTACGGGAACCCGCGCCGCCCACCGTCATGTCCTCGCTGCCCGCTCCGGAGGAGGTCATCCCCTCGCGCCGTGCGGCCGCCAAGGCCCTCCTCGGACGGCTGCGCCGCATCGACCGGCGCCTCCTGCTCGGCGAGCGGGACATCGACCGGCTCGCCGGCGGCGTCGAGGCCTGGCTGGAGCGGGGGGCCTCACCGGACGCCGTGGTCACCGCGCTCACGGCGAGCCTGCCGGAGCCGCCCCGCAATCCGGCAGGGCTGGTCGCGTACCGGCTGACCCGGCAACTGCCACCGGCCCTCGGACCGGTCTACCGCGAGCTGGCGTACGTAGCACCGGACCCGTTCCAGACCTGCGAGACGTGCGAGCTCGCCTTCCGCAGCCGCACCCGGGGCAAGTGCCGCGGGTGCGCCGCGGAATCCGCGGCCTGAGAGCGGCACGAAAGGCAGCCATGGGCCGGGATCTGCCAGGTAGAAACGGTGCTGTCCCGGGCCGAGCTGGACGCCGGCTTCGCCGGGAGTCCGATGCTGCTGGCCACCCGCCTCGACGGCGAAGACCTCGACGAGGCGGGCGTGCAGCTGGTGGTCCCCTCGGACCGGTGCGGGGCGCGCTACGTCAGCGCGGTCACGCACGTGTGGTTCGGCACGCTGTCACCGCCGAGCCCGGGCTCGTGGGACGGGCTCAGACCGTCGCGAGGCTGATCTCGGTGGACTTGATCAGCGCGACGACGGAGGACCCGGCAGTGAGGCCGAGCGCCTCGACGGCGTCCTTGGTGACGGCGGCGGTCAGGCTGCCCGCGTTCACGACCACCTTGACGGACGCCATGGCGCCGCCGATGACGACGTCGGCCACCGTGCCGGCGATCTGGTTGCGGATGGAGATGCCCTCGACGGCACCGGTGGCGAGCGCGACCTCGGTGGCCTTGACCAGAGCCTTGACCGCGGAGCCCTCGGCGAGGCCGAGGTCCTTGACGGCGTCGGTGGTGATGGCGGCCGTGATCTCCTCGCCGCCCTCCAGGCGGACCTTGACCGTCGCCATGGCCTCGCCGGCGGTGACGGCGGTGACGGTGCCGGCGAGCTGGTTGCGGATGCTCAGGGTCATGACTGGTTCGACCTCTTACTTCGACGGTTCGTACGGACCGGGGGGTACCGCACAAGATCGACGCTATGCGCGCTTCGGTCGACTCGCGTTCAGGGCGTCGCATCCGCCAACCGGAACCACCCGAGCGGCTGGCCGATGCGCTCGAAAAAGAAATCTTCGGGAAGGTGTCACACCTGCCGGGCGGCGCGGGTCAGTGCGGTGAAGAACAAAAACACCGACCGGCCACTGACCGGACACCGACCGAGGAGCACCTCTCATGAACATCGCCGCCACCGTCGTCGCCGTCCTCGCCGCCGCCATGTCGGGCTTCTCGGGCTACTCGCTCCTGAGCCGCGCCTCGTGGGTCGTGGAGGCCATGGAGGAGTACAAGGTCCCCAAGGCCTGGTGGACCCCCCTCGGCGCGGCCAAGGCCGCCGGAGCCGTGGGCCTGCTGATCGGCCTCTTCGTCCCGGTCATCGGCATCGCGGCGGGCATCGGCCTGGTCCTGTACTACGCCGGAGCCGTCATCACCGTGATCCGCGCCCGCTCGTACAAGCACGTCCCCTTCCCGGTCATCTACATGGCCCCGGTCCTCGCGGCCTTCGCCCTCGGCTTCGCGGCCTAAGCCTTGATCCACCGAC
>NZ_JAGGOT010000019.1 GCF_018614195.1 Streptomyces sp. ISL-43
TCAGAACCAGTTGATGGTGAGGGGGAAGGTGGTGTTGGCGGTGGCTCCGGTGGAGTCGGTGGCGGTGGCGGTGAGCTGGATGGTGCCACTGGCCCACGGTTTGCCGGTGATGCGTCCGGTGGCGGCGTCGAGGGTCAGGCCCCAGGGAAGGCCGGTGGCGGCGTAGCGGACGGGGGGCTTTCCTCCGGTGGTGGTGAGCTGGATGGTGCAGCTCTGGTTGAACTTGCAGGTCTGCGGGCCCGGGTTGGCCAGTTTCAGATCACCCGGAGTAGGTGTAGGCGTAGGAGTAGGCGTAGGAGTGGGCGTAGGCGTCGGGGTGGGGGTAGGGGTGGGCGTCGGGGTCGGCGTGCCGCCACAGCCCGGGGTGGCCTCCGGGGGCAGCGGAACGCGCCAGATCTGGGTGTCGTTCTCCGACCCGACGAGCAGACTGGTGCAGTCGGCGTACGTCACCGTCTCGCCCTGCGACTGCGCGGGGAGGGCGACGTCCGCGAGCTTGGTGCCCGCGGTGTCGTACACCGAGGCCGTGTTGGCGCCCAGCGGCCCGCCGCTGCGCAGCGTGTACGAGGCACCCGACGGCGAGAACGCCCCGTCGGTGGCGAAGACCGGGCCCGGCCGGACCGCGGTGAGGGTGTTGAGCTGCCCGGACACCGGCGGCAGCGGGGCCTGGTACAACTGGCCGGCCGCTCCGAAGAGTTTGCTCGCGATGTAGATCCGGCCGGTGCCGGGGTCGGCGAGCAGGGACTCCGCGTCGTGTTTGCCGTCGGCGTAGGCGAAGCGGTACGTCGTGGGCGTCACCGTGGAGTTGGCGAGCTGATCGGGCTCCGCGAAGGAGTGCACGGTGATCTCGGCGCGGCCGCCGAAGTTGTCGCCGATGTCGCCGACCAGGATCGTGGGGCCGCCGGCGGCGTCCTTGCCGATGGCCAGCGCTTCCCAGTCGGTGTTGCCCACTCCGGAGACCGTGAGCGTGGCCAGGAGCCGGGCGGTGGCGCCGTTGCAGTCGATGGCGAAGACCTGGTTGGTGTTGCCGCTGTCGTTGACGGCGTAGAAGACGCCAGGGTGTTTGCGGCTCATGGCGAGGCCGCTGAGCTCGGCCAGGCCCCCCGGGAGGGTGCACTTGCGCTCGGGGGCCAGGGCTGAGCCGGCCAGGGGTGCGGCCGCGGCCGTGGCGGGGGCGGCGCTGGCGGAGGACCCGGCCAGCCAGGCAGCGGCCGGCAGGATCGTGGCGAGCACCGCGGTGGCGAGGGCGGCAGCCTGTGGGGGTGTCAGGAGTAGTCGGGACATGCCCACCATGTGATGGGACGTCAGGTCGAGGCGCCAGGGTCAACCACCTGCCGTTCGAGCATCGTTCAATGCCGGACGGGCATGTCTTGGCGCCGCAAGGCGTCTTCCGCTCGGCGCGGTCCATTTTGGCGCGAACAGTTCAGCGGGCCGGCTCCCGCAGGGGCGAGTTGTGCCGGGCGTGCGCGATGAAGGCGCGGGCCGCGCGGCTCAGCGGCCGCCGGGCGTGCGCGATGCCCACGGGGCGCAGCAGGGGCGGTGTGAAGGAGCGGATCTCCGCCCTGCTGCCGAAGGCCCTCGCCACCACGTCGCGGTACCAGATGAGGGAGCCGCGGCCGTCGGTCACGCCCGTCACCCAGGCGAGGCGCTCGTCCACCTCGAGGCAGGGCACCGGGCGCACGCCCAGGCAGCTGAACATGGCCTCCATCTCGGTGCGCCGACCGGTCCCAGGGGTGGGCAGCACCATCGGCAGTCCGTCGAGGGCGCGCAGCGGCAGCGGGTCGGGCAGGGGTGAGCCGATCGGGGAGATGAGCACCACCTCGCGCTCCTGGATGTGGTGGGTGGAGAGCTCCTTGTCGACCGGCAGGTCGACGAGTGCCAACTCGGCTCGGCCCTGGCCCAGTTCCTGGACCAGGGCCTCGCGGCTGTCGTACTGCTGGAGCTTGACGTCGATGCCGGGGTGCCGCTCGGTGAAGGCCGGAACCAGCTCGGAGGCCAGGTCGAGGGCCAGGGTGGGAGTGGTGACGAGGACGAGCGTGGCCCGGCTGCCCTTGCCGTGCGGTGCCCCGATGTCGTCGATCGCGTCCACCGCGTCGAGCACGGTGCGGGCCAGCCGGACGACCCGGGCCCCTTCCGGCGTGAGGTCCACCCCCCTTCCCCGGCGGGCGAGGAGTTCGACGCCGAGGTCGCGCTCCATGGCCTGGACGGCCCGGGACAGCGCGGACTGGGCGACGAAGACCGAGGCGGCCGCGCTGGTGATGGAGCGGCAGTCGGCGACGGCGACGAGGTAGCGGAGCTGCGCGAGGGTGGGCGTCATGACCGGACGGTAACCGCGCATGCGTGCACCTGTAAGACCATGTCGGGTTAACAACTCCCCGAGTTCGCAAAGGGGTTCATGCTGGACGGGTGGCAAGCCATACCCATGCGGCATGACACCGCCCGGTTGCGGTACGTCGGCCCGCGCCCCGGGTCGGGCCGCTCGGGCCGCAACACCGCAGGTCACCGCGGTGCGAGGACTGCGCGGACGGGGTCGCCGGGGGGCCGCCCGAGCGGGCCGTGAGTGCCGGCGGAGGGAAGCAACGTATTCCGGGTGGCCGTTGACAGTGCGGGGCCGCCACCGCACGATGCATCCCGGCGTCAGGGAATTTGACCACCGTTCAACCCTGCCTCGGCGGATCACCCGGCCGATTCGCGCGTCGCACACCTCGGCTCCGACCCGGCGGGTGCTCGCCCGCCGCTCTCCCCCCGTCTTCCGCCATGCACTCGGCCATGTCACAAAGCACTGGAAGAGGAGCGCCCGTGTCCCCCCAGCCCGAGCCGTCCCCGCAGCCTCCGCATCCCCTTCCGCCACGGCGGCCCACGCAGGCGTCACGGCCCCCGCAGCCTCCGCCGTCCCCGCAGGCACCACGGTCTCCGCAGGCACCACGGTCTCCGCAGTCCTCGCAGTCCTCGCAGTCCCCGCCGGTCCGGGAGCCCGGCGGACCCGCCGCGGCCGACCGCGAGCTGGTCGTCGCGGTCAGTCCGTTCGAGGAGCCCAACCCGCGGATCGTCATCGCCGCCGAGCGCGCCGGAGCCCTCGGCCTGCTGGACCTCGGCCGCGACGAAGGGCTCGCGCGGCGCGGTTTCGCCGAGCTCGCCCGCCGCCTCGGCGGGGGCCGCTACGGCGTACGGGTGCCCGTGGGATGCCCGATCGGGCCGGGGAGGCTGCCGGGCGGGGTGGACACGGTCCTCCTCGCCGACCCCGCGTCGCACACCCCGGAGCTGGTCGCGGGCTGGGCGGCGGCCGAGGGGCGGCCGCGTGTATGGGCCGAGGTCACCGATCCGGCGCAGGCCCTGGCGGCGGTGGCCGCCGGGGTGGACGCGCTCGTCGCCAAGGGGCACGAGGCCGGCGGCCGGGTGGGCGGGGCGACCACCTTCGTCCTGCTCCAACAGCTGCTCGCAGACCCCGCGATCGGGGTGCCCGTACGGGCCTTCGGCGGGATCGGGCCGCACACGGCGGCCGCGGCCGTCGCGGGCGGAGCCTGCGGGGTGCTGGTCGACGTACAACTGGCCCTCACCCCCGAGGGCGAGGCCGCGCTGCCCTCCGAGGTGGCCGCCGCGCTGCGGGCCATGGACGGTTCCGAGACCAGGCTCGTGGAGGGCCACCGGGTGTACGCCCGACCCGACTTGACCCCGCCCGAGGGGCCGGCCGCCACCCTGCTCGGCGCCCGGGACCTGCGGACGCAGCTGCTCCCGGTCGGGCAGGACGGGGCCTCCGCGGCCCGGCTGGCCGCGCGCCACCGGACGACCGGGGGTGTCCTGCAGGGCATCCGGGCAGCCGTCACGGGACATCTGGAGGCCGCCGTACGGGCCCGGCCGCTGGGGAGCGGCCGCGGCCCGGGGCAGCCGCTCCCCGTCGCGCAGGGGCCGATGACCCGGGTGAGCGACCAGGCGGCCTTCGCCGAAGCGGTCGCGGCCGAGGGCGGAGTCCCCTACCTGGCGCTCGCCGTGATGGAGGGACCGGAGGTGCGCCGGCTCCTCGCCGAGGCCGCCGAGCGGCTCGGAGACCGGCCCTGGGGCGTGGGACTGCTCGGCTTCGCCCCGGCCGAACTGCGGGCGGAGCAGCTGGCGGCCGTGGCCGAGGTGCGCCCCCCGTACGCGATCATCGCGGGCGGTACGCCGGGGCAGGCGGCCCCGCTGGAGGCGGCCGGGATCCGGACCCATCTGCACGTGCCCTCGCCGGGGCTGCTGGAGCGCTATCTCGCCGAGGGGGCGCGTCGGTTCGTGTTCGAGGGGCTGGAGTGCGGAGGCCACGTCGGGCCGCGCGCCTCGTTCCCGCTGTGGGAGGAGCAGATCGAGCTGCTGCTGGCGTGCCCCGAACCGGCCGCATTGGACGTGCTGTTCGCCGGCGGCATCCACGACGAACGCTCCGCCGCGATGGCGGCGGCGGCCGCGGCGCCACTGGCCGAACGCGGCGCGCGGATCGGGGTGCTCATGGGCACCGCCTACCTGTTCACGGACGAGGCGGTGGCCGCGGGCGCGGTGCTGCCCCGCTTCCAGCGCGCGGCGATGGAATGCGCGGACACCGTGCTGCTGCACACCGCGCCCGGGCACGCCACGCGGTGTGCGGCCACCCCGTACGTCGACACCTTCGAGGCGACCCGGCGGCGGCTCCAGGACGGCGGCGCCGAACCGCGCGAGGTGTGGGAGGAGCTGGAACGGCTCAACCTGGGACGGCTGCGCATCGCCAGCAAGGGGCTGCGGCGCGCTGCGGGCGGCTCCGGGCTGGAGCCCGTGGACGAGGAACAGCAGGACGCCGAGGGGCTGTTCATGCTCGGCCAGGCCGCCACGCTGCGCTCCGCGACCACCACGATCGCCGCGCTGCACGCGCAGGTCACCGAGGGCGCGACCGAGCTGCTCCGGCGGCGGGCCCAGGAGCTCAGCGCGCCCACGGGCGGCGCGGCGGCGCCCGAGCCGCTGGACATCGCCATCGTCGGCATGGCGTGCGCCTACCCCGGAGCACCGGACCTCGCCGCCTACTGGGCACGGATCCTGGCCGGGACCGACGCGGTGACCGAGGTGCCGGCCGAGCGCTGGGACCCGGCGCTCTACTTCGACCCCGACCCGGCGCGGGCCGGCGAGCGGACCCCGTCCCGGTGGGGCGGCTTCCTCGGCCCGATGCCCTTCGACGCCCTGGCGCACGGCATCCCGCCGGCCTCGCTGGCCGGGATCGAACCGGTGCAGCTGCTGGCCCTGGAGATCTCCGCACGGGCCCTTGCGGACGCCGGGTACGACAAGGACCGGGAGTTCGACCGGTCCCGGACCTCGGTGGTCTTCGGCGCCGAGGCCGGTACCGAACTGGCGGGCGCGTACGGCCTGCGCGCGCTGCACCCCGCCTATCTGGGCGAGCTCCCCGCCGAGCTCGACGAGCAGCTGCCGCGGCTCACCGAGGACTCCTTCCCCGGGGTGCTCGCCAACGTCATCGCGGGCCGGGTCGCCAACCGGCTGGACCTCGGCGGCGCGAACTGCACGGTCGACGCCGCCTGCGCCTCCTCGCTGGCCGCCCTCGACCTCGCCTGCCGCCAACTGGGCGCCGGGGACAGCGACATGGTGCTGTGCGGCGGCGCCGACGTCCACAACGGCATCAACGACTACCTGCTGTTCTCCTCCGTCCGCGCGCTGTCCCCCGGTGGCCGCTGCCGGCCCTTCGACGCGGCCGCCGACGGAATCGCCCTCGGGGAGGGTGTGGGAGCTCTCGTACTGAAGCGCCTCGCGGACGCGGAGCGGGACGGCGACCGGGTGTACGCCGTGATCAAGGGGGTCGGGGCCTCCAGCGACGGACGGTCCCTCGGCCTGACCGCGCCCCGGCCGGAAGGACAGCGGCGGGCGCTGGAACGGGCCTACGCCCGGGCCGGCGTCAGCCCCGGCGAAGTCGGCCTGGTCGAGGCGCACGGCACCGGCACGGTCGTCGGGGACAGCACCGAACTCGCGGTGCTGAGCCGACTGTTCACCGAGTCGGGTGCCGCTCCGGGGACCTGTGCGCTGGGGTCGGTGAAATCGCAGATCGGGCACACCAAGTGCGCGGCCGGGCTGGCCGGACTGATCAAGGCGGCCCGGGCCGTCCACTCGGGCGTACGGCCGCCGACCCTGCACATCGACGGCCCGGTCCCGGCCTGGCAGGCGGAAACCAGCCCGTTCTTCTTCGACGCGCAGGCCCGGCCGTGGGCGGCGCCCCCGCAGCGGCGGATCGCGGGCGTGAGCGCCTTCGGCTTCGGCGGCACGAACTACCACGCCGTGCTGAGCGGTTACGCCGGGTCCGAGGAGCCCCGGCACGGGCTGGAGGAATGGCCGGCCGAGCTGTTCTGCTTCCGCGGCGCGGACCGGCGCGCGGCCGGCCGGGCGATGGCGCGGCTGGCCGCCAGGCTGGAGGAGAACGACGCGGCCGGGCGGCCGTGGGCGCTGCGGGACCTCGCGGCGGAGGTCGCGGCCGATTCCGGCGCCGTTCGGGTCGCGGTCGTGGCCGCCGGCCTGGACGAGCTGGCCGCCCGGCTGGAGCGGGCGCGGGCCTTCGCCCCGGGCGCGGGGGTCCACGTACGGGAGGAGTCGGCGGATCCGGGTCAGGTCGCCTTCCTGTTCCCCGGGCAGGGCAGCCAACGACCCGGCATGCTCGGGGAGTTGTTCGCGGCGTTCCCCGCCCTGCGGGAACTGCTGGAGGCGGCGCCGGGCGATGTGGCCTCCGCGATGTTCCCCCCGGCGGCCTTCACTTCGCAGCAGCGGGCCGCACAGCGGGCCGCGGTCACCGACACCCGGGTGGCCCAGCCCGCCCTGGGCCTGGCCGGCTCTGCGGCGCACCTGCTGCTCGGGACCCTGGGCGTCCGGCCGGACTGCGTGGCCGGGCACTCGTACGGTGAGCTCGCCGCGCTGTGGGCGGCCGGGGTCTGGGACACCGAGAGCCTGCTACGGCTGAGCGCGCGCCGGGCCGAGGCCATCCTGGCGGCCGCCGGGGCGGATCCCGGGTCGATGGCGGCGGTGGCGGCCGCGCCGGAGGAGGTGCGGCCGATCGCCGAGCGCTCCGGCTGCGTGGTGGCGAACCACAACGCCCCCCGGCAGTGCGTGATCTCGGGGCCGGCCGCCGCCGTGTCCGAGGCCGTGGCGGCGCTGCGGGAGGCGGGCCTGTCGGCGGATCCGATCCCGGTGGCCTGCGCGTTCCACAGCGAGGTGGTGGCGGGCGCGTCGACGGCCCTCGCCGAGGAGCTGGCCGGGACGGCGCTGGCCGACGCCGCCGTCCCGGTCTGGTCGAACACGACGGCCGGCCCGTACCCGGAGTCCGCCGAGGAGGTACGAGGTCTGGTGGCCCGTCAGGTCGCCGAGCCGGTCCGGTTCGTGGAGCAGGTGGAGAACATGTATGCCGCCGGGGTCCGGACCTTCGTGGAGGCGGGGCCGGGCCGCGTCCTGTCCGGTCTCGTCGGCCGCATCCTGCACGACCGGCCGCACACCGTGATCCCGCTGGACGTACCGGGGGAGCACGGGCTGGTCCGGCTGGTCACCGCGCTGGCCGAACTGACGGCGGCGGGCGTGTCCGTGGCGCCGGAGGCGCTGTTCCGCGGCCGTACCTCCCGGCTCCCCGAGCGCGCACCGCGGCGCCCGGGCTGGCTGGTGGACGGCCACCTGGTCCGCACGTCCGACGGCGCCCCCGTCGCCGGCGGCCTCCGCCCGGCCCGCCGGATCTCCACGGCGGTGTCCGCGGCCGCGGTCCCCGCTCCGGCCGCCGAGCGGGTGAACGGCCACGGGGCTTCGGCCCCCGGAGGCCTCCGGTTCGCGGCAGCACAAGACATGGGAGGACATCAGATGGTCCAGGCCACGCAGGGCGACCCGGCCGGAGGCCCCTGGCCTCCGGCCACCGAAGGGGTGCCGGGCTCTTTCGCGAGCCAGGCCGCCGGCGACGGCCCGGCGGGAGGCTCCGCGCCGGTGGGGGGCCCTGCCGTCGGGTGGGTGGGCGGCCACCCGATCCAAGGCGAAGACCGCACGCCGGCCGCCGGCGGCCACCAGCCCGGTGCTGTCGACGGCCGTGAGCAGGTGGTCCTGGAGTACCTGCGCGGCTCGCGCGAACTGGTCCAGGCGCAGCGTGACGTCCTGCTGGGCTGGCTGGGCTCGGCGGCGCCGGTCGCGACACGGCCCTGGGCGGGCGCGGACCCGGTCGCGACGCGGACCCCGGCCGGTGCGGCCCCGCTGTCGGCCCTTGCCGCCCCGCTTCCCGCTCTCGCCGCCGGGTCGGGCCCGTGGGCGCCCGCAAGCGAAGCCAGGGGCCCTGCTCCGGGCTTGGGGCTCCCGCAGTACGCCGCCGGCCAAGGCCCTGCGGCCGGACCGGACGGCCGGGGCATGCCGGGAGGCGCCGGCGGCTCGTGGTCGACGGCTTACGGCGTGGCTCCGGCGGGCGCGGATGACGGGCTCGGGGGATCCGGCACCTGGCCGCCGGCTTCGGGGGGCGCGGCCCCGGACGCGGCACTGCCCGGGGGCGCCCACCCCGGAGCCGTTCCGGCCGACGCGGCGACACCGCCCGGTGGCGCCCACCGGTCCCCAGAGGAGGTGATGGACGTGATCGTGGAGATCGTCCACACCCGGACCGGATACCCGCGGGACATGCTCGATCCCGAGCTGGACCTGGAGGCGGACCTGTCCATCGACTCCATCAAGCGGGTCGAGATCATCGGCGCCCTGGCCGACCGGATCGGTCTCCCGCAGGACCCGGGCGGCTCCGCCGAGTCCGCGGTAGAGGAGCTGTCCCGCATCAAGACCCTGCGCGGCATCGTCGACTGGGTCACCGCCCACACCGCGCCCCCGGCCGCCACCGGGGCCCCTGCGGGCGACCCGCAGCCCGCCACGGCCGCGGCCGCGGTCAGCCGCCTGCGCGTCGACCTGCTGCCCCTGTCCGCTGCGCCCGCGAACCCGGAGGCCCTGCGCGGCCTGCGGATCGGCCTCGTCGGGGACGGCCAGGGCGTCGCACCGGCGCTCACCGGGGCCCTGCGGGCCCAGGGAGCGGACGTACGGGAACTCGCCGAAGCGGATGCCGGGTTCGACGCGGTCCTCGATCTGTCCGCCCTGCGGCCGGGCACGGCGCCCGTCCTGCCCGAGGCCTTTCCCGGGCTGCAGCGGGCCCTGACCGGCGGTGTACGACGGCTCCTCCTCGTCACCGCGCACGGTGGCACCCCCGGAGCCGGTCTGCACGGCTTCGCCCGCAGCGCCGCCCTCGAATTCCCCGGAAGTCTGATCCGCGCGGTGGACGTCCACCCCAAAGAGGACCCCGAGCGGATCACGGCGCAGCTCCTCGCCGAGCTGAGCTGTGAGCTCCCCGTGCCCGCCGCGGCCTCCGGCTCCTTCGAGGACCACGGAGCCGCCGACGGCCCCGCCTCCGTCGGGTACAGCGCCGAGGGCGTACGGGTCACCCGCCGGCCCGTGCCCGCGCCGCTCGCTCCCGCCGGCGGACCCCCGCCGCTCGACGCGGGCTCCGTGGTCCTGCTCACGGGCGGGGCCCGCGGGATCACCGCCAGGACCGCCCTCGCACTGGCCCGGGCCACCGGATGCCACGTAGAGCTGATGGGACGTACGCCGCAACCCCCGTCCGAAGCCGATGAGTTCGGGCACGCCACCGACCGGGTCGCCCTGCGCGCGGCCCTGATCGCCACCGGTCTGCGCACCCCCGCGGAGATCGAGGCGGCGGCCTCGCGGATCCTCGCCGAGCGCGAGGTGCGGGCCACCCTGTCGGCCCTCGCCGCCGTGGCCGCCTCCGTCCGGTACCACTGCGCGGACGTCACGGACGAGCAGGCGGTACGGGCCGTCGTGGCCGGCGTACGGGAACGGCACGGCCGGCTGGACGGCATCGTGCACGGAGCCGGGACCTTGAGCGACGGGCTGCTCCGCGACAAGCAACCGGCCGCATTCGCCGAGGTGTTCACCACGAAGGTGGCCGGCGCCCGCCACCTGGCCGCCGCGGCGGCCGAGCACGGAACGGCGCCCGCACCCCGGTTCCTCGCGCTGTTCGGCAGCGTGGCCGGGGTGTACGGAAACCGGGGCCAGAGCGACTACGCCGCCGCCAACGACGCCCTCGACGGCCTCGCCCACACCTGGGCGGAGTCCTTCCCGGGCCGGGTGCTGTCCGTCGACTGGGGCCCCTGGGCCGCGGAGGCGGGCGGGATGGTCAGCCCCGAACTGGCCCGTGCGTACGCCCGCCGCGGCATCCCGCTCATCGAACCGGACGCGGGTGCCGCCGCGTTCCTCGCGGAACTCGCGCACGGGAGCGACGTGCAGGTGGTCTTGATGGCCGAGGGACGTGAGGAGCGTGGCTGACCGGCGGCGACAGCGCGGCCCCCGGCCGACCGACGCGGCGATCGTCGGGATGGGCGCGGTGTTCCCGGGCGCCGCGGACCTGGCCTCGTACCGCCGCAACCTCCTCGCCGGTACGGACTGCATAGGCGACGTGCCGCCCGGGCGCTGGGACCCCGAGGTGTACTACGACCCGGACGGTGCCACCGGACCGGTGGCCGGCGACCGGTTCTACTGCCGGCGCGGCGGCTTCGTGGACGGGCTCGCGGCCTTCGACCCGACCCGGTTCGGGATCATGCCGGCCGCCGTGGAAGGGGCCGAACCGGACCAGATGCTGGCCCTGCACGCGACGGCGGAGGCGATCGCCGACGCGGGCGGCGACGCCCGCCTGCCGGCCGACCGCTCCCGGATCGGGGTGGTGCTGGGGCGCGGCGGGTTCATGGGCGTGGCCACCGCGCGGCTCGACCAACGCGTCCGCACAGCACATCAGTTGGCGCAGACCCTGCGGGAACTCGCGCCCGAGCTGGGCGAGCGGCGGATCGCGGCGGTGCGCTCGGCGTTCCAGGACGCCCTGGGTCCCGAGCGGCCGGAAGCGTCGATCGGACTGGTGCCGAGCTTCACCGCCGCGCGGACCGCGAACCGGCTGGACTTCCGGGGCCCCGCCTACACCCTGGACGCGGCCTGTGCCTCCTCGCTGCTGGCGGTCGACCAGGCGGTGGGGCTGCTGGCCGGCGGGCGCTGCGACGCGGTGGTCGCGGGGGCCGTGCACCACTGCCACATCGCCACCCTGTGGAGCGTGTTCACGCAGCTGCGGGCCCTGAGCCCCAGCGAGCGCATCCGGCCCTTCGACCGGCGGGCCGACGGGACCCTCTTGTCCGAGGGCACCGGTGTGGTGCTGCTGAAACGGCTGGCGGACGCGGAGCGGGACGGCGACCGGATCTACGCGGTGATCCGCGGCACGGGCGTGGCCGGGGACGGCAAGGCGGCGAGCCTGATGAGCCCGCTCGTCGCGGGTCAGGTGCGGGCGCTGGAACGGGCCTGGCGGGAAGCGGGTCTGGACCCGCGGGCGCCCGGCGCGCTGGGACTGCTGGAAGCGCACGGTACCGGGACCCCGGTCGGGGACGCGGCCGAACTGGACACGCTGGCCCAGGTGTTCGGAGCCCCGGGGGAGGCCGCCCGACGCGGGACCGGACGCGGGACCGGACGCGGGACCGGACACGGTGCCGGAGACGGGATCGGCGACGGGACCGGCGACGGGATCGGCTTCGGCTCGGTCAAGTCCATGCTCGGCCACACCATGCAGGCCTCCGGCATGGCCGGGCTGATCAAGGCGGCCCTCGCGGTCTACGAGGGGGTGCTCCCGCCGACGCTGCACCTGGAGGAGCCGCACCAGGACCTGGCGCGGACCCGGATGCGGCCGGTGACGACGGCCCGCCCGTGGGAACGCGGGCCGGCTCCGCGCCGGGCGGGGGTCAACGCGTTCGGCTTCGGCGGGATCAACGCCCACGTCGTGCTGGAGGAGGCGCCCGGCGCCGTGCACCGGGCCGCGCCCGTACGCCGGTTCCTGCCCCTGGGCGGCTCGGCCGCGCCGGTGGGGGCGGACGCGGAGGCGCGGGAGGACGTACTCCTGATGGAGGCGGCCGACGCGACGGAGCTGTCGGTCCGGCTGGCGAGCGGCTCCCCGGCATCCGGGGGCGAAGGGCCGTGCCGGCTCGCCGTGGTGGGGCCGACGCCCCAGCGGCTCGCGCTGGCCGCCAAGGTGGTGGCGCGCGGCCGGGCTTGGCGCGGGCGCGGCGACGTGTGGTTCGCACCGGAGCCGCTGGGCGGCCGGGTGGCGTTCCTGTTCCCGGGCCTGGAGCCGGAGTTCACCCCGGCCCTGGACGACGTGGCGGACCGGCTCGGGCTGGAGCGACCCCCGCTGAGCCGGGGCGGTGAGCTGATGGAACGGGCCCTGGACGCGATCGCGACGGGCCGGTTCTTCGCCCGGGTCCTGCCGGAACTCGGCGTCGACGCCGATGTGCTGGCGGGCCACAGCCTGGGGGAGTGGGCGGCGATGGTCACGGCCGGGATGTATCCGCAGGACGCGGCCGACACCTTCCTGGACTCGCTGCGCCCGGGGTCGCTGAAGGTCCCGGATCTGGTCTACGCGGCCCTGGGATGCGGGACCCGGCGGGCTGAGGCGGCGCTCCACGGCCTGGACGAGGTGGTGGTCAGCCACGACAACTGCCCGCACCAGTCGGTGATATGCGGGGAGCCCGCCCAAGTGGCCTCCGCTCTCGCCCGCTTGAGGGCCGAGGGAGTGCTCGGCCAGGAGCTCCCCTTCCGTTCCGGCTTCCACACCCCGATGTGGGAGCCCTACCTCGGTCAGGTACGCGCCGCCTTCGCCAGGCTGCCGCTGCGGCCGGGCACCCTGCCCCTCTGGTCGGCGACCACATGCGCGCCGTTCCCCCCGGCCCCGGACGACGTGCGGTCGCTCGTGGTCCGACATCTCCTGGAGCCGGTCCGGTTCCGCGAGCTGACGCTCCGGTTGTACGAGGACGCGGGCGTCCGCAGCTTCGTCACGCTGGGCCCGGGCAGCCTTCCGGGCTTCGTCGAGGACACCCTGCGCGAGCGCCCCCACCTCTCGGTGTCGGCCTCCTCCCCCCGCCTCACGGGCCTCGCCGCCCTCCGGCGCACCTGCGCGGCCCTGTGGACCGAGGGGCACGCCCCGCGCTGGGACCGGCTGTCATCGGCGGAGCAGGACGGCACCGGCCGGACGGCCGCCGCACCGGCCGCACCGTCGGCCCCGCCCGCCCCGCCCGCCCCGTCCGCCCCGTCCGCACCCGGGCGTACCGTGCCCCTGGATCTCGGGTCGCCGCTGGTCCGTCTCGGCGAGGCGGCGCGGACGGCCCTGGGCGGCCTCCTGCCCGCTGCAGGCACCCCGTCCCCGGCGGCCCCGCCCCCAGCGCCGGCGGCCACGGGATCGCGGCCGGTCCTGCTCTCCGCCCTGGACGAGGTCCTCACCGACACCGCCCCGGCCGCCCGGGCCGTCAGCGGGGCCCGGCCGGCCGCGAGCCCGCCGCCGGCGGCGGGTCCCGCGATGCCCAGCGGGGCGCCGGGCCCGGGCGGGGCCGCCGGGAAGCAGACCCTGCGGCTCTCGCTGGCCGCGCTGCCCTACGTACGGGACCACTGCGTGTACCTGCAGCCCGAAAGGTGGGCCGAGGAATCCGACTGGTTCCCCGTCGTGCCCATGACGACCATGCTGGAGCTGGCCGCCGAGGCAGCACTGCGCCATGCCCCGCCCGGCCTGGCCGTCACCGGCTACGACCGGGTACGGGCCCTGCGGTGGCTCCCCGTCGAACCGGCCCTCGACGTCGAGGTCACCGTGCGGGCCGACGGGCCCGGCCGGATGCGCGTCGTCCTCGGGGAGTACGCCGACGTGGTCGTACTCCTCGGCGAGCGGTACGGGCGCCTGCCCGGGCCCGATCCCACGCCCCTGCACGACCCGCGGCCGGCCCCCGTCAGCGCCGCGGCGCTCTACCGGGACCGCTGGATGTTCCACGGCCCCCGCTTCGCCGGGGTGCACGAGGTGCGGGCCGTCGGCTCGGACGGCATCCGCGGGGTGCTGCGGGCACTGCCCGACCCCGGGGCGCTGCTCGACGCCGCCGGGCAGCTGTTCGGGCACTGGATGCAGCTGCGGCTCCCGGTGGACCGCCTGGTGTTCCCGGCCACCGTCGACCGCATCCGGTTCTCCGGGCCCCCGCCCGCCCCGCACGAGCTCGTCGCCGCCACGGCCCGGATCCGGGAGGTGCGCGACGTCACCGTGCGCGGTGACATCGAGCTGTGCCGGGCCGACGGCGAGGTGTGGGCCCGGATCGACGGCTGGACGTACCGCCGCTTCGGGGCGGACGAGCGGGTCTGGCCGATGAAGTTCACCCCGGAGGTCTGCGGCATCGGCGAACCCCAGCCCGCGGGCTGGTGCCTGGCCCGGCGCCGCTGGACCGACCCCGCCTCGCAGGAGCTGGTCATGCGCCGCTACCTCGGCGCCGCCGAGCGCGCGGCGTACGAGCGGCTGGCGCCGCGTGCCCGGGCGCCCTGGCTGCTGGGCCGGATCGCCGCCAAGGACGCGCTGCGGCAACTGCTGTGGGACGGCGGAGCCGGGCCGGTCTTCCCGGTGGAGGTGCCGGTCGCCAACGACCCGGCCGGCCGGCCCGTCGCCGAGGGCGTCCTGGCCCGGGGGATCCGGCTGACGATCGCCCACAAGGACCGGATCGCGGTCGCCCTCGCCCACCGCGACCAGCCGGTCGGCATCGACGTGGAGCCCGTCACCACCGACCCGGACGCACTGATCCGCATCGCGCTCACACCGGACGAACTCGGCCTCGCCGAACGGCTGGCAGCCCACGAGGGCACCGGCCTGCCGGCCGCGCTCACGGCGCTGTGGTGCGCCAAGGAGGCGGCGGCCAAGGCGGCGGGAACCGGACTCGGCGGCCGGCCGCGCGACTGGCGGGCGGCCGGCGACCCGGGCTCCGGCCGACTGCGGGTGCTGTCCCCGGACGGACACCCGTACCCGATCCGCACCACCCTGCTCGCGGACGCGCCACCCGACCACATCGTCGCCTGGACCGACCGTCCCGCGGCTCCGTCCCCCGCCCCCTTCCACCTCACGGAGACCAGTCATGGCAGCTGACATCCTCGCCGAGATCACGGGCATGCTCGTGGAGATCGTCGGTGACGAGTTCCTCCTCGCGGACGAGGTCACGATGAAGACGACGTTCAACGAGGACCTCGCCCTGGAGAGCATCGAGTTCGTCGCCCTCGCCGAACTGCTCCACCACCGCTACGGCGCCGAAGTGGACCTGATGGGCTTCCTGTCCGAGAAGGACATGGACGCCATCCTCGCGATGTCCGTCGGCGAACTCGTCACGCACATCGGCTGGATCACGCACGCCTCCCTCGCCCGGGTCTCGGCCGCCACGGCCGCCGCGCCCGCGTCGGAGGGCTGATCCCGCCATGGCCTTCGTCCCGGCGGATCGCGTCCGCTTCCACGTCCAGCAGCTCCCGGCCGGCCCGGGCGCGGCCGGCCCCGACCGTCCCGACCGCCCCGTGGTGGTGTTCCTGCACGGACTGGTCGTCGACAACCTGTCCTCCTTCTACTGCCCCCTGGCCGTCCCGGCGGCCCGGGCCGGGCACGAGGTCGTCCTCTACGACCTGCGCGGCCACGGCCGCACCGAACGGCCGGCCACCGGCTACGACAGCCGCACCGCCGTACGGGACCTCTTCGCCCTGCTCGGTGAGCTCGGCCTCGGTCGGCGCCCGGTGCACCTGGTCGGCAACAGCTACGGCGGCACCCTGGCGCTGCACGCCGCCCTCGCCCGGCCCGACCGCGTCACCGGGCTCACCCTGCTCGAACCGCCGCTCAGCGGAGCCTGGGTGGAGAACATGGTGGACACCCTGTCGGCGGCCGCCCTCAGCCTGGAGGACAGTCCGGTACCCGCCGAGCTGCTCACCCTGCGCCTGCGCAAGGCGGCCAACCTCACGGCGATCGCCGACGACCTGCTCAACCGGACCACGCTCATCGACGACGTCGCGGCGAGCCGCACCTTCACCCCGGCCGACTACGCCGCACTGCGCTGCCCGGTCCTGATCGTCTGCGGCGAGCACTCCGAACTGGTCCCGGGCGCCAGGGAACTGGCCCGCCACGCCCCGCGGGTCACCGCGATCGAGATCCTGCCGGGCCTGGGGCACGACGTTCTGAAGGAGAGCAGCGGGGCGCTGCGGGAGGCCGTACTCGCCCATCTCGACGCGGTGGCCCATGCGGCCGCACCGGCCCCGGCGCGGCCGCGGGCGGGGGTGCTGGTCCCATGAAGGTGCTCTTCACGGTGCCGCCGCTGGCCGGACACGTCAATCCGACCGTGGCGGTCGGCTCCGAACTGGCCGCCCGAGGCCACGAGGTCGCCTGGACCGGTCCGGCCGGGGCGCTGTCCCGGCTGCTGCCCGACCACGCCCGGATCCTGCCCGCCGGAGAGGAGGCGGGCGGCGGATACGCGATGCTGCACGCCCGCTGGCGCGATCTGCGCGGGGTCGGGGCGCTGCGGTTCCTGTGGGAAGAGGCGCTGGTACCGCTGGCCAGGGCGATGGTGCCGGGCGTGGCGCAAGCGGTCCGCGTCTTCGAGCCGGACGTGCTCGTCGCCGATCAGCAGGCCCTCGCCGGTCCCGTGGTCGCGCGGCGGCTCGGAGTGCCGTGGGTGACGTCCGCCAGCACCTCGGCCGAACTCACCCGGCCCTTCGCGGACTTCCCCAAGGTCGGGGAGTGGGTGGCCGCGCAGATCGGCGGACTGCTCGCGGAGTGCGGGGCCGACCGGGAGGCAGCCGGACCGGAGTGGGATCCGCGGTTCTCGGACCGGCTGGTCCTGGTGTTCTCCAGCCGTGAACTCGTCGGCGTGAGCGAGGACTTCCCGCCGCACTACGCCTTCGTCGGCCCGGCCTTCGGCGCCCGCCCGCCCGCGCCCGCGTTCCCCTGGGAGCAGCTGGACCCCGCGCGGCGAAGGGTGCTCGTATCGCTGGGCACGCTCAACCAGGAGGCCGGCGGCCGGTTCTACGGAGCGGTGCTGGGAGCCGCCGAACGGCTCTGCGAAGACGTCCAGTTGGTCCTGGCGGCCCCGGCCTCCCTGGTCGGGGAGGTCCCCGGGAACGTGCTGCTGCGGGAGAGCGTGCCACAACTGGAGCTGCTGCCGCATCTGGACGCGGTGGTCTGCCACGGCGGACACAACACCGTCTGCGAGGCCCTCGCGCACGGCCTGCCGCTGGTGGTCGCACCGATCCGCGACGACCAGCCCATCGTCGCCCGGCAGGTCGTCGATGCCGGGGCCGGGGTGCGGGTGCGGTTCGGCAGGACCAGGGCCGAGGAACTGCGGGACGCCCTGACGGCCGTCCTGGACGAACCCGTCCACCGCCGGGGCGCCCGGCGGATCCAGGCCTCATTCGCCGCGGCGGGCGGGGCTGCCGCCGCGGCCGACCGGTTGGAGAAACTCATATGACGCGTTCCGCGCTCCCTCCCCTGCACCCGCTTTCCGCCTCCCTTCCCCGCGTCCGGTGGACCTCCGTGGTGCTGCTGGTCGCGCTCGGCGCGGGCACCGTGCGCGCCGCCCGCCGGCTGCGGGCGATCCCGGTACTGCCCATGACCCCTCCCATGACCGGGCCCGCGGCCGTCGGGGTGCCGCGCGCCGCCGGGTGGCGGCTGCTCACCGCTCGCGGGGTCGAGCCCGACGCGGCCACGTTCCTCGCCGCCTGCGCGCATGCCGACCGGGAGGGACTGGAGGTACTGGACCTGCTGCCCGCGGACCTGGCCACCGAGCGGGCACTGGGCCTGCTGCGACTGGTCGACCCGGCCGCCTACCGGCACGACCGGCTCGGCGAGGGGCGCGGGGCCGGGTTCGCCGTGCTCGTCTCCGAGGAGGTGCTCGCGCGGGCCGGGGTGGATCCGGCCGAGCCGCACCCCACCCCGACGGAACTCCTGGCACTGACCCGCCGTCTGAAGGAATACGCCGCCGACGCCACGGGACTGGCCGTCGCACCGGCTCTGAGCTGCGGGCCACCGCCGGACGCGGCCGGAACGGCGCGCGCCGGCGAACTCCGGGCCCAAGGGCTGCCGGCGGGGCCGCTGGCCGCCGCGCAGCTCGCCGGGCTGGCACTGCTCGCGGGCGTGGCCGTGCGCCAGGGCCGGTGGGGCGCCGCCGCCGCCGGGCTGTACTGGATCCAGCCCTACCTGGCCCTCGGCCGGCCCGGCGCTCCGCTGCGCCCCGCCGATCTGGCCCTGGCCACCGCCGCCCGGCCGGTGCGCTCCCTCGGCGCCGCCCTGCGCACGGCCGCCGCGACGACCCGTACCCGGCGCGACCGGGACGCCACGCCCGCGAGCGGCCGGGAGCTCGCGCGGGCCGCCGTCCGGGCCGCTACCTACCGGGCCGACCTGGCCGCCGGAACCGACCGGTTCCTCGAACCGCGCCGCCTGGACTGCCCCTGGTGCGGCTCCCAGCAGCTGTCCGTCCGGGTCCGGGTGCCCGATCTGCTCCAGGCCAAGCCCGGCCGGTTCACCCTGGAAAGCTGCGGAGACTGCGGGCACGTCTTCCAGAACCCCCGACTGAGCCCGGAGGGGCTGGAGTTCTACTACCGCGACTTCTACGACGGTCGCGGCGGCGAGGGGGCGGCCACGGTCTTCGGACGGCTCGGCGCCGCCTACCGGGGCCGCGCCGAGATGCTCCGCCCCCATGCCGACCCGGCCTCCTGGCTCGACGTCGGCACCGGGCACGGCCACTTCTGCAATGCGGCGCGGGACGTCTGGCCGGACACCCGCTTCGACGGGCTGGACATGGGCGACGGGGTCCGCGAGGCCGAGCGGCGCGGCTGGGTGGAGACGGGATACCAGGGCCAGTTCCCGGAGTTCGCGGTGAAACTGGCGGGCCAGTACGAGGTGGTCAGCATGTACCACTACCTGGAGCACACCCGGGACCCGCTCACGGAACTGGACACGGCGGCCGCCGTTCTGGCCCCCGGCGGATACCTGACCATCGAGCTCCCCGACCCGCAATCGCGCATGGCCCGCCTCCTCGGCCCGGCCTGGCTGCCCTGGTTCCAGCCGCAGCACCAGCACCTGATCCCTTCCGGGAACCTGCGCGAGGCGCTGGCCGACCGGGGGTTCACCGTGATCGCCGAGGAGCACGGGCCGGCCCACCAGGGCAACGACTTCTTCGGCGCGGTGGCCCTGACCGCGACGCGGCTGGCCCCGGACCCGGACCGGCCGTGGGCCGCCCCGGCCACGCCCGGCCGACGTGCCCTCGGCCACGCCGTACGGGTGGCAGCGCTGCCGTGCTTCGCCGCCGCGGCGGTGCTCGACGGGCTGCGCACGGTCGTGGCCAGGCGCACGGACGGCGGGAACGCCTATCGGATGCTGGCCCGCAAGGACGAGCGGTGACGGGCGCCGTCGCCCCCGCCGCGGCGGCCTCCGCCGCCGTCGCCGGTGGGGAGCTCGCCCGCCGGGCCACCGCCGACCCGCTCTTCCGCCTCGTCGCCTACGCCCTGGAAGCCGCCCACGGCCGGCCCCCGGCCACCGTCTGGAGCGCCCCTTACACCTTCCACATGGGCTCACCAGGCCTCGTAGCGGCCGCGGGCTGGCCGGTCGCGGCCGCCGCCGCGCCCCGCAGCGACGGCCTCGTACGGCTCAGCTCCCTCGGCCACCCCGCGGACAGCTGCGATCTGCCGCTGACGCTGTACGGGCCGCCGCCCGCCACCCCGGCCTGGGCCGCCCGCCCGTACGCCCTGCTCCGGGCACTGGCCCGGGCCGGCTACGGCCGCGGCGGCACCGACCTGCACGTGCAGGGCTCCCTCACCCCGGCCGCCGGGCTGGCCACGGAGGAAGCCGTCGACTGCGCGGTGGCCCTCGCGGTGGCCGACGTGCACACGCCGGCGGGCGAGGACCCCGACCGCGCGCAGCTGGCCCGGCTGATGGCCAGGGCACTGCCGGACGGTGACGACGCGCTGCGCCGGGGGGCGCTCTTCGCCCGGCCCGGCAGGGCCCTCCTGCTGGGCCAGGGTTCGCGCCCACGGGAGCCCCGGCGGCTGCGACAGCGGTACGTCGCCTTCGACCCGGCCGAATCGGGGGCGCGCCTGGTGCTGATGGCCGTGCGCGGAAGTTCCGGGAGCACGGCCAGGGCCGCGGACCTGGCGCGGGCCGTGGGGTGCGCCCGCCGGGCCGGGTCCCTGAGCGCGTGGCCGCCCGGGCAGCGGCCGGGGCGGAGCGTGCTGGTGCTGCTGCCCGAGGCCCGGCTGACGGCGGTGCGGGCGGCGGTCGCGGAGGACTTCCGCGACCGGGGGCGGCCCGTACCGCGGTTCCTGAACATCGCCGTGGCCGGTGCGGCCCGGCGCGAGCAATGACACCGCTCACCTGCCACTGACCACCCACCATCCACCACGGACCACTCATCACGAGGAGGAACCACCCATGCCCATCCATCCGTCAACGACGGCGGGCGCGAGACACCGGGCCCGCCGGTCCGCGCTCGTCGCCGGACTCGGTGCGCTCGGCCTGCTGGGCGCCTTCACCATAGCCAACTCCCAGGCCGCCGAGGGTGGTTCCACCACCCTCGTGAACGCCGCCGCGCTGCCGGCCTACGACCACGTGGTGGTCGTCGTGTACGAGAACAAGCAGTACGGCGAGGTCATCGGCAGCGCCAACGCCCCGTACGTCAACCAGCTCGCCAACGGCGGCGCGAGCTTGACCGGTATGAAGGCCCTGACCCACCCCAGCCAGCCGAACTACTTCAACCTCTTCTCCGGCGCCACCCAGGGCATCACCGGGGACGGCTGCTACACCCCGCAGTCGATGACCGCGCCCAACCTCGGCCAGGAGCTGATCGCGGCCGGCAAGACCTTCGCGACGTACAACGAGGACCTGCCGAGCGAGGGTTCCACGGCCTGCACGAACGGCCAGTACGCGCAGAAGCACAACCCGTGGTTCGCCTTCAAGAACGTGCCGCTGAACACCGGCAAGACCTGGGCGCAGTTCCCGCAGGGCAATTTCGCGGCGCTGCCGAACCTGTCGTTCGTGGTGCCCAACCAGTGCAACGACATGCACTCCTGCTCGGTCGCCACGGGCGACACCTGGACGAAGAACAACATCGACGCTTACGCGCAGTGGGCGAAGGCCAACAACAGCCTGCTGGTGCTGACATGGGACGAGGACAACTACCTCGGCTCCAACCAGATCGCCACCGTCTTCTACGGGGCGAACGTCAAGACGGGCAAGTACGCCACCGCCTTCAACCACCACCACCTGCTGCGCACCTTCGAGGACCTGTTCGGCACCGGTCACGCGGGGAACGCGGCCAACGTCCAGCCGATCAGCGAGGTGTTCGGCGGCTCCACGGATCCCACGCCGACCCCGACTCCCACACCGACCCCGACGCCCACCCCCACACCGACCCCGACCCCGACGCCCACTCCGACCCCGACCGCCGGTGATCTGAAACTGGCCAACCCTGGCCCGCAGACCTGCAAGTTCAACCAGAGCTGCACCATCCAGCTCACCACCACCGGAGGAAAGCCCCCCGTCCGCTACGCCGCCACCGGCCTTCCCTGGGGCCTGACCCTCGACGCCGCCACCGGACGCATCACCGGCAAACCGTGGGCCAGTGGCACCATCCAGCTCACCGCCACCGCCACCGACTCCACCGGAGCCACCGCCAACACCACCTTCCCCCTCACCATCAACTGGTTCTGAAGGAGGCATCCGTGTACCTGTCGACCAGCCGTGCGGCGGACATCGCCGCAGACCCTCCGGCCCCGAAGGGCCCCCTGCGGGCCGTCCCCGGCACGGTGCTCGCGCTCGGCCTGGTCAGCCTGGTCACGGATGTCTCCGCGGAGATGATCACCGCCGTCCTGCCGCTGTACCTGGTGGCCGGACTCGGGATGTCCCCGCTCGCCTTCGGCGCCCTGGACGGGCTGAACCAGGGCGCCACCGCGCTGCTGCGCCTCGTGGGCGGACGGGTCTCGGACCGCACCCACCGCCGCAAGCTCGTCGCCGGCACCGGCTACGCGATCTCCGCCGCCTGCAAGGCTGCCCTCCTGGCGGTCACCGCCCCCTGGTCGGTGGCGGTGGTGCTCGCCGCCGACCGGACCGGCAAAGGCCTGCGGACGGCCCCGCGCGACGCGCTGATCTCGCTGTCCTGCGGGCCGGGGGAGCAGGGCCGGGCCTTCGGAGTGCACCGCGCGCTGGACACGGCCGGGGCGCTGCTGGGGCCACTGGCCGCGTTCGGGGTGCTGTGGGTGGCGGTGGACGGGTACGCGGCCGTCTTCACCGTGAGCTGCTGCCTCGCGGTGCTGGGGGTCGTCGTGCTGGCCCTGTTCGTACGCGAGAGCCCCGCGCCCGCGCCGGCCGCCGGGACGCCTCCGGCACGGGACCTCCTGCGGATCCCCGGCCTGCGGCGGCTCTGCCTGACCGCCGCCGCGCTCGGGCTGTTCACCGTCGGAGACGCCTTCCTCTACCTCCTGCTCCAGCGTCGCCTGGACCTGCCGGTCGCGTACTTCCCCCTGCTGCCCGTCGCCACGGCGGCCGTGTTCCTGCTGGCCGCGCTGCCCGTGGGCCGGCTCGCCGACCGGCTGGGGCGCCACCGGGTCTTCCTCGGCGGGCACCTGCTGCTGCTCGGCGCCTGCCTGCTGCTCCTGGCCCCGGTGCCGCCCGGGCCGGTACTCGTCCTCGGGGTCCTCGGGCTGCTCGGCCTCTTCTACGCGGCCACCGACGGGGTACTGATGGCCGCCGCCGGGCCGCTGCTGCCCGCCGGACTGCGCACCACCGGGCTCGCGGTGCTCCAGACGGCGCAGGCACTGGCGCGGTTCGCGGGTTCCCTGCTGTTCGGGGCGGCCTGGACGCTGTGGGGGCCGGGCCCGGCGCTGGGCGCCGCGGCCGGCGGCCTGCTGCTGGCCCTGACCGCCACCGCCGTGGCCGGCGGCGGCCGCCGGCGCGCGGGCCGGTCCGGTGACGGCCGCGGCCCGCAGGACGGCGCACCGTAGACGGGAGCGGCCGCCCGACCTTCGTGATCATGGCCGGATCCGTGCGGGTCCGGCGGGAGTCCCCGGAACGCATCGCCGAAGATCCCTCAGCGGGCGCCGCCCGTGGCTTACGATCTCGGCGGACGGTCCCGTCCCGTGATCGCCGCTCGCCCCGCACTCGTGGAGGTCAACCGTGTCCCGGACGGCCAGAGGAAACCGCAGTCGCCGCAACAGCCTCCGTATCCGCGTCGCGGCCTCAGCCGCCGCGGCGGGCGCGTTCCTCGTCGCGGGATGCTCCTCGGGCGGCGACGGACCGGGTGAGGCGGCCGGCGGAGTGCCCGTCGTCGAGAAGGGCAAGCTGACGACCTGCACCCATCTGCCGTACCCGCCGTTCCAGTTCGAGAAGGACGGCAAGGTCGTCGGTTTCGACGTGGCCCTGGTCGACCTGGTGGCGAGCCGGCTCAAGGTCGAGCAGAAGATCCTCGACACGCCCTTCGAGAACTTCAAGACCGGTGCCTTCCTGAACTCCGGCGAGTGCGACCTCGCGGCGGCCGGCATGACGATCACCGACGAGCGCAAGAAGAACGTCGACTTCTCCCTGCCCTACTTCGACGCGACCCAGGCACTGCTCGTCACCAGGAAGAGCGGCGTCACCTCGCTCGCCGATCTCAAGGCGAAGTCGAAGAAGCTGGGCGCGCAGGCCGAGACCACCGGCGAGAGCTACGCCAAGGGCCAGGGATTCGACCCCGTCGCCTTCGAGAGCTCGGACGCGGTGATCAACGGACTGCGCACCGGTCAGGTCGACGCCGTCGTCATCGACTACCCGGTCGTCCAGGGCTGGCTCAAGGACCCCAAGAACGCGGCCGAGTTCACCCTCGCGCAGAACATCGACACCGGTGAGCAGTACGGCTTCTCGGTGAAGAAGGGCAACACCGCCCTCGTGGCCGCGCTCGACAAGGCGATCACGGACGCCAAGGCCGACGGCACCTACAAGAAGATCTACGAGCAGTGGATCGGCCCGCTGCCCCAGGCCGCGCCGTGACCTCTCGGCTGACCCGCCGTCAGCGCCGCCGCGTCTCGCAGGGCGTGCAGTACGCGCTCTTCGGCGCCGTGCTGGTGCTGATCGGCGTGAACGCCGACTGGGACCGGCTGCAGAACCAGTTCGCCCAGAAGGACCTGGCGCTGCGGCTCTTCCCGGAGATCATCACCACGGCCCTGCGCAACACGGTCGTCTACACGCTGTCCGGGTTCCTCCTCGGCCTGGTCCTCGGCCTGGTCATCGCCATGATGAGGCTGTCCTCGGTGGCCCCCTACCGGTGGGTCGCCAGTGTCTACATCGAACTGTTCCGGGGCCTTCCGGCCCTGCTGATCTTCATCTTCGTCGGCGTGGCGGTGCCACTGGCGTTCCCCGGTACGGAGATCCCCGGCGGCACGTACGGCAAGGTCGCACTCGGCCTCGGCCTCGTCGCCGCCGCCTACATGGCGGAAACGATTCGGGCCGGTATCCAGGCGGTCCCCAAGGGGCAGCTGGAGGCCGCCCGCTCGCTGGGCTTCTCGCACGCCCGCGCCATGGTCTCGATCGTCATTCCACAGGCCTTCCGCATCGTCATCCCGCCGCTCACCAACGAACTGGTCCTGCTGTTCAAGGACTCCTCGCTCGTGCTGTTCCTCGGTGTGACGCTGCAGGAGCGGGAACTGACGAAGTTCGGACGGGACCTCGCCAGCCAGACCGCCAACTCCACCCCGATCCTGGTCGCGGGCCTGTGCTACCTCCTGGTGACCGTGCCGCTGAGCTTCGTGGTGCGCCGCCTGGAGGCCCGCGCGGCCAAGGCCGCGTGAGGACGAGATGCCACAGGAGACGGAAGCGGTGGACGTGATGGCCACGACGGGCCCGGAGATCGAGATCCGCGGACTGCACAAGTCCTTCGGCGACAACCACGTCCTGCGCGGCATCGATCTGGAGATCGCGCGGGGCGAAGTGGTGTGCGTCATCGGGCCGTCCGGCTCGGGCAAATCGACGCTGCTGCGCTGTGTGAACCTGCTGGAGGAGCCCAGCGAGGGCCGGGTCTTCGTCGGCGGCACGGAGGTCACCGACCTGGACGTGGACATCGACGCCGTACGCCGCCGCATCGGCATGGTCTTCCAGCAGTTCAACCTCTTCCCGCACGTGAACGTCACGGAGAACCTCACCCTGCCCCAACGCCGGGTGCTGGGCAGGGACAAGACCAAGGCCGCGGCCGTGGCCCGCGAGAACCTCGCCCGCGTCGGCCTCTCCGACAAGGCCGAGGCCTTCCCCGCCCAGCTGTCCGGCGGCCAGCAGCAGCGGGTGGCGATCGCCAGGGCCCTGTCGATGGGCCCGGAGGTGATGCTCTTCGACGAGCCGACCTCGGCGCTCGACCCCGAACTCGTCGGCGAGGTACTGGCGGTGATGCGGGTCCTGGCGGGCGAGGGCATGACGATGATGGTCGTCACCCACGAGATGAGCTTTGCCCGCGAGGTCGCGGACCGGGTCGTGTTCATGGACGGCGGAGTGATCGTCGAACAGGGTCCGGCGGCGCAGGTGGTCGGGGATCCCCGGCAGGAGCGGACCAGGAGCTTCCTGAACCGCATCCTGGACCCGGCGGCGGCCGAGGCACCCGGGGCCGAGGGCAAGGGCCCGCGGCCGGGCGAGGACGACTAGATCCCGTCGAGCCCCTGACGCGAGCCCCGCCCGGCGCGCCAGGACGCCGGGCGGCAAACCCGGCCCACTTCCGCCGTCGCCGTGCCCATGGGGCAGGATGGCAGCCCGTTCCGGATGCGCACGCATGTCCGAACGCGGCTTCCCGCACGACGAACTGACAGGTGACAAGGTGACGACACACCTCATACGGCGGGCGGCGGCTCCCGCCTCCGCTTCCCCGGTCCGACGAGGGATGGAGGTCGTCCGTTGAACCGGGACCTCGTCCTGCACGACTGGCTGGTCGCCGGCATCGCACTCGCCGCGGGCGCGCTGGCCGGCCTGCTCCTGCGGGCCCTCGTACGGTGGCTGGGCAAGCACGCCCTGCGGACGCGCTGGAGCGGGGACGACATCGTCGTCGACGCGCTGCGCACCTTCGCCCCGGGGGCGGCCGTCATCGCGGGCGCCGCCGTGGCCGCCTCGACGCTGCCCCTCAGCACGCGGGTCTCCGGCTGGGTGAACCAGTCGCTGACGGCCCTGCTGATCCTCATGGCCACGCTCGGCGCGGCCCGGGTCGTCGCCGGTCTCGTCCAGTCCGTGGCCCAGGCGCGGACGGGAGTGGCCGGATCGGCCACCATCTTCGTCAACATCACGCGGGTCGTGGTGCTCGCGATGGGCTTGCTCGTCGCACTCGAAACCGTCGGCGTGTCCATCGCACCCCTGCTCACCGCGCTCGGGGTGGGCGGTCTGGCGGTCGCCCTGGCGCTGCAGGACACCCTCGCCAACCTCTTCGCCGGCGTCCACATCCTCGCCTCGAAGACGGTGCAGCCCGGTGACTACATCCGCCTCACGAGCGGTGAGGAGGGCTACGTCGTCGACATCAACTGGCGCAACACCGTGGTCCGCAACCTGTCGAACAACCTGGTGATCATCCCCAACGGGCGGCTCGCGCGCACGAACATGACCAACTTCACCCAGCCCGAACAGCAGTTGTCGATGCTCGTCCAGGTGGGAGTGGGCTACGAAAGCGATCTGGAGCACGTCGAGCGGGTGACCCTCGACGTGGTCGACGGGGTGATGGCCGACATCAACGGCGCGGTCCCCGATCACGAAGGGGCCGTCCGCTTCCACACGTTCGCGGACTCCAGGATCGACTTCACGGTGATCCTGGGCGTCGGCGAGTTCAGCGACCAGTACCGGATCAAGCACGAGTTCATCAAGCGGCTGCACCGCCGGTTCCGGGAAGAGGGCATCTCGATCCCCGCCCCCACGCGGACCGTCGCGCTCCACCAGGACGCCCCCCGGCCCGCACCGCCGGCGCCGGTCCCGCACCAGCGCGAGGCGCCGGCCTCGATACTGGCGGACAGCGGGCGGTAGGGGACGGCGGGCGGTGGCGGGCGGCGGGTCGACCCGGTGTCCGTCACATGTCCGGGCCCGCCGCCCGCGCCGGCTCGGGCTGGTCCGCGTACGGGCGGCGAGGGCTCCGGGCGGTGATGGTGGCCACCATCCTGCCCGGGTTCAGCGTGAGCTGGGGGAGCTTGGGGAGGGTCAGGCTGCCGGGGTGGAGATCGACGTTCCAGTGGCTGAGCAGGGACGCGAGCAACAGGACGCCCTCGATGAGCGAGAACTCGTCGCCGATGCACTTGCGGGCGCCGCCGCCGAACACCGTGACGGGTACCTGCGGTTGCCGGCCGCGCTGGATCCAGCGGTCGGGATCGAAGCGCTCCGGGTCGGGGTAGAGGTCCGGCAGGTGGCTGATGAGGTAGGGGCTGTACGCCATCGTCGTGCCCTCGGCGAGGGCGTACGGGCCCAGGTGGGTGTCCGTCATCGTCTGCCGGGTGAGGAACCAGCCGGGCGGGTACATGCGCAGGGCCTCGCTCAACACCTGGCGGGTATAGGTCAGTTGCGGCAGATCCTCCCAGCCGGCGGTCCGTCCGCCGAGCACCGTGTCGATCTCTGACGTCAGGCGGCCCAGGACCTCGGGATGTACGGCGGCCAGGTACAGCGCCCAGCCCACCGAGCCCGCCGTCGTCTCCGTGCCGGCGGAGTACATCGTGACGGCCTGGTCCACGAGCTCCTCGTCGCTCAGGGCGGGCGAGTCGCTCTCCGGGTCGCGGGCCGAGATGAGCATGGCCAGCAGGTTCGTCTCGTCGGTGGCTCCGCGTTCGCGGTGCTCGGCGACGAGGCCGGTCATGGTCTCCCGCACGCGTTTGGTGGCCTGGTCGTAGCGGACGTTGCCGGGCGTGGGCACCTTGCGCAGCGGCTTCGGCAGGAGGCTGTGCCGGGTGAAGCCGGACAGGAGGGTGTCGAAGTCCGTGGCCAGACGGGTGTGGATGCCGTTCTCCAGACTGGTGCCGAAGACGGCGGCGATGACCACGTCGGCGGCGATCTTGCGGATCTCCACGCTGAGGTCGAGGGTCTGGCCGTCGCGCCAGCTTGCCAGGATCGCGTCCATCCGCTCCGTCATGATGCCGGCGTAACCGGGGAAGCGGGCCTGGTGGAAGGCGGGCTGTATCAGCCGGCGCTGGCGCCGGTGCTCCCCGCTGGGGCAGGTGGCGAGACCCTGCCCGCCCGCCTCGCGCAGCCGATCGAAGAGGGGGCCGCCCTTGTCGAAGACGCGGTCCTGCACCAGCAGCGAACGGGTCAGTTCGGGATCGCACACCACGACCACGGGCTTGCGGCCGAGGCGGATCTCCACCAGCGGACCGTGCGCGGGCAGGCCGCGCAGGAATGCCAGCGGCGCCCGCAGGAGTGCGGGCAGGTGCCCCAGGACAGCGGTCGCACCAGGTGCCTTCGGTACCGCGGAAACGCTTTCCATGTCGCCATCCATTCTCTACTCGTTCTCAATCCTTCCTCCTAATGTCCCATGCAGGGTTGCATCGCACTTGAGGCAACCTAGACCCTTCGTGAGACTTTGCCGGTCCTCCTGGCCTGTCGAAAGGCGGCACGGAGGATTCGGGGGAAGGAAGCATCAATGAAGGAGATATCGGCCCTGATCGGAAGTGAATTTCCGACCGACGGCGGACTCGTTCAGATTCAAGAACGACTCAAGGACGACTTGGAGCGGGTCAGGGAGAGTCTCTACTCCCTGGCGGTGCCGCCACAGCAGAGGATTCACGAACCGATCATGTACGCGGTGGAGCATACGGGCCGTCTGCTCAGGCCCACGCTCGCGCTCCTGTCCTCGTACCTCCTGGAGGGCGAGCCGGCCGGGGTCACGCCCCAGCGCGTCATCGACGGGGCCGCCATCGTCGAGATCCTTCACATCGCCACCCTCTACCACGACGACCTGATCGACGAAGCACAGGTCAGGCGGGGCAGGCCCACCTCGAACGCCAAGTACGGCGACGCCATCGCCCTGCTGACCGGGGACTATCTCCTCGCGCGCTGCATGCAGGCCGCGGCCTCTCTCGGGGCCTCTCGCATGATGACGATGGCGCAGACGCTGATCGACCTGTGCGTGGGGCAGATGCTGGAGACCAGCCAGCTCTTCGATCCCCTGCGAACCGAAGAGGAATACCTCACGTCGATTTCGGGGAAAACGGCGCGCCTCATACGGACCGCCTCCCTGATGGGAGCGTCGCAATCCGGTGCCGATACAGCGGCTCAGGAGGCTCTGGAGAGCTTCGGGCACAATCTCGGCATGGCGTTCCAGATCTGGGACGACATCCTGGACATCTGCAGCCAGGAAACGGGAAAGCAGCCCGGGAAGGACGTTCTCAACGGCGTGTACACCCTTCCGGTGATCTATGCCGTGAGGGATTCTCCGGAGCGTATTCTTCCGGTATTGCGCGAGCAGCCGATTTCCCCGGCGCAGTGCCAGGCGATCATCGATGCCATGCACGAGTCCGGGTCCATCGGCCGGGCGGCCGATGTGGCGCAGCGCTACATGGCGGATGCCCTGGACGCGCTGGAATCCCATCCGTCCTTCGTGCACCGGGCTCCTCTCGTACGGCGGTGTCTTCGCGACCTCGTGGACGGGCTCGCGTCCCAGCACCCCGCCCAGGAAGCGCTCGTCGACACGGCGTGAACCGATCGCGCAGCAAGTCGTGCCAACGCTCAGCCGGGCTCGGCTGGGTCGATCCCGGAGGGTTGTCGTGTCAGGGCTCCGAACCGATTTCATCAACGATTACGATGGTCTCGCCGACCAGTGGTGGGACCCTAGAGGGCCGCTGGCACCGCTCGGCTGGATCGCCCGCGCCCGCGCCGAGTACATCCCGCCCGCCGCGCGCGAGCAGGCCCGACTGCTCGATGTCGGCTGCGGGGGCGGCCTGTTCGGCCCCCACCTGGCGGGCAAGGGCTACCGCGTGGTCGGCGTCGACCTGTCGGCCAAGTCCCTCGAAGAGGCGCTGCGCCACGGCTTCGACGATGTCGTCCGCGCCGACATCGCCGAACTCCCCTTCCCCGACGAGTCGTTCGACGTCGTCACGGCGGGTCAGTGCCTCGAGCACGTGCCGGATCCCTACGGGGTGGTGGCGGAGCTGTGCCGCGTCCTGCGCCCCGGCGGCACGCTGGTCGTGGACACCATCGCCGACACCAGGCTGGCGCGGCTGGTCTCCATCACCCTCGCCGAGAATCTTCCCCTGCCGGGCAGGCCGGCCCGCGGCACCCACGACCACCGCCTCTTCGTCAACCGGGAACGGCTGACGCGTACCGCGCGGTCGCACGGGGTGGAGCTGAAGCTGCAAGGCCTGCGTCCGAGTTTCCGTGACGGGATCGGCTACCTGGCCCGGCGCCGCGAAGAGGTCCGCATGGTGCCCGTCACGTCCACCGGAGTCCTCTTCCTCGGGGCGGGGACGAAATGGTGACGACTCATCAACGGCCGGCCCGGAACACCGTGCTGCGGAACTGGCTGGTCGGTGCCCGGCTCAAGACCCTGCCCGTGACCCTGGCGCCGATCGTGGTGGGATGGGCCGTCGCCCGCTCGCTCGGTCACTTCAGCTGGTGGCGCGCCACCCTGACCCTGCTGTTCGCCCTGGGCTTCGTCCTCGGCACGAACTTCTTCAACGACTACAGCGACGGGGTGCGGGGAGCCGACGACGAACGGGTGGGCCCCGTCCGCCTGGTGGGCTCGGGACAGGCGTCGCCGCGACAGGTCCTGCGCATGGGGCTCGCCCTGTACGGCCTCTCGGTCCTGGCCGGAGTGGTCATGGCCGTGACCGTCTCGTGGTGGCTGCTCGCGCTGGCGGCGCTCTGCGCGCTCGGCGGCTGGTTCTACACCGGCGGGTCCCGGCCCTACGGCTACCTGGGACTCGGCGACGTCAGCATCTTCCTCTTCCACGGCGTCATCGCCGTGTGCGCCACGGCCTACATCCAGCTCGGCCGCGTGCCGCTGCTCGCCCTCGGAGCGTCCGTGCCCATAGGCCTGCTCGCCTGCGCGCTTCTGACCACGAACAACCTCCGCGACATACCCACCGACACCGCCGCGGGGAAGATCACCCTCGCGGTGCGGCTGGGCGACGGGCGCACCCGCGTCTACTACCTCCTCTGCGTCGGCGCCGCCTTCGCGTCCGGACTGCTCCTGGCGGCCGCCCGGCCCTGGGTGCTGCTCGTGCTCGCCGCCGCCCCGTTCGCCGTGATCCCGCTGCGCCGGGTGCTCGGCGGGGCGCGCGGCAGCGAGCTGATAGCGGCGCTGGAGCACACGTGCGTGCTGCTGCTCGTGTACGGGGCCCTGCTGGCGATCGGACTGGCCCTGTGACCGGCCGGAGCGGGACACCGGTCACACCGATGACACCGGTGAAGCCCGACCACGAAGTGCTGGTGATCGGCGCCGGGTTCTCCGGAATAGGCACGGCGATCGGCCTGCGCCAGGCCGGCATCGAGGACTTCGTGGTCCTGGACGAGCAGGACGACATCGGAGGCAGCTGGCACGCCAACCAGTACCCCGGCATCGCCGTGGACATCACCGCCTTCTCCTACTCCTTCGCCTTCGAGCCCTCCCCGTCCTGGTCCCGGGCCTTCCCGCCCGGCGCGGAACTGAAGGCCTACGCGCAGACGTGCGTCGACAAGTACGGCCTGCGGAGCCACCTGCGGCTGAACGCGAGGGTCGTGCGGGCCGAGTACGACGAGTCGCGGCACCTGTGGACGGTCTTCCTGGCGGACGGCACCTCGACCACGGGACGGTTCGTCATCTGCGCCACCGGCTGGCTCACCAAGCCCAAGGCGCCCGGCATCGAGGGACTCGACAGGTTCAAGGGCGACATCGTGCACACCGCGCGGTGGGACCACTCGCTGGACCTGGCCGGCCGCAGCGTGGGACTGATCGGCACCGGCGCGTCGGCCGTGCAGATCGTCCCCGAGATCGCCCCCCGGGTGGAGCGGCTCCACGTCTACCAGCGCACCCCCATCTGGGTCTTCCCGAAGCCGGACTTCGCGATGCCCGCCGCCCTGAGCCGGCTGTTCCGGGCGGCTCCGTGGACGCAGCGCGCGGTCCGGCTGTTCACGGACACGGTGACGGAGCTCGGCTTCGTGATCGCCATGATCTACCACCGGCAGTTCCCCTTCCTGGTGAAGGCGGGCGAAGCGCTGTCCCGGCGCCACCTGCGCCGCGAGGTGGGCGGCGATCCCGAGCTGATGAGGAAGCTCACCCCGACGTACAAACTGGGCTGCAAGCGGCCGTCGTTCGCGAAGGGCTACTGGCGCGCCTTCACCCGGGACAACGTCGAGCTCGTCACCGAACGCATCGAGCGGATCACCGAGACCGGGATCCACACGGCGGACGGCGAGGAGCAGCGGCTCGACGTGCTGGTGCTCGCCACGGGCTTCCACGTCCTGGAGAACCTGCCGCCCTTCCCGATGCACGGTCCCGGGAACCGGGAGCTCAAGGAGTTCTGGAGGACCGAGCGCTTCCAGACGTACGAGGGCAGCTCGGTCAAGGGCTTCCCGAACCTCTGGTTCATCGTCGGGCCGTACTCGTTCACCGGCGGGTCTTGGTTCGGCATGATCGACTACCAGGTCACCCATGCGCTGCGGGTGATCGCGGAGGCCCGGCGGCGGCGCGCCACGCAAGCCTCCGTCAGGCCGGAGGAACACGACAAGTCCTTCCGCAGGACGCTGCGCAGGCAGCCGAACACCGTGTTCCTCGACGAGAGCTGCAGGGGCGCGAACACCTACTACCTCGACGAGCGCGGTGACGCGCCGGCCGTCCGCCCGGCCACCCGCTACGAGGCCGCCTGGCGGGCCAGGCACTTCGACCTCGACGCCTACCGGTACGACCGACCACGCGAGACCCGATACGACACCCGATACGACCACCGCTCTGGAGGCCGACGTGCTGAGACTCGGTGAGGTGCACGGAAGGGACCGTGCGCTGTGCCTGTTCTACGGACTCTTCTCCGCCGCCGGCTCCTGCGTCATGGGTGCGCTGGCCGTCGACTTCGTCGTGGACAACATCCACGACGGCCCCTTCGGCGTCATCCGCAACTTCCTGCGCGACGCGCTGACCAACCCGGCGGCCCGGTTCGTCTACGCCGACCTGTTCCTGATCTGGGCGGCACTGGCGGCCTTCATGGTCGTCGAGGCCCGCCGGTTCGGCATCCGCCACGTGTGGGCGTACATCATCGGCGCCCCCGCGCTGGCGCTGTGCGCCAGCTTCACCGCCTTCATGTACGTCCGCCAGCTGAAGATCGCGGCCGCGGGCGACGAGGGATCGAGCCCCGTCGCCGCGGCTTCCCACGAACTGACGAGAGGGATGCAGTGATGACCACCGAGGCCATCGCGTTGACCGCGAGCGTCGACCGTTCCCTGGCCCTGGCCGCCCGTACGCTCCGAGAGCGCCAGGATCCGGCCGGCCACTGGAAGGGCGACTTCGAGACCAGCCTCATCGGCGAATCCGGCGAAGTCATCCTGCGGCACTTCCTGCGGCTGGCGGACGACGGGTCGGTCGCCGCCGCGGCGAAGACGATCCTCAGCGAGCAGTCCGCCTCGGGCGGCTGGGCGTCCTACTACAAAGGGCCCGACGAGCTCCTGCTCTCCATCTTCTGCTACGTCGCGCTGCGGCTCGCCGGCCACGACCCGGACGAACCCGCGATGCGCGCGGCGGCCGGGTCGATCCGGGGCAACGGCGGCATCGAGAGCGTCGACAACCTCATCATGCTCGCCTGGCTGGCCCTGATCGGGCTGTGGCCGTGGCGCGACATCCCGCTCATCCCGGCGGAGATCGTCCTGCTGCCCAGCAGGTTTCCCGGCAACATCTACCAGATAGGCGCCGCCGCCCGCGGGATCGTCGTCGCCAACAGCCTGTTCATGGCCGACCGGCCGGTCGTCCCCGCCGGCTTCGGCATCGGTGAACTGTTCGCCCGGCCCAGCGCCCGGCGAAAGCTCCCGAGGCCCGCCGCGCTGAGGATCGGGACGGCGCTCAGCCACTGGTACGCCCGCCACCCGGTCGGCTTCCTGCGCCGCAGGGCGATCCGCAAGGCGGCGGACTGGCTCGTCCGCACCCAGGAACAGGACGGCAGCTGGGGCGGCAACTGGCCGCAGACCGCGAACGTCGTCATGGGACTGGACGCGGTCGGCTTCGGACAGGACCACCCGGTCGTCAAGGCCGCGATGGAGGGACTCGACCGCTACGTCGTCGAGAAGGACGGCCACCGCCGGGTGGAGATGTGGACCTCGGTGGTCATGGACACCGCCCTGGCCCTGAACGCGACCGCCGCCGCCGGCGGCCCCGACGCGAAGTCCGCCGCCGACCCCGCGGTCCGCTGGCTGCTCGCCAACCAGGTCACCGAACTGGGCGACTGGGCCGTCCTGACCAAGGACCCGGTCGCCGGCGGATGGCCGTACGAGTTCACCAACAACGCCAACCCCGACGCCGACGACACCGCCTTCGCGGTGGCCGCCCTGCGCCGGTTCCATCCGCGCGGCAGCGACGCGGCCGTCGACGAGGCGTGCGAGCGGGCCGGCCGGTGGATGGAGTCCCAGCAGTGCGAGGACGGCGGCTGGGCCGCCTTCGAACCGCTCCGCTGGCGGCTGCCGGGACGCGACAAACTGGCCGCGATCGGATTCCTCGAAGCGCCCTCCGCCGACGTCACCGGGCACGTCCTGGAAGCCCTGGGCTCCGACGGCCAGGCCCGCACCCCGGCCGCCCTGCGCGGCATCGAGTGGCTGCGCCGCAACCAGCACCCCGACGGGTCGTGGCCCGGCTGGTGGGCCTGCTACCACCTGCACGGCACGAGCGCGGCCGTCACCGGACTCACCGCCTGCGGGATCCCGGGAACCGACCCGGCCGTGGCCCGGGCCTGCGCATGGATCACCGCGCACCAGCAGGACGACGGCGGATGGGGCGAGGACATCCGCGCGCTGCACGATCCGGCGTGGATCGGGACCGGCGAGAGCACCCCCTCGCAGACGGGCTGGGCGCTGCTCGCGCTCATCGCCGCGGGCCGCGCCGACAGCGAAGAGGTCCGCGCGGGCCTTGAGTTCCTGGTCCGCACCCAGCAGGACGACGGCGACTGGGCCGAACCGTGGCACACCTGGGTGGTCCACCACGACGGCCTGTACTGGCGCGACAGCCTGCTGCGCCTCATCTATCCCACGATGGCCATGTCGGCGTACCAGGCCGCCACCAGTGGATCGGAGCAGCGGCGATGACCCGTGTGACGGTGGTCGGAGGAGGCCTCGCCGGGATGACGGCGGCTTGGGCCGTCCGCAAGTACGGGATTCCGGTACGGCTGCTGGAAGCCGGCCCGGAGCTCGGCGGGATGGCCGGGTCGCGGGTGATCGACGGCCGGGTCGAGGACCACGGGGTGCACATCTTCCCCGCCTGGTACCGCAACACGCTGAAGCTCGTCGACGAACTGGGCATAGCGGGGAACCTGCGCGAGACCGGGAGCCTCCACCAGCTGGTGCCGGGCGAGTTCCCCACCTTCCGGTCGGCGGTCACCCCCGTCGCCGACCAACTGCTGTTCTTCTACGGGGTGATCGACCTGCTCGCCCAGAAGTACGGGGACCGAGACGAATCGCTCCACCGGTTCCTCCACAGTCGCTGGTACCTGACCGAAGCGGCGATCGCCGACGTCGAGCACCTCTTCGTCGCCTCCAGCGCCGCCGAGAGCCGGGCCGTGTCGGCCGCGAGCTTCCGGGGCAGCATCGCCGCCTTCGCACGCCACCCCGGCAAGGTGCGCATGCCCAGGGGGGACCTCCAGCAATGGTTCATCGGCCCCTTCCGGCAGCGGCTGGAAGCGGCCGGCGTCGAGGTCCGCACCGGCGCGGAACTCCTGGAGGTCTCCGTGGACGGCGGCCGGCTGGACACCCTGACCGTGCGCGACGGTGACACCGTGACCGAGGACGTGGACGGCCACGTGGTGCTCGCGGTCCCGCACGGGAGGCTGTCCGGGCTCGGCGTCGGCGTCACCGGCGCGCTGCAACCACCGTACGGTGTCGACGAGTTGGTGTCGCGACCGCTGGGGGCGCTGCACATCTACCTGCGCAGGCGGCTGCCGGGAGTGCCCGCCGAGCACATCCGCCTGGTCGAGTCGCCGCACGCGATCACCCTCATCGACATCGGCCAGGTCTGGGAGGGGCACGACACCAGCCTCCTCAACTGCGTGGTCGGCCGCGCCTCGCAGCTCGCGCACCTGTCCGAAGACGAGGCGGTCAAAGTCCTCGTGGAGGAGCTCATGAGTTACATACCCGTCCTCACCTGGGACGACATCGAGCACGTCTGCTACCAACCCCACGACAAGGCGCCGTTCTTCGCCCCCGGGCCCGGATCCGACCGGCACCGGCCGACGGCCACGACCGCACTCGGCAACATGCACGTCGCCGGCGACTACTGCGCGGGCCCGGCCGGCGTGGCGGGCATGGAGGGCGCCGTGCGCTCGGGCCTCGCGGCCGCCGAGTCGGTACGGCGGGCCCTGCGGCCCGACGCCCAGCCGGTGCGGATCGACCGGATCGGCGGGGTCAGCCCGGCGCTCGCCCGCACCCTGCGGGTCGCCCTGGCCCCGGTCGCGGCGGGCATCAGGCTGCTGGCCAAGAACACGGGCGGCGCGTCGTGATCGCCATGGTGACCGGCGCGGCCGGTGGCATGGGCTCGGCGGTGGTGCGCCTGCTCGCACAGCAGGGCGCCACGGTCGCGGCGGTGGACCGCGACCCCGTCCGGCTGGCCACCCTGGTCGGGAAGCTGACCGCTGACGGGCTCGACGTACTGGCCCGTCCGGCGGACGTCGCGTCGAGCACCGAGGCCGAGGCCGTGGTGGACGACGTGGAACGGACCGTCGGGCCCATCGACCACCTGGTGAACTCGGCCGGAGTGCTCCGGCTGGGAGAAGCCGCCGAGACGACCGATCAGGACTGGCACGACACCTTCGCGGTCAACACCAACGGGGTCTTCTTCATGTCCCGGGCGGTCGTCAACCGCATGATCCCGCGCGGACGGGGAGCCATCGTCACCATCGCCTCCAACGCGGCCGGCACCGCCCGCTGGAACATGGCCGCGTACGCCGCGTCCAAGGCGGCGGCGATCTCCTTCACCAAGTGCCTCGGCCTCGAAGTCGCCCGGTACAACATCCGCTGCAACCTCGTGGCCCCCGGCTCCACGGACACCCCGATGCTGCACGGCATGCATGGGGACGGGCGGGCGTCCGTAGCCTCCATCACCGGGGACCCGGCCGCATACCGGGCCGGCATCCCGCTGGGCAAGGTGGCGAGCCCGCAGGACGTCGCGCACGCCGTGCGCTTCCTGCTGTCGGAGGAGGCCGGACACATCACCATGCACGGCATCACCGTCGACGGAGGGGCGACCCTCGGAGCGCAGGTGTCCTGATGGCCGGCATACCTCCCATCGCCCCCTACCCGCTGCCCCTGCCGGGCGAACTCCCCCCGGTGGTCGTGGACTGGCAGGCCGACCCGCGGCGTGCCGTGCTCCTCGTCCACGACATGCAGGAGTACTTCCTCGAACCCTTCCCACGGGACGCCTCGCCCGGAGCACCCCTGGTCCACAACGCGGCACTGCTGCGCCGGCGCTGCGCCGGACTCGGCATCCCGGTCGCCTACACCGCCCAGCCCGGCGGGATGACGCCGCAACAGCGCGGCCTGCTCGTGGACTTCTGGGGTCCCGGGATGCGGACGGCACCCGAGCACCGCCGAGTAGTCGAGGCCCTCGAACCGGCGGCCGGCGACTGGCTGCTCACCAAGTGGCGCTACAGCGCCTTCTTCCGGACGGACCTGCTGGAACGCATGCGGGCCGAGGGCCGCGACCAGCTCGTCCTCTGCGGTGTCTACGCGCACGTCGGCGTCCTGATGACGGCCGTGGACGCCTTCACCCACGACATCCAGCCGTTCCTGGTCGCCGACGCCGTCGCCGACTTCTCCGCCGACCACCACCGGCTCGCCCTGGAGTACGCGGCGCAGCGGTGCGCCGCCGTCGTGACCACGGCAGCCCTGTGCGAGGCCCTCGCGGCCGTACCGGCGGAGGGATCGCGGTGAGCGCCGGGAACCGGGCCGCGGCCGGCCCGTACGGAGCCCCGGACCTCCTGGCGCGCGTACTGGAGGGGACCGCGCCCGCCTTCGCCCTCCTGCACCGTCCCGAGGCCACCTCCCCGGACACCCTGGAGGTGCTGCTCGGCGACGCGTCCCCCTGCCGCACTCTGGCCGACCTGCCGCTCCCCGACACCGAGGCCCCCGGGGGCGGTCACGAACTGCTCGCCCTGGTGCCCTACCGGCAGATCACCGAGCGCGGATTCGCGGCCCACGACGACGGCGAACCGCTGATCGCGATGACGGTCACCGGTCAGGAGGCGCTGCCGCTCGCGGCGGCCCTGCGCCGGCTGCCGAACGAGCCGGTCAAGGTCGACCAGGACGCCTTCGACATCCCGGACGAGGAGTACGCGCGGATCGTGCGGCGCGTCATCGCCGACGAGATCGGCACCGGGGAGGGCGCGAACTTCGTGATCAAGCGGACGTTCACGGCATGGCTGCCGGGCTTCTCCCCGGTCGGCGCCCTGTCCTTCTTCCGCCGGCTGCTGGAACGGGAGACCGGCGCCTACTGGACCTTCCTCGTGCACACGGGCGACCGCGTGCTGGTGGGCGCGACCCCCGAGCGGCACATCAGCGTGCGCGACGGCACGGCGGTCATGAATCCCATCAGCGGCACGTACTGCTATCCCGGCGGCGGCCCCACCCTCGACGGAGTGATGTCCTTCCTGACGGACCGCAAGGAGACCGACGAGCTGTACATGGTCGTGGACGAAGAGCTGAAGATGATGGTCCGCGTCTGCCCCTCCGGCGCGCGCCTCGTCGGCCCCTACCTCAAGGAGATGGCACGCCTCGCGCACACCGAGTACCTCATCAAGGGACGCACCGACCGCGACGTCCGCGACATCCTGCGGGAGACGATGTTCGCACCGACGGTGACCGGATCACCGCTGGAGAACGCGGCCAAGGTGATCAGCCGCCACGAACCGAACGGTCGCGGCTACTACAGCGGCGTGGCCGCCCTCATCGGACGGGACGCCTCGGGGGAGCGGACCCTCGACTCGTCCATCCTGATCCGGACCGCCGACATCTCGGCGGACGGCCGCCTGCGGATCGGCGTCGGGGCGACGCTCGTACGCCACTCCGATCCCGAGTCCGAGGCCCGGGAGACGCGGGCCAAGGTCTCCGGACTGCTCGCCGCGCTGGCCGAGCCCGCGCCCAGCCGCTTCGCCACCCACCCAGAGGTCCGGGCCGCGCTGGCGGGACGCAACGAACTCGTCTCCGGATTCTGGCTGGACGAGCCGGACGGCAGGATCGGCGAGGCCGCCGCACTGGCGGGGCGCCGCGTCCTCGTGGTCGACGCCGAGGACACCTTCACGGTGATGCTCGCCCATCAGATCCGCTCCCTCGGGGCCGAGGTGACCGTACGGCGCTTCGACGAGGAGTACGACATCACGGCCTACGACCTCGTGGTGCTGGGGCCGGGGCCGGGCGACCCCAGGCAGGTGTTGCGGCCGAAGATCGCGCACCTCTGGGCGGCGGTGTCCCGGCTGCTGGAAGAAGGGCGCCCCTTCCTGTCGGTGTGCCTGAGCCACCAGGTGCTGAGCGCACGGCTCGGGCTCGCCCTGGAACGCCGCCCCGTCCCGAACCAGGGCGTGCAGCGCGAGATCGACCTGTTCGGCCGACGGGAACGGGTCGGGTTCTACAACACGTTCGCGGCCCGCTGCGACGGCGACGCCATCGAGCACCCCGCCTTCGGCCGCACCGCCGTGAGCCGGGACCCGGGGACCGGCGAGGTGCACGCCCTGCGCGGCCCGCACTTCGCCTCGGTGCAGTTCCACGCGGAGTCCGTCCTCACCCAGGACGGGCCGCGGATCATCGGCTCCCTGATCACGGAGGTGATGGGGTCGTGCACGCGATAGCCGTCCGACGGGAAGGGACACGGGAAGCGTCATGGTTCACGCACTCGTCGCCGGAGGCGGCATAGGCGGCCTCGCCACCGCCCTCTCCCTCGCCCGACGCGGACACCGCGTCACCGTCCTGGAGCGCGGGGACGGCTTCGCCGAGATCGGCGCGGGCATCCAGCTCGGTCCGAACGCCTTCCACGCCCTGGACCTCCTGGGCGTCGGCCAGGGGGTGCGGGGCCGGGCGGTGTTCATCGACGAACTCCGCTTCATGGACGGCACGACGGGCGAGAAGGTCGCCGCGATGCCGCTCACCGGGCGCTACCGGCACAGGTTCGCCAACCCGTACGCCGTGGTGGCGCGCGGCGATCTCTACCACCCGCTGCTGTCGGCGTGCCGGGCGGCCGACGGCGTCGAGCTCGTGGCGGGGGCCGGCGTACGGCGGTACGCGCAGGACGGGGCGTCGGTCACCGTGTCCACGGCGGACGGCCGGACGTTCACGGGCGACCTGCTCGTCGGAGCCGACGGCATCCGCTCGGCCGTCCGCGCGCAACTGGTGGGCGACGGCGCGCCCCGGGTCTGCGGCCACACCATCTACCGGTCGGTGATCCCGATCGGGAGGGTGCCGCGAGAGCTGCGGTGGAACGCGGTGACCCTGTGGGCGGGCCCCGACTGGCACTTCGTGCACTACCTCATCGGCGGCGGCGACTACCTCAACCTGGCCGCGACACTGGACGACGGCGCCCGCGAGCCCGTGTCCGGACGCCCGGCGGACCGGGACACCGTACTGGGGCGCTTCGCGGAGCTGGGACCGGCCGGCCGACGCCTGCTGGAACTGGGCGAGGGCTGGCGGGAGTGGGTGCTCTGCGACCGCGATCCGGTCGACGTCTGGACGGACGGCCGGGTGGCCGTGATGGGCGACGCCGCCCACCCGATGCTCCAGTACGCCGCCCAGGGCGCGTGCCAGGCCCTGGAGGACGCCGTGGTCCTGGGCGGCGTACTCGCTCACACCACGGGCGACGACGTGGCGCGGCGCCTGGCGGAGTACAACGCCGTGCGGCGCGAGCGGACCGCGCGCGTCCAGCTGGTGGCCAGGGAGATGGGCACGCGGCTCTACCACCCCGCGGGCGAGTCCGCGTCGGCGCGCGACGCGATGCTGAGGTCGCTGACCGAGGACGACCTGTACGACAAAGTGTCCTGGCTGCACGGCCACCGCCTCGTGGTGCCCGCCCCGCGTGCCGTGCCCGCCTTGAGCGGTGTTCGACTGTCGTAGGCGAGAAGGTCTCATGGTGAGACATTCCTTCCGGTCCCTGTCCGTCCGCAATTTCCGCTACTTCACCCTCGGGCAGGTGCTCTCCGTCACCTGCGGCTCGATGATGTTCGTCGCCCAGGACTGGCTGGTCCTGTCGATGTCCGGCGACTCGGCGCAGACGCTCGGCGTGGTGACCGCGCTGCAGTTCGCCCCGGTCCTGCTGTGCAGCCTCTACGCGGGACGGCTCGCCGACCGGCACGACAAGCGCCACCTGCTGGTCCTGGCCAACATCGCGGCGGGCACCCTCGCCCTGCTGCTGGGCCTCCTGCTGCTCTCCGGCGCCGAGCGGCTGTGGCACGTCTACGTCTTCGCCCTCGCCCTCGGCACGGTCAACGCCGTCGAGACCCCGGCCCGGATGTCCTTCGTGAGCGAGATGGTCGGCCCCGACCTGCTGCCCAACGCCTCCGCCATGAGCGCCGCCTACTTCAACGTGGCCCGCATCGCGGGGCCGGCGATCGCGGGCGTGGCGATCAGCGGCTTCGGGGTGGTGTCCGTGGTGCTGCTCAACGCGGTCAGCTACGTGGCCACGGTCGCCGCGCTGCTGTTCATGCGTCCGCAGGAGCTGACGCGCCCCGAGGTCCGGCCGCACGACGCCAAGGTGTCCGACGGGCTGCGCTATCTCTCCGGCCGCCCGGACCTCGTCCTCCCGCTGGTCCTCGTCGCCTGCGTCGGCCTGCTGGGCTTCAACTTCCAGCTGGTCCTGCCCCTGCTGGCCAAGACGGTGTTCCACACCGGCTCGGCCTCCTTCGGGATGCTGACCACCGCGCTGGCGGCCGGCTCGCTGGCCGCCGCCTTCGTGACCGCCGGCCGCAGCGGCCGGCCCTCACAGCGGCTCGTCCTCGGCGCGGCCGTCGCCTTCGCCGCCGTGGAGACCGCCGCGGGCCTGGTGACCGGCTACGCCGCGGCCCTGGCCCTGCTGGCCGCCACCGGATTCGCGGCCGCGTACTTCGCCCAGGCCGCCAACCACCGGATCCAGCTGGGGAGCGACCCGCAGTACCGCGGCCGGGTGATGGCGCTGTACTTCCTCATCTTCCAGGGCTCCACGCCGGTCGGCGCCCTGCTCTGCGGCTGGCTGGCGGAGCACTGGGGCGTGCGGGTCGTGCTCTGGGGCGGCGGCCTCGCCTCGCTGGCCGTGACCTTCGTACTGATCTTCGTGTCCGCGAGGTACCGCCCGGACCGGCCCGACGGGACCCGCCCGCCGGAGCCGGAGCAGGACCGTCCGGATCATCCGGACCAGGGAGAACGCAAGACCCGCGCGAGCACGGGATGAACCGGGGGCGAGAGCGGGCCCCGCGGCGGTCCTGGCCGAGGGCCATCGCGGACATGTTGGCGATCATCAGCACCGGGATCGCCGTGGCGAAGAGGTTCACGAGGTGCCGGACGACCGCCTTGCCGTAGCCCAGGCGCTCGTCGGTGCCGGCCCGGACCACTTCCAGCCCCAGCGCCCGCTTGCCGGGCGTGGCGCCCCAGCGGGACACGCTCAGCGGGGCCCATGCTTCCGCCCGGGTCCGTGCCGCCGCGCGCGGCCTGCCTGGCCTCTCCCCTGTATGACACCACGCGGTCCCCCCGCCCGCCCTCCGGGGCGAGGGGGAGACCGGCGGCGGGCGGGGCGGCGGCGGGTCATAGGCTGTCGGTCCGGCGGATCTCCGCCCGCGGTTCCCTCCTGCTGAAAGGACCACGTCATGAGCGAGAAGGCCCGCAAGCTCTTCGACGCACTCGATCTGAACAGCGACGGCGTCCTGACGCGCGACGAGGTGATCTCGGCCCTGCGGGCCAAGGGGCCCACGCTCGCCGCCGCCGGCGACCTGCCCTTCTGGGGTCTGGGCGACCCGGACGCCTCCTCGGCCCTCTTCGACCGGGCCAACCTGGACGGCGACGACGTACTGACCTTCGAGGAGTTCGAGCGCGAGGTCGACCGCCGCTTCGGCTGGTAGCAGCGGGTCAGGCGGGGAGGATCCCGTCGCAGGCGATCCGCAGGTGCCGGGGACCGCGCAGGACCGCGTTCTGCCGGTAGGGCGGCGGATCCTCCAGGAGGCGGGGGTTCTCCAGGCGCCGGGCCAGCTCGCTCAGCGCGAGCTGAGCCTCCAGCCGGGCCAGCGGGGCGCCGAAGCAGCTGTGGATGCCGCTGCCCAGGCCCAGGTGCTGGATGTCCTTGCGGTTCGGGTCGAAGCGGTCCGGATCCTGGAAGCGGTCGGGGTCCCGGTTGCCGGAGGCCAGGACGAGCCACATCGAGGACCCCTTGGGGATGGTGGTCCCGCGGACCTCGATGTCCACGAGCGGGGTGCGCTGCGGCAGCAGTTGCACCGGCGGTTCGAACCGCAGCAGCTCCTCCACCAGGGGCACGGCCAGCCCGGGCTCCTGCCGCAACTGCCGCAGCACGTCCGGATTGCGCAGCAGCGTCAGCATCCCGTTGGTGATCAGGTTGACCGTCGTCTCGTGGCCGGCGATGAGGAGCAGGGCCGCCGTGCTGAGCAGCTCCATCGTGGACATGGACTCGTCCGGGCCGCGCCCCACGGCCAGTTGGGAGAGCATGTCGTCGCCGGGGTTCTTGCGCCGCTCCTCGACCAGCCCGGCCAGGTACATGCCCAGCTCCATCCGGGCGTCGTGGGTGCCGCGCTGCCGTTCGGCGGGATCGGAGTCCGGATCGGGGTCCAGACTCGCGGCGAGGGTGTCGGCCCAGACGTGGAATCGGGCCTCGTCCTCGCGCGGTACACCCAGCAGCCGGCAGATCATCGTCACCGGGAACGGGTACGCGAACTGGTCGACCAGGTCGATCCGTTCGGTGTCCCCGAGGTGGTCGATGAGACCGGTGACGATGTCGCGCAGTCCGTCCCGCATCCCGTCGACGCGGTGCGGGGAGTGTGGCGGGCCGAAGGGCCGGTTGGTCATCCGGCGCAGCCGGTCGTGTTCCGGCGGGTCCAGCTTCAGGAAGCTCGGCGGCAGCGCCATCGCCTCCTCGTCCCCGCCCTCGGCCAGCGGGTCCCCGGCCGTCGTGGCGAGGTTGCGGGAGTCGGAGCTGAGCCGCGGATCGTGCAGCAGGCTCTGGATGTCGTAGTAGGTGCTGATGACGTACGGGCCGGTCCCGTCGTGGAAGACCGGGGTCTTGCGCAGCTCCTCGTACAGCGGGTAGGGGTTCGCGCGGTTGGCGTAGTCCAGGATCTGGCTCAGGATGCCGTGGCTCATGGCGGGTGGTCCTCCGTGGGCGTGCGGGTCAGTGCCCGGCGGGGGTGAAGGTGATCCGGCGGTCGGCCGGCGAGTACCCGCTGAGGGTGATGGTCGGGCCGTGCGTGGGAACGGACGGGTCGGGGAAGTCCGCGGGGATCGGCCGCTGACCGTCGGCGCGGCGGTCCACCGTGGTGAACGGGGGCGGGAACGGCGCGGTGGACTCGATCTGCCGCTCGTAGAACTGCAGCCAGCGCGCGTTGTCGAAAGTGACCGCGCCGATGACCCGGCCCTGGTAGCCGTAGACCCCGGTGAAGCGGCGCTCGGCCCGCGAGCCCTGGGTGATCATGATCTCCGTGCCCATGGAGGGCACGCCCACGGACTTGATGTTCACCCCGAACTGGGAGGACCAGAACGCCGGCACCCACAGGTGCGGGCGACGCTCCGTGCTCTCGCTGAGCATGTTGTGGGCGGCGGTCTCGGCCTGCGCCACGGCGTTGCCCCAGTGCTCCAGGGACAGGAACTGGTAGCCGAACAGCGCGTGCGGGGAGCGGGCCACGTCCCCCGCCACGTAGATGTCGTCGGTGACGATCCCGCGGATGTCGAAGGCCCGGCAGCCGGCGTCGCAGGCGATGCCCCGCGGGCCCGCCCCGAGTCCGGAGCCGGTCAGCCACTCCGTGTTGCGCTGCGCGCCGAGCGAGACGACCACCACGTCGCATTCCAGCGTGGTGCCGTCGGACAGGTGCGCGGCCCGGACCCGCCCCGAGGAGTCGCCCTCCAGGCCGGTCACCATGATCCCCGTCCGCAGGTCGACGCCGGCCTCCCGGTGGAGTTCGGCGGCGACGGCGCCGATCACCCCGCCCAGGGCGCCGACCAGCGGGGCGTCACCGCGTTCGGCGACGGTGACCTCCAGTCCGCGTTCACGGCAGGCCGAGGCGATCTCGGAACCCGTGAAACCGGCGCCGATGACCAGGACCCGGCGAGGTCCGGCCGCCAGCCGCCGGGCCAGGGCCGCTCCGTCGTCGCGGGTGCGCAGCGTGAAGACACCCTCGAGCTCGCCCTCGGCCTCGTTGGGCCAGGGCCGGGCCCGCACCCCGGTGGCGATCAGCAGCCGGTCGTAGGGCACCTCGTCGCCGTCGGCCAGCCGGACCTTTCGGGCCGCCATGTCCAGGCCGCTCGCCGCTACGCCCAGGCGCCACTCGGCGTCGAGGGCACGGCGCCGGGGGAGCGCGGTGTGCTCGGCGTCCGCCCGGCCCAGCAGTACCTGCTTGGACAGCGGCGGGCGGTCGTACGGCTCGTGCGGTTCGTCGCCGATCAGGGTCAGCGAGCCGGCGAATCCCTTCTCCCGCATGGTCTCGGCGGCGCGCAGTCCGGCCAGCGAGGCGCCGACGACCACGATCCTGCCGGACCGCTTGAGCTGGTCCAGGGCGGTGTCAGGCATCGGAGGCCCCCTTGGTGTGGGCCGCCGGGGCGGAGGGGGCTGCCGCCAGGTCCGCTTCGTCCACGAGGATCGCCTGCACGGGGCAGGCGGCGACGGCCTGGGCCACGCGCTCGCGCTGGGCTTCCTCGGCCTGCGGGTCGTAGAGCAGACCCTCGTCCCCGTGCATCGCGAAGACGTCGGGGGCGAGGAAGGCGCACTGCGCGTATCCCTGGCACCGGTTGAGATCGACGACGAGCCTCAGCAAGGTGTGGTCCTTTCGGTGCCCCCCTCTGCTTCCCGGACCAGCCTGCGTCCCCCGGCCCCCCGGGGCCCGCCCGCCGCAGCCGTCGGAGTGACGCCCGGCGCACGTCAGGGGGTACGGGGACCGGCCCGGCCCGACCGCAGGACGTACAGGCTCACGATCACGGCCCAGGCCGGGAAGACCAGCTCGGACCACGGCACGGAGGAGCCGACCACCAGCAGCACGAGCCCGGCGAGGTACCCGGCCAGGGCCAGCGGGCGCGGGAAGACCCCGAGCCTGCGGCCGATCGTCGAGGTCGCGAAGACGAACACGGCGGCCATCCGCATCCCGTACGTGGTGAGGAGCGTGTACGCGAAGTGGCGGCCGAACTCCTGGGGCTGATCGGCGTCCAGCACCGTCCCGGCGGCCGCGGCGGCGCCGAAGAGGCTGGCGACGAAGACCAGGCCGCTGCCGAGGAAGACGGTGGAGACGAACCGGTCCTCGGCCTCCCCGGCGTGCTCCCGCAGCGCGCCCATGAACCACAGGAAGGCGATGCCGGCGAACGGGACGAGTTCCAGGGCCGTGGTCACCGCCTGCCGCTGCCCCGAGGTGACCTCGACCCGGTCCGCGCCGCCTCCTTCAGGCAGGGCGATCCGGGCGAGGACGATCGCCGCCGCCATGAGGGCGGCGAAGAGGATCCCCGCCAGCCCTGCCGCCCGCGGGGTGCTCAGGCTCTGTCCCGGGGCGGTCCCCGGTGCTCCTTGTGTCATTCGTCCAGCAAGCCGGGGGCCCGGCCGTGGTGCCAGCGGGGCCGCGCGCCCGGGTGACACGGGTCCCGGGCGGCGCGGTGCGGCGCGGGCTCAGGCCGCCCCGTCCGTGCGGTCCAACTGGTCGATGTGCCACAGGGGCAGGCTCCGGAAGAAGCCCACGGCCTCCGCCCGCCAGTACGGGGCCCAGGACGCGGCCTCGGCGGCGGCCGCCTCGGCGTACCGGCGGATCTCGGCGCGCAGCCGCCGGTCCGCGCCGCCGTCGCGCGCGATCCGCTGGATCCGGGCGATCGTGGAGTCCGGGCAGTCCCGGTCGCCGAGCGCGGCTTCCACCAGGGCGGCGTCGGCCCCGCTCGCGCAGGCCAGGACCGCGTTGACGGCGTAGGTACGGCGCCCGGAGCGGATGTCGGCCCCGGTCGACTTGCCGACGTGGTCGGCCTCGTGGAAGAGGTCCAGGTAGTCGTCGCGCATCTGCTCGCCGATCCCCACCAGGCGGGCGTACCGGTGCAGCCGTTCGCGGTGTGGCGCGGGGTCCTCGCCCGCGGCCAGCAGGCCCATGGTCAGCGGAGCCAGGATCGAGTACCGCGCGCTCTTGAAGTCGGTGACCTCGTGCAGGAAGTCCTCGCCGGGACCCGTGAGGGTGTCCCGCTCCAGGTCCGCGATCTGTCCGACGACGGTCTCGCCTGCCGTCCGCGTCTGGACGGCCAGCAGGGCGAGCCGCAGCTCCGCGGGTACATCGGCCTCCAGCAGCACCTGCATCGACAGGAAGGCGGCGAGGTCGCCCGCGAGCACGGCGAGGCCGAGGGCGGCCGGGAGGTCGCCGGGCAGCTCCTGGCGGTAGGCGTAGTACGTCGACGGTCCGCCGCGCCGCAGGGGTGCGTCGTCGATGATGTCGTCGTGGACGAGCCCGTGGGTCTGCAGCAGTTCGAGGCTCAGACCGGCCTCCGCCAGGCCCGGCGGCTCGTCGGTGGTGACCAGCCGGGCCGCCTCGTGGAGCAGGACCACCCGCAGGCGCTTGCCGCCGCGCATCGACAGCTCACGCAGCAGCTCCAGACAGTGCGGCGCGAAGCGGCTGTGCGTCGGGGTGTCCAGCCGCTCTCCGAGGGTGTCGAAGTACTGCTCCAAGCGGGCGTCGAACCGGCTGCGGTGTCCGGATATCCGTTCCAGGGCGTGGGCGGTGGCCGTGTCGTTCATGAAGATCAGTATCGGGCCGCGACCCGGTGGCGGACGCCACCGCCCGCTACTGATGTAAGAAATCATTGACATCGGGTATGGATCCTTTTACATTCCTCATGTCAAAGTTGTTTTACATAGGAGCGAGTGTGGCCTTCGAAGAGAAGCGCGCGTGGATCATGGGGGTAGTCGCGGTCGCCGGGTACGCGGTCTACCTGGCCCTCGTGCTGGGCAGGGCCGGTGACGGCGTTCCCCTCGTGGAGGTCCCGTACATCGCACCCCTGCTCTGGGCGGTCGGCGGAGCCATCGTGGCCGCGATCCTCCTCAACATCGCGGTGGCGGCGGCCTCGCCCGGCGAGGCCGACGTCAAGGACCAGCGGGACAAGGAGATCGGCCGCCTCGGCGAGCACGCCGGGCAGTCCTTCCTCGTCGTCGGCGCCGTGGCGGCGCTGATCCTGTCGATGGCCGGCGCGGACCGCTTCTGGATCTCCAACGCGATCTACCTCGGCTTCGTCCTCTCGGCGGTGCTCGGTTCCGTCGTGAAGCTCGCCGCCTACCGCTGGGGGTTCCAGTCGTGGTGAAGCCGACCGGCATCACGAACCGGATCAGGACCCTGCGCTTCGAGCATGCGGAGATGACCCAGGCGGAGCTGGCGGAGCGCATCGGCGTGACCCGGCAGACCGTCATCGCCATCGAGAAGGGCCGCTACTCGCCCTCGCTCGAGACGGCGTTCAGGATCGCCCGCGTCTTCGCGGTGCTGCTCGAACAGGTATTCCAGTACGCGGACGAGGAAGGGACGGCGCCGTGAAGGCGATCGTGCAGGACACGTACGGCTCCAGTGACGTACTGGAGTTGAGGGACGTCGAGACTCCGAAGCCGGGCAGGGGCGAGGTGCTCATAGCCGTCCGGGCCGCCGCCGTGGACGCCGGTGTCTGGCACCTGATGAGCGGCCGGCCCTACCTGCTGCGGCTCATGGGATTCGGACTGCGCGCGCCCAAGGTCCCCGTACGCGGCCGGGAGGTCGCCGGCGTCGTCGAATCGGTCGGCGAGGGCGTGACCGCCTTCCGCCCGGGGGACGAGGTCTTCGGCATCTGCGAGGGCTCCTTCGCCGATTACGCGAGCGCCCGGCAGGACAAGCTCGCGCACAAGCCCGCCGGCCTCCCGCTGGAGGAGGCGGCCGCGCTCCCCATGTCCGGCCTCACCGCGCTCCAAGCGCTCCGCGACGCGGGACGCGTGCGGCCCGGCCAGCGGGTGCTGGTCATCGGCGCCGCGGGCGGGGTCGGCACCTTCGCGGTGCAACTGGCCAAGGCCTACGGTGCGCACGTCACCGGGGTGTGCAGCACCACGAAGACGGAGCTGGTGCGCTCGCTCGGCGCGGACGAGGTCATCGACTACACGCGCGAGGAGTTCGCCGACGGCGTCCGTCACTACGACCTCATCCTCGACACCGCCGGCAACCGCACCCTGTCCCACCTCAGGCGCGCCCTGACCCCGCGCGGAACGCTCGTCCTCATCGGCGGCGAGGGCGGCGGCCGCTGGCTCGGCGGCGTCGACCGGGTCCTGCGCGCCGCGCTGCTGAACCCCTTCGTGCGCCACGGCCTCAAGGGCTTCATCTCCGCCGAGCGCCAGTCCGACCTCGAAGTCCTCAAGGGGCACGTCGAGGACGGCACCCTGTCCCCGGCCGTCCAGCGCACCTGCCGGCTGGCCGACGCCCCCGAAGCGATCGACCGGCTCCACCGGGGCGAGGCGCGCGGAAAGATCCTGATCACCCCCTGAGTCCAGCAGACGGTCCAGGCGGAGCAGGAGCGGGCGCGGCCGGTCGCCTTCTCCTCCTACGAGGAGGCCCGCGCCTGGTGCGAAAGGGAACACGAGCTGCTGGTCGCCAGCGTCTCCCTGGTCCACGAGTCCGCTCTGCACGCGGCCGCCTGGATGACGGCGGCGGCCCTCTGGTCGTACGTCAGGCTCGGCTCGTTCGACGACTGGCTCTCCACCCACCGTGCCGGACTCGCCGCCGCCACGTCCGACGGGGACGAGCGGGCGGCGGCATGGATGCTCAACGGCATCGGGAACCACGGGGTGAGGACCGGACAGCCGACCGGTGCGATCCACTACTTCCGCCGGGCCCTGGAGATCCACCGCAGGAAAACGGGCCGGGAGGCGGAGCTCAGCCTGGCCATCGGCTTGCGGATCAGGGGCGACGTACTGCGCAAGGCCCGCCGTCCGGCGGAGGCGGCCGAGGCGTACCGGCGTGCTGTAGCCCTGCAGAAGCAGCTCGGGGACGTGTACGGCGAGTCGCTCACGCTCGTCGGCCTCGGCGACGCGCACGCCGACCAGGGCGCCCTGGCCGAGGCCGGGGCCTGCTGGGAGAGGGCGCTCCCGGCTTTCGAGCGGGCCGGTGACTCGGGCCGGGCGCGCGGGGTACGGGGGCGTCTGGAGCGGCTGCCGGAAGCTTCGTGACGGCAGGTTGAGCCCGCGCTCCCGCCGGGCCCGGGCCCCTCAGCCGAGGTTCGGGAAGGGTGCGGCGGATGTGGCGGCCGGGCTCGCGGGGGCGCCCTGGGTGCCGGACGCGGTGGGCGTGGCGGGCGTGGTCGGCGAAGTGGGCGCGGCCGGCGTGCCGGGGGCGACGGGCGTGGCCGACGCGCCGGAGCCGGCCGGTGCGGTCGCGCCGGGCGTGGCCGTGGGGGACTCGGGGACGCAGGTGACCTCGTCGCGCGGGGTGTAGTGGGTCCGGAACGTCTCCCGGCCCACCTCGTGGCCGCCCTGGAGGAAGACGCGGTCGACGGAGACGTCGAAGCCTTCCAGCGGGGTCTGCGCCTCGCAGGTGGGGCCGGTGGCCGTGAGCTTGCCCGGCGGCGTGATGTGGGTGCGGGGGCCCTTGGTCGCCTTGATCTCGTCGTACTTCTTGGTTCCGAGCAGGGTGACGGTCACCGAGGTGCCGGTGGACGAGGCCCGGACGGTGACGGGGTGGCCGGAGTCGTTCTGCCAGCGCAGGTCGAGGGTGCCCCAGGCGACGGTGGCCTCGCGGCCCTCGGGGTACCGCTCGATGTAGAAGGAGTGGGCCCCGTACTCCACCGGCTTCAGGCCCGCGAAGAACATGGCGTTGAACATCGTCGTCGCGACCGCCGAGACGCCGCCGCCGGGCGACTTCACGTACCGGCCGTCATTGATCATGATGCCGTCGACGAAGCCGTTCTCCTCGGTCCGCTCGCCGACCGCCTGGTTGAAGCTCCAGATCTCGCCCGGCTGGACCACGGCGCCGTTGATCAGCTCCACGGCGCGGGCGATGTTGTGGGTGCGGTACGGCGCGGCAGGAAAGGCGACGGTGAAGGAGGAGAGCGCCTTGTGCCCGGCGGTGGCCTCGGTCGCGGCCCCGGCGGCCGCCGTACGGTCCGCCGGGGTCCGGCCCTCGGCGGCCGCGGAACCGGCCTGGAGTCCGCCGAGGCCGAGTACGGCGGCCGTGGCCGCCGATATCAGGGCGATCCGCGTGGTGGCCGTACGGCCGTGTGCGCGTCGCATGTCTCTCCCTGTCGCTCTGGAACCCGGTCCGGTGCCCGGCGCCCGCTCGAAAACCGGAAGGCGCCAGAACCGGAGACAATCTTGGATCAAATCCGGCGAAAAGGGTCAAGAATGTGCCGGTTCTCACGAGAGGCCCGGGTGGCGGAGACCCCGGAGCGCACTCAGGCCGTCACGCTTCGCTTACGGAACCGAGCGGATCCGGCGCACGAGCAATGATCCCGCGAGGGCCAGCCCGCCCGCGAGCCCGTACAGCACGGTGTACCCGCCGAGGTGGGTGACGACCGGGGCCGCGATCACCGGGGCCAGCACCTGTGGCAGCGCGTTGGCGATGTTGATGACACCCAGGTCCCTGCCCCGGTCCTCCGCGGTCGGCAGCACGTCCGTGAGCAGGGCGAAGTCCACCGCGGTGTACACGCCGAAGCCGAGGCCGAGGATCAGCGAGGCGACGACCGCGCCGGTCCAGGTCTGCCAGACGGCGAGCAGCACGGTGGCCGCGGCGATGACCAGCCCCGACCGGATGACGTAGGACTTCCGGCGGCCGCTGCGGTCCGAGCGGATGCCGCCGATCACCACCGTGCAGAGCAGGGTGAGCGCGTTGAGGGCGGTGAGGATCAGCACGCCGGTGCCCGCGTCGCCCTCGTAGCGCACGGCGTCGGTCAGGTAGTAGAGCAGGTACATCGTGCTGATGGAGTACGACAGGTTCATCAGGAACCGGGTCAGCCAGGCCCAGCCGAAGTCGGGATGGCGGCGCGGATCGATCCAGAAGCCCGCGAGGAAGGTCCGCCACCGGAAGGCCGGCCTGGCGGCCGGGGCGAGCACGCGGTCGCGCCGCATCAGAACGTACGGCACGGCCGCGAGCACCGAGAAGGCCGCGCAGGCCAGATAGCCGGCGGTGATCCCGCCCGCGACCGTGGCCAGCGCCGTGCCGACCAGGATGCCGACGATCTGGGAGACGCCGAGCCAGCCGCCGACCAGGCCCCGCTGCCGGGGCGGGACCTGGTCGGGGACGGCCGCGGTGAGTGCGGCGAAGGCCGCGTTGAGGGCGAGCTGGACCAGGCACCAGCCCGCGATCACGGCCGTGACGCTCTGCGCCAGGGACAGGACCACCAGGCCGGCGGCCCCGCCCGCCACCCCGGCGACCACCCAGGGGATACGGCGGCCCGCGCGCGCCGTCGTACGGTCGGACAGGGCCCCGAAGACGGGGTTGGCGACCATCGAGACGGCCGCGCCCAATCCCGTCACGATGGCGAGCGTGGACGCCTTGTGGTCGGGGGTGAGGTGCTCGGCCTGGCGTGCGAGGAGCAGTTGCAGCGGGCCGAACCACCCGACCCAGACCCCGAGGTTGGCGAGGGACAGCGCGCTCACCCACCGGCCGCCGGGCGGGGCGCCGGTCTCCGCGGCTTCCGCGGCCTTCGGCTCGGCGGTCATCTGCCGCTCTTGATCAGGTCGCGGTACCAGGCGTACGACTCCTTGGGCGTGCGCGCCAGCGTCTCGTAGTCGACGTGGACGAGCCCGAACCGCTGCCGGTATCCCTCCGCCCACTCGAAGTTGTCGAGGATCGACCAGATGAAGTAGCCGCGGACGTCGGCCCCCTCGGCCATCGCCTGGTGCAGGGCGCGCACGTGGCCCTCGTGGTAGGCGATCCGGCGCGCGTCCTCGATCCGGCCCGTGCCCGGGTCCGGCCCGTCGCCGTACGAGCAGCCGTTCTCCGTGATGTACAGGGGCGGCAGCCGGTCGCCGTAGCGTTCGCGCAGGGTCGCGATCAGTTCGCGCAGTCCGTCCGGGACCACCGGCCAGTCGAAGTCGGTGCGTTCGTACCCCTCGATCTGCCGGATGGCGAAGGGAAGGCCGGAGGGGATCTCGATCCCGCCGAAGGCGGAGCCGCCGGCCGGCGCCGGGGCGCCGACGAGCATCGGGTTGTAGTAGTTGACCCCGTACCAGTCCAGCGGGGCGGAGATCGTCTTGAGGTCCTCCGCCACCGGGCCGGGCAGGAGGGAGTCCAGCCCGTCCGGGTAGGCGCCGGTCAGGATCGGGTCGGCGAAGAGGTGGTTGGTGAGCGTGTCGTACAACTCGGCGGCGGCGCGGTCCTCTTCGCTCTCGCCGGCGGCCCAGACGGGGCTGTGCGAGGCGGCTATCCCGATCCGGCGGGCACCCGCCGCGCGCAGGGCCTGTACGCCCAACCCGTGGGCCAGGAGCTGGTGGTGGGCGGCGGGAAGGGCGTCGAAGACGAGCTGCTTGCCCGGGGCGTGTTCGCCGAGGCCGTAACCGAGGAGGGTGACCTCGGCGGGCTCGTTGATGGTGATCCACATGGGCACGCGGTCGGCGAGGCGCTCCGCGACCACCGAGGCGTACGCCGCGAACCGCTCGGCGGTGTCGCGTTCCAGCCAGCCGCCCCGCTCCTCCAGGGCGAGCGGGGTGTCCCAGTGGAAGAGGGTGGGCACCGGGGCGATCCCCGCGGCGCACAGCTCGTCGACGAGCCGGTCGTAGAAGTCCAGCCCCGCCCGGTTGACGGTCCCGTGGCCGTCGGGCAGGACGCGGGACCAGGAGACCGAGAACCGGTAGGCGTCGACGCCGAGCCCGCCCATCAGCGCCACGTCCTCGCGGTAGCGGCGGTAGTGGTCGGTGGCCACCTCCGCGTGCGAGCCGTCCTTGACGCGCCCCTGCTCCCGGGTGAAGGCGTCCCAGGAGGACGGGCCTCGGCCGTCGGCCGTGGGGGAGCCCTCGATCTGGAAGGCGGAGGCGGAGACTCCCCAGAGGAAGCCGGGCGGGAACTGGGGTACGGGCGCTGTCATGCGGACTCGCTTCGGTCGGGGAGCGCGGCTTCCTGGGGAGGGTGCGGGGAAGCGCGGTCGGGCGTGCCGTTCACGGCACTTTCGGGTCCCCGGGCCCGCCCTGTCAATGGAAAGTGAACAATCCTCAACTTCTATCCGGCATGTGTCGCGTCGAGCAGGGCCAGCTGCTCGGAACCGGCCTTCTCCATCGAGGCGACGCAGTCCTTCACGCGCTGCCCCAGGGCGGTGTCGTCCCAGGCGTTGAAGAAGTCGCCGTGGATGGAGTACGTGGCCGGCGGCCACGTGGACGGCGTCATGCTCGTCGCCCTGCACGGCACGGACCCGCTGCCGGCCGCGCTGGCCAGAACGGGCCTGCCGACCGCCTCGTTCAACCGGACGTGCGCCCAGGACGTGCCGTACGTGGAACTGGACAACGCGGCCGGCGCCGCACTCGCCGTACGGCACCTCCTGGAGCGGGGCCGACGCCGGATCGCCACCATCACCGGGCCGCTGGACCTCTTCGAGGCACGCGAGCGCCTCGACGGCTACCGCGCCGCGCTGCGCGACACCGGCCGCCGCTCGATCGTGGCACTGGGCGACTTCAGCAGGGCCTCCGGGGCCGAGGCCATGCGGCAGTTGCTGGAGGACGACCCGCGCTGGACGCGGTGTTCGCAGCCAACGACCTGATGGCGATCGGAGCGCTGCGCACCCTGCGCGAGGCGGGCCGCCGGGTCCCCGAGGACGTGGCCGTCGTCGGCTTCGACGACATCGAGGCCGCCGCCTACACCGCACCGGCGCTCACCTCCGTACGCAGCCCCATGGCCGACCAGGCCACGGCCACGGTGCGGCTGCTCCTGAGCCTGATCGAAGGCGGGCCCAAGGATCCGGTGGTCATGCCGAACGAGCTCGTGATCCGCGAATCGTCCTGACCCCCCTGCGACACGGCGATCGCTAACTGCCCCCGTCGGAGCCCGTCACGTCCCGTACGTGCCGCAGGCCCGGCCCCGCGAGCACCTCGTGCAACTGCTGGAAGACCTGCCGGGCGCCCACGGCGTTCCAGTCCGCGGGGAGCAGTTCGGCCGGGAGGCCGGGGTCGAGGTAGGGCAGCCGGCGCCACTCGGTGAGCATCGGCACGTAGTGGCGGAACGCCTCGGCGGCGTCGATGCCGGCCTGCTGGGCGAGCCGCGCGGCGACCGGGGCGTATGAGCCGGTGAAGGTGGCGTACTGGGCCTGGATCGCGGGGAAGTCCCACCAGGAGCTCACCGCCTCGGGCAGGTCGCTGAACGCCGCATAGTCGGCCGCGGCGAACAGGTGGACGTACTCGCTGAGGCCGAGCCGCACGAGCATGTCCCGCGCGTCCTCCAGGAGCCGGCCCGGCGCCAGCCACACGCCGGGGGCGATGTTGCCGAAGCCGAGCCAGGTCAGCCTGGTGCGCAGCTGGTAGCGGTGGGAGCGCTCGGACTCCGGTACGGAGAAGACCGCCATGGCCCAGCCGTCCGCGAGGTCGGCCGGTTCGAGGCTGGCGAAGATGCGCCGGTCGCCGGCGTCGAAGACGGGGTGGACGGCCGGGCTGAGGCGGTAGCCGGTGGCTCCGCGGCGTTCCGGTTCGAGGACGCCCTTCTTCTTGAGCCGCGAGATGGCGGAGCGCACCGCCTGGCTCTCCACGCCGAGCTCCGACATGAGCGTGATCAGGTCGGCGACGGAGATCCAGCCGCCGCTCCCGCGCACGAAAGCCCCGTAGACCGTACTGATCAACGAGCTGGGCCTGAGGGGGCTGTCGGACATGATCACCTTCCCGTGGTGTGCGGTGGTGATCCTACCGAGCGGCGGCGCGGCCGGGCCGCCCGCGGTCACTCCCCGGCCGGCGCCCCCTGGGCGAGGGGTGCCTGCGCGTACGCGCCCGAGAGGAGGTGCCCGGCTCCGGGAGCCAAGGCGGGCAGGTCGAGGGCGCGCAGCATCTGGTGTGCGGTGCAGACGGCCGCGGAGACGACCGGCTTGCCGAGCAGCTGCTCTGCCTCCTCGATGGCGCCGAGCGAGGGCATCTGTACGCAGGCCGACAGGACGACCGCGTCCGCGTCGGCGTAGTCCAGGGCGCGGGCCAGGCCGGGAAGCCGGGCCGGGTCGTGGGCGGCGACGTCGAGGTTGTCCGCGATCTCCAGAGCCTGGTAGTCGAGGACTTCGATGCCCTCGTGGGTGAGGTAGTCGACGACGGTCCGCGTGAGCGGGCGCATGTAGGGGGCCAGAAGGGCCACCTTCTTGGCGCCCATGGTGTGCAGCCCGTGGACCAGGGCTCCGGCACTGGTGACCACGGGGGCGGGGGCCCCGTTCTCCGCGGTGCGCGTGTGCAGGCGTTCCTCGGAGGTGCGGTGGTAGCCGAGGCCCATGCTCATGATGGCCACCAGGCAGGCGTAGCCGAGTACGTCGACCCGCGCGTCGGAGAGTTCCACGGCGCAGCGGTCGGAGTCGGCGTCCATGGCCCTGAGCTGCTCCGGGGTCACGTGGGTCATGCGCATGCGGCTGGAGTGGAAGGTGAAGCGCTCGTCGGGCGCGATGTCCATGCGGGCGCGCAGGATCGCGGGAACCTCGGTCTCCATGGTGACGTTGGAACTCGGCACGATCTGGCCGATGCGGTAGGTACGGGGCGACACGGGTACTCCTCGGTTCTGTTGCGATGGCCGGCGGGGTCAGCGGGGTCAGCGGGGTCAGCGGGGTCAGTGGAAATCAGCGGGCGTCGACGACGGGGTTAACGAGGGTGCCGATGATTTCGACGGTGGCTTCGACGGTGTCGCCGGGCACGAGGAACTCGGGCGGGACCATGCCGGCCCCGACGCCCGAGGGGGAGCCGGTCGCGATGACGTCTCCGGGCTCCAGGGTCACCCCGGAGCTGATGTCGGCGATGAGCCGGGCGATGGGGAACAGCATGTGGCGGGTGTTGGACTTCTGCTTGGTGACGCCGTTCACCCGCAGTTCGAGGTCCAGGGCCATCGGGTCCGGGACCTCGTCGGCGGTGACGACGGCGGGGCCGAAGGGGGCGTAGGAGTCCTGGCCCTTGGAGAAGAACCACTGGCCCGAGCGGCGCTGGTCGCGGGCGCTGATGTCGTTGACGATGCTGTAGCCGAAGATGTGGCCGTACGCCTCCTCCTCGGTCACCCGGAAGGCGGTGGCCCCGATGACGACGGCGAGTTCGCACTCCCAGTCCAGCTGCGTCGTGAGGTCGGCGTTGTGCAGGATCGGCGCTCCGGGTCCGGTGACGGCCGTGGCGGGCTTGCTGAAGAGCACCGGGCGCGGGGGCAGGTCCTTGTCGGTGTCCAGGCTCCGGCTGGACTCCTCGACGTGCTCCACGTAGTTCAGCCCCACCCCGATGATCTTGCCCGGGCGCAGCGGGGCACGCAGGGTGACGTCTTCGAGCCGGTGGACGGCCCCGGCGGGCCGGTGGGCGGGACCGCCCTCCAGCAGGAGGGAGGCGATCTCGCGGGCGGCGGCGCCGGCCCGGACGAACGAGAGCAGGTCGCCGGGCAGCTCGGCGCCCGCGTGCCGGGCGAGGGCCGCGAGGTCGTACACCAGGCCGTCCACCTGGGCGCCCAGGCGGTCGGCGGTGTCGGTCGTTCCGGTGGGCGTGTACGTCACCAGTCGCATCGGTGGCTCCTAGAAGAGAGTGGGTGAGACGGGGGGCGGGCGGCGGGGCCGGGCGCGGACGGCCGGCCCCGCCCGGTGCGCCGCCGCACCGGGACCGGTGTCAGGGCCGGCGGTTTCCGGTGCGGCGACGCGGCTCAGGAGGCGGGCTGGTGCCCGCCGTTGTCCGTGTACGCCTCTTCGCGGTGGAAGCCGAGGGAGCGCATGACGGGGAAATCGTTGAAGGAGAACAGGCAGGCGTCCTCGGACGGGTCGAGGTTGTGGTGCTCGTGCCAGGCCCAGGACGGGACGCAGAAGACGTCGCCCTGCTTCCACTCGAAGCGCTGCCCGGCGACCACCGAGACCCCGCGGCCCTTGGCCGCCGTGTAGATCACCGACCCGGTGTGACGGTGGGCCTTGGTGGCCTGGCCCGGGAGCAGCAGCTGCATGTGGGCGCTCATGGTGGGCATGACCGGGCCGCCGGTCACCGGGTTGGTGTACTCCGCGATGATCCCGTCGTACGGGGAGCCCCCGGTCGCCTTGGCGAGGCCGAGCAGGGCCTCGTACGTCGGCTCCCACGGGTAGGCCAGCAACGGGGAGTAGGGCCGGGTCCACCTCTCGGCGCCGTACGGGAGCAGGTTCGCGGCGTAGGTCAGCACCGAGGAGTTGACCACCTTCCCGGGCTGCTGGTGCAGCTCGGGGTGGACCTCGTAGAAGCCGGCGTCCAGGGCGTTGACCAGGGGGATGTCCAGGCCGTCCTGCCATATCACCGGGGCGTCGGTCCCGTCGTTGCCGTGCTCGTGCCAGGTGCCGTTCGGGGTGATGGCGAAATCGCGCGGGCCGACCTTCAGCTTCTGGCCGTCCACGATCGTCCACGCCCCGGTGCCCTCGTGGACGAAGCGCAGGGCCGCGGCCTGGTGGCGGTGGGCGGTCATGGCCTCGCCGGGGCCCATGATCTGCAGTCCGGTGTAGAGCAGCCCGGCGGCGGCGCTGACGTCCTTGCGGCCGGGGTTGACCAGCATCACGACGCGGCGGCCCGCGTCGTCGGCCCGGACGAGGCCGAGGGCCTTGTGGACCAGCGGCCGCAGCTCCTCGTAACGCCAGAGCACCGGGACGGACTTGGGCTGCGGGTACCAGGGCTCGATGTCGTTGGCCACGGTCCACAGCGCGCCGGCCTCGAGGGCTTCGAGTTCGGCGTAGTAGGCGGTGAGTTCGGGGGTGTCGGTGACCCGGGCGCGGCCGAGTGCGGTGTCGTCCTGTTCGATGGTCATGATTCCTCCTCGAGGGTGGCGGGCAGCGGCCCGGACGGCGGGACGGTGAAAGTGACCGGCGGGCGCGGGCGGTTGTCGACTTCGAGGCGGAAGACGTCGAAGCGGTTGTAGTGCCCGGTGATGTCGTGCATCTGCTTGGGCTGGATGCACCGGGACAGGTCGATCTCGGCGTAGACGATGCCCTCGGCGTCCACGAGCGGCTCCGTGACCGGGCGGCCGTCGGGCCCGAAGATGCCCGACAGGGCGCTGCGCGGCCGGCTGAACAGGGCCCGGATCTCCTCGTCGTCCCCGGCCACGGTGTCGATGATCTCGGGGGAGACCGTGGAGCAGGCGACGACGGAGAAGACCTTGCCCTCGAAGCTGTGCGCGGCGGTTCGCACGGCGATGGCGTCGGCCATGTCGTAGTCGGCGGGCGCCACCGGCAGGGAGATGTAGCAGGCTGCGTGCACGAGTTCGCCCTGCGCCAGGAGGGCGAAGCGGGCGAGGGTGTTGGTGTTCTCCCCACAGGCCAGGGCGCCGATCGGGCCGATGGCGCTCTGGTGGACCCGCAGCGAACTGCCGTCGCCGCCGGTCCAGGTGAGCTTCTCGGCCCAGGTGGGCACCAGTTTGCGGTGCACACCGAGCAGTTCCCCGTCGGGGCCGATGGTGAGCAGGGTGTTGTAGAGCACGCCCAGGCTGTGCGGGGCGCGCTCGTTGACGCCGATGACGAGGACGATCCCGTACTGACGGGCCGCCGCGCGCAGGGTGTCGACGTGCGGGCCGGGGATGTCGATGGAGGAGCGCTGCAGGCGCTCGAACCAGGGCGAGCCCTGGACCGGGTTCATCGTCCAGTTCCAGTACGGGTATCCGGGGACGAACGCCTCGGGGAAGACGACGAGTTCGGCACCGTTCCCGGCCGCTTCGGCGATCAGGGCGACGGCCTTGTCGACGGTTGCGGCGGGGTCGAGGTAGACGGGGGCGGCCTGTACGGCGGCAGCGGTGAAGCGGGGCAGGTCGCGCTGGGGAGGGTTCTCCATGGGATCTCGGCCGTTCCGTTCAGAGGGCCGGCGCGGTGACGCGCGGCAGCCATCGCTGGTGCACCGGTGCGGCGGGCTGCCGCAGCAGTTCGAGGCGGGGCGCGACCCGGTCGGTGCGCGCGGCCGGCGGCCGGGCGCTGCCGGCCCGCCAGGACCGGGCCCAGGGCGCGGCCGGTCCGCGGTACCCCTGGGCCGCGGCCGCGTGCAGGGTCCACAGGGGGTCGTGGAGCTGGGCACGGCCCACCGCGCACAGGTCGGCCCGGCCGGCCAGGATCACCGAGTTCACGTCGTCGTACGTGGAGATCGCGCCGACGGCGATGGTGGGCACGCCGGTGGAGTTGCGGATCAGATCGGCGTAGGGGGTCTGGTAGCTGCGGCCGAAGCGGGGCCGCTCGTCGGCCACGACCTCGCCCGTCGAGACGTCGATCGCGTCGGCGCCCGCCGCGGCCAGGGCCCGGGCGATGTGCACGGCGTCCGCCTCCTCCAGGCCGCCCCGCGCCCAGTCGGCGGCCGAGATCCGGACCAGGAGCGCCTTGGAGGCCGGCCACACCGCTCTCACCGCGCCCAGCACTTCGACCGGGAAGCGCAGCCGGCCGTCCACCGCCCCGCCGTACTCGTCGGTGCGCCGGTTGGTCAGCGGGGACAGGAAGCCCGACATCAAGTGACCGTGCCCGTACTGGAGTTCCAGGACGTCGAAGCCGGCCCGGTCGGCGCGCTCGGCCGCGCGCACGAAGTCCCGTACGACCAGGTCCATATCGGCGCGGCTCGCCTCGCGGGGCACCGGGCTCCGCTCGTCCCACGGCAGCGCGGAGGCGGCCAGCAGCGGTCCCTCGGCCGCCCGGCGGCCGGCGTGGGTGAGCTGGATGCCGAGGCAGGTGTCCGACTGGCCCTGGGTGAATCCGGTGATCCGCCCCCAGGCGGCCTCCTGCTCGTCGGTCCACAGGCCGGGGCAGCCCGCGTCGGTCCGCCCGCCGGCGCTGACCGCCGTCATGCCGGCGATGACCAGGGCCGCGCCGCCGAGGCTCTGGGTGCCCAGGTGGACCAGGTCGAAGTCGCCCGGGACGCCGTCGCGGGCCGTGGACAGGGCCATGGGGGGCACGACGATCCGGTTGCGCAGGCGCAGGCCGCCGAGCCGGAAGGGCCGGAACATCGGCGGGACCGGCGCCGAGGCGTTGACGGCGGTGGTGAACTCCTCGTCGCGCACGCGCAGGTTGTCGTAGGTGACCCGGCGGCTGCGCGTCAGCAGGTTGAAGGCGAACTGGTGCGGGTCCTGGCCCGTGTACCGGTCGATGTTCTCGAACCATTCGAGGCTGGCCTGGGCCGCCCGCTGGGTGGACTCCACGACCGGCTTGCGCTCGTCCTCGTAGGCGGCCAGCGCGCTCGGCACGTCGGGGTGCTCGTGCAGACAGGCGGCCAGCGCGAGGGCGTCTTCCATGGCGAGCTTGGTGCCGGAGCCGATGGAGAAGTGGGCCGTGTGCGCGGCGTCCCCGAGCAGCACGGTGTTGGCGTGCCGCCAGGTGCGGTTGCGCACGGTGGTGAAGCGCAGCCACTTGGAGTTGTTGGGGATGAGCCGGTGGCCGTCCAGGTGCCCGGCGAGGATCTCCTCGCAGCGGCGGATCCCCTCCTCGTCGCTGGCGCCGGGCGCGAGGTCGCGGCCGGCGGACTCCGCGAAGCCGCCGCGCCGCCACGTCTCCTCGTCCATCTCGACGATGAACGTGGAGCGGGTGTCGTCGTACGGGTACGCGTGCACCTGGAGGGTGCCGAAGTCCCGCTCCTCGACGATGAAGGTGAAGGCCTCGAAGACCTTGTCGGTGCCGAGCCACATGTAGCGGCCCGAGCGCTCGTCGAGATCGGCGCCGAAGGTGTCCGCGTAGGCGGCCCGGGTGGCCGAGCGCACGCCGTCGCAGGCGACCACCAGGTCGTATTCGGCGGCCAGTTGCTCCGGCGGAGGAGCCTGTGTGCGGTAGCGGACGTCCACCTCCAGGGCGGCGCAGCGCTCCTGGAGGATCTCCAGCAGCCGGCGGCGGCCCAGCGCGGCGAAACCGTGTCCGCCGGAGGTGAGGGTCCGGCCGCGGTGACGGACGTCGATGTCGCTCCAGCGGGCGAACTCCGCCGACATCGCGGCGTGGACCGAGGGATCGGCCTGCGCGATGCCGTCGAGGGTCTCGTCGGAGAAGACGACCCCGAAGCCGAAGGTGTCGTCGGGAGCGTTGCGCTCCCAGACGGTGACCTCCCAGTGCGGGGACAGCTGCTTGGCCAGGGCGGCGAAGTACAGGCCGCCCGGCCCGCCTCCGATGACTGCTATGCGCACGGGGCGCCTCCTCGGTTGTTCTCGATCAGTTCGGGGGCCTGCCGGCCCGCCTTCGTGAGGACCTCGCGGACCTCGTCCGGCCAGGGGGTGGTCCCCGTGGCGCGGGCGGCGGAGTGGGCGATGACCATGCGGCCGGTGGCGGCCTCCGCGCCTTCCTCGCCGTGGACGGTGAAGGCGTAGTGCAGGGAGCTCGTGCCGACCTTGGTGATGCGCAGCTCGGTCCGCACGGCCTCGCCGAACCAGAGCCGGGCCCGGTAGTCGGCCTCGAAGTGGACGCGGGGCGTGCTGCCGAAGAGGTGCGACAGGCCCAGCCGGCGCAGGAGCACGGCCTCGGCCGCCTCGACCCAGCGCACGACGGTGGAGTGGTGGTAGTGGCCGGCCGCGTCGGTGTCGGTCCACTCGACACGGCGTTCGACGACGACGCTGGGCAGGTGCGGCACCCGGGCCTCGGAGCACCCGGCGGCGCACCCTCCGTCATCGGCCGGAGCCGGTGCGGAGGCGGTCGCGGCGGTCGCGGCCGCCGTGGGCCCCGGTGCGGGCGCGGCGGCCGGCTCCCCGCCCCGCGTGCGGAGTTCGGAGCGGCGCAGCTTGCCGGTCTCCGTACGGGGGAGCTCGCTGACGAACTCCACGGCACGCGGGTACTTGAACGGCGCGATCGCCGCCTTGACGTGGTCCTGGAGCTCGCGGACGGTCGCCGGGGCGGCCGGGACACCGGCACGCAGTACCACGTACGCCTTGACGAGCATGCCGCGCCGTTCGTCGGGGACCCCGACGACACCGCAGTCCGCCACGTACGGATGGCCGGTCAGCGCCTTCTCGACCTCGGGCCCCGCGATGTTGTAGCCCGAGGAGACGATCATGTCGTCGCTGCGGGCCACGTACCAGAAGTAGCCGTCGGCATCGCGGATGTAGGTGTCACCGGTGATGTTCCACCCGCCTCGGACGTACGTGGACTGGCGGGGGTCGTCCAGATAGCGGCAGCCCGTGGGCCCGGTGACGGCGAGCAGCCCGGGCTGCCCGTCGGGAACGGGCGCTCCGCTCTCGTCGACCACCGCGGCGCGGTAGCCGGGGACGGGCCGGCCGGTGGAGCCGGGCCGGATGTCCTCGTCGGCCGCGGAGATGAACACGTGCAGCATCTCGGTGGCGCCGATGCCGTCGATGATGCGCAGCCCGGTGGCGGCGTGGAACTCCTCCCACACGGTGGCGGGCAGCGGTTCACCCGCCGATACGCAGCGGCGCAGGCCGGCCAGCCGGCCGGCCGCGCCCGCGGCCATGATCGCGCGGTAGGCGGTGGGCGCGGTGAACAGGACGGTCACCCCGTGTGCGGCGACGAGGTCGGCCAGCTGCCCCGGCGTCGCCGCCTCGACGAGCAGGGTGGCGGCCCCGACGCGTAGCGGGAAGACCACCAGACCGCCGAGGCCGAAGGTGAACGCGAGCGGCGGGGTACCGGTGAACACGTCGTCGGGGCGCGGCCGCAGGACGTGCCGGGAGAAGGTGTCGGCGTTGGCGAGCACGTCCCGGTGGAAGTGCAGGGTCGCCTTGGGCCGCCCGGTCGTACCGGAGGTGAAGGCGATCAGCGCCACGTCGTCCGCGGCGGTGTCCACGGTGGTGAAGACGCCGTCCTTGGCGGCGCAGCGGGCGGTGAGATCGTCCTCGCCCGGGCCGCCGTACGCGATCACCCGCAAGCCGGGGGCCCCGGTCGAGGCGGCGCCGTCCGCGGTGGCGGCGGCAGCGGCTTCGAGTTCTTCGAGGTAGCGGTGGTCGCACAGGGCGACGGCGGGCCGGCTGATCTCGCACAGCCCGGTGAGCTCGGCGGCGCGCAGGAGCGGGACCGTGGTGACGGCCACACCGCCCGCCTTGAGCACGCCGAACCAGGCGGCGACGAGCCAGGGGTTGTTGGGGCCGCGCAGCAGCACGCGGTTCCCGGGGCGCAGGCCCAGGTCCTCGGTGAGCACCTGGGCGGCCTGGTTGGCACGGTGGAGCAGTTCGCCGTACGTCCAGCGCTCGTCCTGGGTCAGCAGGCAGGGGCGGTCGGGGCCCCAGCGCTCGACGGCGTCGTCGAGGAGGCTGTGGGCGCAGTTGAGCCGGTCCGGGTATTCCAACTCGGGAAGATCGAAGTGGAGTTCGGGCCAGAGGTCGAACGGCGGAAGCCGGTCGCGGCAGAAGGTATCGGCATGCGCCGAAGGGGAGAGCTCCATGGGGCGGCACCTCAATCAGGGAGCAGCGGGAGATGGGGCAAGTATCTCGATAAAATGGCGGCCGTCAATTCCTCGCGATATTTCTGTGGGGCGATCGTCCCCCTCGGCGTCGCGTCCGACGCCCGCTCCGGCGGCGCCCAGGTCCCCTTCGGGGCCCCGGTGTGCGCTTCGCCGCGCGTCAGGCGGCCGGCACCCGCACCCGCACGGACTTGCCGAACTCGTCTGCTTTGACGCTGAGTCGGCCACCGCTCTCGGCCGCCATGAGCTGCACGATCAGCAGGCCGCGCCCGTCCTCGGCGTCCGGGTCGACCTCGCCGCGGGGGTGCGGCAGCCGCGGCAGCGAGGCGGCTCCGTCGGTGACCTCCAGCTGGAGCCAGCCCGCCCGCAGCGAGATCCCGACGCGCAGGAGACCGGCGTCGGCGGCGTGCAGGACGACGTTCCCGACCAGCTCGCTGACGGCCAGCAGTAGGACGTCCGCGATCTCGGCGGCGATCTGCCAGCCGTCGAGCACGGCGCGGACGTGGGACCGGATCAGGGGGACGGTCGCCGCCGTGGGCTCCGCGGCCCAGTGGCCGAAGCCGCGGGCCCGGGAAGCGGCCGGGGCGGCCGGGGCTTCCGGGCCGGCGGCGGGCGGGCTGGGGGGCGGGGTGGAGGTGGGCATGGCGTGCTCCCGGAGGGGGGAAGGCGACGACGTCCGCGCTGTGTCTCGTGTAACTCGTGGGGAACTGGGACTGCCCGTGCTCTTGTGGTCTGCGGAAATGCGTCGCTAGAGTCGTGATTACACGTGTAACACGCTAAGCCTCCGACCTGGTTCGCGCAAGCATTTCGGACATACGTTACGAAGCCTTGTCCCTAGTGGTAGCCGTAGCCGTGGCTGGACCCGAACCTGGACCCGTACCGGGGACCCGTCCCGTACCCGTCCCGTACCCGGACCCGTCGGCCCCCCGGGGCCGAGCAGATTGGAAGGGCCGCAATGACGCAACCGCTCCCCACCGCAATCGACCTGGCGGACATGACCTGGCCGCCCCCGCCGTTCCGGACCCCCGTGCCCGCAGTGGTGGACGCGGACGGGGTCCGCCGCTTCGACGGGGTCACCTACGCGACCTCGCCCGGCTACCGCCCGCGGCTGCTCGACGTACTGGTGCCCGCGGGCGAGGGGCCCTTCCCCGCGGTGGTGTGGATCCACGGTGGCGGCTGGCTGGACGGCGACCGGCGCTATCCGCCGCCGACCGTGCCCGTGCAACTGCTGCACGGGTCGGTGCTGGGGGCGGGCCTGGCGCTCGTCTCCATCGACTACCGGCACAGCCTGGAGGCCCCCTTCCCGGCCCAGCTGCACGACGTGAAGGCCGCGATCCGCTACGTCCGGCAGTTCGCCGCCGTACTGGGCATAGACCCCGACCGGATCGGGGTCTGGGGCGAGTCCGCCGGAGGCCACCTGGCCGCCCTCGCCGGGGTCGTCGGCGCGGACACCCCGGACGCGGCGGAGCTGGAGGGCGCGCAGGGGGTGGGCGCCGGGAACACCGCCGTACGAGCCGTCGTCGACTGGTACGGGGTCCACGACCTGGTCACCCTCGCGGAGCACCCCATGCCGGCGATGCCGGCGATGCCCGCCGGAGCCGAGTTCCCCGACCCGTACGAAGCCCTGCTCGGCGCGTCCGTCGCCGAACGCCCGGAGCTGGCGCGGGCCGCGAGCCCGGTCACGTACGCCGTAGAGGGTTCGGACCCGCCGCCGTTCCTGCTGATCCACGGAACCAGGGACGGGCTGGTCCCCTACAGCCAGAGCGAGCAGCTCGCCGCGGCCCTCGCGAAGGCCGGCGGCGAGGTCACCCTGACGCCCGTGGAAGACGCCGACCACATCTTCCTCGGGTCTCCCGACATCGAGCGGATCGTCGCCGACAGCGTCGCCTTCCTCAACCGCCACCTGGCCGCGGGCGCCTGACGCCCCGCAGCCGGCCGAGCGGCCCGCCGCCGCAGTGGGCGCCCCGGCACCGGGGCGCCCACTGCCGGCGTCGGGCCGCTCCCGGCAGTCCGCCCGAGTCCGCCCGAGTCCGCCCGAGTCCGCCCGAGTCCGGCCGGGGGCAAGGCCGTCGCTCTCGCCGGGCAGCGCCTCAGGGGCGGTGCGCCTGTTTCCGTCCCGTGCGGCGCACGTGGCGCGGGACTTGCCCCAGGACCTCGCCGACGCGGTCCGAGAGCTCCACGTCGCCTGCCGTGAGCACGAGGCCCGGCGACTCGCTCCGCGCGCTGATCAGGAGTCGTCGGCGGGGCCGTAGCGCAGTTCTCCCGCTCGCGGGAGGAGGTAGCCGACGCCGCGGGATGACGGCAGTTCGCCGCCCAGGCTCGCGGCATCGCCGCAGCCGGAGGTCTCGTAGCCGATGAACCCGGCGTGGAAGTCGACGGCGCGGAAGACCTCGGCTCCGATGGCGGCGAGCCAGTCGTCCAGAACGGCGGACCTGTAGGACCGGCGGCCGTCGATGTCGACGCCCGCGTCGTGAAGGGCTCCGACGGGGAGGTAGAAGTCCAGCCAGTCGACGGTGTCGGCTTCGTCCTCCCGGATCGCCATGCAGCCGCATGCCACGACCTGCCCGGTCGGCAGCCGGACCTGCCCCAGTACGTGCCCGAACCTCGTCAGGGACTCGACCGTCAAGTCCACGGGCTCCTGGTCCCGTGGCGCGCGTCGCGCGTCGCCGAAGCACCCCTGGACGTCCGCCGCGGCCCACACCGCGGTCAGAGCCCTCTGCAGCCGCTCGTCGTCGCGGGGTCCCACCTCGATCGCCAGCTCGTAGAAGCCGCCGAGCCACGTGGACCCTCCGAAAGCACCGGAACCGGAATCACTCATGACGTGATCATGAAGGACTGGCGGCCCGGCCGGAAGCCGCGCCCGCGCCACCGGCTGCCGGCTACGAGGTCTCGCGGTGGACCAGGACCGCCTCGACGTCGGGCACGGGCGCCGTCGTCCCCGTCTCGATCAGCTCGTGCACGGCGTCCGCGACCAGCGCGGGCGGGACCAGTTCCAGGCGGATCGAGGTGAGCGGCGGCTGTTGGAGGGCGGCGAGGACCAGGTCGTCGGAGCCCACGACGGCCACGTCCTGCGGTACGGCGATGCCCTCGGCCCGCAGCGCGTGGAGGAGCAGCGCGGCGTACTCGTCGTTGTAGGCGAAGACGGAGTCCAGGCCGAGGCTCCGCCAGCGTCGGGCCAGCGCGGTCGCGGACTCCCGGGTGTAGGAGAGCTTCACCGGGGTCACCGTGGCCATGTGCCGGGCGGCGACCGACTCGGCGCCGGCGAGCCGCGGTTCGGCGAGGGTGGCGAGGCCGCGCTCCTGCGGCATGACCACGCCGATACGGGTCCGGCCGCGGGCGATCAGGTGCTCGGCGGCGATGGCGCCGATGCGGGCGTGGTCGAAGCCGATGGTGTGCACGCCCGGTACGGGGTGGGCCGCGAAGGCGAGCACCCCGCGGACCCCGGCGCGCCGCAGCAGCTCGGCCGCCTGCGCGGTGAGCCGGTCGCCGTCGAGGGCGACTACGGCCGCCGGACGCAGTTCGGCCCAGGCGCGGGCTGCGTCGAGGGGGTCGGTGAAGCGCCCGGCGTGCAGGACGGCGGTGTAGCCGTGCCGGTCGAGCTCGCTGTGCAGATCGTCGACCCAGTCGCTGACGAGGCGGCCGACCGCGGAGATCGACGAGGGCATCAGTACGAGATTGCTGCGGCCGGCCCGCAAGGACCGGGCCGCGGCGTGCGGTACGTAGCCGAGCTGCCGGGCGGCGTCGAGGACGCGGGCCCGGGCGGCTTCGCCGACGCGGTGGCCCTGGGTGTCGTTGAGGACGAAGGAGACCGTGGCGCGGGACACGCCCGCGAGGCGGGCCACGTCGGCGCTGGTGGGGGACGCCGGAACAGGAGTGTCTTTGGCCATGACGTCGATCGACGCTCCTTTTGATCGGCTCGGTGCCTTCCCTTCGCAGGTTACACGAGTTAGATCAAGGGAGCGCGGGCCCGCGCGGATGTGCGGGGCGCTCCCCGGGGGGTCCGGGGAGCGCCCCGCGGGCCGGATGGGCCCCACGAGAAGCCGGGGGAGGCCGGTGGGGAGGCCGGTGGGAGGCCTGCCCTTACGCGGGCCGGTCGAGAGCCCTTTCGTGCAGCCGCAGGGAGTCTCCGGCGAGGTCGCCGAGCGCGGTGACGACGGAGTCGAAGCGCATCGTCGTTCGGGTGTCCTTCGCGTACGGGTTCCACGTCGGCATGTCCGGATGGTTCGGGTCGCCGGTACGGACGAAGGCGATCCAGGCCTCGTGCATGGTGTGCGCGAGCCCGTCCCGGACGGCGGGGTCCAGCCCGGCCGTCAGGGGCGCGTGGGCCCACTGGTCGAAGTTGGCGAAGGCGAAGGGCAGTTCGAGGCAGTGCGCGGCGCCGAGCCGGCCGTCGTAGACGGCCGCGGGGAGGTCGAACTGGTAGGCCCACACCGGGTGGCCCGACTCGGCCCGCGCCTCGGCCAGCCGTAGGGCGGGCACCCGGAAGAGCTCGTCGGTGATGAGGTCCATCAGGACGTCGGCCGGCCGGGCCCCCGGCCGGGCGCGCTCGTACGCCGCGTACACGTCGGGGGCGGCCTCGGAGCCGAAGGTGTCCGCGATCCGGCCGGCCACCTGGTCCCGGTCGGCCGCGGCGTGGACCTCGTTCAGGGCGAAGCCGAAGTTGGCCTCCTCCCGGGTCCAGCCGATCATCACCTCGATGCCGGCCGCGGCCCCGTGCAGCAGGGCCTCGGCCGGGTGGCGGTGCAGGGTGACCCCGTCGACCACGGGCAGGAACGGCGTGGGCCAGTAGCCCCAGCGGGTCGTCCGCGCGAAGAGGCCGCCGACGGCGCCGATCAGCTCGGGCCAGGCCAGTGCGCGCAGCTCGGCCACTGTCTTGACCCCGGCGACCTCCAGATACGCGGCGGTGCGTTCCAGGGAGGCGTCGGGTGCGGGGAGGTCCAGCCCGAAGGGCGGGCTCATCAGGATCACCCGCCGGATCAGGCCCCGGGCTTCGGGGAGCCCGGCGAGGGCGGCGGTGGACACCGCGCCGCCCGACTGGCCGGCGACGGTGATCGTGTCCGGGTCGCCGCCGAAGGCCTCGATGTTGTCCCGCACCCAGAGCAGGGCGGCGAGCTGGTCGGTCAGCCAGTGGTTGGCGCCGGAGTCCGCCGCGTCGTCCTCGGGGCCGGTGTAGAGGTAACCCAGGGGCCCGATGCGGTAGTTGATGCTGACCACGACGAGGTCCCCGTCGCGGGAGAAGGTCTCGCCCGAGTAGTTCGGCAGGGAACCGGAGCCGGACACGAAGCCGCCGCCATGGATCCAGACGAGCACCGGACGCCGGGCGTCGTCGGCCGCGGGCGTCCAGACGTCGAGGGTCAGGCAGTCCTCGTCGAAGGGTGGCGAGCCGTGCCCGCCGAGTACCGGGTCGCCGCCCTCCATGTACATCTGCGGGGCGCTGGGGCCGTCGGCGGTCGCGTCCCGAGTGCCGCTCCAGCCGGGGTGCGGCCGCGCGGGCCGCCAGCGCAGTGCGCCGACCGGGGGTGCGGCGTAGGGCACGGCCCGGAAGACGGCGAGCCCGTCCTCGAACGCGCCGCGCAGCCGGCCCGCGGGCAGATTCACCACGGGCTGATCGGGTCCTGGGGTGGGTGCCATGAGTCGATCCTTCCTGGGCCGGGCGCCGAACGCGCGCGGACCCGTCGAGAGTATGGCGTGAAATCAACGACCGTCAATATTCCGCGATGTCTGCGAGGGGTGCCCGCCGGGCCGGCCGGGAGGCCCCTCACAGCCAGAGGGTGTCGGCCGCCATCCGTTCCGCTTCCGTCTCCAGCAGGGGCGCGAAGGCCCGCCACAGGAGCAGGCAGGCACCCACGGCGGCCAGGACCCCGGCGAAGGTGTCGCTCAGCCACTGGGCGTGCTGCCAGGTGCGGCTCCACATCATGGCGCCGGTGTATCCCGCGCCGAAAAGCCACCACCAGCGCCGGCCGCCCGGCGGGAACAGCACCACCGCGGCCGCGATCACCAGGGCCACCGCGCTGAAGACCTGGCCGGAGGGGTACGAGCCGTCGTTGACCAGGACCCAGGTGTGCGGGGGCCGCGGCCTGTCGGCCAGCTGTTTCAGGGGCAGTACGACGAGCATGTTGGCCACGATGGCCGTGGTGAAGACGAAGAGCGCCGACCGCCAGCGCCCGTACATGCACAGGCAGCCCATCAGCAACAGCGGCAGGACCGTGCCCAGGGGGCCGCCGAGGCGGTCGAGGGCGGTGGCGAACCCGGTGGCGGAGTCGGCGGGCGAGCCGTTCAGCGAAGCGGCCCAGGCGTCGTCGAGGCCCTGGAAGAAGGGTCGTTCGCCCATCCGCAGGAGCAGTCCGATCAGCACGGACAGGAGGGTCAGTGCCGCGCCCCAGGCGGCGGCGTGGCGGGGCGGCGGCGCGGGTACCGGGCGCCGGGGCGGCCGGGCGGGGATCGGGGCCGGCGCGGGGGCGGGAGCGGGGAATCGAGGCATGGCGGGACCTTTCGCGGTCGCCTCCCCGGGCGGTGGGGGCGTGCGGGGAGGTGGCGTACGGGCGCGGGGCGCGGAGGTGCGCGGAGGGGGCCGGGGCGGGCCGGCGCGGCGGTGGAGCCGCAGGGGTGGGCGGGCTCTTCCGGTGCGCGACGGCGGGGCCGTCACGGTGCGGCACGGAGTATTGCGGAAGCGTGACCGTCGCCACAAGGGCAAGAGAGTTTTCGGACGGGTCCGGGCCCGGCCGGTGGTCTCATCCGGCTGGTTACACGTGATCGACCTGGCTTTCGTGCACGGGTCACGATCTGGGCGGAGACCCGCTCCAACCCTTGGCGAGACCCGGGAACGGGTGCTACACAGTGTCCAAGCACTTCCAGTGACACGTGTAACAACATCGTGTCGACCGCACCGCACCGCAGGCCCTTCACTGCATTGCACCGCACCGCAGGCCCTTCACTGCACTGCACTGCACCCACCGCACCGAGCAACCGCGCCGCGTCAGCCGCATCGCGCTCGGCGCGGCGTTCCCGGCGACGCCCTCGTGCGCAACAGCACCCTCGGCGTCTCCGTCCTCCCCGCGCACCGCACCCCGGCGGTACCCCCCACGCCACCTCCCCGCTCCGTCCCCCGAGGAGTCGTCATGGCCACGAACGAGATCACCGACCCGCCCGGCCTGGCGGATCCCGAACCTTCCCGCGGACGCGGGCTCCTGCTCCTCCTGCTGGTCGCGAACTCCGCGATGATGGCCGTCTACATGGGTGTCGGCTCGGTCCTGCTGCCCACCCAGATCGCCGCGATCGCCGGCGACGACAAGGTCGCCGTCCTGGGCCTCATCGGCGGCATCAGCGCGATCTTCGCGACCGCGTTCAACCCGATAGCCGGCGCCCTCTCCGACCGCAGCGGGCGCCGCAACCCCTGGGTGCTGGGCGGCGCCCTCGCCTCGCTCGGCGGCCTGGCCCTCCTCGGCAGCGTCAGTACCGCACTGCTCGTCGGGATCGGCTGGTGCCTGGTCCAGGCGACCATGAACGTCTACCAGGCCGCCGTCACCGCGATCGTGCCCGACCGGGTGCCCGCCGCCCGGCGCGGGACCGCGTCCGCGCTGGTGGGACTGGGTCTGCCCATCGGCGGCACGGTCGGCGTACTGATCGCCTCCCAGACCGCGGACCACCTGCGCACCGGCTACCTCGTCTTCGGCGGGGTCATCGCCGGGGCCGCGCTGCTGCTCACCACCTTCTGCCGGGACGTGCCGCGCTCCGAGCCCGCCCCGGGCACGTCCGCCGCGGACGCGCCCGCCGCCCCCAAGGGGGCCCAGGTCAAGGCCTTCCTCTCGGCGCTCGGCAACCACGACTTCCGGTGGGCCTTCATCGGGCGGGCGCTGATGGTCCTCGGCTACTTCTCGGTGGTCGGCTACCAGCTCTACATCCTGGACGACCACATCGCGCTCCCCGAGGGGCTGACCCCGCCGGCCGCGATGGCGATGCTCACTCCCGTCTCGATGGTCGCGATGGCCGTCTCCACGGTGGTCGGCGGGCTGCTGTCCGACCGCTGGAACCGGCGCAAGGTGTTCGTCGGCGTCTCGGCGGCCCTCGCCGGGCTGGTCATGGTGGTTCCCGTGGTCAGCCCGACGTGGACGGGCATGCTCGTCTTCAGCGCGCTCAACGGCCTCGCCTTCGGGTGCTTCATGGCCGTCGACACCGCGCTCGTCACCCTGGTGCTGCCCCGGGCCGAGGACGCCGCCCGCGACATGGGCGTCCTGAACATCGCGAACGCCGGGCCCCAGATCATCGCCCCGTTCGTCGCCTCCGCCGTCGTCACGGCCCTGGGCGGATACACCCCGCTGTTCCTGGTCGGCGGCGCCCTCTCGCTGATCGGCGCGCTGGCCATCCTCCCGATCCGCAGCGTGCGCTGATCCCGTCGCCACCCCACATTCTCCGGGCCGCCTCCCATGCCCCCGGGCGGCGGCCCGGCCAGCACTCCGGCGGGCTCGTGCCGAGGGTCGCGAGCCCGCCGGTCCCCACCCTTCCCGGCCCTCATCCCGTCCCCACTCCACTCCCTCTCCGAAGGAGCGTTCTGTGCAACGCAAGCGAGTTCTGCCGTTGGCCGCCCTGCTGCTGTGCGCGCCGGCCCTCGCCGGTACGGTGCCCGCCGCCGCGGCCGAGCCGCAGGCCGGTCCGGCGCCCGCACCCGTGCCCGCGAGCCGGCTGCGGATCCTGCTCACCAATGACGACGGCTACAACGCGCCCGGCATCCGTATCGCGTTCGAGAGGCTGACCGCCGCCGGGCACGACGTCACCATCGTGGCCCCGCTCACGAATCAGAGCGGCACCGGCACGAAGATGATGAGTGCCCCCTCGGTGACGGTCCGCCACCCCGAGCCGAAGGTATGGGCCGTCGACGGAACGCCCGGCGATTCGGTGGCCTTCGGGCTCTCCGAGGTGTTCGAGGGCCGCGCGCCCGACCTGGTGGTGTCGGGCACCAACTTCGGGCCGAACGTGGCCGGCCTCGCCACCCACTCCGGAACGGTCGGCGGCGCCGTCGCCGCCCTGGAGGCAGGTGTACCCGCCATCGCCCTGAGCACCGGCGGCGTCACGGCTCCGGACCCGGTGACCACGGTCAACGCGATGGGACCGACGCTCGACTTCGCCGTCAAGCTGATCGACCGGCTGCGCACGCGGGCCAGGTCCGGCCCCCTGCTGCCCGAGGGCGTCGGCCTGAACGTCAACCACCCCGTCGTCGGCGCCGACGGCAAGGGCACCCCGGCCGGGGTGGCCACCACCTTCCAGGACGCGCAGGTCCTGCTGAAGGCCGACTTCACCGACGCCGGCGACGGCACTTGGAAGGTCGGCGTGACGGTCGACCTGCGGACGCCGGCCCGGGGCAGCGATGTGGAAGCCGTGAGCGCCGGGAAGATCGCCGTCAGCCCGATGAACGCCGACTGGAACACGGGACCGGCCGCCCACGCCGTCACCGCCGCCCTGATCGCCGGGCTGCGCCCGTAGCCGTCCGGCCCGTCCGCAACACCCGCCTGCTGTCCGGGGGCTGGGTGGGTGTGCCGCGCCCCGCCCCCGGATCGTCGTCAACCCAGGAGTACGGATGCAACGGCAACGGCTCTCGACCCGGATCGCCCGGCTTTCCACGGCAAGACCCTTGCTCGGTGCGGCACTCGCGCTGACCGCCCTGATCGCCGCGGCCCTCCCGGCGGCCGCCTCTCCCGCAGGCAAGTACCCCGGCCCGTCGGACGGTTCGCCCCGCCCTGTGGTCTCCGTGGCGCAGGGCGCGCTGCGCGGCCGCGTCCACGACGGAGCGCAGGAGTTCCTCGGCGTGCCCTACGCGGCGGCGCCGGTCGGGGACGGTCGGCTGCGCGCACCACAGGAGCCCCGGCGCTGGAACGGGGTCCGCGAGGCTGTCGAACAGGCGCCCGCCTGCCTGCAGTTCTCGCCGTTCGGGCTGCGGGATCCCCGGGCTGTCAGCGAGGACTGCCTGTACCTGGACGTGTACCGGCCGCGAAGTGCACGCGCGGGGGCCCGGCTGCCGGTGATCCTCTGGATGCACGGGGGCGCGTACAGCCAGGGCACCGGAACGCAGTTCGGCGGGCGCACGATGGCGGAGCTGACCGGCGGCATCGTGATCAGCATCAACTACCGCCTCGGCCAGCTGGGTTATCTGGGCCTTCCCGAACTGGGCCGGGAGAACGCGCCCCGCTCCGGGTCCTTCGGCCTGATGGACCAGATCCAGGCGCTGCGCTGGACGCGGGAGAACATCGGCGCCTTCGGCGGGGATCGGGGCAACGTCACCGTCTCCGGCCAGTCGGCGGGCAGCGGTTCGGTGTGCGGGCTGCTGGCCGCCCCGTCCGCGGCGGGGCTGTTCCACCGGGCCGTGCTGCAGAGCGGGCCGTGCACGCTGCTGCGTACCCCGGACGGAGCACGCGCCGAGTCCGAGGCACGCGCCTTCGCCGCGAGCGCGGGCTGCGCCGATCCGGCCGGGGTCGTGGCGTGCCTGCGTGCCGCCTCCGGGCAGGCGCTGGTGGACGCGGCCCGGACGCACGCGACGTCGGGCCCGGCGTCGGGCGACGGACTGCTCCCGAGGGATCCGGCCGCCGCGATCGCGGCGGGAACCTGGAACAAGGTCCCGGTCCTGATCGGCAGCACCCGTTCCGAGGCGCGCTTCTTCGTCGCGCTGACCCAGCCGGGTCTCACGGCCGAGCAGTACGCGGAGCAGGTCCTGTCGGGCTACGGCGCGGCAGGGCCGGAGGTCCTCCTGCGCTACCCGGTCTCGGCACACGGGTCCCCGTACCTGGCGCTGTCGGCCGTCATGACGGATTCGACGTTCGCCTGCCAGACGGCCTGGACGGCTCAGCTGTTCGCCCGACAGGTCCCCACCTTCGCCTACGAGTTCGACGACCCGGACTCGCCGACCCTGGCGGGCGCGCAGGTCCCGGGCCTGGACGAGTCGAACGCGCACAGCGCCGAGCTGGCCTATCTGCACGACTTCACCATGGGCGAGCGGCCCCTGAGCTCCGTCCAGGTCGCGCTGGCGACGCGGATGAAGCGCTACTGGGGTGCCTTCGCGCGCTACGGGGTTCCCGCGGCGGCGGGCCAGACCCCGTGGCCGGCGACCGGCCCGGGCGGAGCGGTACTGAAGCTCGGTCCCACGGGCGACCGGCTCGACCGGGAGTTCGCGGCGGATCACCAGTGCGGGTTCTGGCGGACCCAGCCCTCCCGGCCGCTCTGACGGGCGACGAGACTCGGTGATCCGTACCGGGTGATTCGCGCCCCCGTCAAGGCGGGGGCGCGGTGCTCATCCTTTCGTGATCACCGAAATGGCGGCGGCCCGGGGGGTGCCGCCACGCCGCCGGGTGCCCCGCGGACCACGGTCCCCCGGGGCATCCGGCGGTTCATCGCGCCCGCGCCGCGGGGGTAGGGGCACGGAGAAGGACGGACCCCCACCGGCCTCCCGTCACCTCGGCCAAGGGGACGCTCGGCCACACGCTCGGCGCCGCCGGGGTCATCGAGGCGGCGCTCACGGTCCTCGCCCTGACGCAGGACACGGTTCCGCCCACGGCGGGGCTGACCGAGACCGACAGCGGCATGGACATCGACGTGGGTCACGGGAACCGCCAGGGACCACAAGTCGTCGATCGCGGTCAGCAATTCCTTCGGCTTCGGCGGACACAACGCCGTGGCCGTGCTCGCGCGGGCCTGACGAGCGGGCACCCGCCCACCGGGAGACGGGTGCCCGCTCGGTCCGATCCGCCTACCGCACGCCCGCCGAGGCGCGCGCCTGCGGGGCGGAAGCCGCGGCCGGCGCCGCCTGCGCCGCGTTCGCCGACGAACCGAGCTGCGCCTCCATGTCGTCGAGGGCGCCGCGCACCGCCGCGATCCGCAGGAGGAGTTCGTCCGCGGCGTCCGCGGCCGCTTCCACCCCCCGTTCGGCCCGCTGGCTCTGCTCCTCCATCTCCCGTGCCTCCTCAAGGGCGTTGAGGACCACCCCGATCAGCACGTTGACCAGGACGAACGAGGCGAGGAGCACGTAGGAGGCGTAGAAGAGGATGCTGAAAGGGGACACGGCGAGCCCGGCGTGGACGGCGTCCCCGAGTCCTTCGAGCGTGATCAGCAGGAACAGCGTCAGCCCGGCCCGGCCGATCGAGCCGTAGTGCCCGGGGTCGTGGCCGGCGAAGCAGATCCACCCGATCATCGCGTACACGTAGAGGATCAGGGCGCCCACGAACAGGAAGCTGACGGTGCCGGGCAGGCTGCGCCCCACGGCGACGAGGAGGACCCGCAGCTGCGGCATGAACTGTGCGGTGCGCAGTACGCGCGCGAGGCGCAGCAGACGCAGAAGGGTGGTGTTCTCCCGCAGGAACGGGATGAAGGCCGAGGAGACGACCAGCAGGTCGAAGACGTTCCAGGGGTCCAGGAAGAAAGCTTTCGGCCGGTCTGCGTGAGCGCCCAGGCGGATCAGCATCTCCAGGGTGAAGGCGACCACGCAGAAGTGCTCGGTCATGGCGAGGAGTCGGCCGTACTCGGTGGTCAGGCCGCTGTACGTCTCGACGCCCAGGAGTAGGGCGTTGAAGAGGATCACCGCGAAAACGGCGAGCGAGAACGCGGGCGCCTCGCACACGTCACGGCAGTGCGCGGCCAGCCTTCCACGCCTGGTGTCCACCGCGGTCGGGTCGGTCATCGTGCTCCCTCGTACGGGCCGCCGGCCGCCCCGTTCCGCACGCGCCGGCGTGCGCCGCTACGGAAGACGAGGCTGCCGAGGCGGTGTTCATGTTCCGCGTCGTGTAACGCGGGCCGGCGCGTATCGAGACGCTTTGAAGCGCTACATCGCCCGATCGGGTAACGCCGCTGCGCACCAGGTCACCGGCCGTGCGCGGGCGCGGTCGCGGAGGATGGCCCCATGACGAGTCATGACGATGGGACCGCGCGGGCATGGGCCGCGCTGGGTGGGGCCGGCGAACTGGCGGGGCGGGTGGCCTACCGGGGCGCGAGCGGCCTGGGGGACGGGCCGCTGCCCGTACGGGAGCTCGCGCGGGCCACCGTGGGCGCGTGCGCGCTGGCCGCGGCGGAGCTTGCCGCCGTACGGGCGGGGGGCGGGGCGGACGACGTTGCCGCGCTGGTGGTGGACGAGGGGGCCGTGACCACGGCGTTCGTCAGTGAGCGGCACTTGCTGGTGGCCGGGCGGGCGCCGGTGACGTTCGCGCCGCTGTCAGGCTTCTGGCGGGCAGCCGACGGATGGGTGCGGACGCACGCCAACTACCCGCATCACGAGGCCGCGCTGGTACGGGCGTTGGCGGCCGGGACGCGGGAGGGCGTCGCCCGGGCGGTCTCCCGGCGGGCGGCGGTGGACGTACAGGAGGCGGTCTACGCGCAGGGCGGGCTGGCGGTGGCCGTGGCGCCGGAGTTCGGGGAGCCGCAGCCGCTGGTCGAGCTGTGGGAATCGGGCGGCCGCGGCCGGGAGCTGGGCAGGAGCGCGGACCGGCTGCCGCTGGAGGGCGTACGGGTACTGGACCTGACCCGGGTCATCGCCGGACCGGTGGCCACCCGGACCCTGGGGCTGCTGGGCGCGGACGTGCTGCGTATCGACTCTCCGGGGCTCGCGGAGTCGGACGACGCGTACGCGGACACCGGCTTCGGGAAGCGGTCCGCGCTCCTGGACCTGGGCGCGGCGGCCGACCGGGCGGTGTTCGAGGAACTGCTCGCCGGAGCGGATGTGGTGGTGACGGGCTACCGGCCGGGGGCGCTGGCGCGCTACGGGCTCGGAGCGGACGAACTGCTGGCGAAGCGGCCGGGGTTGGTGGTCGCCGAGCTGTGCGCGTGGGGGTGGCGGGGCGCCTGGGCCGGGCGCAGGGGCTTCGACTCGCTGGTGCAGGCCGGGTACGGGATCTCCGCGGCCTGCGGGGACGGGCACGGGCCCGGGGTGCTGCCGGCGCAGGCACTGGACCACGGGACGGGGTACCTGGTGGCGGCGGGTGTCCTGCGGGCGCTCGCGGAGGGCGGTGGGAGGGGACTGCGGTTCTCGCTGGCCGGTACGGCGTCGTGGCTGGTCCGCGACGTGCCGGCAGCCGGAGCCGGAGCCGGACCGGGGGCCGCCGTTCCCGGGTACGCGCCGGAGCCGTGGCTGCGCGAGACCGGATCTGGGTACGGGACGCTGCGCTACGCGGTGTCCCCGCTCGGGGGCGGGGAATGGGGGCACGGGCCCTCCCGTTGGGGGACGGACCGGCCCGGCTGGCTCTGACCCCGGCGGGCTGACCGTCGCGGCCGCCGCCGCTCCCTGAGCGGGACGGGCGCGTGGGCCCCGGACGACGCATGCCCCCCTGGCGACCGAGGTCGCCAGGGGGGCATGGGATCGTGCGGGGCCGGGCGGGATCAGACCGCCGGGGCCGGGTAGGTCGGGTACTCCACGCCGGAGACGTACTGGACGACCCGGATGACCTGGCACGAGTAGCCGAACTCGTTGTCGTACCAGAGGTAGAGGATCGCGTTGTCCCCGTCGACCTTGGTCGCGCCGGCGTCGACGATCGAGGCGTGACGCGAGCCGATGAAGTCGCTGGAGACCGCGTCGGGCGCGGTGGTGAAGTCGATCTGGCGCTTGAGCGGCGAGGTCAGCGACACGTCGCGGAGGTACTCGAGCACCTCGTCGCGGGTGGTCTCGCGGCCCAGGCGCAGGCTGAGGATCGCGATCGAGACGTCCGGCACCGGGACGCGGATCGAGCTGCCGCTGATCGGCGCCTTGAGGTCCGGCAGCGCCTTGGCGACGGCGGAGGCGGCACCGGTCTCGGTCATGACCATGTTGAGCGGCGCGGAGCGGCCGCGCCGGTCGGCGCTGTGGTAATTGTCCAGCAGGTTCTGGTCGTTGGTGAACGAGTGGACGGTCTCCACGTGGCCGCGCAGAACGCCGTACTCGTCCGCCATCGCCTTGAGCGGCGGGACGATCGCGTTGGTGGTGCAGGAGGCGCAGGACAGGATCTGCTCGTCCGGCTTGATCGTGTCGTGGTTCACACCGTGCACGATGTTCGGGACGTCGCCCTTGCCGGGAGCCGTCAGGACGACCTTGTCGACACCGGGGCGCAGGTGCTTGGACAGACCCTCGCGGTCGCGCCACTTGCCGGTGTTGTCGATCAGGATGGCGTCCTTGATGCCGTACGCCGTGTAGTCGACCTCGGACGGGTCGTTGGCGTAGATCACCTTGATCTCGTTGCCGTTGGCGATGATCGTGCTGGTCGCCTCGTCCACGGTGATCGTGCCCTGGAACTGGCCGTGGATCGAGTCGCGGCGCAGCAGCGAGGCGCGCTTGACGATGTCCTGGTCGCCGCCCTGGCGGACGACGATGGCACGCAGGCGCAGGCCGTTGCCGGAGCCGGCCTTCTCGATGAGCAGGCGGGCGACGAGGCGGCCGATGCGGCCGAAGCCGTAGAGGACGACGTCGCGACCCTCGCCGCGCTCGATCTTGTTGTCACCCGTGGCGCCCGAGACGGCACCGGCGGTGAACTCCTCCACCGACAGGCCGCGGTCGTCAGCGGCGTACGTCGCGGCGAGCATGCCGATGTCGATCTGGGAGGGACCGAGGTCGAGCGAGGTGAGGGCCTGCAGGAACGGCAGCGTCTCGGTGACCGAGAGCTCCTCACCGGCGATCTGGCGGGCGAATCGGTGGGTCTTGAGGATGCTGACCACCGACTTGTTCACCAAGGAGCGGCTGTGGAGCAGGATCGTGACGTCCCGCTCCCTGTGCAGCTTCCCGATGATCGGGATCATCGACTCCGCGATCTTCTCGCGGTTCTTCCACTCGGTGAACGAGTCGTCATTGACAGTCACAGATTTGTCTTTCGAGCTAGGCGGCGCTCATATGCTAACCCGCGGTCGTGTTGACCCTTCAAGCACCCCCTGAGCAGGGCTTCACCCCTCGGCACGCTGAGTGACCGGAGCGCTGCTCTCGTCGCCGAGGAACTCGTACCAGCGGCGCTGGAGGCACAGGTAGCGGGTGTCGGCCTCGGCCAGGGCCAGGAAGGAGTCGACCGTGTCGCCCAGCCGCTCGCGCAGGCCCGGCTCGGTCAGCTCGCCGTCGTCGCCGAAGGCGGAGTGCGCCGCGGCGAGGCTGAACATGTCGGGGTAGACCCGGGCGCCCAGGTGTTCCAGCGGCACGCGCAGCGCCCACAGCCCGCGGTTGCCGCCGACCATCGACGGGGAGGCGGACACCAGCAGCGTCTGCTTGTCCTTGAAGGGCTGCGGCCGGAACCGCGAGACCCAGTCGACGGCGTTCTTCACCACGCCGGGCACGGAGGCGTTGTACTCGGGCGAGGCGATGACGAGGGCCTGGGCCGCCAGCAGCCGTTCGCGCAGCGCGGCCGCCCCGGCCGGCGGGCCCTCGGCCGCCTCGGTGTCGCCGTCGTAGGTGGGCATCGTGAAGTCCCCGATCCGGGCGAGGTCCACGACGGCGCCCGAGCGCTCGACCTGTCCGGCGACGAGGGCGGCGAGCCGGGTGTTCACGGAGCCCTCGCGGGAGGACCCCGAGAGGACGAGGACCCGCAGCGCTCCCGGTCCGGTGGTGATGTTCAGGTTGTCCGGGTCGGCGGGCCCGGTCGGGTTGTTCGCGTTGGTCGCATCGGTCACGTGCGGGACCGTACGGGACCCTGCGGGACCTCGGCCGCCCGCCCGCGCCGGGCCGCACGGGCTGTCACCCGGACGGGGTCAGTTGGCGCCCCAGCCACCGTCCAGGGGGAGGGAGGAGCCGGTGACGTAGCCGGTGTGCGGTCCGCACAGCCAGACGGCGGCCGCGGCGACCTCCTCGGGCTCGATGAGCCGCTTGATCGGCGAGCGGGTCAGCAGCACCTCGGAGAGGACATCGCCCGCGGCGATCCCGTGCGCGGCGGCCTGGTCCAGGATCTGCCCCTCGACCAGCGGGGTGCGGACGTAGCCCGGATTGATGCAGTTGCTGGTCACGCCGTACGGAGCCCCCTCGATCGCCGCGACCTTGCTGAGCCCCTCCAGCCCGTGCTTGGCCGCGACGTAGGCCGATTTGTACGCGCTGGCGCGCAGCCCGTGGACGCTCGAGATGTTGACCACCCGGCCCCAGCCGGCGGCGTACATGTGCGGCAGCACGCGGCGCAGCAGGAGGAAGGGCGCGGTGACCATCACCTGCTGGATCAAGGCGAAGCGCTCGGGCGGGAACTCGGTGATCGGGGCGACGTGCTGCAGTCCGGCGCTGTTGACCAGGATGTCGACGGCGCCGGGCAGCTCCCCGATGGCGGCGGGATCGGCCAGGTCGGCGACGTGGGCGTGCCCGCCGACGAGGCCGGCGACGGCCTTGGCCGCCGCCGCGTCGATGTCGACCACGTGCACCGTGGCCCCGGCCGCGGCCAGGGCCACGGCGCACGCCCGGCCGATGCCGCTGCCGCCGCCCGTCACCAGGGCGACGCGCTCCCGAAGCGGCGTGGGGGAAGGAAGTTCGCTCGTCATGGCTCGAAGCGTAGGCAGGGGCCGGGGTGGCGCCCACGGTGTCGCGCTCCATACTCGCCGCCGCGGGTATGGAGGCGATCACCATGCGGGGCGCGCGCCGTCGGCGGCCGGCCCCCGGCGGCCGCCGCCGAGCCCGGTGGCCGGGCCCCGGTCGTCAGACGTCGTCAGGCGTCAGGCGTCGAGCGGACAGCTGGTCAGCAGGGTCGCCGGATCGGCCGCGGGATCCCTGGGGACGGTGTGGCCGAGCGGCGGCCGCACCCCGCGCCCGATCCAGTCCTCCAACGCGGTGAAGGCGGCGCGGTGGCAGGGCGTGAGGGGGCGCAGCCGGTCGGGGAAGGCGTCAACGAGCGAGTCCACGTGGGTGCCGCCCTCGATGCGGTAGTAGCGCAGCAGGGCGCCCCGGCCGGCACGCCGCACCATGTCGGCGTAGACGTCGGAGTCCTGGCTGATGGGGAGCAGGACGTCGAGGGTGCCGTGCAGGGTGATCAGGGGTTTGCCGATGCGGCCGGTGAGCGCGGTCTTCGCGACGGCGCGGCGGACTTCGGCGGGCCGCTCCGCATAGGCGTAGTCGGCATCACAGGCGGGAGTGCCGGGCGTGCAGAACGGGGTCCCGGCCTCGGTGGGACCGTCGAAGCCCGGATCGAACTCCTCGCGGTAGATCCGCTGGGTGAGGTCCCAGTAGTACGCGTGGTGGAAGGGCCACAGGAACTCCGACCCGGCCGGGTAGCCGGCTGCGAGCAGCCGGGCGTGGGCCTGCTCCGCGTCCGGGCCGCCGGCCGCGTAGCGGGGGTAGGCGGCCAGCGCCGGGGGCAGGAACGTGAGCAGGTTCGGGCCCTCGGCCCGCCACAGGGTGCCCTCCCAGTCGACCCCGCCGTCGTACAGCTCCGGATGGTTCTCCAGCTGCCAGCGCACCAGGTAGCCGCCGTTGGACATGCCGGTGGCGAGGGTGCGGGACGGGGCCCGGTGGTAGCGCTGCGCGACGACCGCGCGGGCTGCCCGGGTGAGCTGGGTGACCCGGGTGTTCCACTCGGCGACGGCGTCGCCGGGCGCCTGCCCGTCCCGGTGGAAGGCGGTCCCGGTGTTGCCCTTGTCGGTGGCGGCGAAGGCGTAGCCGCGCGAGAGCACCCAGTCGCCGATGGCCCGGTCGTTGGCGTACTGCTCGCGCACGCCGGGGGAGCCGGCGACGACGAGCCCGCCGTTCCAGTGGTCGGGCAGCCGGATCACGAACTGCGCGTCGTGGTTCCAGCCGTGATTGGTGTTGCCCGTGGAGGCGGCGGCCCGGGTGTCGGGGAAGTAGCCGTCGATCTGGATGCCGGGCACCCCGGTGGGGACGGCGAGGTCCTTGGGGGTGAGGCCGGCCCAGTCGGCGGGGTCCGTATGACCGGAGGCCACCGTCCCGGCCGTCGTCAGCTCCTCCAGACAGTCGGCCTGCTGGCGCTCGGCGCCCGGTACCCGCAGGTGGGCGCGGCGGGCGCAGTGCGCGTCGGCCCCTGCGGCGCCGGCCGGGGGCGCGGTGGCCGTGAGCAGGGCCGATACGACGGCCGTTGCGGCGACGGCGCGGATGGCGGCTTTGGCGCGGGTGGTCGAGGAACGGGTGGCCGGTGGCATCGAGGAGCCTCCAGAAGACGGCGGGACGGGGGACTGGCCGGAGGCTACGGGCGGCCGCCCCGGTGCCGACACGGCTGCGCCCGCCATGTTCGCGGCCGCCCCGGTGGGGACGGCCGCCATGGCGGGCGCGTGAGGATGCGTGGCCGGGTCCCTACGGGCAGCCGGCGCCGGCGATGACGAAGTAGCCCGCGGGTGCCTCCTTCAGCGTGTGCGTGACGAAGACGTTGTAGAGGCCCATGTCCTGGTGCGAGCCCTTGGCGTAGGCATGGCTCCCGTCGGTCGTCGCCCGTCCCGCCCGCACCTGCTGGTAGTTGTTCGCGGTCCAGCACGCCGCGGCCGCGCCGGTCGTGCTCACGGCGACCGGCGCCGAGCGGACGCCCGCCGTCCCCGCGCCGTCGCGGGCCGCCACGGTGTAGGTGTGGCTCGTCCCGGGAGCGAGCCCGGTGTCCTTGTACGGAGGCGCGGCGGGATTGGCCACCTGGGTCCCGTCCCGGTACAACACGTAGTCGGCGGCGCCCGGAACGGGGGTCCAGGACAGGGTGACGCTCGTATCGTCGGTGCCGGTCGCGGCGAGGCCGGTGGGAGCCGGCAGGGTCCCGGGGCCGGGCCCGGGACCGGCCCCGTCGAGGCCGAAGAACCGCGTGATCCAGTCGCTGGAGCAGATCGAGGCGATGAAGTTGGCGGTCCCGGTACGGCCGCACTGGCCGGGACCCGTCCCGGGGTCGACCGGGGTGCCGTGGCCGATGCCGGGGACGCGGTTCACCTCGACGGCCACCGTGCCGTCCCCGGCGAGGTACTCCTCGTGGCGGGTGGCGTCCGGGCCGATGGATGTCGTGCGGTCCGGGGTCGTGGTCAGGCCGTGCAGCGCGGTCCACTGGTCGCGCAGCTCGTCGGCGTTGCGCGGCACCACCTTCGGGTCCTGGTCGCCGTGCCAGACGGCCAGCCGCGGCCAGGGGCCGGTCCACGACGGGTACGCGTCGCGCACACGCTGCGCCCACACCGCCGGGCTGCGGTCCACGCCCGGGCTCATGCAGGCGAGTGCGCCGGTGTCCTTGGTGCAGTCGTAGGGCAGTCCGGCGATCACGGCCCCCGCCGCGAACACGTCCGGGTAGGTCGCGAGCATCACCGAGGTCATGGCGCCACCCGCCGACAGGCCGGTGACGAACGTGCGGGCGGGGTCGGCGCCGTAGGCCGAAGCCGCGTAGGCGGCCATCTGCCGGATCGAGGCGGCCTCGCCCTGGCCGCGCCGGTTGTCCGTCGACTGGAACCAGTTGAAGCACTGGCTGATGTTGTTCGCCGAGGTCGTCTCCGCGAACACCAGCAGGAATCCTCGCCGGTCGGCGAATTCGGTCAGCCCCGAATTGTCGGCGTAGATCTGGGCGCTCTGGGTGCATCCGTGCAGCGCGACCACCACGGGCGGCCGGGCCGGGAGAGTCGCGGGCCGGTAGACGTACATGTTCAGCGTGCCCGGATTGGCCCCGAAGTCGGCGATCCGCTCCAGGGAGACGGCGGCGCGGGCGGGGGAGGCGGGCCCGGCCAGGACCCCGCCGACGGCCAGGAGCACGAGCGCGAGCAGTCGTACGAGGGCCCGGCGCGGGCGCGGAGGCCGCCGGAGGGGTTCACGGGGCACGGCGCTCTGAGTTCCGGATGGTCTGCGGTGCGATGACATGGCGGCTCCACGGGGTGACGGCCACCGCGGGCCGGCGGCTCGCGGTGGCCGTCACCGTAGGAGGGCCCTTACCAGCGGGGACATGGCGCGGACCGACACAATCGAGCCGTCGGTTGGCGGATCCGCCAGGGTTGCGCGGACGTCCCCGGGTTGCTAACCGGAAACCGCCGCGCCCGGCTCCGCGCCCAGTCCCGTGCCCGGCTCCGCGGGCACCGTCAGCTCGGCTCCCGTCGCCGCGCGGACCTCCTCCACCGAGACCCCGAGGGCGAGTTCGCGGAGCAGGAACCCCGCCGGGGTGATGTCGAGGACCGCGAGATCGGTGATCACCCGCTGGACGACGGCCCGGCCGGTCAACGGCAGCGAGCACCGCTCCACGAGCTTCGGCGTGCCGTCCTTCGCCGTGTGCTCCATGAGCACGATCACCCTGCGCGCGCCGTGCACCAGGTCCATCGCGCCGCCCATCCCCTTGACCATCTTCCCGGGGATCATCCAGTTGGCCAGGTCGCCCGAGGCGGACACCTGCATCGCGCCCAGCACGGCGGCGTCGATGTGCCCGCCGCGGATCATGCCGAAGGACAGCGCTGAGTCGAAGTACGACGCCCCGGCCCGGACCGTGACCGTCTCCTTGCCCGCGTTGATCAGGTCCGGGTCCACCTCGCCGGCGGCCGGGTAGGGGCCCACGCCGAGGATCCCGTTCTCCGACTGGAGCACCACCTCGACGCCCGGCGGCAGGTGGTTGGGGATCAGGGTCGGCAGCCCGATCCCCAGGTTCACGTACGTACCGTCCGCCAGCTCACGGGCGGCGCGGGCCGCCATCTGCTCACGCGTCAGAGCCATGTCACACGCCGCCTTGCTGCTCGGGGAGGAGGGTACGGACCGTGCGGCGCTCCACGCGCCGCTCGGCTGTCGGATCACCGGGGTGTACGCGGACCACCCGCTGGACGAAGACGCCCGGCAGGTGCACGGAGTCCGGATCGAGCTCCCCCGGCTCGACCAGCTCCTCCACCTCGGCGATGGTGATCCGCCCCGCCATCGCGGCCAGCGGATTGAAGTTGCGCGCCGAGGAGTGGAAGACGAGGTTGCCGAGCCGGTCCCCGGCGGCCGCCCGCACCAGGGCGAAGTCGGTGGTGATGCCCTCCTCCAGCAGGTACTCACGGCCTGCCCAGCTCCGCAGCTCCTTGGGCGGCGAGGCCACGGCGACGCCCCCGTCGGGCCGGTAGCGCCACGGCAGCCCGCCTTCCGCGACCTGTGTACCGGCCCCGGCCGGCGTGTAGAACGCCGGGATGCCCGCCCCGCCGGCCCGCAGCCGCTCCGCGAGCGTGCCCTGCGCGACGAGTTCGACCTCCAGCTCGCCGCTCAGGTACTGCCGGGCGAACTCCTTGTTCTCGCCCACGTACGAGCTGGTCATCCGGGCGATCCTGCCCGCGCGCAGCAGCAGCCCGAGCCCCCAGTCGTCCACCCCGCAGTTGTTGGAGACCACCTCCAGGGCGACCGCCTCCGCCCGCTCCAGCAGCGCGCCGATCAGCACACCGGGAACCCCGCACAACCCGAAGCCGCCCACCGCGAGCGAGGCCCCGGCGGAGATGTCCGCCACCGCCAAGGCCGCGCTCGCGACCTCCTTGTCCAGCCCCATCACATGCTCCTTCGCCCGACCCGTGGCCGCCGGCCACCCGACGGGCCGGTGCGGCCGGGCCGACTCGAACGACCCTAGGAACCACCGGCGCGCCCTGGCCATGGCGCCCGCGCACACACCCGGCGGGACCGCTGTGTGGACCCGGCGGCCTGGCGGGAGTGCGGGGTCCCGCGGTTCCCCGGCGCGGGGAACCGGTGGTCCGGCCGGCGCGTCCCAGCGGAGCCGATCGGCCGCCGAAGCACGAGGGGGAGACCATGAAGAACCGAACCACCCTGAAAATCGAGGGAGTCGGGCCCAGGCAGGTGTGCGTGGCGTGGGTCGCGGCGGTGAGCGCCGCCGCACTTCTCACCGGCTGCGGCAGCGCGGTGGGGAGCGACCCGGTCGGGTCCGGCGGGGAGGCCCGGCCCGCGGCCGCCCTGTCGTGTCCCGTGCTCGACCCCGCCGTGCCGCAGGCGCCGCCGACGCTGATCGACGGCACCCCGGCCAACACCCCCGAGGCCCAGCGGCTCTCCCAGGCCATCGGCGCCCAGGGAGACGGAGCCTTCGCCGACGTCTACTCCACGCAGATCACCGACCACCCGGCGGGCCGGGTCGCCCTGTGCGTCACCGATGCGGTCCGCGGCCGCCTCCTCGTGGAGGCCGCGCACGCGGCGGACCCGGGCGCTGACCCGGCCCGCGCGGACGTGTACGTGAGCCCGTACTCCCGCCGGACCCTCGATGCCGCCGCCGACAAGATCATCGCGCTGAAGGCGGACTTCCCGGTCTACAGCGTCTCCGGCGGACACGGATCGTCGGTCGAGGTGACCACCAGTCAGGAGGGCGTACGCTCCGCGGAGTTCAAGGAGCGGCTGGAGAAGGCGGCCGGGGGCGTCCCGGTCACGGTCAGGAAGGGCGAGGCCGCCCAGCCGCTGGTCGGGGACATGCCGAGGAGCCCCGCGCCCTGAGCGGACCCGAAGCCGCCCGTGCGCACCGCGTGGTGACCGGCGCGGCACGGGCCGCGAACGGCCGCGCCGCGCACCGGCACTACTCTGCGCCGTCGCCGTCGCCGTCGCCGTCGCCGTCGCCGTCGCCGTCGCGGCGGCTCGCGCGCGCGATCAACTCTTCCATCGCCGTCCGGGGGAAGGAGGGGTTGGCCGCCGCGGCCTCGGCGATGTCCGGGGAGTCGTGGGTGAGGAGTTCCACGAGGACCGGTCCGGACAGCGCGGGGTGGCGCGCGGCCTCGGGGCCGGCCTTGTGGTCGACCAGGCACGGCAGCAGCGCCGCCTCCGTGGCGTTCGGGTGCACGGCGATCGCGCGCCAGGCCCGCAGCGCCGGCGGATCGTGCCGGGCCAGTTCCTCCAACAGGCCGGCCGGGGCATCCGGATTGGCCGCCACCCGCGCGTGGACCTGTACGCCGTGCCGCGCGACCATCGCGCGCAGCCGGTCCTCGGACAGGCCCGGGTGCGGGGCGACCGCGTTGGCCACCACCGCGTCCGCGTCGTCGGCCAAGGCGTCGCGCAGTTCGGGCGGAAGGGCGCGGCTGCGGGCCGCGAGCTTGCGTACGGCCGCGTGCGGGGAGGCGGCCAGCTCCGCGAGCTCCCCCGGGGTGGCGGACTCGATGCGGGGCAGCGGCTCCGGACGGATCCGGACCCTGCGGGCGAGGTCCGCCAGGACGTCGAGGGGCACCCGGGGCTGGTGGGCCAGCCGCCGGAGCAGTTCCGCCTCGCGGCCCGCGGCGAGCGAGCGGATCAGCGGTGCCTCGAGAGCGGTGTTTCCGGCGGTGTCCAGCCGGACCACCGAATCCGGGTCGGCGGCGAGCAGCGCGTACGTCTCCTGCGGCAGGTCGGACCGTTCGGTCAGTGCGCAGCGGATCAGCGTCGCCGGATGGCCGGCGAGGGTGGCCGCGACCGCGGGCGGTGTGGAGGGGTTGCGCGCGGCCCGTTCCAGGGTGGAGCACACGGCCGTCTCGTGGCCGCCCGTGCAGGTGTCGTTGCCGAACAGCTCGCAGTCCGGGCGCTCGCAGTAGGGGTCGTGCGTGAAGGGGATCTCCTCCTGGTCGCAGACCAGGCACGCGAGCGCCGGTTCGAGCCCCTCACCGGTGATCAGCGCCGCCAGCACGACGCCGGGCACCGCCTCGTTGACGGCGGTCGTCATCCGCACCTCGGCGTGCGGGTGCGTCGCGAGGCGGGCGGCGAGTTCTGGTTCAGCGGTCCAGATGCCGAGCTCCGCCACCACTTCCACGTCCGGGTCGGCGGCGAGGGTCTCCTGGACGTCGAGCGGCAGGCCGGGCCGGGAAGCGAGGTTCCAGCGGACCTGGCGCTCGGGGTGGGTGGCGAGCGCCCGCGCCCACTCGGGCGGCCCGAAGCCCTCGTCGAGCATGGAGAGGGCCACCGACGGCCGGGCGAGCGGGTCCACGTCGGCGGGATCGAGGAGTCCCTCGCGCCCCAGCCGGCCCGCGGCGAGCCCGTCGGCGGCCGCGAGCGCGCGCACTTGGCCGGGGGAGAGGTCCGGGCGGTCGCTCAGTTCCCAGGCGAGGTGCCCGTCCGGATCGCGCACCGAGCCGAGCAGGGTGATCAGCCGGTCCAAGAGCTCGGGCGGCAGGGCCGGATTGGCGGCGAGGCCGTGGAGCAGGTGGTCGATCGCGGGCCCGGCGGTCTCGTCCGGGCTGCCGGGCCCGGGCACGGCCCGCGGTATGAGAGGCGGCCGCACATCGGTCATCGGGCTTCCTTACGGGTGTTCGGCCGCACGGGGCGTGGCGGGCTTGCGCAGGGCTCGGCGGCCCCGTGGGGCCGGCGCCCGCGCCGGGGACGCTACAGCGGCGAGGTCCCGCCCGCGAATGATTTCCGGCGGGCGCCGTCGGGGGGACGGCGCCGAGGCCCCTCCCCGGGCGTCAGCCCTCGCCCGCCCGTCGCTCCAACGGAGTTGCCACTGCCGAGTTGTGCACACTGAATGTGACGCTGCCTGCCCGGCACGGAGCGCCCGATGGCTGCCTCCTCGTCACCTGACTGCTGCTGCTCCTCCTCTCCCGGGCCGGCACCGCCCCCGTTACCGTGTCCCCCGCAGCCGCCACCTCCCGTACCTCCCGCGCCTCCCGTACCTCCCGCACCTCCGGCAAGGAGTCCTACCCGCATGTCCCTCACCCTTCCCGAGGCCAGGAAGCCCGCGGAAAGCGATGCGGCCCCCGCCGGCGCGCGCGTCGAATTCCGGGGCCCGCGCCGCGCGTTCTGCTCCACCGTCGCCCTCGACGGACTCGACCTGGCCATCGAGCCCGGCGAACTCGTCGCCCTGCTCGGCCCGTCGGGCTGCGGCAAGACCACCGCACCGCGCGTCGTCGCCGGATTCGAGCTCGCCGAGTTCGTCGGCACCATGAACCGCCTCCCCGGACGGCTGACCGGCTCCGCCGCGGACGGCACGCGGGTCAAGGCCGACCCGCCCTCGCGCGCCGCCGGAGCCCTCGTACGGGGCGCCCGGGCGGCCGTGTGCGTGGCCGAGCGGCCCGTCCTCGTCGTGGAGAGGGCCGCCTCGTGAACGAACTCGCCGCCGTCCTCTTCGACATGGACGGCACCCTCGTCGACACCGAGACGCTGTGGTGGCGGACCACCGAGGAGATCGCGGCCGGCCTCGGCCACGCGCTGACCGACGCCGACGCGCCCGAGGTCGTCGGCCGGGCGGTGGAGGACACCGCGGCACACCTCGTACGGGTGGCCCGTACGGGCGACACGGCCGCGGTGGCGGCGGCCTTGACCGCAAGCTTCTTCGGCCGGGTCGAGGCGGGCGCGCCGATGCGGCCCGGGGCGCAGCGGCTGCTGACCGCCCTGGAGCGGGAAGGCATCCCGTTCGCACTGGTCAGCGCCTCGCCGCGGGTGGTCGTGGACTCGGTGGTCGGGGGCTCCCTGGCCCATGTCCCCTTCGCCTTCACCCTGTCGGCCGACGACACGGACCTCACGAAGCCGCACCCGGACCCCTACCGGACCGCCGCCGCGCGGCTCGGCGCGGAGCCGTGGGCGTGCGTGGCCGTCGAGGACTCCCCGGACGGGGCGGCCTCGGCGGAGGCGGCCGGCTGCGGACTCCTGGTGGTCCCGTCCCTGCTGCCGGTCCCGCCGTCGCCGGTACGCACCTTCGCGTACTCCCTGACCGAGGTCACCCCGGACACTCTGCGGGCCTGCCTGACCGCGCCGCTGGGGGTCTGAAGCGGTCGGGTCTCCGGCCCGGACCCGGCCCCGGGGCGCGGGCGAGGACGGCCGCTTCGCTCAGCCCGCCGGCCGACCCGGGACGTCCTCGAGCCCGGTGGCCTCGCGGTCAGTCGCTCAGGTCGAGGAGGCGCAGGATGCCCTCCACGTACGCCGCCGAGACGGAGCCGGGGGCGCCCGTCGAGCGGCGCAGGCCCGGAAGGCCCGCGCGGATGTGGGCGGCGCACTGGCCGTACAGGCCGGCCTCGTGCGAAGTGCCGTCGTCCTCGGTGCCGAGCAGCCGCAGCAAAGCCCACAGCAGGGCCTCGCGGGTCGCCTGCCGGGGCGGGCCGGCGGACCACACGGCCATCAGCGCGCCGCACACCGCCGGGGCGGGGGCCCGCAGCCGGCCGGTGTGGAAGGCGTGGCCCTCCAACGCGTGGAACGCGGCCGGATGCCCTTCGGCCGCGTCCCACAAGGTGTCCACGAGATGCCCGGCCGGGCGGCCGCAGCCGCACGTGAGGGAGTCCCAGTCGTGCCGGGAGATCTCCCGGGCGACCGCGTCGGGCACCAGCGGACTGGTACGGGGCTGCTTATCCGTCGTTCTCACGGGAGAAGTATGGGATCAGGCCGGTGGCCGGTCCAGACCGGCCCTCCGGGAGGGTGCGGTGGCCGTGCCCCTGGCAGCCGCGGCCCGTCCCCGCGCCGCGCGGCCACCGGCCCGGCCGCGCCCGCGTGGCAGGACCGGGCGGCCCTCAGGCGGCGAACACGTGACCGGAACCGGATCGAGGGCGCGGCCGTCCATACCCGCATGTGGATGAAGCCGCCGAAGAGACGAAGGGCAGGCGTACTGGTGTGCGCGCTGCTCGCGACCCAGCTGGGGTCCCTGATCAGCCCTGCCTACGCCTGCGGTTGCGGGGCGATGGTCCCCGACGCCGCCTCCCGGATCGGGGTCTCCCGGGAAGCCTCCGTGGTGCGCTGGGACGGCCGGACCGAACAGATCGCGATGCGGTTCACCGTCGGCGGCGACGCCAAGCGGGCCGCGTGGATCATGCCGGTGCCGGGGCGGGCCACGGTGCGCCTCGGCGATGCCGGGCTGTTCCCGCAGCTGGCGGACCTGACCGGGCCCGAGTACCGGACCCGGGGCTATTTCTGGCCCCGCCGGGGCGACTGGCCCTTCACCTCCGACAGGGGGGACACGGCCGGAGCCGCGCCGCCCGGCAGCCGGGAAGCGGGGGTGGGTGTCGTGGGCCGCGAGCGGCTCGGCGACTTCGACGTCGCCCGCCTCACCGCGACCGACCCGGACGCCCTGCGCGGCTGGCTGGAGGCCAATGGATTCAGGCTGCCCGACGGCCTGTCCACCGAGCTGAAGCCCTACGTCGACCAGCACTGGGAGTACGTCGCCGTACGCCTCGTCCCCCGGGAGTCCGGCGCGGTCCTGCGGGGCACCCTGGACCCGCTCCTGATCCGCTTCGAGAGCGACCGGCTCGTCTACCCGATGCGGCTGTCCAGGCTGGCGAAGTCCGCGCAGTCCCTCGGCCTGTACGTGCTGGCCGACCACCGCATGGAGCCCGCCTCCCCGATCGGCGGGAGCGCGCCCGAGGTGACCTTCGCCGGACGGATCACCCCGACGGGCTCGGTCGCCGAACTCGCGGGCACCGCACCGGTGTTCCTGACGGCGATCGACCAGAGTTTCCCCGTCCCGTCCCGGATCGACGCCGACCACGAACTGCGCGCCACCGCCGCGGACACCCCGTACCGCCGGGTCGAGTACCGCGACGAACTGCGCACGGCCGCCGGCGTCCCGGTCTGGATGCTGACGGTCGCGGGCGCGCTCGCGGCGGCGGTCCTGGCGGTACTGGGGCTGCGCGGCCGCCGGCGGGCGGTACGGGAACGCCCGCGCGGTTGAGCGGGGGCGCGCGGGAGCCGCCCGTGCCTCGGGGCCCTGCCCGAGCACCGACCCGTGCGGTCAGCCTGCGGCGGGCGCCCGTTCCGCCACATCGCGGCGTCCGCGCGTCCGCTCGGCCTCCCGGGCCAGTGCCGGGGCGCAGATCCACCACGCCAGCAGCCCGGCCCCCGCGCCGGCCACCGCCCCGGCGGCGGTGTCGCTGAGCCAGTGCGCGTGCAGCCAGGTACGGCTCCACATCATCGCCAGCGTGAAGACGGCGCCGCCGATCCACCAGGCCCGTCGCCGGGCGGCCGGGACGAGCAGGACCCCGACGATGACCACGAGGAGCGCCGCTCCGGCCGCGTGCCCGGAGGGGAAGGAGCCGTGGTCGACCCGGACCAGCGGGTCGGCCGGGCGCGGCCGGTCCACCAGGTGCTTGAGTGCCTGGACGACGAGCATGTTGCCGCCCATGTAGACGCCGAAGAGGAAGCCCGCCGACACCCAGCGGCGGCGGACGAGCAGGAAGGACAGCAGGGCGAGCGGTACGACGGCTCCCAACGGGCCGCCGAACCAGTTCAGGCCCGCCGCGACCGCCGAGTAGAGCCCCTCGTGCGGCCCGCCCATCCACGACAGCCAGCGCTCGTCCAGTTCCTGGAAGGGCGGGCGCGCGACGTCCCGCCGTACGACGACGCCGAGCACGGCGGCGATCCCGAGCAGTACGGCTCCGAGGACGAGCGTGCCGGCACGCCGGCGGCTCCCGTCCGCTGCGGACGCGCGCACGTCGGGTCTGGCGGGCGGGGCGGCGGGGATCGTGGACATGGCTGTGCCTCTCGCGGCTTGGGGAGGTGAGGGGTGCGGGAGTGGGGGGTGCGGTGAGGGATGCGCAAGGGGTGCGGGCGCGCAGGTGCGGTCCGGCCCCGGTCGGGAGCCGTTCTTGCTTACACGTGTAATCAGGGACTGTAGCGACGCGCTTCCACCCACCACAAGCCCCCGGCCTGCGACCTAGGACGAGCACGTCACAACAGCCCCTGCCCCTCGGCCATCCCCGGCCGGATGATCGTGACTCCGCCGCCCGGGGCCGTGCCCATCGCGGCCAGGGCCGCCGGGGCCGCGGTCAGCGGGATCGTGGACGTGACCAGGAGGTCCGGCCGCAGGGCAGCGGAGCGGACCAGTTCCATCAGCGGCGGGTACGCGTGGGCCGCCATCCCGTGGCTGCCGAGGATCTCCAGCTCCCACCCGATGACCCGTTCCATCGGCAGCGCCGCGGCCCCCTGGGCCGCCGGCAGCAGCCCGACCTGGACGTGCCGCCCGCGCCTGCGCAGCCCGGCCACCGAGGCCGCCGCCGTCACCGGAGAGCCCAGGGCGTCGAGCGACAGGTGCGCGCCGCCACCGGTCAGCTCCCGGACCGTGTCGGCCGCATCGCCCCGGGACGGATCCACACAGTGTGCGGCTCCGAACCGCCGCGCCAGCTCCAGCGCTCCCGGGGCCGTGTCCACGGCCACCACCCGGGCTCCCGCGGCCACCGCGACCATCACGGCCGACAGGCCCACACCGCCGCAGCCGTGCACCGCGACCCACTCGCCCGCCGCCACCCGGCCCCGGGCGACCACCGCCCGGAACGCCGTCGCGAAGCGGCAGCCCAGCGCGGCCGCCGTGTCGAACGACAACTCCTCCGGCACGGCCACCAGGTTGACGTCGGCATGCTCCAGCGCCACGTACTCGGCGAAGGACCCCCAGTGCGTGAACCCGGGCTGCGTCTGCCGGGCGCACACCTGGTGCTGGCCGGCGGCGCACTCGGCGCAGCTTCCGCACGCGCAGACGAAGGGGACCGTGACCCGGTCCCCGGCCCGCCAGTCGGCGACTCCGGATCCCACCGCCTCCACCACACCGGCCAGTTCGTGGCCCGGCACGTGCGGCAGCGTGATGTCCGGGTCGTGTCCCATCCACCCGTGCCAGTCGCTGCGGCACAGCCCGGTCGCCTCGACCCGCACCACCACCCCGCCGGCGGCCGGGGCCGGATCGGCCACCTCCCGTACCTCGGCCCGCTCCCCGTACCGCTCGAACACCACCGCGCGCACGCCGACCGCCTCCACCCGTTCCACTCGCTTGTCCGGCCCGGTCCCGGATGCGAAGCTGCCGGGACCACCACACCATCAGGGGGAAACCGTGACCCGCAAGCGCGCGGCGGCCGCGGCCGTCTCCGTTCTGCTCGCCCTCACCGTCTCCGCGCTCGGCGCGAGCTCCCAGGCCTACGCGAAGGCCGCCGGGGAGAAGAGGGTCGAGGTCGTCAAGTAGTCCGCCGGGGATCGAGCCGGGGCGGAGCTACTGGCCGTGGTGGCGCTACTCGCCGTGGTGGCGCCCGGCCCGGCGCAGAGCCAGTTCCGCCAACGCCTCGGGGGCGCCCGGCTGTTCGCGGATGCCGGGGAAGGCATTGACGTCCACGATCAGCGGGGAGCCGTCGGCGGTGGCGATGATGTCCACCCCGTAGACGTCCAGGGAGAAGACCTCGCCGACCCGGCGGGTCAGATCGGCCCAGCCGGCGGGGAGCCGCGGCAGCGGCAGGGTCGGGCCGCGGCCCTCCGGGGAGAGCTCGGAACGGCGCAGGGCCGCGAAGACCTGGTCGCCTATCGCCCACAGCTTGTGGTCCCAGCCGCTGTTCGGGGCGAAGTCCTGTACGACCACCGGCTCGTCGGGCCAGGCGTCCACCAGCTCTTTCAGCCCCGCAGCCCCGTCGACCAGCGCCACGAGGTCCTCCCGGCGGCTGTGCCGGCTCTTGACGACGACGGGGGCGCGCAGGGTGGCCCCGTCCGCCCACCGCGCGAGGGCGTCGAAGGTACGGGTTCCCGCGAACGGCAGGCCGACCCGTACGGCGAGCTCGGCCATCAGCGTCCGGTCCTGGCAGAGCGTGGTCGCCGCGGCCGAGTTCACCACCGGTGCCCCGCGCCGCTCCAGGCGCCGGGCCAGGTCCAGCCCCTGCGGGGTGTGCGCCTTGAGCAGGTAGACGTCGGCCGGTGGTGCGGCGGCCGGGTCCGGTGCGCCCGGATCCAGCACCTCGATCCCGTGTCCGGCGGCCCGCAGCAGCCCGGCGGCCGCCGACAGCAGCGGATGCCCGGGGTTGTCCGTGATCAGGCTGATCCTCATCCGGCGTCCCCCGCCGTGGCGGCCTTGGTGGCCGTGGCCTGGACCGGGATCGACACGGGCAGCCCGGCCCGCCGGGGCAGACCGGTGCCGGAACAGGCCTCGGCGTCCCTTCCGACCCCGGCGCCGGCTCCTGGGTCCATGACCGTGCCCGCGCCGATCCCGGCGCCCGCCCCCGTTCCGGAGCCGCCGTCGCGCGCGAGTTCCAGTACCGCACGGGCCACCCGGGCCGCCGCGTCCGGCACCTGACGGAAGCTCGGGAAGTCGTTCACGTCGACGACCACCGGCCCGTCGGGGCCCAGCAGCACGTCCACCCCGTACAGATCGAGCCCGTACACCGCCCCGACCCGTGCCCCGATCTCCGCGATCTCGGCGGACAGCGGGACGAGCCGCTCCGGGACCGGGCTGTCCGGGTGCAGGGGGGAGCGGCGCTCGGTGGCGAAGAGTTCGCCGCCGACCGCGTACACCTTGATGTCGGTGCCGGAGTTCGGCACGTACGGCTGGGCGATGAGCATGCCCTCGCCGGCCAGTTCGGGGAGCATCGAGGCCAGCCGCCCCGGCGAGGACACCAGGTGCACGGCCCGTCCCGAACTGCCGTCGGCGGGTTTGACGACCAGCGGGTACTCCGAGGCCGGGATCTCCGCCAGGAGTTCCGGCCGGGCCGCGGCGTACGTCGGCGGCAGGGGCAGGCCCCGCCCGCGCCCGATGGCGGCGGCCAGCGCCTTGTCCCGTACGCCCCGGATCGCGCGGGCGTCGTTGACCGTGGTCATCCCGGCCGCGGCGGCGGCTTCGAGCAGGGTCAGCCCCGGCCCGCCGGACACCGTTTTGAGCACCCAGGCGTCATGGGCGCCGGCATCCACCGCCTCGCTCATCCGCAGCAGCGAACCGCCGGGCCGCAGCACATCCACCCGGTGGCCCCATGAGCTCAATTGCCGGACCACCTCGTTCGGCATGCCGTCGTGGCGGTAGTGCTCCTCCACCAGGAAGCAGAGCCTCATGGACCTTCCCCATATTCCCCGGACGTCCGCCGATCCCGTCCGGCGAGTTGTGACGTCACAGGATGTCATGGGCCGCAATGTGATGATCGGTCCGTGTGGGTGGCATCCGGCAACACCCCGCCCCCGCCTACTCGTCCTGCGTGGACGCCGCGAAGGCCGCGTCCCGGACCTCGACCTCCGGGTGCCGGCGCAGCTCCCGCAGCAGCTCCCGCCACGGCGCCGGCCAGTCGTGCAGGCGGCCGATGGCGGCGGTGAGCGCGGCGGCGAACAGCCCGGCCTCCGGGCCGCCGTCGGACGCGAGGCCGCGTACGGTTTCCAGGACGGTCGCGGGAGCCGGCAGCGGGTCCCCGTAGCCGTAGAGGTTCCCGAGTTGGGAAGCCGTCACACGGGCGAGCCCCGGCCGGCCGGACCGGACGCCGCGGGCACGCAGCCCCGTACGACGGCCGCGCCACGCGATCATGACCGGCTTCACCACCGACGAGACGCTCAACTGGCTCCTGGAAGGCCTCCTGGAGCGCACACCGGGCGCCCGCCACGCCCTCGTGCTCTCCCGCGACGGCCTCAAGCTGTGCCGGACGCCCGAGCTCTCCGTCGACCAGGCCGACCAGCTCGCCGCGATCGCCGCCGGCATCCAGAGCCTGTCCCACGGGGCGTCCATCGAGTTCGGCGACGGAACCGGCGGCGTCCGCTCGGCCATGGCCGAGTTCTACGGCGGCATCCTGTTCATCGTCGAGGCGGGCGAGGGCGCCCACCTCGCGCTCGTCGCCGACGAGGACGCCGACGCCGGCCTCGTCGGCCACAACATGTCGGAACTGGTCGAGCAGCTCGGCGAACACCTCATCGCCAGGCCCCGGGGATGAGCCGGCCCAGGCCGGGCCGGGACGATTCCCCGGACCGGCTCTACACCCTCACCGGTGGCCGCGTCCGCTCCGGATCCGACGTCTTCGACCTGGTCACCCTCGTCGTCGCCGAATGCGATCCGGTGCCCGGCATGCAGTCCGAGCACGCGGCGATCCTGCGGATGTGCCGTTTCCCGACGGCGGTCGTGGAGATCGCGGCCGAGCTCGGGCTGCCGGTGTCGATCGTACGGATCCTGCTGGCCGACCTGCTCGGCACCGGACGGATCAGTGCCCGCCACCCGCGTACCGCGAGCTCGGCGTACAGCCTTCCCGACCCCGACATCCTGGAGCAGGTGCTCGTTGGACTCCGCAATCTCTGACGCGACGATCCCCGACGCCGCGTCGACGAACACGTCCGAACCGCTCCAGCCCCGCAGGGAACTGCGCAGCACCGCCGACAACGGACTGAAGATCGTCATCGTGGGCGGTTTCGGCGTCGGCAAGACCACCATGGTCCGCTCGGTCAGCGAGATCCGCCCGCTGAACACCGAAGAGACCATGACCAAGGCCGGCGAGAGAGTCGACGACGTCGACGGGATCGCCGGGGTCGCCGGGAAGAGCGCCACCACCGTGGCCTTCGACTTCGGGCGCATCACCCTCGACGCCCGCAACGTGCTCTACCTGTTCGGCGCCCCCGGCCAGGAGCGGTTCTGGTTCCTGTGGGACCGGCTCTTCTCCGGCACCCTCGGCGCGGTCGTCCTGGTCGACACCCGGCGCCTCGCCGACTCCTGGTACGCCATCGACCGGCTCGAACACCACGGCACGCCCTTCGTCGTGGCCTGCAACGACTTCGGCGGACCCGAGCACACCCCCGAGCAGATCCGCGCCGCCCTCGACCTGCCGGCCGCCGTCCCGCTGGTGTTCTGCGACGCCCGCTCCCGCGAGTCGAGCAAGCACGTGCTGATCTCCCTCGTCCAGCACCTCCAGACGGGCGCCCAGCACCGGCCTCCGTCGAGCCTTCCGTCGAGTACCCCGTCGAGCCCCCTGTCCCAGACCCCGGAGCCCACCCCGTGACCTGCCCCGCCGCCCCCGAGCACCAGCCCGTCTACCTCGGCGGCCCCCGGTTCCAGACCGACCCCGTCGAGCTGTACCGGGACATGCGCCGCGACCACGGCGCCGTCGCCCCGGTCGTCCTCGACGGCGACGTACCGGCCTGGCTGGTCCTCGGATACCGCGAGCTGCACCAGGTCACCAGCGACCCCGTGCTCTTCTCCCGGGACTCCGAGCTGTGGAACCAGTGGGACCGCATCCCCGCCGACTGGCCGCTGCTCCCCATGATCGGCCGCAAGCAGCCGTCGATCCTCTACACCGTCGGCGAACGCCACCGGGAGCGGGCCGCCGTCATCTCCGAGGCCCTCGAATCCGTCGACCCCTTCGAACTCAAGGGGCACGCGGAGCGGTTCGCGGACGAGCTGATCGACGAGCTGTGCGGCAGGGGCTCCTGCGACATCGTCGGCGAGTACGCCATGCTGCTGCCGCTGCGCGTCCTCGCCCGCATCTACGGATTCTCCGACGCGCAGGGCCCCGGCCTCGTCACCGCCATGAACGACATGATCAACGGGCGGGAGGGCGCCCTGGAGGGCCAGCGCCACCTCGCCGAGTCGATGTTCGGGCTGCTCGCCGCCAAGCTGGCCGAGCCCGGCCACGACGTCGTCTCCCGGACGCCTTCTTCTCCTTCGGTCACGGCGAACACCGCTGCCCCTTCCCCGCCCAGGAGGTCGCCGAGGTCATCGCGCGCACCGGCATCGAGGTGCTCCTCGACCGGCTGCCCGACGTCGACCTCGCGGTGCCCGCAGGCGACCTGGCCCGCCGCCCCTCGCCCTGGCTCCGCGGCCTCAGCGCCCTTCCCGTGACGTACACCCCGACCCCCGCCCTTGGAGCCACCCGATGACGTGCCCGATCGACCACAGCGGCCCCGCGGCCATCACCCTCGACCCCTTCGTCGCGGACCTCGACGCCGAGAGTGCCGCACTGCGCGCCGCCGGTCCGCTGGTTCGGGTGGTCCTGCCCGGCGGTGTCGGCGTGTACGCGGTCACGCACCACGCCGAGGCGCGCAAGCTGCTGACCGACCCCCGGATCGTCAAGGACATCAACGTCTGGGGCGCCTGGCAGCGCGGCGAGATCCCGATGGACTGGCCGCTGATCGGCCTCGCCAACCCCGGCCGCTCGATGCTGACCGTGGACGGCGACGAGCACCGCCGGCTGCGCACCCTGGTCGCGCAGGCGCTGACCGTACGCCGGGTGGAGAAGCTGCGCGCCGGCATCGAGGCGCTGACCACCGGCATGCTGGACAAGCTCGCCGCGCTGCCGGCCGGCGAGACGGTGGACCTCAAGGCGCAGTTCGCGTACCCGCTGCCGATGAACGTCATCAGCGACCTGATGGGCGTGGACGCCGAGGAACACCCGCGCCTGAAGGCCCTGTTCGAGAAGTTCTTCTCGACGCAGACGCTGCCCGAGGAGGTGCCGCAGATGATGGCGGACCTCGGCGCGCTGTTCTCCCGCATCGTCGAGTCCAAGCGCGAGAACCCGGGCGACGACCTCACCAGCGCCCTCATCGACGCCTCGCAGGACGGCGACCACCTCACCACCGAGGAAATCACCAACACCCTCCAGCTGATGGTCGCCGCCGGCCACGAGACCACCATCAGCCTGATCGTCAACGCGGTCGTCGCCCTGGAGAGCCACCCCGAGCAGCGCGCCCTCGTGCTCAAGGGCGACGTCTCGTGGGAGAACGTCATCGAGGAGACGCTGCGCTGGTCCACCCCGACCTCGCACGTCCTGATCCGCTTCGCCGCCGAGGACGTCGAGGTCGGCGACCGCGTCCTGCCCCAGGGCGAGGGCCTGATCGTCTCCTTCGGCGCCATCGGCCGCGACGAGGCCCAGCACGGCGAGACGGCCGGCGAGTTCGACGTCACCCGCACCCCCAACCGGCACATCTCCTTCGGCCACGGCCCGCACGTCTGCCCCGGCGCGGCCCTCTCCCGCCTGGAAGCCCTGGTCGCCCTCCCGGCCCTCTACGCCCGCTTCCCCGACCTCACCCTGGCCGTCGCCCCGCAGGACCTCCGCAACAAGCCGATCCTCACCCAGAACGACCTCTTCGACCTCCCGGTCCGCCTGTCCTGACCCCACGCCGCGGCGCCCCCTCACCCGGAGGGGGCGCGGCGGACGTTTAATCGGATGTGCCTACGGTGAAGGGTTGTTAGGTTCGCCGTGTGCCGAAGCTGAATCAGATCATCGCAGTGGAAAAGGGCGTCAAGTCCAAAGCCCTCCAGGAGCTCACCCAGGCTCACCAGGACGTGCAGAAGCCCGCCCTGCTGGCCGGCATCTCCCGGAGCTACCAGCCCAAGGACGAGGAGGGCGAGCAGCTGCCGCCCGAGTCCACTCGGGTGCAGGTCAAGGCCGAGGACGCCCTGCGGGCGACCGCCGGAACCCTGACCCGGCTCTTCGACGTGACGGCGACGAAGGACTGGGCGAACCGGTCCGCGGTCGCGGACGTGGTCGTCGACGGCACGGTCCTGCTGCCCCAGGTGCCCGTCCCGTACCTGCTGTTCCTGGAGAAGCAGCTCACCGACCTGCACACCTTCGTGCGCAAGCTGCCGGTGCTCGACGCCTCCGAGTCGTGGAACCTGGACCCCTCGACGGACTCCTGGAAGACGGAGCCGGTGCGGACCATCCGCACGAAGAAGGTCCCGCGCAACCACGTGAAGGCCGAGGCCACGGAGAAGCACCCGGCTCAGGTCGAGGTCTACTACGAGGACGTACCGGTCGGCTACTGGACGACCGTGAAGTTCTCCGGCGCGCTGCCCGCACGCCGGGTCAACGAGCTCCTCGACCGCGTCGAGAAGCTCCAGCAGGCCGTGAAGTTCGCCCGCGAGGAGGCGAACAACACCGAGGTCACCGACCAGCGGGTCGGCGACGCGGTATTCGGCTACCTCTTCAGGTAGCCCCACATTCGCCCCCCGTCGCGAGCGGGGGGTGCGCGATGAGCGCAAGCTGAAACTGATGTTGAAGCTGATGAAGGGGTGTCAGTTGAGGGTTCGAATCCCTCCCCCCGCACCACGTGCGGGGGTGGCCCAAGCCTGGCAGAGGCGGCCCCGTCAAACTCAGATTCTCGCTCCAGTCTCAGTATTCGCCGCCGAACACCGGATCGACCGAGCGCGGGCGATCATCGTCGGATGGGGGTTCAAGTCCCCTCGGCGCCTCTCCCGTGGCGCTGTAGTTCAAAGGCAGAACACGTCGATCTCAAAATGATCCGCGGCTCTTAAACGCCGCCGGTGTGCGCAAATGGGTGGCAAGCTGGAGCCCGGGAGCTGGACATGCTCCCGGGCTCCGTCACGTTCCCGGCCCCGAGCCCGGCGGCCCCGCAGCCCCCGAGGCCCGGTTACGCGGCCACCGGGACCGAAACGAACGTCAGGCCCGCCTCGTTCTCCACCAGGACCGCCCGGACGTCCGCCGGGTCCACCGCCGCCGACCCGTCCAGCGCCGCGCCCTTGCCCTCGCCGTGCTCCGCGGTGCCCACGACCCAGCCGCCCGCCGTGGTGCGCGTACCGTCCCGGGAGACCACCACCAGGCGGCACCGCTGGCCCGCCGGCACTCCCGTCACCGCCGCGTGCACCCGTACCCACTTCGCGGCGGGCGTCACCTGTACGGTCATCCGCGCGCCCGTGCCCGCGTCCGTCGCGGAGGCCACCTTGGTCCCGCTCACCGGCGGGGAGGGCTGCGCGGAGACCGTCGGTGTCGGCGTCGGAGTCGGCGGCAGCGCGATGGGTCCGCCGTCCGCGCCGCCCACCTGGGCCCCGGCCCAGAACACCGCGGCCAGGGAGGCCGCGGCGGCCAGTCCCGCGAGGGCGGTGCGCCGCCGACGGGCACCGGCCACCTCCTGGCGCATCTGCCGCAGGGTGCGCTGGAGCAGCAGGTCCCCGCCCTGCGGCGGACCGTCCAGGAAGGCCTCGGCCGGCACCTCGCCCAGCGCCGCCTCCATCTCGCGCAACGCGGTCACCTCCTGACGGCACTGCACGCAGCCGTCCACGTGTTCCTCGACCCGGCGGACGTCCGCGTCGTCCAGGACGCCGAGAACGTACGGGCCGAGCAGTTCCTCCTCGTGCCGCTGCCGGTTCATGCCACCACCTCCTGAAGTCCGCCGGGCCGCTGGGGCGCCCTGCCCGTTCGTCTGTCTTCCCCGAAGACTTCTCGGAGGGCCTTGAGCGCGTAGTGTGAGCGCGATTTCACCGTGCCGGCGGGGATGCCGAGGGTGTCGGCGGCCTCGGCGACGCTGCGCTGGCGGTAGTACAACTCCGTCAGCACGTCCCGGTGTTCCGGCGAGAGCCGGTCGAGGGCGCCCAGTACCGTCATCGTGTCCACCACCGCGTCGGCGTGGTCCGCCTCCACCGGCGGATGGGCCGGCGAGCCGGAGACCTCGGGCGGCCGGGCCGCCTTGGCCCGGAACCGGTCGGTGATGATGTTGCGGGCCACCGTGAGCAGCCAGCCGCGTACCGAACCCTTCCCGTTGACCAGGACGTCCGAGTGGCGCCAGGCCCTGATGAGGGTCTCTTGGACCACGTCCTCTGCCGCGGCCCGGTCCCCGGTCAGCCGGGTGGCGTAGGCGAGCAGGGCGTGGCCGTGCTCCTCGTACACCGACTTGATCAGTGCTTCGTCGGCCCCGCCCCGCCGAGCGCGGGGCCACAGTGGTCCGGCCATCTCACCCTCTCCGTCTTCCTCGGTTGCGTGGTGCGGTCACAACACGACGTGAGCGGGCGCCCGGTTCACGTGACCTGCGTCACAGAGCGGGCCGCCTGCCGGTCACGTACGGCAGGAACGTCCCTGGTTGAGACAGTCCACGACCTCCGCCATCCGCTGCCCGGTCATCACGTTCACGAACATCGCGTGGTCCGTCTTCGGGCTGTGCCGCTGCTCGGGAAAGGAGTCGAGGGCGAGCGGGACCCCCGGTGGCACGTCGTAGGCGAGGGAGATCCGCAGCCGGGGCACCGGGAAGGTGTCCCGCGGGCAGACGCCGTTCGCCGCCGGGAAGAGCAGGTGGGAGCGGTGCCCGGGGCTGGTCGTGTCCAGGCCGTTCCAGCAGCTGGGGAAGGCGAGCGTACGGGTGAGGCGCTCGCCCGCCGGGCAGCGCGGGTAGCGGATGGTGGAGCGGTCCGGGGAGCCCGAGCAGCCCCAGCGGGCCCGCACGTCCTCGTCGGTGCCCGCCGTGAAGGCCACCGCGTCGCCGGTCATCGCGTTCAGGAACCGCGGCATCGCCACCACCTGGCCGACCGGGCTGCCGAGGAACTCCACCTCCACCGCCGACTCCGGCAGGATCCGGCCCGCGTTGCCGTGTCCCGCAGAGCCCTCGTGCGCGCCGCTGCCCGGCAGGTCCGTGCGGCGCAGCACCGGCCAGTAGTACGTGGAACGGTCGCCGCCCGCGCAACTGGTGGCGGCCGCGTCCAGGGAGGCGTCGGTGGAGAAGGCGTCCGTGGACAGGTTTCCGACGTAGGCGTGCGTGTGGTGGGCGCCGGAGCGCAGCCCCGGCGAGACCACCAGGTTGTCCTCGTTGTAGTGGCCCTCCGCGTTGTCGCCGCACTCCACCGACACCCGGCCCGTCGAGGCGTCGGGGCCGCTCGCGCGGGGCTCGGCGGGCCCCGGCGGCACCTCGCGGATGTCCACGAAGTCGCCGGGTCCGGCGCCCGCGCCCGGCGCGGCCGGGCGGGGGCCGCCCACCCGCGCGGCCCCCAGTACGGCAGCGGTCAACCCGCCGCCGAGCACCAGGCAGATCAGCAGCGTGAGCAGTCGGTGTCCGTTCCCCATGCGGTCACGGTTGCCGCCGGGCGCCGCCTGCGTCAACCGGGCGTCCGCGGGCCGGTCACCGTCGGGCGCGGGCGCGGCCGGGACGGTGGCCGGAAGCCGGCGAGGGCGTCGGGCGGGAAGGTGTCAGGCGAGTGGTTCGGCGTCGAGCTCGACCACCTCCGCGGGTCCCGCCCGGAACGCGGGGCTGGCCGCGTCCGCCTCGATCATGTGCGGGGTGGCGTCGTGCGCGGCGAGCGCCGCCTTCGACGACCACTGTTCGACGAGGACGAACCGGTCGGGATCGCCGCTCACTTGGTGCATGTCGTAGCGCAGGCATCCCTCTTCGGCCCGCACCACCGGCGCGAGGCGCTCGTAGGCATCGATCTGCTCCCGGCCGCGGCCCGGGAGCGTGGTGATCAGGATCATGAGTCGAACTGTTGACGGCATGCGCCGAAGACTAGATCGACAACCTCGGGTGGCGGAAAAGCTTTTCCGCGCCGCCCGCCCGCTCACATGGCCGGTCCGCCCGCCCGCATGGCCGGTCCGGTCCTTGTCCGGAGCCGGCGGACCGCGCACAGTACCCGTTATGACTCCCGAAGATCTCCTCCAGGCCCTCGCCCGCACCCGTGCGTCCCTCGACGGCGCCGAGGTCACCTTCTGGTGGACGGGCGACGTCTACGGCTCGGCCCCCGGCGAGCCCTACCGGCGCCTGTTCGGCTTCGAGGGCGTCAACCTGGCCCGTCTGGTCCGGGAGGAGACCCCAGGCTCCTACCAGCTCCTCACCCGTGAGGCGGCGTTCTACCTCGACCCGGGGACCCGCGAGATCCTGGAGACCTGGCAGGACAAGCCGGTGATCCACGTCTGGAACGACCCCGCGAACCAGCGGTGGCGCCCCTTCCCGGTGCCCATGACCGAGCTGGGCGACCAGGTGTGCTTCAGCCTGGAGGTGCCGCTGGCCTACCCCTCCCCGCTGCCGGTCGCGCAGTATCCGCAGAACTCGGCCGACGACACCTACCGGGCCCTGGAACTCTTCCAGTTCTTCGCCCCGGCCTCCGTGCTCACCACTGACGCGCCGAGCGTCCCGTCCACCATGTCCTGGACCCGTTCGTCCCCCTGGCTGCCCTGGATGGAACAGGGCCCGCGCCCCGGCGGGCTCACCTTCCACTGCCGGGGCCGCAAACTGGCCTCCTACGCCGAGGTCCCGGACCGCACCCGCGCGTACATCGAGGCCCGCCACCCGGAGTTCGCCCACGCCCCGGAGAAGTGGACCGAGCCGAACGAGACGAGCTGGACGTACTTCCGGCGGCTCAACCCCCCGAAGGCCTGACCGAGGCCACCACCGCCCACCGGCTCACGACGGACTACCCGTTGCCGTTGCCGTTGCCGTTCCCGTCCGCGAACCGGTCGAGGGCGCGGAGCACGTGGTCGCCGGTCGTCGCGTCGCCGAGGTGCCCCGCGTCCTCGACCACGGTCAGCTCGGCGCCGGGCCAGGCGCGGTGGAGATCCCACGCCGTGTCGAGCGGTCCGCCCATGTCGAGCCGGCCGTGGATCAGTACGCCCGGGATGCCGGCCAGCCGGTGTGCCCCGCGCAGCAGCTCGCCCTCCTCCAGCCACGCGCCGTGCGAGAAGTAGTGCGAGCAGATGCGGACGAGGGCGAGCCGGGCCTCCGGCGGCCGCCCGCCGTAGGGGAGGGAGGTGCCCCGCGTCTCGCCGGAGAGCACCGCGTCCTCCCAGGCGCACCAGTCGGCAGTGGCCTTGGCACGCACCGACTCGTCCGGATGCCCCGCCAGGCGGGCGTACGCCGCCACGAGGTCGCCGTCGCGCGGTGTGCCGCCGGCTCCGGCGACGAAGCGCTCCCACTGCTCGGGGAAGTACCGGCCGACCCCCCGGTAGAGCCAGTCGATCTCGGAGCGCCGGGTGGTGGTGACGCTCGGGATGACGATCTCGGACACCCGATCCGGATGCCGCTGCGCGTAGGCGAGGATGAGCGTGGATCCCCACGAGCCGCCGTACAGCAGCCAGCTCCCGATGCCGAGGTGGCCGCGCAGCCGCTCCATGTCGGCGATCAGGTGCCCGGTGGTGTTGTGCCGCATGTCGGTCGCGGGATCGCTCGCGTGCGGGGTGCTTCGACCACAGCCGCGCTGGTCGAACAGGACGATCCGGTAGCGTGCCGGGTCGAAGAACCGGCGCGCCCCCGGGCCGCATCCCGATCCCGGACCGCCGTGCACGACGAGTGCGGGCTTTCCGTCCGGATTGCCGCAGACCTCCCAGTACACGAAGTTGCCGTCGCCGACGTCGAGCATCCCCTTGTCGTACGGCTCGATCGGCGGGTGGAGCTCGCCCATGTCCGGATCTCCTCACTTGCTCGTGCCAACGGTCCCGCCACACTACGGCGCGGGCCACCGGAGTCGTGGACACCTGCGGCGAGGGGCCGTCGGGGGAGCGGCAGGGGGCGGACAAGGGTTTTCCCCGTATCGCGTTCATCCCGGCGTTGCCTACTGTCTGCCCACCGGCGATCCTCCCCGTCCGAACAGCCCCCGCGCCCACCCCACATGGCGTGAAGCTATAGGGTCGGTTCTTCGCCGGTGCCACCGTTGCCCAGCCCCGACGTCGTGGTGGGCAACACAGTGGTGAGCAGCGGTGGCCGGGCGGGTTCGACCAGCCCGTCCCGGTCCCGCGGCCGCCGGTTCACCTCCCACACTGCACCAACCGGCCGTTGCGGCGCGCCCCGCGACGGCCCGCGAAAGGGAACACCGTGCACGCATCCAGACGTAGGCTCATATCCGTGGTGGCGATGTCCGTCACCCTGCTCGCCGGCTCCGCCACCACCGCGGTGGCGCTGTCCCCCGCGGATCCCGCCCCGGCCGCCGCTACCGCGACCGCACCGGTAGAAAACCTCATCGTCGGGTACAAATCCACCGCCGCCGAGGCCAGTTCCAACACCGCGGCAGCCACCGACGCGGTCGCCAAGGGCAAGAAGGCTTCGAAGAAGGCCAAGTTCGAGCGCCGCCTCGGCACCGGAGCCGCCCTCGTCAACCTCGGCGGTGCGACCGCCCCGTCCGACGCGGCCGCCGTGATCGCCCAGTTCCGCGCCGACCCCGACGTCGCCTACGTCGAGCTCGACTCCCGTGCGTACGCCCTGGCCGTCGCCCCCAACGACACCGAGTACGCCAAGCAGTGGGACCTCTTCGAGCCCACCGCCGGCATGAACGTCCAGGCCGCCTGGGACAAGTCCACCGGCTCCGGCGTCACCGTCGCCGTGATCGACACCGGCTACGTCGCCCACTCGGACGTGGCCCCCAACGTCGTCGCCGGCTACGACTTCATCTCCAGCTCCACCGCCGCCCGCGACGGCGGCGGCCGCGACAGCAACCCCGCCGACCAGGGCGACTGGAGCGCGGCCGGCGAGTGCGGCACCGGTTCCCTGGCCAGCGGCTCCTCCTGGCACGGCACCCACGTGGCCGGCACCATCGCGGCCGCCACCAACAACTCCAAGGGCGTCGCGGGCATCGCGTACAACGCGAAGATCCAGCCCGTGCGCGTGCTCGGCAAGTGCGGCGGCGCCACCTCGGACATCGTCGACGCCATCACCTGGGCCTCCGGCGGCTCCGTCCCGGGCATCCCGGCGAACGCCACCCCCGCCAAGGTCATCAACATGTCCCTCGGTGGGTCGGGCGCCTGCACCAGCAGCTACCAGAACGCCATCAACGCGGCCGTCGGCCGCGGCACGACCGTCGTCGTGGCCGCGGGCAACAGCAACGCGGACGCGGCGAGCTTCACCCCGGCCAGCTGCAACAACGTGATCAACGTGGCCGCCAGCAACCGCGCCGGAGACCGCTCGTACTACTCCAACTACGGCTCGATCATCGATGTCGCCGCCCCGGGCGGTGAGACCCGCCGCGCCACGGACACGCCCGGCACCGTCACCACCCCCGAGAACGCCATCCTCTCCACCCTGAACAGCGGCGCCACCACCCCCGGCGCCGAGATCTACAAGCCCTACCAGGGCACCAGCATGGCCGCCCCGCACGTCGCGGGCCTCGCCGCGCTCCTCGTCTCCGCCAAGACCTCGCTCACCCCGGCGCAGATCGAGTCGGCCATCAAGACGAACGCCCGCCCGCTGGCCGGAACCTGCACCGGCGGCTGCGGCGCCGGTCTCGCCGACGCGGCCAAGACGGTGGAGGCCGTGACCTCCACGCCCACCACCCCGTTCTTCGAGAACACCGCGGACTTCGCCATCGGCGACAACGCCACGGTGGAGAGCCCGATCACCGTCAGCGGGGTCGCGGGCAACGCCCCGGCCACCCTCAAGGTCGGCGTGAACATCGCGCACACCTACATCGGTGACCTCAAGGTCGACCTGATCGCCCCCGACGGCACCGTCTACACGGTCCACAACCGCGCCGGCGGCAGCACCGACAACATCAGCCAGACCTACACCGTCAACGCCTCCTCCGAGGTGGCGAACGGCACCTGGAAGCTGCGCGTCAACGACAACGCCGGCGGCGACACCGGCACGATCGACTCCTGGAACCTCGGCTTCTGAGCCGGCTCCCCACGAGGCTCCAAGCCGCCCTGACGGGGCGATAGTACGGACCAACAAGCCCGTCGGACCTGCTGATACACCGCGTATCGGCAGGTCCGACGGGTTTTCCTGCCACGTGACTGATTTCTGCGTCACAATCCGGGCCCGCCGGGCATCCGACCTCGTATTGTCGCGTCTCACAAGAAGGGCACAGGAGCGCGGACCGAGAGGCTGGTGGCTGTGCGTGGTGGCGGCTACGGGGAACGCCGACGCGACCGTCGGACACGGCGAACTGATCAAGGCGGTCGACCGCGCGCTGACCGCGCACGGACGCGCCCTGCTCACCGGACCCGCCGGAGCCGGCAAGACCGAGGTGCTGCGCGCCCTCACCGAAGCCGCCGCGCTCCGCCACGAGACCGTGCTGCACCTCGCGCCCGAGGCCACCGACCGCTGGATACCCGAGGCATCCGCCGCCGCCCTCCTCGCCTCCGTTCCCGCCCTCGCCCTGGAACGGCTCTCCGGACCCCAGCGCACCGCCATCGCCCTCCTGCGCCGCGAGACCGACGCGCCACGCGCCGGCCGCGACCACGTCGCCCTGCGCCTCGCCGTCGTCGAGGTGCTGCGCACCCTCGCCGCCCGCGGCCCCGTCCTGCTCGCGCTCGACAACGCCCAGTGGCTCGACGCCGAGAGCACCGACCTGCTGCGGTTCGCGCTGCGCCTCACCCCGCCGCGCGTACGGGTCCTGGTCGCCGAGTGCGTCCACGGCGGAGCCCCGCTCGCCGAGCCCCTCTGCGGACCGGACACCCCCCAGATACGGGTTCCCCCGCTCGGCACCGACGAGATCGCCGAACTGCTGGTCCGCCGCGGCCTGCCCGCCCGCCTCGCCGGCCGGATCCACCAGGCCAGCGGCGGCAACCCCCGACTGGCCCTCGCGCTCGGCCACTCCCTCGCCGAAGCCGCCGGGGCCCGCGACGGCTGCGCCCACCACGCCGATCCGCTCCCCGTCTCCGGCCAGGCCCGCGAGGTGGCCCGCCGGCTCCTCGGGGTACTGCCCGCCCAGGCCCGCCGTACCCTGCTGCTCGCCGCCCTCGCCGCGCGCCCCACCACCGCGCTGCTGCGCCGGGCCGGCCGCCCGGGCGCGGAGGCCGAACTCGCGCTGGCCGAACGGGCCGCGCTGGTCACCGTCGAAGAGGACGGCGCGGTCCGGTTCACGGCCGGGGCCCTGCCGACCGCGCTCGCCGCCGACGCGGGCTGGCCCGAGCGCGCCGCCGGACACGCCGCGCTCGCCGACGCCGTGGACGACCCCGTCCAGGCCGTACGCCACCGGGCGCTCGCCGTGGACACCCCCGACCAGTGGCTCGCCGCCGAGATCACCGAGGCCGCCGCGTCCTGCCGGCGCCGCGGCCAGCGCGCGCTCGCCGCCGAGCTCGGCCTCCTCGCCGCCGAGCGCACCCCCTCCCACCTGCCCGGAGAGGAACTCGCCCGGCTCGTCGCCGCCGCCGAGGACGCCGGCTGGGCCGGCCGCGCCGACCTCGCCCGCCGCGCCAGCCGCGCCGTACTCGCCCGCGACTCCTCGCCCGGGGACCGGGTCCGCGCCCGCCTCGCCGTCATCGACGCCGCGGGCCAGGCCCTCGCCGACCTCGACGAGACCTTCGCCCACGCCATGGCCGACGCCGAGGGCGATCCCGCGCTCCAGGCCGCCATCCGGCTGCGGATCGCCTGGAAGCACAACCTCAGCGACGGCGACCCCGTCCGCTCCCGGGACGCCGCCGCCCGGGCCGGCGTGCTGGCCCGCAGCGGGGGCGACCAGGTCGCCGAAGCGATGGCGCTGACCGTACGGGCACGGATGGGCCGCATCCTCGGAGACCCGGACGCCGAGGAGATCCTCGCCGAAGCGCTCGCCCTGCCCGCCCCCGACGTGCCGCTCGGCATGCGCAACGCCCCGCAGTACCTCGCCGTACGCCACGCCCTCTTCGACGACCGGCTCACCGACGCCCGGCGCCAGCTGCTCGTCCTGCTGCCCGCCGTGCGCCGCACCGGCTCCGCCGAGGACGTCTTCGAGGTGCTGCGCAGCCTCAGCGAGGTCGAACTGCGCCGGGGCAGGTGCGCGGCCGCCACCGCGCACGCCCGCGACGCCCTGGAACTGACCGTCGAGGCCGGACTCTCTCCCGGCCCCGCCTGGTACCTCGCCGCGATGGCGGAGGCCATGGGCGGCGGCTTCCCGCGCGCCGCCGGATACGCCCGCCGCGGCATCCAGGCCTCCGAGGAGGAGCACGACCAGGTCTTCCTCTCCAGGGGCCTGTACGTACTGGGCCTCGTGGAACTGGCCACGGGCGAGGCCGCCAAGGCCGTCTCCACCCTGCGCCGCGTCGCCGAACTGGAGGCCGCCCAGCAGGTGGTGGACCCCTCGATCCTGCGCTGGCACGGGGAGCTCGCCGAGGCCCTGGTCGCAGCCGACTCACCCGACGAGGCCGCGGAACTGCAGGCCCGTGTCCGTACGACGGCCCTGGCGCTCGGCCGCACCAGCGTGATCGCCGCCCTCGACCGGGCCCGGGGCCTGTGCCTGTCCGCACACGGCGACCCCGAGGCGGCGGTGGCCCTGCTGGAGGACACCACCGAGCGCTTCGCGCTCCTCGGCCTCCCACTGGAGCGGGCCCGCACCCTGCTCGCGCTCGCCCGAGTGCAACGCCGCCGCCGTCGGCGCGCACCCGCCCGGGCCGCGCTCCAGGCCGCCGCCGAGGCTTTCGCGGCGGCCGGAGCCACCCCCTGGAGCGAGCTCGCGCGCGAGCCGTCCGCCGGCGAGGGGGGCGGCGCCGACGGGGCCCGCGCCCTGGCCGCGCTCACGGAGGCGGAGACCCGCCTCGCACTGCTCGTGGCCGAGGGTGCCAGCAACCAGGAGGCGGCCGCGAAGCTCTTCGTCAGCGTGAAGACCGTGGAAGCCCGTCTGACGCGGATCTATCAGAAGCTCGACGTCCGCTCCCGGGCCCAGCTGGCCACCACGCTGCGGACCCGCTGACCGCTGACCGCAGGCCTCAGCAGCTCAGGTTGTTCCCCGGGGTCACGCCCAGCAGCTGGGTGAAGCTCTGGTACGAGTTCACCCGGCTCTGCACCTGGGCCGGATTGCCGCCGTTGCACTCCAGCGAGCCGTTGATGGAGCGGATGGTCTCGCCGAAGCCCGCGCCGTTGACCATGGCGGCGTGGGCCGTCATCGTGCCCGGGCCGTTCTGCGTGTTCCAGTACCAGAGCGCCGTCTTCATCGCGACGGCCGGGTCCTGCTCCACCAGGTAGGGGTTGGCGAGGAGGTTGATGCCGAGCGCGTCACCGGCGGCCTTGTAGTTGAAGTTCCAGCTCAGCTGGATGGGGCCGCGCCCGTAGTAGGCGGCCTGCCCGGCCGGACAGCCGTACGGCTGGCTCGCGTCGCAGTAGTGCGGGTAGTTGGCGGTGTTCTGCTCGACGATGTGCACGAGCCCGCCCGTCTCGTGCGAGACGTTGGCCAGGAAGGCGGCCGCCTCGCGCCGCTTGACGGTGTCGTCGCCGGTGTTGGCGAAGCCGGGGTACGCCGACAGGGCCGCGACGAGGCCGTTGTAGGTGTAGAAGGGGTTCCGGTTCGGGAACATCTGGTTGAACTGGGCCTCGCTGACCACGAATCCGGAGGGGTTGCCGGTCCCCGGGTCCGGGTCGACCGGGCCCCCGCCGCCGCAGACGCCCTGGTCCGACCAGACGCCCCACTGGCCGGTGGTGCCGGGGGTCTCGCCCTGGGTCCACCACTTCGCCTGCCAGTTGTGGCCGCCGTACGAGGCGCTCATGCCGTTGGTGTAGACGGCCGATGTGGCCCACGCGCCGGCGCAGGCGGGAGCCGCGGCGGCGGGGGAGGAGGGGAGGGCGATCGCGAGGCCGAGGGTGACGGCGGCGGCCGCGGCCAGCGAGAGGGCGCGACGGCGAAGGGTGGATATCACGGAAGTGCTCCTTCAGTGGGGGGAGTTGCCGTGGGGGGCGACTACGGCCCACTGAATCGAAAATGGTCTGAACCTGTCAAGGTCTAGACCAAAACAACGCGCCGGCGCCAGGCCCCGGAGGGCGTGGTACCGGCGCGGTCGCGGTGGGTCAGCTGCCGGCGGAGATGTTGCCGGAGAGGACCGGGATGTTGTCCAGGATGTGCGAGGCCGACTCGTCGCCCTTGGCCTGGGTGGAGTTCTCGGTGCACTGCTGGTTCTGCGGGTTGGCGAGGACGTTGATGTCCTGGACGCCGACGTTGACCAGGGCCAGGATCGACTCGGCGTTGACCTTCGCGGGCAGGCCGACACAGAGCTTGTTGAGCGATCCCTGGACAGCGGACAGCTGCGGGCTCATGGCGCCGTTGGTCTCCTGGTTGCCGTAGATCTGCGACGCGTCGTTGCCGTTGACCGTGTTGACGCCGTGGTCGTTGCCGATCGCCATCGCCGGGGAGGCTACGGCGGCACCGGCACCCAGAACGGCGGCGGTGGCGGCTGCGGTGGCCATGAACTTCTTGAGCATGTGGGGGATCCTTCTTCTGTCGCACTGTCGCATGAGATAGCTGCCCTCGGCGGGACGGGCTGCTCAACTGCCGTGGACACCGGGGGTTATCGCCCATCACCCGACTGGCGGAACAGTCCACCCCACAGGTGACGTCCGACGTCGGCCGATTGACCCATAGCCGCCCGTCGGCGGATCCCACTCCCCGTACGCGAACCCGGACGCGACCCGTGCGCGCCCGTGCGTGAAGCCCGTGCGCGGACCCGGGCGGCGAGCCCGGTCCGCGAACCCACTGGTCGCCGCCCTCGACCGGATCCGGACCGGTGCCGGTCCCTGACCCCGCCGAGGCCGGCCGGCGCGGTGTCGCGCTGCAGCGACCGCGCCAAGGTCAGCCGGTCTTGCGGCGGACCTTCTTGTTCTTGCCGCCGGGGTTGCCGCCGGCACCCTGGATCTTCGCCCGGCTCTGGTGTGCCTGCTGAGACTGGGCATTGGCGGCGTTCCGCTCCAGGGCCTCCTTGAACTTCCGCTTGGCCTCCTCGGCCGGCGACTCGTTCTGCGGGGTGTCTGATTCTTCTGCCATGTGTGTCCTCCTGGAATGTCTGAAGCCGTTGCAGTCTGTCAGGTGGTGTTTCCCCTGGCCAACGCGTTCCCGCGGAGCGGCCTCAGATGTCCTTCTCCAGGGTCGGGCGCAGCCGCTCCAAAAGGGCGTAGAGCGTCGCGCTCTCGGCGTCGTCCAGGGTGTCGAGCGCGCCGTGCGTGGCCTGCATCTCCTCGCGCACGCGCCGCATCACCTCGCGGCCCGCCTCCGTGGCCACCACGTTCTTGACCCGGCGGTCGGCGGGGGCGGGCTCGCGCCGCACCAGCTCGCGGGCCTCCAGCCGGTCCACGATCCCGGTGACGTTCGACGCGTCGCACACCAGCAGGGCGGCCAGGCCGCGCATCGGCAGCGGGCCGTTCAGCTGGGCGAGGACCTTGGCCTGGGTGGAGGTGAGGCCGTGGCGGGCGGCGGCCGACGCGAAATCCCGCCACTGGGCGGTGCCGATCGCGGCGAGCAGCTCCAGGAGCTCCAGCTTGGTGGGGGCGGCGTGCGGGGTGGTGGCGCTCATGCCGGGAGCGTACTCAAAGTGCTTCACATTATCAACCTTTTACTTGACCACCTTAACTATTGAGGTCTACCGTCTGCTGGAGTCGAAGTACTTGATGACGTCAAACATCTGCGATCTGAAGCACTGAGAAGGTCTTCCCTGCCATGAGCCCCACCCCCTCCGCCGCCACCCCGGACAGCGGGCACCGGAACGAGACGGTCATCGTCTTCGCCCTGAGCCTGGCCGCCATGGTCGTGTCGATGATGCAGACGCTGCCCATCCCGATCCTCGGGCTGATCCGCAGCGATCTCGGCACCACCACCGCCAATGTCAGCTGGGTGACCACCGCCACCCTGCTGTCCGCCGCCGTCTTCACCCCGCTGCTCGGCCGTTTCGGCGACCAGCACGGCAAGAAGCCGACACTGGTGGCCGTACTGGGCGTCATGGTCGCGGGCTCCGTCATCGCCGCGCTGGCGTCCTCGCTGCCCCTGCTGATCCTCGGCCGCGTCCTGCAGGGCGCCGCCACCGCGATCTTCCCGCTGGCCCTCTCCGTCCTGCGCGAAGAGGTCCGCCCGCACAAGCTCCCCGGCGCGATGGCCCTGGTCAGCGGCACGCTCGCGTTCGGCAGCGGCCTCGCGCTCGTCGCCACCGGCCTGCTGACCTCCGGAGCCGACGCCGACTACCGCAATGCCTTCTGGATGGCCACCGGCTTCGCGGTCCTCGCACTGCTCGCCGTGTTCTTCCTGGTTCCCGCGACCCGGCACAAGACGGGCGGCCGCACCGACATCCTGGGCGCGCTCACCCTCGGCATCGCCCTGCTGCTGCTCCTGCTGCCGATCTCGCAGGGCCACGAATGGGGCTGGGCCTCCGGCCGCACGCTGGGCAGCTTCGCCGGCGCCGCCGTCATGGCCGCCGTCTGGGTGCTGACCGAGCTGAAGGTCCGCGAGCCCCTCGTCGACATGCGGATGTTCGTCCACCGCCCGGTGCTCATGGCCAACCTGGCCGGCATCCTCGTCGGCTTCGGCATGTTCGCGAACTTCCTGGGCGTCTCCTACCTCGTCCAGATGCCCAAGGCCCTGACCGGCTACGGCTTCGACGCCTCCATCCTGCGCGCCTCCGTGGAGTTCCTGCTGCCCGGCGCGATCGTCTCGCTCCTCGCCTCCCCGGTCGGCGGCCAGCTGGTCCGCCACCGCGGCCCGCGCGTCGCGCTGGCGATGGCGGCGGCCCTCGGCGCCGTCGGCTTCGGCTGGCTGGCGCTCGACCACGGCCACAGCGTCTCGGTGATCGGCGCCGGCCTCGTCGTCGGCGCGGCCGTGAGCTTCGGCTACGCGGCCATGCCCGCCGTCATCATGGCGAGCGTTCCGCCCCACCAGAGCGGCATCGCCAACGGCATCAACTCGATCTCCCGCTCCACCGGCAGTGCGATCGGCAGCGCCATCGTCACCACCATCCTGGCGTCGAAGACGATCGAGCACCTTCCCGCGGGAGTGCCCGCGCTGCCGGCCGAATCCGGCTTCACCCTCACCTTCGCCATCGGCGCCGTGGCCTTCGGCCTGGTCGCGGTGATCAGCGGCTTCGGCCTGCGCGGAGCGAGCGGTCCGCGGACCGCCCCGGCGCAGACCGCCCCCGCCGCGGCGTCCGCGGCGGTCTCCGCGACGGCGTCCGCCGTGAAGGTGTCCGCGAAGCCGGTCGAGAAGGCCGACGCCTGATCGGTCCGCACCGACGAGCCGCCCCCGGGCCTGCGCACCGCAGCCGCCCGGGGGCGGTTTCGCGTACCGGCCGGGAGCGGGGTTGCGGCGCGGCACGGGCACGGGCGCCGGCACCGGCGGGTCAGACACCCCATGTCGTTTGGTGTCAAGCGGGGTGGGGGTGGGCGTGGTGGGACCAGGCGGTTGCTTCGTCGTAGTGGGTACGGGTTTTGAGGCAGCCGTGGAGGATGCCGACGAGGCGGTTGCCGAGCTGGCGGAGGGCCGGGTTGTAGCCGGCCTCGCGGGCTCGTTGCTTGTCGTAGTACCTACGGGCGCCGGGTGAGGCGCGCAGGGCGGAGAAGGCCTGGGTCTGGAGCGCGTCGGCAAGCCGGTTGTTGCGGACGTAGCGGGCCTGGACGGTGTGGCTTTTGCCGGAGGCTCGGGTGATGGGGCTGGTGCCGGCGTAGTTCTTGCGGGCCTTCGCACTGGCGTATCGGGTGGGGTCGTCTCCGAACTCGGCGAGCACCCGGGCGCCGACGATCTCACCGATGCCGGGCATCGAGAGGTAGATCTCAGCGTCCGGGTGCGCCAGAAAATGCGTCTTCACCTGCTCTTCCATCACGGCGATCTGCTCGTTCAACGCGATGATCAGACGGGCGTGAGCGGTGGCGGCGGCCGCGTAGGCGGCGGTGACCGGCTCGGGCAGGCCAAGCTGCCGCTCGCGCAGCGCGGTCTGGACGGTGGCCGCTTTCGCCTCCCGGTTGTGGCGGCGGTGACGGGTCAGGACGGCGGTGATCTGGGTACGGGTCAGCTTCGCGGCCGTGGCCGGAGTGGGTGCCTTGACCAGCAGTTCCAACGCGTCGGTGCTGGTCAGGGTCAGGTCCGCGTAGGCGTTCAGGGCGGCGGGGAAGTACTCGCGCAGTGTGGTGCGCAGCCGCTGGAAGGTGCGGGTGCGTTCCCAGATGAGGGTCTGGTGAGCGCGGGCGGCGACCTTGACGGCCTGGGCCTGCTCGCTGTCCCCGGCCACCGGCCGCAGCTGGTCCCGGTCGATGCGGACCATGTCGGCGAGCGCGTGCGCGTCGCCCTTGTCGCTCTTCGCTCCGGAGGAGGCATACCGTTCCTTGAAGCGGTTGACCTGCCGGGGGTTGATCGCGAACACCTGGTAGCCGGAGGCGATCAGGGCCTGCACCCAGGAGCCGCGGTCGGTCTCGATCCCGACCACCACGTCGGCCGGGTCCAGGTCCCCGCCGCCGTGGCGGGCGACGAGTTCGTGCAGTTTCGCGATGCCCGCCACTCCTTCGGGCAGGTTCGCGGCGGCCAGCTTCCGGCCGCTCTCGTCCTGGACCTCGACATCGTGGTGGTCCTCGGCCCAGTCATCACCGATCAACAGCAACAGACCCTCCCCGGTCACGTACTTCACCCAGCGGTGCAGCCTGCGGAAGGCACGGCACGCGGCCTAATGGATCCAGTGCTCACGCCCCGCGGGGCGGGCACGCCACCCCATCAGCGGTCTGGCCTCCCGGCCGACCAGCAGGGGCACGGTCTGACCTCAGAGCTCGAAGGCTCCGGCGTCGAAAGTGCTCACCTGCTGGCGGCTACGGAACCAAGCATTCCCCGGTTCCGCAGCTCCCATTAGGCGTCCAGGGGGCGCCAAGCCGGGCCGTCTCCGTCCTGACGGACGTGTCCGAACACCACGTCGGCGAAGTGGACGCCGAAGCCGATCGTGCCGGGCTCCGCCAGCTCGGCGACGAGGCGGCGGCGGTGGTCGGCGGTCCGGACGGGATCGTGGTCGAAGGCCGAGGACCACTCGGGGTGGTCGATCTGGATCGGCGAGTGCACGGCGTCGCCGAAGGCGATCAGACGCCGTCCGCCCCCGGTGATGACGTACTCGGCGTGCCCGACGGTGTGGCCGGGGCTGATCCGCATGCGTACGCCGGGGAAGATCTCCTGCCCGTCCGTGATCGTACGTACGCGCGGTGCGAGAGCCGCGGCCTGCTCGGTCATGCCCTGGGCCTCCAGGAGGTCGCGCCGGTCCCACTCCGGCTCCGAGACCAGGTAGTCGGCGTGGGCGAACACGGGCTCGTCACCGCCGGGGGCGGGAAGGCAGGCCCAGCCGAGGTGGTCGGAGTGGAGGTGGGTGAAGGCCACCGCTTCGATGTCCTCGGGGCCGCGACCGAGCTCGGCCAGGCTGCGGGCGAGCGCACCTCCGTGGACCGTGCTGATGGGGCCGTCCGGAGCCTCGTGCGTCTGCGGGCCGAAGCCCGCGTCGATCAGCAGTGCCCGGTCGCCGTATTCCACCAGCAGGCCGCCGACGCTCCCCACGAGGTGGCCCGTGGCGTCCAGGTACTCCGGGTGTGCGGCCCACACCTCGTCGGTGGTGTCCTGCAGCAGCTGCCGCGGCCGGAGCCGCACGTCACCGTCCGGCACGTACGACACCGACACGTCGCCCAGCCGTATCGAGCGGATCCCCGCCGGCCGGCGCAGTCGTGCGTCCTGGTCCACCATCAAGTCAGCCATGGGTTCTCTCCTGTGAGTCGTCATCAGGTCATCGCCGCGTTCTCCGCAACGACGACGCCACCATAAGCATCAAGTTCGAATCATTCAAGCTGCAAATATGTTGTCTTGACGAACTTGCTAGGGTGGCGGCATGACGACGTCCCCCGACTCGCAAGCCATCGCCGAGCGACAGCTGTGCGGTCTGGTGAACGGGCTGGCCCAGCGGATCGCCGAGCACGTACGGGAGCACGCCGCCACCCTGGGCCTCACCGCGTCCCAGGCGACCGCGCTGCGGGAGATGAGCGGGCCGATGACCATGCGGGAGCTCGCCGAACGCATGAGCTGCGAGCCCTCCAACACCACCTTCGTCGTCGACAAGCTGGAGGGGCAGGGCCTCGTCGAGCGCCACCCGCACCCCACCGACCGCCGCGCCAAGCGCCTCGTCCTCACCGCCGAGGGCTCCGCACTGCGCGCACGTCTCCTCGAACTCCTCGCCGTGGACTCCCCGCTGTCCGGCCTCGCCCCGCAGGAGCAGCGCGTCCTCCACGGCCTGCTGGAACAGGCCCTCACCACCTCTCCGTGAGCCGGCGCCGAGGCCGTCGCCCCGGTGGTCGCCGCTCTGCCCGCCGAAGTCCCCACACCGTCGGACGGATAGGCTCGTCCGGGCCCGGGAGATACCTCCCCAGGGCCGGGAGGGTGTCATGACCAGCGAAGCGGCGATCCGGATCCTGCGGGCGGCCGGCCGTCCGGCGGCCACATGGAAGAACGGCGGGGGAGTCACCCGCGAGATCGCCGCCGGGCCCGAGGGCGCCGGGATGGACGACTTCGCATGGCGGGTCAGCCTCGCCGAGGTCACGGCCGGCGGACCCTTCTCCGTCTTCCCGGGCGTCGACCGCACGCTCACCCTCGCCGAGGGCGCCGGCATGGACCTCCGCACCGGGGGCGTACGGCGCCTCGTGGACCGGCGGCTCGAACCCCAGCGGTTCCCCGGGGACGAACCGACCGACTGCCGGCTGCTGGGCGGGCCGGTGGTGAACTTCAACGTGATGCACCGCCGCGGCGCCGTGACCGCGGAGACCGCCGTGGTGCGGGGCGACCTGGCGCTCACCGTCCGCCCGGGCGAGACGGTGCTGGTGGTCGCCCTGGAAGGCGCCACCGAGCTCGATGGATCCGCCGAACTGGGCCCGTACGACGCCGCCTTGATGACGGGACCGCGAGAGCTCGGGCTACGGAGCTCCGGGTGCGCGGCAGTGGTCCGGCTGGCCCCGAGCCGCCGGCCGGCGTAGATCGCCCGGAGAGGGCACGGCCCGGCTCGGCCGGACCCCCGCCGGCCCACGCGCACCGAGACGCTGACCGTGCAGGGCAGCACCGACGGAAACGCCTTCAGCACCCTGTCCGCCTCGGCGGGGCGGGTCTTCGACCCGTCCCGGTCCAACGCGGTGACCATCGGCTTCCCGGCCGCGACCATCGGCTACCTGCGGGTGAGCGTCACCTCCAACACCGGCTGGCAGGCCGCACAGATATCCGAGCTCGAGGTGTACTCCGCCGACGGCAGCGGCGATCCGGGAGACCCGGGCGACCCGGGTACTCCGCCGCCCGTCGGCGTGAACCTGGCCAGGGGCAAGCCCATCGAAGCCTCCTCCACCACCCAGTCGTTCATCGCGGCCAACGCCAACGACGACAGCGTCACCAGCTACTGGGAGGCGGGCGGCCAGCAGTCCACGCTGACGGTGAAGCTCGGCTCCAACGCCGACGTCACCGGGATCGTCCTCAAGCTCAACCCCGACCCCGTCTGGTCCCACCGCACCCAGAGCTTCGAGGTCCTGGGCCGCGAGCAGTCGGCGAGCGGGTTCACCTCGCTGAAGGCCCGCGCCGACTACGCCTTCAGCCCGGCCGGCAACCAGAACACCGTGACCGTCCCCGTCACCGGCCGGCTCGCCGAGGTCCAGCTGAAGTTCTCGGGCAATACCGGGGCGGGCGGCGGCCAGGCCGCCGAGTTCCAGGTCATCGGCGCCGCCGCGCCGAACCCGGACCTGACCGTCACGGACCTCTCCTGGTCCCCCTCCGCCCCGTCCGAGAGCGACGCCGTCACCGTGGGCGTCACCGTGCGCAACACCGGTACGGCCGCCTCCGCCGCGACCGCCGTGGCCGTCAGCCTGGAGGGCGCGGCCGCGGGCACCGCCCCGGTCGGCGCCCTCGCCGCCGGCGCCTCGGTAACCGTCCCGGTCTCCGTCGGCAAGCGCCCGATGGGCAGCTACACGGTCTCGGCCGTCGTCGACCCGGCCGGCACCGTCCCCGAGCAGGACGACACCGACAACAGCCGCACCGCCGCCGCGAAGCTCGTCGTCGGCCAGGCCCCCGGTCCCGACCTGGAAGCCCTCTCCATCACCACGAGCCCGGCCAACCCCGCCGTCGGGGCTCCGGTCTCCTTCACCGTGGCCGTACGCAACCGGGGCACCACCGCCGTGAGCGCGGGTACCGTCACCCGGCTGGTCGCGGGCGCCACCACCCTGAACGGCCCCACCCCGGCGATCGCCGCCGGCGAGAGCGTCAACGTGGCGGTCAACGGGACCTGGACGGCGGTCAGCGGCGGGGCCACGCTCACCGCCACCGCCGACGGGACCGCCCTCGTCGCCGAAACCAACGAGAACAACAACAGCTACTCCCGGGCCGTGGTCGTGGGCCGGGGGGCGGCGGTCCCGTACACCGAGTACGAGGCGGAGGCCGGCGTTCACACCGGCACGCTGCTGCAGACCGACGCCAAGCGCACCTTCGGGCACACCAACTTCGCCACCGAGTCCTCGGGCCGCGAGTCGGTCCGCCTCAACTCGACAGGCCAGTACGTGCAGTTCACCTCGACGGGTGCGGCCAACTCGATCGTGGTGCGCAACTCCGTCCCCGACGCCCCGAACGGGGGCGGCGCGGACGCCACCATCAGCCTCTACGTCAACGGCAGTTTCGCCCAGAAACTCAATCTGTCCTCCAAGTACAGCTGGCTGTACGGCAGTACGGACAGCCCGGAGGGCCTGACCAACACCCCGGGCGGAGACGCCCGCCGTCTCTTCGACGAGTCCCACGCCCTGCTCGCCCGGAGCTACCCGGCAGGCACCACCTTCCGCCTCCAGCGCGACGCGGGCGACACCGCCTCGTACTACGTCATCGACCTGGAGCAGGTGGCCCCGCCGGCGGCCAAGCCGGCCGAGTGCACCTCGATCACCGACTACGGCGCGATCCCGAACGACGGCATCGACGACGCGGCCGCCATCCAGCGGGCGGTGACGGCGGACCAGAACGGTCAGATCGCCTGCGTCTGGATCCCGCAGGGCCAGTGGCGCCAGGAGCAGAAGATCCTCACCGACGACCCGCTGAACCGGGGCCAGTTCAACCATGTGGGCATCAGCAACGTCTCCATCCGCGGTGCGGGCATGTGGTACTCGCAGCTCTACACGCTGACCGCGCCGCAGAACGCGGGAGGCATCAACCACCCGCACGAGGGCAACTTCGGCTTCGACATCGACGACAACACGCAGATCTCCGACATCGCCGTCTTCGGCTCGGGAACCATCCGGGGCGGCGACGGCAACGCCGAGGGCGGAGTGGGCCTGAACGGCCGCTTCGGAAAGAACACCAAGATCGCCAACGTGTGGATCGAGCACGCCAACGTCGGCGTCTGGGTCGGCCGCGACTACGACAACATCCCGGCCCTGTGGGGTCCCGGCGACGGCGTCGAGTTCACCGGCATGCGGATCCGCGACACCTACGCCGACGGCATCAACTTCGCCAACGGCACGCGTAACTCGACCGTCTTCAACTCCTCCTTCCGCACGACCGGTGACGACGCGCTGGCGGTGTGGTCCAGCAAGTACGTGAAGGACCAGTCGGTCGACATCGGGCACGACAACCACTTCCGCAACAACACCATCCAGCTTCCGTGGCGGGCCAACGGCATCGCGGTCTACGGCGGTTACGGCAACACCATCGAGAACAACCTGATCCACGACACCATGAGCTACCCCGGCATCATGCTGGCGACCGACCACGACCCGCTGCCCTTCTCCGGGCAGACCCTGATCGCGGGCAACGGCCTCTTCCGCACCGGCGGCGCCTTCTGGGGCGAGGCCCAGGAGTTCGGGGCGATCACGCTCTTCGCGGCCAACCAGCCCATCCCGGGCGTCACCATCCGGGACACCGACATCCACGACTCGACCTACGACGGGATCCAGTTCAAGACCGGCGGCGGCGCGGTACCCGACGCGAAGGTCACGAACGTGCGCATCGACAAGTCCAACAACGGGGCCGGGATCCGCGCCCACGGCGGGGCGCGCGGCAGCGCGACCCTGTCGGACGTCACCATCACGGGCTCGGCCGACGGGAACATCCTGGTCGAACCCGGATCGCAGTTCGTGGTCAACGGCGGCTAATGAAAGAGCGGTTCACCGCTTGCCGAGCTTGACCCACCTCGCCGTGCCGGGAACGCCCTTCGCGTCGAGGAGGAACAGCATGTAGTAGCCGGGCGGGGCGTCGGCCGAGGTGGCCGGCGCCCGCAGCCCGATCGTGCGCCCGTGGACGCCGGTCATCCGCAGCTCCAGATGGCGCTGGCTGGTGTTCACCGCATGGGTGACCGTGGTCGGCGCCAGCAGCACGGCGCGCCGTACGCCGGCGGCCGTCGAGCTTTCGACGGAGAACTCCGCGCCGTGGGCGATCTCGCCCGCCGGAACCCGGTCGAGGACCGGCCGGGCGCCCCGGTGCAGGTAGCCGGGCTCGTAGATCTCGATGGAGCCGTCCATATCGTCTTTGATGTCGGGGTCGTTGGCGATCTGCTGCAGCTCGTCCCCGGTGACCATGACCCGGCCGTCCGGCAGCACCAGGGCATTGGAGTGGTAGCCCCGGGGCAGCCGCTGGGCCGGCCCCAGCCGCCACCGCCCGTCGGCACCCCGCAGTTCGGTCTGGCGGTACTTGAGATCGGCCTTCGGATTGAACGGCCCGTAGCCGTAATCCCGGGTGTCCAGGGCTCCGTTGACGGTCAGCAGCGTGCCGTCGGGCATGATCAGCGTGTCGTCCTGGGTCCGCCCGAAGGCGCGCGGCTTCTCCGTGGTCCAGGTCCCGCCCGCCCCGCCCGACAGCCGGTAGGTGTTCGGATCGCGCGGGTCCCCGCCGAGCACGAGCACCGAGTCCGGGCCCCGCAGTCCGGCCGGGAGCGGCACGGCGGACCCGTAGCCCCGGAAGTCGGCGGGCCGTCTGGGCAGGTCCGTACGGGTCTCCGCGCGCGGGTCGAAGAGCCACTGCTGGTCGGCGTCGCGGCCCAGGCCGTAGATCATGCCGTCCCGCAGTGAGAACAGGTGCGGGTAGTCGTTGCGGAACGGCGCGTCCGACCGCAGCCGCTGCGAGGCGATGTCCAACGGGATGTCGAACGGCCGCCAGGGCACCGGCCGCCCGAGCGCGGGGAACCGCTCCACCGCCGGGGTGGGCGTCCCCGTACCGCGCTCGGACTGGCCGGACATGATGATCTGCCGGCCGTCCGCGCCGGTCACCACCGAGGGGTACCAGCGGCCCACGGCCATGTCGCGGTTGCGGTACCAGCCCTCGGTCCACGGGTCGAAGACGAAGGACAGCTTCGCGCCGCTGCCGCCCTTGCCGCCCGTATTGCCGCCGAAGACCCCCAGCATCCCGTTGGGGAGGAAGGAGTGCCCGGCGCAGAAGAACGGCGCCGGCCGCGGCGCGTGCGTACCGTCGGGCATCAGCACGATGGGCGGCGTGACCTTCTTGAACGCCCGCGCCCCGGTCCCCTTCGCCGGGTCCCACAGGTACGCGCGGCCCGCGTTCGTCGGGCCGATCCGGTCCGTGGGACCGGTCTCCTTGGTGGGATCGGTCTCCACCCGGGAGAAGGAGAAGAGCAGCACCTTGCCGGTGGGCAGCTGGGCGACGTGCACGCCGAAGTCGGGAGAGGGGAAGTAGTAGGTGAACCGGCCCGAAACCGCCGCGGTGAAAGCTGAGTTGGCCTCGCGCTGCGAGGCGGCGAGCGTCGCCAGGCTCGAGGTGCGCCGCGACTGCGGATACTCCCCGGCACCCTTCGCGGCTCGGCCCAGCTCGGCGTGGGCCCGCGCGTGGTCGGCGCCGATGACGGCGGCCTCGGCCTTCTGGCTCCCGCCGTCCGCGTCGTGCCCGAAGGCACCGGCGCCGGCAGGCGTGGTGGAGAGGACCAGGGCGGAGACGATCGCGGCGGCGGACGACACGGCGGACCGTTGCAGGCGGCGCATGGGACTCCTCGACGCAGGCGGTTCCCGCGAGGCGTTCATCATAGGAAATGTCCGGATGGCTGCCCCGGTGTGACGCGGTCGGCGCCCCGCCCATGAGCCATTCGGCCGCTCCGTTCGCACTGCCCGAACGTTTCTGCAGTGAATGGGCCCGGCCATCGGAGTGAGGTCGCGCATCCGTTCACGGGTCAGCTCCCCACGGACCGCTTCCATGGCCGGGTGATCAAAACACTGCGCACCGCGCTCGGCGCCGCCGCCGTGACGGGCAGCCTCCTCGCCCTTCTGCCCGCCTCCGTCGCCGGGGCCGCCGCCGGCCCCGCCACCGTCGTCGCACCATCGGACAAGGTGACCGTGGACGTCGCCACGGTCAACGGCTCGGGTTGCCGCCCGGGCAGCGCCGCCGTCGCCGTGGCCGAGGACAACTCGGCCTTCACCGTCACCTACAGCGAGTACCTGGCCGCCGCCGGCGGCAACACCTCCCCGACCGACAGCCGCAAGAACTGCCTGCTCTCCCTGCTCGTACACGTCCCACAGGGGTTCACCTACGCCGTGGCCCAGGTCGACTACCGGGGCTTCGGCAGCCTCCAGGAGGGGGCGATCGGCACCCAGAAGGCCAGCTACTACTTCCAGGGCATGAAGCAGACCGAGTACCGCACCCACAGGTTCCACGGAGCGCTCGACGACAACTGGCAGGCGTCCGACATCACGGACATCGAGGCCCTCGTCTTCGCCCCCTGCGGCGAACTGCGCAACTTCAACATCAATACGGAACTGCGCGCCGAGGTCGGCACCTCGGACACGTCGAAGACCAGCTACATGGCGCTCGACTCGACGGACGGCAGCATCAACAGCGTCTACCACTTCTCCTGGAAGAGGTGCCCGGTCCGCTGAACCGGCCCGGCGCCCCACAGGCGGCGGGCGGCCGGGCGCGGCTCCCCCTCAGGAGTTCCCTCGCGCGGCCGCCTGCCGCTGCCGCTTGCCCAGCGGCGCCAGCGAGAGGTCCTGGGCCTGCGAAGTGAGCCGCTTGAAGCCGTACCCGCGCTCCGTCAGCCACGCCTCCGCCGCCAGCTCGGCATGGGCGGTCGCGTCGAGGATGTCCTCCTCGGCCTCGCCCTCGGCCAGGAAGCGGAAGGTGAAGAAGGGCCGGGCGGCCACGTCGTACGTGAGGTGCCCCTCGGGGGTGAACGTCGCGTTCAGCATGTCGTGCTGCGCCGCCTCCGCGAGGAGCCCGGCGCGCTGCTCGTCGGTGAGGCCGTCGAAGGACCCCCGGACGGTGATGCGGAAGACGCGGTTGCTCATCCGGTCAGCCTAGGCCGCGCACCTCGTCCCCCGCACCGGGATTTCCGACGGCCGGCCACTCGGACGGCCCAACGGCCGCCCGTCGCCGCGGCCCCGTAACCGCGCGGGCCGCGCGGCTCTGACCTGGGTGATCGCGCATTCGCCCGGCATGCCGCGCGAGTTGCCCGCCGCTAGCGTCGGCAGCGTCCGGAGTCCTTGGTGATTCCGCGAGGGGGGTCCGCCATCCGCCTGTGCGAGAGGCCGAGCCGATGCTGAAGGACGCTCCGATAGCCCCGATAGCCAGCCTGCTCCGTGTGGAGAAGGGTGTGGCCGCCCCCGAGGAACTCGCCGCCATCGCGGTGGTGGTCGCCTGCTTCGCGCGCCGGAACTCCGGTGAAGCGCGACAGGCCCCCGCCGCGAGTGCCCGCCGCCGGCGCCCTCCGCACCACGGCTCCGGCTGCTGGGCGGGCTGCTGGGCCTGCGGCTGACGGGCCCGAGGCCGACGGGCCCCAGGCCGACGGCCGGCCGAAACGCCCCCGCGGGCACCGGGAAACGCCCCTGCGGGCACCCCGAAAACGCCCCTGCCCCCGGCCCGCTTACGGGCCGGCGGCAGGGGGACCATCCGGTGGACAGGCCGGTCAGGCCCGGCGCAGCAGCTCCGACATCACCTCGAACAGCGCGGCCTGCGGATCGGCAGCCGCGCCCTGCGAGCGCCACGCCACGAACCCGTCCGGCCGCACCAGCAGCGCGCCCGCCTCCGTCAGAGCGTGCACCTCGGTCCAGTCGGCGCCCGCCTCCTGCAGCAGATCGGCCCCCGGAGCCGACCCGATCGCATAGGCGTCCAGCTTCACCGACAGCCGTTCGGCCACCCGCCCGGCCGCCGCACTCCACGGCGTGCCCGCGCCGCTGAGCAGCACGAACGAGCGCTCGTACAGGTCCAGCGTGGAGACGCGTTCGCCGTCGGCCCGGGTCAGCCACATGTGCGGTGCGCGGGTGCCGACGTCACCGTGCATCCGCAGCCCTTCGGGGATGATCGGACGGTCCGGGTCGGCGCCCACGACCGCGCCGCGCGGATACGCGTACGCCATCGCCGTCGTCAGGACCCCGCTGCCCGGTCCGCCGCCCATGGTCGGCGGCGGCACGTACCCCGGGTGGCTGTGCTCCGCGGAACGGGCCGAGGCGCGCTCGCTCGTCGCCCGCGCCACCGGAAGCCGCTCGGCCTCGTAGGTGTCGAGGAGCTCGATGCCGGCCGATCCGTCGAGGACCGCCGCGATCTTCCAGGCCAGGTTGTGCGCGTCCTGGATGCCGGTGTTGGAGCCGAACGCCCCGGTGGGGGACATCTCGTGGGCCGCGTCCCCGGCCAGGAACACCCGCCCGGACGAGTACCGCTCCGCGACCCGTTCGGCCGCGTGCCAAGGAGCCTTGCCGCCGATCTCCACGTCCAGGTCCGGCACGCCGATCGCGGCACGGATCTGCGCGACGCAGCGCTCCTCGGTGAAGTCCTCCAGGGTCTCGCCCCGGTCCGGGTGCCACGGTGCGTGGAAGACCCACTGGGTGTCGTTGTCCACCGGCAGCAGCGCCCCGTCCGCGCCCGGCTTCATCAGGTAGCAGACGATGAAGCGCAGGTCACCCAGCACCTCGACGAGCTGCCGCGAGCGGAAGGTGATGCTGACGTTGTGGAACAGCTCGCCGCTGCCCGTCTGGGGGATCCGCAGCTGCTCGCGTACGGGGCTGCGCGGGCCGTCGGCCGCGATCAGGAAGTCGGCGCGCACGGTGAGGTGCTCGCCCGTCTCCCGGTCCTTGACCAGGGCGTTCACTCCGGTGGCGTCCTGGTCGAAGCTCATCAGCTCGGTGGAGAAGCGCACGTCGGCGCCCTGCGCGCGGCTCTGCGTGGCAAGGATCGGCTCGATGTTGTTCTGGCTGCACACGCACCACCCGGTCGGGCTGAACTTGCTCAGCGCACCGGACGGGTCGATGGCCTTGACCAGCCATTTGTGGTCACCGCCCAGCAGCGACTCCGTCTGCAGGATGCCCATGTTGTTCTCCAGCACGGACGCCGCCTGCCGGATCGCGGTTTCCGCCCGCGCCACCCGGAACAGCTCCATGGTCCGGGCGTTGATGCCCCGGCCGCGCGGGTGGTCGGAGGTGCCGGGGTGCTTCTCGACGAGCATGTGTCTGATGCCGTGGCGGCTCAGGAACAGTGAGGTGGACAGACCCACGAGGGAGCCACCCACGACGAGAACCGGTACGCGAACATCTGCGGTGTCTTCCATCAGCTGCGAGCTCCTGATTTCTGTGTGGGGGAGTGGACTCTTTTATGCCCCCGATCGGCAGCCAAGCCCAGGAGATACGCCGGTTGTCACCCGCTTGATCCGGAGATGTAGCGGTACCTCCCCACCCGGATGACGATGAGCGACAGCGGTTCCCCCGAAGACGCCCCGCTGGGTTCGACCCAGACGGCCGCCGGGTCGGGCGGCCACCGCCGATGACGGACCAGGGTCCGTACGCGATGGAACTCCACGCCCTCACGTAGGGCCCTCACGAAGGAGTGAGCAGATGACGACCACCCTGTCCGAACGGGTGTCACAGTCCGCCTTCGACGGCTCCATGCTCCGCGTCGTCCTGCTGATGGACCTCCACGAAGGTGCACAGCAGCGGTTCTTCGAGGCGTACGAGCAATTGCGCCACGACATCGCGTCGGAACCCGGACATATCAGCGACCAGCTCTGCCAGTCCTTCGAGAACCCCTCGCAGTGGCTCATCACCAGCGAGTGGGAGAGCGCCCCGCAGTACCTCGCCTGGGTCAACAGCGAGCACCACGCCGAGCAGGTGCGCCCGCTCGGAGCCTGCGCCCGTGCCATGCGCCCGCTGAAGTACACCGTCCTGCGCGAGACCGGCCGCGCCTACCAGGACGCGCAGCGGCCCACGGGCGCCCGGCTGCAGGCAGCGCCCCGGCTCGGCGCCGGCATCGTCCGCCACGCCCTGACCTTCACGGTCAAGCCCGGCAGCGAGAAGGACGTCGCCGCCATCCTCTCCAGCTACGCCTCCCCGACGGCCGACGTCGACGGCCACACACGGCTCTGCCGGACGTCGCTGTTCATGCACGGCAACCGCGTCGTGCGTACGGTGGAGGTCCGCGGCGACCTGACGGCGGCGCTGCGGCACGTATCCGAACAGCCCGAGGTGCGCGCCGTCGAAGAGGCCATCAACCCGTACCTGGAACAGGACCGCGACCTCGGCGACCCCGAATCCGCCCGGATGTTCTTCATGCGGGCCGCCCTCCCCGCCGTCCACCACATCGCCGCCCGCGAAGCCGGCGCCGCGGACCGCTCCGACGTACGCAGGCACGCGCTGTTCTACCCGGCCAGGCCCGGCTGCGGGCCGGCGCTGGCCCGGTTCCTGGCCGGGCAGGACGAGGCCGCGGCCCACCGCGCCGACACCGCCACGGTCAGCAGCAGCATCTTCCAGCGCGACGACACCGTCGTACGCCTCATCGACGTGCGCAGCCCGCACGGCGACGGACTGGAGACCGCCTTCGGGGTGCGCGGACCGCGCAAGGCGGCCGTCCTCGCCCGCCTGATGGTCCCTTCCGAAGACGGCGCCGCCGCGTCCGCGGTCCGCCACACCATGAGCCTGATCACCGACCGCCGCGCCCCCGCCGAGAGCTGACCTCAGCCACCCGCGACGACTCGCGGCGGCGCGGGCCGGCCACCGGCCCACCGCCCCGGACCCCCCACCCACCAGCCCCGTCCAGGCTCCCCACCGCCAGGAGGAACCCCCGCCATGACCAGACAACGCCCACCGCACATCGTGGACCTCAGCGAGACGCAGCCCAACACCAGGCGCGGCGGCGACCTGAGGGCCGTACTCACTCCGACCTCGGTGGGCTCCACCAGCGGCTTCATGGGCCTGGCGATCATGGCGCCGGGCGAGCACATCGCCGAGCACTACCACCCGTACTCCGAGGAGTTCGTGTACGTGGTCAGCGGGACGCTGGAGGTCGACCTCGACGGCGAGGCCCACCCCCTCCGCACCGACCAGGGACTCCTCGTCCCCCTGAACGTGCGCCACCGGTTCCGCAACGTCGGCGACACCGAGGCCCGGATGGTCTTCCACCTCGGACCGCTCGCCCCGCGCCCCGAACTCGGCCACGTCGACACGGAGGAAGCCGTCCACCCGGAGGGCTCCGCCTGGGAGCGGCCCCCGGACCGCACGGGGGTGGTGTCATGACCCGCCGTCGGGTGGCCGTCACCGGGGTCGGCGTCGTCGCCCCCGGCGGCATCGGCGCCGCCGCCTTCTGGGACCTGTTGTCCAACGGCCGCACGGCGACGCGCGGCATCACCCTCTTCGACCCGACCGGCTTCCGCTCCCGGATAGCCGCGGAGGTCGACTTCGACCCCGCCGAGCACGGCCTCGACGCCGAGGAGGCGGCCCGCGCGGACCGGTACATCCAGTTCGCCCTGGTCGCCGCCGGCGAAGCGGTACGCGACGCGGGTCTCGACCTCACCACCGACGAGGCCTGGCGCACCGGAGTCTCCCTCGGCACCGCCGTGGGCGGCACCACCCGCCTGGAGCACGACTACGTCGCCGTCAGCCAGTCGGGTGCCTGGTGGGACGTGGACCACCGGCTCGCCGGACGCCACCTGCACCGGGCCTTCACCCCGGCCACCCTGGCTTCCGCCGTGGCGGAGAAGACGGGAGCACGCGGGCCGGTCCAGACCGTCTCCACCGGATGCACCTCCGGACTCGACGCCATCGGGTACGCCGTCCACTCCATCGCCGAGGGCCGGATGGACGTGTGCATCGCCGGCGCCTCGGACTCACCCGTCTCACCGATCACCGTGGCCTGCTTCGACGCCATCAAGGCCACCTCGCCGAACAACGACGACCCCGCCCACGCGTCCCGGCCCTTCGACGCCGACCGCGACGGCTTCGTCCTCGGCGAGGGCGGTGCCGTCCTCGTCCTGGAAGAGCTGGAACACGCCCGCGCCCGCGGTGCGACCGTCTACTGCGAGATCGGCGGCTACGCCACCTTCGGCAACGCCCACCACATGACCGGGCTGACCACCGAGGGCCTGGAGATGGCCCGCGCCATCGAGACCGCCCTCACCCAGGCCCGGATCGGCGCCCACGAGATCGACTACGTCAACGCGCACGGCTCCGGCACCAAGCAGAACGACCGCCACGAGACCGCCGCGGTCAAGCGGGTCCTGGGCGACCACGCCTACAAGACGCCGATGACCTCCATCAAATCCATGGTGGGGCACTCCCTCGGCGCGATCGGGGCGATCGAACTGGCCGCCTGCGTCCTGGCGATGACCCACCAGGTCGTACCGCCGACGGCCAACTACGAGACCCCCGATCCCGAATGCGATCTGGACTACGTCCCGCGCGTCGCCCGCGAGCGGACGCTGCGCAGCGTGCTCTCCGTCGGCAGCGGCTTCGGCGGCTTCCAGTCCGCGGTCGTCATGACCCGGCACGGGGAGCCCAGGAAGTCCAAGGGGCCGAAGAAGTCCAAGGGGCCGAAGGAGTCCAAGGGGTCCAAGGGGTCCAAGGGGTCCAAGGGGTCCAGGGAATCCAGGGAATCCAAGGAGGAGGTGGTCTCGTGAGCGGCCGTACGGTCATCACGGGCATCGGGGTCGTCGCGCCCAACGGCATCGGCGCCGACGCCTTCTGGAAGGCGACCCAGGCGGGCACCGCCGTACTGGGCCGGGTCACCCGGCAGGGCTGCGAGCACCTCCCGCTGCGCGTCGCGGGCGAGGTACGGGGCTTCGATCCGGCCTCGATGGTCGAAGAGCGCTATCTCGTCCAGACCGACCGCTACACCCACCACGCCCTCGCCGCGGCCGACCTCGCCCTGGAGGACGCCCGGCTCGGCCGGGCCGACTACGAGAACGACCCCTTCTCGGTCGGCGTGGTCACCGCGGCCGGGTCCGGCGGCGGCGAATTCGGCCAGCGCGAGCTGCAACACCTGTGGGAGCAAGGACCGCGCTTTGTCGGCCCCTACCAGTCGATCGCCTGGTTCTACGCGGCCAGCACCGGCCAGATCTCCATCCGCCGGGGCCTCAAGGGCCCGTGCGGGGTCGTGGCCGCCGACGAGGCGGGCGGGCTCGACGCCTTCGCGCACGCCGCCCGGGCGATCCGCCAGGGCAGCCGGGCCATGCTCGTCGGAGCCACCGAGGCGCCCCTGGCCCCGTACTCCATCGTCTGCCAGCTCGGCTACGAAGCGCTGAGCACGCACGACGATCCGGAGCGGGCCTACCGGCCGTTCACCGAGAAGGCCTGCGGCTACGTACCCGCCGAGGGCGGCGCGATGTTCCTGGTCGAGGACGAGCAGGAGGCCCTGCGCCGCGGCGCGTCCGTCCGGGCCGTCCTGGCCGGGCACGCCGCGACCTTCACCGGACCGCACCGCCCCGAGACGGCCGAGAAGGCCGGCGAAGGGCTGGCCCACGCGATCCGGGGCGCCCTGCGGGACGCCGGCTGCGCCCCCGAAGAGGTCGACGTGGTCTTCGCCGACGCGCTCGGCACCCCGCAGGCCGACCGGGCCGAGGCGGCCGCGCTCCTCTCCGCCCTCGGGCCGCACGGCCGCAAGGTACCGGTGACCGCCCCCAAGACGGGTACGGGCAGGGCCTATTGCGCGGCCCCCGTCCTCGACACCGCAGCCGCGGTCCTCGCCCTGGAGCACGGCATCGTCCCGCCCACGCCGAACGTCTTCGACGTGTGCCACGACCTCGACGTGGTGACGGGCACCGCCCGCACCGCGGAGCTGCGCACCGCGCTCGTCCTGAGCCGGGGCCTCATGGGCTCCAACGCCGCGCTCGTCCTCCGTATCCCCTCCTAGAGACAGAAGGAGCCGCTCATGTCCGAACGACTGACCGTCGAGGAGCTGGCCGCTCTGATGAAGTCCGGCGCCGGCATCACCGTCGACCCGGCCGACATGAAGAGCCGTCCGGACTCCCTGTTCGACGACTACGGCCTCGACTCGCTGGGCCTGCTCGGCATCGTGGGCCTGCTGGAGAACCAGCGCGGCCGGGCGCTGCCCACCGACGCGGACCGCTGCAAGACGCCCAAGGAATTCCTCGACCTCGTCAACACCAGCCTGATGACCGGAGCTTGAGATGGCAGGACACACGGAGAACGAGATCACCATCGGCGCGCCGATGGACGTGGTCTGGGAGATGACCAACGATCTCCCCAGCTGGCCCGGGCTCTTCAGCGAGTACGCCTCGCTGGAGATCCTGGAGGAGGACGGGCTCACCACCCGCTTCCGCCTGACCATGCACCCCGACGAGAACGGCACGGTGTGGAGCTGGGTCTCCGAGCGCACCCCCGACCCCGTCACCCGTACCGTCCGCGCCCGCCGCGTCGAGACCGGCCCGTTCGAGCACATGGACATCCACTGGCAGTACTTCGAGGTGCCCGGCGGCACCCGGATGGTGTGGACCCAGGACTTCGCGATGAAGCCGCAGGCGCCCGTGGACGACGCGGGCATGACCGCACGCATCAACCAGAACTCCAAGATCCAGCTGGAACTGATCCGGGACAAGATCGAACAACGCGAACGCGAGAGCCGCACGCCCGCGGTCAGTCGCGTCTGAGACGAAAGGCACCACTTCGGATGCACCGCGCTCTCATCGTCGCCCGCATGGCGCCGCAGTCCGCCCCCGACATCGCCGAGCTCTTCGCGGCCTCGGACGCGGGCGAACTGCCGCACCTCGTCGGCGTCACCCGTCGAAGCCTCTTCCAGTTCGGTGACGTCTACATGCACCTCATCGAATCCGACCGCCCCCCGGGCCCGGCCATCGCCGAGGTGACCGGACACCCGGAGTTCCGCGACCTCAGCGACCGGCTCACGGCCTACATCAGCCCCCACAACCCGGAGACCTGGCGAAGCCCCAAGGACGCGATGGCCCAGGAGTTCTACCGCTGGGAGAGCCCGGGCCGCTCCCGTACGGCCTGACCGTACGAGGCGACCCGCGCGACCGGCAGGCCTCGGGCCCCGCACCCACCTGGTGCGGGGCCCGCCACGGTTTCCCCCGCCACCACGGCCCCCGAACCACCCCCGGGCGCTCACGACCGCCTCCCCGCCACCGCCGCGCAGGCCAGCGCCAGCGGCAGCTCCGCTCCGGCCGCCATGAGCAGCGCCAAAGTCTGCTCGCCGCCGGCCGAGGTCGTGACGTCGAACCAGGCGTCGGCCACCAGCAGCGCCGCCGTCGCCGCCGCCACGGGCACCACCCGGGAGTCCCCCCGGCGCAGCAGCAGCCCCGTCCCCGTGAGCCCCGCCGCCAGCATCACGTCCAGGCCTATCCACGCCGTCGCCCAGTTCGACACCTCGGCGCTCTGCGGCATCGTCTTGGCCAGCACCAGCATCCACGGCACCAGCGCCAGCCCGGCGCCGGTGAGCACCGCGGCCATCCGGGGAGCAGTCCGTGTGATGGTCCGGGCAGCCGGAAGGGCCGACCAACGGGGCTGTGTACGGGGACGGGAGTGCGGGGCGACGAGAGCCATGGCGGAGTCTCCTTCCGCCCGCCGGTCCGTCCGCCGGGCACACCACAAGACTCGCTTCGAGGGCCCCCGGAATCAGTAGCCCCACTGTCCGAACCGAGGGTGGTGCCAGCTACACCCCCGAGCGGGTACCAGGGTGGTGGAATCGCCCTGGCCAGGGCGAT
>NZ_JAGGOT010000020.1 GCF_018614195.1 Streptomyces sp. ISL-43
ACCGCGTTGCCGCCGGCTGCCATCACTGATCTTGCGTGGGTATCCCCTGCTTTAGCTGGGGAGGGAAACGCATCCTAAGACCGGAGGCGCGGAGCGCCGGAGTTCTCCGCGCCTCCGTCGTGACGGTCAGATAGGGCGCTTCTGTCCTTCGATGTACTGGCGGATCACGGTCAGCGGCGCGCCACCGCAGGAGCCCGCGAAGTAGGAGCGGGACCAGAAGACCGATCCCATGCCGATCCGGTTGATCCGGCCGGTGTACTCGGCGCGCAGGTACCTGGAGCTGACCCCCTTGAGGGAGTTGATCAGCTTGGACAGGGCGACCTTCGGCGGGTAGTGCACCAGAAGGTGCACGTGATCGGCCTCGCCGTTGAACTCGCGCAACTCGGTCTCGAAGCTGGCGCAGACCTCCCGCATGATCTCTTCGCAACGCTTGAGCATCGCGTCATCGAATACCCCGCGCCTGTACTTAGTTACGAACACCAAGTGTGCGTGCAGGTTGTAGGCGACGTGACGGCCGGTGCGAATATCGGGGTTTGGTTCCCAGCGTGGTGACATACCCCAAGCGTAGTATGATCAACGCATCCAGACCGAAAGGGGGTGGGTCGGGTGATCCGTGCGTACAAGTTCCTCATGCGGCCCACCGTGGGCCAGGCGATCGCGCTGGGCGAGATGCTGCGCGATCACTGCTCGCTCTACAACGGGGCGTTGCAGGAACGCCGCGACGCCTACCGTCACGTGTCGAAGACGAGCATCAAGTACGGGCAGCAGTCCGGGCAGCTCAAGGACATCCGGGCGTTCGACCCGGACCGTCAAGGCCGTTGGTCGTTCTCCTCCCAGCAGGCCACCCTGCGCCGGCTCGACAAGGCGTTCGCCGCGTTCTTCCGCCGGGTCAAGTCCGGCGACACCCCCGGCTACCCGCGCTTCCGTGGCATGAACTGGTTCGACACGGTGGACTTCCCCAAGGACGGCGACGGCTGCCGCTGGGACGCCACCCCGCACGACCCCGTGACCCGCGTCCGCCTCCAGGGTGTCGGGCACGTCAAGGTCCACCAGCACCGGCCCGTGGTCGGCAGGGTCAAGACCGTGTCGGTCAAGCGTGAGGGCCGTAAGTGGTTCGTCGTCCTGACTGCCGAGCAGGATCAGCCCGAGCCGCTCCCTGCGACCGGCAGCGTGGTCGGCATCGACATGGGTATCGCGAACTTCCTCGCCGACTCGAACGGGACTTTCGTCCCCAACCCGCGCCACGGCCCCGCCAACGCGAACCGGCTCGCCGCCGCACAGCAGGCCCTGAGCAAGTTCCCCCGCGTCCGCCGCGACAAGCGCACCGCGAACCACCGTCGTGCCGTCGAGAAGGTCGCCAAGCTGCACGGCAAAGTCCGTCGCCAGCGCCTCGACCACGCGCACAAGACCGCCCTCGGTCTGGTCCGTGAACACGACTTCATCGCGCACGAGAACCTGACGATCCGCAACATGGTCAAGACCGTCGCGCCGAAGCCCGACCCCGAGCAGCCGGGCAGCTTCCTGCCCAACGGGGCCACCGCCAAGACCGGACTGAACCGCTCAATCTCCGATGCCGGATGGGGGGTGTTCCTCACGATCCTCACGAGCAAGGCTGAAAGCGCCGGCCGGGAAGTGATCGCCGTCGACCCCCGCAACACTTCCCGGCGATGCCCCGAATGCGGGCACACCGCCAAGGAGAACCGGCCCACACAGGACAAGTTCCACTGCGTTGCCTGCGGCCACCTGGCGCACGCGGACACGGTGGGCGCTGTCAACGTTCTACGGGCCGGGCTGGTCCGTCGCGAGCCTCAACCGGCATAGCGAGAAGCCCCCTTCTTTAGGAGGGGGAGGAGTCACGACCACTTACCGCCGCAAGGCCGCCTTCCTCGCCCTCTGCGCCGCCGCAGTCACCACCACCCTGACGGGCACCGCGGCGACCGCGGCGACGGCCTCTTCCGCGCCCTCGTCCGCTCCCGCCTCCCCGCCGGCCCTCGCATGGGCGGACTGCGCGCACACCGGCCACCTCCCCGGCCAGCAGTGCGCGAAGCTGGCCGTTCCCCTCGACTACGCCGATCCGGACGGCCCGCAGGTCTCCCTCGCGGTGTCCCGGCTGCCCAGCACCCGCCCGGCCGCCCGGCGCGGGGCGCTGATGGTGATCCCCGGCGGGCCGGGCGGCTCCGGCGTGCAGCGGCTGTCGCAGAAGGGGACCGCCCTGGCGGGGGAGATGGCGGGGGCCTACGACCTCGTCGCGCTCGACCCGCGCGGGGTCGGCGGGAGCGTGACCGCCCGGTGCCTCACCGACGAGGCCGACCGGCACCTGGTGACCTTGCGCTCCTGGGCCGGGCCGGACGGCGGCATCGAGGAGAACACCGCCCGCTCCCGCCGGGTGGCCGAAGCCTGCGCCGCGAACGGCGGCCCGGAGCTGCGCAGTTTCACCACGGCCAACCAGGCGCGCGACATCGACCGCTTCCGCGAGGCGCTCGGCGAGCGGAAGCTGTCGGCGTGGGGCGTCTCCTACGGGGCCTACGTGGGGGCCGTGTACGCGCAGAAGTTCCCGCAGCGCACCGACCGCCTGGTGCTGGACAGCAGCGGGGACCCGGACCCGACGCGGGTCGCGCGGGGCTGGCTCGCGAACATGGCGCGGGGCGCCGAGGACCGCTTCCCCGACTTCGCGGCCTGGGCGGCGGACCCGGCCAGGGACGCCGAGGGCCTGCGCCTCGCCGAGCACCCGGACGACGTACGCCCGTTGTTCCTTGCCCTCGCGGCCCGGCTGGACCGCGATCCCAAGCCCTCGGACGTCCCCGGCGTCCCGCTGACCGGCAACGTGCTGCGCCAGGCCATGCAGAACTCCCTCTACGGCGACGCCTTCTTCCCCGCCTTCGCCCGCCTCGTCCGCTCCGCCCAGGACCCGGCCGCCGTACCGGCGCTGCCCAAGGAGCTCGCCGGGCCGCTGCCGGACACGGACGCGTCGCTGATGGTCGGCGTCATCTGCAACGACACGGCATGGCCGAAGGACCCGGCCGGCTACGCGAGCGCGGTCGCGGCGGACCGTGCCGCACACCCCCTGACGGCCGGAATGCCGGCGAACATCACCCCGTGCGCCTTCTGGAAGGACGCCCCCGCCGAACGCCCGACCCGCATCACCGACGAGGGACCGAAGAACATCCTGATGATCCAGAACCTCCGCGACCCGGCGACCCCGTACTCCGGGGCCCTGAAGATGCGCGCCGCCCTCGGCTCCCGCGCCCGCCTCCTCACCGTCGGCCACGGCGGCCACGGCTCCTACCTCGGCAACGGCAACCCCTGCGCCGACCGCACGGTCACCACGTACCTCACGACGGGCCACCGCCCCGCCCGCGACACCACTTGCGCGGACGGCTGAGCGGTCACTGGATGAGGGCGTGCAGGGCCGACACGGAGGCCCCGGCGGCGGCCAGTCCGGCCAGGACGGCCGCCGCCGGCCCGGCGTCGGCGAGGACGGTGAGCCCGCCGGTGGTCGCGCCGACGGCGGCGGAGGAGAGCAGGATGAGCGCGGTGCGCACGGTCATGAACGGACCGATCGGAGGGGGGACCTGAGGTTGCCGTGATTCCTGGGAGTGCGTCATGGGTCCCATGGCAGCAGAGGTACAGGCCGCTGACCTGCATCGCACGAACGAAGTCGTAACCGCGGTGAATTCGGGCGAAGTTCGGTTCGGTGCATCCTCGACTCGCTTAGCCTGGGCGCCGAACGCGGCGAATTGCGGAGGGTCAGCGTGTCGAACGCAACCGAATTCCAGGCGGGCCTCGACCAGTTCGCGGAGCAGTTGCGGCGACTGCGGGAAGAGCGGGGAGGTCCGGTCCTGAAGAAGATCGTGTCGCGCGCCGACGGCCTTCGGGGCACCAGCCCGCTGTCGACGGCGGCCCTCAGCGAGGCGTTCAGCGGCAAGCGGCTGCAGCGGATGGACAGCCTGATGTCCCTGGTACACACCCTGCTGTCGTACGACGAGGACGGCAGGCAGTGCGCCGTCGACCGCAGGGCCCCCGAGATGGAGGCGTGGCGCACGCGGTGGCGCGCCCTCGACCAGCTGCGGACGCAGGGCAGGCGGACCGGCGTCTGCGCACCGGCGGAGCCGATCGCAGGAGCCGTGAGCCCGATGGCGGTCCGGGCCCTCGCGGACGTCCTGGTCCGAGGCCGTGTCGTTTCCCTGACGCCCTTCACGGCCCCCGCCGAGTCGTACGACACGCTGGCCTTCTCGCCGGACGGGCGCTACCTCGCCCTCGGCGGCAGCGACGGCTCGGTGTACCTGCGGGATCCCGCCACGGGGGAGGACGCGGCCGATCCCCTGGTCGGACACCAGGACATCGTCCGGGATCTGGCGTTCTCCGGCGACGGGCGGCGGCTCGCGTCGGTGGCGGAGGACGGAACGGTCTGGCTCTGGGACCTGAGCTACCGCAATCCCGTCGGGGGACGCCTGCCCGATGGCAAGGGGGTCCGTGACGCGGTGGCGGTCTCCCCCGACGGCAGGACCGTGGCCGCGGGGGGACCCAGGGGGCTCGTGCACCTGTGGGACACCGCCACCCGGGAGCTGATCACGACGCTGAACGCCGGGTTCTGGTCGGAAGCGCTGGGGTTCTCGCCCGATGGCGCCCTGCTCGCGGCGGGCGGCTCCAGGGGAGCGCTCCGGCTGTGGTCCTCGGCCACGTGGGCGCCGGCAGGGGACACGGTCCTCGACGGATGTTACGGCGCGGCCTTCTCGCCCGATGGCTCGCTGATCGCCGTAGCCGGCCCCCGTGGGTCGGTGGGATTGTGGGACCCGCTCGCGTTGGCATCCGGACCCGTCCGCGAGGTTTCGTCCACGTCCACGGACGCGGTGAGCGCCGTCGCGTTCTCGCCCGACGGGCGGCTCCTGGCCGGGGCGGGCCTGGACGGGACCGTCCGCTTGTGGCACGCGGCAGACGGCCTGCCGCTCACCGACCCCTTGGAGACCCCGTACTCCGAGGTCTATTGCGTCGCGTTCTCCCCGGACGGCGGGCTGCTGGCCGCGGTCGGCGACACCGACGTCGTCCAGGTGTGGATCCCGCCCCACGGCGACACCGGCTGACGCCCGGCCCGGCAGGCGGGCGGGCTGCGACGCCGAGGCCGAAGGGCTCGTGGAACGAGCACCCCGCCATGGTGGCCTACGTGGTGACGGTCCTGTCCGCGCCGGTCCCCGCAGGCCCGGGACGGGCCACCGGCTCCGTGCGATGCTGGTGGGTATGACGCTGGAGGATCTGGTCCGCCTGCGCCGGGCCCGGGACGCGATGGACCGCGACTACGCGCAGCCACTGGACGTCCCCGCTCTGGCGCGGGCCGCGCTCATGTCGCGCGGACACTTCTCCCGCAGCTTCAAGACCGCCTACGGGGAGACCCCGTACAACTACCTGATGACCCGCCGCGTCGAGCGGGCGAAGGCGCTGCTGCGGCGGGGCGACATGAGCGTGACCGAGGTCTGCTTCGCCGTCGGCTGTACCTCGCTGGGATGGTTCAGCTCGCGCTTCAGCGAGCTGGTCGGCGAGAGCCCCAGCGCCTACCGGGCCCGCCGCCACGAGGCCGGCGCCCCCATTCCGGCGTGCGTCGCCAAGATCCGTACGAGACCGGTCAGGATCGGAGAAGCGAAATCGGCCGCCGCCTCGTAGCGTCGAAGCCATGAACATCAACCTTTCCCAGTGCTTCATCGCAGTCGACGACCACGACAAGGCGATCGCCTTCTACCGCGATGTCCTGGGCCTGGAGGTCCGCAACGACGTCGGATTCGAGGGGATGCGCTGGGTGACCGTCGGCTCACCCGCGCAGCCGGACGTGGAGATCGTCCTCGAACCGCCGCTCGCCGACCCCCTCGCCTCCCCGGCCGACCGCCAGGCGATGGCCGAGCTGCTGGCCAAGGGCATGCTGCGCGGCGTGATCTTCTCCACCGACGACGTCGACGCCACCTTCGAGCGCATCCAGGCGGCCGGCGGCGAAGTCCTGCAGGAACCGGTCGACCAGCCGTACGGCGTCCGCGACTGCGCCTTCCGAGACCCGGCCGGCAACATGCTCCGCTTCAACCAGCCCCGCAAAAAGTAGGTACCCGCCGCGGCAGGTATCCGGCAGACTCCGGCGGGGCCCAACACGAGGGCCCCGCCCGACAGATGGAGGCACCACACGATGAGCAGGGCCAAGGGGACGGACACGTCGGTGCCGGTGCCGCACGCGGCGGACAGCCACGATCTGATCCGCGTACACGGCGCGCGCGTGAACAACCTCAAGGACGTCAGCGTCGAGCTCCCCAAGCGCCGGCTGACGGTGTTCACCGGGGTCTCCGGCTCGGGCAAGAGCTCGCTGGTGTTCGGCACGATCGCAGCCGAGTCGCAGCGCATGATCAACGAGACCTACAGCGCCTTCGTCCAGGGCTTCATGCCGACCCTGGCGCGGCCCGAGGTCGACGTGCTCGACGGGCTGACGACCGTGATCACCGTCGACCAGCAGCGGATGGGCGCCGACCCCCGCTCCACGGTCGGCACCGCCACCGACGCCAGCGCGATGCTGCGCATCCTCTTCAGCCGGCTCGGGCAGCCGCACATCGGCTCGCCCAAGGCCTTCTCCTTCAACGTCGCCTCGATCAGCGGTGCGGGCGCGGTCACCGTGGAGCGCGGCGGGCAGAAGGTGAAGGAGCGGCGCAGCTTCAGCATCACCGGCGGCATGTGTCCGCGATGCGAAGGCCGAGGCTCGGTCAACGACATCGACCTCACCGCGCTGTACGACGACAGCAAGTCGCTCAACGAGGGCGCGCTCACGATCCCCGGCTACAGCATGGACGGCTGGTACGGCCGCATCTTCGGCGGCTGCGGCTTCTTCGACCCGGACAAGCCGATCCGCAAGTACACCAAGCGCGAGCTGCAGGACCTGCTCCACAAGGAGCCGACCAAGATCAAGGTCGACGGGATCAACCTGACGTACGAGGGCCTCATCCCGAAGATCCAGAAGTCGATGCTGTCGAAGGACGTGGACTCGCTGCAGTCGCACATCCGGGCGTTCGTGGACCGGGCGGTGACGTTCACCGTCTGTCCCGAGTGCGACGGCACCCGGCTCAGCGAGGGAGCCCGGTCCTCGAAGATCAAGAAGATCAGCATCGCCGACGCGTGCGCGATGCAGATCAGCGACCTGGCGAAATGGGTCCGCGACCTCGACGAGCCCTCGGTGGCGCCCCTCCTCGCCACGCTGCGGCAGACCCTCGACTCGTTCGTGGAGATCGGCCTGGGCTACCTCTCGCTCGACCGGCCGTCGGGCACGCTGTCGGGCGGCGAGGCCCAGCGCGTCAAGATGATCCGCCACCTCGGCTCCTCGCTCACCGACGTCACCTACGTCTTCGACGAGCCCACCGTCGGCCTGCACCCCCATGACATCCGGCGGATGAACGGCCTCCTGCTGCGGCTGCGGGACAAGGGCAACACGGTCCTCGTCGTGGAGCACAAGCCGGAGACGATCGCGATCGCCGACCACGTCGTCGACCTCGGCCCCGGCGCCGGTACCGGCGGCGGCACGATCTGCTTCGAGGGCACCGTCGAGGGGCTGCGGACCGGCGACACCATCACCGGCCGCCACTTCGGCGACCGTGCGAGCCTCAAGGAGAAGGTGCGCGAGCCGGTCGGCAAGCTGGAGATCCGCGGCGCGACGACGCACAACCTGCGCGGCGTCGACGTCGACGTACCGCTCGGGGTCCTCGTCGTCGTCACGGGCGTCGCCGGCTCCGGCAAGAGCTCGCTCGTGCACGGGTCGCTGGTGGGCGGCCCCGCGGCCGCCGGCGAGGGTGTCGTCGCGATCGGCCAGGGCGCGATCCGCGGTTCCCGGCGGAGCAACCCGGCGACGTACACGGGACTGCTCGACCCGATCCGCAAGGCCTTCGCCAAGGCCAACAGCGTGAAGCCTGCGCTGTTCAGCGCCAACTCCGAGGGTGCCTGCCCCGGTTGCAACGGCGCCGGCGTCATCTACACCGACCTGGCGATGATGGCCGGCGTGGCCACCACCTGCGAGGAGTGCGAGGGGAAGCGGTTCCACGCCTCGGTACTGGAACACCACCTCGGCGGCCGCGACATCAGCGAGGTCCTCGCGATGCCGGTGTCCGAGGCCGAGGAGTTCTTCGGCGCCGGCGAGGCGCGCACGCCGGCCGCGCACCGCATCCTCGGCCGGCTCGCCGACGTCGGGCTCGGCTACCTCAGCCTCGGCCAGCCGCTCACCACGCTGTCCGGCGGCGAGCGGCAACGCCTCAAGCTGGCCACGCACATGGGCGAGAAGGGCGGGGTCTACGTCCTCGACGAGCCCACCGCCGGCCTCCACCTCGCCGACGTCGAGCAGCTGCTCGGGCTGCTCGACAGGCTCGTCGACTCCGGCAAGTCGGTGATCGTCGTCGAACACCACCAGGCGGTCATGGCGCACGCCGACTGGATCATCGACCTCGGCCCCGGCGCGGGCCACGACGGCGGCCGGATCGTCTTCGAGGGCACGCCCGCCGACCTGGTGGCCGCCCGCTCCACCCTCACCGGCGAACACCTCTCGGAGTACGTGGGCGCCTGACCGGCCCCGTAGCGAGCGGGCGAACGACGCGGCGGGCCGCGGTGGTCGACACCACCGCGGCCCGCCGGTCTTTCAGCGCCAGGTGTTGGTGTCCGTGATCTCACCGGACTCCAGGTCGATGCGGCCCTGGAAATCGCCCCCGGTGCGCGTGGCCATGAGGATGAGCGGCCGCCCGTCCTGCGGGTGGACGGAGGAGAAGCCGTGCACGTCGTCCGGGTTCCCCACCAGGTCGCGCGGCGGGCGCAGCCGCAAGCGCTCCGAGCCGTCGGCCCGGAAGACCACCGCGTTGTCCGAGGGCGTGAAGGGCGCGCAGTCCAGCGCTTCCACCACCAGCACCAGCGTCTCGCCGCCCTCCCGCCACGCCATGACGGCTTCCGGCGGGACCCCGCACAGCTTCTCGACGTCCCCGTCGGGTCCGGTCCATCGGATCGCGGTGCCGCCCTTGGCCCAGTCGACCACGACGTCGGGCTGGTGCGTTGTCATGTGGGACCCCCGTTGGTTCGAAATCCGGTCGGTACGCCAGGCCATTGTCCATGACATCAAACTCTCGGGAGTGGTTGGTGTCACCTCTTCTCCCTTCCGCCGCCACCGGATGCCCGGAAAACTCTTCCTCAGAACAAGGCGGGCAGCGAAACCCCGTCCACGGTGAAGGCAAGAGAATGGAGAAAGAGGAGAAATGCGCCTGTCCAAGAAGTTTCTCGTCCTGCCCCTGGCGGCGGCGTCCCTGATCATCGGATCCGGGGCCGCGCACGCCACGTCGACGACGATCTCCGTACCGTTCAAGAACGGCACGACCACGTGGTTCACGACGGAACGCACCATCAGCGTCGCCGGATCGAACGTCGACGTGAAGGTCTCCTACGGCGGAGCCATGAAGCTGGCCTGGTACAAGTGCTCCGACCGGAACGTACGGGGCACGTTCACCACTGCCGAGGAATACCGCAAGCACCTCGGGACCAATTTCAAGTCCGGCGCCAAATTCTGCCTGGCCGTACAAAGCGCTGGGGGCGAGGGCACCATAAACGGGACCCTCTGGTGGAACGAATAGCCGTTTCCCGCCTTTCGCCCGCTTACCGCCGGCCGTCGGCGGGTGGCCCGGGCCGTCGAGCCCCTTCCGGCTCGGCCCGCGCCACCCGCCTGCCCCGACCGCCTGCCCCGACCGCCCGCCCCGACTGCCCGTACCCGCCGAGAGAGGCCCGACCGTGAAGTCCGCCGTGAAGTCCCTTGCCGCCGCCGGCACGCTCGTCGCCGCCCTGTTCGCCCTGGCGAGCTGCTCGGGCGGGTCGTCCCCGTCCCCGTCCCAACAGTCCGGCCCGGCCGTCCGGTTCCTGGACCGGGAGGGCTTCGACACCGCGCTGCGCCAGACCTACCGCACCTACAGCTGGCCCGCCGACTACCACCCCGACCTGGACCGGCTCTCCGGGAACAGCGCTCCCGGCGCCGCCGAGGCGGCCCCCGCGGGCAGCGAGAGGGTCATCCTCGAGATAGCCAACTCCTGTGCCTGGTACCGGTCCTGGGACGATGCGTACGAGCGCGGGGACCAGGCGTCCGCCGGCGCCGCGCTCAAGGTCCTCGAAGAGGTCCTCCCCACCTACGGACCGCAGGATCCGGACGGCCGACGCTTCGCCGAGGAGGCCGCCTCCAGGGCCCGCTCCGGCGATGCCTCCATGGCCCGCCAGTTCACCGAGGCCAATTGCGACGGCTCGATCACCTGGGCCGGGCAGAGCGCCGCCGAGAGCTGAGTACGGACCACGGGGCGCGGTCCCAAGGCGGACATGGGCGGGAACGCGCCGCCCGTTTTCCGGATCCGGCTGCTTTTCGTCTCTGTCCGGAGCCGTGGTGTGCCGCACCATGGCGGCACCCCGGAGGGCCGGGTGTGCGCAAGGCCAAGGCTTGGGGGAGCCATGACGCAGACGCGCAGCGAGCCGGAACCCTTGGGCCCGGATGCCGAAGCGCAACCGGCAGCCGATCCCGAGGCCGAGCCTGGGCCTGAGCCCGAAGCCGAAGCTGGGGCCGAGCCCGAGCCCGAAGCCGAAGCCGAAGCCGAAGCTGGAGCCGAGCCGGAGCCGGAGCCCGAAGGCGAGGCCGGGACGGCAGCGCCGCAGTCCGAGCCCGAGCCGGTTGCCTCCCGGCCGCCCTGGGGACGGCTCGGCACGGTGATGCTGGCCGCCGCCGGGGTGGTGCTCAGCGCCGTCGTCGCCGCGGTCGTGTCCGCGTACCTCGACATCTGGTCGGTGCGCGAACCCCCGCCCGGTGCTCCCCGGATCAGCGCGAGCTCCGAGGTCTGGTGGGACCTGTTGAGCGACCACCACCTGGTGCGGTCCGCGCCGGGCTCGGCGTACGACAAGGACCCGATGCGCTTCAACGACCCCGAGGCCACGCTCGCCCACATGGTCACCGAAGGCGGTACCAACGCGGGCATGATGCGGGTCCGGCTGATCCTCACGAACTTCACCCGCACGCCCGCCACCATCACCTCCGTCCGCGCCCGGATCGAGCGCAAGCACCCCGCGCCCGACGGTCCGCTCTTCCACTGCGGAGGACCCCAGGGAGGCTCTCAGGTCACCCGGGTGTTCCTCGATCTGTCCACCCCCGAGCGGCCCGCCGTGGAGCGGGACCCCGCGGGCGTCCCGACCGGGCAGTACCCCAGCAGCGTGGTCCAGATGGCGGCCCAGGGGGATCCCGCCTACTTCGACATAGAGATCAAAGCGGACAACGTGACGGGTCCGGCCGTCACCTACGAGTTCGTGCTCGACGTCACCTACACGCAGGGAGACGGGCCGCAGCACCTCCTCGTGGACCAGGCGGGCCGCCCCTTCGCCCTCGCCCAGGGAATCCCGACCTGGAGCACGGGATTCCGTTGCGACGGCCGCGGGTGGGTCGCCGGTACCGCCGGGACCACCGGATGAAGAGGGGCCGTTCCGTGGCCGCCGTGACCGCCGCCGTCCTCGTCCTCGCGCTGTGCTCGGCCCTCACCGTTGCGGGGCTGCGCGCGCGGTTCCCCGTACCGCCCGCCTCCGGCGTGCACGCGACCGGTGCGCCACTGCTCGGGGTGAACGGGGACCCCTGGACCGCGACCCTGCCGCGGCTCGGCCAGAAGCCGCCGGCCGCTCTGATGCGCGACGCGCTGGGCTGCGCCCCGCTGTTCGGGTGGGCCACCGAAGCGCGCGCCGTGCCCCGCGGGCAGGTCACGGTCGCCTACGCCGTCGGGGCGTCACCCTCCCGCGCGGCGGTCGTGCGCGGAATCCGCGTGGTCAAGGGGCCGCGGCTGCCCGCCCCGCGGGGGGACGACGTCGGCTGCGCCTCCAACGGCGGAGACGAACGGCAGGGCGCCCTGACGATGGCCGACGACAAACCGGTGCTGCCCGTCCGCCTCTCACTGGACGCCGAGGCCCCCCGGGAGAACGCCGTGCTTCCCGTGCGGGCCGGTGGCTCGGCCACCGGAATGGTCAGCGTCACGACGGCCGACTGCACCTGCGCCTGGTGGCTCGAACTGGACGTGGAGGAGGACGGCGGGCGGACCACCGTCCGCGTGGACGACGACGGCCGGCCCTTCGCCCTCGCCCCACCGGCGACCCCGCTCGCCACCTCCGCCGACGAGGCGCTCAACGTACCGCGCCCGTTGTCCCGGGCCTTCGGCGATCCGCGGCCCACCCGGGCCGGAGTCTCCGTGGCCGCCGTACTGGTGCCGAGGCGGGAGAGCTGGGAGGTGGAGTCCGACAGGCCCCAGGACCCGGCGAAGGACGTGGGCGGCGAGGCGACCCTGGGCGGCGTGGCCTGCCGCCGCATGTACGCGTCCGTACTGCGGGGCGGTGGTGTCCCGGCCGGGGAGCACGAGCTCCAACTCGAGATCAGTGGGCCCGCCGGTACGGAGGGGGCCGTACTGGACGCGGCGGTACGGCTCGAATCGGTCCGGGAGGACGCCGGGCAGCGCTACCGGTACTCGTGCGCGCCGTCCGGCGTGGACGCGCACGCCGGGTACGACAGGCCGGACATCGTACGGAACCTGTACCCCGACACGCTGCACGCGCTGGGTCCGTTTCCCAGCGGCTCGCTGAGGTACGACCCGTACTGGACTCCCGAGCAGGGCGTGGGCAAGACGATGCCGCTCGCCGTGGACGAGGAGTTCACCCTCTCCAGGGCGGAACTGAGCGGCGGCCCCGGCGCCGCCGGGATCTCCGCCGTCATCGGCCCCGAGCAGGTCACTTTCGGGTTCACGGTGGAGGTGACCATCACCCTGCCGACGGGCGAGCGTGCCGAGTTCAAGCTCTCCGACCACGGACAGCCGTTCCTCCTCGGGCCGGGCACGGGCAAGCTGAACGCCTTGCACCAGGAGGACCACCACGAGCCGCTGAGTGGTCCGCACTACGATTACGAGGCGCCCGCCGACCAGTAGGACCACCTGCCCTCGGCAACGGCGCGGACGCGGACGTAGGTTGGGCGGATGTCTACGCTGCCTGTGATCCTGTTGCTGTCGGGAAGCCTGAGGTCCGGCTCCACCAACGAGTGCGTGCTGCGCACCGCGGAGGCCGTGGCGCCCTCGCGGGTGCGGACCGTCCACTACGACGGGCTGGGGGAGCTTCCCCACTTCAACCCCGACGACGACGCCGATCCGCTGCCGGCCCCCGTGGCCGGGCTGCGCGCGGCGATCGGCGAGGCGGCGGCGGTCCTGATCTGCACCCCGGAGTACGCGGGCACCCTGCCCGGTTCGTTCAAGAACCTGCTGGACTGGACGGTCGGCGGCACCGAGATCTGCGACAAGCCGGTCGCCTGGGTGAACGCGGCCGCCCCGGGGCGCGGCCAGGGCGCCGAGGCCGCGCTGCGGACGGTGCTCGGCTATACCGGCGCCGACGTCGTGGAGCCGGCGTGCGCACGGATTCCCGTGGACCGCGGGATGGTGGGCGCGGACGGGATCATCACCGATGAGGGGGTGCGCGAGCAGCTCGGCGAGGTGCTCGCACTGCTGGCCGCGCCCCCGTCCCCGTCCCCGTCCTCGTAGGGATTCAACGGGCGAGCGTGAACTCGTCGACCAGCTTGACGAATTCGTCCTCCTTCTCGAAGAACGCGACGTGCCCGGCGTCGATCTCGGCGTACGTGCTCATCGCGATCGCGGCGTGCAGGGCGCGGCTGTTCTCCACCGGGACGGTGATGTCCAGGGCGGCGCCGATGACGAGCGTCTGGGCCGCGATGCGCGGCAGCAGGGCGCGGATGTCGATGCGGGTGTCGAGGTCCACGTGGCGCAGGGTGCCGGGGGTGGGCGGCATGTTGGGGATCAGGAGTTCCACCTGCTCGCGGCCGATCGCGTTGAGGAACCGGCGGCTGAAGCCGGTCATGGCGACCGAGCGCCCGAAGGCGGCCGGGTCGCAGGTGCCGAGCTGCTTCCACAGGGCGAAGAGGTTGCGCAGGTACTCGTCGCCGTCGGTGTGGGCCCATCCGGCGACCAGGATCAGCCGGCGTACGAGGTCGGGGCGCAGGGCGGCGACGGCGGCGGACACCGGCGCGCCCATGGAGAAGCCCCGCGACCACCTCCACCTGCTCGCCGGGCACCGCCCGCCCGCCGGACGCATCGCCGGCGACCAGGTCGGCGCGGGCCTGCTGCACCTGCTGGACCAGCTGCCCGGAACCCCGGCCCAGGTCCTCGGCGACCTGGGCGACGTACTGGCCCAGAACGACATGGCGCGCAACCTGCTGGGCGGCGTGTGCACGGTGTCCGAGCACGGCCGCAACGTGATCTGGCGCTGGTTCGCCGACCCGGCCGCGCGCGACGCCTACCCGGCCGACGAACACGAGCGGTACAGCCGGGTCCACGTCGCGGACCTGCGCGCGGCCGTCGCCCGGCGGGCCGCGGACCCGGCCGCGACCCGCCTGGTGGAGCGGCTGCGGGAGGCCAGCGAGGAGTTCGCCGACCTGTGGGAACTGCATGAGGTCGCCGTCCGCCGCCACAGCCGCATGCGCGTGATCCACCCGGTCGTCGGCCCCGTGGACCTCGACTGCCAGGTGCTCCTCGCCACGGAGGGCGACCAGCGACTGATCCTGCTCACCCCGCCGCCCGGGACGGACTCGGCCGACCGCCTGGCCCTCCTGCGGGTGGTGGGCAGCGAGCAGTTCACGTAGACGGCCCGGGCGCCGCGGGCCCGAGCGGCAGCAGCTCGGTGACGACGAAGGCGACGACGGCCGCGAGGATCACGACGGGCATCATGGCGGAGCCGCCCAGGAGCAGGACCACGAGCACCACGCTGCTCACCGGCAGCCGCAGCGTGGTGGCCGAGGCTGCGGCCATGCCCGCCGCCATCGCCGGTACGACGCCCAGACCCGGCAGGGGCGAGAGCAGGATGCCCGCCGCGGCGCCGAGGAAGAGTGCCGGGAACACGGGGCCGCCCCGCAGGCTGCCGAGGCAGAGCGTGTAGGCGGCGCCCTTGAACAGCAGGACGGCGAGCAGTGCGCCGATACCCCACGCGTGCGGGTCGGCGGCCAGTTCGGCGAGGGTGGACTGGCCGGAGGAGGCGACGTTCACGGGTGAGCGGCCGGTGATCAGGGCGTAGAGGGCGGCGCAGGCCGCGGCGCCGAGGGCGCACAGGACGGTCCGTACGAGCGGCCGCGCCGCGACGTAGACGGCGATCCGCCGGGCACCTGCCAGCAGCGGGTGCAGGACCGCGGCCAGGGCCACGGCGATGACCAGCGCCCAGAGCACGTCCGGAACGTCCAGGCGCGGGACCGGTGCTGACAGTTTCAAGGAGAGGTCGCCCGTCTCCAGCCCGGTCCAGCGGCCGAGTCCCGTGAACACCAGGGCGCCGACTCCGCTGGAGAGCAGGGAAGGGAGCATGACCGCGAACAACTGCGGCCCGCCCACCCCCGCGACCTCGATGAGGAGCACCGCGGCGATCAGCGGGTTGCCGAAGATCGCGGAGATGGCCGCCGCCGCTCCGGCCGCGCCCAGGAGGGCGACGCTCCGCGGGGTCGCCGGCGCCCGCGCGAGGTTCCGGAACACCAGGGCCAGGCCGCCGCCCAGGGCGATCAGCGGGGCCTCCGGTCCGAGAACGGCGCCGAACGGCAGGCAGGCCACCGCCGCGAGGATGACACCGGGCAGCGCGGCCGACGAAGGGCCCGCGGTGTTCAGTCCGGCGGCGGGGACGTGGCCGCCCGCACCGGGCAGGTGGGTGACGACCAGGCCGACGACGGTTCCGGCGACGAGCAGCAGGGGGAAGGGCCACCACCAGGGCGGGGCGTCCAGGCCCACGGCGTGGGGCAGGTCCGCCCACAGCGCGTGCTCCAGTTCGTGCAGCAGGACGAGGAACCAGAAGGCGGCGAGGGACACCGGGATGCCGATGAGCGCGCAGAAGCCGAGCACCTTGAGATAGCCGGGACTGCGGAGCATGTGCCGCAGCAGGTCGGCCTCCCGCGGTTGCGTTCCGCCGGCCGGCGGGCCGGATCCGGTACGCGGCTCCGTCATGGGCCTCTTCCTTCCTGGGGTCGCCGGGCCCGGCCGGCAACGACTCGTCCTCTGGCGATCACGCCTCGTCCTCGGGGAACCACGACTCGTCCACCGGCGATCGCGCGACCTCCCCTCGCCTGCGCACCCCGATCCTGACCGCGCCGAAGAGGACCTTGGCGATCACTCCCACCACGATCAGATCGGCGATCATCTGCCCGGTCGTCAGCGCACGGGCGGCCTGGCTCGTGGGCGCGATGTCCCCGAATCCCACGGTCGCGAACACGGTGACGGTGAAATACAGGGCGTCGGTCCGGCTCAGCGGCTCCGAGAACGACTGCGGAAGCTCCTTCGAGAAGAGGAAGTACGTCGCGGAGAACAGCACCAGGAACAGCGGGACGGCGGTGGCCAGCGCCTCGATGGCGCGCAGCCGCGGATACTCCGCATGGGTGATGGCGGTGATCTGCCAGGCGACCAGGCCGCTGAAGAGGGCCAGGCCGAGTACCAGCAGTACGAGGGTCAGGACGCCGAACCCGCCCTCCAGGGGGACCAGGTAGTACAGCGCCGTGAGCAGGACGACCGAGGCCGCCGAGCGGAGCAGGTGCTCCGCCAGCAAGCGGCGGTGCCGACGGCCCGGCTCAGACAGCAGCACGGGCCCGTGTCTTCGGCTTCTCCCTCATGACGACTCCTCGCGCACGACCGGGCGGTTCCCGCGCCCCTCCCCTGGCGGACGGAGCTCTCCGGCCATTGCAGCATTCGTCTGATCGACTCGCACTCCGGGGAGGAGCGCGAGAGCGACCAGACCGAGTGGCGAAATGCCGGATACGGGCGATTCCGTCATTGTTCTCGTGGAAGGGCGGTCGCTGCCGCCGCGAACCGCGCCCCGAGGAGTTCCACCGTGCCCGAACCGGAGGCCGGACCCCTCCTGCGCGCCGTCCCCGGCTGGATGCGGAAACACACCCCGCTGCTGGGCCGGCTCCTGGAGCAGCTCGCGACCGTGAGGATCCTGGACTGCGCGACCAGGCTGGCTGCCCAGGCCTTCCTCGGCGCCGTGCCGGCCGTCTTCGTCATGGCGGCGCTCGCCCCCGCCTGGCTCCAGGACCAGCTGATCTCGTCCATCCGTACGACACTGGGGCTCCAGGGCGCCGCACTGGACCCGGTGCGCTCCGTGTACTCCGCCACCGATCCCACGGCGACCGTGAGCACGGGCTGGGTGGGGGTCGTGGTGACGCTGTTGTCGGCGACCGCGTGCAGCCGCGCCCTGCAGAAGACGTGCGAGCGCTCCTGGCACCTGCGCAAGGCCAAGGCCCGGGTCGCCGCGTGGCGGTGGGTGGCCTGGCTCGTCGTATGGCTGATCGCCCTGCTGTTCCAGGGGCCGGTGCAGACGGCCTTCGGCACCGGCCGGGCCGCCGGTTTCGCCCTCGCCGTGATCAGCGGAACGCTGCTGTGGTGGTGGACGCAGCACCTGCTGCTCGGCGGCCGGATCCCGTGGCTGCCGCTGCTGCCCGGCGCGGTGCTGGCCGGGGTCGGGGAGCAGCTCCTGTCACTGGCGTCGAGGATCTACATGCCCCATGCCGTCCAGCGCAGCATGGAGCAGTTCGGCAGCCTCGGCTCGGTCTTCGTCCTGCTGTCCTGGCTCATCATGCTCTTCATCGTCATCACCCTCGCCATCGCCGTCGGGTACGTGGTGGCCCACGAACCGCTCCCGGCCGGCTGGCTCCGCACGCCCGTCGCCCCCTCGACGCCGTGACGCCACGCGGCTACCGCTCCCCGGCCTGCCCTGCCCGCCCGGCCTGGTCGGAGGTGCGGCCGCCGGCCGCGAGCAGGGAGAGGACGGCGAGTACGGCGAGCAGGATGAGGGCCAGCAGCAGGACGGTGAGCACCGTCGGGTGGTTCCACAGCGCGAACACGAGCGCGAGTACGAGCAGTACGCCGGTGGTGAGCAGGCGCCGGTGGGCCTGCACCCAGGTGCCGACCCGCCCGGGCGGGCGACTCGTCGCGCGGACCCTGGCCGCCCTATCCTGAGGCCTCAGCGGCCGAGGTACCGCTCGACCGCCGCGGCGACGGCCTCGGGGGACTCCTCCGGTGCGTAGTGCCCGGTGTTCTGGAGCACCTCGAGCTGGGCATTCGGGTACCACTGCATCCAAGTGGCCCGCATGGCCTCGGGTCCCAGCGCCGGGTCGTTCGCACCCGCCAGGAGGAGGACCGGGGCCGGGTTGCCTTCCACCCGCTCGTGGACGTCGACGCGCGCCCAGGAGTCCAGGTACGCGCGGAAGGCCGTCGCCGAGGAGCGCCCCACCGAGTGGCTGACCATGGCGTCCAGCCATGCGCTGTCGCGCTGCCCGCCGGTGGTGTGGTCGATGATCGCCCTGCGGTTGGCGGGATTCCTCGCGGCCCCGGCGAACAGCTCCCACATCTCGCCCTCGAGCGGGAAACCGGACGCGGGCACCGCCGAGATGCCGATGATCGAGCGGATGCGCGACGGGGCGTCCAGCAGCATCAGCTGGGCGGCCTTGCCGCCCATGGAGTGGCCGATGACCGAGAAGGACTCCCAGCCCAGGTGGTCGGCCACGGCGAGGGCGTCCTCGGCGACCTCCTGCATCGTGAACGTGCCGTCGGTGTCGATCGCCTCGCCGTACCCGCGGCAGTCCAGGAACGCGTAGCTGAACGCGTCCCCGTTCAAGTGTTCGCGCATCGGGTCGAAGCTCGACCGGTCGCCGAACCAGTTGTGCAGCAGGAGGGCTCGTTCGCTGCCGGTGCCCAGTACGTCGTGCGGAAGGACCTGTCCTGTCACAACATCCCCTGCTCATCAGGTGGTCGCGGGCGGCCGGCGGTCACCGGCGATCAAGTCTCGCGACCTCCGTCAGGGGATGGCAACGCGACACCCCGGGCCGCTGGTCCCCAGCCGCAGGTCCTACACGTCGGCCGCGGGGAGGCTGTGACCCGGGCGGCCCGCCTTGGGATCAGTTGCGCAAGCGCCGCGGAGCCCCTGCCCAGGCGTAGGCAACACAACAGACCCAGGTCACTGACCTGGGGCTGTTGTGTCCGAGCGATGACGGGAATCGAACCCCTTCTCAGGCGACCATGTCGAGCAGCAGCTTCGCGGCCACCGTCGCCCCGTCGGTGCGGATCGTGCCGGCGACGGCCTTCGCCCGTGCTTGCGTCTCGGGGGTCAGGGCCGTCCTGAGGGCGGCCGACAGGGATTCGAAGGTCGGGTTCGGACCGTCGTGGGCCGCTCCGATGCCCAGTTCGGCGACCCGGCCGGCCCAGTACGGCTGGTCCGCGAACTGGGGTACGACCACCTGGGGCGCGCCGGCCCGGGCGGCCGTCGTCGTGGTGCCCGCGCCGCCGTGGTGCACGACCGCGGCCACCCGGGGGAACAGTGCGTGATGGTTGGCCTCGCCGATGGCGAAGCAGTCGTCCTGGTCGTCGGTCAGGGCCAGGTCGGCCCAGCCGCTCCCGAGGAGCACGCGGCGGCCCTGCGCGCGGACCGCCTCGATGGCCGCCTTGGCGACGTCCTCCGGGTCGCGCATGGGGATGCTGCCGAAGCCCACGTACACCGGCGGTGTGCCGGCCTCCAGGAACGCTTCCAGATCGGCCGGGAGCGGGCGCTCGTCCTCCGGCCGGAACCACGTGCCGGTCTGCACCACGTCGAGGTCCGCGGGCTCCGGCCACGGGCCCAGGACCGGGTCCGCAGCGAGCAACGGCCGGTCGGTGAGAATGTGGTCGCGGGCGTTGTCCACCGGGGGCAGGCCGATCGACGCCCGGTGAGTGTTGATCCCCTGGCCGAACAGTTCGTTCATGTGCTCGGTGTTCAGGTCCCACAGCACCCGGTTGTCCGTAACCTCCGGCGGGAGCGACCGGCCCGGCCACACGAGCGGCGGGTGGTGCGGCGACGGCAGGTACGTCGGGAAGTAGGCCACGAACACGTAAGGGATGCCCAGTTTCTCGGCCACCGCCCGCGCGCCGGCCGCGGCCGGCATCAAGCCGGTCGCCACCATCAGGTCGTATCCCTCGGCCGCCGGGGCGACGGCCTCGTAGGTCGTGGCGACCATCTCGGCCGCGCGCTGGGGCAGGCTCGACGGCGGCTGCGGCTTGGTCCCGGTCACCGCCCCCTTCACCATCGGGCGCAGCGGCCGGCCGATCGGCACCATCGGGACGCCGGCACCTTCCAGCAGCTCCGTGAAGTCCGGCGGCGCGCACATCCGCACTTCCGCACCGAGTGCCCGCAACCGCACCGCGAGGCCGATCATCGGTTCGATGTCCCCGCGCGATCCGCAGGCCATCAACAACACACGCATTTTCGCAACTCTCATTTCGTTGGTTCCGGGCTCGACCGACGACTCACGCCGGAGCGGACGGGTCCGGGAGCGTGGCGAGTTCGCCGAGGACGCCGGCCGCCGGCGCCGGGTCCACCAGCCACTTCAGGTGGCTGCCCTCCAGGGTGCGGACGTCGTACGGGTTGTCCGGCGTCAGCTCGTTGCCCTCGCGGATCAGCCGGTCCTGCAGGGCGAGAGGCAGGCTCGCGTCGTCGGCCAGGCGGATGTAGGTCTTGGGGACGCGGCCCCAGGTCGCGGCCTGCGCCCGGTCGGCGGAGCCGCCGACGTCCAGGTTCTCGTCGGGCTGGAAGGTGTTCAGGAAGGTGAGGAACTGCTCGTCGGTGCCGTCGGCGAAGAGGGCCGCCTTGAACGCCGCGAGCGAGTCCGGGTTCGCGGTGCGGAAGTTGACGCGGAGCAGGCCGAGCTCGGCAGGGTTTCCGGCCAGCGCCGAAGCGAAGGCGGCGGGATCGACCGTGGCCATCTCCGGCTCGGCGTAGTAGTCGTTGACGTCGAGGTCGACCGGGCACCAGGCCGAGACGTAGACGATGCGGTCGATCAGATCCGGGCGGGCGTTGGCCGCGGCCGTGACCGTGACACCGCCGCGGCTGTGGGCGACGAGGATCACGGGGCCGTTCCGCTTGGCCCGTTCGAGGATTCCGATCAGGTGCGCGGTGTTGTCGGCGAGCGTGACGCCCTTGATCGAGCCGGGCGCGGTGGCGAGCCCCTCGGGGTCCTGAGGCGACTGGTAGGCGCGGGTGAAGGTCGCCTGGAACCCGTGGCCGGGCAGGTCGACGGCGACGGAACGGTACCCGAGGAGGCCGAGTTCCGCCTGGAGGGGCGCGAAGGAGAAGGAGTTCGCGAAGGCTCCGTGGACCAGTACGAACGTCGGTTGCATCTGTGTACTCACTTTCCGGCCGCCACGGGAGTCTGACGCAGGACCAGGCAGAGGAAGCCGAAGCTGTCCCGGTACCCGTGCAGCCATTGCGAACGCTGAGCGGTGGCCGTCTCCAGCACCTGTGCGCCGGCCGGATCGGCAGGGTGGTCCAGAGCCCATGAGGCCAGCGAGCCCCAGCAGGCCCACTCGTAGGCGTCCAGCTCACCGCGGGTACTGACATGGCCGTGGACAGGGGTCCATCCGTCGGCGACGACGTGGTCCACCGTGGTCGCCAGGTCGTCGAGGTCACCGAACATCTCGATGACCTCCGGCGAAGGGGCGCGGTCCCAGAAGGACTCACCGATCAGGACGCGGCCGCCGGGGGCCAGGTGCTTGCGGGCCGCCGCGAGGGTGGGGAGAAGGCCGCCGAAGGCATGCGTGGCGCCGACGCTGACCACCAGGTCGAACGGCTGTGCGGAGACGAAGTCCGCGGCCTCCTGGTGGTGGAGGACCAGGCGCTCGTCGACCCCGAGTTCGCTCGCTGCCTGGCGGGCCTGCGTCAGGGCGACTTCGGAGACGTCGACGCCCTCGGCGTGCAGGTGCGGGCGCGTCGCCAGGGCGCGCAGAAGCCATTCCGCCGTGCCGCATCCGAGGTCGAGCACTCGCTCGTCGCCCCGCGGGAGGCCGCGTTCGAGCAGCCGGCTGACCGAGTCGTCGTCGAGCGGAGCCTTTATCGGGTGGTCGGCATGCGCAATGCCGGAGATCTGTTCGCGGCTCACCGGCGCGGCGTGCGCCGTGTCGAGGAGCATCTTCGCGGCCACTGCCGTCCCGTCGGTGCGGATCGTGCCGGCGACGGCCTTCGCCCGTGCTTGCGTCTCGGGGGTCAGGGCCGTCCTGAGGGCGGCCGACAGGGATTCGAAGGTCGGGTTCGGACCGTCGTGGGCCGCTCCGATGCCCAGTTCGGCGACCCGGGCGGCCCAGTGCGGCTGATCCACGAACTGGGGTACCACCACCTGGGGCGCGCCGGCCCGGGCGGCCGTCGTCGTGGTGCCCGCGCCGCCGTGGTGCACGACCGCGGCCACCCGGCCGAAGAGGGCCTGATGGTTGACGTCGCCGACGGCGAAGCAGTCGTCCGCGTCGTCGGTCAGACCCAGTTCGGCCCAGCCGCGGGAGACGAGTACGCGGCGCCCTTGCGCGCGGACCGCTTCGACGGTTGTCCGGGCGACGTCCGTCGCCGTGCGCATGGGCATGCTGCCGAAGCCCACGTACACCGGCGGTGTGCCGGCGTCCAGGAACGCCTCCAGGTCGTCCGGCAGCGGGCGTTCGTCCGGCAGGATCCACGCGCCGGTCTGCACGAGTTCGAGATCCGTCAGCTCCTGCCACGGCGCCAGGACCGGGTCCGCCGCCAGCCACGGACGGTCGCCGAAGACATGGTCGCGGACGTTGTCCAACGGCGGCAGCCCGATCGCCGCCCGGTGGGCGTTGAGCGGCGCCAGGTACAGCGCGTTCACCTTCTCGACGTCCAGGTCCCACAGGGCGCGATTGTCGGTCACGTCGGTCGAAACCGGCGGGCCCGGCCGCGGCGACGGAAGGTAGTGCGTCGACGGCATCTCGAACGGGTGGAAGCAGGCGTACACGTAGCGGATGCCCAGCTTCTCGGCCACCGACCGCACGCCGGCCGGCATCAGGCCGCTCGCCACCAGCACGTCACATCCCTCGGCGGCCGCGGCGACCGTGTCGAAGTGCGCCGCGACCAGCTCGGCCGCGAACTCGGTCGCGAAGCCGGGTGACGGCGGCGTCCCGGTCACCAGCGGGCGCACCGGCCGGCCGAACGGCACGTGCTCCACGCCGACACCGGCCAGTATCTCCGCGAACTCCTCGTCCGGAGGTGCGCACACCCGTACTTCCGCGCCGAGTTTCCGCAACTGTGCCGCGAACGCGGCCTGCGGCATGATGTCGCCGCGTGACCCGTAAGCCATGATCAGCACACGCATTTCGTCATTCTCGTTTCTGTGGATTCCGACCTCGGCCGGCGATGGTGCGGGAGGATCCGGGTCTTACCGGAAGCCCCCCTGGGGGACAAGCTGGGGGGAGGCAGCTGCGGTTACCGTGCCCAGGGCAGTTCGCGGACACCCTCGGTGCCGGGAACGGAAGCGACCCCGTCCGAGCGCATCGAGACGTGGGCCTCGGCCTGCTCCGGGGCGTGGATCCGGCGGACGAGGGCCGGCGGCAGGATCAGGGTCTGGCCGGCCAGGATCGTTTCGGCGCGCCCGTCGCACGTCACCTCCAGCGCGCCCGCGGTGACCGTCCAGACCTGCTCACGGCTGATGGAGTGCTCGGGGCCGGTCGCGCCGGCGTCCATCGTGACGGTCCAGGTGCTGAGTTCGGCGCTGCCGCGGCTGGGAGCCGCCAGGCCGGTCATGGTGGCGTTCGGGGAGACGGTGACATCGTCGGCCGAGGGAGTGACCACCCGTACGGCGGTGCTTTCGTTCCCGTCCGTCCCGGGGTCGGGGACGGCCCATTCGACGAGCTGGACGACGACCCCGTTGGGGTCGGTCAGCTGGAACAGGCGCTCGCCCCAGGGCTCTTCCCGCAGGGGCATGGTGATGGGGGCGCCCGCCGCGCGCAGCCGGGCCTCCTCCGCGGCGAGGCCGCTGACCGTGAGCGCGAGGATCAGCCCGCCCGCCTCCCGGTCCCGCTGCTCGGCGGGCAGGACGTCGGTCCCCTTGCGGAGCAGGACGATGTCGACGGCGGCGTCCTCGCGGGTCAGCGAGCAGAAGCCGTCGTCGGCCATGGCCACCTCGTAGCCGAGGTGAGTGCGGAAGAAGTCACGGGAGGCGTCGACGTCGGCGACGGTCAGGGAAAGGGTGGAGGCGGACACGTGCATGGCAGCTCCTCGGAAGGTGTGCGCTTGGGGTGAGTGGGGGGCGGAGGCGCCGGCAGGCTGTTCGGTTCCGGTCGTCCGCCGGGACCGGCGATGTAACCGTCGAGGGTGGCGGAGACGCAGTAGGTCAGCTTGCGCAGGGTCTTCTCGCCTCTTCGATACGGAGGTGACTACGGGTACGGGGATCAGGCCGCGGGCACGTCGAGCTGGAACTCGCGCGTGCGCCGGTAGGAGCGGAACCCCAACCGGTGGTTGACGGCCAGCATGTGGACGTTGTCCTCGGCGTTGTCGGTCTCGATCTCGACGACACCGGGGTGCTCGGCGCGCAGTCGGCGCACCATGGCGGCCTTGAGCCACAGCCCGAGGCCATGGCCGCGGTGCACGGGCACGACGGCGGTGTCGTACTGCTGCGCCCGGGGCGGCGCGCCCTGCGGGAGCAGGATCTCGGTATATCCGGCCATGGTGCCGTCGTCGTCGACGGCGGCGAGGGTCAGCAGGGTGTCGCCGCGGTCGGCGATCACCTGGGCCATGGCCCGTACGCGGTCGGCGTCCCAATCCACGGTGCCGTAGTCCAGGTCTCCGACGGGCATGTCGTTCATCGCGTTCTTGGCGGCGGCGAAGGAGGCGGCGAGGTCGTCGGGCACCGTGCCGGTCCAGCCCGTCAGCCGGTAGCCGGGGTGCTCGGCCTCGGCGAACTGGAGAACGGCGGCCTCGTCCGACTGGTCCAGGTGCAGGATCAGATGGTCCAGGGCCAGTGCCTGGCGGAAGTTCCGCTTTTCGCAGAAGGCCTCGCCCGGGCTGTCGGCCGCCGCTTCGACGATCAGGCTGCGCCGGTCCTCGGCGCGGCAGGCCGCCACGACCGCCGACAGCAGGAGGGAGCCGGTGCCCAGGCGCCGGTGCGCGGGGTCGACGTGGAGTTCCAGTTCGGCAAGGTGATTCCGCCCCGGGGAGGTGAACAGTCGCAGGCCCGCGAGTCCGACCGGGCTGCCCTGCGCCCCGGTGGCCAGCCAGGTCAGCCGGTGACTGTTCAGCATGGGCTTGGTGAGCCGGGCGTGGATCTGCTCGGGGCCGGGAGGCGGTACGCCGGGCAGGTCGCGGGCCATCGAGGCGGCGACGACCCGGTGCCAGGCGGCGGCGTCGGTGGCCGAGATGTCGTGGAGCGGAGTGAGGTGGATGTGCTCGGACAAGGCGATGGCTCCAATGATCTTCTGAGGGGAACGTAAGTCCGGGTTCCGGACGTTGCGCACGCATGCCGTGCGCACGACTGCGGGGCCGGTGAACCACCCCACGGGGTGGCGTCGGGCCCCTGGGACACCGGCCGACGCGACGCTCTGAGAGGCGCGGCAGCCGGTGTCAGCGCGTCGGAGCAGTGCCAGGTCTCCAGCGGTCCAGGGCGGTGTAGGCCGGGGCCCACTCGGCGGTGTAGGCGGCGCGAGCGGATGCGGGCAGTGGAGCGAGCAGCTTCTCCACAGTCGCCTCGTCGGCACCGTCCAGCAGCCACGGCAGCAACAGCGGTGCGTCCGGGCCGATCAGCTGGGCATGGACCTGGCCGAAGTGGTTCCACTGCTCGGCCGTCAACGCCCGCCGGATCAGCGGCAGGGCCGCGTCCTCCTCGTGCTTGAGGTGCCCGGCCAGGCCGGTGGCCAGCGCGTCGGTCAGAATGCCCAACCGCAGCTGGTCGACCTCGGGGTCGGCGAGCGCCGCGTCGATGGCCTCGATCAGCGGGTCGATGGCGGCGTGCTCGGCCTCCATCGCCTCCAGGAGAGCCAGGTCCTTCGGGCGGCCGGCCAGACGTCGACGCAGCGCCGGCCACAGCGCGTCGTCCTCGGCCGTGTGGTGGGCGTGGAGAGCCTTTTTGAACAGCGTCCATCCGGCAGTGGTCGGTAACTGCCGGGGGTCACGGTCCGTGCCGATGGTGATCCGGTCCAGATGGGCCAGCTCCCGGCGTAGGGCATCGTGCATCGCGTACATCGCGGTCAGGCCGACTTCATCGCTCATGGCCGGCGTCGGCTCCAGGACGTGCCGGCCGGTTCACGGACCCCAGTGGTGCGGCAGTCGAACATGTCGGTCACGCCGATCGACAGGTTCTGCACGTGGGTGCGCACGCAGTCACCGCAGCCGTTGATCTGGCCGGCGCGCAGAGCCAGGATCTCCGGCAACTCATCGGAGATGGCGCCAGAGTTGACCGACTTGAAGAAGTTGCCGATGCTCGTGAGCGCGTCCGGCAGCACGAGCGCCGAGTTCTTCATGCGTGATTGCATGCCCTCAACCTTCTTGCGGGTCGCCATCATGATCAATGTAAACTTCCGCGCGGTTCGATAACCGCAGGGTTATCGATGGGGGCTGGGGAGCCGGTGGAGCTGCGGGACATCGAGATATTCCTGGTGCTGGCGGAGGAGCTGCATTTCGGCCGGACCGCACAGCGGCTGCACGTCTCCCAGGCTCGCGTCAGTCAGGCCATCAAGAAGCAGGAACGGCGCATCGGTGCCGAGCTGTTCATCCGCACAAGCCGCACGGTGTTCCTGACCGAGGTCGGCCGGCAGTTCCGCGACGATCTGCAACCGGTCTACGCGGGCCTGCACGAATCCCTGGAGCGCGCCCAGCTGGCGGCCCGCGGTATCACGGCACAGCTCCGCGTCAGCCTGATGCCCTTCAACGTCGTCGATCTGCACCCCTACTGGAAGGCGTTCCGCGCGCGGTACCCGCAATGGGGACTCCAGATCCGCCAGGCGACCTTCAACCATGTGTTCAGCCAGCTCCGTAGCGGTGCCATGGACGTCATGGTCGTCTGGCTGCCTGTGGAGGAGCCCGACCTCACCGTCGGCCCGCCTCTGTGCACCGACTCCCGGATCCTTGCCGTGGCCGCCGACCACCGGTTCGCGGGACGGGACTCCGTGCCGGTGGAGCTGCTCGCCGAATTCCCGCACGCCACTGCCCTCGGCCTGCCGGACTACTGGGAGGACAGTTACCTGCCCTTCCACACCCCACGAGGCCGGCCCATCGAGCGCATCGCGGTCGCGGACAACGCCGATGAGCTGATCGGCATGGTCAGCATGGGCGAGATCATCCACACCTTCCCCGGCCATGTCACCAGGTACTGGGGCATGTCGAACATCCGATGGCTGCCCATCCCCGACATGGGAACCATGACCTTCGCCCTGGTCTGGCGGACCGAAGTCGAGAACGACCTCATCCGCGCTCTGGCGGACACGGTGCGAGATCTCGGTGTGTTCCGCTTCTGACGCAAACTGCGGCGCGAAGCTCCTGTTCAGAGGGTCGAGCGCGGCGGCTCGGACACCCGCCTGACCGGCACGTAGTGGCAGGAGCGTTCCGCGCTCGGCGTCAGCGGAGGTTCCTCCAGAACGCGTAGTCGTGGTCCTTGGTGAACTCCGTGCGCTTCCACGGCCCCGACGTCAGCGACTGCACGTAGCCGCCGCCGCGGAAACTCGGCCAGTCGGTCTTGCCGGACTCGGCGAAGTCGACCCAGGTGTCCGTCATCCGGTTGCCGAGCCGTTCCTGCTGTTCCGTCAGCTTCTCGAACAGGGGCAGCTTGAGGTCGAAGAGGTAGGGCAGCTCCGACATGTGCGACGCGCGGGGCTCGAAGCTGAGCTTCGGGTCGCCGGCCCACGCGGGCGTCTCGCGCTCGCTGAACTCGAACATTCGGGTCGGCGTCCACTTCGCCAGCAGCCGGGCGGTGTCCAGGGTCGGCACCGACCAGGTGTGGTCGGTGCGGACGGTCGCCAGGGCCTCGCCGACGGAGCCGAAGCGGTTCAGCGGGTAGCGTGCCAGCACCGCGTCGGCCCGGTCGCCGAACTCCTTTCGGATCTCGGGCTCGTACGCCCCGGGCGGCATCGGCCCGCCTCCCAGCTCCTCGCCGAGGATCCTGCCGCGCTCCTCGTCGTGGTTGACCCCGATGAGCACCGGGACGCGGTTGAACTTGCCCGTGCGCAACGCCTCGGCGGGGGCCAGCGGCATGAGGTCCGTACCGGCGATCGGGCGGGGCTCGTTCCAGGTTCCGTACGCCTTCATGAGCGTGCCCGGGTCCGTGTGGCGCAGGCAGGACTCCGTGTCCTTGTGGTTGTCGCACGCCTTCAGCTTCCGGAGGTGCTCGACGGTGGCCTCGGCCTCGGCCTCGGCTTCCTCCCGGGTGCGTGAGCCGCCTGTGGCGCAGGGGGAGCTCTGCAGGATGGCGCGGTCGAACAGTCCGGCGGACTTCGGCGAGGCGAGGTGGCCGCAGACGCTGTATCCGCCGCCGGACTGCCCCGTGATCGTCACGTTGCCGGGATCGCCGCCGAAGGCGTCGGCGTTGGCGCGGACCCAGTGCAGCGCGGCCTGCTGGTCCTCCAGGCCGAGGCCGCCGGAGGTCTTGAGGACGGGGTCGGACAGGAAGCCCATGGCGCCGAGCCGGTAGTTGATGGTCACGACGACCGCGCCCTCGGCGGCGAGTCGCTCGGGTCCGTACAGATCGCCGCTGCCGAACATCAGGCTGCCGCCGTGGATCCACACGATCACCGGGCGCTTCCCGGCCGGTTTCGCGGGGGTGGTGACATTCAGGTAGAGGCAGTCCTCGACCACGCTGGGGACTCCGATGGGGAGCCCCGCCGGCTGCGAGCACGGGGATCCGGGCGCGGTCGCCTCTCGCACCCCGGTCCAGGCCGCTGCGGGCTGCGGCGAGGCCCAGCGCAGTTCGCCCACCGGCGGGGCGGCGTACGGGATGCCCTGGAAGCTGCGCAGACCGTCGGTCGAGGTGCCGCGGACCGCGCCGCCGGTGGTGTCGACGACCGTACCGGCGCCACCGCCTGCCGCCGCTTGCGCCGGGCCGGCCGGTCCGAGGCCCAGACCCACGCCCAGCGTGGCCAGCATCAGCGCGGTGGCGGTGAACCCTCTGGAAACGTTCCTGGTGTGTCTCATGCCCCGAACGCTACGACAGATTTGTACGATCGTGCAATACGTTTGTCTAACTCGACCGTATGAGGCGTTCGTGTCATGCGGGCGCTAGGCTCCGGGGCATGGGAAACCGCGAAGCCCTGCTCATCGGCGCCAAGGCCTGCCTGCGGGAAAAGGGCTACGACCGCACCTCCGTACGTGACATCGCCTCCGCCGCCCACGTGAGCACGGCCGCCGTCGGCTACCACTACGGCTCACGGGAAGCGCTGCTCAACCAGGCCTTGTTCGAGATCCTCGACGAGTGGGGCGACGCGATGGGCCGGGCGCTGGTCCCCGACGCCGACGGCTCCTCCAGGGCGCACTTCGAGCGCATCTGGGAGGGCCTGATCGAGGACTTCGGCGCGCACCCCGACCTCTGGCTGGCCTCGGTCGAGCTGTTCATGCAGGCCCAGCGGCAGCCGGAGCTGCGTGCCGCGCTGGCCGGGGGCACCGCCCAGGGTCGACGCGGCATGGCTGCCATCCTGGACGGCGTCCACGAAGAGGAGGTCGCGGAGACCTCCGTCCGCACCCTAGGGACCGTGCAGCTTGCGCTCGTGTCGGGCGTGATGTTCCAGTGCCTCAGCGACCCCTCCAGCGCTCCCACCGCCGCTGAGGTGCTCGAAGGCATCCAGGCCCTGGCCGAGATCGCGCGCTGACCACCCCCCAACGCGGTGAGTGTCGACGCGAGCCCAACCTGACCCACGGTGAGGGCGCTTGTGGTGCGCGAATGGCACGCGGGTTCTGTGAGGTCTGGGCAAGGAAGAAAGCCGTGACGGCCTCGTCGTGATCGATTCGGCGGCCCCTTGCCGACCGCTGCCTACCGCCGCTACTGGCACGTTGGGGCACGCGTCCTCAGGCAGGCCGATGGATCAGGTCGTGGTCCGCTTCCCGTCTGCATCGCACGGCAGTGTGCTCGTGGGGTGATCGGTGGCGAAGTCCTCGGAGATGTCCTCGGCGGCTTCCCGCATCGCCTCGTTCGTGATCCGGATCCGGCCGGAGAAGGGGCTGTCGATGTCCTCGATCAGTAGCAGGGACCCGGTGAACAGCGCCGCCAGTACGCACAACAGGACGAGGTGCGAGGGCCCGCGCCTGCGGGGCAGGCCGAAGGCGAAGGCCCCCACGGTGGTGGCCAGGGCCACGACCATGAACCAGTAGACGAACGAGGGAATGGCGGGGCTCGCCTCCGAGATCCGGGTCTGCCGGGCCTTGGAGCGTTCGTCATCGGCTTCGACCAGGAGGGTGAAGGTGGCGTCACCCTTGTGGGCGAGTTCCTTGAAGTGCCTGCGGAAGTCGGTGGACCACACCGAGGCCATCGGGGACTTCGCGCCGCCCTCGGCCATGAGGGGCCATTCGGCGGCCCGGATGGCCCGCGAGTAGCAAACGGCGGCTGCCTGGAGCCGTTCGCGCTGTGGCTCCGGGGCGTAGTCGGCCACCTCGTAGAGCTGGTCGACCCGGCTGGCTTCGGCCTCGACGGCCGTGGCGGCGGCGCCGTACGACTCGGCCGCCACGACGATGACGAAGGCGACCAGGAGGACGGCGAGTGTCTCCAGAGGGCTGATCAGATCGCTGACGGACGCCTCGTCGTCGTCATCGTCATTGGTGAGGCGCCGACGGCGGAGCTGGTTGGAGATCAGGCCGAATGCGAGTGCCGTGGCGATCGCCGTAACGGTGATGGTCATCGTCATGGTCATGGCCCAGGGGAGATCGGGTTGGCGGACATCCCCCCGCCGACCTCAGCCCACCACGGGGTGGGGTGCGGCGCGATGGGGTGGTCCAGGTGGACCTGCCCGCCCGTGGCCTTCGGGTGGGCCCGCCGGTGCGGGGCCCGGTCTGACGCATGTGAGGGCACTTGTGGCAGCCGGCGACTGCAGCCCTCAAGAGCGGCGCGTGCAGGCGATCAAGCTGAACCCGCCAGGTGACCGCGAGGTGGAGATTCTGCCCCGGATCGACCTCACCTCCGGTCGACCCGTCGGCATCGCGACCCACCCGGCCGGCCGTCGTCTGTACGTCACCAGTCCCACGGACGGGAAGATGTCGACCTACACCGTGAAGCTGACCGGTGAACCCGACACGAGCGTCCCGCCGCAGCCGATGAACCTGACGATTGCCCAGCCCCACGGCATCACCGTCCACCCCAACAGAGGGACGTGGTGCGCCACGGGGCCTCCGTGGGCATTCTCGGAAGTCGCGGCACGCGGAGGGCGCGGGCGCAGAGATGGCGGTCCATTCGACGAGCGGTGGCCGGACCTGGGCGCACAGAGGCCGGCCGCAGGCGTCGGTGAGGCGTAGGCGTGCGAGCAGGCCTCCGGAGCTCATCGCGGCAACGGCAGTGCCCGGGGCGATGGCGTCGAGCATCAGCTTGGCCCGGCGGAACATGGTGAAGGTCCCTGCTTCGTCCACGCTGCCCCAGCTCAGGTAGATGAAGCGACCGGCGGGGCGGCCCTGGATGTACGGCCCCTTCAGGTCGAGGCCCGTGTCGGTCGGCGTGGCCGTGCACTCCAGCGTCCACGTTGCCGAGGCGGCGTCGCCGGGGTGCAGGCCGAGGAGCTCGTCCCTGCGGTCGCGCCGTTGGATGGCGACGTGGATGTTGCTGTAGCCGGGGAAGTCCGGGCCGGCGCCGCAGGTGCGGCCCGGAAGATCGACGGCTTCGATCCGAATCTGCATGAGGTCATCCTCCTCGGCCGCCGGGCGTGGGATCAGGGGCTGTAAGAGGAGTCGGGAGCCCCGGAAGTCAGCAGCGGCCCGAAGGTCTGCCGGCCCAGTTCCTCGGCGCGGGCGTGGCTGATGATGTCGCCGGGCACGTCCGGATGCTGCTGTGACCAGGTGGTGGCGGAGGCGCGGCTGGAGAAGAAGTTCAGCGCGTCGCAGCACACCGCCTCGGCGGGGCCGGAGAAGGCGCGGCGCCCGACGAAGACGACGGCCGAGTCCGGGTCCCACACCGTCGTCCCGTTCGTCGAAGTGACGGTGACAGGTTCGCCGGTGACCGGATCGGTCGAGGAGATGACGGTGTCCTGGCCGAGCATCGCCGTGATGCCGAGGGCGTCGACCGCGCACATCGAGAACACCTCCGCGCCGCTGTCGATCCGCACCCGGTGCGGGGTCGGCGCGGCGGAGAAGGGGTACGCGGCCCGGACCTGCCCGGTCTCGTCCAGGGTCAGGAAGTCCTCCCGGGCCAACTCCGCCAGCACGTCCTCGGCTGTTCGGCCGGCTGCCGCCGCGACGGGTTCCAGTAGCCCGGCCTCCGGCGCTCGGCCGGCGGTCGCGAAGTGCCGCAGCACGGCCTGGTGGACGGCCCGCAACCCGCGCTCGGCCGGAGCCACCCGGCCTCGGCCACCCCGCCCGATCGGATCAAGAAGGTCCGTCTCGCAGCAGTTCTCCTCCGCCGCTTCGGCGAAACCCGCCTCGGCCAGGGCCGTACGCAAGGCGGCCACGCTCGGCGCCCCATCCACCTGTCCGGCGTCGCGGTAGATGCGGCACGAGACGCTCGGCGCGGCCCCCGCCACCGCGAACGGGTCGACGCCGTCAAGCAGGACCGTCGGGGATCCGGCCATGCCCCAGCGGGTGGCCTCGGCCTCTTCGCGCACCTCGACGCGTTCGACCTCGGCGGCCCGGCCCGCCAGCGCGGCGGTGATCCGCTCCTCCACGACCGGCCCGTTCGGGCAGTCCGGAACGGTCAGAACCGTGATCCGCATGGCATCGTCCTCCCAGCTCGTTGTCTCTGAGCCCGACCGTAGACCTTCCAGCACACTGGAAGGTCAAGAGCTAGCCTTGAGGCATGCGCATCGGGGACCTCGCCGCCACCAGCGGAATCACGACCAAGACCATCCGCTACTACGAGCAGGCCGGCCTCATGCCCGCACCGCCCCGGACCCCCGGCGGCTACCGTGACTACCCGGCCGAAGCCGCCACCCGGCTCGCGTTCATCCGCGACGCCCAGCACGCCGGCCTCACCCTTGCCGAGATCCGCAGCGTCCTCGCCCTCCGCGACAGCGGACAAGCTCCGTGCGGCCACGTCACGGACCTCATCGATCGGCATCTCGAAGAGATCAACCGGCGTATCGCCGAACTCCGCACGACCCGCACCGCACTGCGCGACCTCGCCCTCCGCGCCGCCGCGACCGACCCGGCGACCTGCGCCGAAGGAGGCATCTGCACCATCTTCCCATCGCAGTCAGCATCGAGGCCATTGCCCGGGTGAAGTCCACCTGCGTCCACATCGATCTCGACTGGCCGGGCGTGATCCCGGAACGCCTGCATGTTTGCATCTCGGGATTCGAGACGGTCGCCTGCCGATGTGGTGCATGTGGTGCGCCAAAGAGCCTCCGGCCAGGGCATTCGCGGGAGTTGGGGCACGCGGAGGACATGGTAGGGCGGATAGGTCTAGACAATAAGAAGGCCCAGGTCGCTGACCTGGGCCTTCTTTAAAGAGCGGATGACGGGAATCGAACCCGCGCTATAAGCTTGGGAATCACCCGACACTTGAGGTTCGTTAGGGCTCTGACCTGCGAAGATGTGCCTTTCGAAGTTGATTCGAGGGTTCCGAACCGTCCTCTGCTGACCGCTGTTTACCGCCCTGACTGGCACGTAGTGGCACGCGCCGCAGAGTGCTTGGCCGGCCTGATCTGCGAGGTACGAGCGCAGGGCCGCGTGCGAGGAGCGTTCCGAGCCGCTCGCCCTGGCGTCCAGCCATGCATCGTCGTGCCGACTGCCGGACGGTCAGGCTACGTCGATGGCCACGAGCAGACCTGCCAGCGCCGGCCGTGCACGGATTGCAAGTCTGTTGGCGCAGGTCAGCCCGATATTCCTGGGTGTTCACCTGCGTTCATGAGCATTCCCGTACCTCCGCCCGTCTGCAGTGTGGACGGTGCTGAACACTGCTGCACCGACCTGAATGAGACGGGATTGAAGCAGGTCCAGAAGCAGGGCCAGACGGCGGCCTCGCGCCGCCGCGAAGACGGCCTGCTGCGCGAAGAGGACCTGCACGACGAGACCCTTTGACCGGAGAACCACTCGCCCTCACGCACAGAGCCCGGCCGGGCTCTGTCATGTCCCGCCCGAAGCGACCTCGAGGCTCGCAGGGACGGGGGAGACGGCCCTGCCTCCGAGCCGGGTTGCTGTCCCCACTGCCGCCACGCGCTCTCCACTTTGACGGCACAACGGATTCGCACGGGCTGGCAGCACTGCGGCTTCCTGGCGTTACGTCACCCATGTAGAGCATTTTTCCTGATTTATTGCCAATTACTGCGAAATATGCGTGACTGCCCTCGCGTGACGGCGTATCACTACCTCGGGCAGGGAGCCGCTCTCGAAGTCCCCGCTCAGAGGGAGCCTGCGCGTCGGCGCAGGTTGGGGCTTGCGGCCCTGAGTAGCCATCGACGCGGGCGCTCGGGAACCTCCTCCGGGAGGACTGAGACCCGGAGCAACAAGAAAGGTCCTGCTGTGGCATTGGATGTCATCCGGTCGGGTCCACCCGACAAAAGGCCTCGACGCAATCTGTTCAAACGGGGAGCCCTTGTCCTGCTCCCCGCAGCGATCCTGGCGGCGGCAACCCTGGTCCCGAACCTCGCTCACGCCCTGGAAGCCCCCGTGGGACTGGGGACCGCCACCAATTACGCGGTCCTGGCCGGTTCAACGGTCACCAACACGGGCCCCAGCATCATCAACGGAGATCTGGGGCTCCATCCGGGCACATCGGTCACCGGCTTTCCGCCCGGCATCGTCAACGGAACGCAGCACGTCACCGACGCCGCCGCCGCTCAGGCGAAGTCCGACCTCGTCGTCGCCTACAACGACGCGGCAAGCCGGGGACCCGGCGCCGCCACTTCGGCCGATATCGGCGGACAAACGCTGGCGCCCGGCGTCTACACGGCCTCGTCGACACTGAACATCACCGGAACGGTCACTCTCGACGGCCAGAACAACCCCGATGCCGTCTTCATCTTCCAGATCCCTTCGACCCTGATCACGGCTCCGGCGAGTGTCGTGGCCTTCATCAACGGGGCAAATGCCTGCAACGTGTTCTGGCAGGTGGGCAGCTCCGCCACCATCGACACGACCTCCCAGTTCAAGGGCAACATCCTGGCCCTGACGTCCATCACGCTGAACACCGGCGCCGTGATCGAAGGCCGCGCCCTGGCGCGCAATGGCGCGGTCACGCTGGACACCAACACCATCACGAGGGCGGCCTGCGCCGTTGGCCCGCCTGGGCCTCCCGGGCCGACCGGCTCGCCTGGCCCGACGGGTGCTCCTGGCCCGACCGGCTCGCCTGGCCCTGACGGCAGCCCCGGTGCCCCTGGCCCGACGGGTGCTCCTGGCCCGACCGGCTCGCCTGGCCCTGACGGCAGCCCCGGCGCCCCTGGTGTCCCTGGTGCTCCTGGCCCGACCGGCTCGCCTGGCCCTGACGGCAGCCCCGGTGCCCCTGGTGCCCCTGGTGCTCCTGGCCCGACCGGCTCGCCTGGCCCTGACGGCAGCCCCGGTGCCCCTGGTGTCCCTGGTGCTCCTGGCCCGACCGGCTCGCCTGGCCCTGACGGCAGCCCCGGTGCCCCTGGTGCCCCTGGTGCTCCTGGCCCGACCGGTGCTCCTGGTCCCGTCGGCTCCCCTGGTGCTCCTGGCCCGACCGGCTCGCCTGGCCCTGACGGCAGCCCTGGTGCCCCTGGTGCTCCTGGCCCGACCGGTGCTCCTGGTCCCGTCGGCTCCCCTGGTGCCCCTGGCCCGACCGGCGCTCCCGGCCCCGTCGGCTCCGCCGGTCCTGCCGGTCCTGCCGGTCCTGCCGGTCCCGTCGGTCCTGCCGGTCCTGCCGGTCCCGCCGGTCCCGCCGGTCCCAAGGGGCCTCGCGGCGACAAGGGTGAAAAGGGTGACTCGGGCGATCACGACCACGACCACGGTCACGACCACGGTCACGACCACGGTCACGGTCACGACGACGAGGGCGACGAGGGCGAGAACGGTCACGACCACGACCACGGCAAGCCCGGCCACGGTCACGACCATGGCAAGCCCTGGCACGGCCACGACGGCTCCGACCAGGGCAAGCCCCCGTGGGCCGACCCCCGATCAGGCGGCTCCGACGATGCTCTGGGCCACGCCGGTCCTGGGCGCACCGCCAAGAACGTCAACTTCACCCCGGTAAGCGCCGCCACCGGCCTGCAGTCGAAGGAGGTGACGCCGGCCCTCGCCGCGACCGACTCGAGCAGCGAGGCCGGCATCATGGCCGCCACTGCAGCCGCGCTGGCATTCGTCGGAGGCTCGGCCTTCTTCGTCGTGAGGCGGACCCGGCGAGGTGGAGCAACCCGACAGGACTAGCCCTTCGCAGGTAAGGGCTGACGCTAGATCAACCACATAAGTCGTCCGGTTCGCCGTTCGGCAGCTGAGCCCCTGGACGCATCGTCCGGGGGCTCAGTGGCTCTCACGGGCTCGGCAGGGACAGCGCTCGGGCGTCTGGCCACGATCCTGGGCCGGCGTACGCCCTGATGGCTTCCTCGATGAAACGCCGGGTACCGTCCGGGCTCAGCGCCTGGGCCTGCAAGTGCGCATACATGTCGCTGTAGCGTCGCACGTCGGATCGTTTCTCCAGATAGAGGTCGCTGGTGAACCTCTCCAGATACACCACGCTCACATCAGTGGCGTCGGCGAACTCGAGCAGCGAGAACTGTCCCGAGACGCCTGGGTGCGCACCCACCTCGTGAGGGAGAACCTGCATGGTGATGTGCGGCTGGGCGCTGAGGTGGGTCAGATGGTCCAGCTGCTCGCGCATGACCTCGCGGCTGCCCACGACGCGCCACAGCACCGCTTCGTCCAGCACGGCCCATAAGCGCAGCGGGTTGTCCGGGGCGCGCAGCCGGTCCTGGCGCCGCATCCGCACCTGAAGGCGGGTGCCGGCCTGCTCGGCAGTGGCGTGAGGGATCGTTCCTGCGATGACCGCCCGTGCATAGGCGGGGGTCTGCAGCAGGCCGGGGACCACCAGGGGCTCATAGAACCGGACCGCGGCTGCCTCGGCCTCCAGGCCGATGTAGGCGCCGTACGGGATGTCGTCGTAGGCGTTCCACCAGCCCTCCTGACCCGATTCCCTGGCCATCTGCATCAGATCGTCAACGCGCCGCTGATCCCGGACTCCGTACAGCCCGCAGAGATCTCGCAGGTCGCGCGGCTTGATGAGTCGGCGGCCGTTCTCCAGCAGGCTGATCTTGGGCTGGGAGATCAGCAGGCGTGTCGCCACCTGCTGCGTCGTCATACCGCTGAGCTCCCTGAGCCGACGCAGCTCCGCCCCCAGTCGGCGCCTGCTGATGGTGGGATTGACAGTGATACCCACGGGGCGCGTACCTCCGCTTCAAGAACCTTGCACTGGCGAGCAGATTGCCACGGCCAGAGCAGCTGGATTCGCCTTGGCCCCCGTGTCGTGCAGGGTGATTCGGAGCGGCGCGGCGGCCTTCAAGTGCCCAGTGAGGCACTGGCGGAGGATATGAGATTCGAACTCGTGAGAGTCCCTGCCGGATCAGGGGTGCAGAAAAGGAGGTTGCCCCCGAGCGGGAGATCGCGACCGTGGCTCAGGTGGACGCCCTGGCCGAAGCGATCGGGATCCGGTGGCGGCTGATGGTCTACCTCGGCGCGTACGGCCCGATGCGACCGGAGGAGCAGGCGGGTCTGCGGCGGAAGGACGTGGACCTCGACGCAATGACGATCCGCGTACGGATGGCGGCGCCCGAGCCGAACACCGGGAAGAGGGCCGAAGGACCCACCAAGTCCGAGGCGGGTAAGCGGATTGTCGTTCTGCCCGAGTTTCTCCGTGAGGAGTTGCGACGCCACATCGAGTGGTACGCGGAGAAGGGTCCCGAGGGACTCGTATTCGTGGGGGAGAAAGGGGCCCGTTCCGCCGTACGACGTTCGGTCGGAAGTGGGCCAAGGCGCGGGTGAAAGTCGGCATGCCGAACTCTCGTTCAGGTTCTAGGGCATTCGTCACACCGGGCACACCCTGTCGACGAGGTCCGGGGCCACGCTGAAGGACACGATGCTGCGCGCTGGCCAGTCCTCGGAGAGGGCCGCGATGATCTACCAACACGCGGATCAAGGGCGTCAGAAGGAGGTCGCTGGTGGGCTGGACGGGATGGTGCGGGCCGCCCGGCAGAAGGCCGCTGACCTGGCCTCCCAGGGGCCGAGTGGTGCGCAAGTGGTGCGGAGCCCCTGAGCAGGTCTGGACAACGAAGAAGGCCCAGGTCGTTGACCTGGGCCTTCTTGTAAGAGCGGATGACGGGAATCGAACCCGCGCTATAAGCTTGGGAATCACTCCGCACTTGGGCGTGAATATGGCTTCTGACGCGTAAATAGCAGCAGGTCAGGGTGGGTGTGGGCATGGCTGGGTCCCCGGTGGCCGTTGGTGGCTGCCGGGTGTCCGGTTCGGGGTCAGGCCGCGGTTGCCGGGGCGGACTTTGGTGTTCTTGGTGCGGCCGGCGGACAGGGACGTGCTCGCCGGCGATCACTGATGTCCATGCCCGCACAG
>NZ_JAGGOT010000021.1:0-249 GCF_018614195.1 Streptomyces sp. ISL-43
GCCCGCCCGCCCGCCCGCCCGGTCCACCGCAGGGGACCAATGGCCCCACCCATCGGGACCTTGGCCGGCTCGCCGGACCCGCGCCGGCCGGAACGATGGAGAAGCGCCAAGCCCGACCATCCGTGACCACAGGAGCACCTGAGGCGGGGTGGGACGGGGACGGACCGATCCAGGAGGCCGCCATGCTGCTCGCCGGAAAGACCGCCATCGTCACCGGGGCCAAGCGAGGGCTCGGGCTCGCCATCGCGG
>NZ_JAGGOT010000021.1:284-31336 GCF_018614195.1 Streptomyces sp. ISL-43
TGGTCAACAACGCCGGGATCGAATTCGCCAAGACCGTCCTCGACACCACCGTCGAGGAGTGGGACCGGCTGATGTCGGTGAACATGCGCGGGGTGTTCCTCTGCTCCAAACACGGCATCCCGGCGATGGCCGCGCGGGGCGGCGGGGTCATCGTCAATCTGGCCTCGGAGCTCGGCGTGGTCGGTGACGCGGGCGTGGCGGCGTACTGCGCTTCCAAGGGCGGGGTCATCCAGCTGACGAAGGCGACGGCCATCGACCACGCGAAAGCCGGAATCCGGGTCAACGCCCTGTGCCCGGGACCGATTTCGACCCAACTGCTGGAGGACGTCTTCCTCTCCAGTCCCGACCCGCGGGCCATGCGCGAGGACTTCGAGGCGCGCACCCTGCTCGGCCGGCTGGGCCGCCCGGACGAGGTCGCCGCCGCGGCCCTCTTCCTGGCCTCGGACATGTCCTCCAACATGACCGGCGCCAACCTCGTCCTCGACGGCGGCTGGACCACCCGCTGAGGGGTAGACGGCCTCGCGGTCGGGCGGTCAGCGGCAGGAGGTCGCGGGAGAGGTCCCCGGCGTCTCCAGCTCGTCGGCCCGGCGGGTCAGTTCGTCGGCGGTTGCGTCCCAGGAGGGGCCGTGGCAGTAGAGGTTGTCCGCCGCCTCGCGGAGCAGGGCCACGTCGTCGGGCCGCTGGAGGGTGATGAGCCGGTAGGCGAGGTTGCGTATCCAGACCGGGAGGAGTCCGTCCAGTCGATGCGGGCACAGTTCGCGCAGCATCCCGATGATCGTGTCCGCGTCAGCGAAGGTCAGCTGTTCGACGAAGAAGTCCTGATGATGTTCGCGGTGGCACGGCGGCGTCGGGGCGTACTCGTCGCCGTAGATGCATCGCGCGTGCTGGACCAGGCTGCGGTGGAGGTGCGTCACACGGCTGAGCCTGTGCAGCCGCTCCCCCGCCCCCGACCCCACCCGCGCCACCCTGCCCACGAGGCCGGCACGGCGACGGCCTGGCCTTCCACCTCGGTCGGACGATGGACGCCAAGCCGGCGGTCGCGCGGATGACGCTTGCCTACCTGGTGATGACCGTCCTTGCCCTCGGCGGGCCGAACTGCGTGCGGGGCAAGTGGCCCACCGTGGCCGGCGCGACCACCTACCCGCTCTACCTGCCCCACGAGGACATCGGCTGGACTGGCATCCGGCTGCTCCGCAACCACATGTCTCCGTGGTCCTGATCGCCGCGATGACGCTGGTCGCCGCCACCCGGCGGCACTGCGCGCGGGCGGGGCTCGGGCCGTCGCCCGCGTTCAGCCCGCGTGCGGCCTCGTACCGCTCCCGGAGCCGGCGGTGTCCGAGGAGCCGTGGTTAGTGCTGCGACCGGAAAGGTCTAGCGGGACTCGCGGCCCCCTCGGGCCTCCCGGGCCTCTCGCCATTGCGTCAGCTCGGCTTCGACGTCGAACTCCGCGAGGTTCAGCGGTGGGCCCGGGGGCGGCATGCGCAGGGCCGCGCGGATCTTGTCGTTGACCTCGGTCAGGATGTCCCGGGCCTGGCGCTCGGTGCGGGCGCCGCGGACCGCCTCGCGCGCGTCCTCCGCCTCCTTGCGGAGCGCGAGCGCCGGCGGGAGGACGGCGAAGCCCTCGCGGTGCAGCTTCCCCTTGATCCACCACAGCTCGTCGTACGGGGCGTCGAGCGAGGCCAGCGGCTTGCCGAAGCCGGACAGCTCCTCGAAGTCGCCGCGCTCCTCGGCCTGTCTGATCTGCCGGTCCACGAAGGATTCGAAGCTGACACCAGGTGGTTTGCGCTCGGTCACGTTGCCTCCTCGGGGGTCCCCACCAGCATATCTCCACCACCACAGAAGGCAGTTACTCGCGGTAACCATGGCCGGATACAGGAGGCTGGAGCCGGCGGTCCGACTCCGCGATCGGGATGTCGTTGATGCTGGCCTCGCGGCGGCGCATCAGGCCGGCGGGGTCGAACTCCCACTGCTCGTTGCCGTGGCTGCGCCACCACTGCCCCTGCGCGTCGTGCCACTCGTACTCGAAGCGCACCGAGATGCGGTTGTCGGTGTACGCCCACAGCTCCTTGCGGAGCCGGTACTCCAGCTCGCGCTCCCACTTGTCGGCGAGGAAGGCGCGGATCTCGGCGCGGCCGGTGAGGAAGCGGTCGCGGTTCCGCCAGGAGGAGTCCTCGGTGTAGGCGAGGGCGACGCGTTCGGGGTCGCGGCTGTTCCAGGCATCCTCGGCGGCCTGGACCTTGGCGCGGGCGGACTCTTCCGTGAAGGGCGGCAGGGGCGGTCGCACGGCGGTGGAAGCGGGGGCGGCAGGGGTGGCGGGAGTAGCGGGAGTGTTCACGGGCGGCGCACCTCGTCAACTCGGCAACACATGGAGAACGGTCGTTCTCACCCTAGAGAACGACCGTTCTCCACGCAAGTGATTCTGGTCTACGCTGCCCATATGCCCGCTGCTCCGATGAACGACGACGAAGCCCGCACCCGCCTACTGGACACCGCGGAGGCGCTGTTCTACGCCGAGGGCATCCAGGCCGTCGGCATGGATCGCATCCGCGCGGAGTCCGGCGTCGCGCTCAAGCGGCTCTACCGGCTCTACCCCGCCAAGGAGTCCCTGGTCACCGCGTACCTGGAGCGCCGCGACCAGCGCTGGATGAGCGGGCTGCGCGACGCGGTGACCGGGAGCGCGGACCCCGTCGGAGCGGCCTTCGACTGGCTCGCGCAGTGGTTCTCGGAGCCGGACTTCCGTGGCTGCGCTTTCCTGAACGCCTACGGGGAGCTGGGAGCGGGCCCGGCCGGCGTGCTGGACGTGGTGCGCCGGCACAAGGCGGAGCTACGGGCGCTGCTGGCCGACATCGCCGGCGCCGGCCGGGAGGGCCTGGCGGAGCAGCTGCTGCTGCTGGTCGAGGGCGCGACGGTGGTGGCTGCCCTGGAGCCCGGGCCGGGGCCGGCGCTGCGGGCGCGGGAGGCGGCGTACGTACTGGTCCGTGCGGAGCGCGTGATTCACACGGTTGCCGAGTGACCGGTAACGCGTCGTACACACCTGGGTCTCATCATCAGCTTTTAACTGGCCGCGGGCCCCCTGTCCACCGGTGGACCGCATTCGGCGGTCATCTGCCGGTTCCGCCGTCTTTCCTTGCGGAGGAAACACCCTTGTCTGCTTCCCGCTGCACGTCCGCGGCTCTGGTCGTCGCGGCCGTCACCGCGACCTGCCTGCTCCCGGTCGCGCCCGCCTTCGCCGACGACTCGCCGCACATCCGCTACTCGCAGCCGTACGTCCCCTCGATCGCCGCCGGCAAGACCGGCCGCGTCGTGATCGTCGCCAGCGCCGGCGCCGACGGGGCGCAGCGGGGCAGGTTCCGGATCACCGCGCCGGAGCGGACGACGTTCCCGGAGGCGGAGTTCTACTGGAACAACGACCGCGCCGCGGCTCCCTGTACGCGCTCCACCGACGCACGACAGCTGACCTGCGAGGCCGGGACCCGCGCGGGCTTCTCCTTCCCGGCGCGGAGCGACACCCGACTGGGCGTACTCGTACGGGTGGACGCGGACGCACCGGAGGGCACGACGCTCGGCGGCGGCGAGTGGGCGGCCGGAAGCGACTCGCCGGCCCTGTACGCGGTCTCCACTCCCGTGACGGGCCCCAAGGGCGACGACGGCCACGACGGCCACGACGGCCGGCCGGGCCACGACGGGAAGCCCGGCCACCACGGCAAGCCGGGCCGCCCCGGCCCCAAGGGAGACAAGGGCGACCAAGGGGAACGGGGCGAGCGAGGCGAACGGGGAGACAACGGCGACCGGGGCGAGACCGGCCCGAAGGGACCCGCCGGTCCGAAGGGCAACAAGGGCGACAAGGGCGACCGCGGCAACACCGGCCAGACGGGCCAGACCGGCGCCGCCGGACCGGAGGGTCCCCGCGGACCCGAGGGCCCGAAGGGCGACACGGGACCGGCCGGCGGTCCGCAGGGCGACACCGGACCGGCGGGTCCCAAGGGCGACAAGGGCGACAAGGGCGACAAGGGCAATACGGGCAACACCGGCCGGCCGGGCACCGTAGGACCGGCCGGCCCCCGCGGACCCCAGGGCCCGAAGGGCGACGCCGGTCCAGGCGGAGGCCCGAAGGGCGCGCGCGGCCCCAAGGGCGACCAGGGCAAGCCCGGTAAGCCGGGCGCGTGCAAGTGCGGCAAGGACCACAAGCACGACAAGGACCACAAGGGCCAGAAGCCGAAGGCCCGCATCGTTAGCGACAAGCTGCACATCCGCACCGGCCCCGGCACCCAGTACGCGAAGACCGGCGTCATCAAGCACGGCGCCGCGGTCCTGGTGCAGTGCAAGGCCAACGGCACGAACGTGGACGGCAACTCCCTCTGGTACAAGCTCGCCGACGGCCGCGGCTGGATCGCCGCCCGCTACGCCGAGAACCTGAACCGCATCCCCACCTGCTGACCCGGCCCGACCCGGCCTGACCGGGTCGGCCCTCCCACCTTCGGTGCGCACCGAGGCCCCCGAGCCCCGGCGCGCACCGAAGCCGTTTCCGCGCCCGGAACCGCGCCCGGATGCCCGCCCGGCTCCGCGCCGCCGTCAGGAGGCCAGGTATCCGACGGCCCCCGCCACCGGCAGACTCGCCCAGGTCCGCGTCCCGCCGCCCGGTTCGCGGGACTCCCCGAAGCCCCAGGACCCGCCGCAGTCCCGGACCACGGCGGACATCACTCGCAGGGCCGCCCGACGGCGGGCCTCGCAGTGGGCGGCGAGGCGGGGGTGGGAGTGGGGGGCGTGGCCGTCGTAGACAGTGAGGCGGAGGGAGCCCTCACGGTGGCGGAGGGCGAGGTACAGGCTCCGCCCGGGGTCCAAGTACCAGGATGCGGCGACGAGTTCCCCGACCACCTGCACGGCGGCGGGCACGACCGGGTCGAGCCCGTGGGCATGCAGGACGGACCGTACGGTGCTGCGCGCGATCTGGGCGCTGTACGGCTCCCCGGGCACGGTCAGGCTGCACGCCAGCCCGTCGGGGGACGGCGGCTCGCCTGCGTCGGGCTCGCGCGGAGCCACCGCACAGACGGCGAAGCGGGCCTCGGGGGCGGGCGGGGTGAAGGGGCTGAGCATGGCGGACTCCCTGTGTCGTGACGCGGATGACGTGACTTCGGTGAGCTCGACGCGCACGGGGACTCGACGGTGGGGGTGGTGGCTTGTCGCCGCAGCATGCGCATGCTGCGCCGATGCACTTCAACTCCCTTGCGTGAGCGGTGCATTACAGAATGTAGCGCGAGGCGGGCCTTTTTTGGCCCGCGATACGGAAGAAGTCAGCCGTTCGTGGCGTAGGGGGCCGCCGACGCGCAAGACTGCACCCCATGACCGCGAGGACAGCTCCCACCGAGCGCCAGAAGCGACTGGGGTACGAACTGCGCCGGATGCGCACGTCAGCAGGGATTTCCGCCGAGTTCGCGGCGGGCCTCCTGGGCGTGGACCGAGGCGCGATCTCCGCAATGGAGTCCGGCACGCGCGCCATCTCGGCCGAGCGGCTGCGGACGCTGGCCTGCAACTGCCAGGTGAGTGACGAACGGTACATCGCCGGACTGACGGAGATGGCCCTGCCCGCCGGACCGAGGTGGTGGGACCGGTACCGGGGGCACGTACCCCAAGGGTTCCTGGACATCGCCGATTTGGAATCCCAGAGCCTTCGCATGCGGGGCGCCTACACCACCCACATGCCGGGCTTGCTCCAGACCTCGGACCACGCCCTCGCCGTGTTCCGCATGGTCATCCCCGCGCTCCCGGAACACGAGGTCGCGCTTCGACTGGCACTACGCGTGGAGCGCCAGACGGTCCTGGACGGAGAGAAGGCGCCCGCGTTGGTCGCCGTCGTGCACGAGGCCGCACTGCGGATGCAGTTCGGCGGGCCGACGACCCTGCGGGCGCAGTTGGACCACTTGCTTCATCGCTCCGAACAGGACAACGTGACGGTACTCGTCCTCCCGTTCGAGGCAGGCGGGTTCCCGGGCGCGGGACAGACCGTGCTCTATGCGGAGGGGCCGACAGTGCAACTCGACACCGTGCAGGTGGACAACTCGCACGGCCCTGACTTCCTGTATGCGGATGCGCAACTCACGAAGTACCGAGCCCACTTCGACCTGATGGAGAGCCTGGCACTGCCTCCGGGAGCCTCCCGGGACTTCATCCGGAACATCGCGAGCCAGCTGTGAGAGGGGACACCGTGACGGTCGTGACCTGGGAAGACCCGTTCTGCGGCGAGGGAAACTCCTGCTACCGGATAGGGGTGGACGGTGACGGCAACAGCTACATCGCACTCTCCGGCCAGGAGGACACGTACCTCACCGACACCCGCGATGCGCTCCGCCAGATGATCCGGGACATCAAGGCCGGCAAGGCCGACCACCTCCTGGCGGACTGACCCGGCCGACCCGCCGCCCGGCCACGGATGACCGGGCGGCGACGTTCTGCGACTACTGGCCGGCGCCGCGCGGGAAGGTGATCTCGACGCGGCGGTTCTTCTTGCGGCCTTCCTCGGTGTTGTTGTCGGCGATCGGGTAGTCCTCGCTGTAGCCGCGCACGTCGAAGACGACACTGGGATTGGTCACGGTCTTCGCCAGCTCCGCCTGCACGGCATCGGCACGCTGCTTGGACAGCTCCTGGCCGTGCTCGTAGCTGCCCTGGTCGTCGGTGAACCCGAAGACCCGGACCCGGGTGGCCTTCTGTGTGTTGATCTCCTGCGCGATGGCTTGTATCCGGGCGGCGGCCTGGGCGTTGAAGACGGCACTGTTCTCGGGGAACATCACCTCGGACTGCAGCGCCATCATCACGGTCTGGTTCGTCTCCTGCCGCCGCTGCTCCCCGCCGAGGTCTTCGACCACCTCGGCGATGTCGAGGACCTTGATCGGCGCGAGGGTTCCACCCTGGGGGATCTTCAGCCCGGGGGCGTTGGAGTCGATGGGCACGGGGGCGGAGGCGGACGGCTCTGTTCCGGGGGGTACGGACGGCTTGACGTCGTCGGCGTGGGCGCTCGTCGCGCCGATGAGGTGGGCGCCGGCGATGACGAGCCCGGCGACGGCTGTGGCAGCGGCTGTGCGGTGGCTTTTTGTCATGGGGTCACCCGGAGAGTTTGACGGTGGCCGTGGCGAACGTGGGGAGGCTGAAATCGACCTCCGTCGTGCTGGCGGGGGGTGCCGGGAACTGCGCGAAGAACGGCATCGTCTGGCTGGCTTCGATGATGTTAAGCCCAGTCGTACAGAGACACCGGCCCTCGGTGTCGCGAAGCACGTAGTACCTCTTCTTACCGACCTTGTCGACCAGCGTCACACCCGCAACCGATACACCACTCGCATTGAGTTCGTTTCCTCGCCATGGTGCGGTATTTGCATACGGAGTGCCGCCAGTGTTCTTCAACTGGCCTTCGATCGTGAGAAACCCGCCGGCATCCCGAGCTGCCTTGCTAATGGTCAGAACCATACCGCTCTCACCGTTCACCGTGGCCAGGATCTGTGTCGGTGTCGGGCTCGCGCTATCACCGGTCGCGGGCGTCTGCCGAGCGCTCCCCTGAGAGTCGACCGGAGCCGACGATTGCGGCGCCTTCGGCTTGTCGTCATCACCGCCGCCACACCCGGCCGACGCAAAGGCTAGGAGTGTCGCGACTACTCCCACGGCTCCCCTACGGACCCTCACCGTATGCCGAATGCTCATCTATCCCGCTCCCTTGTCATTCGTTCGCCGTCAGTTGACCAGTCGCACGCTGAACAGGTCTCTCGCCAGCTGCGACAACTGGCCCGGGTTCAAGGGGTCCAGCTTGATGGATGTGTCGCCGTCACAGGTGATGTTGACTGGATCGGGCTTGGGCACCCCGCCATCAGTGGACGAGGGCGTGGGCGCTGGCCCCAAGGAGCACCGTGGTTTGATCACGGCCGTGGCCTGGGCCTTACCGTGAACTCCCTCGGTTCCCGGCACGACGGACTTCCCGACCGTGTCCCTGGTCGTCACCGTGACGGTGAACCTCGGCAGAGCCGCCGCGCACTCGGCCGTCGCACCGTTACGCTCGGCGAAGATCTCTGCTTGCCCGCAGGCACCCCTCGCGTCGAAGCCCTTGCCCGTGAGGATCCGCTCCCAGTCCTCCGGCTTTAGATCAACCAGGTTGAGCTTCGCGAAGACACCGTCTCGGGCTTCTCTGGCCGCAGCCAACGCCGCAGCATCAGCAGCACCCTGAGCATCGCTGCGCGTAGCCCCGGCCATCCCGACGACAAAGAAGGCGAGCATGGCAAAGAGCAGGCCCGCCACCACCACGATGTAGGCGGGGAAGGCCTGCCCTCTGTCACCGGGCAATCTGAGCCATGTCACCTGCCCGCGGTGATGTTCGCGACGGCGGTCGTAATTTTGGTCGTGATGGCCTGCCCGATACCCGTGCCGACCATGGCTCCGATGATCACCACGACCACCAGGATGATCCCCAGGTACTCGAAGGCTGTCTGGCCACGGTCCCCGTCCATCCGCGCCTGCACGCGGAGCTTCGCTTTGACGGTCGCCGTCAGCAGCGCGTTGTGTGACATGGGGGTTCCCTCCCGGTCGGGTGCCGCTGTCGATTTGCGGACGGTACGGCCGGACACCACCAATAGCCAAGGGTCTCGGGGCCCAATTACGGACCCACTGCGCGCTCCGTCTACCCATGGCCACTCACCCCTGGACGGGCCGTTCCCAGCCAGCGCGCTATCGCCTCGCTGCGGGTAGTGCTCTGCAGCTTGGCGAAAATGCGGTTGATGTGGTTCTTGACCGTCTTCTCGCTGATGAAGCAAGCGGCGGCGATCTGCTGGTTGTTCATCCCCGAAGCGATGAGGTCCATCACCTCGACCTCCCTCGAACTCAGCCCGAAGGCAGCGGAGTTGTGGAGACGCTCAGAAGACTGTGGCACACTTCGTTGCGGTTGCGAAGAGGCGCGGAGCTCCGCCAGCAACGCACCTGCCGCCGATGGCGTGAAATGGGGCAGGCCCTCGCGTACGTCTCGGACCGCACGGATCAGGTCATCGGCGGTGAACTCCCCGTGGACCAGGTAACCGCCCGCCCCCAACAGCAGCGCCTCCCGGACAATGTCCGAATCCCGGCTGTAGGTCAGCATCAGCACCGAGGCCAGCCGCACGAGGTGTGGAAGGGCCGAGATGCCGTCCACCCCGGGCATGCGGACGTCCAGCAGGATGACGTCCGGGGTGTGCAACCGGGTCAGACGCAGTGCTTCCCGGCCGTCCGAAGCCTCGGCCACCACTTCGAAGCCCTCGGTCGTGGCCAGGAGGGCGGACAGGCCGGCCCGGACGACCGGGTTGTCATCGGCGATCAGCACGCGGAGGCGCGTCACCGCGCTCCCTCCAGGGCCGCGAGCGGGAGGTCCAGGCGCACCTGCGTGCCTGAACCGCCCGAGCAGGGACCGATCGATATGCCGGCACCGATCGCCTTCGCGCGTTCCGTCATGCCGAGGAGCCCGAAATGGCCGCCTTCCGAGAGTGCGGGCAGGTCCGCGCCACCAGGCAGCCCACAGCCGTCGTCCTCGACGGCCAAGGTGAGGTGGTCGGCGTCCGCGGACACCGAGACCGTGATCCGCGAGGCCCCCGCGTGCCGGCGGGCATTCTCCAACGCCTCCGACGTCACCGCCAGGAGGTGGCGGGCCACCGTGGCCGGAACCACCGGCAGGACTCCGGCCGCGCGGAGCTCCGTACCGGCCGTGAGGGCCCGGAGTTCGGCCAGGAGGGAGACTCCCGGCGTGTCCAGATCGCGGCGCAGGTCCGTCAGCAGTGCACGAGACTCCGCCGCCGCGCGGCGGACCGCCACGGACAGGAACTCGGCCTGACGGCGGATCTCCGAGGGGTCCGCCGTGCGGGACAAGGCGTCCGCCGTCAGGGCCAGGCCGTGCAGGGTCTTCGACACGGAGTCGTGCATCTCCCGGGCCAGGTGCTCCCGTTCAGCCCGCACCGCCTCCGCCACCGCCAGGCGGGCACGGGTCTCGGTCAGGGCCTGGCTCGCCGTGCCGAAGCGGAAGAGGAGGTCGCGCAGGCAGGATCCCGCCGCGCCGGCGAGCAGGCAGAGCAACGGCAGGACCAGCGTGCCCGCGAGGGCTGCCACGGCTACTGCCTGTACCACCGCGTAGACCGCCGAGCCGTGCCATCCGTAGACCAGCCCGGCCAGCAGTGGGGTGCACAGCGAGACGAAGCCGAGCGGGGACTCGGGGGTCGCCGTGATCAGGAGTAGGGCGCTGAATCCCATGTCCACCGCCAGCAGCCAGCGGTGGCGCAGCAGCAGCGGGCCGAAGCGTTCCCAGTCGCGGAAGAGAACGTAGGACAGCATGAAGGTGAGGAGGATCGCGCCGCTCACGAGGTACGTCGGTCCCCCGGGCGCCGTCCGTCCCAGCGCCGGCGGTGCGCCCAGGCCGATCATCACGAGGCGGAACGCGAAGACCTGGCGGCACAGGGCCCGGAGCGCATTCGCCTGGAGGGTCGGGGACGGTGTCGCAGCCGCGCGTACGGGAAGTACGAGATCCAGTGTCGCCACGGCGCTCACCCGTTCCCGAACATGGCGCCGAAGTCGATGTCCGCGCCGTAGACGAACCCGCACACGAGCAGGATCAGTGTGCCCGGCAGCATGAACGTCGTCACCGCGAAGGTGGCCTTCGGCACGGCGCGTGCGGCCCGGCGGCGGGCGTTCTGGGCGTCCGTGCGCCGCATGTCCTCGGCGATCGCGATCAGCGTCTCCACGATGGGGGAGCCGAGCTCCTCGCCCTGCTGGAGTGCGGTGACGAACTGCGCCACCTGCTCGGAGTCGTTGCGCCGCCGCAGCTCGGCGAAGGCCTGGCGGCGGCTGACGCCCATGTCCATCTGTTGCAGGGTGATGCGGATCTCGTCGGCCCACGGCCCCTCGTACTGGGCCGCCACCCGCCCCAGCGCCTGGCGGAAGCCGAGTCCCGCGCTCACCACGACCGCGAGCACGTCCAGGAAGTCCGGCAAGGTCCGCTCGATGTGGTCACGACGGATCCGGATCGCCGACCACAGGCCGACCTCGATCCAGAACAGCCCGAAGGCGACCATCAACAGGGCGGGGACCAGCTGGCCGTTCAGCAGCATGGTGAAGGCTCCGAGACCGCCGAGGAACCCGTACACCGCGCGACGCGCCGCGTAGCGGTCGATCGTGAGGCCGGCCGGATTGCCCGCCGCGTCGATCTGGGTGCGCTTGCGCGCCACCCGGTCGGGTCCCATCAGACGCAGGACCATCGGCGCGTAGCGGATGCCCATCCGGTCGACGGCCGAGCCGACCGCCGTCGTGCGGGTGGCGCCGACTTCCAGGGCCAGGGCCAGGTCAGTGGGAAGTTTGACGTCCGCACGGAAGAGCCGCACCCCGTGGAAGATCCCGAAGACCGAGGCGCCCACCAAGACGGCCAGAAGCAAAGCGATCACGGCAGCCTCCTCACACGTCGATCTTCGACATACGGCGGATCAGTACGAAGCCCAGCGTGAACAGACCGAGGGACACCAGCACGGCCGTCTGGCCGAGAAGCGCGCCCGTCATACGGTCCAGTGCACCGGGCAGCATCACATTCACCAGCAGCAGGGACCCGAGCCCGATCGCCGGCACCAGATACGCCGTAACCGTCACCTGCGACAGCTGCGTCCGGATCTCCCGCCGCGTCTCCTTGCGCTGCTCCAGCGTCACCGTCAGGTTCCGCAAGCTGCCCACGATCGCGCCGCCCGCCCGCGCCGACAGGACGAGGGTGGAGACCAGGACGACCAGTTCGCGGGACGGGAGCCTCTCCGTCAGCTCGCTCAGCGATTCGTCGATGGAGTGGCCGATCGCGAGCCGGTCCGCGACGCGGGCCAGTTCCTCGCCCGCCGGGGCTTCGAGTTCCTCCGCCGCGATGCCGATGGCCGTGCGCAGGGCCAGACCGGCCTGGGTGGCGTTGGCCAGGATGCGGGCCAGGTCGGGGAGTTGACCGATGAAGCGCTCCGTACGCCGGGTGCGGTGCCAGTTGAGGAAGGCGTTGGCCGACCAGAGGCCGATCGCGCCCGCGACCGGGCCGAAGAACGGGGCCAGGAAGGAGGCGGCTATCAGCCAGACGGCCGCCACCGACATGAGCATGTACGCGAAGAACTCGCCCGGGGTGACGTCGAGGCCGGTCGCCGCGAGCTTCAGTTCGATGCGCCGGCCCAGCCGCGTGCGCCGCAGGCGGCGGTCCAGGGAGCGGAAGCGGCGTACGCGGCCCAGCGGCTCGGGGGCTCCGCTCGCCGAGAGGCGGTCGATGAGGGCGGCACGCTCCGCGCGGCCCTTGGCGTAGGCGTGGACGCCCCACACCACGAAGAGGCAGGCCAGCAGGGTGGCGGCGAGGGTGAGGGAGACGTATGGGTTCACAGGGCGGTCCCGCTGATCGTGCGCGTGGTGAGTTCGTCGTCCGGCAGGGCCACGCCGAAGGCCTGAGGGATCGGCTGGCTGTTCATGTAGAGGCGGTCCGCGATGCGGCGCGGCAAGGGGTAGTAGGCGAAGTAGCCCTGGACGCGGCCGTCCGCGCCCATCGGCTGCGGTACGAAGCGGCAGACCGGGATGACCCGGAACGGTTCGCGGCCGTACGAGTCGAGGATGGCGATCTCGGTGATGCGGCGCGTGCCGTCGCCGAAGCGGGTCAGCTGCACGACGACGTTGACCGCGCTGTTGATCTGGTCCTGGAGCGCCTCGAAGGGGATCTCGACCTCCGACATCGAGGCCAGGGTCTGGAGACGGGTCAGCGCGTCTTCCGAGCTGTTCGCGTGGACGGTGGCCAGGGAACCGTCGTGGCCCGTGGACATCGCCTGGAGCATGTCGAGCGTCTCGCCGCCGCGGACCTCGCCGACGATGATGCGGTCGGGGCGCATGCGCAGGGAGTTGCGGACCAGGTCGCGGATGGTGATCCGGCCCTTGCCTTCGACGTTCGCCGGGCGGGATTCGAGGCGGATGACGTGCGCCTGCTGGAGCTGGAGTTCGGCCGAGTCCTCGATGGTGATGATCCGCTCGCCCTCCGGGATCAGGCCGGAGAGGGCGTTGAGGAGGGTGGTCTTGCCGGTGCCGGTGGCGCCGGAGACGATCACGTTCATCTTGGCCGCCACCAGCCCGGACAGGAGCAGGAGCATCTGTTCGTCCAGGGAGCCGAGACCCACCATCTCGTGGAGGGTGAAGGCCCTGGGGAAGCGGCGGATCGTGAGGGTGGCGCCGGTCAGGGACAGCGGCGGGATGATGACGTTGACGCGTTCGCCGCTGGGCAGGCGGGCGTCGACCATCGGATTGGCCTCGTCCACGCGCCGGTTGACGGTGGAGACGATCCGCTCGATGGTCTGCATCAGCTGGTCGTGCGAGGCGAAGCGGAGCGGGAGCTGCTCCACGCGGCCGGCGCGTTCGACGAAGATCTGGTCGGGGCCGTTGACCATGATCTCCGAGATCGTCGGGTCTTCGAGGAGCGGTTCGAGCACACCGAGGCCGAGCGCCTCGTCCACGACGCGGCGGATGAGCTGGGAGCGCTCGACGGTGGAGAGGACGGGTCCCTCTCGGCTGATGATGTGGCCGAGTACGCGTTCGAGCCGCGCCCGGCGCTCGGCGGGTGCGAGCGCGGACATCTCCGCGAGGTCGATCTCCTCCAGCAGCTTGGCGCGGTACGAGGAGACGAGCCGGCCGTCTTCGCGTGGGCTGTGGCGGTCGTCCGGTGTGTTGACCCGGGATCGCAGGCTCATGGTCTCGTCACCCCTTCGGGTCGTCGTTGGGCATGGTCACCGTGGCCGTGGCGTTGTCGAAGGACAGGCCGGGGATGACGGAGTTGACCGAGAGAGTGACGGTGACCTTGATGGCGTCCCTCGAATTGGCCCAGTCGAAGTCAGCGGTCTCTGCCAGTCCCCCACTGATCGCGGACCGTCCGGCCGCCTCTCCGCCCTCACCCGTTCGCGCCTCCACCCGCGCCGCCGTCCGCGCCGCCGTCTGCGCCTGCTGGTGGACGTACGCGACCCAGCCGAGCTGGATCCCGCACAGTGCGACGAGGAGCAGGATGGGGATGAAGCCGATGTATTCCAGGGCGACTTGGCCCCGGTCGGAGTGGACGCGCCGCCTCATGGCGTCATTCCTCCCTCTCCATCGCCGCAGCGGCCGTGCCGTCGATCGAGCCGAAGTCGAGCCCGGGGAACAGCACCGGGATCTTGAGGTTGACGGTCGCCTTGTAGACGTCCCCGGACTCACCGCAGTCCACGGACATGCTCCAGGTGCTCCCGATGTACTTGCCCGCCGCCGCCCGGCACTCCGCGCCCCCCTTCACCGCCCCAGCCCGCGCCGCCTCGTCCGCCGCGTTCCCGGCGAGCGAGAAGGCGTAGCCGATCAGTACGCACTCCCACACGGCCGCCACGAGCAGCAGGATCAGCGGCACCGTGCCGACGAACTCGATCGCCACCTGCCCCTGGTCCCGACCCCGTACGGGTCTGCGCGCGGGCACCGCTCAGCCCTCCCGGCCGCGCCGCAGCCACGGCCCGAGCGCGCCCCGGTCGCCGCCGCGCAGCCTGGCCACGGGCCCGGAGGTCCGTACCGCCAGTGCGGCGCCGGGCTGCTCGGGGGAAGCGGCGGGTTCCGCGTCCGGCGGTGCCAGCAGGCCCAGCTCCCCCGCCACCGTCCACAGCGCCTGCTTCACCGTCGACCTGTTGTCCAGGTCCTGTACCCGCCCCGCGTCCACGACTGCCTGGAGTTCCTTGAACGCGGCCGGCACCGGGGTCCGTACGGCCCTGGTCTTCGTGATCTTCTGGATCAGGGCGGGCTGGATCTCGGTGTGCTTGGTCCAGCGGTTGACGACCACCGAGGTGTCCTCCGCCTTGCGGACCTGGAGCCGTTCCCACATCCGGACCATCCGCTTCGCCGCCCGCACCGCGACCACGTCCGGGGTGGTGACGAGCACCGCCACGTCCGCCGTCTCGACCGCCGCCGCGTTGGCGCCCGTGACCTGGGTGCCGCAGTCGATGACGACGAGCTCGTAGCGGGCGCGCAGCGCGGCGACGATGTGCCGGGCGGCCCGGTCGTCGACCTCCTCGCCGCGCTCCCCGTCGGCCGGGGCCAGCAGCAGGGCCAGGCCGGTCCGGTCGTCGTACACGGCGTCCTGGAGGACGCGCGGCGAGATGTCCTGGATGCCGGCGAGGTCGGCGATGGAGCGCCGGAACTGCACGTCGAGGTACGAGCCGACGTCGCCGGCCTGGAGGTCCATGTCGACCAGTGCGGTACGCCGTCCCGCGGCGGCCGCGGCCAGTGCGAACTGCACCGCCGTGAAGGTGGCGCCGACTCCGCCCTTGGCCCCGGTGACCGTGACGACCCGGCCGCCCGGGCCGGTGAAGACCTCGGGGCCCCGGCCCAGGTGTCGGCGTACGCCCACGGACCACTGGGCGGCGGCCTGGACTCGGGCGGCGAGCTCCTCGTAGGCGAGCGGGAGGCCGACCAGGCCTCGCGCGCCGCAGTCCATGGCGGCGGAGAAGAGCGCGGGGCTCGCGTCCGAGGTGACGAGGACGACGCCGATCGCCGGGAAGCGCAGGGCGACTTCGCGGATGAGTTCCAGGGCGGGGAGCGGACCGATCCGCTCGTGTACGAGGACCACCTCGGGCAGGTCGTCGAGTGACTCCGCGGCGAGCCGGCCCAGCATGTCGAGGAGGAAGGCGGAGTCGGGCACGGGGGCGGCCGGCTCGGCTCCGGGCAGCTGACTGAGGAGGGTGGCGATGACGCGGGCGGCTTCCGGGTCGCCGACCGCGGGGAGGATTCGGGTGCTCAGGGTTGCCATCCGGGCCTCACTTGTCCCCGTCGAGGGTGTACGTGCGGTCGTTCGGACCGGGCGCCGAGTCGGTGCCGGGGGCCACCAGGGCCAGGCGCACGTGCTCCGCGAACGACTCGGCGTACGCGACGCGCTGGGTGTCCTTGGTGTTCAGGGCGAAGGTGATCGGGACGGCCTCGGCGGGGCCCTTCTTGTCGCTGTCCTTGTCGAGGGGGGTGAGCTTGCCGACGTTGATGACGCGGGCGTTCGCGACGATGATCACCGAGCGGGACGGGTCGCCGTCCTTGGCCCCCTTGAAGGTGGCGAGGATGTTGACCTTCGCGCCCGAGTTGATCTTTCCGGCCACGCCGGTCGCCGCGTCGATCATGATGGCGATCTCCTGCTCGCCCGGCTGGAGCTGCGGCCGGTCGACGAACATGTCCGTCTGCAGCAGCGAGCCCTTGCGCAGGGTGGTGAGCGCGATCTTGTCCTTGAGCTGGCCGAGGTCGGTGACGGCGGTCGCCGAGAGCCACCGCCGGGGGACCGTGACCTCCTCGAACTGCCCGGCCGCCAGCGGGCTGTACGGGGCTATGTCGCCCTTCACCCGGTAGGCGACGACCTCGGCCCCGACCTTGGAGTTGACGTCGCCGATCACCACGAGGACTCCGCCGAATGCGGCCAGGGCGCACAGGACCGACAGGAGCAGCAGGATGACGCCGCGGCGCTGGCGTGAGTTCATGGCCGTACTACCTCGCCGTTCTTGATTCGTTCGGGGCCGGTCAGGATCTGGATCTGGATCGGGGGGCGAGCCGCGCCGCCGGCGCGGGCGGCGGTGGCGGCGCGGTCAGCGGGGCCGCGCAGAAGCCGCAGCGGTCGCCGATGAGTTCGAAGCCGCACCAGCGGCACTCCTCGCGGCGGACCGAGGCGACGAGCTGGTAGAGGACGGACGGGTCCGGGATGGCGGCGGCGAACTCGACCAGCTTCGGCGTGGCCCACCAGGCGGGCGAGTCGGCCGGCAGCGGATTCTCCATGACGCCCTGGACCTGCCAGGCGGGGGCCAGGTCGGAGACGACCCAGTCGGAGGCCAGCTGCCCCCGGGCGAAGGTGAGGTGGGTGGCGAACGCCGGTCCGGGGGGCAGGGCTCCGGCACCGGAACCGGAGCCCCCGCCGCCGTGGGCGCCGGACGAGCGCCGGGAGAGCGCGGAGCCCGCGGGCTTCGAGGAGCCCGCAGCCTTCGAGACCCCCAGCTTGACCAGGTGCGGGACCGGGTTGGCCACGACGGCGAACTGCGCGTTCGGCGACCACGACTTGGCATGCGCGCCCAGCCCGACCGGCACCCGGTCCAGCTTGGCGACCGAGCCGAGCAGCGCGCCCGCGTGGATGTAGTGGGAGAGCAGCCGGGCGGCGGAGGCGAGCACGCCGGGGCTGAAGTCGCAGACGCTGAGCTGGCGCAGCTGACGTACCAGCAGGGCGGTGGCCAGCGGCGGGAGATCGATGTCGAGGAGGGCCATCCGGTCGGTCTCCAGGATGGCCCGTACGGTGTACAGCCGGCGGACGGTCGCGGCCGGGAGCCAGGGTGGTACGACGACCACGAGATGGCCGTGGCGCTCCAGCAGGGCGGCCGTCTGGGAGAGCGAGCCCTCCAGGTCGATCTGCTGGGGCGGCGGTAACACGATGGCCGTCGGAGTGTGCCGGTCCGGGGCCGGCAGCACCAGATCGGCGCTGGTGACAGCAATGGCGGTCGGCACGCGCATCCCCCCGTTCACCCCATGCCCAGCGGACGTTCACACCACCCGGGAGTCCGTCCGAAGACGGTTCCGGGCGCGCGCCGCACATCCCCTCACGGCCGCGCACGCGCTGCGCGACCGCAAACGATCAACCCTCTGCCCCCTTGCCCCAGCACCATATCCGCGTCCCCCCTGGCAGGGCAGGGGCTTCCCCATTCCTGTGCCACGAGCACATGTCACAGGTGGCGGGAAATCCGGACAACCGGGATCGGAACCCGTGCGCCGCGCCGATCGGTTCAAGCCATATTGCAAACACTCTTGACATGGACATTGGACTAGACCAACTTGTCGGTGGGGCACCCCACTTGCCCCGGACGCGTACCTCACATCCCCCTCTCCCCCCACCGGAGCCCACGTGAACCGCATACGCTCCCTCGCCGTCCCCCTCGCCGTGACGCTCACCGCCGGCGCCCTGACCGCCCTCGCCACCGGCACCGCCCAGGCCGCGGACGTCAACGTCGCCCGCAACGGCGGCTTCGAGTCCGGCCTCGCCGACTGGACCTGTACCTCCGGCAGCGGCGCGGTCGTCTCCTCCCCCGTCTTCGCCGGCGCCGCCGCCCTCAAGGCCACCCCGGCGGGCCAGGACAACGCCCGCTGCAGCCAGAGCGTCAAGGTCAAGCCGAATTCGACCTACACGCTGAGCGAGCAGGTCAACGGGTCGTACGTGTACCTCGGCGCGACCGGAACCGGCACCCAGGACGTCTCCACTTGGACGCCGGGCACGGGCGGCGGCTTCCAGAAGCTGTCCACCACCTTCACCACCGGCCCGAACACCACCCAGGTCACCGTCTACACCCACGGCTGGTACGGCCAGCCGGGCTACGTCGTAGACGAGTTCAGCGTCTTCGGCCCCGACGGCGGCGGCGGCACCGACCCCGCCCCGACCGTGCCGGGCGCCCCGGCCGGCACCGCCGTTTCCGGCCAGAGCGCCAGCGGGCTCACCCTTTCGTGGAACGCGGTCAGCGGAGCCGCCGGCTATCACGTGTACCAGGACGGCGTCCGCGTCCGGACGGTGACGGGCACCTCCGCCCAGATCACCGGCCTCGCCGCGTCGACCTCGTACTCCTTCCAGGTGAGCGCGTACAACGCGGCGGGCGAGAGCGTGAAGGCGGCGTCCGTCACCGGCACGACCACGAGCGGCGGGGGCGGCAACCCGAACCCGGCGGTGCCCAAGCACGCGCTGACCGGCTACTGGCAGAACTTCAACAACGGCGCGACCGTCCAGAAGATCTCCGACGTGTCCTCGCAGTACGACATCATCGCCGTCTCCTTCGCCGACGCCACGACCACGCCCGGCGCCATCGCCTTCAACCTCGACTCGGCGGGCCTCGGCGGCTACACGGTCGCCCAGTTCAAGGCCGACATCGCCGCGAAGAAGACGGCTGGCAAGTCCGTCATCCTCTCCATCGGCGGCGAGAAGGGCACCATCTCGGTGAACGACTCGGCGTCCGCGACCAACCTCGCGAACTCCGCGTACGCGCTGATGCAGGAGTACGGCTTCAGCGGCATCGACATCGACCTGGAGAACGGCCTGAACCCGACCTACATGACGCAGGCGCTGCGCGCGCTGGCGGCGAAGGCCGGCTCCTCGTTCGTCCTCACGATGGCCCCGCAGACCATCGACATGCAGTCGACCCAGGGCGGCTACTTCAAGACGGCTCTCGCGGTGAAGGACATCCTGACCGTCGTCAACATGCAGTACTACAACAGCGGCTCGATGAACGGCTGCGACGGCAACGTCTACGCACAGGGCTCGGTGGACTTCCTCACCGCGCTGGCCTGCATCCAGCTGGAGGGCGGCCTCGACCCCTCGCAGGTGGGCATCGGCGTACCGGCCTCCCCGAGCGGCGCGGGCAGCGGCTACGTCTCGCCGGCCATCGTGAACAACGCGCTGGACTGCCTGACCAAGGGCACGGGCTGCGGCAGCTTCAAGCCGTCGAAGACCTACCCGGGCCTGCGCGGCGCGATGACCTGGTCGACCAACTGGGACGCCAAGGCGGGTAGCGCTTGGTCCAACGCGGTGGGTCCGAAGGTCCACAGCCTGCCGTAGCAGGTAGGTGTGTGGGGGTGGCTGCCCGACAGCCTGTTGGCTGATTCGGATTCTTGACCCGGACATGCCACGAGAGCACGCTGTGCGCGTCCGCACGGCTACCCCACACTCCCACCCAGGAGAACGCATGCGGCTCCACCACCGCCGAAGGGCCGCCATCACGGCGGCCCTTCTCGCGCTCGCGCTCGGCGCACCCGCCTACGGCTTGAGCGCGACGGCAGCCCCGCCACCCACCCCGTCCACCGCCACCCAGGACGAGGCGATCGTCCAGTACGAGATCCAGGGCCCGGCCTCGGCGGCCGAACGCACCGCCCTGCTCCGTACCGGCGTCTCCATCGACGAGGTGGACGCCCGCTCGGTCGTCGTCAGCGCCGACACCATGCAGGCCAAGAAGCTGCGCGCCCTCGGCTACGAGCTGACCGCGCTGCCCGGACCGCCGGACCGCTCCGACGGGCGCGGCGTCGCCGCCGGAGTCAACGACTTCCCGTCGAAGGACGCGCTTTACCACAACTACGCCGAGGCGAACGCGGAGATCAACCAGCGCATCGCCCAGTACCCCTCGATCATGAGCAAGCAGGTGATCGGGAAGTCGTACCAGGGCCGGGACCTCGTCGCCATCAAGATCAGTGACAACGTTGCGAACGACGAGGCCGAGCCCGAGGTCCTCTTCACCGCCCACCAGCACGCCCGTGAGCACCTGACGGTCGAGATGGCCCTCTACCTGCTCAAGGAGTTCGGTTCGAAGTACGGGACGGACTCGCGCGTCACCGACATGGTCAACGGCCGCGAGATCTGGATCATCCCCGACCTCAACCCGGACGGCGGCGAGTACGACATCGCCTCCGGCTCCTACCGTTCCTGGCGCAAGAACCGGCAGCCGAACGCCGGCTCCTCGTACGTCGGCACGGACGAGAACCGCAACTGGAACTACAAGTGGGGCTGCTGCGGCGGCTCCAGCGGCAGCAAGAGCTCCGAGACCTACCGGGGCGCGGCCGCGGAGTCGGCGCCCGAAGTCAAGGTGGTCTCGGACTTCGTACGAAGCCGCGTGGTCGGCGGCAAGCAGCAGATCACGGCCGCCATCGACTTCCACACCTACAGCGAGCTCGTGCTGTGGCCGTACGGATGGACGTACAACGACACGGCACCCGGTCTGACCGCCGACGACCTGGCCGTGTACAAGAAGATCGGCACCAGCATGGCGGCCAGCAACGGCTACACGCCGGAGCAGTCGAGCGACCTGTACATCACGGACGGGACGATCGACGACTGGCTGTGGGGCAACCAGAAGATCTTCGCCTACACCTTCGAGATGTACCCGACCGGTTCGGGTGGCGGCGGCTTCTACCCGCCGGACGAGGTCATCGAGCGTGAGACGGCGCGGAACAAGGACGCGGTGCTCCAGCTGCTGGAGAACGCGGACTGCATGTACCGCTCGATCGGCAAGCAGGCGCAGTACTGCCCGTAGTCGTAGTGGTCCGTGAGTGAGCCGGGGCGCCCCACCGCCAGGGGGGCGCCCCTTCGCCTCCTAGTCCTTCTGCACGTCCTCGGCATTGCGCCAGATCGTGAGGTCGAGCTTGATGTACATGCTCGGCTCGTTCGCGCCCGACTTGCCGCGGTAGGTCGCCACCGCGACGTGTCCGGCCTTGCTCAGCACGCAGATCTGCGATCCGTCCGTGAGCTGGTCGAGCCCGACCTTCTCGGTGAAGCGGGTCACGGCGCGGCAGGTCTCCAGCGAGCCCTTCTCCGAGTTGTTCAGCAGGACCAGCTTCCCGTTCGCGGTGCCGAACCTCTCTTCCCCGAACAGGGTGTCCCGGTAGTAGTAGAGGTCTCCGTGTCCGTACGTCACGCCTGCGCCGCTCGGCTCCTCGGCGGGGCGCGGCGGGTTGTCGGCGAACAACAGCTGGTGGTTCTGCGGCACGTCGATGCCCTGGTACGAGACCGGCTGCGGGTCGGCCCGCTTCTGGGCGCCCGAGGAAGCACTGCTGCCGGTCGGGCCGCCGCCGGACGCCTTGGAGTCGCCGGCCTTGCCCTTGCCGTCCGGCAACAGGGACCCGATGACCGCGAGCCCGATGACCGCGGCCACGACGGCTCCGGCGACGATCAGCCCCGTCCGCTTGGGGCGGGGCGGCGCGGGCGGCGCGAATCCCTGGGTGTGGAAGGGCGGCGGCGTGCTGTAGCCGGGCGTGTACTGGGGCTGCGGGTACTGCGGCTGCGGCTGCGGCTGCGGCTGCGGGTACGAGGGCTGCGGGTACTGCGGCTGCGGGTACGGGGACTGCGCATGCGGGGACTGCACGTGCGGGGGCGGCGTCCGGTACCCGGGCGGCACCGTCCCCGGCGCGGGCTGGGCCGGAGCGGCCTGGGTCGGCGCGGCGGCCACGCCGGTCGGTGTGTACGCGGGCGCGGCGGCGGCTGCCGGAGGCGCACTCGGAGCCGGAGGCTGCGGGGAGCGTTCGGTCGGCGCCGCGGTCGGCGGCTGCGGCGGCGGGGTGGGCGCCGGGGCGGGCAGTCGGAGCCGCTCGGTGATGGAGCCGGCCACCTCCCGCGGCAGCCAGTCCTCGCCCTGGCGCAGCGGGACGGCCGAGGCTTCGTTGCACAGCTCGATGATCTCGCTCAGGGTCGGGCGGTCGGCCGGGTCGCGGCTGAGGCAGCGGGTCACCACGGGCCGCAGCTGCGGGCTCAGGCCGCTGAGGTCGGGGGCCTCGTGCACGATCCGGTAGAGCACCGCGTGCGAGGGCCCGTCGCCGTAGACGGACGCCCCGGTCGCGGCGAAGGCCGCGATCAGGCCGAGGGCGAAGACGTCGGTGGCCGGGGTGACCGTACCCGCCGACGCCTGTTCGGGCGCCATGAACGCCGGGGTGCCGACGCTGACGCCGGTGCTGGTCAGGGCGGTGCTGTCGGCCGCCCGGGCGATGCCGAAGTCGATGACGCGCGGGCCGTCGGAGGCGAGCAGGACGTTGGCGGGCTTCAGGTCGCGGTGGACGATGCCCGCGCCATGGATGACGTGGAGGGCCTCGGCGACCCCGACGGTCAGCAACAGCACGCTGCTCGACGGCAGTCCACCGTGCCGGGCCACGGCGTGCGCGAGCGAGGGGCCCGGCACGTAGGCGGTGGCCAGCCAGGGCTGGGAGCCCTCGGTGTCCGAGTCGATGACCGGCGCCGTGTAGAGGCCCTGGACCCGCTGCGCGGACCGTACCTCCTGCTGGAAGCGCCGCCGGAACTCGGGGTCCTCGCCGAACTCGGCCCGGATCACCTTGATGGCGATGGGCCGGCCGCCCGGCGTGTAGGAGAGGTACACCTTGCCCATGCCGCCCGCGCCCAGCACCGCCGCCAGCCGGTAGCCGCCCACGACGGCCGGGTCGTCCGCCTTGAGCGGTTGGAAGAAGTCGGCCGAAGGTGCACTGCCCATAAGGAACCATCCCCCTGCTAGCGGCGATCCAGCTCCCGCCGACGCCCCGAAGTCAACCGCGAGGGTACCCAATGTCCGGCTCGCCCGACGCGCCGGAACCCCGTGGCGGCGCCCGGAGTCGGGCGCCGCCGTTGCGCTGCTATCCGAGCACCGCGAGGGCGTCGATCTCGATCAGCAGCCCGCCCGGGAGGCCGACGTACACGGTGGTACGGGCCGCCGGGGCCTCTTTGAGGCCCTGCTCCTCGAAGTAGGCGTTGTAGATGTCGTTCATCTCGTCGAAGTGGCCGGTGTCGGTGAGGTAGACGCGGATCATCATCGCGTCGTCCCAGCTCGCGCCGCCGGCCTCCAGGACGGAGCGGACGTTCTCCAGGGTCTGGAGCGTCTGCTCGCGCAGCGTCGGCCCGGCGGGGGTGGGCGGCTGCCCGTCCACGTGCGGCAGGAAGCCGACCTGGCCGGCGACCTGGAGGATGTTGCCCTTGCGCACGCCGTGCGAGAACTTCGCGGGCGGCGCGGTGTGGGTGTCGGGGGTGATGGCGGTCCTGTCGGTCATGGCCGGTCTTCCTGTTCGGGGCCCGAGCCTGAGTACTCGCGGCCGATGGCGTCGGCGGTCTGCCGGACGAGCGGGAGCAGTTCGAGCAGCCCTTCGGCGGAGAGGACCACCCCGGGGGCGGAGACGGACATCGCGGCGACCACGCGTCCTCCGGGGCCGCGGATGGGGGCGGCGAGGCAGTTCAGCGCCTCCTCGTGCCCGCCGAGGTCGGTGGCCCACCCCTGCGCGCGTACGAGGTCCAGCTCGCGGAGGTACGCGGCCGCGTCAGGGGTGGAGCGGGGGGTGTACGCCGGGTAGTCGATGCGCAGCGCGAGGGCTCGGCGCTCCTCCTGCGGCAGGTCGGCGATCAGCAGCTTGGCCACCGCGGCGACGGTCAGGGGCACGGGCCGGCCGATGCGCGAGTACATCCGCACCGGATAGCGGCTGTCGACCTTGTCGATGTAGACGACCTCGTCGTCCTGGTGGAGCGCGAGGTGGACGGTGTGCCCGGTGATCCGGTTGAGTTCGACGAGGTGCGGATGCGCGATGTCCCGCACGTCGAGGTTCTCGATGGACTCGGCGGCCAGCGCGAAGAGGGCGGCTCCGAGCCGGTAGCGCCCGTCGCCCTGCCGGTAGACGAAGCCGTGCTCGTGCAGGGTCCGCAGCAGCCGCAGCGCGGTGCTCTTGTGCACGCCGAGCACCTCGGCGACATCACCGAGCCCGGCCGGGCCCTTGGCCAGGGCAGGCAGGATCCGGAGCGCCCGCTCCACCGACTGGCTCACGCCGCGTACCTCCGTGTGCCGTCCTGCGGGTGCCGTGGGCCCCGTTGACCCGCCGTCATGCGGGATGTTAGACAGCATGCAGCGGCACATGCAACGACCATTGCGCTCCCCGCAACAACCGCGACGCCCCGGAGGCACGTACATGCCCAGCGACCCCGTCCAGGCCCTCGCCCAGGAACCGGTCGACCACCGGTTCAAGGGACTCCCCCCGGACGCCGAGCACGCGGGCCTCACCGTCGGTCAGCTCGCCGCCCAGCAGCGGAACCTGTACACCGGCGGGTTCACCACGCCCGTGCTCACCCTCGACGCCGACGCGCTGAACCACAACCTCGCCGCACTCGGCACGTACGCCGAGCGCCACGGGCTCGCCTTCGCCCCGCACGGCAAGACCTGCATGGCACCCCAGCTGTTCCACCGTCAGCTCGCCCACGGCGCGTGGGGCATCACCGCCGCCGTACCCCACCAGGCGCGCGTCTACCGCGCCTTCGGCATCCAGCGCATCTTCCTCGCCAACGAGCTGGTCGACGCCGCCGCCCTGCGCTGGGTCGCCGCGGAGCTCGCCGCCGACCCCGGCTTCCGGTTCGTCTGCTACGTGGACTCCGTGCGCGGGGTCGAACTCATGGACCGGGCCCTCCAGGGCCGGCCCCAGCGCGTCGAGGTGGTCGTCGAGCTCGGCGCCGGCGAGGGCGCCCGCACGGGGGCCCGCAGTGACGACGACTGCCGGGCCGTCGCCGACGCCGTGGCGCGGGTCGACACGCTGCGCCTCGTCGGCGTCGCCGGCTACGAGGCCGAAGTGCCCGGCGCCGAACCGGAGTCCGTGCACGCGTACCTGCGGCGGCTCACCTCGCTGGCCGTCGAGTTCGACAAGGCGGGGCGGTTCGCCGATGCGGGGGAGATCGTCGTCAGTGCCGGCGGCTCCGCCTGGTTCGACGCGGTCGCCGACGTGTTCGCCGAGCTCCCGGAGCTGTCCCGGCCCACGCTCAAGCTGTTGCGCTCGGGCGCGTACGTCTCCCACGACCACGGCTGGTACACCCGCCTGACCCCCTTCAACCGGATCCCCGAGGAGGGCGGCCTGCGCCCCGCCTTCCGGCTCTGGGCGCAGGTGGTCTCCCGGCCCTCCCCCACCCAGGCGTTCGTCAACGCCGGCAAGCGCGACATCGCCTACGACCTCGGGCTCCCCGAGGTCGAGCTCGTGCGCAACCCCCTCGACGGCGCCGGCGGGGCCGAGCGCCCGGCCCCGGGCGTCCGCGTCGTCAAGCTCTCCGACCAGCACACCTGGCTGGAGACGGACTCCGCCGACGACCTGAACGTCGGCGACTGGGTGGCGCTCGGCATGTCCCACCCCTGCACGATCTTCGAGAAGTGGCCGCTCATCCCGGTCGTGGAGGCCGACGGCACGGTCGGCGACTACGTCCGGACGTTCTTCTAAGGCATCGATCCGAAAACATGGACCTGGTCATCCGCGGGGCCCGCGTCGTCGACGGCACGGGCGGGCCCTCCTACACTGCCGACGTCGGGATCCACGAGGGCCGCATCGCCGAGATCGGCAGGCTCGGCGGCGGGCGGCAGACCCTCGACGCCGACGGCCTGGTCCTCGCGCCCGGCTTCGTCGACATGCACGCCCACAGCGACCTCGCCCTGCTCCGCGACCCGGACCACAGCGCGAAGGCCGCCCAGGGCGTGACCCTCGAAGTCCTCGGCCAGGACGGCTTGTCCTACGCGCCCGCCGACGACCGGACCCTGACCGAGGTGCGGGCCGCCATCGCCGGCTGGAACGGCACGGGCGATGACATCGACTTCACCTGGCGGGACGTGGGCGGCTACCTCGACCGCCTCGACGCGCAGGGCATCGCCGTCAACGCCGCCTACCTCGTCCCCCAGGGCACCGTCCGCGCCTGCGCGGTCGGCTGGGGCGACCGTCCCGCGACCCCCGCCGAGCTGGAACGGATGCGCGCCCTGGTCGCCGAGGGCCTCGCGCAGGGCGCCGTAGGCATGTCCTCCGGCCTCACCTACACCCCGGGCATGTACGCGTCGGGCGCCGAGCTGACCGAGCTGTGCCGCGTGGTGGCGGCGTACGGCGGCTACTACTGCCCGCACCACCGCTCCTACGGCCGCGGCGCGCTCGCCGCCTACGCCGAGATGGTCGAGCTGACCCGCGAGGCCGGCTGCGCCCTGCACCTGGCGCACGCCACGATGAACTTCGGCGAGAACCGGGGCCGCGCCCCCGAGCTGCTCGCCCTCCTCGACCGGGCCCTGGCCGACGGCGCCGACATCAGCCTCGACAGCTACCCGTACACCCCCGGCTGCACCACCCTGGTCGCCCTGCTGCCCAGCTGGGCCAACGAGGGCGGTCCCGAGGCGGTCCTCGCGCGTCTGCGCGACGACGCCGCGGCCGAGCGGATCCGGTACGCGCTGGAGGTGGAGGGCGCCGACGGCTGCCACGGCGTGCCCGTCGACTGGTCCACGATCGAGATCGCCGGGACCACCGATCCGGCCTACGGGTCGCACGTCGGCACGCGCGTCCGCGACTGGGACACCGCCCGGCGGCTGCTGCTGGGCGACCGGCTCGGCCCGAGCATCCTGCAGCACGTCGGGCACGAGGAGAACGTACGGGCGATCATGCGCCACCCGGTCCACACGGGCGGCTCGGACGGCATCCTGCAGGGCGCGAAACCGCACCCCCGGGCCTACGGCACCTTCCCGCACTACCTCGGGCACTACGTGCGCGAGCTGGGCGTCCTGTCCCTGGAGGAGTGCGTCGCCCACCTGTCGGGCCGCCCGGCGGCCCGGCTGCGCCTGCCCGACCGGGGGACCGTCACGGTGGGCCACCGCGCGGACCTCGTCCTCTTCGATCCGCGGACGGTCGCGGCCGGGTCGACGTACGAGCGTCCGCGCGCGCTGCCGACCGGGATCCCGCACGTCCTGATCGACGGGCGGTTCGTGATGCGGGACGGGCGCAGGACCGACGTCCTGGCCGGGCGGTCCGTGCGCCGCACGCCGCACCGGGGCCGCTGAGTCCTGTCGTCGACGCATCGCCGGCCCCGCTCGCGGATCGTGCCGGACCCGGCGGAAAACCGACCAGCCGTTCGAGGCGTGCCGCCTACGATGGCGACATGGTCGCCTTTGTCCCTGCCGCCTTCTTTCTCGTCCTCTTCGGCGTGAGCGTCCGGGAGGACCGCCGGCGCTTCCGCAACGCGGTCTACCTGGGCCTCACCGTCATGTTCCTGTCGCTCGGCCTGCTCACCCTGGTCCCGGACCTGCCCCACGGCCTCGGCGCGGCCATCGTCGCGACGGTCCTCCTCGTCCCCGCCCTCGGCACGCTCGCGCTCGGCGTCTTCCTGATCGGCAACGGCCTGACGATGGTCCGCAAGGAGGGGCGCCGGCCGGCCAACCTGCTCTCCTTCATGGCGGGGGTGGGGATCTTCGCCCTGATCGCCTTCGTCCTGACCCTGGGCAGCCAGGGCTCCGGCCTGCTCGACGCCGTGGTCGCGGGCGTGGTCCTCCTCGCCGGGTACGTCTCCTTCCTCTTCCTCTGCTTCCTCGCCTACGCCTTCCTCTACGGCCGGATCAAGGTGCGCGGGGACGTCGACTACGTGGTGATGCTCGGCTCCGGCCTCATCGGCGGCGAGCGGGTCCCGCCGCTGCTGGCCTCGCGGCTGCGCAAGGGGCAGGAGATCCACGACGCCCAGATCGCGCGGGGCGGCCGGGCGCCGCTGCTGCTCACCTCGGGCGGCAAGGGGACGGACGAGAAGCTCGCGGAAGCGCGGGCGATGGCCGACTGGCTGATCGCGCAGGGCGTGCCCCGGGAGCACCTGCGGGTGGAGGACCGCTCCCGCACGACCGAGCAGAACCTCGAATTCAGCCGCGAGATCATGCTGGCCGGGGACCCCTCGTACCGCTGCGTGGTGGTCACCAACAACTTCCACGCCTTCCGCGCCGCGATGACGGCCCGCAAGGCCGGGGTGAACGGGCAGGTCCTGGGCTCGCCGACGGCGAAGTACTTCTGGCCGAGCGCGACCATCCGCGAGTTCGTGGCGGTGTTCTGGGAGCACAAGATCGTCAACCTCGGCATCTGCGGCGGGATCGTCGCGCTGACCGCACTGCTGGCGATCAACCCCTGAGGCGCGGAGTATGGGGCCAGGGGGAACCCACAGGAGGTACGCGATGGCCAGTGAATCGGACCAGCAGCCCCAGCAGCCCCAGCGTCCGGCCCATCTCTACACCGGTTCGGAACGCCCGTACGACCCTGAGGACCTCGTGATGGCGCGCGGCCAGGAGCCGACTCCGGAGCGGCTCGAAAGGGCGCGCAAGCTGATCGAGAAGGAAGGCGCGAAGGCCCTCGAACGCTACCTTCCGTAGCCGGAACGCAGTGCGGGGCCGGGACCCCGGCCGGGGTCCCCCGGACGGAGGTCCGGGGATGGTGGAAGGGCGGGACGGGGAGCGGCGGCCGAGCGGCCCCCCGTCCCGACCGGCGTGCGGCGCGGACCGGCCGCATCCAGAATCGGTGGATGCTCGTTAGCCGCACAGGGGGCCGATCCGAAGGACGACGCACGATGCAGACGACCGACACCCCCGCCGCCGTCGACTGGGACCACCCGGCCGACCCACCGCCCGGCCTGCCCCTGGCGCACGTACGCGCCTACGTCGACACCTCCGGCGCCGACGGCCACCTCTGGCGCGGTGTCCCGACGCTGCTGCTGACCACGGTCGACCGGATCTCCGGCCGGGCCGTGCGCACCCCGCTGATCTACGGGAGGGACGGCGCCCGCCACATCGTCCTGGCGACCGCCGCGGACGGCCCCGGGGGCATCCCCTCCTGGTACCGGAACCTCACCGTGCGCCCCGAGGTCCGCGTCCAGGTCGGCGCCCTGACCGCGCAGGCCCGCGCGCGGACGGCGACCGCGGAGGAGCGGGAGATGTACTGGGAGGTCATGACGGCCCTGTGGCCCGCCTACGAGGACCACCAGGCGGCGGCCGCGCCCCGGGAGATCCCGCTGGTCATCATCGAGCGCTGACAGCCCGCTTCAGTCGAAGTCGTACACCGTGACGGGCACGCCCTTCGCGCACAGCTGCTCCAGGACCAGCGGCTCGACGCGTGACCACTTGCCGCCGGCGAGGCCGCAGCCGATGCGGGGCATGTGGACGGAGGCCCCCAGTTCGGCGGCGTGGCCTGCCAGCGTGGCGAGGCAGCGCTCGATCGCCTCGTAGCGGACGGGCGGGCCGCCGCTTCCGGTGCGCATGCCGCGCTGACCCACCATGTTCGCGACCCAGGTGTCCGGGCCGACCCGGACGAGCTGCACTGCCCCGAGGCCGAAGCCGTTCCCGCTGCGGCCCCGGTGCCAGGCCCGGTACTCGGCCTCCGGCTCGGTCCAGCGCTTCGAGAGCGCGAGGACGAACCCCTTTCCCCAGCCTCCGAGGTCGTTGCAGACATGCGCGATGATCTTCGGCCCCTTGGCCTGCGGACTCGTCGCATCCCCACCGATGATCTTCAGTTCCGTCACGCCGGAAAGGTACCCGGCCCCTGTGACAACGCCGGAAGACACCCGTTCCAAGGGGCCTTCGCCCCCACCCTCCAGGCCATAGGTCCACAGTCCGTCAGACTGTGGGTTTATGCGGTTTTAACCGTGTTACAACTGGAACATCGCGCTGCAAATAGCGCATTTTCCAACGCTGTTGCCCAGCCCACACAAGCGCTGCCCGCCTTGGCAACACACCCCGTTTCCTCTGGAGGAAGCAACGTGAGTACAGCCGAGCAGACGGCCACGTCTGCCAAGAAGAGCTCGACCGTGATGGCGGTCATGCAGCGCCTCGGCCGCAGCCTGATGCTGCCGATCGCCGTGCTGCCCGCCGCCGCGCTGCTGATGCGCTTCGGCAACGACGACATGCTGGGCAGCGCGTCGCTGCCGGGCTGGTGCAACGAGATCGCCAAGTACGTGACTCCTCCCCCTCCTAAAGAAGGGGCTTCTCGCTATGCCGGTTGAGGCTCGCGACGGACCAGCCCGGCCCGTAGAACGTTGACAGCGCCCACCGTGTCCGCGTGCGCCAGGTGGCCGCAGGCAACGCAGTGGAACTTGTCCTGTGTGGGCCGGTTCTCCTTGGCGGTGTGCCCGCATTCGGGGCACCGCCGGGAGGTGTTGCGGGGGTCCACGGCGATCACTTCCCGCCCGGCACTCTCAGCCTTTGCGTTCAGGATCGCGAGGAACACCCCCCATCCGGCATCAGAGATCGAGCGGTTCAGGCCGGTCTTGGCGGTGGCCCCGTTGGGCAGGAAACTGCCCGGCTGCTCGGGGTCGGGCTTCGGCGCGACGGTCTTGACCATGTTGCGGATCTTGAGGTCTTCATGCGCGATGAAGTCGTGTTCGCGGACCAGGTCGAGCGCGGTCTTGTGCGCGTGGTCGAGACGCTGACGCCGGACCTTGCCGTGCAGCTTGGCGACCTTCTCGACGGCCCGGCGGTGGTTCGCGGTGCGCTTGTCGCGGCGGACGCGGGGGAACTTGCTCAGGGCCTGCTGTGCGGCAGCGAGCCGGTTCGCGTTGGCGGGGCCGTGGCGCGGGTTGGGGACGAAAGTCCCGTTCGAGTCGGCGAGGAAGTTCGCGATTCCCAGGTCGATGCCGACCACGGACCCGGTCGCGGGCAGGGGCTCGGGCTGCTCCTGCTCGGCGGTCAGCACGACGAACCACTTACGGCCCTCGCGCTTGACGCTGACCGTCTTGACCTTGCCGACCACGGCACGGTGCTGGT
>NZ_JAGGOT010000022.1 GCF_018614195.1 Streptomyces sp. ISL-43
TTTAGACCGAAGCGCTACCTAACACCAGCGTGCTTCTCAACCAACCCGCAACAACCCCAGGTCAACCCACCCCCAGCCCCACGCAACCCGTTCTCACACGACCTGCAACACCCCAGCTCACCAGGCACCCGAGACACCAACAACCCTCCCCCTCAGCGACACATCATCAGCCCAGCCCGGCGCGAGACAGGCCTGGGTTCACCCGCGCGTGGGCGAACCCAGGCCGTGGCCGGTTCATCCCGGCCGGATGAACCGCACAGAAAATCCGTGTCAGAAACTCGGGCGAATCCCATAGTAGGGACCAATAATCTTTGCGAGTTTCCGCTGGATTGACCGCAGCAATCTGATTGTCGACGCGTCATCACGTCCTGTGGTGGTAGACCACTCAGTACCCGAGCCCACCAAATCACTCACGAATACAATCTCGGATGCCAGCAGCATGCGCGCCCAGTCCGCTGGCGCCAAACTTGCATCCTCGCTGAGCGATTTTCCCAACCTCTCAGTTTCGCTTACGAGGTCGCGTGCATTGCGAAACCCCATACCGAACGCCATCTCGTCACTACACCTAGCCGGTCCGCTCCATTCAAGCAAGGATCGCCGCAGTAGTGCAATCTCCGCCGATTCAAGAATCACGCTCGGCGCCAGAAAGTTATTAGACATCAGGTGAGCCCATCCCAGTAGGAATCAAGGTTAGTCGGCTTAAATATTGTCCCAGCGTCAGGATCCATGGGATTGTGAATTACGACCGTTTTACCGTCCGGCCCAAGGTACGCCTTACGATTACCGCTAAGATCCTTCGTCTTTGCCGGGCTTGTCATGACCTCTTCCGCGAGGCGCGCAAGGTCTTTCGTGCTCATGCCAGGGAAGTCGCCCGCATGCTTACCGCCTGCGTGCCCTGCCCTGCGCAAGGCCGACGGCAACTGGACCACCTTCGGTGAGGTTGCCGCCGTCGCCGGACCGATCGGCACCGTGACCTCGATCGCCACCGCCAGCGCGGCCGGCCAGCTCCAGGTCGCGGCCGTCAGCGGCGGCAAGGCCTACCACACCATCCGCAACACCACCGGCAACTGGGGCACGTGGGGCAACGTCGCGCAGGCCGCCGGCGCCACCGGCCCCATCAACTACATCGCCATGGCCGGCGTCGGGGATGACGCCCACATCGTCACCTCCACCGACAGCGGCGCCAACCAGTACCACGCCATGCGCAAGGCCAGCGGCAGCTGGGACCCCTTCACCAGCCTGAGCGGCGTCCTGGGCACCATCACCACCAGGTCCGTCAGCACCACCCACGTCAACGGCGAACTGCAGGTCGCCGTCGTCACCACCGCCAACCAGCCCCTGCACACCATCCGCCACGCCGACCGCACCTGGGCCCCCACCACACCGGTACCCGTCACCGGCATCAAGGGCAACCCCGGCAACATCACCATCACCGGCACCCTCTAACACCGGGCCGTCCCTGGCCCTCCCCGCTCGGCTCCGCCGACCGGGGAGGGCCGACGTCCTTGACCATGGACAACATCTCGGGGTGCGGGGCCGCGTGAACCCCGACCTGGTGCAGGGCGCGGCCCCGGTCGGGTCCATGTCCCTGGCATTCAGACCCGCACTGAGCTACCCCATGAGCGCCTCGCCTCCACGGATGCGCCCACAAGACCGACGGCCTCCTGCGTCTCTTCCGGAGCAGGCGCCATAGCGGGCCTTGATGCCTTCAGCGGGTGCTGCAGGGCGTCTGGGTTCCGGTGCCGAGGTGGTCTGCGAGGGCGAAGAGACATAGCCGCACGAGCTCGGGAAGGTGGCCGCCCTTCTGGAACAAGTCCATGAGGTAGAGCTCTCGCTCTTCAGCGATCTCTGGAGTGTTGAGGCTGGCGCGACGCTGCGCACGGAAGTCCGCCCACTCGGAGTCCTCGTGCTGGATGGTGCGGGACGCGTTGCGTATCCAGACCGGAAGCAGCCCGTCCACCAGGTTCGGGCACAGTTCGCGCAGCATGCCGATGACCGTGTCCGCGTCGGCGAAGGTGAGCTGCTCGACGAAAAGGAACTCGAAGTGCTCTCGATCACAGGGCGGCGTGGGCCCGTACTCCCCGTAGATGCAGTGCCCATAATGCGTCGAACCGTCATGAAAGTAGGTTATCCGCCGGCGCCTACACACCCCCTCTCCTGGCCCGTCCCACTCCCCGCTGCACGAGGGTTGATTCCGCGTCCGTAAAATCTGCCGGATGGTTGACCACCTGATACCCAACCCATATCGCGCGGATGTTGCGGCACCGGCCTCAACCGCCGCAAAACGTCCGAGACTTGCCGCTTTGGACGGGCTGCGACTTATTGCGGCTCTTATGGTGGTTTTCCATCACTATGTGGGATTTGGCGGCAGCGCCGAGGCCGCCAAGAACGCTTGGACCAAGCCGGTGGACGTGGTCTTCCCCACCGCCTCGTGGCTGGCTTCCTACACCTGGACCGGGGTCGAGTTCTTCTTCATCATCAGCGGCTTCGTCATCTGCATGAGCAGCTGGGGGCGCAGCCTGGGTGAGTTCTTCACCTCCCGGGTGGTCCGGCTCTACCCCGCGTACTGGTTCGCCATCCTGGCGACCACGGTCGTGGTCACGCTCTGGCCGATGGTCGCGCAGCGCCTGAGCCTGCAGGGCGTGCTCGTCAACGCCACCATGCTGCAGGAGCCCTTCGGCGTCGGTTCGGTGGACGCCGTCTACTGGACCCTGTTCGCGGAATTGCGCTTCTACCTGCTGTTCGCCCTGGTGGTGTGGAAGGGCGTCACCTACCGCCGGGTGGTCCTCTTCTGTGCGCTGTGGACCGTCGCCTCGGTGCTGTCCCTCTCCGTACACGCGCCCAAGATGGCCCGGTACATCCTGATACCCGAGTTCTCGCCCTACTTCATCGCCGGCATCGCGATGTACCTGATGCACCGCTTCCGGCCGACCATGCTGCTGTGGGGCATCGTCGCGATCTCGTGGCTGTTCTCGGTTCGCCAGGTCAGCCTCTACAACGAAGGTCTGGCCGTCTACCTCGGCCGGACGATGGACGCCAAGCCGGCGATCGTGCTGATGACGCTGGGCTACCTGGTGATGATCGTTCTCGCCCTCGGCGGGCTGTCCTGGGTACGGGGCAAGTGGCTCACCGTGGCCGGCGCCATCACCTACCCGCTCTACCTGCTCCACGAGGACATCGGCTGGACCGGCATCCGGCTGCTCCGCAACCACCTGTCGCCATGGACCCTGGTCGCCGTGATCACGCTCGGCATGCTCATCGTCTCCTGGCTGGTCCACCGCCTCGTCGAGCGCCCCGCCGCCGCGATCCTCAAGCGCGGCCTCACCGACGGCCTCACCTCCCTCCGCCGCAACTCCCCCACGGCGAAGGAACTCGGGTGAGATGGTCCCACGGCAGCGTTGCCGATCTCCTGACAGGCCGGAACAACAGCATGGGCCTGCTCCGTCCATGTCTTTCCATAGCGGTGCTCGTCGCTCACGCACGCATCCTGGGCTTCGACCGGGCGGAGTTCGGCCACTCCTTCACCCACGGCCAGACCGACCTGGGTAAATGGGCGGTCTACGGATTCTTCATCCTCTCAGGGATCCTCGTCACCCGCAGCGGTGCCCGCCTCCCACTCGGCCGGTTCCTCTGGCACCGGGCACTGCGCCTACTGCCGGGCCTGTGGGTGTGTCTGTTCCTCACCGCGTTCCTAGCGGCCCCGCTCGTGTACTGGCGGGTACACGGAACACTGGACGGCTTCCTGGGCCATTCGCACGGCCCGCTCGAGTACCTGCGGTCGAACTGGCGAGTCGCGCTTCACCAGCTGGACGTATCGGATGCCATGGCAGACGCGGTCCAGGCCGGCCTCGCACACGACGGCGGCATCAACGGGGCGCTGTGGTCGCTGTACAGCGAGGTCTTCTGCTACTTAGGTATCGCCGTGCTGGCCGTGACCGGGGTCCTTACCCGGGCTCGCCGGGTCGTCTTGGTGGGCGCCCTCGTTCTGGGATGGCTCGTCATCCGCCAGGCGGGATCCGGCCGGTTCTGGGCGGGCCCGCAGGACAGCTCCTATCCCCAGTACTTCTTCATCCCGCTGTTCGGATCGCTCAACCCGGGGTGGATCATCTACCTCGGATTCGCGTTCGCCCTGGGCGCCGTCATCGAGATGTACAAAGAACGCATCGCCGTCAGCGACGCCCTCGGGATCATGTCACTGCTGGTCCTGCTCGCCGGCGCACGCTACGGATACCTCTTCGTCGTAGGCCTGCCCGCTTTCGCCTACCTCCTGGTATGGCTCGCGGTACGCCTCCCAGCGCCCTTTCGCCGGATCGGTGCACGCCACGACTACTCGTACGGCATCTACATCTACGGCTTCGTCTGCCAGCAAGTACTCCTCGTCTACGGTTTCGCCCGCTGGGGCCTGATCCCCTACCTCGCCGCGTGCCTCGCACTGACCACTGTGCTTGCCGTGCTGTCCTGGCACTGCGTCGAACGCCCCGCGATGCGACTCAAGGACGTCTGGAAACCCGGCCCGACACCAACGCAGACAAAACCAGCCGACCAGCCAGGCCCCACCACGCCCCCGGGGTCGTGGGCTCGCCAACAGCACCCGCCGTCCGACAGCAGCCTCGCAACCGATCCCGACACGGTGAGCGCCCGGCAATCCCAGGTCTGACTGCGTGACAGCGGTACCCGTGAGTACTTTGTCGCGGCGTAAAGGGACCTGTGTCACCCCACGGGCCGCACGCTAAGCAGCTGATATGATCATGGGAATCGTATCCAGGCATTCGCCTGATTCACATCTGGATGGGCCGTCGGTTCGCTCCGAGCCTTTTTCGACGCTCTTATTGGTATTGGGGACAGACGGCCAGTCATGCACGACGCAACAGTCTCGACGCGCAACGAGTCCGGACCTCCGCATCCCACGCTGTCGGTCGTCATCCCGATATACAACGAGCAAGAGGCGTTGCCGCTGACCGTGGCCCGGCTGCGTCCGATCTTGGACGGGCTGGGCGTGGACTACGAGGTCGTCGGCATAGACGACGGCAGCACCGATGCCACCCCGTTCATCCTGCAGAAGATCCGCCAGGACTGGCCCGAGCTGCGCATCGTTCGCTTCTCCCGCAACTGCGGGCACCAGGCCGCGCTGACGGCGGGCATTCACCGGGCCTACGGCGCGTATGTCGTCAGCATCGACGCGGATCTGCAGGATCCACCGGAGAAGATCGCGGAGATGTTCACGCTGGCCCGCGAGCAGGACCTGGACATCGTCTACGGGGTGCGCGGAGACCGCGGTACCGACACGTTCTTCAAGCGGCGCACGGCCGGAGCTTATTACTGGCTGATGCGTAAACTCGTCGGCAAGGACATGCCGAACCAGGCCGGCGACTTCCGTCTCCTGAGCCGGGCAGCCGTCGACGCGCTGAAGTCCCTGCCTGAGCACCAGCCGGTCTACAGGCTCCTCGTGCCGTGGCTCGGCTTCCGCAGCGGCGAGGTCGTCTACGTCCGCGAGGAGCGGGTCGCCGGCAGCACGCACTACCCGCTGTCCAGGATGGTGCGCCTCGCCCTCGACAGCATCACGAACTTCTCCGCGGCCCCGCTGCGTCTCGCGACCTGGCTCGGCCTGCTGAGCTTCCTGGTTTGCTTCTTCCTGGCGGTCTACACGGCTCTGCAGCACACGTTCGGCTCGACCGTGCCCGGCTGGTCCTCGCTGTTCATCGGCATGCTCTTCATCGGCGGTGTCCAGCTGATCTGCGTGGGCCTGCTGGGTGAGTACATCGGGCGGATCTACTCCGCCGTCCAGGCCAGGCCGGCCTACTTCATCGGCTACGACTCCGCGGCGCAGGACGGCACCGAGGGAGCCGAGACCCCCGCGGCAGGCTCCAAGACCTCTGCGTACGCGGCCTGATCCCGAGACGGCCCAGGCGCGACGGGCGAGGAGAGACAACAGCATGGCTACCACCACGATCGCCGCCTCTGAGCGGGAGGCCGCCCACGCCGACCGGGCCCAAGCCGGAAGGGCCCTCGGGCACGGGTTCCGGCCGTTCCTGCCGGGCATCGCCGCCTACCTGGTGCTCGTGGGGCTGCTGTTGCTGGCCGATACCTCCGTGAGTGACATAGCCAGGTACACGGGCTACGCGCTCTGGGGCGTCATGCTCCCGGGCACCCTGGTGTTCCGGGCACTGCGCCGCCACCCGCACACCCTGGTCGAGGACCTCGCGTTCGGTGTAGCCACCGGGCTCGCCCTGGAACTGGCCGCCTGGTACGTCCTGGTCTCGCTCGGAGTCCAGTCGCTCGCCACCGCCTGGCCGCTCCTCGTGGTGATCCTCTTCCTCGCGGTTCCGGGCTTGCGCAAGCACTGGCGTCCTCGTGGCTACGCCCCCACGTCCCCCGGCTGGTCCTGGTCGGTCTCCGGGCTGGTCATGTTCACCGGTGCGTACTTCTACCAGGACTTCCTGTCGAAGTACCCGGCCCTGTCCGACACGGAGACCTCGCGGATCTTCGGCGATCTGCCGTACATGCTGTCGCTCGCCGCGAATGCGAAGAGCAACGCCCCCCTGACCTTCCCCCAGGCAGCCGGCGAACCGCTCCATTACCACTGGTTCTCCTTCGCCCACATGGCCATGACCTCCATGGTCGGCCACATCGACCTGCCCGTAGTCCAGACCCGGCTCATGGTCCCCGCACTCACCGCGCTCGCCGTGGTGCTCACCGCCGTGGTGGCCCGACGGCTCACCGGCCGTGCCTGGGCCGGGCCGCTGGCCGCCGTCCTGCTCTTCGTCGTCACCGAGTTCTCGGGCGTCTACCCGAACAACGTGGACACCTGGACCCTCGGCGCCGCGTCCGTCCGGCTGATGTACTGGTCGAGCCAGTCCTACACCTACAGCCAGCCTCTCCTGATCGCGCTGATGGGCGTCATCGGTGAGGCATTGCTCCGACGCGGCCGGGGAGCCGAGAGCACGCCCGACGCTGTTCCTCCGCTCGGCCGCGGACTCTTCGTCCTGGCCGCCGCGTTCGCGCTGGCCTCCAGCGCGGCCAAAGCCAGCACGCTGCCGGTCACCATCGCCGGACTGGCCCTCGCCGGACTCGTCCTGCTCATCACCACCCGCCGCGTCCCGTGGACGGTGGTCGGACTCGGTACGATCCTCGGCCTCGCCCAGCTCTTCGCGACGGCGGTGATCTTCAAGTTCGAGACCTACGGCCTGCGGGTGATACCGCTGGGCAACCTCGCCCCCTTCTGGTCCGACCAGCAGAACAAGCGACCCGAGCTGGTCCAGGCCCTGGTGGCCGGGGCGGCGGTGTTCGCGTTCGTACTTCACCACCAGATCAAGCTGGTCGGCATGATCCCGCTGATCTGGCGCAGACGGTTCAAGCTCGACCCCCTCCAGTGGTTCCTGCTGGGTGCCACCGTGGCGGGACCTTGCGCGTACTTGCTGGTTCACGGATACAACGCCAGCTACTTCACCATGGCCTCCCTGCCGTTCGGAGCGGTCCTCTCGGCCTGGGGCTTCTGCGAGGCCTTCGACCGCGCCGCGCTGCCCCGCCGGGCCAAGGCGGCGCTCGCCGTGGGCACCGTGGCCTTCATCGCACTGCTCACCTACGTGATCTACCGCTACTCGGCCGGGTGGAGGGCCTACGTCGTACGCGAGTTCGCCGACGGCGACCCACACAAGACCTACGCCCTGCTGCTGCCCCTCCTTCTCGCGGGCGCGGCGTTGGCCGCGGTCCTGCTCGTCTGCACCCTCCTGTGGTGGGCCGCCGGCCGGGTACTACCCGCACTGCGCGGCCGGGGCTCCGTCGTGCTGATGACCGTGGTCCTAGCGGCGGGCGCACCGGGCGTATTCCACGACGCTCTCCAATCCCGCAAGGACTGGTGGCACGGTTCCTGGACACTGCCCGCATCCCAAGTCGATGCGGCGCGCTGGATCCGCGCGCACAGTAACCCCAAGGACGTGTTGGTCACCAACAGCCACAGCTGGGAATGGAACCTCTCCCACGGGCCGAGTTCCGAGAACACCCGCTCAATGTGGCTCAGCGCCTACTCCGAGCGGTCGGTCCTGATCGAGGGCTGGGCCTATGCGCCCCGGATGGTGGCACTGACCCACGGCGCCAGCGCGTACGACGGCCTGTTCTGGGACCAAGACCTCTTTAAAATCAACGAGGCCTCCGTATACCAACCCACCGCGGCCATCCTGCACCGGCTGCACGACGAATACCGGGTCCGCTACATCGTGGTCCTCCGTGCGATGGGCACCGAGTCACCACACCTGGGAGAACTCGCAGAGAAGGTGTTCGACAACCAACGAGTCGGCATCTACCGAATCCAGTAACCGACCGACGCCAACGCCAGGTACAGAGGTGGGCACAGCAACGAGCGCCCGCTCCAAACCCCGCCACATCGTCCACATCCAAGCGCAGCCGGCGCCGCACCTCGCCTCAGTCGATGGTCTGCGCTGACCTCGGCCACCAGGGTTTGGCGGTTCAACGTCAAAAACGTCAGTAGGTTCGACCCAATAGCCGGGTGATCTTCATACGCATCAGGGCCGGGCGGCGGTGAGCCCTCCCTGTCAGCCGTGGCAGAGACATCCCGCTTTGTCGGGTTAGAGTCAGAAGGCCCAAATAGGAGTTCCCCCGTCGGAACGATCATCGGCGGCGCCCCCGCGCTGGTCGACGCCTCCCACCAGCTCCGCGACAAGGGCCCTCGGCACGCGTTCGTGGTCCACGACGACATCCATCGGCCAGACCGCATGCGCCGCGGCCGCCCGGCGCAGGTTCTTAGTAGCATCTGCGAGATGTTGTCCCCTCTCATACCCAGCCCGACTCCTGAGGCTGTTCCAGCGCCCGCGCCCGCGCTGGCCGCCCGGAAGCGTCCGAGACTGGCCGCCTTGGATGGGCTGCGCCTGATCGCCGCGCTCATGGTGGTCTTCCACCACTATGTGGGGTTCGGGGGTGGTGCCACAGCTTCCGAGAACGCCTGGGCTAAGCCGGTCGATGTGGTCTTCCCCACAGCCTCCTGGCCGGCCTCGTACACCTGGACCGGGGTCGAGCTCTTCTTCATCATCAGCGGCTTCGTGATCTGCATGAGTAGTTGGGGCCGCAGCCTGGGCGACTTCTTCACGTCCCGTGTGGTGCGGCTCTATCCCGCGTATTGGTTCGCTGTCCTGGCCACCACGGCGGCGGTCACTCTCTGGCCGGTGGTTGTCCAGCCGCTGGGCGCGAAGGACGTGCTCCTCAACCTCACCATGCTGCAGGAAGCGTTCAAGGTCAGCTCGGTCGATGCCGTGTACTGGACCCTCTGGGTCGAGATCCGCTTCTACCTGCTGTTCGCCCTGGTGGTGTGGAAGGGCGTCACCTACCGCCGGGTGGTCCTCTTCTGTGTGCTGTGGACCGTCGCCTCGGTGCTGGTCACCGCTGGGCGGGCGCCACTGGCCAACTACGTCCTCATGCCCGAGTACTCTCCGTACTTCATCGCCGGTGTGGCGATGTACCTGATGTACCGCTTCAAGCCGACCCTGCTGCTCTGGGGCATCATCGCGATCTCGTGGCTCTTCTCGGTCCGCCAGGTCACCCTCTACAACGACGGCCTGGCCGGCAGCCTCGGCCGGACGATGGACGCCAAGCCCGCCATCGCGCTTATGACCCTCGGCTATCTGGTGATGCTCGCGCTCGCACTCGGCAAGCTCTCCTGGGTCCGCGGAAAGTGGCTCACCGTCGCCGGCGCCACCACGTACCCGCTCTACCTCCTCCACGAGCACATCGGCTGGACCGGAATCCGCCTGCTGCGCCACGACCTCTCGCCCTGGGCGCTGGTCACTGTGATGACAGGTGGCATGCTCACCGCCGCCTGGCTGGTCCACCGCTTCGTCGAACGCCCCCTTGCCGCCATCCTGAAGCGCAGTCTCGCCCGAGCCCTCGAGCCCCTGCGCCGCCCCTCGGGCACAGGAACGGGTACTTAAAAAGCCTTTTGTCCTGGCAGGCGTGTTGGGTAACTGGCACGCCGCCGGCGACTTTGGGCGGATCGTGCGGGCGTGTGAGGATCCGTTCGTGGAGTGCGATGCGGGCGGGCGGGCGGGCGGGCGATGTGGCGATGGCCGGTGCCGCCGACTGCGTGGGAAGAGGAGACCTGTCGGTCAGCTTGAGATCTAACTCGTAGGAGCCCTCGACGCTTGGCTCGCATACTGGTCCGATGAGTCCGATTTCCACACACCATCGGTTCCGGGACCCACGCAGCACGAAGTACGACTTCCTCACGTCTGTCCTCGTGCGCTGCCCCGGATGCGAGAAGGTCGCACACGTCGGGACAGCACCAGACACGGCCGGTGGGCACGACCAGGACCCCTTCGTACCAAGGCGTCTCGTTTGCCAGAACTGCGGGACGGCGAAGGAATGGAGCCGTGGATATGTGGCCTTTCACCGGGACCCGTGCGAGCCAGCCACGGACCCGTACTTCGACGTCCGTCTGTGGCTGCAGACCGAGACCCGGCACGGGTGGGTGTGGGCCTACAACCTGGAACACCTGGACCTGATCAGGCGATTCGTGCAGGCACCGCTGCGTGAAGGGATTCCCTGGCACGACCACGGCCGAAAGATGACCGTGGTGGCCCGCCTGCCTGCCTGGATGCAGCAAGCCAAGAACCGCGACGAGGTGCTGCGGGCCATCGCCCGCATCCATGCCTCACTGCTCCGCACCTGATCCAGGAGCACTGAGCTTGTCGCTTATCCCGTGACGCGTCTGAGGAGACTGTAAAACGTTCGGCTCTGTGCCGTAGTCGGTGGTGACGTTCCGTTGTCACGGCAGGAGGATGCGGTGACGGAGGAGATCGAATCCTGCTCGGCCATGCATCTGCCGCATGATCCTCTTGGTGCGGGTGTTGACGCCTTCGGTACGGCCGTTGTGATAGGGCAGGGTCAGGCCGGCGTTGACGGCAGCGCGGTCGAGTTCCAGGCCGTTGCAGAAGCTGTGCAGGTGGGGCAGGTCGGCTGCACGGACGGCGGCGATCCACTCGGTGAGCCGGGCGTCGTTGCCCTTCGCCGGGGTCAGTAGCTGGGCGAATGTGCCGACGACTCGGGCGAGTTCGGCTGTCTCGGGGCATGCGGTGGTGAGGGTTGCCAGGAGGGTGGTGTCCTTGGTCCACAAGTGTTCGGGGTGTGTGAGCAGGAGCCGGGTCGCGTGGCGCGGGGTGATCACCGGCCGGTTGCCCTCGGCTCGTCCCTGGGTGAGGTAGCGGACCAGGAGGTTGTGGCTGCCGGTATAGCCCTGGGCTTTGATCTCGCGGAACAGCTGGGTGACGGCCACTGCGGGCTCGGCCGCACGTCGAATCCGTAGGTGCTCGCGGTAGGGGTCGACCAAGGTGGTCCGGTAGCGGGGCGCGATGCGGTCGGCCGAGGGTTCGGGGATGCGGGAGTAGCGCTTGACGGTGTTCAGGGTCAGGTCGAGGCGGCGGGCGCATTCCAGCAGTCCGACGCCCTGTTGGAGGAGATCGTGGACCTGGTGCCAGCGCTCGCGGATCGTCTGTTCGTGGACCCCGCCGGGGCGGGCCGGGTTGACCGTGGCCCAGCACGAGGCATGGGCCCGTACTTCGGCCAGGACCTTGTCGCACAGATTCCGCCACAGGTGCCATCGGTCGCTGACCTGCACCGCGTCGGGCAGGGCCCGGCGGATCGCCTCGGCGTAGGTGGCCGAGCCGTCCCGGCACACGGTCTCGATGCCGGGGTGCTCGAGCAGCCAGGCTTCCAGACCGGCGGCCTCGCGGCCGGGCAGCACGTCGATGCGCTCGCCTGTTTCGGCGTCGATGATGATCGTGGCGTACCGGTGCCGGCGGCGCAGGGCGAAGTCGTCGACCTCGACCACTCGCGGGGTTCGCACCGGGGGTATGGGGATGCGCCGCAGCAGGCGCAGGGCGGTGGCGAACGACATGGGCACGGCCAGGGAGTGGGTGAGCCGGGCAGCCGCCCGGCCGCATAACTCCTTCACCACCGCACAGACCTGGCCGGTCAGGCGCGTGGTGCGGCGCTGAAGACGCTCCATCAGCCCGGGGACCTGTTCACGGAAGGTCTGGCGTCGGCATTCCAGGACCGGGCAGACCAGGCGTCGCACCTGGACGTGGACCACAACCTTGCGGCCGTCGACCGGCACATCCGCCATGGTCCGGCTGTGGTATCCGTGGACTTTCCCGGTCAGCACCCCGCACACCGGGCAAGGCGAGGGAACATCCCGGGTCCGGGCCGCGACCCGGATCACCTCACCGTCATCGGCCACCTCCTCGATGACCAACGCTGAGAGCCCCGAAAACACAGTTGCCACAAGGCAGTTGAGATCTCGCATGTGATGTCAACGAAACCCGTCACGTGCCGTCACCACCGACTACGGAACAGAGCCGTTCGTTTGACAGACCCGCACCTGAGGTTGTCGCTGATGGATTTGCGCAGCTGCTCGGTGGCCGTGGTTCCTCGTGGGGTGTCGGGCTCAGGCGAAGAGTTCGGGGCCGAGGGGGATGGGGGTCGGGCGGTAGGCGGGGGGCTGGGTGCCCATCAGTTCGCGTACCAGGAAGTCCCAGCCGCGCTTGCGGACGTAGGTCAGGCAGTCGATGAAGGTGTGCTCGGCGCCGGGGACTATGACCAGCTCGAAGTCCTTGTCGGCGGCGATGAGGCGGTCGGCCAGGCGCAGTGTGTGGTGCGGGTGGACCTGGTCGTCCAGTTCGCCGTGGATGAGGAGGAGTTTGCCTGTCAGGCGGTCGGCGAGGTCCACATTGGACGTGCGGGTCCAGGCTTCGGGGTTGTCCGCGCCGTCGTAGGTCTCCACGAAGCCCAGGTTGAAGTGGCGGGCGTCGTGGGAGCCGGAGAGGGCGACTGCGGCCTTGTACACCTCGGGGAAGTCCAGCATCGCCCGTGCTGTGGCGAAGCCGCCTCCGGAGTGGCCGAACGCGCCCACGCGGTCCAGGTCCATCCACGGCCGGGTCTCGGCCAGTTGGCGGAGGGCCGCAACGTGGTCGGCCAGGCAGCCGGCGTCGGCCAGGTGTCCGTAGGAGGCGTCGTGGAAGGATTTGCTCCGGCCCGGGGTGCCGCGCCCGTCGAGTGCCACCACTGCGAAGCCCAGTGCCGCGAGGGGTTCCGCGTCGAGGCCCATGCCGCCGGGGTCGAAGCAGGGGGCGACCCGGGTGACCTGCGGGCCGGGGTAGAGGTTGTCCACCACCGGGTAGCGCTGGGCGGGGTCGAACCCCCGGGGGTGGTACAGGACTCCGTAGATGTCCGTCACGCCGTCGGCCGCCTTGACGCGGAACCGTTCCGGCGGCGTCCAGCCGGTGGCGGTGAGCTTGGTGATGTCGGCGCGCTCCAGCTCGACCAGGACCTGTCCTGACCAGTCACGGACCGTCGACACCGGCGGGGTGTCGACCGTGGACGCGGAGTCTATGAAGTACTGCTGGTCGGCGGGGATGGTGACGATGTGGTCCAGGTCGTCGTCGGTGACCTTGGCGAAGGCGGAGCCGTCCAGGCCCACCCGGCACACCGTGCGCCGGTACGGGTCCTCTTCGACCAGGCCGGAGGCGGTGAAGTACACGACCCGCTCGGCCTCGTCGACGCGCAGGATCTGCCGCACCGCCCACTGTCCGGAGGTGACCTGCCCGAGCAGCTCGCCGGTGCGCAGGTCGTAGCGGTACAGGTGGCCCCAGCCGTCCCGCTGCGAGTACCACAGCACCTCGTCGGCCAGCACTTGCACGATCGGCGGCTCGTACATCCACTGGTTGGGCTCCACGCGGGTGGCCCCGGTCTCGCTGAGCACCGTGGTGACCTCGCCGGTGACCGGGTCGAGCCGGTGCAGGGTGAGCGTGCACAGGTCGCGGGGCCGGTCGAGGTAGTACACCGCCGAGCCGTCCGGGGCCCACCACGCCCACTTGATCGTGATCGGCGACAACTGCGGCATGAGCAGCGGCTCGGCCTGGGCGCGGAGCACCGTGCCCGCGGCGATGTCCAGCACGACCAGCTCGGCCTGCGGCATCGTCTCGTCCCCGGGGTGGGCGTACCGCTGGGTGTGCAGGAGGGGCGCGCCGCCGTCGGCGGGCCTGGCCTCCACGAGGTGGGTCTGCCGGACGCCGCGCTCGTCGGTTCGATGCGCCAGCACCTTCGTCGAGTCGGGGGACCAGGCCACCGCGGGCGGCAGGTGCGGCAGGCCGATCTTGCGCAGCAGGGTGGCGTTGCTCGTGCAGTCCGGGCCGGAGCCGTAGCGGTGGTCGCTCTCGCCGTCGGTGGTCAGCGCCCACTCGCGGCCGTCGGACAGCGAGCGCGCCCACAGGTCGTGCCCCCGCTGGGACACCGCGATCTTCTGGTCGGGTGACGGCACGTCCAGCGGGCTGCCCGGCGGCGTGAACTCGGCCGGCTCGCAGGCGTAGCCGTCCAGGCCGCAGCGCCAGTACGCGTCGAACGCGGCGAACTCCACGGCGTTGCCGTTCTCGGGCAGTTCGATGGCCATGAACGGCAAGGCCTCGGGGTCGACCTGCCGGCCGGATGCGGTGGCCAGCGCGGCGGCGAGCCGGGTGTGGTCGAAGGCCGGTTCGCGGGTGCCCGCCGCCGGGTCGACCAGGACGAACCGCCTGCCGACGCCATTGTTCACGGCGTACCAGAAGCGGGCGCCTCCCTCGATCCACTGCGGCCTGACCTTGTCGCCGGTGACGAGCTCGCCGGGGCGGGCGGGCCGGCGCAGGAGTCGCTCCGCGGCCTGGTAGTCCTCAGTGGTGCTCATTCTTCTTGTCCTTCCTTGACGGTCCGGTCCTCAGAGCTGCGGGTCACAGGCTGCGGGCGGTGATGTCGCCGTAGCCGGTGGTCGCGTGGATGTTCAGGTCGGCGGCGGCGCCGTCGGTGTTCTTCAGCGCGTTGTGGATCCGGCCGTAGGAGGTGCCGGCGTCCAGGGAGGCGGAGACTCCGCGGGCGGCGCCGACCGAGATCTCGCCGGCCTCGGTGCGCAGTGTGACCGTGCCGCGCACGGCCTCGGCGATGTTGAGGTCGCCCTTTTGCGTGCTGATCTCCGCGGGGCCGCCCAGGCGGCCGACCGAGACGTCCCCGGCGAGGAGGGTGAGGCGGGCGCTCGCGGTCTCGTCGAGCTTGACCGCGGCTTGCGCGCCCTCGAAGGCGACGTCGCCGAGGCGTCCGACGCCCCGGAACTCGGCGCCGGCCGCTTTCGCCTCGACGCGGGATCCGGCGGGCAGCTGGATGGTCACTTCGATGGAGCCGGAGGAGCCGAGGAGCTGGTTCTTCGCCGAGGCCTCGATCCGCAGGACTCCGTCGCCGTATTCGACCGTGGTCTGCTCCGCCGCCTTCACGTCGCGGCTCTTCGAGGCGTCCGCGGGCAGGACCTCGACCGTGGTGTCGGCCCGGTCGGCGGCGATGAACCGGATGCGTCCCGCGGGGATGTCGAGGACGGCGGAGATGGGGGCGGGGGTGTCGAACTTCTGCATCGCGCTTTCCTTCGTTTCGTTGTTTCCGTTGATGGAAAAGCTACGTTGCATTCAGAGATGCTTCAACATGTTCGTTGCGCATGATTGATATATATGCAGGTCAGAGCCGGCAAATCGTTGCAATGGTCTTTGAGATGAATGCAACGAAGGCGGTCTGGCCGTTGCAATGAACTGAAGGTGAACGCTATGCTGGAGGCACCAAGGAGAACCGGAGGAGACTGTGATGCCGGGAGGCAGACTCACCCAGCAGGAACGCCAGCAGATCGCGCTGGGGCTGGCCGACGGCCTCGCCTACGCGGAGATCGCCAGACGCCTCGACCGCCCCACCTCGACGATCACGCGCGAGGTGATGCGCAACGGCGGCGCCACCGCGTACCGCGCCGACCTGGCCCACCGTGCCACCGAACGCCGCACCCAGCGGCGCGGGCAGGCCCCGCCCCGAGGGGCGGAGGCGCCCCCGCAGGCCTACGGACGCGACGCCGAGGCCGTGCGCGCGTACGAGGAGACGTTCACCAGCGTCCTCATGGCTTCGGGCATGCCCAAGATGATGGCCCGGGTGATGGCCTGCCTCACCCTCACCGACGCCGGCAGTCTCACCGCGTCCGAACTCGTCCAGCGGCTCCAGGTCAGCCCGGCGTCCATCTCCAAAGCGATCACGTTCCTCGAGAGCCAGGCCTTCATCCGCCGGGAACGCGACGAACGCCGCCGCGAGCGCTACCTCGTCGACGACGACGTCTGGTACCAGTCCATGATGGCCAGCGCCCGTGCCGCCACCCACCTCGTCGAGATCGCACGACAGGGCGTCAACGTCCTCGTCCCCGACACCCCGGCCGCCACCCGCCTCGAGAACATCGCCCGCTTCCTCGACTTCGTCAGCGAGAGCATCACCCGCGCCGCGGAGCAGGCCCGCGACATCCTCCACACGAAAACCGAACCGCCCTCAGGCGGCGCCGTCAGCGTGCCTCCAACCACCGGCACCGCTTGACCGGGGCGACGATCACCCGCGGTGTCGCAGCGTTCGTCCGGATCGCACGCGAGCTCGGGACGATGCGGCTCTGCGGCCTCGGGCGACCGCCTCCTCACGTCCCTCAGAAGAGCAGTTCCCCTGCCGGGTAGCCGGTGCCGGCCTTGACGGGAGCCGCGAATCCGCCCGTGCCGTTGCCCTTCAGCAGGAAGAGACCGCCCGCGGTGTCGCGGGCCAGCAGGTCCGCCTTGCCGTCGGAGTTCACATCGCCCGGGTGGGTCATCGCGTCATAGCCGGCGAGTCCGGAGGCGACCTTCAGCCGGGGGGCGTAGCCTCCGGACCCGTTGCCCTTGTACAGGTACAGGTCGCCGACGGAGTCCCTGCCCAGCAGATCCGTCTTGCCGTCGCCGGAGAAGTCCCCGGGCGAGAACAGCAGGTCGTAGATGTTCCAGCTGTTTCCGATCTTGACCGGGGCGGCGTAGGCGCTGCCCCCGCTGCCCGTGTGGAGCCACAGATCACCGCCGGCGTCACGCGTGATCAGGTCCGCCGTGCCGTCGCCCGAGAAGTCCCCGGGCGAGACGAGGAGGTCGTGTGGCGACCAGCCGGTGGCCGCCTGGACCCGGGTGGCTCCTGTGTACGCGTGGCTCGCGTCGGCCGGGTAGTGCCACAGCGTGCCGTTCCCGTCGAGGGCGGCGAGGGTGGTGGTGCCGGGCAGCCGGACCACCTCCTTCATGCCGCTCCAGCCGCTGCCGGTCTTGCACGCGGCGGCCAGGGTGCCGTCACCACGGGCGGTGTAGCGGAAGAGGGCGCCGGAGCTGTCGCGACGAAAGAGGGCACCGGTCGCGGGGGCGAACGTCGCGCAGTCGGCCCAGGAGGCGGCGCCGCGAACCATCCGGTGGTCCGAGACCACGGAATCCGGCGGGAGTACATCGCCCACGGGGGACTGGAAGTGCTTGGAGCTGAAGAAGAGGTAGTCGAGCTTCTTGTCCTCGCGGGTGGGCTCGCCCGAACGGCAACGCGGGTCCGTGCCCACCGCGCAGGCCGCCGGGTCGAAGAACTCGGTGTCGGTCTCGTCGGCCTCGATGAAGGTGCCGTGGGCGCCGTCGTCGACGCCCGGGTCGTAGAACTCGCTCAGCGGTGCCGTGCGGGGGCCCGCGTTGAAGTCGCCGCCCAGCACCACCGGTATGCCCTGGTCCTGCCAGGTCTTGGCCTGCGCCGCGAGCTTCTTCGCCTCCAGCAGGCGTATGGACGGATCCCTCCAGTACAGGTGCACCGAGCAAGCCCAGTTCACCCGGTTCTGTATGTAGTTCCTGACGCACGGGACCTTGACCGGCTCGACCTCGCCGCCCACGGTCAGGTCCAGTTCCAGGGTCTCGGTGACCGGGCCCCGGACGAAGACCGCGTTGCCGTAGTCGGCGCCTGCGCAGGAGGGGTCGGCGCCGGTGAGGGTCGCGCTGTACATGCCTTTGAATCCGAGCGGCCCCAGCCTCGCGAGGATCTTGTCGTACTGCGGGCGGCAGACCTCCTGGAGGAAGATCTGGTCGGCGTTCCAGGTGGAGACGGACGCCTGGGCGACGACAGTGTCGATCCGCTTCTCGTCGTCGTACCCCTCCAGTTGGTCGCCGCATTCGTGGCCGCAGATGTTGTAGCTGACGAACCGCAGGGGCGGTGCGGTGGAGGCGGTGACCGTGTCGGCGTGGGCCGGGAGTGCCAGGGCCACGGCGCCGGCCAGGGCGAGGGCCGCCGAACCGGCGGCGGCCCGGAGGGTCTTGTGACGCATGACGGGACTCCAGTGGTGCGAGAACTGTGGGGACGGCCAGGGTAGGTGTGTCCGGAGACCGGCCGAAGGGCCGGGGGGCACCCCTGTCCGGTGGGTCGGCTACCAGTTGGTGCCGATGCCGCCCTTGCCGTCGCCCGTCACGTCCGCGACGCCCGCCAGGTCGTGCGTGCCGTCCCCGTTGGAGCCGAACCGGCCGGCCGACGTGGGAGGTTTCTCGACCACGTCGGCCAGGAGGGCGGGTCAGGCGAAGAAGGCGCGGACTTCGGTGATGAAGGTCTGCGGCTGTTCCAGGGCCAGGAAGTTGCCGCCGTGCTCCAGCTCGGTCCAGTGGGTGATGTTGTGGTCGCGCTCGGCGAAGCGACGGATGGCGATGTCGGTGGGGAGGGCCACGGCGACGCCGGTCGGGACGGTGCCGCGCGGCTTGGGGGCCCAGGCGCTCGGGTCGTGGCCCGACTCGTAGTAGAGGTTCGCCGAGGAGCCGGCCGTGCCGGTGAACCAGTAGACGCTGATGTTGGTCAGCAGGCGGTCGCGGCCCACGGCGTCCTCGGGGAGCTCGGCGGCGGGGTCCGTCCACTCCTTGAACTTCTCGGCGATCCAGGCGAGCTGGCCGACGGGCGAGTCGTGCAGGCCGTGGGCGAGGGTCTGCGGGCGGGTCGACTGGATGGCGACGAAGCCCATCTTGTCCTGCTGGAAGTCCTCCAGCCGGGCGAGGCGCTCCTGCTCCGAGGCGGTCAGCCCGTCGAGTTCGGCGGGGTCCCCGGAGGGGAAGGTGACCAGGCCGTTGACGTGGACGCCGGTGACCCGGCCGGGGGCCTGGCGTCCCATCTCCGCGGCGATCCAGGCGCCGCCGCCCGTTCCCTGGACTCCGTAGGAGGCGTACCCGAGGCGGTCCATCAGCTCGACGAACGCGCCCGCGATGCGGCCGGTGTTCCAGCCGGCCTCGCCGAGCGGGCCGGAGAAGCCGGTGCCGGGCGTGGAGGTCACGATGACGTGGAAGTCCTCCGCCAGCGGCCGGATGACGTCGATGAACTGCACGAACGAGCAAGGCCAGTCGTGCAGGAGGAGCAGCGGGAGGGCCGCCGGGTTCTGCGAGCGGACGTGGAGGAAGTGGATGTTCTGGTGGTCGATCTCGGTCGTGAACTGGGGGAACTCGTTGAGCTCTGCCTCCGCCTTGCGCCAGTCGTAGCCGTCGGCCCAGTACGCGGCGAGGGCCTTGAGGTAGTCGGTGGGCACGCCCCGGCTCCAGCCGGCGCCGGGGATCCCGCGGCTCCAGCGGGTGCGGGCCAGGCGGTCGCGCAGGTCGTCGAGTTCGTCCTGCGGGACGTCGATGCGGAAGGGGTGGATCCGGGCGTCGGTGTTGCTGCTGCTCTCCATGGGTAGGACGATATTCTCGATATAGGAACGATTTCTTCCTAATGACAGAGCGGGCTGAGTTTTGTGATGGATACTTCCGCGCGGTTGCTGCGCCTGCTCTCGCTGTTGCAGACCCCGAGGGCCTGGCCTGGGTCCGAACTGGCCGAGCGGCTCGGGGTGAGCGGCCGTACCGTGCGCAACGACATCGACCGGCTGCGCGAACTCGGCTACCCCGTGGACGCCACGCGCGGAACCACCGGCGGCTACCGGCTGGGCGCGGGCGCCGCGATGCCGCCGCTGCTCCTCGACGACGAGGAGGCGGTCGCGGTGACGGTCGCGTTGCGTACGGCGGCGCAGGGCTCGGTCCCCGGCACCGAGGAGACCTCGCTGCGGGCGCTGGGCAAGCTGGAGCAGGTGCTGCCCTCGCGGTTGCGCCGGCGGGTGCGGGCGCTGGCCGCGTACACCGTGGCGGTGCCGGCGGACCGCCCGGTGCCGGTCGTCTCCGCGGACGTGCTGACCACGCTGGTCTCCGCCTGCCGCGACCGGGAACGGCTGCGCTTCGACTACCTGGACCACGCGGGCTCACCCACCCGACGCACCGTGGAGCCGTACCGCGCGGTGAACTGGGGGCGGCGCTGGTACCTGGTGGCGTGGGACGTCGAGCGGGAGGACTGGCGGACCTTCCGGGTCGACCGGATCCGGCCCCGCACCCCGGCCGGACCGCGCTTCCCCCCACGCGAGCCGCCCGGCGGCGACCTCGCGGCGTACGTCTCCCGGCGGGTGTCGGGGGCGGCTTGGCGCCACCACGCGCGGGTGACCGTGCACGCGCCCGCGGCGGCGGTGATCGAGCGGATCAACCCGGCGGTCGGCACGGTCGAGGCGCTCGACGCCGATACCTGCGTGCTGGTCACCGGCGGCGACACCGTGCAGACCATCGCCGTGCACCTGGGCATGCTCGACTGCGACTTCGAGGTCACCGAGCCGGCGGAACTGGTCGACCACCTGCGCCGGCTGGCGGGCCGTTACGCCCGCTCCACCCCTCCGCCGGCCGGCTGAGCGGAAACCGCGTGGCCGTCGGGCCGGCCCGGCGCGCATCTTCCGCTGAGGGGCGCCGGGCCGCCGGTGGCCGCGGTGGCCAGGGCTTCGGACAGGCGGAAGTCGTCGGTGGCCTCCGGATGCCATTGGACGCCCAGGACGAAGGGGGCGCCCGGTAGTTCCACCGCCTCGATCGTGCCGTCCTCCGCGTGGGCGCAGGCGCGTAGGGCCGCGCCCGGATCGGCCACGGCCTGGTGGTGGTAGGTGGCCACCTCGACCGGCTCCGGGTGGAACGTCGCGAGCAGGGTGCCCGCCGCCGGGTGCACGGTGTGGCGGCCGAAGGCGCCCGGCCGGCCGGAGTGGCCGTCGTGGCCCACCCGGTCCGGCACGTGCTGCTCCAGGGTTCCGCCGAGGGCGACGGCGAGCAGCTGGGCACCCCGGCAGATGCCCAGCAGGGGGATGCCCCGTTCCAGCGCGGCTGTGATCAGGGCGAGTTCCCAGTCGTCCCGGCCGGGGGACGGCGGGCCGCTGCGGGGGCCGCGGGCGGCTCCGTAGCGGGCGGGGTCGACGTCCGGGCCGCCGGGGACGACCAGGGCGTCGATCCGGGCGACGGCCGCGGCGGCCAGGGCCGGGTCGGCCGGCGGGAGCAGCCCGACGAGGCCTCCGCCCTCGCGCAGCCAGTGGGTGTAGCCGTGCGGGACGAGGTCGGCCGGCAGGTCCCAGGCGCCCCATCGGGCCTGCTCCCGGTAGGTGCTGACGCCGATCAGCGGCCGGCGCGTCGAGGCGCTCACCGTGGCCCGCAGGCGGTCGGCGGCGCGTTCGGGACGGGCGCCCGGGCCCCGCGGTCGGCGCCGGTCACGGCGTGCGGCAGGCGTACAGGAACCGCATGTAGTACAGCTCCTCGGGCGTCCAGGTCTGCGGGTCGCACATCCGCTTCTTGCGTTCGGGTGTCAGCCGGACCAGGGCGCCCTTGCTGTGGCGGAAGCCGCGTACCTCGAAGAGGGTCAGGCCGGCGTCCTCGATGATCTCGAAGATCTCCTCGTATCCGGTGTCGACGAGGTAGTCCGGGGTGTGGAGTTCGAGGAAGAGGTGCTGGACCGAGCGGGCCAGGGTGTCGCGCATGCCGCGCAGGACCAGGCCCTCGCCGCCGTGCACGTCGATCTTGGCGACGGTCGGCGACCAGTCGGCGCGCAGGGCCCAGGTGTCCAGGTCGATGCCCGGCACGCTGTGTGACTCGTCCACGGCCGTCTTCTTGCGGCGCTTGACCTGCCAGGTCCGTCCCGGTACGGCGAGCAGGCCGGCCGCCGGGGCGTTGTGGCCGGCGACGATCCGGCGTTCGAAGCCGGTGGCGGAGAGCCGGTCGCGGACGCGCGAGGGCAGGTTGCGCAGCGAGGACAGGTAGTCGCGGCGCCAGTTGGACCATTCCCCGTCGGGTTCGACGGTGCGGCCGTGGAAGGAGACGTCGCCCTCCTTGTCGGTCAGTGCCACCTGGGCCACCCGCACGTCGACGCCGTTGCGGGCGATGTTGCGGTGCATCACGTCGACGTAGGTCGGCTCGGGTTCGAAGGCGACGACGCTCAGGCCCGGTACGTGGCGGGCGGCCCAGCAGGCGAAGAAGCCGTACAGGGCTCCGATGTCGGCGAACTTCGCGCCCGGTTCGCGCAGGGCCGAGGACAGGAGCGAGGCGACGACCGGCTCGTAGGCCTGGCCGGGGACGCAGTCCCGTACGACGCTGAACTCGGGGTCTTCGAAGAGGAACTGGGTTCCCTCGGTGTAATAGGTACTGATCGTGCTCATGGTGGCCCGAGCCCCTTACTTGATAGCGAGAATGCCTTCGAAGGACAGGTACTTCTGGATGGTGACGATGCTGCTGAAGCCGGCTCCGCGCAGCAGGTCGTAGGTGGCTTCGGTGGGCTGCGGGGCCATCACCGAGCGGAGGCTGCGCGCCTTGTTGTAGATCTCGTCGGCGCCGAACCCGTTGTCGAATTTGAACTCGAGGTAGAGCTGCTGGACCATGTCCTGGAGCCGGGAGTCCGGGTAGAGGACCTTCTCGAAGAGGAGCAGGGCGCCGCCTTCGACCAGGCCGTCGCAGATCCGCTCCAGTACCGCCTTGCGCTGGTGGGGCGGCGCGAACTGCAGCGTGTAGTACATGATCACGGCGTTGGCGCCGGAGTAGTCCGTGGTGAGCGCGTCTCCCTGGGTGATCGTCACGTTCTCCAGGTGCGCGCAGTTGGCGCGTGCGGCGCGGACCATGTCGGCTTCGATGTCGATGCCGACCAGGGTGATGTCCTTGCTGGTGGGCTTCTCCGCGATGCCCACGAGCAGGGTGCCGGTGGAGCAGCCGACGTCGATGATCGTGCCGCCCGGCCGGGAGAAGAACTCGACGCACTTGCGGATGAGTTCGTGTCCGTGCAGGTAGAGCGGGACGCTCTTGTTGACGTGTGCGTCGAAGCGGCTGGGGGTGTCCCCGGCGAAGCTCCAGCGGGTGTCGGTGGCGACGATGTCGTCGCCCACGGTGATCTGGCCGCCGGGGGCGCCGCCCGTCCGCGCGGCGGGGAACACCGTCTGCGGGGGTACGGCGCCGAGGGCCGGTGCGGGGATGTCCGCCGGGGCGAGGGTGGCGGCTGCCGAGGTCGTTTTCGTGCTCATCTGCTTCTTCTCATCCTTCGGGGCCGGTACTTAGAGGGGCGCGGGGAGGGGGGAGGCGAGAGGGACGATGTGCGGGCCGGCGAACGGAGCCGCGAGCGGCCGGAGGGCGGCCGCGGAGCCGGGCAGGAGCAGCCCGGCCTCCTCGAAGGCGTCGCGGCCCTCGGCGCTGTCCAGGACGCCGGTGTTCTGCATCAGGCGCAGGGTGTGCCGGGCGGTCTGGCGGGTGTTCGCCGACACCTCGTCGGGGGCGTAGCAGTCGCGGATCACGTCCTCGGCGGTGTCCCGGGGCAGGCCCGCGTCGGCCAGGGCGGCGCGCGAGGTGGCCAGGTCGGGGGCGAGGCAGGCGTTGATCAGTCCGGGCAGGTCGCGGGCGGCGATCAGCCGGGTGGAGGGGTCGATCGAGGTCCACACCTCGGGGAAGAACCGGGAGAAGAACGCGTGGTGGTAGCGCTCGTCGTAGGCGTGGTCGGCCGCGAGGGCGCGGATGGTGGGGTGGACGGAGTCGTCGGCGGGGAGCTGGTCGAGGATGGAGGTCACCATCGTCTCGAAGACGCATGCCTGGAGCAGGTGGCGGACGGAGTCGTAGCCGGCCGTCGGGTTGCGGACGGGCACGTCGAGGCGGTCCAGGACGGGGTCGAAGTCGTAGGCGACGGGGGTGACTCCGGTGGCGTCGACGACCTGGCGCAGCATGTTCATGCTGGCGAGGGCGTGGAACCCCTCGTCGGTGAGGATCTTGAGCGCGTCCTCCCGGGTCTGTGCGCTCAGGTCCATCGCCACGTCCCCGGTGGCCATCCGGGTCAGTGCGCGGTTGACCACCCTGGTCTCCAGGTTCACCGTGTACCGCAGGTAGCGGTAGAGGTGCTGGGTCAGGATCCGGGACCGCACGCGCGGGTCGAGGGCGAGGACCGCCGGATGGTTCATCTCGGGGACGGCGGCGGCCGAGAACGGCAGGTGTCCCGGGAGCGAGGCGTCGAATACGCGGGGCGGCTGCGTGCGCACGCCGGACTTCGCGTACCAGTCGTCAAAGAGCATGGGGATCGTCAGTTCTGTTTCGTCGGGGCGCCGCGGCGGTGTGCCGCGACGCCGTCGCAGAGGCCGGCCAGGCCCGAGGCGAGGGCCAGGGCCAGCAGGAAGGTGACCGCCGAGGAGTCCGAGGCGAGCGAGAAGCGCACGCCGGCGTACGAGCCGACGGACTCGCCCAGTCCCATCCCGATGGCGGAGAGCGTGAACGCCGCGGTCAGGGCCCGGGGTCCGAGCCGCTCGGCCAGTTCGGCCTCGATCAGCGGGAGCAGCAGGCATTCGGCGACGCTGGCCAGGGCGGTGGCGGCCAGGACGCCCCACACCGAGTCCCACAGGGCCAGGACGAGGAAGGCCAGGGCGAAGATCGCCAGGCCCGCCCCGCTGCCGTAGCGGCGTACCGCTTCGCTGCGGTCGGCGAGCGCCGTCACCGGCAGCTGCAGGGCGATGACGACCACCGCGTTGAGGGTGAAGACGGCGCCGAGCAGGCTGTCGGAGCCGGTGCGCTCGTGGAGGAGGAGCGGGAAGGTGGCGTACAGCTGGGCGTAGAAGCAGAAGGCGACCGCGAGCAGGGCGACCAGCTTCACCACCCGGCGGTCGATCAGGAGCTTCAGGGAGGCCCGGTCCAGGCGGACTTCGCTGCGGGCCCGGCCTCCGGGCAGCAGGGCGGCCATGGCGGCGCAGGCCAGGGAGCCGCATCCGAGGATCAGGAAGTTGGGGCGGCCGCCGAGCGCGGCTTGCAGGACACCGCTGAGCAGGGGGCCCAGTGCGGCGCCCACGTTGAGGGCGGTGGCGAGCAGTCCCAGGCCCCGGAAGACCTCCCGGGGCCGGTCGTTGACCAGGGCGACCTTGATGGAGAGGACGACGGCCCCGTAGCCGACGCCGAGGAGGGTGAGCGCCACCCAGGCGAGGCCCGGCGCGGGGGACGCGGCCAGCAGCAGGAATCCGGTGCCGACGGCCGTCATGCTCGTCATGGTGACGGTACGGACCGAGCCCCTGCCCAGGAGCGGCGCGACGGCGATCCGGCCGAAGCGCATGGCCAGCGTCGCGTAGGCGACGAGGAGCGCGGTGAGTGCCGGGGACCAGCCGAGGTCGTGGGCGCCGATGATGCCGAGGACGGCCAGGCCTCCGCGGACGAAGAGGTTGACGGCTCCGAAGAGGGCCACCGAGGCGGCTCGTCCGCGGGTGGACAGGGCCGGCGGCGGTCCGGCGAGTGCCGTGTCGCTCATTCGGTCTCGAACCGCAGGCCGGCGGCTATGCGTCCGGCGAGGGCGGCCGCGTCCTCGCCCCGGTCGGTGCCGGCGGCCACGACCGCGCCGCGGGCGAAGGAGTCCCGTAGCGGTGCGATGAGCTGTCCGGGCCGGGCGACGACGTCCACGGCGATGCATCCGGGCTCGGTGCGGGCGGTTTCGGCCCCCAGCACCTTGGTCAGCCGGCCTGCCGGGGGGACCGCGACGTGGACGGCGGCGCGCCTGGCGGGGTCCGCGACGGGCAGGTGCACCGGGCGGCCCAGTACGTCGTCCAGGACGCTGCCGAAGAGTTCGAGGCCGGGCCTGCGGTGTTCGGTCAGGGCGTGGATCCAGTCGCCGCCGGTGCGGGAGTGGACCTCGCCGCAGACGATCCGCCGGTCCGCGGTCACCCAGAACTCGACGTGGAAGAGGCTGTGGGTCAGCCCGACCGCGCGGACCGCGCGGTGCACGGTGTCGATGGCCGCCTCCCGTACGGCGCCCGGCAGTGCGGCGGGCTGCTCGTGGCCCAGTTCGACGAAGAAGGGGGGTTCCGTGGTGCGCTTCGCCGTGATTTCAAGGACGTGCGGGACGCCGCCGACGATGATTCCCTCGGCGCTGTACTCGCTGCCGTCGACGAACTCCTCGACCAGTGCCTCGTCGCTGAACTCCAGCGCGGCGCCTACCAGTTCGGCGAGGTCTTCGCGGCCTGCGCCGGCCTCGTAGAGCTGGACCCCCTCGCTGCCGAAGGCGTCGCGGGGCTTGACGATCCACCGCCCGGTGCGGGACTCCAGCAGCCGCAGCGCGTCCTTGGGATCCGCGATCCGGTGGCACTGCGGCTGGGGCAGCCCGGCGGCCGCCAGCGCGGCGCGGCACAGGTCCTTGGTGCGTGCCGTGCGGATCGACTCCACGCTGTTCCAGGGGAGTCCGAGCGCGGCGGCGGCGCTCGCGGCCGGCAGCAGGGAGTACTCCCTGAAGCCGACGACGGCGTCGAGCGGGGTGCGCGCGTGGATCGCGGTGGCGAGCGCGCGGCACGCCTCGGCGTCCCGGTAGTCCGCTTCGGCGGTTTCCACGACGGAGGGAAGGCCGGCGGTGCCCGCCAGGTTCTCGGGCAGGTCGGCGACGATCAGGCCTATGCCGCGCCGGGCGGCTTGTCCGGCGGTGCGGCGGGACCAGTCGGCGACGTGGCCGGCCGGTCCGCCGCCGCCGAGGACGAGGACGAGGGGCTGGTTCATGGGATTACCCGACTTCCGAGCGTACGAGGGCCTGTGCGGCTTCCAGGGCTGTCGTCACGCTCTCGTGGGAGGGCCCGCGGGAGATGAGGCTGCCGAGCACGGCGCTGGTGAAGCTCGCGGGCGGCTGGGCGACCGCGCTGCCGATGGGCGCGTCCTGGGCGAAGTGCAGCACTCCGGGGACGGCGAGTGCGGCGGCGACGCCCTCGACGGCGCCGAGCTTGCCCTCCCGGTCGCAGAGGACCTGCCAGGAGCCGGCCACCAGGTGCGCGTAGGGCATCGGCGTGTTCGGGCCGAGGCCGCAGACGGCGATGAGCACTTGCTGGAGGAAGGAGTAGCCGCGGCTGAGCGGGATCAGGTGGGTGGTGATGTAGCCGCCGCCGGTGCGGCTGTTGAGCTCCAGCACCACGGGCAGGCCGTCCGGGGTGACCTTCAGCTCCAGGTGGATCGCCGTGGTGCCGAGGCCCAGGGCGCCGACGGTCCGCGCGGCGGCGTCCAGTACGCGTTCCTGGACCTCCTGGGGGAGGCTGGTGGGGTGGGTCTGGAGGTACTCGATGAAGAACGGCTCCCGCACGAACTTGTCGGTGACCGCCGCCGCGACGAGCCGGCCGTCCCGGACGATGCCGTCGACGCTGTGCTCGGTGCCCTCGATGCGCTGTTCCAGCAGGAGCTGCCCGGGGTTGTAGCGGAAGATCGGGTCGTTCGCCGGGTCGGTGTAGCGCCGCAGTTCCTCGAAGGCGTCCCTGGCCTCCTCGTAGGTGGAGACCGAGAAGATCCCCTTGCTCGCGGAGGCGCTGACCGGCTTCAGGACGGCGGGCAGCGGCACCCGTACGAGGGCCTGCTCCAGTTCCTCCGCGGTGCTCACCCGGGCGAAGGCCGGGGTCAGGTCGGGGCAGGAGTCCGCGAGGGCGGCGCGGGTGAGCGCCTTGTTGCGGGCGGCCCTGGCGGCGAGGGGCGTGTTGCCCGGCAGTCCGAGGGCCTCGGCCACCGCGGCCACGCCTTCGACGTCGCGGTCGCCCCAGCACACCACTCCGACGACGTCACGGACGTCCGCGACCCGGCGGGCCGCGGCGACGAGCGCCGGCAGGTCGAAGGTGTCCACCCGCACCCACTCCGCGAGGTACCCCTCCTGCACGGTCACCGGGTTGTCCGCGAGCAGGACGACGTCCAGGCCCAGCGAACGCGCCGCCTCGTAGCAGGGCTCGGCCTCCGCGGGGCTCGGCCGGGTGTTGACGAACAGCACGGTTCTGCCGTTGGACATGACCGCTCCCCTTCCACTGGTCGGTTCCCGGCTCGGATGCCGGACCGCCGCGAGGCCGTCGGCTTCGCTTCAGCAGGATCATGAGTCACCGGGGGGAGCCGCAGGGGGGATCGCCCCTGTCCAGTAGGAGACATGACCTCTGAAGGCCAGTCCGCCGGGGTGCCGGGGGAGCCGTCCGGGGCAGGTACTTCCAGGTCGCCGCCGTCGGCCGACGTACGGGCGTACGGCGGCCGGGCGGGTCCGCGAGGGGGCCGCCCGGGCCGCTGCCCGTACGGAGGGGCTATTCGGGCGAGGGAGGGAGGTAGCCGCGTTGGACGGCATGGACGCCGGCCTGGAACCGGCTGCGCGCGTCGAGGTGCTGCAGGAGGCCGGCCGAGGCCCGGCGCACGGTGCGCGTCGAGACGCCCAGGCTGTTGGCGATCGCCTCGTCGGTGCGGCCCAGGGCCATCTGCCGGATGAGTTCGACCTGCTGCTTGGTGAGCTCTCCCGGGTCGGGCCGGGCCGGGGAGCCGAGCGGCTCGGCGGACTCCCAGACGCTGTCGAAGAGGGCGCACAGGATCGCGATCAGGCCGGGGCTCGTGACGACGACCGCGCCGACGGCGGTGTTGTCGGTGTCGGCGGCGATCAGGGCCACCTCCCGGTCGTAAATGATGATCCGGTTCGGCAGGCTCGGAGTGGTACGGATTTGCGCGCCGAGGCTCTCCAGCCACTCGGCATGCACTACGGTCGGCGGGTCACGGCGGATGCTGTCGAGATAGACGGTCCGCATCTTCACGCCGCGTTCGAGCAGACTGCGGTTGATGGGCCGGGAAGCCTCCATGTTGGCGGGTGTCTGCGGCCCGCCGGGGGCGAAGGTCAAGAACTCCTCCCTGACCTGGCTGTTGAACGTCTCGATGTGTTCGCGGATGGAGTCGATCCCGTCCAGGTACTGCATCCCGACGCCCGCGGCCGGCGAGTGCTGGTGCGCGTACTGCGCGACCAGTTCCGCGACGGCGGCCCGGCTCGCCTCGACCTGCTGCTGCTGTGCGGCCAGATCGGCCTGCTGACGCGCGATCAGGGCTTCCAGGCCCAGGATCGGGTTCACGGCCCTAATCTGGCACGAGTCGTCCGCGGAGGCGCGCACCAGCGCCAGCTCACTCAGCCGGCCCAGGGCCAGGCGCACTTCCGCTTCGGACAGTCTCAAAAGGGCGGCCCACCCTGGGACGTCGCCCTGCGGGTGAGCCAGCATGGTTCGGTACACGGATTCGGTGACCGAATCAATCCCCAGTCGAGTCAGCATTCAATTTTCTCCCGTTACACACCCATTCCGCTTTCGCGCGCGGAATAGTGACAGCAAGACTATCCGACCGCATCCGGCCGGACACGGGAGTTCCTCCCGGCTCCTTAAGCGTGGAATCCGGTTTCGGTCGCGTTTCCTGGCTGGAAATCGGTGTTCGGGAGCGGCTTTCAGCCCAAATCGCACGGTCAGTCCCCCAACCGTCCCCAAGGTCACCCATGTATCTCGTCCATGTCTACTTGTCGTCCCATCCGGCCGGCGAGCTGCTGCCGGGCCACACCGCCTCGGTGATGACCGCCGTCGCCGAGGGCCGCGCGGAGGTCGTGCACGTCGCCGTCCACGCCGACACCGCGGCCGACCCCGTCATCGGCGTCTACCTGCGGGCTGCCTCCCTGCACGCCGCCGAGGCTTCCACCAGGGCGCTGTGGTCGGCCGCCCGGGCCGCCCATCCGTGGCTGGACGGGTGGCAGCTGCTGCGCGCCGAGGTCCCGATGCTGCCCGTCCCCGAGTGGTGACGGCGCACCCGGGCGCACCCCAACCGCCTTTGTCCTCCTGAGGACATGGCCAGTTTGCCCGTCCCGGATCCCCTTCAAGTCGGATCGGCCACTGACCAGAATCAGAATCAGTGATCGGCGATGAGTGAATCCGCCGAAGCCGCATACGGGGAGGGAATGACGATGCGTCGAGCGAAGGTCCTGGGAACGGCAGTCGTACTCGCAGTAGCAATGGGCATCAGCGCCTCGGTCGCCGCCGGCACCGCGTTCGCCCAGCTCGCGGCCGTCGAGGTCGCGCCGGGCTCGGACCGGCAGAGCTCGGATCCGCTGCCGGCCCCGGCGAACGACGCCGGCTGGCAGGGCCCCACGCCGCAGCCCACGCCGTCGGCGACGACCGCCGACGCCGGCTGGCAGTAAAAGCCCGGAATCAGGCAATCCGCTCGCCGGCTTCCGCCCGGGCGTGATGAATCGAAGAATTCAGGCGCGCGCTCGCCGAAACCGAACCGACAAAGCCGTCGGCGCCGGCCACCCCTCATGCCCTGACCATTCAGGCAGCTGGGCCATTGGCGTGAACACATACACAAGGAACTTATCTATGGAAACCCGTGAGCTGCACGCTCGGACCGCGGCACCGACCGATCCCCTGGCTTTCGTCAACGAGATCTCCGAGTGGCTGACCAAGCCCATCGCCGAGGTCGACGCCGCCTATGCGGGCGAGGCCCGTGAAATCCTCCTCGCCGGCATCCGCGGCCTGAACGACGAAGCCCTGATCGGCAATCAGAAGGCTTTCTACGCACAGCAGTTGCTCCTTGCACGCATCTACCGGCTGCACACGCTGATCCCCGACGGCCCGACGGCCGAGGGTTCGGTCGTGGTGCACGAGATCACCAGGCTGATCGAGGACGCGACGGCCCACGCGGAAGACGCCCGGATCGAGCCGGGCCTCCTGAACGAGGCTCCCGAGGACCCGCACGCCTACCTGTCGTGGCTCAAGCGGCTCGCCCGCGGCCACCGGGTGTTCAAGCACGCGTACTACCACGAGTTCATCCGCGACCAGGCGACCGCCGACGACCTGCGCACCTACGTGATGCAGGAGTCCGTGGTCGACGGACGCTTCGACGACCTCCTGGCGATGATGCAGGTCGGCACCTCCGGCGCGGCCAAGATGGAGATCGCCGCGAACTTCTGGGACGAGATGGGCAACGGCGATCTCGAGCAGGTGCACACCCTGCTGTTCAACAAGATCTTCGAGGTCTTCGAGATCCCGGAGGACGAGCTGGAGCGCAGCCTCACGGCCAACGCGCTGCTGTCCGGGAACCTCGCGGTGATGCTCTCGCGCTACCGCCAGTTCTACCCGGAGGCCGTCGGCTTCCTCGGGATGACCGAGTGGATGGTTCCCGACCGCTTCGTGCAGGTCGTGCACGCCTGGGAGCGCCTGGGCCTGCCGGACATCGGCATCGTCTACCACCGCCTGCACATCACGATCGACTCGCAGCACGCCGCGGGTTGGTTCCACAACGTCGTCGTGCCGGCCGCCGAGTCCGCCCGGATGCGCCGGGCCATCGCCCGCGGCACCCTGTGGCGCCTGAACTCCTCCGCGCGCTACCTCGACGAGCGCATGCCCGTAGCGGCCGTCTGAGCCCGCCGGGCGCGGTGCGCCCGCTCGTCATCCCCCTCGGCTCCCCTGCTCGAAAGGCTTTGTCATGCCCCTGAACTCCCAGGGCTTCTCCGTCATCGACCTGCCCGAGGTCTCCCCGGAGATCTTCGCCAGCTACGAGGCCCTCCCGGTCGACGACTACATGGGCAACGGCACGCGCTTCAAGCGGTTCGACCAGTACCGGCTGTCCCCCAAGGACGACACCTGGCACTTCGAACTGCTGCCGCACCGCGACTACACCACCTACAAGACCTTCAACTCGGTCGGCGGCGGCATGCGACGCGGCTACGAGCCGATCGAGGTGGACTTCACCCCGCTGATCGCGGTCGGCGCCGAGGCGCTCGGTCTGGACCGGTCCGAGGACTGGCAGATCAACGTCCACCAGAACCGCACGCGTGCGGACGGCGGGCGGCCCGGCCCGCTGACGCCCGAGGGCGTGCACCACGACGGACACGAGTTCGTCATGATCGCCGTCTTCCGCCGCGAGAACGTGGCCGGCGGCGAGACCCGGCTGTGGGAGCCCGGCGCGGACGCCCCCTTCTGGGAGGGCACCCTCGACCCCGGCCAGGCCGTCCTGCTCGACGACCGGGCGCTGGCGCACGACGTCACGGACGTGCTGTCGGCCGACGGGGGCCCCGGCCACCGGGACATCGTCATCGTCGCCTTCTCCCGCTGGAGCGAGAAGTGGTACGGCGACGACCACGACGAGGCCGCGCTCGCCGACCGTCCGGCCTGACCCGTACCGCGACCCGAGGGCGAAGAGCGATGAGCGACTTCACGAAGTATCAGGCGCTGGGCAACGACTACCTCGTACTGGACCCCCAGCGGGTGGAGTTCACCGCCACCGCCGAATCGGTCAGGCTGCTGTGCGACCGGCACGTGGGCGTGGGGGCCGACGGCGTACTGATCGGCCCGCTGGGCGTTCCGCGGCCGGGCGCCCCGGTGGAGCTGCGGATCTTCAACTCCGACGGCAGTGCCTGCGAGAAGAGCGGGAACGGCCTGCGGATGTTCGCCCTGTACCTGGCGGAGAACTACGAGGCGGCGCGGCCGTCCGTCGTCCTGCGGACGGTGGCGGGCGACTCCCGCGCCGAGGTACTGGACTTCGCCGCGGGCCGGGTCCTGGTGGAGATGGGGCTGCCCGCCTTCGAGGAGGGGGTGACCTCCGAGCTCGCCGTCGGGGACCAGCGCCTGACCGTCACCAGCCTGCATCTGGGCAATCCCCATACGGTCGTGGTGCGGGACGAGGTCTCGGCCCCGCTCGCCAAGGAGCTGGGGCCGCTCATCGCCTGGCACCCGCGGTTCGCGGCGGGCACCAACGTGCAGTTCGCGCGGGTGGTGGACCGCGGCACGATCGAGATCGAGGTGTGGGAGCGCGGGGCGGGCTACACCCTCGCCTCGGGCAGCAGCGCCTGCGCCGCCGCGGCGGCGACCCACCGGCTCGGCCTGGTGGACGGGCGGGTCACGGTCGAGATGGCCGGCGGATCCGTCGGGATCTCGATCGGCGAGGACGGCGCGGTCACCATGACCGGCGAGGCCGAGCCGGTCGCCGAGGGCCGCTTCGCCCCCGCGTTCCTCGACCGGCTGCGGGCCGCCGCGGCGGACGGCCGGACGGTCGCGGCAGTGGACGGCCGGAGGACCGCGGCATGACCTCGCTCGCTCCTGCGGGCCCGGGGCTCGCCCCGGGCGGTTTCCTGCCGCTGCTGGCCACCCGGCTCACCTCGGTCGCCGCAGCCGGGATCTTCTTCATCGCGGCCGCCTGGCTCCTCATCGACGAGGGCGGCGGCAGCACGGAGATCGCCGGTCTGGCGGTCGCCATGACGGTGCCGAGCCTGTTCGCGGCGCTGCAGGGCGGCGTGCTCATCGACCGCTACGACCGCAGGCTGATCGGCCGGATCGCCGAACTGGCCAGGGCCGGCGCGGTCATCGCCCTCGCCGTGCTGCACTCCGCGGGTCCGCTCGCCCTGTGGCAGCTCTACGGGGTCACCCTGCTCCTGGGGCTGGGCAACGCGGTGACGCTGCCCTGCTACGGCGCGATGCTGCCCCAGGTCCTCCCCCGCCGGAAGCTGGTCAGCGGCAACGCCATCTGGCAGATCGCCACCCAGGGCGGCGGTATCGCCGCCTCCGCGCTCGGCGGGCTCCTGGTCGGCGGGGGCGGCGTGGGCATCGGGCTGTGGACCGCCGCCGGGTGCTACCTGGCGGCCGCCGCCTGCCTGCTGTTCGTACCCCGGGCCGCTGCACCGGCCGCGGCGCAGAGCCCGGCGGCGCGCAACGGCTGGCGCCAGGACCTGGCCATCGCGGCGCAGGTCGTGGCCGCGGACCGCACCCACCTGCTGGTCACCGTCTTCTCCATCCTCCCGCCGAGCATCCTGGCCGCGGCCAACGTCCTCCTGCCGGTCTTCGCCAAGGACCAGCTGGGCGCGGGTCCGGCCGGCTTCGGCCTGCTCGAGGGGGTCTGGGGAGGCGGGGCGCTGCTGGGCGGAGTACTGATCTCCCGGTACGCGGGCCGGATCCGCGACGAGCTGCGCACGCTGGTGCTCTCCCTGCTCGCGGTCGCCGGGACGATGCTGGTGTTCGCCGTCATCCCGCGGATGGGCTGGTCGCTGGCCGCGGCGACGGCGCTCGGCCTCACGCTGAGCTGTTCGAGCATCCTCTTCCCCGCCTACGTCCAGGCCAAGACGCCGGACGCGGTGCTCGGCCGCGTCCTGAGCGGTGTGCAGTTCGCCTCGTCCGTGGTGCAGCTGCTCTTCGCCGTCGCGATCGGGATCGGCGGGGCCTTCGTGCCCGCCTGGCTGATGTTCGCCGTCATGGCGCTCTCCCTCACGGCGGCGGCCGCACTGCTCTCGGCGCTGCTGCGCCGCGCCCGCACGCCCCGCACGCCCCGTACGCCCTCCGGCGTCTGAACCACATCCCCCTACCCCTGTCACACCATCGAAAGGATGGCTGCGCATGTCCGACAACTCTTCGTCCGAGGGCCCCGCGCTCCAGGACCGGACCCTCCTCATACTCGGTGCGGCGGGCCCTTCCAAGCCGCTGCTCTTCCAGGCCGCCCGGGCGCGGGGCATCCGCACCGTCCTGATCAAGGAGAACGCGACCTGGGAGAAGGAGTACTGCGACGACGTCCTCTCGCTCCCGGTCGAGAACTACACGGACTTCGAGGAGACCGTCGCCGCGGTGGTGGACTACTGCCGCGGCCAGCGGGTCGACGGGATCATCACCACCTTCGACAGCGCCGTTCCCGTGATGGCCCAGGTCGCCGAGATCCTCGGGCTCAACGGCCCGTCCCCCTCCGCCGCCGCGGCCCTGCGGGACAAGGCGGCCATGCGCCGCCGCTTCGCGGAGCTCGGCCTGCCCTCGGCGGCCAGCATCCTGGTCCGCACCCTGGAGGAGGCCCGGGCGGCCGTCGCCGAGATCGGCTACCCGGTCGTCATCAAGCCGACGTACGGCACCGGCAGCGCGGGAGTGGTGCTCGCCCACAAGGCCGAGGAGGTGGAGGCCGCCTTCGACAAGGCCCGCGAGGTGGGGCTCAACCTGAGCGACTGCTCGGACCTGGTGGTGGAGGAGTACCTCGACGGTCTCGAGGTCACGGTGGACGCCCTGGTGTTCGAAGGGGAGATCCTCTTCCACAACATCTCCGACAACCCCGAGCTGATGCCCGGCCCCACGTTCCCCGAGGTGGAGTTCATCACCCCCACGGCGTTCCCCGCGGAGACCGTGGCCACCGCCTTCGCGGCCAACGAGCTGACCATCAAGGGGTTCGGCCTCGACAACGCCGTGGTGCACGCGGAGATGCGGATGACCACCCGCGGTCCGCGCCTGCTCGAACTGCACCCCCGCCCGGCCGGCCAGCGCGTGCCGCAGATCATCGGCCGCTCGCTGGGCGTCGACCTGATGGGCGCCGCGATCGAGATCGCCCTCGGCCACCGTCCGACGATCACGCCGCAGCGCAAGGGCTACGCCGGCTACCGGGCCGTGTGCCCGGAGGTCCCCGGCACGCTCAAGGCCATCAACGGCCTCGGCGACGCCCGCTCCAGCGCCGGCGTCTACGACATCGAGGTCGTACTGGACCCGGGCGCGCGGCTGGTCACCGTACCGGAGGCCGTGCAGCAGGACGCCACGTACGTGTACGTCGAGGCCGACACCTACGAGGAAGTGCACCAGCGCCTCCTCGCCGCCACCGCCCTGGTGGAGCTGGAGCTGGAACTCCAGTGAAGCGCGGCCGGGGCGGCGCCCGCCGGCGCCGCCCCGGCGCGGACGCACCTCCCGAGAACGGAACACCGTGACAGAGTCGAGAACCATTCCGGGTGCGTGCCCGCTGGACTGCCCGGACGGGTGCAGCTGGCTGCTGACGGTCGAGGACGGCACCGCGGTCAAACTGCAGGGCAACCCGGAACACCCGTACACGCAGGGCGCGCTGTGCGTGAAGGTCAATCAGTTCCTCGAGCACACGCGGGCCCCGGACCGGCTCATGTACCCGATGCGCAGGGTCGGCGCCAAGGGCGAGGGGCGCTTCGAGCGGATCTCCTGGCACGAGGCGCTCACGGAGGTCGCGGGGCGGCTGACGGGCATCGTCGACGAGTACGGCGGCGAGGCGATCTGGCCGTACCAGGGGACCGGCACGCTGGGGTTCCTGCAGGGGCTGCAGGGGCGGGCGGGAAGCCGGCTCTGGAACGTGCTGGGCGCGTCGCGCCACGACATGACGATCTGCTCGATCGCCGGTCTCGCCGGCCTGGAGTACACGCTGGGCAGCAGCCGCGGCCTGGATCCGCAGAGCCTGAGCGAGTCACGGCTCATCCTGCTGTGGGGCACCAACACGCTCACCTCGGGCCACCACTTGTGGAAGCCGATCCAGCAGGCGCGGCGGGCCGGCGCGCGCGTCGTGGCGATCGATCCGGTGCGGACCAAGACGGCGCAGGGAGCCGACGAGCACCTGGCGCCGCTGCCCGGTACGGACGCTGCCCTCGCCCTGGGCCTGCTCAACGTGGTGGTCTCCATGGGCGCCGAGGACCGCGACTACCTGGAGCGCCACACCGTCGGCTGGGAGGAGTTCCGCGAACGGGTGCTGGAGTTCACGCCCGGGAAGGTCGCGCGGATCACCGGTGTCGACGAGGAGCAGATCGTCCGCCTGGGCGAGGCGCTGGCCACCACGCGGCCCACGGCGATCAGGGTCGCCCAGGGGATCCAGCGGCACGCGGGCGGCGGCACGGCCGTACGGACGCTCGCCTGCATTCCGGGGGTGACGGGCGACTGGGCGCTTCCCGGCGGTGGCCTGCACTACACGACGGACGGGTACTTCGGCGGCAACCGCGAGGCGCTGTACCGGGACGACCTGCTCAAGCAGCCGGTGCGCGGCCTGTCCATGACGAGGCTGGCGGAAGGGCTGCTGGAGGCCTCGGGCCCGCCGGTCAAGGCACTGGTGGTGTACGGGGCCAACCCGGTGGCCAGCTCGCCCGACCAGAACCGGATCCGGCGCGGACTGGAGCGGGAGGACCTCTTCACGGTGGTGCTCGACCACTTCCAGACCGATACGGCCGACTACGCGGACATCCTGCTGCCGGCGACCATGCAGCCCGAGCACATGGACCTGCACGACGGCTACGGCCACATCTACCTCACCTGGAACGAGCCGGCCGTCGCGCCGCCCGGGGAGTGCCTGCCCACGACCGAGACCTTCCGCCGGCTGGCCCGCTACATGGGGCTGGAGGAGCCCTCGCTGTACGACTCCGACGAGGAGCTCGCCCGGCAGCTGCTCGATTCCCCGCACCCCTCCCTGGAGGGGATCACCCTGGAGGGGCTGCGCGAGCGGGGCTGGGTCCGGCTCTCGTACCCCGCCTCCTTCGCCCCGTACAAGGACGGTTTCCCCACCCCTTCGGGCAAGCTCGAATTCGTCTCGGAGAAGGCCCGCGCGGACGGGCTGGACCCCCTCGCCGGGTTCACTCCGGCGCGGGAGGTCTCGGATCCGGAGCTGGCCGGCCGCTATCCGCTGGTGCTGCTCTCCGGGGCCTCGCACTTCTTCCTCAACACCGTCTTCGGCAACAAGCCCGCGCTGCGCCGCAGGGCCGGCGACGCCCATGTCGTCGTGCACCCGCAGGACGCGCAGGCCCGCGGTCTCCTGCCGGGCGACCGGGTACGGGTCTTCAACGACCGCGGCTCCTTCGAGGCGGACCTGCGGGTGGACGACACCGTCCGGCCGGGCGTGGCCTCCAGCCCCAAGGGCAACTGGCCCAAGTTCAACGGCGGTTCGGGGTCGACCGCGACCGTGGAGGAGCGGGACGCGGACATGGGCGGCGGAGCCGTATTCCACGACAACCGGGTGGAGATCGAACCGGTCTCCCGCCCCGCGCAGAGAGAGAACCGATGAAGTTCAGCCGTCTCGGCAACAGCGGTCTGATGGTCAGCAGGATCGCCTACGGCAACTGGCTCACCCACGGCTCGCAGATCGACGAGGAGACCGCCGTCGCCTGTGTACGGGCCGCGCTGGACGTGGGCATCACCACCTTCGACACCGCCGACGTCTACGCGGGCACCCGGGCGGAGGAGGTGCTCGGCCGGGCGCTCAAGGGGCACCGCCGGGAGTCGGTCGAGCTGTCCACCAAGGTGTGCCTGCCGACCGGCAGCGGGCCCAACGACAGCGGGCTGTCCCGCAAGCACATCCTGGAGTCGGTGCACGGGTCCCTGCGCAGGCTGGGCACCGACTACGTGGACCTGTACCACGCGCACCGGTTCGACCGGGGGACACCGCTCGCGGAGACCCTGAAGACCTTCGACGACCTGATCAGGCAGGGCAAGGTCCTGTACATCGGGATCTCCGAGTGGACGGCGCAGGAGATCCGCGAAGCGCTGCTGCTCGCCGACGAGCTCGGGCTGGACCGCTTCGTCGTCAACCAGCCGCAGTACTCGATGCTCTGGCGGGTCATCGAGGAGGAGGTCGTCCCCCTCTGTGAGCGGGAGGGCCTGAGCCAGATCGTCTGGTCCCCCGTCGCACAGGGGGTGCTCAGCGGCAAGTACCTGCCGGGCCGGCCCCCGCCCGCCGCCTCCCGCGCGGCCGACGAGAACGGCGCGAACTGGGTCGGGGCCTTCATGGGCGAGGACGTCCTGGAGCGGGTGCAGCGGCTGGTTCCGCTCGCCCGCGAGGCCGGTCTGACGATGGCCCAGCTGGCCGTCGCCTGGACCCTGCAGAACCCCAACGTGGCCGCCGCGATCGTCGGGGCCTCGCGCCCCGAGCAGGTGCGCAGCAACGCCGAGGCGGCGGGGATCACCCTCGACGCCGGCCTGCTGGAGCGGATCGACGAGGCCCTCGGACCGGTCGTCGAGCGGGACCCGAAGAAGACCGACAGTGCCTGGTAGCGGCGCGGCACCGCCCCGCCGCCGGATGGGGAGAGACATGGATTTCGTACCGTTCGAGCTTTTGGAATGGCAGTCCCGCGACGACGGCGCGGCAGAGTTCAGCCTCGCCGACAGCGGCTGCCAGCCGGTGACGATGCGCGAACTGCTGGGCGACGGCGGCGCGCTGGAACAGCTGCTGGACACCCCGCTGCACTATCCGCCGGAGCGCGGCGGCGAGGAGCTGCGCCGGCTCGTCGCCGAGCACCACTGCGGCACGGCGGACGATGTGATCGTCACGGTCGGGGCGGCGGAGTCCAACGCGATCGCCCTGGAAACCCTGGTGCGGCCGGGCGATCACGTGGTGACGCTGTCCCCCGGCTACCGCCAGGTGTGGGGCGCCGCGGTCAACCTCGGGGCCCGGGTGGAGGAGGTGCACTCGACGCCGGCCGGCGGCTGGCGGCCCGATCTGGACGCCCTGCGCAAGGCGGTGCGCCCGGACACCCGGCTCATCTCGCTGACGAACCCGAACAACCCGACCGGGACCGTCCTCACCGAGCGGGAGATGGACGAGATCGTGGCGGTGGCCGCCGGGGCCGGCGCGTGGATCCTCGCCGACGAGGTGCACCGGGGCACCGAGCTGTCCACCGACGTGACCACGCCCAGCTTCTGGGGCCGCTACGACCGGGTGGTCTGCGTGGGCAGCCTGTCGAAGGCCTTCGGCATGCCGGGGCTGCGCGTGGGCTGGCTGGTCGCTCCGCCCCGGATCCTGCCGGACCTCTGGCGGCGGCACGAGTACGCGGCCGTCTCCACCGGATCGGTGTCCATGGCGCTCGCCGAGATCGCCTTGGCCGAGGGCACCCGGCAGCGGCTGACCGGCCGCTACCGGTCCCTGATCCGGGAGAGCTGGACCTGGCTGCGGGAGTGGGCGGACGCCCATCCGGAGCTGGTCTCGGTGGTGGAGCCGCAGGCCACGGCGCTGGGGTTCATCAAGTACCACGTCGATCTGCCCAGCGTCGAGGTCGCCGAGGCGCTGCGGGTGCGGGGCGGCGTACTGGTCGGCGCGGGCGCGCACTTCGGCGTGGAGGGCCACGTGCGCATCACGCACGGCCACGATCCCGCCTACCTGGCCGCCGCGCTCGAGCGGATGGCCCGCGTACTGAAGGAACTGGCCTCGCAAGAGGAAGCCGGCGGGCGCTCCGGCCCGCCCGGACAGAAGTGAAGAGACAACCGTGCGCACGATTCGGAAAGCGAGATATTTCCACATGAGCCGGAAATCCGCCCTGGTCGCGGTCCTTGCGGTCGCGGGTCTGCTGACGACCGGCTGCGGTCAGGGGCTCCTCGCCGCCGACGACGCGAAGGCCGGGGACGGCCCGATCGCGCTCGGCATGGCCGTCCCGATGTCCGGCAGCAGCGCGGACATCGGGCCGTACATGAAGAACGGCGCCCAGCTGGCCGTGAACGAGATCAATGCCGGCGGCGGCGTCCTCGGGCGCAAGCTGGAGCTGCGGGTCGAGGACGACGCCTGCGATCCGAAGACGGCGGTCGCCGCGGCGACCAAGCTCATCACCTCGAAGATCGCCCTGTCGGTCGGCGGGTACTGCTCGGGCGCGACGCTCCCCACCCTGCCGGTCTTCGCCAAGGCGAAGGTCCCGATGATCATCCCCGCGGCCAACTCGGACGATCTGTACAAGCAGGGGATCAAGAGCACGTTCCTGATCAACGGAACGGGCACCCAGCAGGCGGACGCCGCCATGGCCCGGATGGACAAGGCGGGTTCCCACCGGGTCGCGGTGATCCACGACAACACCAGCTACGCCAAGAACATCGCGACCCTGATGGACCCCCGGCTGAAGCGGCCCGGCGGCCCCGAGCAGGTGGCCGCGGCGGCGCTCACCCCCGGCGAGAGCGACTACAGCGCCACCGTCGGCGAGGTCCTCGGCGCGAACCCCGACTTCATCTACTGGACGGGTTACGACAAGGAGGGCGGCCTGCTCGTCCGGCAGTTGAGGCAGGCCGGCTACCAGGGGCAGATCATGGTGGCGGACGGCGCGGTCAGCCCGTCGCTCGCCGAGATCGCCGGCGCCGAGAACGTCCGCGGGGTGCTCGCCACCATGACGCAGACCCCCGAGACGATCGAGGGCGGCGAGGCGTGGACCGCCTCGTACCGCAAGGAGTTCGGATCCGCGCCCGGGCCGTTCTCGACCCAGTCCTACGACGCCGTGCGGCTCGCCGCCGAGGCGATCAGGCGGGCGGGCGGCACCGAGGACACCAAGGTGGTCGCCGCCCTGACGGAGATCAAGGACTTCAAGCTGTTCTCCGGGCCGCTGAGCTTCACCGCCGACCGGACCCTGACCGAGGGCGGCTTCGTGATCCTGGTCTGGCGGGACGGCCGGTTCGTCCGCGCGGACGACGGAAAGTAGCCGGTCTCCCATGGTGCAGCTCATCTGGAACGGCCTCTTCGTCGGCGCGTTCTACTCGCTCATAGCCCTGGGCTACAGCCTGGTGTACGGAGTCATCAGGCTGCTCAACTTCGCGCACGGCGACATCTACATGCTCGGCGCCTTCGCGGGCCTGTGGCTGCTCGGCGCCCTGGGCGGCTTCTCCGCCTCGATCCCGGTGCTCGCCCTGCTGCTGGTGCTCGTGGTGTCCATGCTGGCCACCGGGGCGGCCGGGGTGCTGATCGAGCGGGTGGCCTATCGCCCGCTGCGCAAGGCCCCCCGGCTCTCGCTGCTGATCACGGCGGTCGGCGCCTCCTTCGTCGTCGAGTACGGCGTGCGCATCGCGGTCGGTCCCAACCCGCAGGTCTACCCCATGAGGCTGGACGGCAAGGCGCTCACCCTGTTCGGTGCGCGCTTCACCCCCCAGCAACTCCTGCTGATGGGCGTCGCCGTGGCCCTGATGCTCGGGCTCGACGCGTGGATCACCCGCAGCCGCGAGGGGCGGGCGATGCGCGCCATCGCGCTGGACCAAAAGGCCAGCCTGCTGATGGGCATCGACGTCGACAAGGTCATCTCGCGGACCTTCTTCGTCGGGTCCGCGCTGGCCGGCGCCGCGGGCGTGATGGCCGGGATGTTCTACGGGAAGATCGACTTCCTGATGGGCTTCATCATCGGGCTCAAAGCCTTCACCGCGGCGGTCATCGGCGGCATCGGAAACCTGAAGGGCACCATGCTCGGCGGGCTCGTGCTCGGCCTGCTGGAGTCCTTCGGCTCCTACTGGCTCGGCGGCGAATGGCGCGACGTGTTCGCCTTCGGATTCCTCATCGTCCTGCTGAGCGTGCGTCCCACCGGACTGCTCGGCGCCCGCGAACAGGAGCGCGTATGAACGCCCGGATACGAAGCCTCGCGCAGAGCCGCGGGGCGGGGCCGGCCGGGCTGGCCTGCGCGGTGCTCGCGCCCTTCCTGATCGCGACCCCTTACGCGCTCAACGTGATGACCAGTGCCGCGATCTTCGTGATGCTCGCGGTCGGGCTCAACATCGTGGTCGGGTACTGCGGGCTCCTCGACCTGGGGTACGCCGCCTTCTTCGCGGTCGGCGCGTACACCGCGGGCGTCCTCAGCACGGAGTTCGGGCTGTCCCTCGCGGCGACGGTCCCGGTGGTGATCGCCGTGACGGTGCTGGCCGGGGTGCTCGTCGGAATCCCCACCCTGCGGCTGCGCAGCGACTACCTCGCCATCGTGACCCTAGGGTTCGGCGAGATCATCCGCATCGTGGCCAACAACCTGGACATCACGGGAGGGCCGTCCGGGATCTACGGGATCCCCGGCCTGTCCCTGTTCGGCTTCAGCCTCGAGGGGCCGGTGTCCCTCTACTACCTCGTCGTGGTGATCGTCGCCCTGGCGGTCCTGCTCGCCGGCCGCCTCGACCGCTCGCGCCTGGGCCGGGCCTGGCGCTTCATCCGCGAGGACGAGGACGCCGCCGAGGCGATGGGCGTGCACACCTACCGGGTCAAGCTCGCCGCCTACATCGCCGGGGCGGTCTGGGGCGGGCTGGCCGGGGTGCTCTTCGCGGCCCAGTTGTCCGCGGTCTCCCCCGAGAGCTTCCGCTTCATCCAGTCCGCGCTCGTCCTGATGGCCGTGGTGCTCGGCGGCATGGGGAGCCTGCGGGGCGTGGTGATCGGGGCCGTGTGCATCAGCCTCGTGCCCGAACTGCTGCGCGGGGTCGCCGACAACCGGTACTTCGCCTTCGGGCTGGTGCTGATCGCCGTCATGGTGCTCCGGCCGCAGGGGCTGTGGCCGCGCGCCGCGCGCGAACCGGCGGCCACCGCGCGCCGATCCGGCAACCGGACCGCACCACCACCCGTACCAGCGCAGAAGGAGGCCCGATGACCGCGGAGAAGACCGCGGCGGCCACTGCCGTGGCCGCTCCCCCCTTGCTGTCCATCGAGGGGGTGCACGTCGCCTTCGGCGGCATCCGCGCCGTGGACGGCGTGGACCTGGCCATCGGGCCGGACGAGATCGTCTCGGTGATCGGCCCCAACGGGGCGGGCAAGACCTCGCTGTTCAACTCCGTCACCGGCTTCTACCGTCCGACGGCCGGCCGGATCCTGGTGTCCGGGCACGACGTGACCCGGGCCCGGCCCTCGGCCGTCGCCGCCCGGGGCGTGTGCCGGACCTTCCAGAACCTGCGGCTCTTCCCCGACCTGTCGGTGCTGGACAACGTACGGGCCGGACTGCACCTGCGCGGCGGCCAGCACGTCCTCGACGCGCTGCTGCGCACCCCGCGCTACCGGCGCTCCGAGCGGCAGGGCACGGACGAGGCCCACCAGTGGCTGGACTTCGTCGGTCTGGGCGCCGACGGCCCCGGGGCCGTCGACCGCGCCGGGGCGGTACGGAACCTGCCGTACGGTGCGCAGCGCCTGGTCGAGATCGCGCGCGGGATGGCCCAGCGGCCGCGCCTGCTCCTGCTGGACGAGCCGGCGGCCGGCCTCAACTCGGCGGAGAAGGAGGCGCTGACGGATCTGATCCGGCGCATCCACGCGCTGGGGACCTCGGTCGTGCTCATCGAGCACGACATGCGGTTGGTGCGTGCGGTGTCGCGGCGGGTGGTGGTCCTGAACTTCGGCAGGAAGATCGCCGACGGGCGGCCCGCCGACGTCTGGGCCGACCCGGCCGTCATCGACGCCTACCTCGGGGCCGATCCCGACTACGAGGGCGCGGCGGGCGGCGGCGCTGGCGCTGTCGAAACCCCTGAGCGCGACCGGGAGGACAGCCTTGCTTGAGCTGGAGGACATCGACATCCACTACGGCGGCGTCCAGGCCCTGCACGGCCTGTCGCTGTCGGTGCGGGCCGGCGAGATCGTCGTCCTGCTGGGAGGCAACGGCGCGGGCAAGACCTCCACGCTGTCCGCGGTCTCGGGGCTGGTCAGACCGGGCGGCGGGCGGATCCTGTTCGACGGTGAGGACATCACGCGGGCGAAGCCGCACGAGATCGTCGCCCGCGGGCTGGTCCACGTACCGGAGGGGCGGCGCGTCTTCAGCCGGCTCTCCGTGCACGAGAACCTCCAGCTCGGCGCCTATCTCGTACGCCGTCCGGCGGAGGTGGCCGCGCGGATCGACCGCGTGTACGGCCTGCTCCCCAAGCTGGCCGACCGCCGCGCTCAGGCCGGCGGCAGCCTGTCGGGCGGGGAGCAGCAGATGGTCGCGATCGGCCGGGCGCTCATGGCCTCGCCGCGGCTCTTGATGCTGGACGAGCCGTCGATGGGGCTGGCGCCGGGTACGGCGGCGACCGTCATGGGGCTCGTGCGGGACATCAAGGAGCAGGGGACCGCGGTGCTGCTCGTCGAGCAGAACGCCCGGGCCGCGATGCGGATCGCGGACCGCGGATACGTACTGGACACCGGCAGCTGCCTGTTCGAGGGGCCCGTCAGCGAGCTCGCCGGCGATCCCCGGGTCGCCGAGGCCTATCTGGGGGTGGGGTGACCCGTGGACCTCACCTCACTGCCCCTCATCGACGCCGCCGAGCTGGAACGTCTGGTGCCGATGCGCCGCGCGATCGCCGTGGTGGAGGAGACCTTGCGGAGCGGCGCGTGGAGCCCGCAGGGTGACATCCCCCGGACGGTGGCCGAAGTCGGCGCCGGGCAGCTGCTGTTCATGCCGGCGCGGCTCGGCCGGTACGCGGGCGTCAAACTCGCGGCCCTGGCCCCCGGCAACGCGGAGCTCGGCCTGCCGCGGATCTCGGGGCTGTACGTCCTGCTCGACGCGGGGACACTGCTCCCGCTGGCACTGCTGGACGCCGCCGCCCTGACCTCGCTGCGCACCCCGGCTGTCTCCGCCGCGGCCGTGCGGGCCCTGGCCGTCCCCGACGCGGCGCACCTGGTCGTCTTCGGGACGGGGCCGCAGGCCCTGCGGCACGTCGAGGCGGTGCGGGCGGTCAGGCCGATCTCCCGGATCAGCGTCGTCGCCCGGCATGCCGGGCGCGGGCAGGCCTTCGCGGCCCGGTGTGCGCAAGCCGGCACGGACGCGGCGGCGGCCGGGGCCGGGGTGGTGGCGGACGCCGACATCGTCGTCTGCTGCACCACGTCCCGGGAGCCGCTCTTCCCCGGCCGGCTGGTGCCCGGCCACGCCACGGTGGTCGCGGTCGGATCGCACGAGCCGGACGCGCGCGAGGTCGACACCGAGCTGGTGCGGCGGTCCACGCTGGTCGTGGAGAGCCGTGCGGCGGCGCTGGCCGAGGCGGGCGACGTCATCGTCCCGCTGCGCGCGGGAGCGGTGTCCGCCGCGCACATTGCGGGCGACCTGGCCGACCTCGTCACCGGACGGCTCGTCCACGACCCCGCGCGCCCGCGCCTGTTCAAGAGCGTGGGCATGGCGTGGGAGGACCTGGCCGTGGCCGCGGCGGCGTACGGGCTCGCCACGGGGAGCTGAACGCCGTCGGGGTTCAGCGCGGCAGGCGCAGGGCCAGGCCGTCGAGGACCACGTCCAGGCCGTAGGCGAACTTGGTGTCGCGGATCTCGACGGGGTCGACGGCCTCGCTCGCGGTGGCGGCGTAGGCGTCGGTGAGGTGGTCGTGGCCGGCCGCGGCCTGCTGGGCGGCGGGCATGAGGCGGGCGATGAAGCCGGCCTCGGTCTCACCGGAGCGCGCGACGGTGGTGAGCCAGGCCGCCTCGGTGGTGCTCATGCCGATGACGTACGACACGACCGTGTCGATCGCGCGGGTCGGCTCGGGGAAGCCCGCGGCCGTGAACAGGGCGGCCAGGCGCTCGGAGAAGGACATCAGGTTGGGGCCGAGGTAGGCGAGGCCCGCCTGGCCGAGGACCGAGGACAGCCACGGGTGGTTCAAGGCCGTCGTGCGGAAGGACCCGGCGGCCTGGGTGACGGCGGTGCGCCAGTCTTCCCGGGCGAGCTCCGGGGAGGGGACGGTGATCTCGGCGCACACCTCGTCGACGGCGAGCTCCATCAGCTCCTCCTTGGTGGCGACGTGCCGGTACAGGGAGGTCGCCCCCGCGTTCAGGCGGGCGCCGAGCTTGCGCATGCTCAGGGCCTCGATGCCCTCGGCGTCCAGCATGAGGACCGCCTCGCGGACGATCGCGGTCCGGCTCAGCGCGGGCTGCTGGGCCTCGCGCTGCCGGCGGGTCCATACGGACGGGATCGGGTTCGCGTCGGCGTTCGGGTCGGCCTTGGCGGTCGTGGCGGGCTTCGCGGTCATCTGGGGGCTCCTCCTTTGCGTACGTCGTTCGCATCCAGCGTACACACGTCAAGTCTTGCGCACGCTGTTCCGCTGTGCGTACAGTGTGCGCATCGAAGGAACAGCGTGCTCAGGCCGGAAGGAACGCCCCATGGAAACCCGCAACCCACGTCGCTGGTGGATCCTCATCGTGCTCTGCCTCAGCACGCTGGTCCTGGTCGTCGACAGCATGGCCCTGACCGTCGCGGTGCCTTCGATGTCCGCGGACCTCGGGGCGAGCGCCCAGGACACCCAGTGGATCCTCGACTCCTACATCCTGGTCTTCGCCGGGCTCCTGCTCACCTCGGGCAGCCTGGGTGACCGGTTCGGCCGTCGGAAGATCATGATCATCGGCCTGCTGCTCTTCGGGGCGGCGTCACTGGCCGCGACCTTCTGCACCAGCCCCGGCGAAGTGATCGCCGTACGCACCGCGATGGGCGTCGGCGGTGCGCTGATCATGCCCTCGACCCTGTCGATCCTCATCACCGTCTTCGACGAGGACGAGCGCGGCAAGGCGATGGCGGCCTGGGGCTCGGTGTCCATGCTCGGCCTGGTCGGCAGCCCGGTGCTCGGCGGCGTCCTGATCGACCACTTCTCCTGGCACTCGATCTTCTTCATCAACGTCCCCGTCGTCGTACTGGCGATCGCGGCGGCCCTCGTCCTCATGCCGGAGTCCAAGGGGCCCTGGCAGAAGCCCGACCCGCTCGGCGCGGTGCTGTCCGCGGCCGGCATGACCGCCCTGATCTGGTGGATCATCGAGCTCCCGCAGCACGGCGCCTTCGGCGGCCGCTCCGGCGTCACCCTGGCCGTCGCGGTCCTCTCCCTCGCCGGGTTCGTCGTCTGGGAGAACGTCACCCCCTCGCCGATGGTGCCGCTGGTCCTGTTCAAGCACCGCAACTTCAGCGGCGGCTCGCTCTCGCTGACCCTCGTGCAGATCGGCAACGGCGGCCTGCTGCTGGTCCTCACCCAGTACCTGCAGTTCGTCCTCGGCTACTCGCCCGTCAAGGCGGGGCTCGCCTTCGTACCGCTCGCCGTCGCCGCGCTCATCGGCAACGGGGCCGGCGCCGGGCTCGCCGCGAAGATCGGCAACCGCCTCCTGGTCCTGGCCGGAATGATCGTCATGGCCTCCGCCTTCGCCCTGCTGGCCACCGTCTCGGCCGACACCGGCTTCGCCGTCCCCGCCGTCGCGCTCGGCCTCCTCGGCCTCGGTGCCGGCCTCGCGATGCCCGCCGCCGTCGGCGCCCTCATGGGCACCATCCCCGAGGAGAAGGCGGGCGTCGGCTCGGCCCTGAACGACACCATCCAGCAAGCCGGCACCGCGCTCGGCATCGCCATCCTCGGCTCGCTCCTGACCAGCGGATTCGGCAAGCGGATGCCGGCCGACGCCCCCGAGGCGGCCAAGCAGTCGATCGGCGGCGCACTGGCCGTCGCCCAGGGCGAAACCGGCCTGGTCCACGCCGCCCGGGAGGCCTTCACCTCCTCGATGTCGACCACCTTCACCATCAGCGCGATCGGCGTCCTGGCCGCTGCCGTGCTCGCCGCCCTCGTCATGCGGGACGCCAAGCCCGAACCCGCCGCGGCCCCCGCCGAGGAGAAGGAACTGACCGCCTGAGCCCCTGCCCCGCGAAACGGCCGGTGCCCCACCAGGGCGCCGGCCGTTTCGTGTTCGCCCCCGGTCCCGGCCCGGGCGTGCGGGTCAGACGCCCAGGAGGCGGGTCAGCGGGCGGCGGGCGAGGAGCAGGCAGGCGGCCACGGCCAGGGCGGCGAGGCCCAGCGCGAGGAAGTAGCCAGGGCCGGGGACCTGGTGGCCGGAGACCTTGAGGGCGTTGCCGCCCACGCCGCCGCCGAGCGCGCCGGACAGCCAGAACAGGGAGACCATCTGGCTGGTGAAGGTGGCGGGGGCGACGGCCGTGGTGGCGCTCATGCCGACGGGGGCGAAGGCGACCTCGCCCGCGGCGAGGAGGAGGAAGGCCGTCACCAGCCAGAGCGGTGAGACGCGCTCCCCGCCCGAGGCGGCGAGCGCGGCGAGTGCCATGAGCAGGTAGGCCGAGGCGGTCGATCCCATCCCGATCGCGTACTTCACGGCGGTGGGGATGCGGTCGCCGGAGCGCTTCCACAGCCAGGCGAACAGGGGTGCGGTGAGGAGGACGAACATCGGGATGGCCGCGTGGAACCAGCTGGCGGGCACCGTGGTCCCGAACATCTCCCGGTCGGTGGACTCCTTGGCGAAGAGGGTGAAGACCGAGCCGCCCTGCAGGAACAGCGCCCAGAAGACCGCCGAGGCCAGGAAGAGCCAGATGTAGGTCTTGACCCGGATCCGCTCCGCCGCGCTCAGCAGCGGGTTGCGGATCAGCCGCCAGAAGCAGATCACGGGCGAGACCACGCAGAGCAGGCCGATGAGGGCCATGACATGGCCGATCTCGAACGAGCCCAGCAGGGCGTCCGTTCCGTATCCGGCGAGCACCAGGGCGGCCGCGGCGAGGGAGACGCGCAGTACGCGGCCGCGCTGGAGCGGGGTCGCGGCGCGCTCGGGTGCGCCGCCGACGCCCTGGAAGTGGCGGCCGCCGCGCACGTATTGGACGAGGCCGGCGCCCATGCCCAGGGCGGCCAGTGCGAAGCCGAGGTGCCAGTTCACGCCTTCGCCGACCGCGCCCACGACGAGCGGTGCGATCAGGGCGCTGACCTGGACGCTCATGTAGAAGACGGCGAACCCGGCGTCGCGGCCCGCGCGGTCCTGGCGGTCGTAGAAGGAGCTCAGCAGGCTCGCCATGTTGGGCTTGAGCAGGCCGGTGCCCGCCGCGATCAGCAGCAGGCCGGGGTAGAAGAAGCCGGTGAGGGGCACGGCCATGCACAGGTGCCCGAGGCCGATCGTGACGCCGCCGTAGAGCACCGCGCGGTACGAGCCGAGGATGCGGTCCCCGATCCAGCCGCCGGGTACGGAGGCGATGAACACCGAGGCCATGTAGAGGCCGAAGAGGAGGGCCGCGTCCTCGTTGGACATGCCGAGGCCGCCGTCGGAGGCCGGCTCGGTCGCGTAGAGGACGAGGATGGCCGACATCCCGTAGAAGCTGAAGCGCTCCCACATGTCCGTGCCCCACAGGGTGAGGAACCAGCGGGGCTGGCCGAGCACTCCGGCGGCGGACTGCTCGGGCGGGTGCGGTGCGAGGCGGGGCTGGGTCGGGGCGGCCATCGGTCTTCGGCTCCTCCGTGCGTACGGGCAGTCGGGCAGAGGGGGAGAGGGTCGCGGCGGCCCTTCGGGAACGACCGGAGGACTACCGGAGGGCCGGCGGAGAGCGGCTGGAAGACGGGGCGCGTACGGCTCGCGTACAGCTCGCGGAGGCGGGAAGACCTGCGGCGCCCGGGCAGGGGGATGCCGGGCGCCGCGGTGAGGAAGGCGGGATCCAGGGCGGCCCGGCGACGACGGGGCGGGGGGATGCTCGCCGTCGGTGGGGCCGCCCTGGTGGTTCGTCCCGCACACCGTCAGGAAAGCGCCCGCTGCTCGCGATGGACTACAGCGGTACCGGACCTGCCGGGCCCGGGTGGCGGGCGGACGCACCGCGGCCCGGGACGGGTGTCCGTCCCGGGCCGCTCGCACAGGGTGACGCCCGGTCAGCCGTGCTTCTCGATGTTGAGCTTGGGCAGCATCCGGTCCAGGCCGGCCGGGATCCACCAGGCCTTGCGGCCCATCAGCTGCATGGCGGCCGGGACGATCAGGAGCCGGATGACGATGGCGTCGACGAAGACCGCGACGGCCATGCCGAAGCCGAACTGCTGGAGCATCCGGTCGCCGCCGAGCATGAAGGCGCCGAAGACCGAGATCATGATCGCGCCGGCGGCGACGATGACCGATCCGGTGTGGGCGAGGCCCTCGCGGATGGCCGTGGCGGGCTCCTTCGTGCGGTCCCACTCCTCGCGGACCCTGGAGACCAGGAAGATCTCGTAGTCCATGGAGAGGCCGAAGACGATCGCGAAGATCATGATCGGGAGGAAGGCCTCGATCGGCCCGGGCTCGACGCCGAACATGCCCTTCTGGAAGACCAGGGTCATCGCGCCCAGCGCGGAGCCGATGCTCAGCAGGTTCAGCAGGGCGGCCTTGATCGGGATCAGGATCGAGCGGAAGACGATCACCAGAAGCACCAGCGAGAGGCCCACGACGATCGCGATGAACACCGGCATGCGCTTGGCGACGGTGTCGGAGTAGTCCACGACGGCCGAGGTGGCGCCGCCGACGAGGTACGTCGCCTTGTGCTGCTTGGCGAGTTCGGGCAGGACGTTGTCCCTGAGTTCGTGGACGAGGTCGGAGGTCTTGGCGTCCTGCGGCGCGGAGGTGGGGAAGACGATGACGGTGAACGCCTGCTGGTCGTTCGAGGGGAAGGCGGGTGTGGCCGCGGCGATGCCGGGGGTGGAGTTGAGCTTGGCCGACAGGGCCTCGCCGGCCTGGCTGTCGCCCTCGGCGACCACGACGAGCGAGCCGTTGAAGCCGGGGCCGAAGCCGTCGGCGAGCAGGTCGTACGCCCGGCGGCTGGTGGACGCGGCGGGGTCGTTGCCGGCGTCGGCGAAGCCGAGGCGCATGTCGAGGGCCGGTGCGGCCAGCGCGCCGAGGGCGACCACGGCGAGCAGCAGGCCGGCCAGCGGGCGGCGCTGCACACCGCTCGACCAGCGGCGCCAGGCGGCCCCGCCTTCGGCGGACTTGCCCTTGGCGACGCGCTTTTGCGCCTTGGCGGTGAACTGACGGGCGAACCGCTTGCCGAAGATCGCCAGCAGGGAGGGCAGCAGGGTGAGCGAGGCCAGCATGGTGACGAGCACGGTCAGCGCGAGGGCGACGGCAGTGCCCTGGAGCGAGCCGAGGCCCAGCGCCACCAGGCCGAGCAGGGCGACGATGACCGTGCAGCCGGCGAAGAAGACCGTGCGTCCGGCGATGTCGAGGGCCTTGGCGGAGGCCTCCTCGGGGCTTGCCCCCTTGACCAGTTCGGCCCGGTAGCGGGCGAAGATCAGCAGTGCGTAGTCGATGCCGACGCCGAGACCGACGAGGATCAGGATGTACGGCGTGTAGCTGGCGATGGTGAAGACGTGCGAGACGATCACGATCGCACCGAGGGTGCTGCCGACGGCGAACACGGCGGTGATGATGGGCAGTCCGGCGGCGATGATCGTGCCGAACATGATCGCGAGGATCACCAGGGCGGCGAGCATGCCGGTGCCTTCGGCGGCCCCGCTCTCCTGCTCGGCGATCTTGCGGGCGGCGTCACCGCCGAGCTCGACCTGGAGCTGGTCCGACTGGGCCGTTCGCGCGGTATCGAGGATCTTCTGGGTGTCGGCCTTCTCCATGTCCTCGCTCTTGCCCTTGAGGACGACGGTGGCGTAGCCGATCGTGCCGTCCTTGGAGACGGCCGAGGTCTCCGTGTAGGGGCTCTGGACCTGGGCGACCGTGGGGAGCTTGGCGACCTCGTCCAGCATCGCGGTCACCCGCTGCTTGGTGTCGGCGCCGGCGAGTCCGGCCTCGTCGCGCAGCACGATCTCCACGCTGTCGCCGGCCTGGGCGGAGCCGTGCTTCCCGAGGACCTCCAGCGTCTGCTGGGTTTCCGTTCCGGGCAGCGAGAAGTCGTCCTTGTAGGAGTCTCCGACGGCCGAGGCGCCGCCCCAGACGCCGAACAGAATGACGGTCCACAGTAGGAGGGCGGTCCAGCGGTGGCGCTGGCTGAAGCCCGAGGTGCGTTCCAGAAGGGTCTTGCGGGGGGGCGGCGGCGTGGCGGGGCTGCCGACGCCCCTGACCGGGGTGGTGGTCACCATGCACTCCTTGTCTAGGCAACTCGCCCAGATCTCCACAGCGGCGTCGAGCGCGGCTGGAGCCTCGCTCGAGCGCCGGGCGGATGTGCCTGGACTCAGCTGGTCGTGTTCTGCGGTGGGCGGGACAGGTGCAGCACGCGCAGCACGCGGACGCCGTCCTTGGGCTGCGGGGCGCCGTGTCCCTCGTGGAGGAGGGTGCGCCGGGTCACCGTCATGGTGGCCGGATCGAGTTCGGTGATGTGCGAGTGGACGGCCGGGTCTTCGAGGACGGTCCGGTGGCGGGCCTCCTCGGCCCGCGCGGCCTCCCGTAGATCGGTCAGGGGCCCGAGCGCTTCGCTCTCGGAGAGGAGGTACGAGGTATCCCCGGTGCCGAGGTGCTGTTGGAGCACGGTTCCCGTGTGGACGGGCACCGGGCCGAACGCCGCGCACAGTCCCGCGTACTCGGCGCCGGTGAGGAACGATCCGAACTCGGCCGGATCGGCCCATATGTAGAAGGGGGCGTAGCTGTTGTGGCCCGCGTCGGCGGCCTCCGAGACGCAGAAGGCCTTCATCAGGAGCCCGGGCCGCCGGTCCCAGGGGGCCGAGCGGTCGGCCACGCGCCGGGCGATGCCGGTCATGTCGTAGTCGGCCGGCAGCGTGATGGAGTAGTGGGCGCTCAGCACGGTCGGGGTCACCTCATCCGGTTGCTCTGGCCGGCGGACAAGGCTGCCGGTGACCGGAGTGTGACGGGCCGCGCTCGAGCGGCGGTGGTGCGGCCGGATTGCGCCGGAGGTGGAGGAGGGCAGGGGAGGGCAGGGCAGGGCAGGGGAGCCGGCGGGGCTCAGGAGCCGGCCGGACTCAGGAGCCGGCGGGGACCTTCGCGGTCTTCACCGGTTCGCGGGTGAGCAGCCGCAGGGTCTCGGTGTGGAAGATCTCGTTGCCCTTGGTGGTGATCTCCAGGAGCAGCTGCTGCTGTTCCTCGGTCAGTCCGGAGAGCAGTTTGCCGAGGGCGGCGCGGTATTCGACGAAGACCGTCTCGACCCGCTCGGCGAAGGCCTCGGGGACGGCTTCGACGATGACCCGTCTGCGGTCCTCCGGGTCGGGGCGGCGCTGTACGAATCCGGCCTTCTGGAGGTGGTCTATCACCGCGGTGATGGCCCCTCCGCGGCTGAGTCCGACGCGCTCGGCGAGCCGGCCGGGGCTCATCGGGCCTTCCAGGTCGAGCAGGCTCAGGCAGTTGAAGTCGGTGGCGTTCAGGCCCACCGACTGGGCGACCGCGGACTGGAAGAGGACGGTACGCGCGGCCTGCACCCGCAGTGCGGTCGCGAGCGACATCAGGGTGCCGAAGGAGCGGTCCTCTTCACCGTGCGGTTGCATCCTCGAGCTGCCTCTCTGCCGGTCCGGTGCGGCCAGAGTACTGGCGGGGACCCGCATGTGTGCGTCCGGTCCCGGCCGGTCAGCGGGCCTGCCGGGAGCGCAGGGCCCGGTCGACCCGCAAGCGCACGGCCTTGGAGGCCACCGCGAACAGCGGTCCGGAGGTCGGGAACGGCTTCACCCGGCTGTTCTGGAAGGACGCGATCATCCAGCGGCCTCCTTCGCGTACCAGGATCAGGGTCTGCCTCGAGAGCCGCTTGGCGGTGACCTCGTGCTGCCAGGGGAAGAGCGCCGCTCCGGTGGAGACGACGACCGCGGTGTGCTCGTCGATCACGCGGACGCTCTCGATCTCCTCGCACAGCAGCCGGGTGCCGTACAGCATCGTGCGGAACATCAGGTCGTGCATGTCCGCGATCTCCTCGCGGCCGTCCAGCATGACCCCGTTGAACTGGACGTACGCGGCGTCCGAGGTGAAGAGCCGGGCGTATCCGGCGCCGTCGGCGCGGTTCCAGCAGTCGGACAGCTCATCCAGCAGGGAGCGGACCTCTTCGACGACGGCGGGGCTGGTGGCGGTGGTCTGCATGACGATTTCCTTTGCTCTATTTTCGTGCTTCTCGCTTTCCGTGTATCTCTAATTTAGAGAGGTGTAGCGAGGTCTGTCAACCCCGCCAGCCGCGCTTGAGCCGGTGTCGAGGAACCTTCAGGACCATCGGGCCGCCCGTCAGAGGAGCCCGGCCACCCGCCAGGGGGCACCGGAGACTTTCGGAAGAGGTGCATTCCCATCGACAACCACGAGACCGCGCAGACCGGTGGTCCGAGGCCGCCGCAGGCACAGACGACACCGCGGGGTCCGGGCGGGCGCCCGGCGTTCCTGGACGTCTTCACCCCCATCGGGGTCCGAGTCGCGGCCACCCTGCGCATCGCCGACCACATCGCGGCAGGCATCGACACCCGCGACGGACTCGCCGCGAAGACCACGACCGACGCCGACTCCCTGGGCCGGCTGCTGCGCTTCCTGTCCTGCAGGGGCGTCTTCGAGGAGACGGAGTCCGGCACCTACGCGCTGACCGACACCTCGAAGCTCCTGCTGGACACCCACCCCTCGCGGATGCGGCACTGGCTGGACCTGGAGGGCGCGAGCGGACGCATCGACCTCGCGGCCTGCGGCGGCCTGCTGCACGCGGTCCGCACCGGTGAGCCCGGCTACGACCAGGTCTTCGGCCGCCCCTTCTGGGACGACCTCGCCGACGACCAGGTGCTGACCGACACCTTCAACGACCAGATGGCCGCCGTCCAGGGCAAGCTCGCCCCCGCGGCCGCCGGCGCCTACCCCTGGGACACCCTGGGCCACATCGCGGATATCGGCGGCGGAACCGGCGCGCTGCTCGCGGAGATACTCAAGGTCGCCCCCGCCGCCCGCGGCACGGTCGTCGACCTGCCCGGCACCGTCGAGGGCGGCGCCGCCCGCTTCGAGGCGGCCGGCCTGTCCGGCCGTACGGAACTCATCGGCCAGAGCTTCTTCGACGAACTCCCGGCCGGCGCCGACATGTACGTACTCAGCCAGATCCTGCACGACTGGGACGACGAGGAGTCCGTCGCCATCCTGGGGCGCTGCGCCGAGGCCGCGGGCGAGACCGGCCGCGTCATGATCGTCGAGCGGGTCATCGCCGAGGACGAGGGCAAGCAGCTGAACACCGAGTACGACCTGCGCATGCTCGTCTTCAACAAGGGCCGCGAGCGCACCGTGGAGGAGTTCGCCGCGCTGGCCGCCCGTGCCGGGCTCAAGCTGCGCGGCGTCACCGGGCTGCCCTCGTACCACTCGCTGCTCGAATGGGAGCGCGCGTGACGTCCGGGACACCCGGTCCCGAGGTGCTGGTGGTGGGTGCGGGGCCGGTCGGGCTCTGCACCGCCATCGAGCTGGTCCGGCGCGGGGTCCGCGTGCGGATCGTCGACCGGCGGCCGGAGCCGCGTACCGGCACCCGGGCCTGCACGGTGTGGCAGCGGTCCCTGGAAGTCTTCGACCTCATGGGCCTGCCCGTCGAGGAGTACCTCGCCTCGGGCGTGCCGTACACCTTCCGCACCCACCACTTCACCGGGCACCCCCCGCACGTCCGCGACGCCGCCCAGCCGGGCACCCCGTACCCGCGGCCGCTGCTCGTCGGGCAGCAGGACACCGTGGCGATGCTCACCCGCCATCTGTCGGGGCTCGGCGTCGAGGTGGAACGCGACCGTACGGCCGAACCCGTGGGGCAGGACGCCGACGGCGTCACCGTGCGCCTCGAATCGTCCGACGGGAGCGCCGAACTGATCCGCGCGGGCTGGGTGGTGGGGGCGCAGGGCCCGCACAGCTCGGTCCGCGACGGGATGGACGCGTCCTGGGAGAAGAAGCACTACCCCGGCACCCAGCTGCTCCAGGTCGACACGCGCTGGCAGGGCTCGCTCCCGGGCGATCCCGCGCACTGCCACCTGTTCCTGACCCGGGAGGGCTCGCTGGGCAGCGCGCCGCTGCCCGACGGGCGCCACCGCTTCTACATCGGCGTCGCCGACACGGGGCGGACCGGAGATCCGGAGGTCGAAGAGGTACTGGAGGCCGCGCGCCGGGTCACCGGCGTCCACGACCTGGAGTTCCACGACGCCCGCTTCAACTGGCGGGTTCGGCTGTACAACGCGGTCGCCGGGTCCTACCGCGACGGCCGCCTCCTGCTGGCGGGCGACAGCGCGCACACCTTGATGCCGGTGACCGCCCAGGGCATGAACACCGGCGTCCAGGACGCCTTCAACCTGGGCTGGAAGCTCGCCGCCGTGGTCCGGGGCGAGGCCGGGGACACCCTGCTCGACAGCTACGAGGCGGAGCGCCGGCCGGTGGCCCTCGGCCTGGCCGAGCGCAACCACCGCACGTACTGGGGCGGTACGGGACCGGTGCCGCCCTTCGACCGGCTGTACGCGGCGCTCGACCACATGGGCGCGGGCCACACCGGCCTGCCGCTCGCCTACGGGGACAGCCCGCTGAGCGGGCAGCCGGAAGGCGTGGCGGCGGACGGGCCGGGGCCGGCCGCGGGCGACCGCGTGCCGGACGCGCCGCTGCACTCCCCCGAGGGCCGGCTGTTCCGCCTGATCGGGCGGGACTCCTGGACGCTGCTGGCCTTCCCCGCGGACCCGGCCGACGCCGAATCAGCGGGGCTCGCGGCCAAGGAGATCGGGCCGGCCGGCTTGCGGGCCGGCGTCACCGCCCGCGTGGTGGGCAACGCCTTCGGCGGCACCGTCGGCGGCGGCACGCGGACGCTGGCGGACCCGGACGGCGTGCTGCGCGCGGCGTTCGGCGCGGAGGCCGGGGCGGTCTTCCTGGTCCGGCCGGACGGGTACGTGGCCTTCCGCGGCGGCGCGCACGACGGCGCGGCCCTGGAGCGCCACCTCGACGCGGTGCTCGGCTAGGCCCTCCCGGCCGGCTGCGTCCCGGCGCCGAAGCGGCCCCGCGACCTTGTGGTCGCGGGGCCGTTCTTGCGGGCCGGGGCCCGCCCTCGGGTCGGGAGGCCGCCGTCAGAAAGACAGCGGGAACAGGGCCTCGAAGTCGCCCGTCCGGGCCGCGCGCAGGACCGCGAGGGTCCGTAGCGGCGTGTGGTCGGCCTTGCCCAGGGCCTCGGGGGTCTCCGCGCAGCGGTCGCCCGAGCACAGGCCCGCGCGGGTCCAGCCGGCCACGGCGTCCGCGGTGGGCCGCTCCGCCCACAGGCCGAGCACCGACGCCTCGAAGGAGGCGTCCTTGCCGGCGCGGTAGACGCCCTCGCCGACCCGCTGGGCGGCGGCTTCCGCGGCTGCCTGGCGGGCCAGTTCCGGGTCTCCGCACTCCTGGGCCGCGGCCCGCAGCCAGGCGCCGCGCACCACCGAGTGCCCGGCGCCCGGCGCGGAGGCCGCGGCGGCGGCCTTGGCGGCGGCCGTGCGGTAGACCGAACCGGCTTCGCACACCAGGGACTCGGCCGCGGTGGAACCGCGCAGGTCGATCGCGCTCAGCAGCAGGCGCGCGTCGTCGTCGGGCTTGACCCCGTCGGTGGACGGGGCGGGCAGCGTACGGTCCACCTCGCCGGCGGCCGCAACGCCGACCGCCTTGCCGATCAGCCGCAGGTCGACGCGTTCCACCAGGGCGGCCGTGTCGTACGGCGCCTTGCGGCCGGCCGCCGCCGGCAGCCAGACCTCGCGGATCTGGCGTTCGAGGCCGGGGGCGAACCGCGCCAGGGAACCGGTGCCGTTCGCCAGCGCGACGGCGGCGGCGGAGGCGCCCAGGGCGCCTTCCGCGGCCTGTTCGGCGGGCCAGCCCGCCCGGGAGTGCGCGCCGGCCGCCAGTGCCCGTACCCCGGCGCAGCCCAGGCCGAGCGCGACGGAGGTGGCCTGCGGATCGCTGTGGGCGGCGCCGGGCAGTGCGACGCCGCCGTCCGGGCGGACCAGGCCGGCGCAGGTGGCGGGATCGAAGGCGGGCAGGGCCACCCCGAGCTGGTCCGCGGCGCCGCGCAGGGCGGCCTCGGAGGCGAGGCGGACCGGGTCGGCGCCGAGTGCGGTGAGCGCGCGGTGGGTCGCGGTGACGAGTTCGGCGGTGTGCGGGGGCACGGCGGCGGAGCCGCGCAGCATTCCGGCGCTCTGCAGCAGGGCGGCGGCGGCGTTGGGGTTCGCGGCGGCGTCACCTGCGGTCATGGCCGCCAGGGCCCCGCGGTTGGCCTCCCGGACGGGCGCGGGTACGGGCAGCCCGAGGCGGGTGAGCACGCGCAGGGCCACGGCGGTGCTTCCGGGGTCGGCCGCGGCGGTGCTCGGGCCGGTCCGGTAGCCGCCGCCGCCGCGCAGGGACTCCAGGGTGCGCGCGACGCGGTCGCGGTCGGCTTCGCCTCCCGCCGTGAGGCGGGCGTCCACGGCGAGTGCGACCTGGGCGACGGCGGGCAGCCCCGAGGAGGCCATCCGGCCCTCCTCGGCGGCCGCGGTCCACAGGGCGAGCCGGGACGCCTCGACGCGGACGTCCGGGGTCTTGGCCTGTTCGGCCAGGCGCAGCCGCCATGCCGTCTCGTACAGGGAGAACGGGGAGTTCGCCGCGGACTGGGCGCCGTCCACGAACCAGCCGCGCTCGCCGTCGCTCACCCAGGAGTCCAGGAGCAGGGCGTCGGTGTCGAGCGGGGGCACCGCGGCGGGCACGACGGAGGCGCCGGCTCCCTCCGCGCCCGCGGCGCCGCCGTGCTGCGGGGAGCAGGCGCTGACGGCGGCCACGGCGGCGAGGAGGACGGCGGCACAGCGCGCCCGCACCGCTCCCCGGGGGGAGCGGTGCGGGCGCCGGAGGGTGGCGGGCATCAGCTGTAGGACCTGTCCTGGCTCGTCACGGTGAAGAAGGACGAGCCGAACTGGAAGGTGCCGGTGACCGAGTGGCTGATCCGGAAGACGTTGGAGTAGTCGTCCTGGCTCGGCGGGTAGAAGGCGACCTGGTCGTAGGCGTGCTCGCTGTACCAGTTGTTCTGCACGCTGGTGGTCCAGCTGGCCTCGGCGAGGCTGCCGGTGCTCCTGACCGCCGCGCCCTGCGGTGCGCCGACCACCCAGAACGGGGCGCCCACCGAACCGATCCGCCAGCTGTCGGTGTGCTCGATGCTGTCCGCGTTGAACGGGCGGCCGCCGAGCCAGGCGACGTCGGAGGAGGTGCCGGTGAAGATGGCGTAGTACTCCATGAACGGCACCTTGACGAAGCTGGAGCCGGCGGCGGTGAGCTCGCCCTGGCCGGCGCCCGGGACGGTGATCCGCTCGGACTTCGAGGAAGTCAGCCACTGGTCGCGGACCGGGAAGCCGCTCTGGTCGCCGTGGCCGCCGCCGTCGTCCGCCTGGGCCTGGGCGGGGCCGGCCGGGGCGGGGGTCTTCGGTGCCTTGCGGGTCTCGGCACGGTGCTCGCGGACCTCCTTGACGAGGTCGCGCTTGTTGCGCACCGACGCGTCGGCGGTGAGTACCTTCGCGTGCGCGTCCTCCTTGACCACGACCGTGCCGGGGACCGGGGTTCCGGCCGCCTCGGTGCCGGTCGCGCCCTGCGCGATGCCGGTGGCGAGTCCGCCGAGCAGCAGCGCGAACGTCGCGGCGTACGCGGCGGTGCGCCTGCGCCCGCCGAGGGTGATCCCCATGGTGTGCGTCCCTTTCTGCATGGCAGTCGTGTCGGTTGTGGGAGCCGAGGTCACGGGTGCCGGCGTACGAAGATGTCGGGCTGGCCGTTGGTGTCACCGGCCGTCAGGTTGGTGGCGTACGAGGTGAACACCACGGTGGAGGCGTTGAAGTCGGCCTCGGGGAAGTAGCTGGCGGCGTCGGCCTGCTGGCCGGCACTGGCGACGCTCTCGCGGCGCAGTTCGCCGCTGGGCAGGGTGGCGACGAAGATGTCGCGGACGTTGTTGGTGTCGGCGCCGACCAGGTTGGGGCCGGAGGACGACATCGGGATGTGCAGTGCGTCGCCGGTGATGCTGGCCCAGAAGGTGCCGCCGGGCGCGGGGACGCCGTCGGCGCCCTTGTCGATCAGGCGCAGCTCACCCGTCTGCAGGTCCTGCAGGTAGGTGTGGTTCTGGCCGGTCGCCGGGCTCTCCGCGGTCAGGTTGGTGGCGTGCGAGTTGAGTACGACGTAGCGGTTGTCGTCGCTGATCGTGCCGCCGATGGTGATCTGGTCCGACTCGACGCCCGCGGGCGATACCGACAGCCGGGTGGTCTTGCCGGTGGCGAGCTCGTGCAGGAACTCGTCGACCTTGTGGTTGGTGTCGCCCGGCGAGATGTTCGACGCGTTGGAGAAGAAGGTGACGAACTTGCCGTCGGCGCTGATCTGGGTGCCGTCGGTGGCGGCGTCGCCGGGGGTTCCGTCGTCGGCCCTGCTGGTGCGCACGACCGTGCCGGTCGCCATGTCCCGGACCACGGTGTCCCACACGCTGGCGGGGGTGTCGCCGGGGATGAGGTTGTCGGCGGAGGTCGCGAAGGCGACGAGCCGTCCGTCGGCGGTGATCGTCGGGCGCATGCTGTCGCCGTTGCCCGGGGTGCCGTCGCCCGCCGCGGAGACCAGGACGGTGACGCCCGTGAACAGGTCGGTGCGGAAGATGTGGGACTTGCCGTTGGTGACGCCGGCGACCAGGTTGGTGGAGTCGGCGGTGTAGACGACGTAGCGGCCGTCCGAGCTGATGATCGGGTCGATGCCGGTGCAGCCGTTGGACTCCGCGCCGCCCAGACCCTGGTTCACGCGCGTCGTGACGCCGCGGTTCAGGTCGCGCAGGAAGATGTCGCTGCAGTCGTTGCGGTCTCCCCGGACCAGGTTGCTCGCGTGCGACGCGAAGACGACCAGGCGTCCGTTCCCGCTGATCGAGGCCCGCTCGCTGGGGCCGTTGGCCGGCTGCCCGCCGACTCCGACACTCACCAGGAGCGTCTCGTCGGTCGTGACGTGGCGGCCCGGGCGCCCGGCGGCGGGTGCGGGGGCGGCGGCCACCGCGACGAGCGCGAGCGCGGTGCCCAGCATCGCTCCGCACGCGGCCCGGACTCGGCCCGCTCGGTCCTTTCTCATGCATGCCTCCTCGTACACCGCTCGGCCAGGCGGCCGTTCGGTCGCGCAGAGACTCACACCGGGACCTCGGAAAAGGCTTAAGAAGGACTTGACGGCCGAGATCCGCCCTGGCCCTGTCCGGGCGATCCGCGCGGATCAGCCCGGCCCGGCGGCGGCCGCCGCGTCCCGGGACGTGACACAGCCACCCGGATCCGCGGGGGACGGACGACCCGGATGGCTGTGGATCTTTGGGGCGGCGGCGGCCACGGGCCGCGCCGTGACCGGCTACTTCAGGGCCGCGCCCACGCGGGTGGCGCAGCCCAGGCGCCGCCCGACCGCGGTCAGTACGGCCTGGAGGCGGCGCTCCAGGCGGGACTCGACGCCGATGCTGGCGACCTTCTGCCCGAGGCGGCCGGAGCCGGGCACCAGGTTGTGGACGCTGAGGACGACGCGGCTGCCCTCGCCGGCCGGCTCGACGGCGTACGTGCCTCCGTACCAGGTCTGCACGCGGACGACGCGGGCCTCGCGGTCGACGGTGACCTCCAGGTAGTCCTCGCCCGAGTCGCCGAACCTGCCGGTGAACTGCGCGGGTCCGCCTTCGAGCGTCAGGGCGCCGCTCTCCTGGGCGTGGTCGCCGGCGAGGACGAGGGCGTTGCCGTCCACTCCCGCATCACCTGTCCGGACGTCCAGCAGCAGTTGGGCGACCTGCTCGGCCGGCGCGTCCACGGTGCCCGTGACGATCCACTTGGCCTGCTCCGCCATCGACGTGTTCATGGCTTCCCCTCACCGTTAAACTATTCCTGCACGTGGGACTTCTCCATGACTGGGAAATCTCGATTCATCGAAATAAATGGTGCTCCCGGAGGTGCCCGATGTCAACTCGCCCAAGTTCCCCCAGGTCAGAGCTGATTGCGCAGATCGAGGACGGCGTCCGCGACAACGGCGGACGCGGTCAGCTGCTGCATCAGGCCATCGCTCAGCACTTCGGTCTCAACCCGACGGACATGAAGTGCGTCGATCTGGCCAGGAGCGAAACCCGGCTGACGGCGGGCCGGCTCGCCGAGATCACGGGGATGAGCACCTCGGCGACGACCGCGGTGCTCGACCGGATGGAACGGGCGGGATTCATCGAGCGGGTGCGCGACCCCGAGGACCGCCGCAGGGTGATCGTCGTGTCCACGGGTCGCCGCGAGCAGGAGGTCGCCGAGGCGTTCCTCCCGCTCAAGGACGCCATGCGCTCCCTGCTGGAGTCGTACGACGACGCGCAGCTGGAGCTGATCGGCGAGTTCACCTCGCGGGTGAACTCGCTGCTCAGGGAGGTGACGAGGGAGATCCCGGGCGGCCGGGGAGGTTCCCCGGCCGCACCCGGGTCCGCGGCGGCGGCCGCCACACCGGCCGCCGCACCGCCCGGCGCACCGCGAGCCGCCGTCACCAGGTGACGGGGAGCGAGGTGACGCCGCGGATCATGCCGCCGCCCCAGACGAGCTCCTCCTCGGGTACGGCGAGCCGCAGCTCCGGGAAGCGGCGCAGCAGCGCCCCGAAGGCCACCTGGAGCTCGACCCGGGCCAGGGGCGCGCCCAGGCAGCGGTGGATGCCGTGGCCGAAGGCGATGTGCCGGTTCTCCGGCCGGGTGAGGTCCAGCTCGTCCGCGCCGGGGAAGACGGCGGAGTCCCGGTTGGCGGAGGCCGTCGAGGGGATGACGGCCTCACCGGGCTTGACGACCACCGAGCCGATCTTGACCTCCTCGGTGGCGATCCGGATGGTGCCGCCGCTGACCGGCCCGGGGGTCCAGCGCAGCAGCTCCTCCACGGCGGCGAGCGGGAACCGCTCCGCCCCGCGCAGGGGGGCGAGCTGTTCGGGGTGGCGCAGCAGCGCGACCACCGAGTTCGCGAAGGAGTTGGCCACCGTGTGGTAGCCGGCGGTGATCAGGGTCGCCGCGACGGCGATCAGCTCGCCCTGGCTCAGCCGCTCCTGCGCCTGCGCCTCGATCAGGCCGCTCAGCAGATCGCCGCCGGGCTTGCGGCGCTTGTCCTCGACGAGTTCCGCGAGGTATTCGGCGAGCTGGGTCCGGGCGTCGGTGACGGCGCCGGCCGCGCTCGGAGCGAGGGTCAGAGCCGCGTCGGTCCAGTCGCGGAAGGCCTCCCGGTCGGCGTCGGGCACGCCCAGGAGGTCGCAGATGACCGTGATCGGCAGCGGCCGGGCGAGCATCGGTACGAGGTCGGCGGGCCGGCCGGACTCCTCGATGACGTCGAGGAGTTCCTCGGTGGTGCGGACGATGCCCTCGCGCATCCGCTCGGCCTGCCGGCCGGTGAACACCGAGGCGAGCAGCCGACGCAGCCGGGTGTGGTCGGGCGGGTCCATCGCCATGATGGAGTCCGGCTCGGGACTGGCCGGGCCGAGCCGCGGGGCCCCCGGACGGGTGGTGGCCGCGCGGCTGAGCCTGGCGTCGTTGAGGACCGCGCGCACGTCCTCGTACTGGGTGGCGAGCCAGGCCCAGTCCCCGGTCGGCAGGTCCACCCGGGCCACCGGGCAGGACTCGCGCAGCTCGCGGAACTCTGGCGGAGGGGTGAAGAGCTGACTGAGCTGGAACGGGAAGCGCAGCCCCCCGGTGTCGTCGGACACAGCCTTCCTCCCGGAAGAGATCGATGACGTGCGGCGCGCGTTCAGGAGGCCGGCGCGGTCAGTTCTCCACCGCCATCTGGCCCATCATCCCCATGTTCAGATGGCCCATCAGGTGGCAGTGGAACATGAACAGACCGGTGTAGTCGGTGAACTTGATCTTGAACTTGACCGTCTTGCCCGGCATGACCGTGACGGTGTCCTTCAGGCCGGCCTCGCCGGGCCCGGGCGCCGCGCCGTCGCGCTCCACGACCTGGAAGTGCTCCAGGTGCGTGTGCATGGAGTGCGGTATGCCGAAGCGGACGTCGGTGTTCTCGACGGTCCACAGCTCGGTGACGCCGACCTTGGGGCGCAGGTCCACCCGGTTGATGTCGAAGTGCAGGCCGTTGATCAGGTGGTGGCCGGTCGCGGGGTCGAAGTTCATGACGAACTTGCGCTCCACGGTGGGCGTGCCGATGTCCGGGACCGCGCGCAGGGTGTCGGGCACCCGGCTCGGGTCCGCCGCCCTGCGCACGACGTCGAAGCGCATGACCTCGGCGGGCTCGCCCGCGAAGCCGATCAGGTTGCGCAGGACGATCTTCGAGCCGACCGGGTAGCGCGAGAAGTCGATCACGATCTCCTGGCGCTCGGCCGGCCAGATCTCCAGCACGCGCGCGGACACCGGGGCGGGCAGCAGACCGCCGTCGGAGCCGATGTGCGTCATCTCGTCGCCCTCGCCGAGCTGGAGCAGGAACGCGCGCTCGTTGGAGGTGTTCGCCAGCCGGAAGCGGTACTTGCGCGCGGCGACCTCGAAGAACGGGCGCGGGGCGCCGTTCACCAGGATCGTCGGACGCTTCATGAAGCCTTCCGGGTCGTAGACCAGCGTGCCGTCCTCGGCGAACTGCGCGTCGCGCAGGTGCAGCGGCACGTCGTACTGGCCCTTGGGCAGCGGCAGCCGCTCCTCGAAGTCGTCCGTGAGGATGTACGAGGCGGCGAGGCCCCGGTAGATGTTCTCGGCGTGCGCCTCGTGGGAGTGGTCGTGCATCCACATCGTCGAGGCGCGCTGGGTGTTGGGGTAGTAGAAGACCCTGTTGCCGCCGGGCGACACCTGGTTGTTGGGGTGGCCGTCCGAGGACGCCGGGACGTGGCCGCCGTGCAGGTGCATGGAGAAGGGCACGTCGAGGGCGTTGACCTGTTCGATGACGACGGGCCGGCCGCGGGTGGCCCGGATGACCGGCATCAGCTCGCCGTTGAAGGTGCGCATCTTCGTCGTGGTTCCCGGTATGACGGTCTTCTCCACCTCCCGGGTCGTCAGCCGGTAGACGTCGTACCCGCCCCGCTCACCGCCGCGTCCCTGGGACCGGCCCGAGGGGCGCAGCACCTTCGGGATGCGCAGCGGTACGGCGAAGAGGCTCTCCGCGCCGGCCGGTGCCGTGGTGCCCGCGAGGGCGACCCCGGCGGGGGCGGCCGCCGCGATCAGACCGGTGGCTGCGCCCGCCTTGATCAGTTGTCTGCGCGTCAGCACGCTCTCTCCTCATCCCGTGTGTTCCTCAGCGCATTCAGGCCCAGTCGGCTCGTCGCGCACTTGAGCGCCGGTGGTGCGTACCGGCCATGCAGGGGAGGTGTTTCAGCCGCGATGGATCTTGTGGTGGGCCGCCTGGGCGCGCGGCCGGACCACCAGCAGATCGACGTTGACGTGGCTGGGGCGGGTCACCGCCCAGCCGACGGTGTCGGCGACGTCCTGCGCGGTCAGCGGCCGCGCGACCCCGTCGTACACGCCCGCGGCGCGCTCGGCGTCGCCGCGGAACCGGTTGAGGGCGAACTCCTCGGTGCGTACGAGGCCGGGGGCGACCTCGATGACCCGTACGGGGCTGCCGCACAGTTCCAGCCGCAGCGTGCCGGCCAGGGCGTGCGCGCCGTGCTTGGCGGCGACGTAGCCGCCGCCGCCCTCGTAGGGCAGGAGCCCGGCCGTGGAGGACAGGACGACCACGGTGCCGTCGCCGGAGGCGACGAGGGCGGGCAGCAGCGCCTGGGTGACCTGGAGGGCGCCGACGACGTTCACCGCGAACATCGCCGTCCAGTCGTCGGGGTCGGCCGCGGCGACCGTCTCCGTGCCGATCGCCCCGCCCGCGACGTTCACCAGGACGTCCACCCGGTCCAGGCCGTCGGCGAAGGCCCGGACGGCCCGGCGGTCGGTGACGTCCAGGGCGTGCGCCACGGCCTCGTGCCCCGCGTCCGCGAGCTCCGCGGCGAGCGTCTCGATCCGGTCCTTGCGGCGCGCGGCGAGCACCACCCGGTAGCCCTCGGCGGCGAGCCGGCGCGCGGTCGCGGCGCCGATCCCGCTGCTCGCACCGGTGACGACAGCGGTACGGGTGGACATGGAGCCTCCTGCGGGGCGTTGCGCCGGATCTCGTGACCCGCCGCATCGTGCCCAAAGCCGCTAGAGAACGCCTGCACCCGGTCTCGCGCGAAGGCCCCGTACGGCCCCGTGGCGGGGCCCGCTCTCGATGAGACCTGAAGTCGCTCTTGAGGCGCTCTGCGGAGCATGCCGCATCCCGGACATCGATCCGCACCCCCGGGTGCGAGCAGCGTGCCGGCCGGCAGCGGCCGGGACGGAGGAGGAACCGCAGATGCACGCGACCCCAAGCGCCGAGGACTCGCAGAGTCCCGGGCCCGGACTCGGACGACGCAGACTACTGATCGGCCTGGGGGCGGGGGCCACGACCCTGCTCGCGGCCGCCCCCGCCGTGGCGCACGGCGGGCCGGGCGACCGCCGCCGTGGCGACGCGGCCGTGATCGGCGCCGTCGCCGCCGCCGACGGGATCCGGCTGACCACCGACCAGGTGCCCGCGGGCCCGGTGACGCTCGTGGCGAGCACCACCGACGACAAGGTCCAGCGGCCGCTGGGCCTGGTCCGGCTGCGCGCCGGCGTCGCCCTGACCGCCTTCCTGACGCACTACCAGACGGCCGCCACCTCCAAGGACCCCGCGGAGCGGCACGCCGCGCTGGCGCTCATCGACTCCGAGGCCCACTACTTCGGCGGGCCCGCCGTCACCAAGGCCAGCGGGAAGATCGAGATCTCCTGGATCCTCACCCCCGGCACCTACCACCTGCTCGACTACACGCTGCTCGACCCGGCCCGCCCCGAGCTGGTGCGCAGCATCCGGGTCGGCGCGCCCGGCCCCGGCACCTCGGTGCCCCGCGGGGCCCCCGACCTCATCGCCGCGTACGACGAGGGCCCGCTGGGCCGCTACCTGATCGGCAACACCCTGGACGCCCGCGGGGAGTTCACCGTCGTGAACCAGACCTCGCAGCTCAACGAGGTGATGTTCCTGCGGGTGACCCCGGGAGCCGGCAGCTCCGAGGTCGCCGCCTGCATGGAGGCCCTGGCCCACGGCCAGCAGCCGCCCACGTACCCGTTCACCGGGGTGCCCTCGGGAATCACCCCCCTCTCCCCCGGCTCCACCGCGGTCCTCTCGCAGTCGCTCGAGCCCGGCCAGTACCTGGTCACCTCCTTCATCAGCAACCGCGAAACGCTGGTCAAGCGGGCCTTCGAAGGCATGTGGAAGCTCGTCACCCTGCGCTGACGCGTCGGTCGGCTGTCCGTCACCAGTCCACGAGAGAGAGATGAGCACAATATGAGGACGGTGGTCCCACGAGACGGACGGCGGCGCATCCTGCTGTCGACGGTCTCCTCGGATTCCCATACCTGGAATCTCGTCTTCCTGCAGCTTCTGCTCGAGGAAATGGGCAATGAGGTCGTCAATCTCGGACCGTGCGTCCCCGACCAGCTGCTGATCGACTCGGTCCGCAGGATCCGCCCCGACGCCCTGGTCATCAGCACCGTCAACGGCCACGGCCAGCTCGACGGCGCCCGCATGATCCGCAAACTCCGCGCGGACCCCGTCGCCGGGCAGACCCCGGCGATCATCGGCGGCAAGCTGGGGATCACCGGGGACACCGGCGACCGTCCCGCCCAGGAACTCGTCGAGGCCGGATTCGACGCGGTGTTCACCGACACCGCGGACCCCTCTCTGGTCAGCCGACTGCTCGCTTCGCTGCCCGGCGGGACCCCGGAGGCGGCCCTGTCCCTGCCGGCCGAGCGCAGCGCCGACGGCAGGTCCGAGCCGCATCCCGCGACCGAAGGAAGAGCGGTATGACGCAGACGCTTCCGCACGGCGGCAACCGCCCCGCGGACCTGGGCGAATTCGTCCGGCAGGCGGCGGCCGCCGGCCGGCTGGTGGTCCAGCCGAGGATGGGCATGGCGGACGCCGACACCATGGCGGCCGGCTTGCGGGCCGTGCGCTCGCTGCCCTTCCCCACGGTCGGGACGATCACACTCGACGCCTACACGCGCGTCGGCGAACACGACCACGCGCGGGCGGCGCTCGCCGCGGGCGAGGGGCTCAACGGCTTCCCCATCGTGGTCCACGGACCGCGGACCACCATCAGGGTGGCCGCCGAGGGCGCGGGCCGGCCGGTCCAGGTCCGGCACGGCTCGGCCACCCCCCGGGCGATCTTCAAGACGATGGTCGAGGCCGGGCTGTCCGCGAGCGAGGGCGGCCCGGTCTCGTACTGCCTGCCCTACGGACGGACCCCGCTCGCCACCTCGGTCGCCAACTGGCGTGAGGCCACAGCGGAGTTCGCCGAGCTCAGCCGCTCCCACGGCCTGCGCGCCCACCTGGAGACCTTCGGCGGCTGCCTGATGGGACAGCTGTGCCCGCCCTCGCTCCTCGTCGCGATGAGCCTGCTGGAAGCCCTCTTCTTCGCCCAGCAGGGGGTGTCGAGCGTCTCGCTGAGCTACGCCCAGCAGACCGACGTGCGCCAGGACGTCGAGGCGCTCACCGCGCTGCGCGTGCTGGCCGACGAGTGGCTGCCCGGGGGCGTCGACCGGCACATCGTCCTCTACACGTACATGGGCGTCTTCCCCGGCACCCAGCAGGGCGCCCAGCTGCTGATGGACCGCAGCGCCGAACTCGCCGTACGCGGCGGCGCCCAGCGGATGATCGTCAAGACACCGGTGGAGGCCGTCCGGCTGCCCACCGTCGAGGAGAACCTGGCCTCGCTGCGCTCCGCTTCGGCCCTCTCCTCCCGCGCCCGGACCGAGAGCCAGATCCCCTGGGGCCACGAGGTCGATCCGGGCGAGGTGCTGGCCGAGGCCCGCGCCATGATCGAGGCGACCCTCTCGCTGAACGACGACGTCGGCGAGGCGCTCGTACGGGCCTTCGCCGCCGGGATCCTCGACGTGCCGTTCTGCCTGCACGAGGACAATCAGGGCCTGACGCAGGCGGCCATCGACGGAGAGGGCCGCCTGTACTGGACCCGGGCCGGCCGGCTGCCGCTGCCCGGGCCCCGCCGCACGGCGCCGCGGGGCGCGGTCACCGCCGGCCGGCTCCTCCAGATGCTCCGCTACACCGCGGACCGCCACGACCTGCTGGGTCTGGACGCCGCCGCGGAGGCCGACTGGACCGACGCCCCGCTCGAACTGCCCGACGACCGGGACTCCGAGCCGTACCGCATCGCCGTCGTGGGGACGGGGCCGCGGGGGCTGTCCGTGCTGGAGCGGCTCGCCGCCCGGCTCGGGGAGCAGCCGCCGCGGCGCCCGGTCGAGGTCTACGCCGTGGACACCCATGAGGTGGGCACCGGGCGGATCTGGCGGACCGACCAGCCCGACTGGTCCCTGATGAACACGGTGTCCGGCGAGGTCACCATCTTCTCGGGCCGGCCCGACGAGGGCCCGCACCGGGCGGGCGCGGGACCCTCGCTGTACGAGTGGTGGCGCACCGTCGACCCGGAGGCGGCCGACGCGAACGTCTGCGCCACGCGCGCCGTCTACGGCCGCTACCTCTCCTTCGCCCTCGACCGCATCGAGGAGGGGCTCCCGGCGGGCGTCCTGCGGCTGCACCGCATGCCGGGGCAGTCCGTGGAGGCGCTGGAGAAGGAGCCCGACGGCGGTTACCTGCTGTCGCTGGGCGACGGCCGCCACCTGCGGGCCGACCGCGTGGTGCTGACGACCGGTCATCCGCTGCCCGCCCTGCGCTCCGACCAGCGGGAGCTGGCCGCCTTCGCCGAGAAGCGGCCGCACCTGCGGTACGTGCGCGGCGACTCCGCGATCGACATGCCGCTGGACGGCATCGAGCCGGGGGCGTCCGTGGGCATCCTCGGCCTCGGGCTGTCCTTCTACGACGTGGTGTCCGCGCTCACCACCGGCCGCGGCGGCCGGTTCGTCCCGGCCGGGGGCGAGGAGCTGCGCTACCTGCCCGGCGGCCGGGAGCCGCGGCTGATCGCGGGATCGCGCAGCGGTGTGCCGCTGCTGGCCCGCGGCCGCAACCAGAAGGGCCCGCAGCACAGCTACCGTCCGCGGCTGTTCACCCACGAGCGGATGCGCGCCCTGCGCGACCGCGGGCGCCTCGACTTCCGCCGCGACGTGCTGCCCTGGCTGCTGACCGAGGTGGGACTGGTCTACTACTCCACCTACCTCAAGAGCCTCTACGGCCCCGACATCGCCGAGAAGTTCGCGGGCGAGGTGCAGGACGTCGTCCAGCGCGACCCCGGCGACCCGGGAGCCGTACTGGCCCGGGTGGCCGCTCACCGGGGCATGGCGGACCTGCCCCCGGTGGACATCGAGCGCTGGGCGCGGCCGTTCCGCGACCGCCGTTTCACCGGAACCGACGCCTTCCAGCAGGAGCTGGCCGCGTTCTTGCGCAAGGACCTGGAGCTGGCGCGGGAGGGCAACTGCGACGGCCCGGTCAAGGCCTGCCTGGACGCCGTCCGCGACGTCCGCGGGGTGATCCGCACCGCCGTGGACTTCTCCGGGCTCACTCCCGACTCCCACAGCCGGGACTTCCTCCAGGAGTTCGTCCCGCTCGTCTCGCAGCTGACGACGGGTCCGCCGATGGTCCGGCTCCACCAGGTGCTCGCGCTGATGGAGTCGGGTGTGCTGCGGATCGCCGGACCGGGCGTACGGTTCGGGGCCGACCCGCTGGCCGGCTCCGGGGCCGGGCGGTTCTTCGTCGAGTCCCCGCAGGTCGCGGGCAGCCGCACCCTGCTGGACGCGGTGATCGACGCCCGGATACCCGAGCCCGATCTGCGCCGCCGGCCGGGCGGTCTGAGCTCCCGGCTCTACGAGTCCGGGCTGCTGAGCACCTACGTCAACAGGGACCACGACGGCAAGGAGTTCGCCACCGGCGGCGTACACGTCACCGGCTCCCCCTTCCACCCGGTGCGGGCCGACGGAAAGCCCGAGAAGGGCGTCTACGTGCTGGGCATCCCGGCCGAGTTCACGCGCTGGTTCACCCAGGTGGGCAGCGCGCGGCCCGGGGTGTGGGGCGAGTTCACGGCGGACGCCGACGCGATCGCCGAGGACGCGCTGGCCGGGGCCCGGCCGCCGGGCAGCGGGTACAGCGGCCTGGTGGTCGGCAAGCGCTGGCGGGGCATCCTCGCCGCCGAGGACGAGGGAGGCCTGCGGTGACCGCGCCGGCCCTCGCCCGGGCGGCGCACCGCGACCAGGACACCGCAGCCGTCGCCGACCCGTACTGGGCGGCGCGGCGCACCGAGGCCTCCGACGGCTTCCGGGCCGCCAGGGACCTGCTGCTGCGCCACCGCACCGACCTCGACACCGCGGCCGAGCTCTTCCGCTGGCCGCGCCCCACCCATTTCAACTGGGCGCTGGAGTGGTTCGACGTGGTCGCGGCGGGCAATCCGGCGCCCGCGCTGGAGCTGCTCGACTCCGGCGGCGGCGCCGAGAGCGTCTCGTACGAGGAGCTGTCCCGGCGCTCCGACGCGGTCGCGGTGTGGCTGAACGGGCTCGGGGTGCGCCGGGGCGAGCGCCTGATGGTGGTCCTCGGCACCCAGCGGGAGCTGTGGGAGGTGCTGCTCGCCGCGCTGAAGATCGGCGCGGTGCTGGTGCCGAGCCATCCCGGACTGACCGCCGCCGAGGCCGCCGACCGGGTCGGGCGGGGCCGCATCGACCACGTGGTGTGCCGGGCCTCCGCCGCGGGCGTCTTCGCCGGCGTGCCCGTGCCGGGGGTACGGATCTGTGTGTCCGGGACCCTCGCGGGGTGGACGGACTACCGCGCCTCGGACGGGGAGTCGGGCCGCTTCCTGCCCGAGGGGCCGACCCCGTCGGACGACGTGGCCTTCTGCTACTTCACCTCGGGGACGACCTCGGCGCCCAAGCTGGTGGCGCACACGCACCTCAGCTACCCGGCGGGGCACCTCTCCAGCCTGTACTGGAACGGGCTGCTGCCGGGCGACCGGCACATCAACGTCTCCTCGCCCGGCTGGGCCAAGCACTCCTGGAGCAGCTTCTTCGTTCCCTGGAACGCCGAGGCCACCATCGTGGCGCTGCCCGAGGGACTCCCGGATCCGGCCCTGCTCCCGGCGCTCCTGCGCGACCGGGCGGCGGACAGCTTCTGTGCGCCGCCGAGCCTGTGGCAGGCGCTGCGGCCGTACCTGGGCACGGCCGTGCCCCGGCTGCGCGAGGCCACGAGCGCGGGCGAGCCGCTGCCCGCCGGGCTCGCGGAGGAGATCCTCGCCGAATGGGGGGTCCCGGTGCGCGACGGCTACGGGCAGACGGAGACCACCGCCCTGATCGGCACCACGCCGGGCACCGCGCCCCGGGCCGGGCTGCTGGGCAGGCCGCTGCCCGGCTACCGGATCGTGCTGTGCGATCCGGACGGCGGGGAGCCGGCGGAGGCCGGCGAGATCTGCGTCGAGCTCGACGGCGAGCGGCCCGTCGGGGTGATGGCCGGCTACCTGGAGGATCCGGAGCGCACCGAACGCGTCCTCGGGCGGGGCCGGTACGCGACCGGCGATCTCGGGGAGCGCACGCCGGACGGGTGGATCCGGGTGCTGGGGCGGCGCGACGACGTGTTCAAGTCGTACGGCCACCGGGTCTCCCCGTACGAGGCGGAGGCGGCGCTCGGCAGCCATCCGGCGGTCGCCGAGGTGGCCGTGGTGCCGGTGGCCCATCCCGAGGGCGGCCTGGTCCCGCTGGCCGTGGTGGTCCCCGCCCCCGGGCACGAGCCGGACGGGGCACTGGCCGCGGAGATCCTGGCGCACGCGGCCCTGGCCCTGTCCTCGGTGGCGCGGCCGGAGCGGCTGCGGTTCGCCGGGAGCCTGCCGCGTACGACCTCGTCCAAGATCCGCCGCCGGGCGGTACGGGAGCTGTTCGCCGCGCCCGGGGACGCCTCGGCCGCCGGGACCGCCGAAGCCGCCGAAGCCGCCGAAGCCGCCGAAGCCGGCAACAACACCACCGGTACCGCCGATGCGGGCCGCATCCGTGACGACACGAGGAACTGACGCCATGACGGTGACGCAGAACGACCCGGCCTCGGCCGCTCCGCTGCTGATCGAGGGCCTGGACCGGCCCGGCGAGTTGGAGCGGAAGCTGAAGTTCACGCCGACGACCGCCGACGGCAGGGTCGGTGTGGAGGTGTTCCCGCTCTACACGACCGCGCAGACCGGGCCGGGCGGCTCCGCCGCCTCCCTGGTCCGCTACCACCCCGGTGCCAGCGCGGCCCCGCACCGGCACACCAGTTACGAGATCATCATGGTGCTGGAGGGGGAGCTGATCACCGAGGACGGCCGCCACCCGGCACATTCGATGCTCGTCATGCCGCCGGGCAGCGTGCACGCGCCGCGCACCGAGCAGGGCGCGCTCATGCTGGTCGTGTGGGAGGCGCCCGTGGAGCCGGCGGAACCCGTCAGCTGACGCCGCCTGACGCGAAGGCCGCCCGGGGAGGTCCTCGGGCGGCCTTCGCTCGTACGCGGGGTCGGTCGTCAGTCCTCGGACGTGATGCCGTACACGGCGTAGTGCCGTCCGCGGGAGCGGTCCTGGTAGGGCCGCAGCACGGAGGGGTTGTCCTTGTGGTCGGGCCCGAACTGCCAGGTGCGGTAGTGCTCGAGGGTCTCCCACTCGCTGTGCAGCAGGTACTCCCCGGGCCGGTCGACGTCCCGCAGCAGCTCGCTGCGGATCAGGCCCTCGATCCGGGTGCCCGCGCCCTCGCCGCGCACCCAGCTGATCTCGCGGTACGTCTTCTCCAGCAGGTGCGCCTCGCCCTCGGGCGCGCGGAGGTAGATGACCACGCGAATGCGTTCGCCGCTCATGTCCACTCTCCTCCTACGCGTAGTACTCGGGGGCGACGCGCAGCGACTCCCACTGCTTGGCGTCGTGGCCGTGCACGATCAGGGCGTTCTCCTCGCGGGCGATCGCGACGAGCTTGCGCGTGCTCTCCCGGACCGACTTCTCGTCCTGGTCGAACGGGAAGACCGGCCGGTTGTCGGGGTCCATGGCGATGGCCATGGGGATCGCGTCGACGGCCAGCAGCACCGGGCCCGTCTCGGGCAGGCGCACGAGCACCGACTGGTGGCCGGGGACGTGGCCGCCGGATTCCAGCAGCTCGATGCCGGGCAGGAGCTCGGTGTCGCCCTCGACGGTCCGGTAGTTCAGGCCCGGGAGGTCCCACAGGCCGCTGGAGGCCGTGAGGCGGGGGTCGGTTCCGGACCGGGCCAGCTCGTAGTGCTCGCGCTGGATGACGAACTCGGCGCCGGGGAAGGACGCGTGGAAGCCCGCGTGGTCGGGGTCCAGGTGCGAGCAGACCACGTACGAGATGTCGTCGGAGCCCAGCCCGAGGGCCGCGAGCGTGGTCACCACGTCCTGGCCGGCGGCCACCTTGATGCGGGCGTCGGGCGACGGGTCGACGGGGGCGCCCGTGTCGACCAGGACGTTCACACCGTCGTCGGTACGGATCAGGTAGCCGGGCACCGGCGCCTCCAGTCCGGCGATGACGCCCAGCCTCAGCAGGTACAGCCTCATGTCCGCGCAACCCCTTCCGGAGCGGCCCGCGCCGCTGCCCCGGGCATGGTCCGCAGAGCTCCTCGACTCCCGATGGAGCCGGACGCCGCGGGGTGCGCGAGTACGGCTGGAACAGGGCGGTTCCCGCTCTCTAGCGGGCCTCGAGCAGACCTCGCCACAATGCTCGCGGCCACCCGTCTATCAAGGAGAGCCACCGTGACCGACGCGGACAACAAGCCGTACCCAGAAGGGGTGAAGGAGCCCGATCCGCAACGGTGGCGTGCTGCCACCGTGATTCTCGTGGCCATCGCCCTCGACCTGATCGACACGACGATCGTCAATGTGGCACTCCCCGTGCTCCAGACGGACCTGGGAGCGGGCAAGGCGGCGCTGCAGTGGGTGGCCGCCGCCTACACCCTCACCTTCGCCCTCAGCCTGATCACCGTCGGCCGCATCGGCGACATGCTCGGGCGCAAACGGCTGCTCACCGCGGGCATCATCTCGTTCGTGCTGGCCTCACTGCTGTGCGGCATCGCGCAGAGCACCGAGATGCTGATCGCGGCCCGTGTGCTCCAGGGCTTCGGCGGCGCCATGGTGATGACGCAGGGCCTGTCCATCTTCCAGGTGGCGTTCCCGCCGAAGGAGCGGGCTGCCGTCTTCGGCCTGTTCGGCGCGCTGTCCGGCATCGCCGCGATGATCGGCCCGCTGCTCGGTGGCGTACTGGTCAACGCGGACCTGTTCGGCTGGACCTGGCGCCCGATCTTCCTGGTCAACGTGCCGATCGGCATCGCCGCTCTGATCGGTGTCGCGATGTACGTGCGCGAGTCCCGCTCCGAGCACATCAAGCGGCTCGACCTGGTCGGCGTCGCGCTGATCACGACCGCCCTGCTGGCGCTGCTGTTCCCGCTGATCCAGGGCGCCGAATCCGGCTGGCCCGCCTGGACCTTCATCGCGATGGCCTGCTCCGTCCCGCTCTTCGTCGTCTTCGGCGTGTACGAGGTCCGCAAGTCGGCCCGGGACGGCTCGGCGCTCGTGGAGCCCAGCCTCTTCAAGGAGCGGTCCTTCGTGGCCGGCCTCGTGGTGATGCTGAGCTTCTTCGCGATCATCGCCGGTCTGTTCTTCCCCTTCACCCTGTACCTCCAGGTCGGCCTCGGCTTCTCGCCGCTGGCCTCCGGTCTGGCCACCATCCCGTTCTCCTTCGGCGCGATGATCACCGCTTCCTTCTCCGCGGTGCTCGCGCTCAAGATGGGCCGGAAGGTGCTCAGCATCGGCATGGTGATCATGGGTGTCGGCATGGTCGCCCTGATCTGGACCATCAACCACTACGGCGCCGACGTGGGCGGCTGGGACCTGGCCCCCTCGCTCGCGGTGCTCGGCCTCGGCCTCGGCTTCGTCATCTCCCCGGTCGTGGACATCGTCCTCGGCGGGGTGCCGGTGGAGCACGCGGGCTCCGGCTCGGGCGTCCTCAGCACCGCCGACCAGCTGGGCGCGGCGGCCGGTGTCGCCGTGATCGGCGTGCTCTTCTTCAACCTGCTCACCTCGCAGGCGGTGCCGGGCGCGGACGCCGCGCTGCCACAGCTGCGCAAGGAGCTCGCCGCCGTCGGGGTGGCGGCACCCGCGCAGGAACAGATCGCGGTCAACTTCCGTGCCTGTGCGAAGGCGAGCGCCGAGGAGGGCGATACGGGCAACGTGCCCGAGGCCTGCAAGCAGATCGTCCCCGAGAGCGCTGTACCCGCCGGCGCGGCGGAGCAGGTCGGCAAGGTGCTGGCCCAGGCGTCCGAGAAGGCGCGCGAGGAGGGCTACGCCAAGGCCACCGGCAAGGTGCTCTGGTACGAAGTGGGCATCATCGTCCTGGGCTTCCTGCTGACGTTCCTGCTGCCGCAGCGGCCCCGGGAGCCCGAGTGGGCCGACGACGAGGACGCCGGCCTGCCCGCCCAGGCCGACGGAGCCGTGGACGGGGCGCCGCAGGCGGTCCGTACCGCCGAGAGCTGACCCACCGGGCGCTGCCCTTCGGCCGCGGACCCCGGATCCGAGCGCACCGCGCTCGGATCCGGGGTCTCGTGCGTGGTGCGGGCTTCAGCAGCCTTCGAGTCACTTTGAAGAGCGGGCCTCCACCCTGGCCCGACCGACAAAGCCCGTTGGCTTCCCTTTTGGAGGGTCCGTGTCCCTGCGCCTGTTCACCTCGGAGTCCGTGACCGAAGGCCACCCCGACAAGATCGCCGACAGGATCAGCGACACCATCCTCGACGCGATCCTGCGGGACGACGCCACGGCCCGTGTCGCCGTGGAAACCCTGATCACCACCGGCCAGGTGCACGTGGCCGGCGAGGTCACCACCAGCGCCTACGCCGATATCCCCGCCCTCGTCCGCGAGGCGATCCTGGACATCGGCTACGACTCCTCCGCCAAGGGCTTCGACGGCGCCTCCTGCGGCGTGTCGGTGTCCATCGGCGCGCAGTCCCCGGACATCGCGCAGGGCGTCGACACCGCTTACGAGCAGCGCGTCGAGGGCGATGAGGACGAGCTCGACAAGCAGGGCGCCGGCGACCAGGGCCTCATGTTCGGCTACGCCACCGACGAGACCCCCGAGCTGATGCCGCTGCCCATCCACATCGCGCACCGGCTCTCGCGCCGGCTGGCCGAGGTCCGCAAGGACGGGACCGTCCCCTACCTGCGTCCCGACGGCAAGACCCAGGTCACCATCGAGTACGACGGCGACAAGGCCGTCCGCCTCGACACCGTCGTCATCTCCTCGCAGCACTCGTCCGACATCGACCTCGAGGCCCTCCTCATCCCGGACATCCGCGAGTTCGTCGTCGAGCACGTCCTCGCCCAGCTGGCGAAGGACGGCATCAAGCTGGAGACCGAGGGCTACCGGCTGCTGGTCAACCCGACCGGGCGTTTCGAGATCGGCGGCCCGATGGGCGACGCCGGTCTGACCGGCCGCAAGATCATCATCGACACCTACGGCGGCATGGCCCGCCACGGCGGCGGCGCCTTCTCCGGCAAGGACCCGTCCAAGGTCGACCGTTCCGCCGCCTACGCCATGCGCTGGGTCGCCAAGAACGTCGTCGCCGCGGGCCTGGCCTCGCGCTGCGAGGTCCAGGTCGCCTACGCCATCGGCAAGGCCGAGCCCGTCGGCCTCTTCGTCGAGACCTTCGGCACCCACAAGGTGGACGTGCAGAAGATCGAGGACGCCATCGGCCAGGTCTTCGACCTGCGTCCCGCCGCGATCATCCGCGACCTCGACCTGCTCCGCCCGATCTACGCCCAAACCGCCGCCTACGGCCACTTCGGCCGCGAACTGCCGGACTTCACCTGGGAACGCACCGACCGCGCGGAGCAGCTGCGCAAGGTCGCCGGACTCTGAAGCCGCCCCGACGAGCGACACGCGGCCGCCACCCCGTGCCGGCAGAGGAGAGCAGAGATGCGTATCGCAGTGACAGGTTCGATCGCCACAGATCATCTGATGGCCTTTCCCCGGAAATTCTCCGATCAGCTCATCCCTGAGCAGCTGGACAAGATCTCGCTCTCGCTGCTGACGGACGAACTCGAGATCCGCCACGGCGGCGTCGCCGCCAACATCGCCTTCGGGCTCGGCTCGCTCGGCCTGTCGCCGCTGCTGGCCGGTGCCGCCGGGGTGGACTTCTCCGACCACCAGCTCTGGCTCAAGGCGCACGGTGTCGACACCGACGGCGTGCGCATCAGCGAGACCCTGCACACCGCCCGCTTCGTGTGCGCCTCCGACACCGAGCAGAACCAGATCGGCTTCTTCTACGCCGGTGCGATGGCCGAGGCGCACGAGATCGACCTGGGCGAACTCGTCCGGCGCACCGGTGCCGTCGACCTCGTCGTCGTCTCCCCCAACGACCCGGCGGCCATGCTGCGCCACACCAGGGACTGCGTCGAACTGGGCATCCCGTTCGTCGCCGACCCCTCGCAGCAGCTGGCCCGGCTGGAGCGGGACGAGGTCCGGGCGCTGCTCGACGGCCCGCTCTACCTGTTCACCAACGCGTACGAGTCCGTGCTCATCCAGGAGCGCTCCGGCTGGACCGAGCGGCAGATCCTGGACCGCGTCGGAACCTGGGTCACCACGCACGGCTCCAAGGGCGCGCTCGTCACGGGCGCCGACGCGGCGCCGCTGAGCATTCCCCCGCTGCCCTCCGTGGAGACGGTGGACCCGACCGGTGCGGGCGACGCCTTCCGTTCGGGATTCCTGGCCGCGCTGGCCTGGGGTCTCGGCCACGAGGACGCGGCCCGGCTGGGCAGCGGGGTGGCGGCGCTGGCCCTGGAGTCCCGCGGCACCCAGGAGTACGAGCTCGATGCCGGGGCGCTCCTGGACCGGCTCTCCGCCGGCTACGGCGCCGACGCGGTCGAGCGCCTCGTCCCCCACCTGCGGGCGCTGTGATGGCGCGGGACCAGCAGTCCCGGGTCGCGGCCCTGCGCGAGGCGCTCGCCTCGCGTGTGGTGGTGGCCGACGGGGCGATGGGGACGATGCTGCAGGCGCAGGACCCGAGCATGGAGGACTTCGAGCAGCTGGAGGGCTGTAACGAGGTCTTGAACGTGACGCGTCCGGACATCGTGGCGAACGTGCACCGGGAGTACTTCGCGGCGGGCGTGGACTGTGTGGAGACCAACACGTTCGGCACGAACTACGCGGCGCTGGCCGAGTACGACATCGCGGAGCGCAACCACGAGCTGTCGGTGGCGGGTGCCCGGATCGCCCGCGAGGTCGCGGACGAGTTCACCGTCTCGACGGGGCAGCAGCGGTGGGTCCTGGGGTCCATGGGCCCCGGCACCAAGCTCCCCACCCTCGGCCACATCGATTACGCGACGATCCGCGACGCGTACCAGACCAGCGCCGAAGGCCTGATCGCCGGCGGCGCGGACGCGCTGCTGGTGGAGACGACCCAGGACCTGCTGCAGACGAAGTCCTCCATCGTGGGTGCCCGCCGCGCCATGGAGGCGCTGGGTGTCTCCGTTCCGCTGATCTGCTCCGTGACGGTCGAGACGACCGGCACGATGCTCCTCGGCTCGGAGATCGGCGCCGCGCTGACGGCGCTGGAGCCGCTGGGCATCGACATGATCGGCCTGAACTGCGCGACCGGCCCCGCGGAGATGAGCGAGCACCTGCGCTACCTCGCACGGAACTCCCGCATCCCGATCTCCTGCATGCCCAACGCCGGCCTGCCGGTCCTGGGCAAGAACGGCGCGCACTACCCGCTCTCCGCGAGCGAGCTCGCGGACGCGCAGGACGGCTTCGTACGGGACTACGGGCTCTCCCTGGTCGGCGGCTGCTGCGGCACCACTCCCGAGCACATGAAGGCCGTGGTGGAACGGGTACGGGGCCTCGCCCCCGGGGCCCGCGATCCGCGGCCGGAACCGGGCGCGTCCTCGCTCTACTCCACGGTCCCGTTCCGGCAGGACGCCTCGTACCTGGCGATCGGTGAGCGGACGAACGCCAACGGGTCGAAGAAGTTCCGCGACGCCATGCTGGAGGCCCGCTGGGACGACTGCGTGGAGATGGCCCGCGACCAGATCCGCGAGGGCGCGCACCTGCTGGACCTGTGCGTGGACTACGTGGGCCGCAACGGCGTCGCCGACATGGAAGAACTGGCCGGCCGCTTCGCCACCGCCTCCACCCTGCCGATCGTTCTGGACTCCACGGAGGTTCCGGTCCTGCGGGCCGGTCTGGAGAAGCTGGGCGGCCGCGCCGTCATCAACTCCGTCAACTTCGAGGACGGCGACGGCCCGGAGTCCCGGTTCGCCCAGGTCGCGAAGCTGGCCGTCGAGCACGGCGCCGCGCTCATCGCGCTGACCATCGACGAGGAGGGTCAGGCTCGCACGGTCGAGGCCAAGGTCGCCATCGCCGAGCGGCTCATCGACAACCTGACGGCGAACTGGGGGGTGCACGAGTCGGACATCCTCATCGACACCCTCACCTTCACGATCTGCACGGGTCAGGAGGAGTCCCGCAAGGACGGCATCGCGACGATCGAGTCGATCCGCGAGCTCAAGCGCCGCCACCCGGACGTCCAGACGACCCTGGGCCTGTCGAACATCTCCTTCGGCCTCAACCCTGCCGCCCGCATCGTCTTGAACTCGGTCTTCCTCGACGAATGCGTCAAGGCCGGCCTCGACTCGGCGATCGTCCACGCGAGCAAGATCCTGCCGATCGCCCGCCTGGAGGAGGAGCAGGTCAAGGTCGCCCTCGACCTGGTCTACGACCGGCGCGCCGAGGGTTACGACCCGCTGCAGAAGCTCATGGAGCTGTTCGACGGCGTCAACACGAAGTCGATGAAGGACGGCCGTGCCGAGGAGCTCCTCGCGTTGCCGTTGGACGAGCGTTTGCAGCGTCGGATCATCGACGGTGAGAAGAACGGTCTGGAGGCCGACCTCGACGAGGCCCTGCAGACCCGGCCCGCGCTGGAGATCGTCAACGACACCCTGCTTGAGGGTATGAAGGTCGTCGGTGAGCTGTTCGGGTCCGGGCAGATGCAGTTGCCGTTCGTGCTGCAGTCCGCCGAGGTGATGAAGACGGCGGTCGCCCATCTGGAACCGCACATGGAGAAGACCGACGACGACGGCAAGGGCACCATCGTCCTGGCGACCGTCCGCGGTGATGTCCACGACATCGGCAAGAACCTCGTCGACATCATCTTGACCAACAACGGCTACAACGTGGTCAACATCGGCATCAAGCAGCCGGTCTCCGCGATCCTCGAAGCCGCGCAGGAGCACAAGGCCGACGTCATCGGCATGTCGGGCCTCCTCGTGAAATCGACGGTGATCATGAAGGAGAACCTGGAGGAGCTCAACCAGCGCAAGCTGGCGGCCGACTACCCGGTCATCCTCGGCGGCGCCGCCCTGACCCGCGCCTACGTCGAACAGGACCTCCACGAGATCTACGAGGGCGAGGTCCGCTACGCCCGCGACGCCTTCGAAGGCCTGCGCCTCATGGACGCCCTCATGGGAGTCAAACGCGGAGTCCCCGGAGTGAGCCTGCCCCCGCTCAAGCAGCGCCGGGTGAAGTCCGCGGCCACCACCGCGGTCCTGGCGCCCGAGCCCGAGGCCCCCTCCCGCTCCGACGTGGCCACCGACAACGCCGTCCCCGCTCCCCCGTTCTGGGGCAGCCGGGTGGTCAAGGGCATCGCGCTCAAGGAGTACGCGTCCTGGCTGGACGAGGACGCCCTGTTCAAGGGCCAGTGGGGGCTGAAGCAGGCCCGCGGCGGACCCTCGTACGAGGAGCTGGTGGAGAGCGAGGGCCGCCCGCGCCTGCGCGGGCTGCTCGACCGCCTCCAGACGGAGAACCTGCTGGAAGCCGCCGTGGTCCACGGCTACTACCCGTGCGTCTCCAAAGGCGACGACCTGATCATCCTCGACGACGTGGGCGCGGAACTGACCCGCTTCTCCTTTCCCCGGCAGCCGCGCGGAAGGTTCCTGTGCCTCTCGGACTTCTTCAAGCCCGAGGAGTCCGGCGAGGCCGACGTGATCGGCCTCCAGATCGTCACCGTCGGATCGAGGATCGGCGAGGCCACGGCCAAGCTGTTCGAGTCCGACTCCTACCGCGACTACCTCGAACTGCACGGCCTGTCCGTGCAGCTGGCGGAGGCCCTCGCCGAGTACTGGCACGCGCGGGTACGCGCCGAGCTGGGCATCTCGGGACAGGACCCGCGCTCGCTCGACGGGATGCTGCGCACCGAGTACCAGGGCTGCCGCTACTCCTTCGGCTATCCGGCCTGTCCCGATCTGGAGGACCGCGCGAAGATCGCCGAGCTCCTGAAGCCCGAGCGGATCGGGGTCCACCTCTCCGAGGAGTTCCAGCTCCACCCGGAGCAGTCCACCGACGCCATCGTCGTCCACCACCCAGAAGCCAGCTACTTCAATGCCGGAGGCCGACGATGAGCGTGCTGCGCGACACCCTCCTGCGGGGCGACCGGTCGTTCTCCTTCGAGTTCTTCCCGCCCAAGACGGCCGCGGGGGAACGCACCCTGTGGAACGCCCTGCGCCGGGTGGAGTCCCTCAACCCGACCTTCGTCTCCGTCACGTACGGCGCCGGCGGGTCCTCGCGCGACCGTACGGTCGAGATCACCAAGCGGATCGCCGCCGAGACCACGCTGCGCCCGGTCGCCCACCTGACCGCCGTCGGCCACTCCGTCGGCGAACTGCGCCGGATCATCGGCCAGTACGCCGACGCGGGAGTCCGCGACGTCCTCGCCCTGCGCGGGGACCCGCCGGGCGATCCGCGGGGTCCGTGGGAGCCGCACCCGCAGGGGCTGCGGTACGCCCACGAGCTGGTCTCCCTCATCCGGGAGCTGGGTGACTTCAGCGTGGGCGTGGCGGCCTTCCCCGAACTCCACCCCCGGTCCTCGGGCTGGGACGAGGAGGTCCGCCACTTCGTCGAGAAGTGCCGGGCGGGCGCCGACTACGCGGTCACCCAGATGTTCTTCGACGTCGAGGACTACCTGAGGTTCCGGGACCGGGTCGCGGCCGCCGGCTGCGACACCCCGATCATCCCGGAGATCATGCCCGCCACCGACGTCCGCCAGATCCGCCGCTTCGCGGAGCTGAGCAACGCGGCCTTCCCGGAGGAGCTCGCGCACCGGCTGGAGGCCGCCCGCGAGGACCCGGCCGAAGCACACCGCGTCGGGGTCGAGTACGCCACGGCCATGGCCGACCGGCTGCTCGCCGAAGGCGCTCCGGGCCTGCACTACATCACGCTCAACCGCTCCACGGCGAGCCTTGACATCCACCGTCAGACACAGAGCAACAGGGGTTTGCATGTCCGCTGAGCCGTTCTCCGACTTCAAGGTCGCCGACCTTTCCCTCGCCGCCTTCGGGCGCAAGGAGATCACCCTCGCCGAGCACGAGATGCCCGGCCTGATGTCCATCCGCCGCGAGTACGCGGCCGCGCAGCCGCTGGCCGGGGCCCGGATCACCGGCTCCCTGCACATGACCGTGCAGACGGCCGTCCTGATCGAGACGCTCGTCGCCCTGGGCGCGGACGTGCGCTGGGTCTCGTGCAACATCTTCTCCACCCAGGACCACGCGGCGGCCGCCGTCGCCGCCGCCGGCATCCCGGTCTTCGCCTGGAAGGGCGAGACGCTGGAGGAGTACTGGTGGTGCACCGAGCAGGCGCTGACCTGGCCGGACGCCACCGGTCCCAACATGATCCTGGACGACGGCGGCGACGCCACCCTCCTGGTCCACAAGGGCGTCGAGTACGAGAAGGCCGGAAGCATCCCCGACCCCTCGACCGCCGAGAACGACGAGATGCGCGTGGTCCTGGAACTGCTGCACGGCACGTCCCTGAAGTGGACCGAGCTGGCGTCCGAGATCCGCGGCGTCACCGAGGAGACCACGACGGGCGTCCACCGCCTGTACGAGATGCAGCAGGCCGGCGCGCTGCTGTTCCCGGCGATCAACGTGAACGACGCCGTGACGAAGTCGAAGTTCGACAACAAGTACGGCTGCCGCCACTCCCTGATCGACGGCATCAACCGCGCCACCGACGTCCTGATCGGCGGCAAGGTCGCCGTCGTCTGCGGCTACGGCGACGTCGGCAAGGGCTCCGCGGAGTCCCTGCGCGGCCAGGGCGCCCGCGTCATCGTCACCGAGATCGACCCGATCTGCGCCCTGCAGGCCGCGATGGACGGCTACCAGGTCGCCACCCTCGACGACGTCGTCGAGACGGCCGACATCTTCATCACCACGACCGGCAACAAGGACATCATCATGGCCTCGGACATGGCCAAGATGAAGCACCAGGCCATCGTCGGCAACATCGGCCACTTCGACAACGAGATCGACATGGCCGGCCTCGCGGCCGTCGAGGGCATCGTCAAGGACGAGGTCAAGCCCCAGGTCCACACCTGGAAGTTCCCCGACGGCAAGGTCCTCATCGTCCTCTCCGAGGGCCGCCTGCTGAACCTCGGCAACGCCACCGGTCACCCGTCCTTCGTCATGTCGAACTCCTTCGCGGACCAGACCCTGGCCCAGATCGAGCTCTTCACCAAGCCGGCCGAGTACCCCACCGACGTCTACGTGCTCCCCAAGCACCTCGACGAGAAGGTCGCCCGCCTGCACCTCGACGCCCTCGGGGTGAAGCTGACGACCCTGCGCCCCGAGCAGGCCGCGTACATCGGCGTGGACCCGGCGGGCCCGTACAAGCCGGACCACTACCGCTACTGACGCACCCTTCGACGCACCTTCCAGCCTCCCTCGATCGGGCTTCGACCTGCCGCCCGCACCCTGACCGCATGGTCCGAATCGTCCGCGAGTCCGTGCAGAGGGAGGTTTGGTGTGTCCGGTAAGCAACAGCACACGCCCGTACTGGTGGTAGGTGCCGGACTGGCCGGACTGTCCACCGCCCTGTTCCTGGCCTGGCACGAGGTGCCCTGCCTCGTGGTGGAACGCCACCGGGGCATGTCCCCGCACCCGCGCGCCCGGGGGATCAACCCCCGGGCCATGGAGCTGATGCGGTCGGTCGGCATCGAGGACCGGGTCCGCGCCACCGAGTCGGCGCGCGCCCTGGCCGGCAACAGCGGGGTGTACGCCGCGCAGTCGCTCGCCGGACACCAGCTCGGCGCGCTCCACGAGCAGTACTTCATGGACGTCAGGACCGACCTGAGCCGGCTGACGCCGACCGGCTGGTGCCTGTGCCACCAGGACGAGTTCGAGCCGGTGATCCGCGAGCGCGCCGAGGAGCTCGGCTCGCGCTTCCGCTACGGCACCGAGCTGGTCTCCTTCCGCCACGAGGACGGCGAGCACGGCATCACCGCCGAGCTGCGCGACCGGGATACCGGCGAGACCAGCATCGTCACCGCCGACTACCTGGTCGCGGCCGACGGTCCGGCCAGTCCGGTCCGCGCGCAGCTGGGCATCGGCGTGGAGGGGCCCGGCACGACCGGGCACTTCCTCAACATCCACTTCGAGGCCGACCTCGCCGAACAGCTCGGCGAGCGCCGGTTCATCATGTGCTACACCTTCAACGACGCCGTCCGGGGTGCGCTGATGCCCCTGGACAACGCCCGGCGCTGGCTGCTCCACGTGACCTTCGACCCGGCGGCCGAGGCCCCGGAGACCTTCACCGAGGAGCGCTGCCGGGAACTGGTGCGGGCCGCCGCCGGTGTGCCCGACCTGGACGTCAAGGTGGTCGGTGCCATGCCGTGGGAGGCCGCGGGCCGCTGGGCCGAATCGTTCGGCTCCGGCCGGGTGTTCGTCGTCGGCGACGCGGCCCACGTCATGCCGCCCAGCGGGGCCTTCGGCTCCAACACGGGTGTGCAGGACGCGCACAACCTGGCGTGGAAGCTGGCCGCGGTCCTCTCCGGCCAGGCCGGACCGGGCCTGCTGGACAGCTACGACGCCGAGCGCCGCCCGGTCGGCGCGGCCACCGTGGAACAGGCCGTGCTGCGCTCCCAGGACCGGCCGAGGCTCGCCGACAAGGAGCCCGCGCCGAGCAACCCGGCGATCCACGCCGACACCGAGATCTGGTTCGGCGGCCGGTACCGTTCCGCCGCCGTGGTCGCGTCGGACGGGGACGGCGGCCCGGAGGGGGTGTGGAACCCCCACCCGGACGGGCGGCCCGGCACGCGCGCCCCGCACGTCGTCCTGGAGCAGGGCGGACGTCCCGTCTCGGCCATCGACCTGTTCACCAAGGACCTCGTGCTGGTCGCGGGCACCGGTGCTCAGGCGTGGGCGGAGGCCGGCCGGGAGGCGGCCCGTCAGCTGGGCGTCACCCTCGACGTGCGCAGGTTCGGCGAGGACGGCCTGGCCGACCCGGGCGAGTCCTGGAACACCGCCTACGGGGTCGGCCGGGAGGGCGCCGTCCTGGTGCGCCCCGACGGAGTGGTGGCCTGGCGCTCGCCGGGTCCGCACGCCGGAGCGGCCGCGGTGCTGGCCGGCGTACTGGCCCGGGTGCTCGCCCGCTAGGCGCCCGCCGGGCCCTGTCGGACTCAACAGCCTGACCGAAGCGATGGAGTGATCATGTCTGGAATTACCGGCTGGGTGGACTTCGCCCGGGATCTCACCCGGGAGCGCAGCACCATCCTGGCCATGACCTCGACGATGGCTCTGCGCGGGCCGGACGGCGAGGGCGTCTGGGTGGGGCCGCGGGCCGCCCTCGGGCACCGCCGCCTCGCGGTCTTCGACCTCGACGGCGGGCGGCAGCCGGTCGCCCTGGAGCACGACGGCAGGACGATCGCGGTGGCCGCCCACAGCGGCTCGATCCTCAACCACGAGGAGCTGCGCGCGGAACTCTCCTCGCGCGGGCACCGCTTCCGTGCGGGCGGCGACACCGAGACCCTGCTGCACGCCTTCCTGGAGTGGGGTCCGGCGGCCGCGGAGCACTTGGAGGGCACTTTCGCGGGCGTGGTGTGGGACGCCAGGTCCGAGCAACTCTTCCTGGTCCGCGACCGTCTGGGGGTCGAGCCGCTCTTCTACTACCCGACCCCCACGGGCATCGTGTTCGGCTCCGAGGCGAAGGCGATCCTCGCCCACCCGCTGGTGCAGCCGGAGGTCGACGCGGAGGGCCTGCGGGAGATCTTCACGTACTCGGGCACCCCGCACGTCGCCCCGTTCCGCGGCATGCACCGGCTGCGGGCCGGCCACCACCTGGTGGTCCGGGCCGGGGGCATCACGAAGACCCAGTGGTGGGAGATCGAGGCGGCGGAGCACACCGACAACCTCGACACCACGGTCGACACCATCCGCGGGCTCCTCGAGGAGAGCATCACCCGCAACCTGCGCACCGAGGCACCGGTCGGCTCCCTGCTCTCGGGCGGCCTGGACTCCAGCGGGGTCGTCGGGCTCGCCGACGCCGAGCTGCGCAAGTCCGGCAAGCGCATCCGTACCTTCACCGTGGACTTCGCGCAGCACGCGCAGAACTTCCAGGCGACCGACACCCGCCAGTCGCCCGACGCCCCGTACGCGGCGGACGTGGTGCGCCACCTCGGCACGGACCACACCGACGTGGTGCTGGACCCCGCGGAGCTGAGCGACGCGGTGGCGCGCTGGTCGGTGCTGCGGGCCAAGGACTACCCGACCCCGCTCGGCGACATGAACACCTCGCTGTACCTGCTGGCTCAGGCGGTGGCGCAGCGCGAGACGAAGGTGGTCCTGACGGGCGAGGCCGCCGACTCCCTCTTCCACGGGGTCGCCTGGAACCGCGATCCGGTCGAGAGCACGATGGACACCTTCCCCTGGGTCGCCCGCGGAGTCGTCCGCGACGACGCCGCCGGCCTGGGCTGCGGACTCTTCGGGGACTCGCTGCTCAAGGAGCTGGCGCCGCTGGAGTACGCGGCACAGCGCTACCGGGAGTCCGTCTCCGAGGCCCCGCACCTGCCGGGGATGTCGGACCACGAGAAGCACATGCGCGAGCTGTGCTGGGTGCACCTGACCAACTTCATGGAGAACCAGAACGGCCACACCGAGCGGCTGTTCAAGGCCGTGGGCCTCGAGGTGCGGATGCCGTACTGCGACCACCGGCTGGTGCAGTACGCGTACAACCTGCCCTGGGAGATGCAGAACTTCGACGGCCGCGAGAAGAGCCTGCTGCGGGCCGCCGTGCGGCACGTCCTGCCGCAGAGCGTCATCGACCGGCGCAAGACGCCGTACCCGGTGACCCTGGATCCGGGCTACGAGAAGGCGCTGCGCACGGAGATGCGCGAGCTGCTCGCCGACACCGACGCCCCGGTGCAGCCGCTGCTCGACCGGGCCGCGGTACAGGCCACCCTGGACGACCCGGACGGGCTGAGCCGCTGGGCCAAGCGCGCCAACGTCGAGCTGCCCATCCAGCTGAACACCTGGCTGCGCCGGTACGGCATCCGGCTGGTGCTCTGACCCGGGGAACGCGGGAAGGGCCGGACCCGCCGGGTCCGGCCCTTCCGTTTCGCGCGAACCGTCAGCCGAGGCGGCCGACGTGGATCACCACGATGGTGACGGTGGTTTCGGTGATCTCGTACATGACGCGGTAGCGCCCGACGTACATCCGGCGCAGGTCGGCAGAGCGGTACTCGGCGCTACCTTCGGGCCGGGGCTGTTCAGCGAGCAGGTCGACGGCGTCCATCAGCTGCCGCAACCCGTCCGGGTCGTCCTTGAGGAACCGTGAGGCCGCGTCGATCGCGACCTCGTCCCAAACGATCGCGTAGGTCAACCGCGCTCCAGCCCGAGCCGGGCACGTACCTCGTCATGCGGGACGGGCGCCGTGGCGGTTCCGGATCTCTGGCGCTCGCGGTAAAGCGCCAGGGCCAGGGCGTCCTCCAGGTCGGCGAGCTCCTGCGGGTTGATGAGCACGGCCGCCGGCTGCCCGTGGTCGGTGATGGTGATGCGTTCGCGGGCATGGGACGCCCGGCGCACCAGCGACCCGAACCGGGCGCGGGCTTCAGTGATCGGCAGAGTGTCACTCATGTACAGAACTGTACACTTAATCGGAGATGGAGCAACCTCAGGAGTGCCCGTGCGGCGACCAACGACGATGGCGGCCGTTCCCGGGAGGGGGCGGCCGCCATCGGTGTGACGGTGGGGGCGGAGCCGTCAGTGGTTGGCGTGGTCCACGGGGACCGTGCGGGGCGCGCTGTTCTCCGTGCCGGGCTCCACGACGGTGAACTGGCCCATCATTCCCTGGTCCTCGTGGAACAGCACGTGGCAGTGGTACATGTACGGCTTCTTCGGATCGGTGAGGGTGTCGAAGCGGACGGCGAGGCGGATCTTGCCGAACTCCGGCAGGTAGACGGTGTCCTTGGGGCCCTGGACGTAGGCGGGGGGCTCGTGGCCGTTCACGTCGATGACGTTGAAGGTCGCGCCGTGCAGGTGGAAGGCGTGGATCCAGGTGTCGCCGCGGTCGATCTCCCAGATCTCGGTGGCGCCCGCCGGCACGACCTCGTCCACGCGGCTCATGTCCATGGTCTTGCCGTTGATCTGGAAGCCGACGAAATCGAACTTCCTGACCTTCGCGCCGTCGGGCACCGCGATGGGCTCCGGGGCGCCGTCCACACGGGTGGGCAGCTCCGGGGAGCCGGCGAGCGTCGGCGCGGCCCGCAGTTCGAGGAGGTCGAAGGTGTCGTCGCTGCCCATGAAGCGGTCGGTGGGGAAGCCGAAGTCCAGCTCGGGCGGGAAGCTGCGCAGCACCGCCTTCTCGCCGGGCTTGAAGGCCACGACGATCTCGGCCCGCTCACCGGGGCCCAGGCGCAGCCGGGTCATGGCCTGGGGTCGCTTGAGCAGCCCGTTGTCGACGGCGACCAGGTGGAAGCTGCGGTCGTCGGGGAAGCCGATCCGGTAGACGCGGGCGTTGGAGCCGTTGAGCAGCCTGAAGCGCACCCGGCCGGTGGTGACGGCGAAGTGCGGGTTGTAGGTGCCGTTGACGAGGATGGTGTCGCCGAGCACGCCGATGTTGTCGACGCCGGCGATCGTGGACTGCAGGTGGGTCTCGGTGAAGTCGAGGGATCCGTCGTCGTGGAAGTTCTTGTCCTGGATCACCACGGGTATGTCGTCGACGCCGTACGTGGAGGGCAGTCCCGCCCGGTCCGACGCGTCGTCGTCGAGGATCATCATCCCGGCCACGCCCCGGTACACGTGGCTGCCCGTGGAGCCGTGCGGGTGCGGGTGGTACCAGAGGGTCGATGCGGGCTGGTGCACGGTCCACTCGGGGCGCCAGGTCCCGCCGGCGGGGATCATCTGGTGCGGCCCGCCGTCCATCGAGGCGGGCAGGTGCATGCCGTGCCAGTGCAGGGTGGTCGCCTCGGGCAGCCCGTTGCGCACGTCCATCGCCATGAGGTCGCCGCGGCGGGCCCGCAGGGTGGGGGCGAGGTAGGTGCCGTTCGCGCCCCACGTGGCGGTCTTCTTGCCGGGGAGCAGCTCGGTGCTGCCGGGGGCGAGGTCGAGCCGGTAGGTGCGGCGGCCGCCGACGGGCTCGGGGTGGAGCAGCTCGGGGATCCGCAGCGGGTTCGCGAAGTCGAGGTCTCCGACGTTGCTGCGCCGGTGGTCCTGGTAGACCCACAGGAAGTTGCCGCCGTAGCCGGCCCCCGCGACCAGGGCCGCGCCTCCCAGGGTGAGGAAGAGCCGGCGGCGGACGGGTCGATGGGAAGGCTTCATGGTGCATCCTCGCAAGTTGCCACTCGGTCTTCCCATGGTTCCGCCCCGCCCCTCGGGTGCGGCTCGCGAGCCACTGGAGCGGGGCGGACACCCCTGTACGGGACCGGGCCGGCGGGCCTGGCGGGCCGCCGACGGCGGGTCACCGGCCGTCGGATCACCGGCCGTCGGATCACCGGTCGGCGGGCTCCAGCCGGAACACCACCTCGGTCACGTCCATAGCGCCGGTGCGCCGGTAGGGCTTGAGCTTCTGGCGGTGCAGGGTGTGGCGCGCGCTGACCTCGAAGTCGCGGAACTCCTTCTCGGTCCTCCAGTCGGTGAAGACGAAGTAGAGGCCGATGGCCTCGTTCGACTTCACCAGCGTCTGGCCGACGTTGGCGGGCTCGGCGGCGATGGCCTCGCCGATGGTCAGCCAGACCTTCTCGAAGTCGGCCGCCATCTCCGGGAAGATCTCCATGCGGAGGATCACCCGGATCGGGGCCGCCTCCCGCCCCGGGTCCACGGGGGTGTTGCTGACGGCGGCGGTCGCGGCGGCGGCGGCGGTGGCGGTGGTCATGAGCTCCCCTTGTCCGCGGGCGGCTGGTCCAGCCGGAGAACCCGCTTGATCATGCTGCGCAGCACGTTCCGGGTGAAGATCGGCGCTTCGGCGCAGCGCCAGGCGACGACCCCGTCGGGGCGCACCAGGACGGCGCCCTGGGCGGTGACCCCGTACAGCTCGGGCCAGCGGTCGTCGAGGTCGTCCAGGTCGACGCCCATGCCGTACAGCGCGAGCGGTGTTCCCAGTTCCGCCGCCACCGAGCGGCCGGCCTCCCGCCAGGGGCGGTTGTCCGGCCCGGTGAGCAGCACCATCGACCGTCCGAAGAGGTCCAGGACGGAGATCTCCGAGCCGCCGTAGCGCAGCCGCAGGTGGGGGGCGCGGCAGCCGGGACGGCCGTCGTTCTCCGCGGCCCACACCCCGAACCCCGGCAGGGTGCCCTCGTCCCAGGGCATCACGGCGGCGGAGCGGTAGCGGGCCGCGCGCCAGACCAGCGGGTCCTCCGCCAGCTCGGGCGAGACCGGCTCGGGGGACTGCTTGATGAGGCGGGCCCGGTCGCGGGAGCGCAGGACGGCCTGTTCGACCGTGGCGGCACAGACCGGGCGGCGCTCCTCGTCGTACGTCTCCAGCAGGTCGGGATCGGCCCAGCCGTTGAGGACGGCCGCGATCTTCCAGGCCAGGTTGTGCCCGTCCAGTACGCCGGTGCCGGAGTCGAAGCCGCCGCTGGGCGGCATGACGTGGGCGGAGTCGCCCACGAGGAAGACCCGGCCGTCGGAGAACCGGCCCGCGGTCCTGGCCTCCCCCGGCCAGGGGCTGACCTGGAGGATGTCCGGGTCGAGGTGGCGCACTCCCGTCGCGGCGCGGATCAGCTCCGTGCAGCGCTCGGGGGTGAAGGACTCCAGCAGTTCCTTCTCCGGGTCGTACTTGACGTGCAGCAGCCAGTCCTCGGCGTTGTCGAGCGGCATGAGGGAGCCGTGCAGGACCGGGTTGACGGTGTAGCACATGATGAACTTGCGGCCGCGGGTCTCGTTTCGGAGGTCGGCGCCGAAGCGGATCGTGACGAAGTGGCCCATCGTGTGGCCCTCGAAGGGGATGCCGAGTCGGCTGCGCACCTGGCCGCCGGTGCCGCCCGCGTCGACCAGGTAGCAGGCCTTGACCTGCCGCTGCTCGCCGGTCTCCAGGTCCCGTACGAGTGCGGTGACCTCGTCGACGCCGGGGCCGCCCTGGTCGAAGGAGACGAGCTCGCTGCGCATGCCCACGAGGAGGCCGAGGCGCTCCGCGCGGTCGCGCAGGACGGACTCCAGCTCCCGCTCGTCGGCCAGGCACCAGCTGGTCGGCGACAGGCTGCCCGGCTCGGCGTGCACGTCCAGGAGGTACTTCTCGTCGATCGTGGTGAGGTCCCACCCGGTGAGGGTGTCCGAAAGGGCGATCCCGTTGTTCTCCTCGAGCGCCTTCGCGGACGGCAGCTGCCGGATCCCCTGTTCCAGGCCCAGGGAGCGCAGCAGCTCCATGGCCCGCGGGTGGACGCCGAGGATGCGCGGCGGCCGAAGGCGCTCCCGCAGCCCTTCCAGCAGTAGGCAGTCCACCCCCTGCTCGGCGAGGAACAGGGCCGTCGCCAACCCTGCCAGCCCTCCGCCGGCCACCAGCACATCCGTGTTGCGGAGCGCACTCAGGCCAGTACTGCGCACTGCCCTCACATCCCTTCCTTCGATTGCTAAGACTGGTGCTCCACCAGCACGGCGGCGTCCTTGTCCCCGTCGCCCGCCGCAACGATCGAGGCGAACTGCTCGCGTACGAGGTCCAGTACGGGCATCCGGGTGCCGTATTCGGCGGCCGCCTCCAGGGCGATGCGGATGTCCTTCTCCATCAGCTCCGACCGGAAGAAGGCCGGCTCGTAACTGCGCTTGAGCATCAGGTCGGCGCGGAAGCGCATGACCATGGAGCTGAATCCGCTCTGCGACACGACGCCGATGAGCTGGTCGCGGTCGAGTCCCGCCGAGGTGCCGTAGGCGACGGCTTCGGCGAGGGAGGCGACCTGGGCGCCGAGCAGCAGGTTGAGGATCAGCTTCATGGCGGCCGCGTTGCCGGGGGCGCCGACGTGGGTGACCTCGCTGCCGATCGCCTCCAGGACCGGGCGGGCGTCGTAGAGGTCCGCCGGGTCGCCGGAGACGTACACGCGCAGCTGGCCCTTGCGGGCCTGGAGCGGGTTGCCGACGACGCATGCCTCGACGCGGCGCAGGCCCTTGGCCGCCAGGCGGAGGGCGGCCTCGCGGGCGTAGGCCGGCGAGACGGTCGAGGTGTCGACGATGACGGTGCCGGGGGCCAGTACGGGCACCACCCGGCCGAACAGGATCTCCTCGACCGCCTTCTCGTCGCTGAGGCTCAGCATGACGATGTCGTGGCCGGCGGCGGCGCGCTCGGGGGCGTCGGCGAGCTTGGCCCCCGCCTCGACGAGTCCGGCCGCCTTGGCGGCGGTCCGGTTGTAGACGGTCAGGGCGTACCCGGACTCCACCAGGCGCCCGGCCATGCCGCCGCCCATGTTGCCCAGGCCGATGAAAGCCAACTGTCGGTTGGTCATGGGAAGTTCTCTTTCGTTTCCGGGCCGGCTGCCGGTTCGGGAGTCCGGGGGGAGCGGCGTCGAGGGGTGGACCTGGGGGCCGTCAGTACGCCGCGTCGACCTCGTAGAGGGCGAAGGGCGCGCTCGTACGGGTGTCGCGGAACGGTCGCAGCGGGGCGGTGTCCTCGCGGTGGTCCGCCCCCTCCTCCCAGACCTGGAAGGCCGCCATGGACTCCCAGCGGCTGACCACGACGAGCGCGGTCGGGTCGCCGGGGGACCTCAGCAGCTCGTTGCCGAGCATGCCGGGGACCTCCGAGAGCCGCTTGCTGACCAGGTGGTAGGCGTCCCGAACGGCGGCCAGCTGCTCCTCGTCGTAGGCCGCCTGGTAGACCAGGACCCGCACCTCACCGGGCATCGGCCGCCGCCTTGCCCTCGATGGTGGTGAGCACCTCCATGACGTGGAAGGAGCCGCCCTTGCGGAAGGGGTGCAGCGTCGCGCGGTGTTCGAGGTGCGCGGGGCTCTCCTCGAACTCGCGGAAGCGCGGCTCGTCCGTCCAGTCGCTGATGATCACGAAGATCGTCTTGTCGCCGGCCGTACGGGCGTCCTCGCGGGCGAGGGACTGGCCGAGGTTCGCCGGGTGCCCGGTGACCGCCTCGGTGCCCTCGTGCCAGGCCTTCTCGAAGTCGGCTTCCTTGCCCTGCTCGATCTCCATGCGGAGCATCACGCGGAAGGCCATCAGGAGATACCTCCGTCGACACCGATCGTGTTGCCGGTGACGTAGCGGGACAGGTCGCTGGCGAGCCACAGGATGGCGCCGGCCACCTCGTCGGGGGTGCCGAGCCGGCCCAGCGCGGTCTTCGCGCCGTACCGCTGCGACATCAGCTTCTGCTGGTCCTCGGGCATGGCGAAGAAGTTCTCGGTCTCGATGACGCCGAGCGCGACCACGTTGAAGCGGATGCCCTGCGGCCCGAACTCCTTGGCCAGCGAGCGGTTCAGGCCCACGAGCGCGGCCTTCGTGGTGGTGTAGTGCGCGCGCAGCGGGATGCCGGCGTCGACGGCGCGGGAGCCGATCGAAACGACCGAGGAGCCCTCGCCGAGCAGCGGCAGCGCGTGCTGGATGACCAGGTGGGCGCCGGTGATGTTGGTGGCGAGGATCCGGTTCCACTCGTCGAGCGGGAGGTCCTTGTACGGGATGTGGCTGATCGCGCCGGCGTTGTTGACCAGGAGGTCGAGGCGGCCGCCGGTCAGCTCGCCGACCTGCTGGAGCAGGCCCGCGATCTCCTCGGGTACGGAGAGGTCGGCGCGCAGCACGTGGTGGCTGCCACCTATCTCTTTCAGCTCGCTCTCCAGGGAGGTGACGAAGTCGCTTTCGCGCTGGTAGCAGGTGATGACATCGACACCGGCGTGGGCGAGCGCCAGTACGACGCCGCGACCGACACCGCGGGTGCCGCCGGTGACCAGGGCCTTTTTGCCCCGGAGTTCGAGGTCCATGGGTGTTCCTCCGTGAAGTTGCGTATCGAGGGAAAGCGGTGGCGGCCGGGCGGCCGCTCAGAGCAGGAAGCCGAGCGCCGTGCAGTTGACGACGAGCGCAGCGATGGTCAGCCAGCTGCGCCGGCGGTTCCACGCACCCCAGACCTTGCGGGGATCGCGTTCGGCGAAGTCGCTCGGCAGGTTGTCCGGGTCGAGGGTGCGCATCCACCGGTTGACCGGGACGTTCTTGATGACGGAGATGGCGGCCGTGACCAGGGCGAGCACCGCGGCCACGGCGAACAGGGTCCGGGCCCCGGCCACCGGCGCGCCGATCGCCAGCACCACGTCACAGGCGATCGTGCCCAGCAGGCAGATGGGCATCGCCGGGTCGTAGCGCGTCCCGAAGAACGCGTGCGCGTTGACGTAGCGGTCGGCGGGCAGCGAGGCCAGGTACGGGAAGCCGCCGAGCTGCGTGCCGAAGAGGACCCCGGCGGCGAGCCCGTTGACCAGCAGGACCAGCGGAGCGATGAAGGTCAGCACCGCCGGCTCCTCAGCGGACGAGGGCGCGGGCCTGTGCCTCGACCCGTTCCTTGATGAGTTCCATCTGGATCTTGGTGTTGCGGTTCAGGTGCTCCGTCATGGCGGCGTCCGTGGCCGGGGCCTCGGGCTTCATGTGGAAGTCCTGGATCCAGCGCATCCGCACGCCGCCCGCGGGCTCCTGCGTGTACTCCCACTTGATGTGCATGTAGTCGAACGGGCCGGTCTCCACGCGCTGGGCCGACACCGTGCGGGCGGCCGCGTCGCCGGTGCGGCGCGAGACCCAGCTCCAGACGTTGCCGTCCTCGTCCGGGTGCATGGTGAGCCGGAAGACGACGGTGTCGCCCTCCCGCTCGATCACCTCGGCGCTGGCGTACTCGCTGAACAGGTTCGGCCAGTTCGGGACGTCGTTGGTGATGTCCCAGACGACGTCCATGGGGGCGTCGATGACGATGAAGTTGTCGGTGTGTCCAGCCACGGTTCCGTGCTCCTCTACGGTGTCGGCTCGGTTCGTCTCTTCAGCTGTATCGGCCTGTGGGGGGAGGTGCGGCGGGGTCAGCGACCGAGGACGAGAGCGGAGGTGAAACCTCCGTGACCGCGGGCCAGGACCAGTGCGTGGCGCAGGGCCTGCTCCCGGGGAGCTCCGGTGACGAGGTCGATGTCGAAGCCGGGTGCGAGCGCGCGGACGTGGGGGGTGTGGGGGATCACGCCCTCGCGCAGCGACAGCAGGGCGGTGGCGACGTCGAGCGGCGCGCCTCCGCCGTACAGCCGGCCGGTGAGCGTCTTCGGCGCGGTGACCGGGACGCCCCGGGGGCCGAAGATCTCGGTGATGGTCCGGGCCTCGTCGCGGTCGTCCGCCGGGACGCCCGCGGCATCGGCGAAGACGACGTCGATGTCGGCCGGGGTGAGGCCGGCGTCGGCGATGGCGGCCTCGGCCGTACGGCGCAGCGCGCGCGGCCGTTCGGACTCGGGCGCCGGGTCGAAGCCCGAGGCGTAGCCGAGGACCCGTCCGTAGTTGCTCGCGCCGCGCTCGTCGGCGGCCTCGGCGCTCTCCAGTACGAGGATCGCGCCGCCTTCTCCGGGCAGGTAGCCGCTGGCGTCGGCGTCGAACGGCACGTAGGCGCGCTCCGGGTCGGCGACCGTGGAGAGCTTGCCGTTGGTCAGCTGCGCGGTCAGGGCGTACGGGCACAGCGAGGCGTCCGTACCGCCGGTGACGACGAGCCGGGAGCCCTTGCGGGTGAGGCGCCGGGCCTGGCCGATGGCGTCGAGTCCGCCGGCCTGCTCGCCCGCGAGCACTCCGCACGGTCCGCGCATCTTGTGCTTGATGGACACCTGGCCGGTGGTCGCCGCGTAGAACCAGGCGATCGACTGGTAGGCGCCGACCCAGCTCGGGTCGTTCTGGTAGAGCGCGGTCATCTCCTTCTGGCCGAACTCCGTGCCGCCGGAGGACGAGGAGGTGACGACGGCCATCTCGTACTCGGGGATGGCGCTCAGGTCGGCGCCCGAGTCCTCGAGCGCCGCCTCGCTGGCGGCCAGTGCGATATGGGTCCAGTGGTCGGTCTGCGAGATGAGCCGGTTCGGCTTGACGGACTCCTGGGCGCTGAAGCCCGGTACCTGTCCGGCGTGCTGGACCGGGTAGCTCGACGGGTCGAACCGGCCGATGCGCCCGATCCCCGATTTGCCGGCGAGTACCGAGGTCCAGTGGGCCTCGACGCCGACGCCGGTGGGAGCGAAGATCCCGAGTCCGGTGATCACCGGGGGGCGGTGGTCGGAGGAGGGGGCCATCATCAGCTCCTTCCGGCCGCGGCCGCGGCGGAACCGGGGCGCGCGAGCAGCATGGCCGTCTGGAAGCCGCCGAAGCCGCTGCCGACGCTGAGGACGACGTCCATGGAGTGGTCGCGGGCCGTGATCGGGACGTAGTCCAGATCGCAGAGCGGGTCCTTGGTCGTCAGGTTGGCGGTCGGCGGGACGACCTGCCGGTCGAGCGCCAGGGCGCTGGCCGCCACCTCGATGGAGCCGATGGCGCCCAGCGAGTGCCCGACCATCGACTTGATGGAGCTGACCGGGATGTCGTAGGCGTGGTTGCCCAGGCTCCGCTTGAACGCGGCCGTCTCGTGCCGGTCGTTCTGCAGGGTGCCGGAGCCGTGGGCGTTGATGTAGCCCACGGCGGTCGGGTCGATCCTGGCCTGGTCGAGGGCGACGCCGATGGCCTCGGCCATCTCGCGCCCGTCGGGCTTGAGACCGGTCATGTGGTACGCGTTGCTGCGCCCGGCGAAGCCGACGATCTCGGCGTAGATGCGGGCGCCGCGGGCGATGGCCGCCTCGCGTTCCTCGATGACCATGACCGCGGAGCCCTCGGCGAGGACGAAGCCGTCGCGCGTCCCGTCGAAGGGGCGCGAGGCGTGCGCCGGGTCGTCGTTGTTCGCCGTGGTCGCCTTGATCGCGTCGAAACAGGCCGAGGTGATCGGCGAGATCGGTGCGTCGGTGGCGCCGGCGATGGCGACGTCCGCCGAGCCCTCCTCGATGAGCTGGACGGCGTGCCCGATGGAGTCCAGGCCCGAGGTGCAGCCGGTGGAGACCAGCGCGACCGGGCCCTCGGCCCCGACCTCCCAGGCGACCTCGGCCGCCAGGGTGGAGGGGATCATGTAGCCGTACAGGTGCGGGACGCCGTACTCGTGGTCGACGAGCCACTTGCGGCCGCTGTCGGAGAGGGTGACGTACTCCTCCTCCAGGCCCATCGTGCAGCCGACCGCCGAGCCGATGGAGACGGTGAGCCGCTCGGGGGCGAGCGCGGAGAGCTCGATCCCGCTGTCCGCCACCGCCTCCCGGGCGGAGACGACGGCGAACTGCGCGGCGCGGTCCATCCGGCGGATCTGGCGCGGGGTCAGCCCCGAGGCGGCCGGGTCGAAGTCGACCTCGGCCGCGACCTGCGAGCGGAACGCGCCCGCGTCGAACAGGGAGATCCGCCGCGTCGCGGTACGCCCCTCGGACAGCGTCCCCCAGAACGCCTCACGGCCCACCCCGCCCGGCACGACCGTGCCGATGCCGGTGATGACGGCCCGTCGGGTCACTTGGCACCGCCGACATCGGGGTTGGCCTGCTCGGGACGCTGGGCGACCTCGGTGTCGACGTGGCCGTACTCGGGGCTCGGCGCGAGCGGCGAGAGGTGGAAGGCGCAGCGGGCGGTGGCATCGCCCACGTTGACCAGGCGGTGGCGCACGCCGATGGGGACCAGCAGCGAGTCGCCGGCGCCGAGGGTGACCTTCTGGCCGTCCAGCGTCATCTCGAGGGTGCCGTCGATGACGTGCAGGAACTCCTCGGAGTACGGGTGGTAGTGCTCGGTGATCCAGTCGGCCGGGTCGAGGGTCATGACCCCGCCGAATCCGGAGGTGCAGCCGACGGTCTTGGGGCTGAGGGTGACACGGATGTCACCGCCGCGCTTGGTGTTGGCCTCGACCTCGTCCGAGGTCACCTTCACAGTGCGAGAAATGGCGGTGGTCACTTGATCCGCCCTCCGTCCTTGGTCCAGATGTAGAAGGGCTCGGCCATCGCGTCCTTGGGCTCTTTCCAGTCCGGGTCGTAGGGTTCTACGCACTGGGCGAGCTTGGTGTTGATGTCGTCGTAGAGCGGGTGGCTCCGAGCGCGGTAGAGGTTTGCGTTGATGTCCTCGTCGGCCTCCACCAAGTGGAAGTACAGGCCGTGGAACTTGAAGAGCGTGCGGCGGCTGACGCCGATCAGGTGCGGCAGGTCGGACTCGTCCGACTCGCCGAAGATCTTCGCGATGTCATCGGTCTTGTCCGGCCGCAGCTTGGCGACGATCAGAGTGCGATGCACGGTGGTCCCTCCCGAGAAGTCGGTGCCTGCGGGACGGAAGGTCTCACCGCGATCTGGAGGAAGGCTTGATACCGCCTCCAGAACGGCTGCAGCGCCCCGCGGCGAGCACGGCGCGAGCGGGCCGCGAGCGCCGGCGGTTCCCCTGCATGCGGACCGACCACCACAGCGGAGGACTTCGCATGCCGTTCGCAGCGATCACGTACGACGTCAAGCCGGGCTTCGAGGCGGAGCTCACCGAGATCTTCGGCAGCTTCAAGCGGGTCAAGGGCAACCGGGTCACGGACGCGTCGGGGGCGGAGGCCGGCACGCTGCTCGCCACCGCCGTCTTCCTGCGCGACGACACCCTGGTGCGGGTCATCGAGTACACGGGCGACCTGGACGCCGTCGCGCGCCACATGGCCGTGCAGCCGGGCGTGCGCGACTTCGAGGAATCGATCAAGCCCTACCTCAGCAAGCCGCGCGAGACCGACACCCCCGAGGGCTTCGTGGCGACCTTCAAGCGCAGCCTGCTGACGACGGTCGTGCAGTTCTCCAGCCGGGACCTGCCGGCCGGCGTCTGAGCCCTCCCCGACCTCCCCGTGCGCATGCCGACGGCGCGACGGCCCTACTGGAATCCAGTACGGGGCCGCCGCGCCGTTGTCGTTCTCAGATCGCCGCGACTCCCACCGCGGTGAACACCAGCGCCACCAGCGACAGGGCGGTGCGCAGGTGGTGGTACTTGCGCCAGAGCGGGCGGGGATCCTCCCAGTCGGCGGGGATGACCGCGGGATCGGTGATGGACTTCACCCGGCGGTTGATCGGCACGTTGCACAGGTGGGACACCCCGGAGACGCCCAGCAGCAGCACCGCCGAGGCCGCGAAGAGCGGCCGCCCGGTACCGCTGACGGTCACCGCCAGCACCGCGTTGACCAGCGTGCTGCTCAGTACGATGACGGGCATCGTGGGGTCCCAGTTCCGGCCGAGCAGCTTGTGCGCGTACACGTAGGTGCCCGTCTCCATCGCGAAGAGCGCCGGAAGGACGCTCAGCGCGACGGCGAACAGGACTCCTGCGGTGACGCCGCTGCCGAGCAGGGCCACGACACCCAGGATCTCGTTCATGACGACGGGGCCCCCACCGGGTGGGTGTCCACGCTCAGCTGCTGGACGCTGCGCATGATGGCGTTCTTGAAGTACTCCGCGAACCCCTCGGGCGTGGTGGTGTCGCGCTGCACCGCGAGGTACGGGGCCAGCTTGTCCTCAAGGATGTGGACGCCCTTCTGGGCGGCCATGTGCTTGCCGACGGCGGCGAAGTCCCCTTCGTAGTGGATGACGCGCACGATGGCGTCGTCCTTGACGAAGACGCCGGTGCCGAGGAGCCGGCCCGCCGCGTCCCCGTTCTCCCGTGCGAACTCGGGGGTGTCGACCCGCTCGAAGGCAGCGAAGATCTCGGCGATCTCGTCCTCGAAGCCGGGCTTCACCTTGTACGTGATGGCTGCGTAGGGCATCAGATTCCTCCGTCGACTTCGATCGTGGTGCCGGTGACGTACGCGGCGGTGTCACCGGCGAGGTAGAGCACCGCCCCTGCGACGTCCTCGGGTGTGCCGAGCCGCCCCAGGGCGGTCAGCGCGGTCAGCTTGGCGGCCAGCTGGGGCGGCAGGCCGGCGCCCGGTTCGGTCTCGGTGACCCCGGGCGCGACCAGGTTGACCCTGATCCCCCGCGGGCCGAGCTCCTTGGCGAGTGCGCGGGTGAAACCGACCAGCGCCGCCTTGGAGGTGCTGTAGTGCACTCCCAGCGGGCGGCCCCGCAGGGCCACCGAGGCTCCGATGTTCACCACCGAGGCGCCGGGGGCCAGGGAGTCGAGGACCGACTGGGTGACCAGGTAGGCGGAGGTGGCGTTGTGGTCCAGGACCCGGTGCCACTCCTCCTCGGAGAGCTTGCCGAAGGGCACGTGCCCGTCGACTCCGAGGTTGTTGACCAGGACGTCGACGCCGCCGAGCCGTTCGAGCGCCGCCCCGGCCAGCAGCCGCGCGCCCTCGCGGGTGGTCAGGTCGGCCTGGACGAGCTCGAACTCGGCGCCCGCGGCTTCCAGTTCCGCGCCCAGGGCCTTGGCCTGCTCGCCGTCGCTGCGGTAGCTGGCGACGATCCGGGCACCGGCCCGGGCGAAGGCGAGAGCCGTCGCCCGGCCGATGCCGCGGGTGGCGCCGGTGATGACGACCCGGCGGCCGGCGAATGCCTCCGTCACCGGACGGCCCCGGCGCGGGGAGCGGTGGCGATCAGCGCGAGCAGCAGGCGGGGGGTCTCCGCCTCCGCCACCGCGTCGTCGTTGAGCACGATCCCGTACGTACGGTTGATCACGCTGGTGACCTGGAGCAGGGCCAGGGAGTCGTAGCCGAAATCGAGGAACGGCGTGTCCAGGGCTTGGTCGCCCTCGAAGGCCATGCCCTCCTCCGGCGCTCCGACGCATTCGAGCAGCAGCTCACCGAGCTCGGAAAGGGTTATGTCGCTCACGATGCTTCCTCTCAGGAGAATCAGTTGGCCCTTGCCAGCAGCGGGATTCCCGAGACGCCGGACAGCGCCGGGGTTCCCTCCAGGTCGAGCTGTGGCGAGGAGTCGAGAACCGCGCGGTGCAGGAACTCGATGCTGGGTGAGGGGTCGAGCCCCAGAGTCTGGTTGAGAGAGGCGCGCAGTTGCCGGTAGACCATCAGGGCGTCGCTGCGCCGCCCGGCCCGGTAGAGCGCGAGCATCAGCTGCTCGTGCAGGGCCTCGTGCATGGGGTGCCGGGCCACGAGCCCGGACAGTTCGCCGATGAGCTCATGGTGGCGGCCGAGCCTCAGGTCTGCCTCGATTCGCCGGTGAAGCACGCTCATGCGCGACTCGTCGAGCCGGGTGGCCTCGACCTCGAGCAGCACACCGCACTGGACGTCGGCCAGAGCGCGGCCGTGCCACAGGGACAGGGCCTGGCCGAAGTACGCGGAGGACCCGACCCAGTCGCCCTGGTCCAGGGCGCGGTGGCCGGCCGAGGACAGGGCGTCGAACTCCTGGGCGTCGATGAGTCCGCCCTGGGTGTCCAGCCGGTACCCGCCCGGTTCGGTGACCAGGACGCTCTTGGCGCCGCGGGGCAGTCCCGCGCCGACCGGCTCGTCGGCCAGTGCCGCCCCTATGAGGTGGCGGATCTGGAGGATGTACGTCTGCAGGGTGGTCTGCACGCTGCGCGGGGGGCTTTCGCCCCAGACCTCCTCCACGAGCGAGGCGACCGAGACGACCTGGTCGGCCTGGAGGGCGAGCAGCGCGAACACCTTGCGCGGCTTGACGGCCGTCAGGTGAAGGGGAACACCGGACTGGGTGGCTCGAAAGGGCCCGAGCACGCTGATGTCCATGCCTAGAACAACTCCTTGTGGTTGGGGTGTCCGCCTCGCCGCCGCAGCGGCTCAGCTCGCCACCGGCGGAAGCGGCGAAACTGGGCCGGACACCGATGCGGCGTTCAGCGTTTCCCCGACGAGCCGGGGCAGTTCGGCTCCGCGTACGAAGAAGTGGGCCCCGGGCAGGGTCCACAGCCGGAACCCCGCCGTCGTGCAGTGCCGCCAGGCGGCGACCTCGGCCTCGGCGACCATCCGGTCGTCGGCTCCGGCGAAGGCCGTCAGGGGGCAGGGCAGCGGGAGGACCGGTGCGGAGCGCAGGCTGCGGGCGAGGCGCAGGTCGGACCGCAGGGTGTCCAAGGTCATGGCGAGCCAGCCGGGCCGCGCGAGCAGTTCCCGCGGCAGGCTGTCCTCGTCCCCGAGCGCCTTGACGAGTTCCTCGTCGGGGGCGTCCGGGAGCAGGGCCCGGGCACCGTCGAGCACGGCGGACGGCAGCTGGGGTGCGGGGCTGGCACCGGCCATCACCATCAGGGGCGGCCGGCGCCCGGTGCGCACCAGGTGCTCCGCGAAGCGGTAGGCGACCATCGCGCCGAGGCTGTGGCCGTAGAAGGCGTACGGCTCGGGGCCGTCGAGGAGGTCCCCGAGGTCTTCGGTCAGTTCCCGGATCAGCTGGTCCCCGTCGGTGATCCGCGGTTCCCGCAGCCGGGATTCACGGCCGGGCAGCCGTACGGGCAGGACGCTCACGCCCGGTCCGACGGAGCGCCGCCATCCGGCGAAGGTCATGGCTCCCGCACCCGCGTGGTGGAAGCAGAACAGTCGGATACCGGCCGGACCGGCCGGCGGACGTACCGCGAGATATCGATGCACCCGTGACTCCCCTTCCCCTCGATGACCGCTTGGTCGGCTGCGGGATCAGAGGGTCACCGCCCCACCTCGCCCGTGGCTCAATTCCAGCTGGAGCGGGGGTCGTCGAGCACCGGCAGCAGGGGTAGCACGCCGCTGGATCCGTCCCTGGCGTCGAAGCCCGGGTCGTAGAGCGCGGCACTGACCGTGTAGGACTCCACGGTCTGCCAGCTGTGGAAGGTCCACTCCCATCCGGTGCCCGGCGTGCCGTCGGGCCGGAGCATCTGCACGCGCTGGTCCCGCGGTCCGAATCCGAACTCGGTGAAGCGGAAGCGCAGTCCCTGGCCGATGGCCTTGCTGTACGCCTCCTTGAGCGTCCACAGCCGCACCAGCTCGCGGTTGCGCTGGTCTTCCGGGACCTGCTCCAGCGCTTCGAGCTCGTACGGGGTGCACACCTGGCGTTCCGTGCCGAGTCCAAGCATCCGGCGGTCCTCGGACTCGGTGTCCACGCCGATGCGGCCGTACCGGCTCAGGCCCACCACCAGCAGCCCCTCGGTGTGGCTCAGGCTGATGTCCAGCTGGTCGATGCCGCGCAGGTGCGGGCGTCCGCCGATCTTGTAGGCCAGTTCGAGTTCGCTGGGCCGCGCGCCGAGCACCGCGCCGGCGGCGGACTTCAGCAGCAGCCGCGACGCGACGAACCGGGAGCGGTTCTGCGCGTGGGTCATCTGCTGCATCCGCCGGTGGTCGGGTCCGAGGTCGGCGGCGAGGTCCGGCGAGCCGAGGTCCGCCGGCAGCCAGTCGTCGACGGCCGCGTACACCACGCAGGTGCCGCGCCGGGCCATCTCCCGGCGTACGGGATCCCAGGAGTGCGCCGGCCCGCGGTGGCGCATCGGGCTCATGACCGAGTTCCCCTGGCCGCTCATCACGACACCGGGAGCCCGGCGAGGCGCTCCACGCGGTCGGCGAGCTGTCCGAAGGTCGCGGCGCCGGACAGTACGTCGGACAGGGGCAGCTCCCGCAGGGCGGGGTAGCGCAGTTCCAGTCGGCACTTGAGCTCGATCACCATCACCGAGTCCAGGCCCAGGTCGTCCTGGAGGTGGAGGTCGAGGGCGGCCGGCCGCGCGGACGGCGGCCGGCCCAGCACCCGTTCGATCTCGTCCCACACCGCTGTGACCACTGCGGGATTGCTCATGTCGTCTCTCCGGAAGGTTGGGAGCGGGGCTGCTCAGCCGATGGCGGTCGAGTAGAGGTCGTAGCTGCGGGCGTCGTCGAAGCGGTGCAGCAGCTCGGCGAGCAGGTGTTCCTCGCCGAGCGGAAGGATCTTGGCCGCGGTCTTGTCCAGCCGGCCCGCGATCCGGGTCAGTGCCATCGCGGCCCAGGCGGGGTCGGCGAGGAAACCGGAGCCGTCCTGGTGGCGCCACACCCCCAGGCAGGCGGCGCCCGCGACGATCAGCGCGTACCGGTCGGCCATGGCGTACGCCCGCGGGCTCACGGGGTGGCCCCTGGGCTGTCCGGCCAGCTCCGCGCAGGAGGCCAGGAGCACGCGCAGCTGCTCGGTGAGCACGGCGGTCGACTCCGCGAGGGCCGCCCCGAGCTCGCCGCCCGCCGCGGCCGCGTGCCGTGCGGAGCGCAGGAGCGAGGCGAGCAGGGAGTCGCCGCGGGCGGGGGGCAGGGGACCCTCGTGCCGGTAGTCGGGCAGGTCCGCGTCGAACGGCCTGAAGAGCGGGGCGGGCGCCTCGTCGTCCGCGGACACCGCCACCTCTCCGAGCCGCAGCAGGTGGGCGACGATGACCGCCCGGCTGGAGGCGGTGCCCGCGCTGCCGAGGCCGATCATCGGCAGGTCGCGGGCCGTCTTCTGGAAGGTTCCGTAACTGCCGCTCCTGGCGTAGGACTCGGCGCCGAGCACGATGGAGAGGTCGTACACGGCCTCGTTGAGCACGGTCGGCAGCTGGTACTTGGCGACCGCGCCCAGCAGCCGGCTCTCGGCGGGCAGCAGGTGCACCGACCGGGTGGTGACGAGCGAGACGCAGTCGCTGATGAGCAGGTCCGTGAAGGCGTCGACCAGGGCGGTCCGCGTCCGCGCGGTGTGCAGCGAGGCGCGGCTGCGGGAGCGGTGCGAGCGCGCGAAGGCCGTCGTCGTGCGCAGCGCGGTGTCCGCGCATCCCAGGGCCATGGACAGGCCGGTGCTGCGGGTCAGGGGGAAGGCGCGCTCGGCGAGCTGCGCACCCGCGCCCGGGGCGCCGATCAGGAGCTCGCGGTCCAGGTGATGCCCGTCGAATTCGAGCCCCTGGACCACGCAGCCCCGGATGCCGACGGTCCTGCGGCGGGGCAGCAGGCCCAGGTTCGCGCCGCCGGGGCTGTCGGGGCCCGGCATGAGGAAGGCGCTGAGTTCTCCTCGCGCGGCGCCCGGGGTGTGGGCGAAGAGTACGAGCGACTGCGCCGACGCCGCGCTGTTGAGGGCCTCCTTGCGACCGGACAGCAGGAACCCCCCGCCGTCCGGCCGCGCGGTGAGCCGGTTGGCCAGGAAGTCGTTGCCCTGCGGCGGCTCGGGGTAGGCGCAGGCCATCCGGCCGCCGCCCAGCAGCAGTTCGGCCGTGTCGCGGCGCTGGTCCTGCGTACCGTCGGCCCATACGACCACGGAGGCCATGTACGACGTCAGCCCGTAGCCCAGGCCCAGGGCCGCGTCGCGGCGGAACACCGCGCGCAGCACCCGGGACAGCGCGTCCAGCCGGTCGAGCCGGCCCCCGAGCTCCCGAGGTACGAACTCCGCGTTGAGTCCGAACCGGTCGAGCAGCCGTTCCGCGGCCGGCAGCAGCCGGCCGCGGTCGTCGGCGGCGAGGAACTGCTCGGCGCCCAGGGGGTTGCCCGGGTCTTCGAGATCCCCGAATTCGTGCTCGAGCCGCGCGATGCGTTCCTGGACGGCGGCCTCCGAGGAGTCCGCCCTGTTCGTCACCGTCGTCATGGCTCTCTCCGTCCTCAACATGCGGCCCACAGGACTCTGCTTAACCGGCCCGGCTCAAGAGGCCCTCAAGGTCTCCAGGTCAGGGTGGATCCCGTCGCCCCCACCGACCGGGACCGGCTCCTGCCACGGGGGTGGGGGAAGCGCCCCGCCCCGGATGTACTGGAGGCGGTACTGATCGGCCGGGAGCCAGAGGGATCCGTAGGCCACCAGGGCGTTCCACACCGGCAGCAGGAGCCGCCGGACCACGATGTGGACGAAGGGGGGAGCGGGCGCTCTCGAAGCGGACATCGTCGCGTCCTTCCTCTTTTTTGAAGGGAAGGACCACGGTCGTCCGCTTGCCTCGGCGGGGCCTCAAACAATCCTCGTGCGCACCCGCGCTCGAGTGGAACTCGAGCGGCCCGTGCTGACATGCACAGAGGTTCCGCACGTAGGGAACAGGAGGGGGTCCGGCCGATGTCCCAGGCAGAGCGCGGCCGACAGGTGACGCTCGTCGAGCGGCTGACCACGACTGGGGATCCCTCCTCGTTCGAACGCGCGCTCGTCGCCTACGCGCGCCACCGGGAGTCCGCCAAGGGCTTCGAGGAGCTCGTGACGGCCGCCTGCGCCGACCGCCCCGGCAGCTACCTCCACCTGGACCGGTGGAGCTCGCTGGACCGGCTGCTGCAGGTCGGGCACGAGGCCGGCGAATCGCTGGCGCGGCTGCGCGGCCTCGGTTCGGGAACGGACACCTCCTCCGAACTGATGGTCACCGTCGGTCGGATGACCGTCCGGAGCAAGATCTCCGACGCCTCCCACATCGTGCTGGTCCACGCCCTCCTCGACGGCGACCCGAAGCGGTTCGAGCTCGACTTCGGCTCCGTGGTCGGGCAGTGCGTACCGGACAGCGGTTTCGGCGGGAGCGATCTGCTGCGCTCGGCCACCGATCCCCGCACCTACACGGGTCTGCTGTGGTGGCTGGATCCCGAGGCCTGCGCGCGCGTGCGCCGCGGCGTCGGCTATCCGGACCGGCTGGCGAAGCTGGGGGCCTCGGCGCAGATCCGGGAAGAGACGGCCCGGCTCCTGCCGATGGTGTGAGAGCGGGCTCGACGGCCGCGGCCGGCCGCGTCGCGCACCCCGGCTCGAGCGGAAGTCACCCGGGACTCACCCCGGACTCCCCCGGCGCTCCTGCGGGACTCCTGCCGCGCTCTCCCGGCGCTCTTGCGGCCCTCCCCCGGGACGAGCGCCGCCGTGCGAGCCCCGTGCGAGCGGGTCGGAGCAGCATCGGAACATGGATGAGCCGACCGATGCGCAGCCTCGTTTCACCGTCCTTCGCGGGCAGCCGGACGCCGAGGAACTCGCGGCCCTGACGGCCGTACTGTGCGCCTGCCTGCGGGCACCGGCGCAGGACGGGGACGGGGACGGGGCACAGGAGGCCGCGGCGGAAGCCGCGCCCTGGGGCGGCCGGCGCCGCCACCGCCCCCGGGTCGGCTGGACGAGCCACACCTGACCTCGGACCCATCGGGCTACCGGAGACACGGCCAGCGGGTCCCAGTGACGGTCGAGCGTCCTCAGCGAGGGTCGAGTGACCTTCGAGAGGGCGCACCTACGTTCCTGCTCCGGGCGGGAGCGCGGCACCGACGGCAAGAGTGTGCCCGCTGTGCCCACAAGACATTGCCAGGGGGACCCGGAATGACCGACGACTACCGCAGTTTCACCGAACTGATGCTCGAAAGAGCCCGGCAGGCACCCGAGCGCGAGGCACTCGTCCTGCCGCCGGACAGCGACGAGACCGGACGTCCCGTATCGGTGTCCTACCGCTCGCTCGACGCCTCCGCGCGCGGGCTCGCCGGCTGGCTCCAGGAGCGCGGTGCCGCCGGGGAGCGGGTGATGCTGCTGCACGCCTCCCGCCACCAGTTCGCCGTGTCCTTCCTGGCCTGCCTGTACGCGGGCGCGATCGCCGTGCCGGTCCCGCCGACCGGCGGCCGCAGCCACCACGAGGAGCGGGTCGCCGGCATCCTGAAGGAGGCGGCTCCCTGCGCCGTCCTGACCGATGCCGCGCTCGCCCCCGGGATCTCCCGGATGCTGGCCGACCGGGGGCAGGGCCAGATCCCCTGCCTGGCCGCCGACGCCGTACCGCGGCACGCCGAGTGGCAGCTTCCCGAGCTGGGGCGCGACAGCATCGCCTACCTCCAGTACACCTCGGGGTCCACCGGCAACCCGCGCGGCGTCGTCGTCACGCACGGCAATCTGCTCGCCAACCAGGAGGCGCTCGGGCGGATGCTCGGCACCGGGCCGGGCTCCCGGGTCGGCGGCTGGCTGCCGCTGCACCACGACATGGGCCTCGTAGGCCAGTTGCTGCACCCGCTGTGGCTGGGCGGCACCTCGGTGATGATCACGCCCGAGGCCTTCGTCAAACGCCCCGTGCGCTGGCTGGAGGCCATCAGCCGGTACGGGATCGAAGTCAGCGGCGCACCGGACTTCGCGTACGGCCTGTGCGTGCGGCGGGTCACCGACGAGCAGCTCGAGGGCATCGACCTGTCCAACTGGCGGATCGCCGTCTCGGGCGGGGAGCCGGTGTACGCCGAGACCCGCCGGGCCTTCCTCGACCGGTTCGCCTCCGCGGGGATGCGGCCCGAGGCGATGCGGGCCGCGTACGGCCTGGCCGAGGCGACCTTGCTGGTGGCGGGCGGACCCGCCGACGGCGAGCCCATGACCGTGGACGCCGACGCGCTGGAACAGCGCCGGATACGCGCTCCGCGCCCCGGCAAGCCCGTGCGCACCCTGGCCTCCAGCGGTACGCCCGACAGCGCGACCGAGGTCCTGATCGTGGACCCGGACACGCTGGAGGTGCTCCCGGAGGGCCGAGTAGGTGAGATATGGGTGTCGGGGCCGGGTGTCGCGCAGGGCTACTGGCGCGACCGCGCGGCCACCGCCGAACGCTTCGACGTCTGCGCCGACGGCCTGCCCGGCCGGCTGCGGACAGGGGACTTCGGGGTTCTGCACGACGGGAACCTGCACGTCACCGGCCGGCTGCGGGACATGATCGTGGTCGCCGGCCGCAATCTGTACCCCCAGGACCTCGAGCACACCGTGCAGCGGATCAGTGCCCTGTTCGGCACGGGAACGGCGTTCGCCGTGCCCGGGGAGCGCGAACGGATCGTGCTGGTACAGGAGTTGCGTACGAACAAGCGCTACGCGCTCGACCTGGAAGCGATCGCCAAGGGCGTCCAGAACTGCCTCGCCGAGGAGTTCGACGTCTCGGTGAGCGGGGTCCTGCTGGTACGGCCCGGCACGGTGCGGCGCACCACCAGCGGAAAGGTGGAGCGGACGGCGATGCGCCAGCTGTTCCTCAGCGGCCGGATCCGGCCGCTGTACCAGCACCTCGACAACGAACTGAAGGTACCGGCCGAGCCGTCGCGCTAAAGGCGGACAGTGCGGCCATCGAGTTGGAAGGGAGCTGGACGTGAACGCGGATGCAGCGGGCGATCCCGACGAGCGGGTCTTCGCAGCTTGGCTTGCGGAGACGATCGGCGGATACGTGGGGCGGGAGGTGCCCGAGGACGAACCGATGTCCGAGTGGGGCCTCGACTCGATCGGCCTCCTCGGCCTGTACGGCGACATCGAGGCGCGGTTCGGCCCGCTGCTGGACCCCGCCGACATCTGGGCGTACCCGACGATCCGAGATCTGGCGCGCTTCCTGGCCATGCAGGAGGGAATGAGCCGGCGCTCCGGGGAGGTGCGCGCCGCGTTCGTCTTCACCGGGCAGGGCTCGCAGCATCCGCGGATGACCGCCAAGCTGTACGAGCACCTCTCGGGATACCGCCACCACCTCGCGGCCGCCGATGCCGCGATCGCCCCGTACCTCGGCATGTCCGTGACCGAGCTGATCCTCTCCGGGGATCCGCGGGTGCACCAGACCGCGCTGACCCAGCCGGCGCTGTTCGCCATCGAGTACGCGCTGGCGATGACCCTCCTGGAGGAACTGGAGGTGCGTCCGGTCGCCGTCCTCGGGCACGGCATCGGGGAGGTCGCGGCCGCCGTGGTCGCCGGGGCGCTGACCCTGGAGGACGCCTCGCGGCTGATCTGCTTCCGGGGCATGTACATGCAGTACCTGCCCACGGGCGGCGGGATGATGGCGACCTGCGCGGACCTGTTCGAGGCGGCGGAGGCGACGGCCGACGAGCCGGGCGTGACGATCGGGGCGTTCAACGCGGCCCGCGCCACCGTGCTCTCGGGCGAGATCGAGGGGCTGGAGCGGGTCCGGGAGCGCCTGGCGTCGATCGGCATCTCCAGCGCCTTCCTTCAGGTGACGCACGCCTTCCACTCCCCGCTGATGGAGCCGGTCACCCCGCGCTTCGAGGAGGCGGCCCGCCATCTGGCCGGTGCGAAGCCCAAGGTGCCGTTCTACTCGACGGTGTACGGGCGGCGGATCGAGGAGCCGCTGGACGCCGCGTACTGGACGGCGCAGATCACCTCACCGGTGCGCTTCGCCGACGCCGCACGGCAGCTGCTCGCGCAGCAGGCCCCGAGCCATGTGGTGGAGATCGGCCCGAAGGCGGTGCTGATGCCCTTCGTCCGGCGGATGGCCGGCTCGCGGGGACCCGTCTGCCTGGCGGTGTGTCGCGGTCCCGAGACCAATGCGGTGGACCTGGCCGGGGTGCTCTCCGCGCTCAACGCGGGACCGCTGGCGCTGGGGTGAGCGCCCCAGGCACGCTACGGGATCCAGCCGGCCTCCTCGGCGATCCGGATGGCATCGATGCGGTTGCGGGCGTTGAGCTTGTCCACGATGGCCGTCAGGTAGTTGCGTACCGTGCCCTCGGTCAGGAACAGCTGCTCGGCGATCTCGCCGGCGTCGGCGCCGCGAGCCGCCAGCCGGAGCACCTGCGTCTCGCGGGGCGAGATCGGATTGTCCAGGGCCTCCCAGGCGCTCAAGGCGAGATCGGGGTCGATGACCCGCTGTCCGTTGGCCACGGCCCGCACGGCCTGGGCGAGCCGGGCCGGCGGGGAGTCCTTGAGCAGGAATCCCGAGACGCGGGCGGCCATCGCGCGGCGCAGGGTGCCGGGCCTGCCGAGGCTTGTGAGGATCAGCGTGCGGCAGGCCGGGAGGCGTTCGCGCAGTTCCGCGGCGGCGGTCAGCCCGTCCGTCCCCGGCAGGTCTATGTCGATGATCGCCACGTCGGGGTTGGTCTCGAGCGCCGAGGGCACGATGAGGTCGCCCCGGTCGACGGAGGCGACCACCTGGAAATCGGGCTCCAGCTCGAGCAGGGCGATGAGTGCGCCGCGGACCATGTGCACGTCCTCGGCGAGAAGCAGCGACAGCATTGGTTGTTCCTCCTTTCCCCACTTGCCGGTTCAGACGGCTCGTCTTCCCAGTACCCGGATGGCCGCGGCGCTCCCGCCCCCGCCGTTCGGGCACTCCTGCGACTCGGCGGCGTCCGCGGGATCGGGCGCGACCGGTCTGAGCGGCGCCCGCGCCGTCAGGCGGAACCGCCCCTGCGACTCGACGCCGGCGGTCAGCGATCCGCCGATCGCCATGAGCCGGGTGTCGAGGTTACCCAGGCCGCTGCCGCGGTCGCCGGAGTCCGAGTGGCCGATGGCGTCCACGCCGTCGTTCTCCATCACCAGCTCCACCGTCTCCCCCTCGACCGTCGCCTTGATGGTGCAGGACTGCACCTTGCTGTGCCTGAGGATGTTGGTGACGCCCTCGCGCAGAGCGGTCGCCAGCACGGTGTCCACCAGCGGGTGCAGCCGCCCGCAGTCGATGTCGACGTCCGCCCGGACGTCGGCCGCGGCCATGACGTTGACCACCGACACCGCCTCGGCCGCCAGCGACATGTCGCGGTATCCGCTGGCCACCAGCCGTACGTCGGCGAGGGCTTGGCGCGATACCCCGAGAACGGAGGCTATTTCGTCGCGTGCCCGTTCGGGGTTGCTGACGATGATCCGCTGTATCAGCTCGCACTTCAGGGAAATGGCCGAAAGGCTGTAGCCGAGAAGGTCGTGGAGGTCCCGGGCGAATCTCAGCCGTTCCTGGGTGACGGCCATTCTGGCCATCTCGGCGCGGGCCTCGTGGACTTCGTGGACCAGATCGGTCAGCCGGGTGAGGCCGTAGACCACCAGTCCGGTCAGACCGGTGGAAATGGCCAGGTAGGCGAGGTCCAGCACGGTTCCGCCGCCGTGGTGTACCCCCCACCCCAGCACCAGGGCCGAGATCAGCGCGAAGCTGGGCCAGGCGATGCGGGGCGGCGCGAGCAGCAGGACCGAAGCGCTCAGCGGTCCCGCCACGCTGCCCCAGGCCGTGTCCAGCCAAACCAGCGGGAAGAAGGTGAGGACGAACTGCACGGCCAGGGCGGCGCATTTGCGGCCGGTCGACCAGCGGCGGGCCCGGGCCGAGGTGAGGACGAGCTGCACCGCGTACAGGACCAGGACGGCCCCTCCGCAAACGAGGAGATCACGTGTCCGGCCGCGCAGCGCGTATTCGACATTGAGCAGGGTGACGATTCCGTACCCGGACAGGACGGTGACCACGATGCCCTGTGCGAGACGTGGTGCCAGGACGTCGGAAAGCCGCCCGCGCTTGTCCGGACTTAAACTTTCCACTTGTTCCGACCGCTGAGCTAGGTCGTTGTCCGCAGTCCGGAAACGGCCCGTCATATGCTCACTCCTCAGTACGGAAATCGGGAGGGTCTGAGATCGCACTATATGCCGAGCGCGCCAGGCAGAGGGCGGGTAACGGACAGTCCTGATCTACAACGGCAGCGGAACCGAGTTGAGTTCGCGAAATGCGAGAGCGACATCCCGCTGACCGAGACTCGGCGGTACGTCGAAGAGGCGCCCCGGGGCGAACCTGGCGTAAAAGGGACGTAGTCCGGGTACCAGCGTCTTGACCACCGGGATCCCCACGTCCGGGCGCGTCTGGTCGAGGACCAGAAGCTCCATGCCGTGCGACTCCAACAGCGTTCGCAGGTAGTGGACGTCGTCGAGGAGGTCCGCGCGGCGCCCGGCGTACGGCCAGGATCCGGGCGTCCGCGGGGACTGCGCCGGATCGGGCAGCAGCTGCGGCTGACCGGGCAGGGCCGACCCGGACCCTCCGCGTCCCGGCAGCATCTGCACCATCTCGGTGAGGGCCCTGCGCAGGGCCAGGCGCGGGTCGAAGTGCGCTCCGAATCCGTAGACGAACTCCTCGGCCGACCCCTCGCGGTGCCGGGAGACGACCGCCACGACCGGGATGCCGAGGTCGGAGGTGAGGTCCAGGGCCCAGACGCTGTGGCCGGCCCGCTCCAGCGCGGATCTCGTGGACGCCAGCCAGGGCTCGTCGAAGGAGTCGAGGTCCAGGCCTGGCAGGCGCAGCCGGTTGTACCACCACAGCGCCACGGCGTCCCGCTCCACGAGTTCGAGGACGCCCTGGACCACGGCGTCCTCCAGGCTGCCGCCCGCGGCGTTGCCGTTGGAGTCGGACCACAGGCCGTCCCGGGTGCCGCCGCCCGCGCCGGTGTCGAAGTACAGGGTGGAGGTGGGCAGCAGCCTGTGGACTCCCGCGGTGAGCGACCACACCGGCGTCCAGTCGGTCTGGGCCGCGGGGTCGAAGGGCGCGCTGACCCGGTGGAAGGGCGACTGCCGGGCGTTCCAGCGCTCCCGGTCGGCGTACTGCCGCTCGTCGAACAGCTGGTAGGCGTTGGGGTGGAGGGCCTCGGCGCCCAGCCCCGTCAGCGAATCGCGGATGACCAGCTCGTCGCCCTGGCGGGCGGCGCTGTAACGTTCCGCCGCCTCGCACAGCGCGCTCGCCCGCGCCTCGGTGGCGGTCGCCCCCTTGCCTCCGCTGCGGGAGCGCAGGACCTGGTGGACGCCGGCCAGCGAGTGCCCGCGCAGCGCGAGGTTGTGGCCGGAGTCGTAGGCGTGCAGTCCCTCGGGCAGCCCCGGCACCTGGCGGACGTTCGTCACGATGCCGGTGACCGGGCTGATCAGTTGGCGGTTCTCGATGAGGATCCCCTCGGCTGAGATCGCCCGGTCGTTGCTGCCGGAGCCCTCCGCCTTCGGTCTGGACACCAGGGCGATCGGCTGCCGCGTCCGCTCGGCGACCAGCGAGGGGTCCCCGCAGTCGGGGCACTGGGGACGGCGCAGCACGGTGTGGTGGGTGGTGCTCAGGTTGAGGCTGTCCAGGACGCAGACCGCCCGCTGCTCCGGGTAGCGCAGTCCCGCGAGCCACTTCGACATTTCCAGCACGGCGCTGTGGAGCCCCAGGGACCGTACGGCAGAGAGGCTCGGAGCGGGCCGCGGAGCGGGTCCGTCCAGGCCCAGGGCACGCTGTACGGGCAGTTCGCTGAAGCGGTGCTCGGAGAGCCGGTGGGCCAGGCAGGACCAGCAGGGCCCGTCGGTGCCCGGGGCGAAGAACGGCCCGGTCCAGGGATCCGCGCCGAAGGGTCTGGCCAGCAGCCAGGACCTGCCCTGGCCGCGCAGTCGCGCGGCCACGGACCGCAGCCCGGGGTCCAGGTAGTCCGAGCAGACCACCAGGGCCAGCGGGACGTCGGAGTTCTCGTCCACCGCGTTGAGCCCGGAGGAGTTGCAGGCCGCGCGGGCCGCGGCGGCGTCCACCCCGCCGACCGCGATGACCGCGACCGGCGCCCTGCGGACCTCGGCGGTCGCCTCGTACCCGTCGAGGCCGGCCCGGTCCCAGTAGGCCTGGGCCAGGGCGGTGTCCTCGCCCGTCAGGTCGGCGGAGTGGCGGTATCCCACCAGATTGGCCTGCGCGAGGCTCCTCAGCGCCCGCCCCACCTCGGCGACCGGCATGGTCCGCGAGGCGTCCCGCAGTAACTCGGCCAGGGTGCGGCTGCCGTCGAGCAGAGGGACGAGGCTCTCTATCCCGCCGCCGCGCAGGACGGTCACACCCTGGTCGGACAGGACGAACGCGGCCTCGCCCGGGACCGCCTCGGCTCTGACGTGGCGCTTGAAGGCGACGAAGGGCTCCGCCGGGGGCTGCTGTATCGAGTTCACGCTGCCACCTGCGCGTCGACCAGGGCGCCGATGGTGCACGTGTCGCAGCGCGTGCAGAGGCTCATCGCGCCGTCGACGGCGGCGCTCAGGTCATCGATGGAGACGGTCGCGCCGGCCGCCCAGTCCACTGCGTGGGCTTCGAGTCCGAATTCCAGCAGGACCCCGGACGGGTCCCTGTCGAAACGCTGTCCGAGCTTGGGCTCGAGTCCGGTCCTGGCGGCGAGTTCCGCGAAACGGAAAAGGTCCTGGGCCACGTTCATGACTTCCCCCTGTGACGAACGAGATGCGCTGGCGTCTGTCTGGGTCGAGAGTCTGGGGCGGGACCTCATGGAACCGGCAGTGCACGGGTCACCGGCCACCTATGACATTTTCATGATTCGCCTCATGCGTGCCTCACTGGGCCGGAGCGGTCCCCGGCTGCGAGTCTGCTGTACCTGACTCCAAAGGGTCGTCGCAGGGTTTGGCCGGCGGCCGTGGCCCGACAAGGGGGAGCACGCACATGGAGATCAAAGTACTCGGGTCGCTCGCCGTTCACGAGCGCGGCGTCTCGGTGGTTCCGAGCGCCGCGAAGCCCAGGCAGCTGCTCGCGCTGCTCGCCCTCCACGCCGAGCGGGTCGTCACCGTACCCACGCTGATGGAGGAGATCTGGGGCGAGGACATCCCCCGCAGCGCGGCCACCACACTGCAGACGTACATCCTCCAGCTGCGCCGGAAGATCAGCGCCGCACTGGACGGGGATCCGCTGCTCGACGCCAAGGACGTCCTCGTCACGCAGTTCGGCGGCTACCTGCTCCAGGTGGCGCCGGGCCAGGTGGACGCCCACGAGTTCGAGAGGATCGCCGGCCACGGCCGGGCCGCCTACGACGTCGGCGACTACCGTGCCGCGTCCGATCTGCTCGGCCGCTCGCTCGCGCTGTGGCAGGGCCCCGCGCTGGTCGACGTACGGGCGGGGTCCGTGCTCGAACTCGAGGTGCTGCGGCTGAACGAGGAGCGCACCGCCGCCCTCGAGCGGCGCATCGAGGCCGACATCCGGCTCGGCCGCCATGCCGAGGTGATCCCGGAACTTCGGGTGCTGGCGGCCCGCCATCCGCTCCACGAGGGCTTCTGCGGACAGCTGATGCGCGCCCTGCACCGGGCGGGCGGGGGCTGGCGCGCTCTCGAGGCATACCAGAGGCTGCGGGGGTCTTTGGTGCGCGAACTGGGGCTCGAGCCGTCCGCGCCGCTCCAGCAGCTGCACCAGGCCGTGCTCTCGGGCGACCTGGACCGGCTCGACCCGGTCGTCGCCGCCATACCCCGGATGCTCCAGCCGGCCGCGGCCATCGACTAGCGGGGGGCCGGTCGGCCTGCGCGGGCCGCTCGACCGGCGGTGGCCGGTCGAGCGAGGCTCCAGGGGGCGTGGCCACGGCTTTTGAGGGGTCGTTCCTAGCTTGGGCCGATGACGACCTTCGACGAACTGCTGACCACGCTCGCTCCCTCGCCGAGCCTGCACCGGTCCACCGCGGAACTCAACCGGCTGAAGGACGAGGTAAGCCGCGGTCCGGATCCCGAGGCGACGAAGCGGCAGCACGCCAAGGGCAAACTGACCCCCTACGAACGGCTCGAACTCCTCTTCGACGAGGGCACCTTCACGGAGCTCGAGCCGCTCCGCCGGCACCGGGCGACCGGATTCGGCCTCGAGCACCGCAGGCCGCACGGCGACGGCGTCGTCATCGGCTGGGGCCTGGTGCACGGCAGCACGGTCTTCGCGTACGCCCATGACTTCCGGGTCTTCGGCGGCGCACTCGGTGAGGCTCACGCCGCCAAGATCCACAAGGTGATGGACCTCGCCGAGAAGGCCGGCGCCCCGCTGGTCTCCCTGAACGACGGTGCGGGCGCCCGTATCCAGGAGGGCGTCTCGGCCCTGGCCGGATACGGCGGCATCTTCCGCCGCAACACCCGTGCCTCGGGGGTGATCCCGCAGATCAGCGTCATGCTCGGCCCGTGCGCGGGCGGCGCGGCGTACTCCCCGGCGCTCACGGACTTCGTGTTCATGGTCCGAGAGACCTCGCAGATGTTCATCACCGGGCCGGACGTGGTCCGCGCGGTGACCGGCGAGCAGATCACCCAGAACGGCCTCGGCGGCGCCGACGTGCACGCCTCCGTCTCCGGCGTCGCCGGATTCGCGTACGACACCGAGGAGGAGTGCCTGGAGGACGTCCGCTACCTGCTCTCGCTGCTCCCGCAGAACAACCGCGAACTGCCCCCGGTGGTCCGCGGCGACGACCCCGCCGACCGCCGTACCGACGCCCTCGCCGGGATCGTCCCGGCCGACCCGGGGCAGGCGTACGACATGCGCAAGGTGATCGAGGAGATCGTCGACGACGGCGAGTTCTTCGAGGTCCAGGAGGCCTGGGCGCAGAACGTCGTGTGCGCCTTCGCCCGGCTCGACGGACACGTGGTGGGCATCGTCGCCAACCAGCCGGCCGCGCTGGCCGGCGTCCTGGACATCCACAGCTCCGAGAAGGCCGCGCGGTTCGTCCAGACCTGCGACGCCTTCAACGTCCCGCTGCTCACGCTCGTGGACGTGCCCGGCTTCCTGCCGGGCGTCGACCAGGAGCACAACGGCATCATCCGGCACGGCGCCAAGCTGCTGTACGCGTACTGCAACGCGACCGTCCCCCGGATCTCCCTGGTCGTCCGCAAGGCCTACGGCGGTGCGTACATCGTCATGGACTCGCGGTCCATCGGCGCCGACCTGGCCTTCGCCTGGCCCATCAACGAGATCGCCGTGATGGGCGCGGAGGGCGCGGCGAACGTGGTCTTCCGCAAGGAGATCGCCTCCTCCGACGATCCCGAGGCGACACGGGAACGTCTCGTCAAGCAGTACAAGGCCGAGCTCATGCATCCGTACTACGCCGCCGAGCGCGGGCTCGTGGACGATGTCATCGATCCGGGCGAGACCCGGCAGGTCCTGATCCGCTCCCTGGCGATGCTGCGGGCCAAGCACGCCTCGCTGCCGGAGCGCAAGCACGGCAACCAGCCGGTGTGAGCGCGCGGTACACGGGGTCGCGGTTCCGTCCGGGGGGACCGCGGCCCCATGCTCCTTCAATGCACGGCGCGTTCGGGGCGTTTGGGGTGTTCGGGGTATTCGGCACGTTGGACCGTGTTCACCGACCGAAACGCGAGGGGCGCCGGACTTCGTCTCCCGAATGACTTCCGGAAGCCCGGGAAAAGAAATTCCGCCGGCACACCGGTGTGCCGGATCAGGAAAACCCATAAACCAGATCGTGGCTTTCTCCCCGCGCGGCACGGCAATTGCGGCGGGCACATGCGGCTCTCCGCATCGCGTGGGCGCGGGTACGTTCACCACAATGCCGGAGGATACGGACGGGGTGGCGCAAGCGGGCGGCGGCGCACAGGCGATCGGGCTGGAGCTGATCGGCAGCGCGGATCCGGGTCAAGCGCGAGTCGGCCTGCAAGAGGCGGCCGCCGCGCTGGTCTCGGCCGACCTGCCGGAGGCGGGGGCCGGTGCGGGACGGTCCGAGGGGACGTGCGTCACTGACGGGTGTGCAGGCCCGTGAGGACCATGTGGATCAGGAGGGCGTAACTCTCGTCCAGGGCCTCGGGGAGGGCGAAACCGCCCCCGGTCTCCAGGGAGACGAAGCCGTGGGCCGTGGCGCGCACGCACCGGGCCGCGTGGATGGCCGCCGAGTCCTCCATCCCGTACGCGCGCAGGGCGGCGAGCAGGATGGCGATCAGGCGCCGGCCGGCTTCGGCCGTGCGGGGTTCGGGGGATTGCAGCATGGCGGCGTAGCGGTGCGGGTGACGCAGCGCGTAGGTGCGCCAGGCCGTCATGAAGGCGCGGATCGCGTCGTCGGCGGAGCGGCCGAGGACGGCCTCGCCGAGCTCGTCCGTCATCTCGTTCATGATCCGCGCCGACAGGAGGTCGCGGAGCTCGGCGAGGTTGCGCACGTGCTTGTAGAGGGAGGGCGTGGCCACGCCCGCCCGGCCGGCGACCGCCGAGAGGGTCAGGGCCGCGGGGCCCTCTTCGTCGACGATGCGCAGGGCCACGTCGACCACCGCGTCGGCGGAGAGCGAGGCCCTAGGCACGGGAGGCCGCCTTCAGGAAGGACACGATGGCCGCGGCGGTCTCGGCGGGGAACTGCGCGTGGGCGTAGTGTCCCGCGCCCTCGATCATCTCGAGGCGGCCGAGTCCCGCGGGCAGTTCGGCGACGATGGCCGCGCCCTCGGCGCGGGGGTCGGCCCAGTCGGGGTCGAGGGTGCCCTCGATGATCAGCGCCGGGCACTGGACGTCGCCGAGGCGGGCGCCCGCGTCGGTGGGGGCGGACATGCCCATCTTGGCGACGACGGCGATCCGGCCGGGCCGCCGCAGGTCGGTTTCGACGGCGGCGACGTGGGCGGCGAAGCCGGCGGGGCGGGCGCCCGGGTAGGCGTGGTCGAGGTAGCGCTTCCAGAGGCCGACGCTGCGCACCATGCCGGTGCCCATCAGCAGGAGCATGCCCTTGCGGTAGCGGGCGTTGGATCCGACGGCGCCGAAGTCGAGCTTCTGGGCGCGGGTGAACGAGCCGATCTCGACGATGGCGCTGACCAGTTCGGGCTCCTGGGCCGCGGCGATGGTGGCGGCGCCGCCGGCGAAGGAGTGGCCGACGATGACGGCGGGGCCGCCCAGGTGCCGGATCAGGGCGAGCAGGTCGCCCGCCACGTCGGTACGGGTGTACGAGGCCCAGCCGGTGCTCGACTCCCCGTGTCCGCGCAGGTCGGTGGTGGCGACGCGGTATCCGGCGGCGACGAGGAGGGCGGCGCTCTCGCGGTAGGCCGCCCGGTTGTCGCCCATGCCGTGCGCCAGCACGAGCAGCGGGCCTTCACCGGTGACCTCGTAGGCGAGCCGTCCGTCTTCGATGCCCAGAAACTCCGTCATGACCCGTCCCCTGGAAGCAGTGGCTAATCCCTGTTGCCTAAAAGCTAAGGGCATTAGCTTCTGGGGGCAACCCCTCCTGGACCGGCCGCGCCTCAAGGGACGCGCGCGGTCCGGCGTGCGTAGTGGCGGGCCGCCTTCGCGCGGTTCCCGCAGCCCGTGCTCGAACACCAGCGGCGGGTGCCGTTGCGGCTGGCGTCGTGGAAGCGCAGGCCGCAGGTGGGGTTGGCGCAGCTCTTGAGGCGGTCGGGGGCGGTCGTGAGCAGGCGGAGGTAGTCGGCGGCCGCGAGGTAGCCGAGCAGGCGGGCCGGATCGACGGCCTCCAGGCGCTCGACGGGGCCGGCCGGGGTGAGCAGGCGCCGGATCCGGCCCCCGTCGAGGAGCCGGTTGAAGGCGTCGAAGGCGACCGCCTCGGGTCCACGCCCGGCCGCGGCGACGCTTCCGGCTCCGCCGGCGCCTCGGGCCGTACGGCCCCCGCCGACCACGCCCGCCAGGGCCGCGCGGGCCTCCCGGGCCGCCGCGAGGGTGGCCGGGTCGGCCCGCAGTTCGCCCCTGCCGTAGAGCGCGGCGGCCCGGGAGCCGCTCAGCCAGAGCTCGAGACCGGCCAGGGAGTCCAGCAGGTCGTAGCGCCCGTGGCGGTCGTGCCAGAGGGTGTTGAGCAGGTCCAGGCTGAGCGGCTCGCCGGTCAGCGGGCGGGGATCGCTCATGCTCACCTCCGGCGTCCGGGTATCACGGCTTCGGGTACGGAGCCGAACGCGCAGGACGGGGACGAGCCCTCGGCCCGGTACAGCTCCGCGATGTGCGGTCCGGCGACGATTCCCGGCAGGATCAGCCGCCACAGCCGGGTCACGTGCCGGCGCAGCGGGCCGCAGGAGCGGCTCGGCCGCGGCTCCTCCGCGCGCAGCGCCACGTCCATCCCGATCAGGGAGAACACGACCTGGGCGGCGATCTCCCGGGGGTCGGCCGCGCCGTGCAGGGCGGCGGCAAGCTCGGCGCGGACGGGCTCGGTCCAGGAGCCGCCGGCGTCGGGGTAGTGCGGGAACTCCCGGGTCAGCCGGGCTCCCGCGCGCGCCACGGGGTCGTGGCCGAGCCGACCGGCGACAACGTGCGTCATGTCGACGGCGGCCTGCAGCGGCCGGACCCCGGCGCGCGGTACGGAGTCCAGTGCCGCGGCGGTCGTCTGCCGGGCCTCGCTCCGCACGGCCCGGACCAGGTCGTCCTTGGCCGGGAAGTGGTACATCAAGGCGCCTTTGGTCACTCCTGCCGCGGTGCAGATGACGGCAAGGGAGGCCCCTTCGTAGCCGTACAGGTCGATGGCTTTGGCGGCGCCGTTGATCAGAGCCCGGCGCGTCCGCTCGGCTCTCTCCTGCTGCGCCATGGGCGCTCCTCGTGCGTAGGGGGTGGAGACACTGGCCGTCTCTTCGGGACCGGGCCGGCCCGCGGCACCGGACGCCGTGCACCTCCCGGTGGAACGTGGGGGGAGAGGTGCGGCGTTCAGGGGGGACCCTCCCGGCGGAAGCCGGGAGGAACCGCGGGCCGGCCCGGCCCGAAAGAGACGGCCTGGGTCCTGTCGTCGAAGTGGCGCCGGCCAGGCACCACTTCGACGACAGGACCTGCGAGTGGTGTTGCCGGCGACGGGCCCGCCGCCGGCCGCACCACCCGTACGGTCAGGCCGCGCTGCCGGCGGGGACGGCGGCCAGGCTGTCCTCGAAGCTCTTGCGGAGCTGGGCCCGGCGGAGCTTGCCGATGCCGGTCTTGGGGATCTCGGAGCGGTCGACGGGCAGCAGGTGGCGGACGTCGACGCCGAGGCGCTCGCTGACGCGGCCGCGGATCTGCTCGCCCTGGTCCGCGGTGATGGTGCCGGTGCGCGGGCTGAAGAAGACCGCGAGCTCCTCGGCGCCGCCGGGCTCGGAGGTGACGAGGGAGGCGACGGTGTACGAGGGCTCGATGAAGTCGAGTTCCTCGACGGCGGCCTCGATCTCGTGGCCGTGGTAGGCGATGTCGCCGAGCTGGATGACGTCGTCGGTGCGGCCGGTGACGGTCAGGATGCCGTTCTCGACGTACGCCAGGTCGCCGGTCTTGAACCAGCCGTCCTCGGTGAAGGACTGCCGGTTCTGCACGGGGTTGTCGTAGTACCCGGAGGTGATCGTCGAACCGGTGACCTGGAGGCGGCCGGTGATGCCCCACGGCACGAGGTCGCCGTGCTCGTCGACGACGCGGATGCGGGTGCCGGGCTGGGGGCGGCCGACGGGCACGTAGCGGTCGTCGCCGGCGGCGGCCTCGGTGAACTGGCAGTCGGCCACGCCGGCGGTGGTCTCGGACATGCCCCAGCCGGGGAACATGGCGGTGGCGGGCAGCCCGTAGGGGGCCAGCAGGTCCAGGAAGCGGCGTACGACGCCGGAGCGGACGGCCTCGCCGCCGTTCATGATGTAGCGCAGCGGGCTGAGGTCCCAGCCGCGGCCCTCGAAGCGGTCGGCCTGGTCGTTGACGAGCACGAAGGCGAAGTTGGGCGCCCAGGTGGTGTCGGCCCGGTGGGTGGAGACGGTGTCGAGCCAGCGCAGCGGGTCTTCGAGCACCCACTGGATCTTGGCATGGACCTGGGCACAGCCGAGGAAGACGTCGCGGGCGTGGAACATGATCAGCCCGCCGATGTGGTCCAGCGGCATCCAGTTGAAGGTGCGGGTGTCCGCGTCGAGCTTGTTGACGCGGGCGGTGGCCGCGCTGCGCGTCAGGACGTTGCGGTGGGTGAGGGTGACGGCCTTGGGCACGCCGGTGCTGCCGGAGGTGAGCAGCAGGACGACCGGGTCGACGGCGGCCGGCTCGTGCCAGTCGAGGTCCGGCTCGTGCGCGGTGCGCAGGGTCGCCACGTCGCCCAGGTGCGCGGCGGACCAGCCGGCGTCGGCGGCGACGGCGGGCGTGATCTCCTGGCCGGTGCCGGTCAGGACGCGCGGGCGGCCGTAGCCGCTCCATACGCGCTCCAGCAGGCCGGGGCCGTTGACGGCGTCGGCGCTGACGGGCAGCGGCAGGTAGCCGCCGAGGACGCAGGCCCAGAAGGCGCCGAGGAGGTCGGTGTCGTCGGCCGACTGGAGGATGATCTTCTCGCCGACGACGGCGCCGGATGCGCGCAGGCCGGCCAGGATCCGCGAGGCGTCGGCGAGCAGCTCGGCGTAGCTCTGGTGGACCTCGGTGCCGTCCGGGCGGATGTAGGTCACGCCGCGGCCGTCTGGCGCGCCCGCGGCGCGGACGAGGGCGTCGCCGAGGTGCGCGACGCCGGTTTCGGGGGCGGGCCCGCCGTCGAGCAGCGATATGCCGGTGCCGGTCATGCCTGGTTCTCCTCTTGCTGAGCGGTGTCGGTGACGGTGGCGCTCGCGGTCACTGTGTCGGTCGCGGTGGCCACGATGACGAGCGGGCCCCGGCCGTGGAAGGGCGCGGGCTCCTTGCGGAAACCGCCGTACTCGGCGGTGACGGTCAGTCCCGCCGCGGCCAGCAGCTCGCGCACCTCGGGCCCGGTCAGGACGGCCTGGTCGAAGAAGTTGTCGTACATGGCGACCGTGCCGTCCGCGGTGCGGACCAGCAGGGTCTCCTCGTTGCGCCAGTTCGCCGCGTGCGCGTTGATGGCCTGGCGGGCGAGGCGGGTGATGAGGACTCCGTCGGGGCCGCGGTGGTGGGCGACGGTGTGGGGCTGGAAGGAGTCGACGAAGTTCAGCATGTGGCCGAACTCCAGGACGACCTGGCCGCCGGGGTTGAGCAGTCCGCGGATGGAGCGCAGGACGGACGGGAGCTCGGCGCGCTCCAGGTAGTTGAGCGTCATGAAGAGGCTGTAGACGAGGTCGTAGCGCTCTTCGGTGCGGTACGTCTCGGCGCGGGCCTCCACGTAGGAGATGTTTTCGTCTCCGGCCGCGCGGGCGTACTGGAGGAACGCGGCGCTCTGGTCCACGCCGGTGCCGCGGTGGCCGCGCTCGCGCAGGGCGCGCAGGTTGGAGCCCGTGCCGCAGCCCAGGTCGAGTACGGTGCCCGCCTCGGGGAGCAGGGACGCGAGGAACTCCGTCTCGGCGGCGAGGTTACGGAAGTCCTTCCGCATGATCTCGTAGTACTCACCGGGGAATTCGAAGCTCGTGCCGGTCAAATCCGTCATCCTCCTCGGATGTCAGTGCTCGTCGGTCGTCGGTCGTCGGGGGCCGTCGGTGCTCGTCAGGTGGCGACGGGCTCGCGCATGGTGCGGTAACCGCGCGGCGTGAGGCCGTAGCGGTCGCGGAAGAGCCGGCTGAAGTGGGAGGCCTGGTAGAGGCCGGACCGTTCACCGATCACGCCGACGGGCAGGTGGTCGAGCCGTGGGTCGCGCAGCTCGTACCGGCAGCGGGCGAGGCGCTCGTCGCGGATCCAGCGGGCGGGACTTGTCCCGTGGTCCTGGAAGATCCGCTGGAGGTAGCGCAGCGAGATGTTGTGGTGCTCGGCGACCGCCTGCGGGGTGAGGCCGGGGTCGGAGAGCCGTTCGCGGATGTACGACTGGATGCCCAGCATGAGGTCGTGGCGGGCGACCTCGTCCTCGGCGGCGACGTGGCGCAGCCGGTCCGCGAGGACGGCGGCGGTCAGGCCGGCCACGGTGGCGCCGACCCGGTCGACGGCGGAGTGGATCTCGGTTCCGTGGTCGTGGAGTCCGGCCAGGAGCTGGGAGAGGAGGGCGCCGGCGCCCATGCGCCCGCACCAGCCGGTGGCGGTGAGCTTCGCCGTGTCGTCGGCCGACATCCCGAGGTGGCGGTGCGGCAGCAGGACCTCCACCAGGTGGAAGGGCCGGGGCAGCACCAGGCGGTAGGGGCGGCTGCTGTCGCAGCAGATGATCTGCGGGCCGCTCGCCTGGCCCCGGCGGCCGTCCTGGTGGACGTGGATCTCGCCCGCCAGCGCCCTGAACACCCGCAGGTTCTCGGAGGAGCCGGGCCGGATGTGGCGGCCGGGGCGCAAGACCTCGTGGGGCTCTCCCGTGACGAGGGTGATGGTGACGTCGCCGAAGTCGCGGCGTACGACGGTGCCGTGGACCGACTCGTCGGGTCCGCGGACGACCCGCGCCGCGCCGGGGGTGGACACGGCAACCGGTGGACTGCGGTCCGGCACGAATGCGCTCGGCCCGCGGAGGGGCAGCATGTCCATCGTTCTCCTCGCTCCGGGAAGCGTCATGCCATCGTGACAGGCAGGCCCATAAAAACATACCGGCATGCAGGTACTCGTACGCCATCAGATGTTCCGATGCGCACGGCCTCACCTCGGCTTTCGTGCGCAAACAGGCGATCTACAGGCGCATTTAGGCAACCACGCCCCCAGGTCACGCAGTACAGTCGTTGATTAGGACTGGCCGGACAACGCGGCTCTACGTGCGGTCATGGATGTAGTTTCCGAAGAGGGGTATCACGTGACGATCAAGGTCGGCATCAACGGATTCGGCCGTATCGGCCGGAGCTTCTTCCGCGCCGCCCTTCAGCGGGGCACCGGCCTGGAGGTGGTCGCCGTCAACGACCTCACCGACGCCGCGACGCTGGCCCATCTGCTCAAGTACGACAGCACCCTCGGGCGTCTCGGCCACGACGTCCGCGCCGTGGAGGGCAACCTGGTCATCGACGGCCGCACCATACGCGTGACCGCCGAGCGCGACCCGGCCAAGCTGCCGTGGGGCGAGCTGGAGGTGGACGTCGTCATCGAGTCCACCGGCGTCTTCACCGACGCGCACAAGGCCCGCGCCCACTTGGAGGCCGGCGCCCGCAAGGTCATCATCAGCGCGCCCTCGAAGAACGAGGACCTGACGATCGCCTTCGGCATCAACGACAACCTCTACGACCCGGCCGTGCACGACATCGTCTCCAACGCCTCGTGCACGACCAACTGCCTGGCTCCGCTGGCCAAGGTCCTCGACGACGCGCTCGGCATCGAGCACGGCCTGATGACCACGGTCCACGCCTACACCGCGGACCAGAACCTCCAGGACGGCCCGCACAGCGACCTCCGCCGCGCCCGCTCGGCGGCGACGAACACCGTGCCGACCACCACCGGCGCCGCCAAGGCGATCGGCCTGGTCCTGCCGCAGCTCAAGGGCAAGCTCGACGGGTACGCCCTGCGCGTGCCGATCCCGACGGGCTCCGCCACCGACCTCACCGTCCGCGTCGCGCGCGAGACGACCGTCGAGGAGGTCAACGAGATCTTCGCGAAGGCCGCCGAAGGCGCTCTCGCGGGCATCCTCACCTACACCGACGAGCCGATCGTCTCCAGCGACATCGTCACCGACCCCGCGTCCTGCATCTTCGACTCGGGCCTGACCAAGGTCATCGGCGACGGCCGCCAGGTCAAGATCGTCGGCTGGTACGACAACGAGTGGGGCTTCTCCAACCGCGTCGTGGACACCGCCCTGCTGATCGGCGCCCGTGCCTGAACGGGTACCCGTTCCTGAGTCGGCACCCGTCCTGACCGGAGGTTTCCGTGGTGATCAAGACCCCCTATCACGAGGGTGAGCAGGCCGTTCAGAAACAGGCCGGCGAAGGCGGTCCCGGCTGGGGCTCGCCCATGTTCGACGACGTGATCCAGCCCGGGTTCGACCAGTACCTGATGCGCCAGCGGATGCTCTTCCTGGGCGGCGCCGACGCGACCGGGGCCATGTGGTCCTCGCTGGTCACGGGCGAAGCCGGATTCGCCCTGCCCACGGGCCGGCACACGATCACGCTGTCGTCCCTGCCCGTGCCCGGCGATCCCCTCGCCGGGGCCTTCGACGAGACGGCCGACATCGGCCTGCTCGCCCTCGAACCGCACACGACGAGCCGGATCAGGATCAACGGCGTGGCGCGGCGCGAAGGGGAGCAACTGCGCATCCGCACCGAACAGGTGCTGGGCAACTGCCCCAAGTACCTGCAGGTGCGGGTGCCGGTCGCGGACGGGCCCGCCGGGGCGCCCAAGGAGATCCGCAGCGGCGAGGCACTCACGGCGGAGCAGGAGGAGTGGATCCGCGGCGCGGACACCTTCTTCATCGCCAGCCAGGCGGACGGTTACGGCGCGGACTCCTCGCACCGGGGCGGCGACGCCGGTTTCGTCTCGGTGGCGGGACCGCGCAAGCTCGTCTGGCCGGACTACTTCGGCAACTCCTTCTACATGACCCTGGGGAACCTGCAGCTCAACGAGAACTGCGGGCTGCTCTTCCTCGACTGGGAGTCCGGCAACACCCTCCAGCTGACGGGGAAGGCCCGGATCAACTGGGCCGAGGGGGACCGGGCCGCCGTGCCCGGAGCCCTGCGGATGTGCGAGTTCGACATCGAGCGTGTGGTGCAGATCGACGGGGCGACCCGGCTGCGCTGGGCGTTCGGCGGCCCCTCGCCCTACAACCCGCCGGCGGCGGCGCGGGGCTGACCCCCCAGCACTCCGCGCCCGCCCCCGCCCCGTCCCCCTTTCCACCCCTCCCCCCGGGCACCGTCCGGTCGTGCCGCCACCCCCGTCGGCACGGCCGGACGGTGTTTTACGCCGCCCAGGCCGTCTCCCTCGCCAAAGGAATCCCCGCGATGTCCGATCCGACATTCCCGCGCCTGCGCGCCGACGTCTCCACACTCCCCCGCTACGTGCCGGGCCGGGCCGCGGCCGACGAGTTCGTCGACAAGCTCTCCTCCAACGAGAACCCGTACCCGCCGCTGCCCTCGGTCATCGGCGCGGTCGAGACCTGGCTCGGCCGGCTCAACCGCTACCCCGACCCCTCCTCGGCCGAGCTGACCGCCGAGCTGTCGGCCCGTCTGGGCGTGCCCGCCGAGCACCTGGTGCTGGGCACCGGATCCGTGGGCATCACCCAGCACCTGGTCGCCGCCGCCGCGGGCCCGGGCGACGAGGTCGTCTTCGCCTGGCGCTCCTTCGAGGCGTACCCGCTGCTGGTCTGGGCCGCCGGGGCGACCTCCGTACAGGTGCCCCTGCGCGACGAGACGCACGACCTGGACGCGCTCGCGGACGCCGTCAACGACCGCACCCGCCTCGTCTTCGTCTGCAACCCGAACAACCCGACCGGCACCGCCGTGCGCCGCGCCGAGCTGGAGCGGTTCCTTGACCGGGTGCCGCCCGAGGTGCTGGTCGTCATCGACGAGGCGTACCGGGAGTTCGTCGAGGAGGAGGAGATCCCCGACGGCATCGAGCTCTACCGGGACCGGCCCAACGTGGCGGTGCTGCGCACCTTCTCCAAGGCCTACGGCCTGGCCGCGCTCCGCGTCGGCTACGCGGTGGCCCACCCCCGGGTGACGGCCGCGCTGCGCGCCTGCTCCGTACCGCTCGGCGTGAGCGGCCCCGCCCAGGCGGCCGCGCTGGCCTCGCTGCGCGCCACGGAAGAGCTGCGCGAGCGCGTCGCCGACCTGGTGGCGGAGCGCGAGCGGGTCAGCGCCGGCCTGCGCGCCGAGGGCTACGAGGTCCCCGAGAGCCACGCCAACTTCGTCTGGCTGCGCCTGGGTTCCCGTACGTCCTACTTCGCGGACGCCTGCGAGGCGGCCGGCCTGATGGTCCGCCCCTTCTGCGACGAGGGCGTCCGCATCACGATCGGCTCCCCGGACGCGAACGACCGCCTCCTCAAAACGGCGGCCCACTGGGACCAGTGAGCCGGCGCGGTCCCGGGGTCCTCAGCTGTTGACGACCCTCAGACGCGCGGCCGGCTGGTCCCGCTCCGCGTCCACCGTCGGCGTCAGCCGGAATACCTTCACAGGGCCGACGCTGTCCACCTCTTCGAGCCACCCGAGAGCCTCGAGCTCCTTGCGTGTCCGGGAGAAGACCGGGGCGCTCATACCTGCGGTCTCGGCGAGTTCGGTGGCTTTGATCCAGACCGACCCGTCCGGTCGCTGATCGGCGGCCGCGTACAGCATGACGACGATCCGCTGGTTCGGGTTCAGGACGCGTCCCGTGCGCTTGAGGACGTACAGCACGTCCTCGCTGCCGTGGACCTTCATGTCGCGTCTCCCTTGATCTTCTTGCGTCTGCGGTCGCTCGGCTTCGGGATGCGCATCTCCGGGGGATCCCAGTCGGAAACCGCCTCACGGTGACGGCATGGGGTGGTACCCCCCGGAACTCCAGATGTACGCAATCTCGTGGCTGCTGTTGCAGTTTGGACAGGTCCAGGGCATTGCGACAGCATTTCTGACGAGGAACCGCCGGGGTGTTTCACGGGCTGGGGTTCACCCTCGCGTGTAAGTGGTGCCGAGGATGATGACGGCGAGGGCGCCGAGCAGGATCACGACGTAGAGGACCTGCCGGGCGTACTCGGTCATCCACAGGTCCGACGGGGCGCTGTGCCCCGAGCCGGCGTGCACGGGCCGGTGGGGCCGATCGGGTGGGCATACAGGACGGGGCGGCCACCGGAGGCCGACTCGAAGGTGATCCGCTCGGCCGCCCCACGGATGAGCTGGTCGCAGAAGACGCAGAACCGTCCGCCCTCGTACCTCATCCGGTCGTCTCATCGCCTCGTACCGGCTCCCGGTCTTGGTTGGCTTCCGCGAGGTTCCGCAGGATGCGGGCCAAGCCCCTCGCGTGGTTCCAGTTCGCGTGGTCGCCGTGGCTCGACGGGCCTACGTCGATGAAGTACGACCACTCGTTCAGCGCGGCTCCCGCACGTTCGGTCCGCTGGGCCGCCGGAACCTGAGACACCTCGGTGTGAAGTTCGCACCCTGCGGTGATCAGGTCATCGACCAGGCGGGCCACGCTTTCGGCGTCGGGGCGCTCCGAATAGGGAGCCAGAGCGCGCGCCGTGAGCTCCTCGGTTGTCTGCGTCTCGCTGGGGTTCATCCTGGTGCTCCCTACCGTCGTCAGCGGGTGGTAGAACCAGGGTGACGGCGGGGCAAACGAAGAAGGGGCCCGGTTTGGGCCCCTCTCCCTACGCGGCCAGCATGCCGATATCGACAGCCAGTCGGCTTGCCCGTTGTCGGCGCTCCGGCATCCGGGACGCGGTCTCCTCCAGCACGATCGAGCGGGCGTACCCGTTGTAGCGGATCGTCTCCGGAGCGGCCGCGTGCGCCTGCTCCAACGTGGCCAGCGCGGTCTCCCGCTGCCCATCCAGGTAGTAGGCGCGGGCCTGCTCGATGCGGTGCCGGGCCCGGCGCGGCCGGGACGGGATCGCGTCGGTCTCAGCCCGGTTGGCCTGCCGTACGGACTCGCCGCCGGCTCGGAGCTCAACCGCGACGGTGACGCCGTGCGCCCCCATCACAGCTCGGCCGAAGGACGTCACCCGATGGAAGTAGTTGGCGGGCAGCTGGCGGGAGACACCGCCTGCCCGGTCCCACCATCCCCATGCGGTGCCGGTGTCACGGCGTTTCGCAGCAGTGAGTCCGGCCTCGACGCGGAGAGCTCCCGTGATCGCCTGCACGTCGAGCGGAGCGTCGGGTAGCCCGGGCTCCAGCAGTTGCAGTGCTTGCATGACGACGTCGTCGGCCTCGTCGTAGTGGCCCGGGCCGGAGTCCCGGTGAGCCTGCGCAGACAGCCATGCTGCTACACCGATCGCATGCAGGTCTTCGGATTCCTGCGCGGCGGCCATGCCACGCTCGGCCACCCGCCACAACAGGGAGGGGTCCGGCTGGTAGGCGACGAAGAACTGGGCGAGGAAGAACGTCTCGGCCTGGAAGGCGAGGGCCGCACGCCGGTCGCTCGCGGTATCGGCCTGGCGGACGCTGAGCTGCGCGTCACGGATCAGCCCGGGCAGTAGCCGGCCGAGGATCTCGCGGTGGTTGGGGGCTTCATGGCGGGCGGCCCACGCGGCATCCAGCGCGGCCCGCAGGTACGCCTTCGTGGGTGCCTCCCGGGCGCCGGGCGCCAGGTATGCGGAGAGCGCCGCGCGGACTGCGGGGAGGCGATCGTGACCGGGCCCGAGGAACAGGTCGGTGTGCGGTTCGGCGCCGACATCGCCCACGAGGTCGTTCAGGCGGCGGACGCGGAGCACTTCGGCGATGCGGAGGATCTCCGGCAGGCGCGGCATTCCTATGGTGCCGGTCTCGACTTTCTTGACCCACGAGGCGTGGTGGCCGAGGAGGCCGGCCAGTTGCTCACGGGTCATGCCTCGGCGGTTGCGGTAGATCTGGACACGTTGCCCGAACGCGACGGGGTTGTCGTACGGGTCGGGGGTAGCATCGGATGACACGGCCTTGCCCCTTCGTTGTGCAGCTCGACACTGACCAGCGTAGGGGGCAGGGCCTTTCTCGTGCGCCCCTGGACGCACGAAAAGCGCCCCTCCCGGCCCGTAGGGCCGTGTAGTTCAGGAGCCGACCGCGCCCAGGTTCTCCAGCAACATCCGCCAGAGCAGGCCTTCCTCTGGAGCAGTTCTCCGTACGGGAGTCCGGCAACGCGCTCATCCGGTACGCCTGCCAGCTTGGAAGCCGAGACCGTGGGCGGCTCAGCCACCGAAGGTGTGCCCAGTGCAGCCCGCACCCTGCAACCGGCGTACGAACGCTACTCCGCACCACAGACGGCATCAGCCACTGTGCTGCTTGCCTCCGGGGAGACCCCACTCGGCCTGCCATCGGATAGCCGACCCGTACCAACGAAGCGAGCACCGGAGCGCAGCGGAGGGCGCAGCCGACCCGTGGAGTCCGCAGACGCCCACCGGCATCAGTTGCTCTTATGGAAAAGAGCGCGGTTCCGAAATACCTACTCTGACCTGCGAGTTCACGAAAGCCGATGTGTTGGCGCTGACACATCGGCGGGTGAAAAGGTGTCAGCGGACACCACCAACGACACTATTTTCTCCCTCTGAACTGGGAGAAAAACGCGAATGCCCTGGTCAGTCAAGGGCAAGCCTTTGGCTCGCGCGAGGACCGTGTCGGCACCGACACCAAAAAGTCACGCCGACAGGGAGAAAATGTCCCAGTGCACTGGGACAACCCGCTAGGGTGCGGGATGACTTCCCATGATCGAGGACGGGACCCACGCACATGGCGCGCCGCCAGCCCATTCGCCGAGCGTCCGGCTCGCAGCCTCCGGTTGTGCCTGTCTCCGACACCGGCGCGGAGTTCAAGGAGACGCTGACCGACAAGTTCGCAGACCTCATCGCGAAGACCCCGATGCGGGGCCGGCCGGTCCAGCAGATGGATTTCAGTGTCCGGGTCACCCAGCGGGCCCCGCACGAGATGTACGGGACGGCCGGCTTCAGCGCTGTCAGCAACGAGTTCCTCAGCGAGGTCCTGGCCGTCCTCATCGCCCAACACGGCATGTCCCCCATCCAGTCCGCCGTCCTGGTCTGGTGCATCGGCAAGCAGAAGGAAGGCTGGGTCAAGGCGACGCACAAGCTGATCGCCCAACGACTCGGTGTCGAGCGGGCCAACGTCACCCGGGCGGTCAACCGCCTGGAGGAGTGGCACATGATCCAGAAGGTCCGCTCCGGCGTCCTCTTCGTGAACCCCTTGATCGGCTTCATGGGCAACGGTGACCGTCAGCAGGAGATCCTGGCTAAGCTTCGACAAGAGACCCCGCAGGATGCGTTTCCCAAGCTCAACGCCCCGCCCGCCCCACGAAGTGGGCAGATGAAACGGGGCCAGGACCAGGAGGAGGAGGCATGCTGATCCAGGCGACCTTCGGACACGGAATGCTTCACAAGTTGGGGCTCTCCCGCGGCGCCCAAGACCTCCTGAGCGTGCTGATCGAGCTCCAGGAGCCGGGCGGCGAGGTACGGATGTCCCAGCAGGAGCTCGCCGCTCGTGTCGGCCTCGGCAAGAACGCAGCCTCGACCGCCATGGCCTCACTGGTCGACCGGCACCTCGTTCTGCGACCGGAGAACAGCTACCGCACCTACATCCTGCATCCCTACATCGCGGGCTACGAGTCCATCGAAGCCCTCGCGGCCGCAGTGCGGGAAGCAGCCCGCCGCATCCAGAACGGCACGCTCGGCGAACCGTCGGCCCCCCGCTACGAAACCGCGCCCCCCAAGAGGCAGCACCGGGAACTCCGCGCCGTCAGCGGCGCGTAGCCGCCGGATCGTACGCGGACATCACCGCAGAGAAGTGCGGGGACCCGGGCGCCTAGAACCGCGGGTGACGTTCCGTACGACCGCAGACCGGCGCGAGGCGCGGGAAGGCGGAGCCGGCCGGATTCGAACCGGTGTCCTCGCGATTTTGGAGACCGCGCGCGTCGACCTCTGCGCTACGGCTCCGCCCCGTCCGCCATCCTAGGCACTCGCGCCTAGATGACCGGCGGGCGGCCCAGCCGGGCCATGCGCGCCGCGGTGCGCCACCGCATCGGACTCCGCGGGCCGCCGCTGGTGCGCACGCCCTCGGCGAAGCCGGCGAACCAGGCCCGCAGCCCCGTCGCCGAGCGGGTGCGCGCGAGCGTCAACAGCGTCCAGACGCCGAGGTAGACGGGAACGAGGGGCGCGGGCAGATGGCGTTTGGCGAGCCAGACCCGGTTGCGGGCGGTCATCCGGAAGTAGACCGCGTGGCGGGCCGGGGACGTCTTGGGGTGCTGGAGCAGGAGCGCCGGTTCGTAGAGGATGTCCCAGCCCGCGTCCAGGGCCCGCCACGCCAAGTCGGTCTCCTCATGGGTGAAGAAGAACGCGTCCGGCCAGGTCCCGGTCTGCTCCAGCATCGGCATGGACAGGGCATGGCCGCCGCCGAGGAAGCTCGTCACCAGACCCCGCTTCATCGGGTCCTTGGCCCCCAGCCGGGGAACGTGGCGGCGCTGGGTCTGCCCGTTCTCGTCGGCGATCCGGAAGCTGACGATGCCGAGCCGGTCGGCTGCCGCGTACAGGTCGGCGATCCGGCGGATCACGTCGGCGTCGACCAGGAGGCCGTCGTCGTCCAGGTCCAGGAGGATGTCGACGTCCCCGGACTCCCGCAGCTCGCGCCAGGCGACGTTGCGGCCCCCGGACACACCGAGGTTCTCCTCCAGCTCGATGACGGTCACGCCGTCCGGCAGACCCGGAAGCGCGCAGCCGTTGCCGACCACCACGACGCGCGCCGCGGGCTCGTCCTGCTCGGCCACCGAAGCCAGCAGGGCCCGCAGCTCGGGCATCCGGTCGCCCATGGTCAGCACTGCCACGCCCACTCGCGCTCGCCCCACTGCCCCCACCACTTCCTTCCGGCACCCCGGTGAACGGCGAGCGTACCGCCGCCCACCGGGGTGCCGGTGGTGCCGGTCAGCCGAACAGGCGGCCCAGTTCCCCGTGGAAGCCCGGGAAGGTCTTCGCCACGCATGCCGGGTCGTCGAGGGTGATGCCGGCCGCGCGCAGGCCGAGTACCGAGAAGGACATCGCGATGCGGTGGTCGCGGTGGCAGTCGACCGTTGCCGGGGTGGGGGTGCCCGGGTGGACGGTGATGCGGTCCGGGCCCTCCTCCACGCGGATGCCGAGCGCGCGCAGGTTGCCCGCGACGGCGGCGATGCGGTCGGACTCCTTCAGGCGGGCGTGCGCGATACCGGTGATCGTGACGGGGGCGTCGGCGAGCGGGGCGATCGCGGCCATCGTCATGAAGGTGTCGGAGATGTCGCCCATGTCGACGGTGAATCCGCCGCGCAGCACTCCGGTGCCCGTGACCTCGGTCCACTCCGCGGTACGCGTCACCTGCGCCCCGGCGAGCCGCAACACGTCCACGAAGGCCGTATCGCCCTGCAGGCTGCCGGTGCCGAGGCCTTGGACCCGTACGGTGCGGCCGGTGACGGCCGCCGCCGCGAAGAAGTACGAGGCGGTCGAGGCGTCCGGTTCGATCTCGAGGTCGGCGGGCGCGTATCCGCCGGGGTGGACGGTGATCGCGCCGTCCTCCTCCTCCACGCGCGCCCCGAACTTCCGCATCAGGGCCAGGGTCATGTCCACGTACGGGCGGCTGACCAGGCGCGGTACGTCCACCGTGAGCGGCCCGCCCATCAGCGGGGCGGCCATCAGCAGACCGGAGAGGTACTGGCTGCTGAGCCCGGAGTCCAGCTCGACGCGGCCGCCGGCGAGCCCGTTCGAGGTGAGGGTGAAGGGCAGGCCCGTACCGCTCGCCTTCGCCCCGAGGCGGGTGAGCGCCTCCAGCAGCGGCCCCAGCGGGCGGGCCCGCAACTGCTCGGAGCCGTCGAAGGCGATGTCGCCGAATCCGGTGGCCGCGAAGGGCGGCAGGAAGCGCGCGGCGGTGCCGGCGTCCGCGCACCACACCCGGCCGGGGCCGGCCGGGCCGATTCCGCGCCCGGTCACCTGCCAGACCTCGCCGGAGCCGTCGCCGTAGCCGGAGCCGTCGCCGTATCCGTAACCGGCGTCCCCGACATCGCGCACGCCGGTGCCCAGGTCCGTCAGCGCGGCCCGGAAGGCGAGGGTGTCGTCGCTGACCAGCGGCGCGCTCAGGCGGCTGCGGCCGGGTGCGGCGGCCGCGAGCAGCAGCGCCCGGTTGGTGATGCTCTTGGAGCCCGGGATGCGGGCGTCGAGCACGGTGGTGGTCATCGGGCCGTGGACTTGCGGCGGGCGGCGCGCTCGAAGCTCGCGCGGGCGGCGGCGGCGACCTTGGGCGCGGTCAGGCCGTGCAGTTCGTACAGGGACTGGTACGGGGCCGAGGCGCCGAAGGAGTCGATGCCCAGCGAGGTGCCGGCCGCGCCGACCAGGGCGTACCAGCCGAGGCTGGAGCCGGCCTCGACGGAGACCCGGGCGTCGACCTCGCTGGGCAGCACCTCCTCGCGGTACGCCTCCTCCTGCGCCTGGAACCATTCCAGGCAGGGCATGGAGACCACGCGGGTGGCGAGGCCCTCGGCCTGCAGGATGCGGCGGGCGTCGAGTGCGATGGGCACCTCGCTGCCGGTGGCGATGAGGATGGCCTCGGGGCGGCCGCCGTCGGCCTCGGCCAGGACGTAGCCGCCGCGCGCGGCGCCCTCGGCGGGGGACAGCCCGCTCTCCGCGGTGCGCTCCAGGACGGGCAGGTTCTGCCGGGACAGGCACAGGCCCGCCGGGCGGTCGTCGTTCTCCAGGATGGTGCGCCAGGCGATGACGGTCTCGTTCGCGTCGGCGGGCCGGACCACGTCCAGGCCCGGGATGGCGCGCAGCGACCAGAGGTGCTCGATGGGCTGGTGGGTGGGGCCGTCCTCGCCGAGCCCGATGGAGTCGTGGGTCCAGACGTAGGTGACGGGCAGCTTCATCATGGCCGCGAGGCGGACGGCGGGGCGCATGTAGTCGGAGAAGACGAGGAAGGTGCCGCCGTAGGGGCGGGTCCCGCCGTGCAGGGCGATGCCGTTGAGGATGGCGCCCATGGCGTGCTCGCGGATGCCGAAGTGCAGGGTCCGGCCGTACTGGTGGCCGGAGTAGGCCTCGGTCGCCAGCTCCTCGGGGATGAAGGACGGTTCGCCCTTCATGGTGGTGAGGTTGGACTCGGCGAGGTCGGCGGAGCCGCCCCACAGTTCGGGCAGTACGGCGGCCAGCGCGTTCAGCACCTCGCCGGACGCCTTGCGGGTGGCCATCTGGCCGTTGGCGGGGAAGACCGGCAGGCTCTCCTGCCAGCCCTCGGGCAGCCGGCGCTCGCTGAGGCGGTCGAAGAGTTCCGCGCGCTCGGGGTTGAGGGCGCGCCAGTCGGCGAGGGTCTTGTCCCACTGGCGGTGCGCCTCGGCGCCTCGGTCTGCGACCCGGCGGGCGTGGCCCAGGACTTCGGCGGGGACCTGGAAGGAGAGGGAGGGGTCGAGGCCCATCGCGGCCTTGGCGCCGGCGGCCTCCTCGGCGCCGAGGGCGGATCCGTGGATGCCTCCGGTGTTGCGCTTGCGGGGCGCGGGCCAGCCGATGATCGTGCGCAGCGATACGAGGGAGGGCCGGTCGGTGGTGTCGCGGGCGGTGGTGAGCGCCCGGTGCAGGGCCTCGATGTCCTCGTAGTACCCGTGGTCCCCGCCGTTCGCGGTCCAGTCGACCTCCTGGACGTGCCAGCCGTACGCCCGGTAGCGGGCGAGGGTGTCCTCGGAGTGGGCGATCTGCCGGTCGTCCTCGATGGAGATGCGGTTCTCGTCGTAGAGGACGACGAGGTTGCCCAGGCGCTGGTGGCCGGCGAGCGAGCTGGCCTCGTGCGCGACGCCCTCCTCCAGGTCGCCTTCGGAGGCGATGGCCCAGACGGTGTGGTCGAAGGGGGAGGTGCCGGGGGCGGCCTCCGGGTCGAACAGGCCGCGCTCGCGGCGGGCGGCCATCGCCATGCCCACGGCGTTGGCGAGGCCCTGGCCGAGGGGGCCCGTGGTGGTCTCCACGCCGGGGGTGTGCCCGTACTCGGGGTGGGCGGGGGTCAGACTGCCCTCGGTGCGCAGGCCCTTGAGGTCGTCGAGGGTGAGCCCGTAGCCCGACAGGTAGAGCTGCGTGTACAGGGTCAGGCTGGCGTGGCCGCAGGAGAGCACGAAGCGGTCGCGGCCGGCCCAGCGCGGGTCCTGGGGGTCGTGGCGCAGCAGCTGCTGGAAGAGCAGGTAGGCGGCCGGCGCGAGGCTCATGGCGGTGCCGGGGTGGCCGTGGCCGGCCGCCTCCACGGCGTCCACGGTCAGCGCGCGGGCGACCTCGACGGCCCGGCGGTCGGCGTCCTCCCAGAGCAGGGCGGGCGCCTGCGGGGCGGTGGCGACGGTCATGAGGGGCCTTCCTGTTCGGCGGATTCGGCGGGTACGAGTGCTCTGGCGGGTACGGGGACTGCGGCGCGCGCGGAGGCTCCGGCGGCTACGGGGACTCCGGCGCGCGCCGCAACCACGGGTACTGCGGGCTGTGCCGCCGCTCCGGCAGGTACGGCGGGTACGGGGACTGCGGCCCGTACCTGTGCTCCGACGGGTACAGGGGCGCCGCCCGCGCGAGCGGCAGCTGCCGGCGCTGCGGCGTGGGCCCGTGCTCCGGCCGAGCCGGTGTGGGCGTAGCGGTGGCCGACCGCCCGGGCGCGCCGCAGCGCGCGGGCGCGGGCGTACCGGACGGGGGCCCGCCTCACCGGGCGAGCCGCTCGTAGGCGGCCCGCAGGAGGGCCTCGTCCGGTGCGGTGAGCAGGGCGGGGCGGCCGATGGCGTCGAGGACGACCAGGCGCAGCCGGTTGCCGCGGGTCTTCTTGTCGATGCTCATCGCGTCGCGCAGCGGTGCCCAGTCCCCGGTGTGGGCGGTGGGCAGACCGGCGGCGGCGAGGAGGGTGCGGTGGCGCTGCACGTCGGCGGCGGACAGCCGGCCGTCGAGGCGGGCGAGTTCGGCGGCGAAGACCATGCCCGCGGCCACCGCGTGGCCGTGGCGGACGCGGTAGCCGGCGACGCGCTCGATGGCGTGGCCGAGGGTGTGGCCGTAGTTGAGGTGTTCGCGGCGGCCGTCCTCCCTGAAGTCCTCGGTGACGACCTCCGCCTTGACGCGGATGGCGCGTTCCACGAGCTCGCGGGTGTGGAAGGTGCCGGCCGGGTCCTCCTCGACGAGGCGCAGGATCTCCGGGTCGGCGATGAAGCCGGCCTTGACGACCTCGGCGAGGCCGCTGACGTAGTCGGCGCGCGGCAGGGTGTCCAGCAGGTCCAGGTCGCACAGGACCCCGGCGGGCGGGTGGAAGGCGCCGACGAGGTTCTTGCCCTGGGGCAGGTTGACGGCGGTCTTCCCGCCGATGGCCGCGTCGACCATGCCGAGCAGGGTGGTCGGCACGAGGACGAGCCGTACGCCGCGCAGCCAGCCGGCGGCGGCGAATCCGGCGAGGTCGGTGGTGGCGCCGCCGCCGACGGCCACGACGGCGTCGGAGCGGGTGAACCCGGCGTCGGCCAGCGCCCGCCACAGGTTGACCACGACGGTGACGTCCTTGGCGGCCTCGCCCTCGGGCACTTCGAGGGAGACCACGATGCGTCCCTCGTCGGTGAGTTCGCGCGCGATCTTGCGGGCCGTCGGCAGCAGGGTGCGCGAGTGGACGACGGCCACTCGCAGCGGTTCGGCGCCCAGCACGCGGCCGGTCTCGCCGGTCAGGCCGCGGCCGACGACGGCCTCGTACGGCCGCTCGCCGCCGACCGGGATGCGGGTGCTGCCCGTCAGGGTCGGCGTATTCAGGGTCGGGGTACTCACCGGACGGCCAGGTTCTCGAGGTAGCCCCGGTGGTTGCGGGAGGTCTCGGCGACGGAGTCGCCGCCGAACTTCTCCAGCGCGGCGTGGGCGAGGACCAGCGCGGTCATGGCCTCGGCGACGACGGCCGCGGCGGGCACCGCGCAGACGTCGGAGCGCTGGTGGTGGGCGGCGGCCGGCTCGCCGGTGGCGACGTCGATGGTGGCCAGGGCGCGCGGCACGGTGGCGATGGGCTTCATGGCGGCGCGCACGCGCAGCGGCTCGCCGGTGGTCATGCCGCCCTCGACGCCGCCGGAGCGGGCGGTGCGGCGGCGGATGCCCTCCTCGCCGCGCTCGATCTCGTCGTGGGCGAGGGAGCCGGGGACACGGGCGAGGCCGAAGCCGTCGCCGAACTCGACGCCCTTGATGGCCTGGATGCCCATGAGGGCGGCGGCCAGGCGGGAGTCGATGCGCCGGTCGCCGTGGACGTAGCTGCCCAGGCCCGGCGGCAGCCCGTAGGCGAGGACCTCGACGACCCCGCCGAGGGTGTCCCCGTCCTGGTGGGCCCGGTCGACCTCGGCGACCATCGCGAGGGAGGCCTCGGGGTCGAGGCAGCGCACCGGGTCGGCGTCGACGCGTTCGGTGTCGCCGGGACCGGGCACCACGCCCTCGGGGGCGGCGGCGGCTCCCAGGGAGACGACGTGGCTGACGATGGTGATCCCGTACGCCTGCTGCAGGAAGGCGCGGGCGACCTCGCCGAGGGCGACGCGGGCGGCGGTCTCGCGGGCGCTGGCCCGCTCCAGTACGGGCCGGGCGTCGTCGAATCCGTACTTCTGCATGCCGGCGAGGTCGGCGTGGCCGGGCCGGGGGCGCGAGAGGGGGGCGTTGCGCGCCTGGCCGGCCAGGACCTCCGCGTCGACGCCGTCGGCGGCCATCACCGTCTGCCACTTGGGCCATTCGGTGTTGCCGATCTGGAGGGAGACCGGCCCGCCCTGGGTGAGGCCGTGGCGGACGCCGCCGAGGAAGGTCACATCGTCCCGCTCGAAGGCCATCCGGGCGCCACGGCCGTGGCCGAGGCGGCGGCGGGCCAGGGAGTCGGCGACCGCCTTGGTGGAGACTTCCACTCCGGCGGGCAGGCCTTCGAGGACGGCGGTGAGTGCGGGGCCGTGCGATTCGCCCGCGGTGAGCCATCGCAAAGTACTCAAGGGTGATCCTCTGTCGTGCGGCGCGGAACGCCGGCGTGGTGTGCGGTGGGGTGGACGGCACCCGGCGCGGCCGGGCGTACGGGGCTGCGGGCGTCCGGCCTTGGCGGCCGTCGAGCGCTCAGACCCCGACGGCGACCGGAGGGGCCTCGATCGGACCCATGCGCTGGACCCGCCAGCCGGCGCTCATCAGGAGCTGGGCCATGTTCATGGCGGTGCCGCGGGAGACCATCAGCTCGACCAGGCCGCTCTCGCCGCCGGGCGAGTGGTCGATGGTCATGTCCTCGATGTTGACGCCGAGTTCGGCGGCGCTCGCGAGGAGCCGGGCCAGTTCGCCGGGCTGGTCCCCGATCAGTACCCGGACCGGGGCGCAGGCGGGCACCGGGTGCCCGTGCTTTCCGGGGATGCGGTCGCGGCCGCTGATGCCGCGGCCGAGCAGGTCGGCCAGGAGCGTGGTGCCCTGGGCGCGTTCGTCGGCGTCGTCGGTGGCGAGGCCCCGCAGGGCGCCCACGGTGACCTGGAGGTCTTCGGCGAGTTCGGTCAGCACGTCGGCGACCGCGGTGGCGTTGGACTCCAGGATGTCGCTCCACAGCCGGGGGTCTCCCCCGGCGATCCGGGTCACGTCGCGCAGCCCCTGGCCGGCGAGGCGGCAGGCGTCCTCCTGGACGTGCTGCAGGCGGGCGGCCATCAGCGAGGCGACGACGTGCGGGGTGTGCGAGACGCGGGCCACGGCCCGGTCGTGCGCGTCGCTGTCCATCACGACGGGCACGGCTCCGCAGAGGGAGACCATCATCAGTGCCATGTTGAGCGCTTCGCGGCCGGTATCGGCCGTGGGGGTCAGGACCCAGGAGCGGCCCTCGAAGAGGGTGGCGCAGGCGGCGAGCGGGCCGGAGCGCTCCCGGCCGGCCATGGGGTGTCCGCCGATGAAGGTGGCGGGGTCGGCGCCGGCGGCGATGACGCCGATCTCCGGTTCGGTCTTGACGCTGGCGACGTCGGTGTACGAGCGGGCGAGGCCCAGCTTCTGCTGGGCGGCGAGCACCGCTCCGACGTGGGCCGGCGGGACGGCCAGGATGGCCAGGTCGACGGTGTTCTTCGGGGGGCCGACGGTGCCGGCGCCGAGCGAGGCGGCGGTGCGGGCGGCCGAATCGTTCTCGTCGATGAGGTGGACGGCGACCCCGCGCCCGGACAGGGCGAGCGCGATGGAGGTTCCGATGAGTCCCGTTCCCACCACCGCGGCGGAGCGGATCATCTCGGCTCCCCGGCCACGGCGAGGTCTCTGCGCAGGGCTGCCGCGCCGCCCAGGTAGATGTGCTTGATCTCGGGCTTGGACAGGTCCGTCTCGGCGTACGCGAGGATCCGGACGACGCGGGGCAGGGACCCGGCGATGTCCAGTTCCTGCGCACACATCAGCGGCACGTCGGTGACGCCCAGTTCGCGGGCGGCCACCGCCGGGAACTCGCTGACCAGGTCCGGGGTCGCCGTGAAGAGCACGCTGACCAGGTCGTCCTGGTCGAGTCCGTTGGCCGCGAGCATCTCCTGGAACAGCGTCCGGACCCCGTCCAGCAGGTGGACCCGCTCGTCGACTTCCAGCTGGATGGCACCGCGCAGGGCACGCACGGACATGGTCTTCTCCCTTTGCTGAGGACGGTACGTCGATCGGTCGCGCGGGATCAGGCGGCGGCGGGTACGGCTTCGCGGCGTGCCGCGCCCGTGGCCTCGCGGTCCCGGTACAGCTCGGCGACCTGGAAGGCCAGGTCGAGCGACTGCTTGCGGTTCAGGCGCGGGTCGCACGAGGACTCGTAGCGCTGCCCGAGGTCGGTGAGGCGGACCTCGGCGCCGCCGCCGACGCACTCGGTGACGTCGTCGCCGGTCAGCTCGATGTGGATGCCGCCGGGGTGGGTGCCGAGTGCGCGGTGGACCTCGAAGAAGCCGGTGACCTCGTCGAGCACGTCGTCGAAGTGGCGGGTCTTGTGGCCGCTGGGCGCCTCGAAGGTGTTGCCGTGCATCGGGTCGCAGATCCACGCGGGGCGCGCGCCCTCGGCGGTGACCTTGGCGACGAGCTCGGGCAGGATCTCGCGGATGTTGCGGGCGCCCATGCGCGTGATGAAGGTGAGGCGGCCGGGCTCGCGGTGGGGGTCGAGCTTGTCGATGAGGGCGAGCGCCTCGTCGGCGGAAGTGGTGGGGCCGAGCTTGACGCCGATGGGGTTCTGCACCTTGGAGGCGAACTCGACGTGGGCGCCGTCCAGTTGACGGGTGCGCTCGCCGATCCAGATCATGTGGCCGGAGACGTCGTACAGCTCGCCGGTGCGGGCGTCGGTGCGGGTGAGCGCGGCCTCGTAGTCCAGGAGCAGCGCCTCGTGGCTGGCGAAGATCTCGGAGGAGTGGACCGCGGCCGGGTCGGCGCCGCAGGCGGCGAGGAAGGTGAGTGCGTCGTCGATGTCGCCGGCGAGGCGCTCGTAGCGCTCTCCGACCGGGGAGGCGGCGACGAAGTCGCGGTTCCACTCGTGGACCTGGCGCAGGTCGGCGTAACCGCCGGTGGTGAAGGCCCGGACGAGGTTCAAGGTGGCGGCGGAGGAGTGGTACATCCGCTTGAGCCGCTCGGGGTCGGGGGTGCGGGACTCGGCGGTGAAGGCGAGGCCGTTGACCGAGTCGCCCCGGTAGACGGGCAGTTCGACACCGTCGCGGATCTCGGTGGGCTTGGAGCGGGGCTTGGAGTACTGCCCGGCGATCCGGCCGATCTTCACCACGGGCACGGAGCTCGCGTAGGTGAGGACGGCGGCCATCTGGAGCAGGGTGCGGACCTTGTCGCGGACCTGGTCGGAGCTGACGGCGTCGAAGGTCTCGGCGCAGTCGCCGCCCTGGAGGACGAAGGCCTCGCCCCGGGCGACGTCCGCGAGCCGGTCGCGCAGCCGGTCGCACTCCCCGGCGAAGACCAGGGGCGGGTAGGAGGCGAGGTCGTCGAGGGCGGAGCGCAGGGCGACCGGGTCGGGGTAGGCCGGCTGCTGGGCGGCGGGCAGCAGCCGCCAGGAGTCGACGGCAGGAGCGTGCGTGGCGAGGGTCATGGTGGCTGTGCCTCGATCGGTTTCGGTGGAAAGGGAAGAGGGTGGGCCTGTCGCCGCCCGGGTGGTGGCCCGGGGTGCCGGGGGACCGCACGGCGTTTGGGCCGTACGGTCCCCCGGCAGGCAATCCGTTTGCTCGAGCCTGTCTCGCCGGAGGCTTAGACCGGCTCGCGCACCTCGGCGGCCACGGGCGCCTGGACCTCGGTCTCCTGGCCGGCGGCCTGGTGACCCTTGGTGAGGCTGAAGAAGATGAGCCCGCCGACGCCGAGTACGGCGATGACGATGCCCATCGGGACGGCGCTGTCCTCGCCGGCGAGGCCGACGAGCGGGACGACGGCCGCGCCGATCAGGTGCTGGGACAGGCCCAGCAGGGCGGCGGCCGAGCCGGCCACGTCACCGTGGTCCTGCAGGGCCAGCGCGAAGGAGTTCGGCAGGACGAGCCCGACGCTGGAGACGACCAGGAAGAGCGCGACGAGCATCGGGGCCAGACCGGCGTCGGTGATGACGACGGCGAGCAGCGCGAGGCCGCCGACCGCGGAGACGGTCAGACCGGTCGCGAGCAGGGCGCGCGGGCCGGTCTTGTGCACGATGCGGCCGCTGACCTGCGCGGCGATGACCAGGCCGAGGGCGTTGACCGCGAAGACGGCGCTGAAGCCCTGCGGGGACATCCCGTGGATGGACTGGAGCACGAAGGTCGAGCCGGAGATGTAGGCGAACATCGCGGCGAAGGCGAAGCCGCAGGCCAGGTTGTAGCCGACGAACACCCGGTCGGTGAGCAGCCGGCGGAAGATCGGGCCGGTGGCCTTGAGGCCGCCGCGCACGCGCCGTTCGGCGGGGTGCGTCTCCGGCAGGGCTCCCGCGACGCCGAAGAGCATCACGGCGCCGACGATGGCGAGGGCGATGAAGATGCCCTTCCACGAGGTGAGCAGCATCAGCTGGCCGCCGAGGACGGGGGCCAGGATCGGCGCGATGCCGGTGATGAGCATCAGCATGGCGAAGAACCGGGCCGCGGCGGGCCCGGTGTGCCGGTCGCGCACGACGGCGGAGGCGATGACGATGCCGGTGGCACCGCCGAGGCCCTGGAGCGCGCGCAGCCCGATGAGGGTCCAGATGTTCGGGGCGAAGGCGCAGAGCAGCGCGGTGACCGCGAACAGCGCGAGACCGGCGATGAGCGGGCGGCGTCGGCCGAGCGCGTCACTGACCGGGCCGGCGATGAGCTGGCCGATGCCGAGACCCAGCAGGCAGGCCGTGAGGCTGAGCTGGGCCGCGGAGGCGCTGGTCGACAGGTCTTCGGCGATCTGCGGAAGACCCGGCAGGTAGGCGTCGTTGGACAGCGGTCCGAGAGCGGTGAGCGCACCGAGGATGATGGCGAAGCGGGCGAGCCCGGCGCCCTTCGGTGTGGCGGGTGAAGTCATGGTCGGATCCCCTCCGGGGAACGCGGATCAGTAGGCGACGGTGATGCGGGACTGGATCGCGTCGCCGCGCTCCAGTACGTCCGCGAAGGCGACCGCGTAGTCCGCGATGCTGATGCGGCTCTGGCCTTCGGCGTCCACCACGAGCTGGTCACCGCCGACCCGGTAGGTGCCGGTGCGCTCGCCGGGCTCGATCTGGGCGGCCGGGGAGATGAACGTCCAGTCCAGGGCGGCGTCGGCCTTGCGGTACAGACCCAGGGCCTCGCTTTGGGCGAGCGCGTTCTGCTTCCAGACGGCCGGGAAGTTCGGGTTGTCGATGACCTTGACGCCCGGGGACACCTCGAGGCTGCCGGCGCCGCCGAGGACCACGACGCGGCGTACGCCGCTGCGGGTCAGGCCCTCGATGAGCGCGTTGGCCGCACCGACGATGATCTTGTGGTCGTCGTCGACGCCGAGCTTGGGACCGACGGCCGAGGCCACCGCGTCGTAGCCCCGCGCGGACAGTTCGGCCACGGTGTCGGCGCTGGTGGCGTCGCCGGCGACGACGTTCAGGCCCTCGTGGCTGTTGCCCGCGATCTCGCCGGTGCGGGTGACGCCGGTGACCGAGTGCCCACGGGAGAGCAGCTCACCGGCGATGGCGCTGCCGATGTGTCCGCTCGCTCCGAAAAGCAGGATGTTCATGGTGTGCCTCTTCTTCTTGGGTGTATCTCGCGGGGTGTTGTCGGGCTGGGGACGTCCGCGGGCTAGTCCTCTTCCAGGAAGTCGGGCTGCTCGCGGATGATCTCGTCCCAGAGCAGCTGGAAGCTGAACCAGCCCAGCTGCTCGTTGCCGAAGCCGTCCCCCGCGGCCACGGCCTGCTCATGGGTGAAGCTCTTGGGCGTGCCCGCCGCCCGGGCGAGCAGCTGCACCTGGGCGCAGCTGTCGTAGGTGAAGAACCAGTGCACGGCCTCGTCGAGCGATCCGCCGACGGTTATGAGGCCGTGGTGGCGCAGCAGGATCGCGCGGTTGTCGCCGAGCTTCTCCGCGATGTCGCGGCCGAGTTCGGCGGAGACCGAGGGGCCCTCGTACTCTTCGTAGAGGACCTGGCGGTTGTAGAAGGCGGCGGACTCCTGGTCGATGGGGTCGAGCAGGCGGCCCAGGGCGCCCAGCGCGCGGGAGTGCGCGGTGTGGCCGTGGGCGGCCGCCGTGGCACCCGGCTGCATCTCGTGGATCGCCGAGTGGATGACGAAGGCGCTCGGGTTGACCCGGTGCTTGCCCTCCACGACGTTGCCGGCGGAGTCGACGCAGATCAGGTCGGCGACGCGGACCAGGTTGAAGGAGACGCCGAAGGGGTTCACCCAGAACCGGTCCTCGTGCTCCGGGTCGCGGACCGAGATGTGGCCCGAGATGCCTTCACCGAAGCCGTACTTTCCGAACAGCCGCAGCGCGGCGGCGAGCCGCTGCTTGCGGTGGCGCCGGGTCTCCTCGTGGGTGGCGAAGACCGGCTCGCTGGGAATGGGCAGGCCGGTGTGGGTGTCTGCCAGGTAGGCGGGCCGGTCGGTCTCGGTGACGCTCATGCTCGGGGGTCCTCATCTCCGGATCGTTTTCCGGTAGCGGTACGGGTACGGGTGCGGGCGGTGGCCAGACCGTGAGCCGGGTCAGACCGTGAGCAGGACTTCCTCGGTCTCCTGGCTCGCGGCGGTGACCGTCTCGGCGTGCTGCAGGATCGCGCCGACGATGTCCTGGCTGCGGTCGACCAGCGAGGGGATGCCGAAGGTGAAGAAGAGCGAGCCGGCGGCGATGTTGCCGAGCCCGTAGAGGCGCGGGTCGGGTCTGCCGTTGGTCGTCAGCTGGCTGGTCGGCCGGGCTATGTGCAGGCCGCCGTGGGGGTGCCGGCTGGCGACCCGGCTGCGCATGAGCGAGGTGACCAGGGGCGCGGCGCTGGTGGGGATGCGCCCCTCGGAGGCGTTCACGGCGCTGACGACGCGATCGGCCGTGAAGTTGTGGCCCTCGGCGGTGACGACGTCGAAGCCCGCCTCGGGGTTCGGGGTGATGTTCTGCAGACCCGCGACGATGTCCAGCTTGCCCGCCTCGACGAGTTCGAGGAGGACCCCGGCGCTGCCCGGCGGCATGGGGCAGCACAGGCTCATGATCGTGCGGTAGTGGGCGCGCAGCAGCTGGACCTTGTCCTGCTCGCGCAGCATCGGCCAGACGTCGGGTCCGGTCTCGGGGACGGCGCGCTGCAGGATCCGCAGGCCCATGTGCGGGGAGTCGACCTCTTCGATCTGCCGGCGCAGCCGGTCGACCGGGTCCTCCAGGTCGACCCGGATGATCTCCGAGACCACCGCGTCGAGGTCGGCGCCGACATCGCGGAACTCGGCCCGCATGATGGTGGCGATGTCCTCGAGGGTGATCTCGGGGTGGGTCGTGGCCAGTGCTTCCATCCGGTGCGGGGTGAAGTGCCGCAGCTCGAAGGGGACCGCCTTCTGCCGGACGCCGGGCAGGACGCCCCGGCGCGACATCAGGCTGATGCGGCCCTGGTGGCCCTGGGCGGCGAGGGACAGGATGATGTCGATGGCGGTCAGGCCACTGCCGATGACGGCGACGTGGTCGTTCTCGCCGACGTCCGCCAGCTTGTTGACGATCGGGTACGGGTCGCCGACGAAGCCCTCGGTGCCGGCCAGTCCGTAGACGTCCTTGGGGCTGTCGCCGCCGACGCACAGGATGGCGTAGTCGAAGGCGCGGGCGCGGCCGTTGCCGGTGCGCAGCAGCACCCGGTTGGCGGCGCGGCTGGCGGAGGTGACGCCCTCGCCGACGAGGTCGACCCGCCAGCCCTGGCGGCGCAGTTCGCCGAGCGCGGCGTAGGCCGTCTGCTCCAGGTACTCGCCGTAGACGGTGCGGGGCGCGAAGCGGCTTCCGGACCACCGGTCGACTCCGGTGCGGACCCCTATGACCTTGTCCCGCGTCTCCAGCCAGTTCTCGAAGTGCTGGAGGTCGCCGGCGCGCACGGACATGTCGTCGGGTGTCGCATTGACCTTGAGGGTCTCGGTGTCCACCTGGTAGGCGCGGCCGCGCCACAAGTGCGGTGACGGTTCGAAGACCGTGAGGCTGCCTGGTTCGCTCTGTGTTCGGGACAACGCGTCGATCAAGCAGACTGCAGCCGCGCCTCCTCCGACGATGCCGATCGAGAATCCACGGGACATGTGTCAGTCACCTATCAATTCGTGGAAGGCGCGGGGTCGTCGTGCGTCGGCCTTGCTGTCCGCGATCACGGGGCCCTTCCTCGCCTACTCCGGGGATTCAGTGGAGGCCGCCGGCCACCCCCGGTGCGGCGGGGGTGAAGCCGGTCAGCCGATGGGATTCGCGCGCCCGACTCAGGCGGCGGAGTTCTTGAAGTTCTTCATCGAGACGGTGTAGTCACCGCGGTTGGCGCGGTAGTCGATGCAGTACTCCTGCGGGTACCAGCCACCGATCTGCCACTGCTGCGGCTGCTTGATCGGCCAGCAGCGGCTCGGGTTGACCCCGGCCTCGATGCCCTCGAACCAGGCCTTCGTGATCATCGGCTCGAGGAAGCTGATCTTGGCGTCGTAGGCGCCGTAGATGAAGGTCTGGGTGAAGGCGGTGGAGCCCCACTCGGGCGAGAACGGGTCGATCAGGTGGTTGCCCATGGCCGCCTCGGCCACGCCGTTGTCCTTGTAGTCCTGCGGCATGAACTGCGGGGCGAGCGGCTTGGTGGCCGTCGCGTAGTCGTCGCAGTCGATGGCCAGACCGCACGGACCGCTGCGGATGGCGTCGCGCTCCGCCTTCGACTGCGTGTAGAAGTGGAAGTCGAAGTGCGGGTGGTCGTAGATGTGCTCGGGGCCGTGACCCATCGGGTTGAAGTTCACCAGGGCCCACTTGAGCGGCATGCCGGGCAGCGACGTCAGCTGCGAGGGCAGGTCCAGCGGACGCTCGTGGCCGCCGACGCACTCGGTGTGCTCGTTGACCGTGCCGTCACCGTTCATGTCGTAGCAGTGGTGGCCGTCCGTCATGGTGGTCGGCAGGCCGGTCAGCATGGACTTGGGGAAGACGATGCCGACGGTCTGCGGCTTGTTGCCCGCGACCTGCGCGTAGGTGCGCACCGTGCCGTTGCCGAGCGCGCTCGGGGTGCCGTACGAGGCGCACGGGCCACGGTAGGAGGGCGTCTCTTGGAGCAGGACCTCGGCCGCCCACTGCGCGACCTTGACGTTGCGCTCGCGGGTCGGGGCGTCCGCGGTCACCAGACAGATGCTCACGGAGCCCGTCGTGGCGGCGGCCGCCTCCGGGCCCGACCCCGAGGCCTGGGCCGGGATGGTCGGCCAGATCAGCAGGGTCAGACCGGATATCGCCAGCGCCGCTCCGAGGAGCGCCCGCCAGCTCAGGAACTTCTTCGCTCGCACGTCACACCTGTTCCAGTTCGAATCTGTGGAATCCGCCCTGAAGGAAGATCAGGGGGGTCTGGGTCTCACGGGCACCCATGGCGAGGACCTCGCCGATGACCATCACGTGGTCACCCGCCACGACGTGGTCGCGCAGGGTGCACTCCATCCAGGCGGCCGCCTCGAACAGGAGCGTCCCGGTGGCCTCGCCCGGGGCGCCGGGCACCTCGGTCAGCGCCTGGTCGCGCTCGGGCCGCCGGCGCGCGAACGCGCGGGCGGTGGACTCGCCCTCGGCTCCGAGGATCGAGATCCCGACGACGCCGGTGCGCATCAGCTCCGCGAAGAACTCCGAGTCGTGACGGAAGCTCAGGGATACCAGCGGCGGTTCCAGTGAGACGGAGGTGAGCGAGTTGACGGTGATCGCGTTGTGGGTGCGCACGCCGTCCTTGTCGGTGTACGTACTGACGACGCAGACCCCCGTGGCGAAGGAACGCATCACATCGCGCAGGTCGTGGTTCATGGCCGGGCCTCTCTGCTGGGCGCGGACGGGTGCGCGCGGCGCTTTCGCCGCGGGCACCCGTCCGTACGCGCTCTGACGGGTCAGTTCTCCTGGGCCCAGCGGCCGCGGGTCCAGCCGTCGAGGTCGTAGTCGTCCATGGCCTTCTGGACGAGGTCGCCGTAGTTGTCGAGCAGACCGGCGCCGCGGGACCAGTTCAGGGTGTCGAGACGCACCTGGTCGGGGCCGCCGGCGTAGTTGAGCTCGTACAGCTCGTGACGGGCGCCGAACTCGGTACCGATCGCGTCCCAGGCCAGCTTGAAGAGCTTGGTGCGCTCCTCGGCCGTGGCGCCGGTGCCGCGGTAGTAGCGGTCGAGCAGCGGACGCAGCTCCGGGTTCTGCAGGTCCTTGCCGCTGGACGGCGTCATCAGCAGCGCGCCCGCGAGGTGCTCCTCGAAGAAGCGGTGCGTGCGCTCCCAGCTGAGCGGGGCGAGCGCCCGGTAGCCGGCCGAGTAGTCCATGCGCGGCAGTACGGTGCCGGCCGGGCCGGACTCCGGGTCCAGGGCCATGGCGCTGGTGACGGCCCAGGTCTGGTGGCGCCAGGCCAGCAGCTCGCCGAGGCCGGCCTGGACGCCGCGGAAGCCGTCCGTGCCGTTGATGCGCGTGCCCTTGTCGAGGATGCCCGCCATGAACTCGAGCTTGACCGACATGCGGATCGCGCCCTGGAAGAAGCCGCGGGAGAGCAGGCCGGAGCGCGGGAAGTACTGGTGGATCTTCTCGGTGTCCCGGTAGATCAGGACGTTCTCCCACGGGATGAACGCCTTGTCGAAGACCAGCACCGCGTCGTTCTCGTCGAACCGGCTGGAGAGCGGGTTGTCGAACGGGCTGGTGGCCTTGCCCTCGTACGAGGTGCGGCAGACGACCTTCATGCCCGGGGTGTTCAGCGGGGCCATGAAGGCGAGCGCCATGTCGTCGGCCTTGCCTGCTTCCAGGTTGGCCAGGTGGATCTGGCCGACGAAGGCGACGTTGGTCAGCGCCGAGGCGGTGGCCATGAGCTTGGCGCCCTCGACGACGATGCCGTCCTCGCGCTCCTCGACGACCTTCAGGTACACGTCGCGGATCTCGTGCGCGGACTTGTTGCGGTCGACCGGCGGGTTGACGATCGCGTGGCTGATCGAGAGGCCCTGGCGGGCGTACTTCTCGTACCAGGCGCGGGCGTTGTCGCCGAAGGGCTCGTAGAAGTCGTGGGTGACGGCCAGGCCGGCCATGAACGACGCCTTGTAGTCGGGCGTGCGGTTCATGAAGCCGTAGCTCAGGCGGGCCCAGTGCTCGATGGCGTCACGGGCCTTGAGGAGTTCCTCGGGCGAGTGCGCCGGGGTGAAGAAGCGGTGGACGCGGTAACCCGTGTACCGGTCGACCGTCGTCATCAGGTCCTTGGTGTCCGGGTGGTGGAGCGCGTCGTAGAGGTGCGCGGTCGACCTCGCGGCGTTGGCGAAGGCCGGGTGCGTCGTCACGTCCTTGACGAGCTCGCCGTCCACGAAGACCTGGCGACCGTCGCGCAGGCTCTCCAGGTAGGAGTCGCCCGTCATGAGGTCGTTCGGAGCCTCGTCGGCCGACTGATCCACTATCGGGACCTGACCCATTTTGGTGTCCTCTCCAGGGGTAATACACGCGACCGCTGCCGGACGCACAGTTCGATTGGTCCGAGCGTAGGCTCGGCTTCCCATCAGCTCTTGCGGGGCCGCGCACGAACAATTGCCCATCTACGCCAACTCTGGCGACTCCAGGTGCTTGACTGCCCGTCAACGGGTAGGCACAGGGCGCGTGTTGTCATTTGCAAGAAGGCTTTGACAACTGTCGGGATATTGCGGAACGGTGAATTCCGAATACCCCGAAAAAACTCTGGCCCGGCGTGGATCCAGGAAATTCGGATACACAGCCGGGCCATACGAAAAGAATTTGCGAAAACGCGTCCGTCGGCCGGTCAGGCGGCTGGACGGGTGCGGCCGGCCGAGGCGGCGTCTATACAGGCCGCTTCGGCGATCAGGATGATCTTCTCGGCGTGCGGCAGCAGCCGGATGCCCGCCTCGGTGAGCTGGACACGGCCGCCGGCGCGATGGAACAGCGGCGCCCCGATGTAGTCCTCGAGGTTCTTGATGTGGGCGGTGACGCTGGGCTGCGAGTAGTGGAGGTTCCTAGCGGCGCGAGTGAAGCTCATCTCGGCGGCCACTTCGCGGAACGAGCGTAGCTGCTGGAACTGCACGGCAGAGGCTCCCTTCTGCGAGGCTCAAGCCCCGGAGCAAGAAACATACCACGGTGCAGGTATAACTGCAGCCTGAGGGAGCCGCCCTTCCATCCCTTGGACACTGCGGACATACCTGTGGCCATGCCCTCAGGGAGGGCATGGCCACAGGTCAGCCGCCGCTTAGTGGTTGACAGCGGGTCTTGCGGAGTGGACTAGTCGGACATCTCCATCGGGGAGAGGAGGTCCCTGGCGATCTGCGGGAGCAGACGGTCGATCAGGACGCCCGTGCGCGCGGATCCGTCGGCCGCGCGCGGGATCACGTCCACGGCCACCGCGTGCGAGAGCACCCAGGGCATGCGCCGCTCGCAGGCGGCCAGCGCGGCCTGCCGGCCGCCGGCCTCCTGGTCCTCTTCGAGGAGCGGCACGAAGGCCACGACCAGCGTCTCGCCCACCTCGGGCAGCTGGGTGCGCATCACGGCGATGTCCTGGACGCAGGGCAGGTCGAGGAGTTCGAGTTCGAGTGCGAAGAAGGCCGTCTCGAAGTCCTCCACCAGCACCTCGTCGTACGGCTGGTCGTCGAAGGAGGGCAGGTTCACGCGGACATCTCCTGTTGCATCGACTGCTCAAGCTGCAGGTTCAAGGTGATGATGGGCAGCACCGCGTCGAGCAGGTCCCCGGTGCGGATGCGGCCCGTCGGGCTGTAGGGGATGGTGTCGACGGCGATGACGTGCGCGGGCAGCGACGGGACCCGGCGGGCGCAGGCCGCGCTGAGCGCCTCGTAGCCGGTCGCCTCGCGGCCGACCGCCACCGCGATGAACGGCACCACGATCGCGTCCCCCAGCACCGCGTCGCTGACCCGCATGACGGCGGTGTCGCGCAGGCAGGGCAGGTTGAGCAGGTCCGACTCCAGCCGGAACAGCTCGGTGTCGACCGCCGAGTCGCGGACCACCACGGGCACTTCGGTGACGCGCCCGGTGACCAGCAGCCGGCCGGTCTCGTCGACGTACCCGGCCTCGTCGGTGACGAGGAAGCGCTCCTTGCCCCAGCCGAGGTCCAGGCTCGCCGTTTGGGTATCGCCGTCCAGGTAGCCGTCCATCACCTGGTGGCCGGCGAAGGCGAGGCGCCCGGTCTCGCCCTGCTCCACCGGCTGCCCGTCCTCTCCGAGGACGGCGACGGTGGTGCCGAGCGTGGCGTGGCCCGACCGCGGCGGCGAGACCAGCAGCTCCTCGGGGCCCATGACGGCGGTCAGTCCGGTCTCCGGGCTGCCGAGCGCGGTGTGCAGCACCGGGCCGAGCCGCTCCCAGGCCGTGTTGACGGTCCATCGGCCCAGGTGGGCGCCCGGGGTGAGCAGGAAGCGCAGGTGGCGGGTGCGCGGCGAGGGCTCGGCGTCCTCCGGCAGCCCGAGCACGCCGTGCAGGCTGGACGGGGTGATCACGCCGGTGCTGACGCGCTCCGCGACGAGCAGGGTGCTCAGCGTCTCGGGACCGGCGCCGTCCGCGAGGACGACGGTGGCCCCGATGCCGAGCATCGTGCGGGTCAGCGCGAGGGCCGTGGACTCGGTCGGCGGGGCGGAGGCCAGGTGGACGTCGTCCCGGTTGAGGCCGAACTCGTCGACGAGGTCGACGAGGTGGCGGCCCTCGGAGGGGGTGCGGCGTACGGCGACCCTGGACGGGCCGTCGCTGCGCGCACTGACCGCGAAGGACTCGTACGGCCGGGGCGCGGGCAGGGTGCGCAGGGCTTCGGCCGAGGTCAGGAGGTCGAAGTTGAGTGCCTGGTGCCGGCCTGGGGTGGCCGGCGCGCCGGGGGCGGAGACTCCGTCCAGCAGGACGTGCACGGCCTGCGGGCCGCTCGGCCAGACCAGCTGGTCGAGGGTGGCGCGGTGCTCCGAGGTCACGAAGACGACGGCGGGCTCCAGCCAGGTGAGCACCTGGCCCAGGTCCTCGGCGCCGCTCTGCGGGTCGAGTCCGGTGCAGGAGACTCCGAGCGTCGCGCAGGCACTCATCGCGACCGTGAGCTGCCAGCTGTTGCCGGCGAGGAAGACCGCGCGGACCGGGCCCTCGGCGGGCAGGTGCTCGGTGAGTCCGGCCGCCGTCCGTTCCACGGTCTCCGCGAACTGGCCCCAGGTCAGCCGCACCTGGCCGTCGACCAAGGCATCCCGCGTCACGCCGCCCGCCGCGTGCCGGCGGATGTCATCGAGCTTGATCATGTGGGTCTCCGTGGTCGGTCAAGAGCCTCGTGTGTGGCTCGGGGCCGCGCCCATGGAAACAAACCTGCATGAAGGTACGCAACCCTCATCGGAAGTTCTGATGCGGATTGCCCTGAACGCCGCATCGAGTGCGAAAACACCTCCGCCGGGCGTCGAAGACGACGCCCGGCGGAGGGGAAGGTGCGTGCCCGGAGGAGGTACTAGGCCTGAACCACGGCCGGCTCCGCGAGCTCGGCCTCGGCCCGCTCCCGCAGGCACTTCTCCAGGTCGGCGACGACCCGGTCGGCCCGGCCGGGGGCCATGTCCAGCTCGGCCAGCACGGTCGGCAGCGCGATGATCGGCATGATGTGCTTGAGCAGGACGGACACCCGTACTTCCAGGTCCTCCCAGTCGGACATCACTTCCGAGAGCACCTGGCATCCGGTGAAGGCGCCGACGAAGAGGTTGGCGACCGCGTCCACGTCCACGTGCGCGTGGAGTTCACCGCACTCCCGGGCCCGGCCCAGCGCGAAACGGTTGTGCTCGATCCAGTCCTGGTAGGGCCGAAGGCGATCCGCGTGGTGGCTGCCGCGCTCCAGGGAGAGCCTCAGGCTGCCCTGCACGATCGGATCACTGCGGATCTGGACCGCGAAGAGCATGCCCTTGTCGATCAGCTCCTGGAGCCGGGTGCTCCGCGGCACGAGCGGGAAGCCGAGCGTGTCGATCTGGCTGGCCAGTACGGCTTGGGCGAGTTCTTCCTTGCCCTTGAAGTAGTAGTAGAAGGCGCCCTTGGTGAGCCCGAGCCGCTGGTAGACGTCCGCGATCGTGGCCCCGTTGAAGCCCTTCTCGGCAAACACGGCGCCGGCGGCCTCGACGATCGATTGCCGGGTTCGCCGGGAATGCTCCTTCTGGGACACCTTCGCTCCTTCCATGTTCCTGGCGGCCAAGTTTCCACCTCCTCGGAGGTACCGAGCATGTCACCGAAAACAGCCGTTGCAAATTATACCAGGCAGCACGTATCTTGCGGCGACCGGGACATACCATCGCTGGCTCGAATCTGCCTTGAGCCCGGAGGGGGAGTTCATGTTAATCACGTCATATCTGGACACAGACACCCAAAGACAGCCAGCCAGGGTCGCAGAAACAAGGCCTTCAGGGGTGCCCAACTGGCTTGTGCACCGTCCCGCAACCTCAGAAGTGTTCCTGTCGAGCTGGGAACGCACCGGAACCGACCGTTTCACCGTCACGCTGCGCTGGCCTGAAAACCACCCGTTCCATACCGCGCTGCACGGTTTCCGCTCTCCCACCCTGATCGCGGAGGCCATCCGCCAGGCGGGCATCCTGATATCCCACGCCGAATTCGGCGTCCCGCTCGGCCATCACTTCCTGATGTCCGACCTGAACTACACGATCGAACCCGGGCTCCTGGACGCGGACGACGACTCCCCGGTGCACATCGACGTCACCTGCTCGGCCATCCGACGCCGCGGGACCCGGTTCTCCGGAATGACCTGCCACATGGCCCTGATCCGGGACGGCCAGGTCGTCGCGACCGGCGACGGCAGTCTGACGTGCACTTCTCCCGCAGCCTACCGCCGGATGCGGGGCGCTTTCGCGGACGCCCGGCCGCTCCTGCCCGTGCCCGAACCGGTGCGCCCCGCCCTCGTACGGCGGACCAAGCCGAGCGACGTCCTGCTGGCTCCCACCAGGGATCCCCGGTGCTGGACCCTGCGGGCGCACACCACCAACACGACGCTGTTCGCGCGCCCCAACGACCACATACCGGGGATGGTCCTCATGGAGGCCACCCACCAGGCAGCCTTCGCCGTCGCCGGCAGCACCCGGCTGTACCCCACCTCGCTCCGCCTGGCCTTCGACCGCTACGCGGAGTTCAACTCGCCCTGTCTGATCCAGGCGCAGCCGGTGACCCGGGCGAGGGACAACACCCTCTCCTTGAGTGTCACGGGCCACCAGAGCGGCCGGCGGGTCTTCCTCGCCCTGCTCGAAGGAATCCCCGTTTCCGCCTGATCTCCGCCCCTTTCCAGCAAAACAGGAAGAGGTGTCCGACGATCCAAACGGCGAGACGTCCGAGAGCTAAGTGGCGAGAAAGCCGTCGCCATGCCAGCCTGTGACGTCGCTCGATTCCACACCAGAAGAAGCTGTAGGGGGGATACTCCTGTGAGCAGGCAGTGCCCGTTCGTCATCGATCCGCTCGGCCAGGACATTCACGGAGAAATCAAGGAAATACGCTCCCGTGGCCGCGCCGTGAGGATCGTGCTCCCCGGTGGAGTGGAGGCGTGGTCGGTCACGGACTACGCACTCGTGAAGCGTCTGCTCACCGATCCCCGGGTGTCGAAGGACGCCTACCGGCACTGGCCGGCGTGGATCGACGGAGAGGTCACCGAGGAGTGGCCGCTGGCCATTTGGGTCTCGGTGCAGAACATGGTCACCGCCTACGGCGAGGAGCACACCCGCCTGCGCAAGCCCGTCGCGGGGGAGTTCACCATGCGCCGCGTGGCGGCCCTGCGCCCGCGGGTCGAGGAGATAGCGGCCGGCCTGCTGGACCGCCTGGAACAGGCTCCGGCGGACCTTCCCGTGGACCTCCGCAAGGAATTCGCCCACGTACTGCCGCACGCCGTCGTCTGCGAGCTTTTCGGAATTCCGCATTCCGCCCGCGATCCGCTGCAGCGGATCATCGACGGCTTCTTCGCCACCTCGATCACCCCCGAGGACGCGATGGCGAACGGCATAGCCATGTACGAGACCATGAACGAGGTCGTGGCGCACAAGAGGGAGAACCCCGCAGACGACCTGACCTCGGCACTCGTCGCCGCCCGCGACTCGGGCTCGGCGGAAATGAGCGAGAAGGAACTGCTCGACAATCTCATCCTCCTCTTCACCGCCGGATACGAGACGACGGTGAACCTCATCGACAACGCGGTCGCCTCCCTCCTCACGCACCCCGACCAGCTCGCGCTCGTGCGCACCGGGAAGGCCTCGTGGGAGGACGTGATCGACGAGTCCCTGCGCGTGGACCCGCCCGGCGCGCACAGCATCCTGCGCTACGCCGTCGAGACGATCGAGATCGACGACGACGTGCGGATCCCGCAGGGCGACCCGATCGTCATCTGCTTCGCCGGCTCGGGCCGCGACCCCCTCCACCACGGAGCCGACGCGGACGTCTTCGACATCACCCGCGCGACCCGCGCCGATCACGTGTCGTTCGGGTACGGAGCCCACCACTGCCTCGGCGTGAACCTGGCCCGGATGGAGGTCTCCATCGCACTGTCGGCCCTCTTCGAGCGGTTCCCCGATCTCGCCCTGGCCGTGCCTGGCGAGGAGTTGCGGCCCAAGTTCTCGTTCGTCTCGAACGGCCACCGCACGCTTCCCGTGCTCCTGGGCCTGCCCAGGTCATCGGTTTCCGGCCAATAATGCCCGGGCGACCGCTTCGGGCAGACGACGCCGGACCGCACCACACGAAAGACTCCACCATGAAGGAACAGACCGGCCTCCTCGCAGGCAAGCGCGCTCTGATCACCGGCGCGAGCAGCGGCATCGGGGCGGCCGCCGCCCGGGTGTTCTGCGAGAACGGGGCGTCGGTGCTCATCACCGCCCGACGCGAGGAGGAACTGGCCGCGCTCACCCGCGAGTTGACGGACCAGGGCTTCACCGCGGCCTACGCCGTCGCCGACGTGTCCCGCGGCGAGGAGGTCGAGCGTGCGGTGGCCCGGGCTGTGGAGCTCTTCGGCGGTCTGGACGTCGCCTTCAACAACGCGGGGCTGGGGACGGTTCCGGAGCCGCTGCACCTCACACCGGACGCGGACTTCGAGGCCGTCATGGACACCAATGTCCGCGGCACCTGGAACTGCATGAAGCACGAGATCGCCGCGATGCTGCCGGACGGCGGGGCGATCGTGAACAACAGCAGCGTCGCGGGCCTGGTCGGCACCCCGGCGGGCGCCCCGTACATCGCGTCGAAGCACGCGATCATCGGTCTGACGAAGGCCGCCGCCGGGTACTCCGCCCAGGGCATCCGGGTCAACGCCATCGCCCCCGGCACCACGCGCAGCGAGATGATGGGCCAGTGGTTCGACCTGAACCCGGGCCTGGAGGAGCACTTGCACACCATGGCCCCGCTGCCGCGCACGGCGGACCCGCGCGAGATCGCGTACGCGGCCGCGTGGCTCCTCAGCGACCAGGCGTCCTTCGTCGTCGGCGCGACCGTCCCGGTGGACGGCGGCTGGACCGCCCGCTGACGTACTGCGCTCAGCGGGCCGAGCCGAACTCGACGCCGACCCTGCAGGGCACCAGCGCCGGCCGGTCGGGCCCGCCTGAGAGCAGCGCGCGGGCGTGTTCCGGATCGAGGGTGAACTCGATCCGGTCGCACTCGCGCGGGCGGTCGGGCGGGCCGACGACCAGGTGGAAGGCGACCGCCCCGGCGTCGTCGCGGGAGGTGGTCACCACCGCGTCGACGACACCGGAGATGTCGTGGGAGAGCAGGGCCTCGATCTGGCGTACGTGTGCGGTGGTCATGACGGTCATGGCGGGCATCCTCCTGGTGGGTCAGCCGAGTGACGGGGCCTCGTCGAGCAGCGGGCGGCCCCAGCGCCGTACGAAGGCCGCCTCGACGGCGGCGCCGACCCTGTAGAGCCGGTCGTCCTTCGTGGCCGGGGCGATGATCTGCAGTCCGACCGGGAGACCGTCCTCCGGAGCCAGGCCGCAGGGCAGCGACATGGCGGAGTTGCCGGCCAGGTTGGTCGGGATGGTGCACAGGTCCGCGAGGTACATGGCGAGGGGGTCGTCGACCCGCTCGCCGATCGGGAAGGCGGTGGTCGGCATCGTCGGGGAGACGATCACGTCCACCTCGGCGAACGCCCGGTCGAAGTCCCGCATGATGAGCGTGCGGACCTTCTGGGCGGAGCCGTAGTACGCGTCGTAGTAGCCGGAGCTGAGCGCGTAGGTACCGAGGATGATCCGGCGCTTGACCTCCGGGCCGAAACCGGCCTCGCGGGTCAGCGCGGTCACCTCCTGCGCGGACAGGGCGGTGTCGTCGCCGACACGAAGCCCGTAGCGCATGGCGTCGAAGCGGGCCAGGTTCGAGGAGGCCTCCGACGGTGCGATCAGGTAGTAGGCGGCCATCGCCAGGTCGAAGGACGGGCAGTCCAGCTCCACGATCTCGGCGCCGAGCTCCTTCAGCAGCTCCACCGACTCCTCGAACCTCAAGATCACGCCATCTTGGTAGCCCTCGCCGGCGAACTGCTTGACGATACCGACCCGCATGCCCTCGACCGATCCGGACCGGGCCGCCTCGACGACCGGCGGGACGGGGACGTCGATCGAGGTGGAATCGAGCGGGTCGTGCCCGGCGATCACCTCGTGCAGGAGCGCCGTGTCCAGGACCGTACGGGCGCACGGACCGCCCTGGTCGAGGGAGGAGGAGTACGCGATCAGCCCGTAGCGGGAGACTCCTCCGTACGTCGGCTTCACCCCGACGGTGCCGGTGAGCGCGGCGGGCTGCCGGATCGAGCCGCCGGTGTCCGTGCCGACGGCGAGCGGCGCCTGGAACGCGGCGAGCGCGGCCGCGGAGCCGCCGCCGGAGCCGCCGGGGACCCGGTTCAGGTCCCAGGGGTTGCCGGTCGGCCCGTAGGCGCTGTTCTCCGTGGAGGACCCCATGGCGAACTCGTCCATGTTGGTCTTGCCGAGGATGACGACACCGGCCTCCTTGAGCTTGCGCGTCAAGGTGGCGTCGTAGGGCGGGATCCACCCCTCGAGGACCTTCGAGCCGCAGGTCGTGGGGATGCCGACAGTCGTGAAGGCGTCCTTGAGGGCGAGCGGTACGCCGGCCAGCGGGCCGAGCTTCTCACCGCGCCCGCGCTGGGCGTCGACGGCGCGCGCCTGGGCAAGCGCACCCTCGCGGTCGACGTGCAGGAAGGCGTGGACCTTCTCGTCGGTCGCCTCGATGCGGGCCAGATGGGCCTCGGTGACCTCGACGGCCGTGAGTTCCCCGGCGGCGATCTTCTCGGCGATCCGTGCGGCCGTGAGCCTGATGATGTCCCACATGTGCGTCTTCCTTGCTGCTGCGTGCCGTAGGAGGCGGGGCGGGCCGGGTGGGCGGGCGCCACTGTAGGGCGCCCGCGCTCCGTCCTTCAGCCGACTTCCGTGCTCACGAGGCCTCCGCCGCCTCCGCGCAGGCCAGTTCGTCGGCCAGCAGCCGCCACAGACCCGCGTAGCCCTGGACGAGCTGGGCCATCGGTTCCTTGCAGTGCCTCGGCAGGCTCGCCGCGATCTTCTCCCGGTCCTGGGCGACCAGCGCGCAGGCGCCGAGCATCCGCAGCACGTCGCGCCCGGACTCGCTCAGCCGCAGGGACGGGTCCCGGCGCAGCGATTCGAAGATGCGCAGCAGCCGGTCGGGGGCGGGTTGCGGATCGGCGACCGGCCTGCGCGGGGCGGAGCCGCGCCGGGCGGCGAGCGAGATCGGGTCGGCGGCCGGTGAGGAAGCCGATGGAGAAGAGGAAGAAGGGGACGCGGAAGAAGGGGACGCGGAAGAAGGGGACGCGGCGCGACGGCGGTCGGCGGGCGCGGTGTCGCCGCGCCGGGCCGGTACGGGGTCCTCCCCGCGCCGGATCCGGTCGCGTACGTCGGCCACGGTCGCCGGGGACAGCCCGGCCTCGGCGGCGATCCGGCGCAGCGAGGCGCCGGGGTTGCTGCGCAGGAGTTCGCCGGCCAGTTCGCGGGCGCGGGAGGGGTCGACGGGGCGGGCCCGTCCGTCGCGGCCGACGCGGTGGCCGGTCTCGGCCGCGGCAGTGCCCTTGCGCAGTTGGGAGATCTTCCGGGCGGAGAGTCCGGTGACGGCCGCGACCGCGCGGTCCGACCAGCGGGGGTGGGAGGCGAAGACGCGTCCCGCGGCGGCGGTCCGGTCGGCGGCGGTCAGGGGCCGCCCGTGGGTGACGTTGGCCGCGACCGCCAGGAGCTCCGCCTCGCTCCGCTCGCCGTCGAAGTACCGTACGCGGATGTGGGTTTCGCCGCGGAGCGCGGCGGCGCGGAGCCGGTGGGCGCCGTCGATCACGCGCATGGTCGGCCGGTGGACCAGGATGGGCGGCAATTCGCCTTCGGCTTCCGCGAGGGTCTTCGCGTACTCCCCGTCCTCGCCGCCAGTGCGGGGCGAGAATCCCGCCGTGATCCGGTCCGTTGCCACGCTTTCCACGGGCTGGTCGAGATATCCCCGGTCGCGGAATCTGATCAGGTGGTCGGCGCTTTCTGCGTCCATCGTCTTCCCCTCGGTGAGCGGGTGCGGATGAGGGGGCGTGGTCACTGCCAGCCGAGGTCGTCCAGCCCGGTCTGACCGGGCGTGTTCTGGACGGTGGCGGCGGGCGGGCTGGTCACGGGGGTGGTGTCGGCGTGTGCGGCGGCCGCTCCGAAGGCGGTGCAGGCGGCGAGAATTCCGGCGAGGACCGTGCCCCGGACGGTTCTGCGGGAGTTTTCGAAAGACATATGGTTTCCGCCTTTTCAGCCGGCCTTGTGTTTCGCTGACAGGCAGGAGTCTGCTGCCGGCGCGGTCGGCGGGGAAAGGGGCGCCGGGACGGGCAATCCGGCCTTGGCATACACAGTCCAGCTTCACCCAAGGAAGCGTCAGCTCCCGGCAAACAGCTCGCCATTCGCCTGCGGGCGGCGTCGGATCGTGCTCGGCATCAACCCGTGCTCGGCGTCAGATCGTGCTCCACGGGTCGCTTCCCGGCAGCAGCGGTACCTCGGCCCGCTCCAGCTGCCACTCCCCCAGCACGGCGTGCGCCGAGGCGGCGTGCAGCCACAGCCGCCGGGCGGCCGCTTCCGCCGCGGCCAGCGACGGAGCCCGTACGTACAGCCCGACCACGGGGGCCGCTTCGGGGTCCGGGTGGACGCTGACATGGACCAGCCCGTCGCGCCCCGCCGCGCAGCGGGAGATGGCCGCCGCCGTCGGCGCGGGCAGCCGGACGCCGGAGCGCGGGGGCCGCAGGTGGACGTGAACGAGATACATGGGAGGGAGTCCGGCTCCGTAGTGGAAGAGTCTTTCCGAAATCGAGAGTCAGGAAAATGCCGTAGGAAAGGCGGTCCGAGAGATTGCGGATGGTGTCTTGCCGAGGGTGCGTCCGACCCGTACCGTCAGGGCAATTACGCAGCCCAGTGCCCCCACCAGCGCCTGGAACCCCCATGGGATCCGGGCTCTGAACCGGAGTTGCCATCGATGCTTGATCTCCTCGGCCTCGACGCAGTCGCCGAATCCGTCTACCGGGGAATTCTCGCCAAACCCCGGGACATCGCGGATCTGAGTCGTCAGCTCGACCTGACGCCGGAAGCGGTCCGCTCCGCTCTGGACCGGCTCAGCGAGATGGCGCTCGTGCGCGCCTCCACCGAGGTCGGCGCCCCGCTGCACGCGGTCAGCCCGCACGTCGGCATGGAGATCCTGCTCGCCCGCCAGCAGGCGGACCTCGCCAGCCGCCAGCAGCGGCTGGAGGCGAGCCGGGCGGCGGCCGCGCAGCTCATCCTGGAGTACGACGGCCGGGGCGCCGGCAGCGCCGTCGACCCGGGGGTGCGCTACCTCGACGGGCTCGACTCCATCCGCGACCACCTCGCCAACCTGCGCGGCCAGGTCACCCAGGAGCTCCTGGCCTTCGCGCCCGGCGGCCCCCAGACCGCGGAGAACATGAACGCCTCCAGACCGCTCAACCAGCAGCTGCTCATGCGCGGCGTGCAGATGCGCACGGTCTACCTCGACTCCATCCGCGGCTGTCCGCACACCATGGAGTACGCGCGCTGGCTCGTCGCGCAGGGCTCGCAGGTCCGTACCGTCCCCTCGCTCCCCAACCGGATGATCATCTACGACCGCACGTCGGCGATCATCGCGGCGGACACCGGCAACACGGCGGCCGGCGCGGTCGAGGTCACCTCCCAGGGGATGGTGGCCACCTTGTACACGCTCTTCGAGAGCGTCTGGCAGTCCGGGGAATGCCTCGACACCCAGGCCAGACCGGACCCCGGCGAGCTCACCCGCCAGCAGGCCGAGGCGCTGAAGCTGCTCGCGCAGGGCTGCACGGACGAGACCATCGCCCACCGCCTGGGGGTGTCGCCGCGTACCGCCCGGCGCATCGCCGCCGGGCTGATGGCCTACCTCGGCGCCCAGAGCCGCTTCCAGGCCGGGGTCCACGCGGTGCAGCGCGGTTACCTGCCGACCGGCCCCGAATAGCCCGGGGGCGCCGCGGCCGGCCCGGCGCCTCATGCCGCGGCCAGCACCCAGGGTGCGCCCAGCAGGTCCAGCGCCTCTTCGGCGCTGTCGGCGCACCGGATCATCCGGCGCTCCGCCGCGGTCAGGAACCCCTCGGACACGAGGTGGTCGAGCATCGCGAGCATCGGGTCGTAGAAGCCGGCGTGGTTGACCACCACGATCGGCTTCTCCATCAGGGAGAGCTGGTTCCACGTGGCCACCTCCATCAGCTCGTCCAGCGTCCCGATCCCGCCGGGCAGTACGGCGAAGCCGTTGGACAGCCGGTACATGAGCGCCTTGCGCTCGTGCATGGACCGCACGACGAAGATGGCGCCGCGCGCCCGGTCGGCCCGCTCCCGCTCGTGCAGCGCGCGCGGCACCACTCCGGTCACCGCCCCTCCCCCGCTCAGCACCCCGTCCGCGACGGCGCCCATGACCCCGACCCCGCCAGCGCCGTAGACCAGGTCCAGGCCGCGCCCGGCGAGCGCCCGGCCGAAGCCGTGCGCGAAGTCCACGTGGTCCTGACGGACCCCGGGCCTGGCACCGCAGAACACCGCGATGCGTTCGCTCTTCCTGACCAGCGTCTCCATGACTCCTCAACTCCCGGTGGTATTGAGCTCGTTGGAAGGCCGCGACTGCGGCCGGGACTGCGCCCGATCCTGCGGGCCGATCCCGATGGTGCGCAGCGCCGTACGGAAGAGCACGCGGGCCCCGGCGACGAGGTCCTCGGGGGCCGTGTCCTCCTCGGGCACGTGGCTGATGCCGCCCAGGCTCGGCACGAAGATCATGCCGATGGGCGCGATGTCCGCGACCATCTGCGCGTCGTGTCCGGCGCCGCTGGGCAGCACCTCGTGCGCCAGGCCCAGTTCGTCCGCGCTCCGCTCGATCGCGGCGCGCAGCACCTCGCTCGTGGAGACCGGGTCGGAGCGGGTCTCGGCGACCACCTCGATCTCGGTGCCGGTGCTCTCCGCGATCGCGTCGAGCATCCGCCGCAGGGTCTCCTCGGCGGCCGCGGCCTTCCACACGTCCGTGTCCCGCAGGTCCACGGTCATCCGTACCGATCCGGCGATCGTGTTGGGGGTGTTCGGGTGGGGGTCGATCCGGCCCACCGTCGCCACCCGGCACAGCCCGCGCTCGCCGGCGATGTGCTCGGCCGCCAGCACCACCCGGGCCGCCGCGGCCATCGCGTCGCGCCTGCCCTTCATCGGGCTGGTCCCGGAGTGCCCGGCGGCGCCGCGCACCTCCAGGGTCAGCACCGTGCGGCCGGTGATCGCGTCGACGACGCCGATCCGGCGGCCGCTGCGTTCCAGCACCGGCCCCTGCTCCACGTGCAGTTCGAGGTAGGCGGCGACCGATCCGTGCGGCCAGCAGGCGCTGCCCAGCGCGTCGAGGTCGCCACCGGCCAGCCGCAGCTCCTCGCGCAGCCGGCGCCCCTGGTGGTCGCGGGGCTCGCGCGGCAGCCCGGCGAGGCGTCCGGCGATCGCCATCGAGCCCCAGAAGGGCTGCGGGAAGAGCGCGCCCTCCTCGTTGGCGAAGGCCACGGCGACGGGCTCGTAGGGGGATTCGATCCCGCACTCCTCGAAGGTCTGCAGGACCTCCAGCGCGGCGAGGACCCCGTACGCGCCGTCGAGGCGGCCCGCGTTGACGACGGTGTCGAGGTGCGAGCCCATCATCAGGGCCTGGCGCCCCTCGCCGTACGAGGTGTGGCGCGGCCGGATGACGATGTTGCCCGCCGCGTCCACGGACGGTACGAGGCCCGCGTCGCGCGCCTCGTCCATCAGGTAGGCGCGGGCCTCGCGGTCGGCCGCGCCGAAGCCCTCGCGGGTGATCCCGCCCGTCTCGGGGTCGAGGCCGATCCGGCCGAGGCGGGCGATGCGCCGCAGCAGCCGGTCCCCGTCGATGTCCGCGCGCAGGCCGCCGGCCCGCTGGGCGAGCGTGCTGGTCATGACAGTGTCCTTCCGGTCCGTTCGGAGGTCTTCGAGTACGGCCAGGTCGACGACGCCGCTCACAAGTGCCGCCCCCACCACTCCAGTACCGCCGCGAAGCGGGCGAGGCGGTGGCTGGGGAGCCCGGAGCGGGACATGTCGTGCCCCTCGCCGGGGAAGAGGAGCATCTCGGCGGGGACCCCGCGCATGCGCAGCTCGGTGAACAGGCGCTGCGCCTGCTCCGGCGGACAGTGCCGGTCCTCCTCGGACTGGATGATCAGCATCGGTGTGGTCATCCGGTCCGCGTACGTCAGCGGGGACTGGCGCGCCCAGCCGTCGCGGTCCGCCCCGTACAGCGCGACTGCGAGGTCGACGCCGTCGTCGCTGGTGGCCGCGTAGCTGTCGATCGCGTACAGCCCGCGCTCGCCGATCATCGCCTTGAAGCGGTCTCCGTGGTGGGCGTTGAACCACGCCGCCATGTAGCCGCCGAAGGAGCCGCCCATCACCCCGACGCGCTTCGCGTCCAGTTCGGGCAGGTCCAGCGCGGCGTCCAGCAGGGCGAGGAGGTCGACGGCCGACCGGCCCGGCAGGTCGCCCTGGACGTGGGACCCGTGCTCGGCGCCGTATCCGGAGGTGCCGCGCGGGTTGCCGAGGACCACCGCGTAGCCGGCCCTCGCGTACACCTGCGCCTCGTCGAAGGCGGCCGGCCCGTTGAGGGTGTAGCCCCATTGGGTGAAGGGGCCGCCCTTGACCTGGAAGATCACCGGGTGCGGTCCGGGGCCCTCGGGGCGCACCACCCAGCCCTGCAGCTCGTAGCCGTCGGGCGCCGTCGCGGTGAACTCGCGCATCGGCAGCAGCTCGGCGCGCTCGGTCAGTTCGCGTCCGTAGGAGGTCAGCGTCCGCTCGGTGCCGCCGCTGAGCACCACCAGGTCGCCGGCGCTCGCGGCGCTGGTCACCACGGCCGCGATGACGGGGCCCGCCGGGGTCTCGGCGACCGCGTAGCCGTTGACCTGGCGCGGGCCGGTGATGACCGGCGCGGGCTCGGAGCCGTCGTAGGGGACGAGGACCAGGTTGACCTCGCCGCGCCGGTCGCCCGCGAAGTACACGCCGTCGGCGGCCGGGCGGATCATCTGGCTGGCGAAGCTGAGGTGGTGGGAGCCGCCCGTCAGGCGGCGCGGGGCGCAGGAGCCGTCGGCGGCGGGCAGCAGGACGCCGGGGGCGCTGACCGGAACCGTCCACAGGCCGTAGGTGGAGGTCGCGCAGGAGTGGTTGAACTTGTCGAGCTCGGAGCCGACGAAGACCACGGACGCGCCGTCGGCGGCGAAGCGCGGGGTGAACAGGTACATCCCGCCGTGCGTCAGGGGCCGCAGGCCGCTGCCGTCGGGGGCCGCCGCCCAGATGTCGTTGCGGGAGTCGTCGCCCGCCTCCTCGTGCCGGGCGCAGACGAAGACCAGCTGGTCGCCCGCCGGGTTCCACGCCAGGTCCATGTGGTCGTACGGGCCCTCCGTGACCTGGACGGCGGGCGCCGCCGGGTCGAACGGGTCCGTGACGAAGACCTGGCGGGGCCGGTCGGCGGTGTAGCCGAAACCGTCCATCTGGTAGAGCAGCGTGGTGATCCGGCGCGGCGCCTCCGCCTCGGCCGGGCCCTGGTAGCGGCCCGCTTCGGGGATCCGGCTGGTGTAGGCGATCCGCGTGGAGTCGGGGCTCCACACGGGCTGGCCCGCGCCCATCGGGTGGTCGGTGACCGGGAAGGCCTCGCCGCCGCCGTCCATCGGGAGGAGGTGGATCTGCGCCCGGCCGTGCGCGCCCGGGCGCTGGAAGGCGAGGAAGCGGCCGTCGGGCGAGAAGGCCGGGCAGCCGTCGTAGGCGCCCTGGGTCAGGCGGCGCGGCGCGCTCGCCCCGCTGGTGTCCGCGATCAGCAGCTCGGTGGTGTAGTCGTCCGCCTCCAGAACGGGGCGGGTGACCTCGAAGACGACGTGGCGGCCGTCGGGCGAGAGGGCGGGCGGCCCGAGCACGGGCAGCAGCTCGATGTCAGCAGGAAGCATGGCAGGGCCTCACAGAAGGGAGAAGCGGGAAGCGGGGTCGAGGAACAGCGCGTCGCCGGGGCTCACGCCGAACGCCTCGTAGAAGGCCTCGACATTGGCGAGCACTCCGTTGCACCGCAACTCGGCGGGCGGGTGCGGGTGGCGGGTCGACGCGAGCCGCTCGGCGAGCCGGGCGGGCGTGGTCCGGGCCCGCCACATCGTGGCCCAGTGCAGGAAGAACGACCTGGTCCGGGCCGGGTCGAGCGGGCCTGCGTGCGCACGGCCGCCGTACACGGCGCCCTCGTGTGCCCGGGTCTCCCGCGCGGCCGGCGCATGCGCGGCGAACGCGTCGAGCGCGACGGTGACCCCGGCGATGTCGGCCATGTTCTCGCCGACCGTGCGCGCGCCGCTGACCCGCCGGCCGGGCAGGGCGGCCGGCTCGTAGCCGTCGTACTGCGCGACCAGCAGCGCGGTCCGCCGGGTGAATTCGGCCCGGTCCGCCGGCGCCCACCAGTCGCGCAGCCGACCCTGCCCGTCGTAGCGCGAGCCCCGGCTGTCGAAGGCGTGCGACATCTCGTGGCCGATGATCGCGCCGAGCACCGCGAAGTTGCGCGCCGGATCGCCCGCCGGGTCGAAGACCGGCGGCTGGAGCAGCCCGGCGGGGACGACGACCTGGTTGAGCCCGTGCCGGTAGTACGCGGTCACCTGGTGCGGGTGGATCTTCCACTCGGAGCGGTCGACGGGGCCGCCGAGACGGGCCAGTTCCCCGGCGATGTGCCGGGCCCGCCCGCGCTTGACGTTGCCGACCAGGTCGGCCGGGTCGAAGGACTCCCGGTCCGGACCGGCGCCGCTCGCGCCCCCGCGCGGGGAGCCGATCTCGAACACCATCGCGTCGAGCTTGGCCAGGGCCGCCGCCCGGGTCGGCTCCGACATCCAGTCGGCCCGCCCCAGGCGCCGCCGGTAGGCGGCCGTCAGCTCCGCGGCCAGCTCGCGCACGGCCGCCGCGGTGCCCGGGGCCAGGTGTTCGGCGACGTACCGCTCGCCCACCGCCTCGCCGGCGAAGGTCTCGACGAAGGAGACGGCCCGGATGCGGCGCGGCCTCGGCTCGGTGAACCCGTTGAGCAGCTGCCCGTAGAAGGCGAAGTTGTCGGCGAAGACCTGGCGCGGCCCGAAGGGCACCATCTCGTGCACGTACCGCCAGCACACCCACCGCTTGAGCTCGTCCAGCGTGTGCCCGGTCCACCACGCGTCCAGCGCGTCGGGGAGACCGGGCTGGCGCAGCCGTACGGTCGCCTCCCGCGGTACGTCGCCCAGCGCGGCCAGCCACGCCCCCCAGGGGAACCCGCCCGGCCGGCCGGCCAGTTCGGCGGCGGTCAGCGACAGCGGCCGCGCCGGCGCGCCCGGCCGGGCCGGGGTGTGCCGGGCGGCGAGCCCGGTCTCCATGGCCAGGACCGAGGCGGCCGAGCGGGCGGGCTCGGGGAGTCCCGCGTGCGCCCACATCACCGCGAGGTGGCCGAGGTAGCGCCCGCGCAGCTCGCCGCCGTCCTGGCCGTCCCCGTAGGCCGCGGCGGGCAGGCCGAGCCCGGCCTGCGAGAGGACCAGGACGTACCCGTCGGCGTCGGCGGTGTCCACGGCGACCGTGAAGTCCACCGCACCGCCGATGCCCTGGGCCTGCAACCGGCCCAGTACGGCGGCGAGTTCGGCCGGGGTGGCAGCCGCACGGACCGTGTCGAGGTCGGCGGCGAAGGCCCCGGCGGCGCCGAGCTCCTCGATGCGGTCCTCGTCCATGAAGCTCGCGTACAGGTCGGCGATGCGTCGGCCGGCCACGTCGGCGCCGGTCCCGGCACGGGCGGCCGCGCGCAGGATCACCGCCTCCGCGTCGGCCTCCGCCCGGTCGGACAGGAGGGTCAGGGTGGTGGCCTCGGCCCGGTGGGCGGGCAGGACGTGGTGGTCCGTCCAGTGCCCGTTCACGAACCGGTAGAAGTCGTCCTGGGGCCTTGCGGAGAGGTCGAGTTCCACGTCGTCCGGGAGGGCGGGGGCGCCCGCGGCCGGTTCCGAGACCACCGTCATCAGACGGCCTCCGCCTTGAGGTCCGCCTCGGTGCGGTCGGCGTCGGCACGGGTCGCCTCTGCGCGGTCGGCGTCGGCCGACTTCAGGACCCGGCCGCTGAAGAGGCCCAGCGCGATCAGGCAGAACACCCCGGCGGCGAGGAACCCGTAGCGCGGGGCCATCAGGCTCACCGCCGCGCCGCCGACCACGTAGCCGATGGCGGGCCCGGTGTTGGAGACGGCGCCCAGCGCGGCGAAGGCGCGGCCGCGGTGGGTGTCGGGGACCCGGACGTTGAGCAGGATGTGCGTCACCGTGGCCTGGGCGCCGTTGCCGATGCCGCCGAGGACGTAGAAGGGGACGATCCACCAGACGCCCGGGGCGAGGCCGGTGCCGAGGATGGCCACGGCGATGCACAGGAACGTGCCGATCAGGACGGTCTCGTGGCGCAGGTTCTTCGCGCGGCGCACGAGCATCCCGCCGGGGATCAGGCCGAGCATCCAGGCCGACATGATCAGGCCGAAGGTCTCCTCGGAGGCGCCGAAGTCCTCGCGGACGTAGAAGACGATGAGGACGTTGATGATGCTCGCGGCCGCCATCACGGCGCCGCTGAGGATGAGCACGGCGGTCAGGAAGCGGTCGGACGTCACCTTGTACGGGGCCTTCGCGGGCTCGTCACCGTCCCCGGCGGCGGCCTTCGCGGCGCCTCGGTCCTTGTGCAGCCGCGTCTTGATCAGCAGCCCGCCGACGACGACCGCCGCGAAGCTCAGCGCGTCGATCAGCAGCGGGATGGAGATCCCGAAGCGGCCGATGAGGATGCCGGCGATGCCGGGGGCGGCGACCATGCCCGCCATGGCGGTGGTCTGTGAGATCGACGAGGCGCGCGGCACGTTCTCCTTGCCGACGATCGCGCTGGGCAGGGCGCCGAACACCGGGTGGGTGAAGGCGAGTCCGGAGGACAGCAGCGCGGAGAGCCCGATGAGGACCACCGGGGAGGTCCAGATGGTCATGGCCACGCAGATCAGGGCCTGCAGCGCGCCGACGACCACGATGAGGTTGCGGCTGTCGAAGCGGTCGGCGAACCGGCCGGTCAGCGGCGACAGCAGGACGGGCGGGACGGTCGCGGACAGCAGCAGCGCCATGACGGCGTAGGAGCCGGCGCCCTGGGCCTGGAGCTGGAGGGCGATGGCCGTCTCGGCGGCGATGTCGCCCGCGAAGGACAGGCCGCGCATCCCGGCGAGGATGTACACCTCGCGCCAGGCCCGCCGGGAGGGGGGCGGCGAGGCCTCGGTGGTGGCCGGAGTTCGGGTGTCGATGGCCATCTCGTGGCTCACTTCCCCTGGTCGTCGGTGTGGTTGGCGGTGTGTGGGGTGCTGTCCGGGGTCTTCTGCCGGCTGTTCCGGGGCTCACCGTTCGCGTCCGGTACGGGGAACACGGCGTGCTCGGCGGCTTCGAGGACCCCGATCCGGGCCAGCCCCCGGGCCGCGCTCAGGGAGCGGGCCGGGTCCACGCCCGGGAAGAACTCGGAGGTGGTGACCGGGCGCCCCCCGTCGAGCTCGCGCAGCGACCGGGCGACGGCGTCGGGCACGGCGAGCCGGTGGCCGCCCACCCGGATGCCGGTCTTCGTCCCGTCGCTGTCCCCGATCTCCACGGGGGCGGCGCTGCGCCGCACCAGCGAGTCGGTGGTCAGCGCGTCGACGGCGTGCAGCCGGGCGAACTCCCGGGTGCGGCCGGCTCCGGACCGCTCGCGGCCCACCCGCGCGAGCCGCTTGGCCTCCGCGACGGGCTCCAGGTGGGCGAGCCGGTCCCGGAGGAGTTCGATCTGCCGGCTCAGCCCGGCGGCGGCCGCGGCTTCCCCGGCGCCCCCGGCCCCGCCCTCGCCGTCGGCGAGGTACGGGAACCCGTGGAACTCCTCGTCCTCGACCACCGCGGCGACGGTGTCCTTCAGCAGGTCGCGCCAGCGCCTCGGTTCGATCCCGACGGACAGGTGCAGCGAGAGCCCGCTCTTCGCGGCGGCCGCGTGCGGGGTGCCGTGCGGCACGTACAGCACGTCGCCGGGGGCCAGCGTCACCTCGATGACGGGCTCGCCGAGCTCCTCGGGCGTGTACGAGCCCTCGTCGCCCCGGCGGATTTCCGGGGTGGCCCACACCCGCCAGGTCTTGGTCCCGTCGACCTGGACGACGTACACGTCGATCGAGTCGTGGTGCGGGGCGAAGCCGTCGTTTCGCGCGGGCGTGACGAAGAGGACCACCTCGCCCTCGCAGGCGAAGGTGTCGGTGAAGGGCGCGAGCAGCCGGCGGGCCGAGGGCAGCACGTGGTGCAGGGAGTTCCAGGTGACGGTGCCGCCCGAGCGGAACAGTTCGTACACCTTCTCCGGGCTGACGGCCTCGGCGAGCGCGGCTCCGCGCGCCACGGTCCGCGTGTAGGCGCCGCTGGGCACGCCTTTGCCGCCCTTGGTCACCCGGAGGTAGGAGGGCGGAGTCGTCTCCAGGGCCAGTACGTCGTCGAGCTGCCGCACGGAGGGGAGGCCGTCGAGCCGGCCCGCCAGTGCCCCTTTGCGCAGCAGCGGCTTCTTGTTGAAATGCTCGGCGAGGAACACGTCCCGGTCGCCGACGAAATCCTCGAAGGAGTACGTCTCCACCGTCTTGCCTCCAGTCGTGCACGGGGACGCCCGTCGCGGACCACCGGGGGGATGGTCCGGTGGTCCGCGACGGGTCAGGTCCGGTACCGGCAGCTCGTCAGCCGGCCGCGGCCAGTTCGAACACACCCAGGCGGGTGAGTCCTTGCGCGGCCTTCGTCGAACGGAGCGCGTCCACTCCGGGGAAGATGAGGGACGCCGCGATCGACGCGTCCGGGCCGAGCGCGGCCAGGGTTTCGGCGATCGGTGTGGGTACCGCGATCTTGTGACCGTTGACGGTCATCTGGGTCCGGCCGTTGTCGCTGACGCCGAATTCCAGGGGTGCGCTGCCGCGCCGCAAGCGGGCGTCCGGGCCGAGCTCGTCCATGTCCGCGATGGACTGGAAGGTGCGGCCCTCGGAGCTGCCCTCCATGTGCCGGCCGAGGTCCGCGAGGCGGTCCAGCTCGGCCACGGCGGCCTCGCTGTCGGCGGCCACCGTCTGCAGCCGCGCGGCGAGCGCGGCGATCTTCTCGGTGAAGCCGGACTCCGCCTCGGACGAGCGCAGTTCCCCGATGTAGGGGTACGCGTTGAACTCGTCGGCGGCGATGAGCTCCTCGACGGTCTGGCGCAGCAGGTCCTTCCACATGCGCGGGCGCATCATGACGGACAGGTGCAGCGAGGCCTTGCCCTCGGCGGCCGCGGCGTGCGGAGTGCCGTAGGGGAGGTAGAGGACGTCGCCGGGCTGCAGCGAGACCTCGATGTCCGGCTCCCCCAGTCCTTCGAGGGTGTACTGGGCGTTGTCCCCGAGGCGCTCGGCCGGCGGGTTCCACAGCTTCCAGTGCTTGGTGCCCTCGAGCTGGACGATGAAGAGGTCGACCGGGTCGTGGTGGGGCGGGTACCCCTTCTTGCCGGTGGGCGTCAGGAACGCCACCGAGTCGGTGCGCACCGCCATGCGCTCGCTGATGACGCGGGTGAAGTCGCGCAGTTCCGGGACGATCTGGTTGAGCGAGCACCAGGTGACGGTCGCGCCGGCCCGGAACAGCTCGTAGATCTTCTCGGGGTCGACGACGTCGGTGATGGTCTGGCCCTGGACGACCACGTTGCGGGTGTAACCCTGCTCGGGGACGCCGTTGCCCTTGAGGTTGACCTTGATGTAGGGCGGCCGGACGACCTCCAGGTTGACCAGCTGGTCCAGCTTGCGGTGCGAGAGGATGTCGCGCGGGTCTCCCGGCACGGCGCTCTTCCGCAGCATGGGCTTCTTGTTGAAGTATTCGGTGAAGAAGACCTGTTCGTCCCCCACCAGATCCGCGAATGCGTAGTCCGCCATGCCGAGCTCCTCGAAAATGATCGGGCCGCGGTGAGGGGCGGCGCCTTCCGGCGCCGCCCTCCGCCACAGCACTACTTCAAGAACAATTACTGGATGTTCTTGTAGTAGGAGGTGGCGAGCAGCTCCTCGGCCGTCTCGATGAACTCGATGTCGTCGAAGTCAACGTTCTCCATGAGATTCACTCCCCTTCGTATCTTCTTTTCTCACCGCCCGGGTTTTCCCGGCCGCTGAAATGAGAATGCCCGCACCCGGGAAACGGGTCAACGGCGTTCAACTGCACGGCAACGCGGTTGAACGCCGTTGAACGGCCGGGCAAAGGAAAAGCGGCCCCGACGTGTGGTCAGGGCCGCGCGGCGGAGCGGCTGCGGTGGAGCGGCTGCGGCGGGCCGGGCGGCCGGCCCGGCTCCCTCAGGCGTTCGGGTCGACCAGCTCACGGGCATAGTTGGCGAGCGAGCGGTTGTAGCGCGGGAGGTGCTTGGCGAGCGCGACGAGGGCGAGCGAGAGCGCCTCGCGCTCCCGCCCGGTGTCGGCCAGCGCCAGCGCGAGGAACCCGGTCACGGCGTCGTCGAGCAGGTCCGTACCTGCGGCTCGTTCCGCCTCCAGCAGGCCTGCGCTCTCGGCGGCCCGGCCGAGGTTGCGGATCGAACTGGCCATCTGGATGACGGCACGCCGGCGCCGCACCCCGCTCAGCCCGGCGGCGAGCGCCTCGCGGTAGAGCGGGGCGGCCAGGTCGCTGTGGCCGGTCGAGTCGTACGCGCAGGCACGTTCGAACGGCCCCCGCGGGTCCCCGTCCGGCAACTCCCCGGCAAGGGCCTCCACCGCGGCGAGGAAGTCCTCTTCCTTGTGTTCGTCCAGTTGCTCCCAGAGCGCGCCCACGCGCTCTTCCCACACCACTTCTGCTTCATTCATCGCAGCCATCCAAATCTCCCTCGGAAAATCGCGAAGGGGCGGCGTCCGAATCGACGCCGCCCTTCACGCAGGCATTACTGCAAGAACAATTACTGGATGTTCTTGTAGTACGAGGTCGCGAGGAGCTCCTCGGCGGTCTCGATGAACTCGATGTCGTCGAAGTCGACGTTCTCCATGAGATTCACTTCCCATCTGCCTGGTCATTCCCGCCGGGGTTTTCCCCGGCGATGGCAGAAGAATGCCCGGGCCTCCCGCCGCGGGTCAACGTGTTCAACCGCCACCGCGCCGCGGTTGAACACCGCACCCCAACTCCCTGACCTGACAAGCCAGTTGAACACCCCCGCGAATAGGCCCAGCCGTCCACGCCGATAAAATCGCCCGTATGCAGATATCCGGTGTGCCCAAGGTGATCGTCCTGACGGGAGCCACCGGTTTCATCGGCTCTGTCGCGCTGGAGGCCTTGGCCCGCCGTTCCGGTGTCCGCGTACGTGCCCTCGCGCGCACCCCGGGCGCGGACCGCGACGGCGTGGAGTGGGTGCGCGCGGACCTGACCGACCCCGAATCGCTGCGGGGGGTCTGCGAGGGCGCGGTCGCGCTGGTGCACCTGGCCTCGTACATCGGGCGGGACGAGGAGCGGTGCCACGCGGTCAACGTCGCCGGCAGCGCGGCCCTGTTGGCGGAGGCCGCGCGGGCGGGTGTGGAGCGCGTCGTCCACCTCTCGACCGCCGCCGTCTACGGGAACCGGCCACACCGGGGCATCGGGGTCGACGGGATCGTCCCCGACCCCGCGTCCACCGCGAGCCGCACCCGGCTGGCGGCGGAGGCCCCGGTGCTGGCCGCCGGCGGCGTCGTCCTGCGGCCGGGCCTGGTCCTCGGCACCGGTGACCGCTGGGTGGTCCCGGCCCTGGCCGAGCTGGTCACCCGGGTCCCGGCCCGCTGGGACGGCGGCCGCGCGCTGCTGTCCGTGGTCGGCGTCACGGAGTTGGCCCGCCTGATCGACGCCCTGGCGACCTCCACGGAACCCGTCCCCGCCGGGATCCACCACGCGAGCCACCCCGCCCCGGTGAGGATCGGCGACCTGATGGCGGCACTGGCCGCCCACGGCATCGTGCCCGCGGTGGAAGAGGACTGGCCGTGGGACCGCTGCATCGCGGCCCTCCACACCCACCCGGGCCGCGTGACGGAACGCCAGTTCCGCCTACTGGCCCGCGACTACCACCAACAAAGCACCCCCATCTGGCACTTGACCAAGGTCCCCCCCGCCGACACCCCCCTCTCCTTCCTCCCCCCCTCAGCCCCCTGGTACCGCACCCACCTCACAACCCGCTGACCCCACCCCGACAGCGAGCCCGAACCGCAGCCCCGTACCGGCGGAACCGAACCCGCAGGTCCCGACGTCGTCGTAACGTGCCGGCGCACCACCCATGGCGGCTGCCGCGAACGAAACGGGGACGGCCCATGACGCAGACGGACACCGGCACATCCCCCGGGCCCCCTCGAACCCCCCGGTTCCGGATCCCCCGCATCCCCCCGATCCCCACCCTCTCCCTCCTCCTCGCCACCCTCCTCGCCTTCCCCTCCCTCGTCCCCAACACCGTCGGCCACCCCGGCAGCCTGCTGGAGACGTTCCTCCCCTGGCTCGGCCTCGCCATCCCCCTCCTCCTCGGCCTCGCCGCCCTGCGCCGGTCCACCCTCCGCCGCTCCACCCCACCCCGCTCCACCATCGCCGCCCTCACCCTCCTGCTCCCCACCCTCGCCTGGCTCGCCCAGTTCGGCGGCCTGCTCCTTCCCGCCGCCACCGCTCCCACCCCCACTCCCACCGGCGGCGCCCCCACCCTCACCACCACCCAGCACAACATCAGCGACGAGAACCCAGACCCGGCCGGTACCGCCCACGCCCTCGCCGCATCCCACGCCGACCTCATCGCCCTGGAGGAACTGACGCCCTCCGCCCTCCCCGCCGTCAGCACCGCCCTCGCCCCCGGCTACCCCCACCACGCCACTCACGGCACGGTCGGCCTCTGGTCGAAGTACCCGCTCACCGACATCCGCCCGGTCGACATCCGCCCGACCGGCCTCGGCGCGGCCGGAGCCGACTGGAACCGCGCCCTGCGCGCGACCGCCGCCACCCCGCACGGCCCCGTCGCCGTCTACGTCGCCCACCTGCCCTCCCTGCGCCTGGGCGCGACGGGCTTCGGCTCCGCCCGCCGCGACGAGAGCGCCGCCCTCCTCGGCTCGGTGCTCGCCGCGGAACCGGCCGACCGCGTCATCCTGCTCGGTGACCTCAACAGCACCACCGACGACCGCGGCCTGGCCCCGATCCGCGCGGCGCGGATGAACACTCCCTCCTCCGGCGGCTTCGCGTTCAGCTGGCCCGCGTCCTTCCCCCTGGCCCGGATCGACCAGATCCTGGCCCGCTCGGGGACCGTCAGCCACATCCGCACGCTCCCCGCCACGCGCAGCGATCATCTGCCCGTCTCCGCTGTCATACGCTTCGGCTAGCGTGCGTCCATGACCTCATTCGTGCTGGTGGCAGGCACCTGGCTCGGTTCGTCGGCATGGGACGAGGTGGCCGGCGAGCTCCGCGCCGCGGGCCACGACGCCCACCCGCTGACCCTGTCCGGCCTCGAGGAGAAGCGGGAGACCCCGGCCGCGGCGCCCGGCCAGCAGACGCACGTCAAGGACATCGTCGACGCCGTCGACCGGCTCGGTCTGCGCGATGTCGTCCTGGTCGGCCACAGCTACTCCGGCATCCCGGTCGGCCAGGCCGCCGAGCGGATCGGCGCCCGGCTGCACCGGGTGGTCTTCGTCGACGCCAACGTCCCCGCCGACGGCGAGTCGTTCGTCTCCGGCTGGCCCGACGGCAGGGCGATGGTGGAGGCCGCGATCGCCGCGCACGGCGGCTTCTGGCCGCCGCTGGAGGCCGCCGACTTCGCGGGCCAGGGCCTCACCGACGGCCAGACGGCCCGGATCCTCGCCGCCTCGGTCCCGCACCCGGGTGCCACCCTCACCGAACCGGCCGTACTGGCCCGCCCGCTCGACGAACTCCCCGCGACCTACGTCAAGTGCCTGCTGGACGGCGCCGAGCCGGGCCCCGCCGTGGCGGAGCTGCTGGCCACCGGCCCGGACTGGCACCTGACCACCCTGGACACGGGCCACTGGCCGATGTTCTCCGCCCCGTCCGCCCTGACCCGCGTCCTGCTCGACGCGGCCGCCCCCACCGGCGCCCCCACCCCCGGGCAACGCGGTTGACGGCGCCACCGCCTCGGGGTTTGCTGGGCCGAGTGTCTGATCTTCGTATGGAACGCGTGCACGGCGACGATGCCGGCGCCACAGCAGGTTCCGTCCTGTCCGACTGGCGGTACGTGCACAACCTGATCATCCCGACGCACGAGCTGTCGCTCGCCGACGTACGGGAGCGGTCCGGGCGCAACGCCCTGCACGTGGCCTACCTCGGCGACACCCTCATCGGCTGCACGACGGTCCGGCCACCGACGGAAGGCCCCGCGCCCGCCACCGCCACCGTGATCGCACGGGTCCTGCCCGCGTACCGCGGCCGGGGTTTCGGCCGCGAGCTGTACGCGTACGGGCTCGCGCACGCCCGGGAGCTCGGGGCCGAGGTGGTCGAGACCGTCGTGCTCGCCTCCAACCCGGAGGGCCTGCGCTTCTCCCAGGAGAACGGCTTCGTCGAGTTCGACCGCTACGTCCTGCCCGGAGACACCGTGCCCTACGTCGAACTGCGCCTCGCGTGACCGGCCACCGGGTCCGTCTCGAACTCGACGTCCGCTCCTTCGCCGCCGCCCGTTTCACGCCGTACGCCAACCGCTGCCGCGCCGCCGGCATCGACTTCACGACCCTCGCCGAGCTCGGCGACGGACCGCGGGAGCGCCGGGCCCTGTACGAGCTGAACAAGGAGTGTTCGGCCGACATCCCCGAGCGCGGCGCCTTCCACTCCTACGAGGAGTACGTGCGACTGCGCCCCTCCGCCTGAGGGGACTTGCCCGAAGGGGCACCCCCCGCTGCGCCGACGGCGGCCTCGCGGGGCCTAGTCCGCCCGCGCTCCCCTGGCCGATCATCGGATCATGCTGGGGGTTCACTGACCTATGGCGCGCGAGGCCGGACAGGCCCGCCGGAAGGACGACGAGGCGGCGACCGCGCCGCCCCGCACCGTCCGTGAACCGCCCGCGCCCTCGGCCTCCCGCACCAACACGCCCGCCCCCACACCCCGCCATACCCCCGCATCCGTGCTCTGGCTCCAGCGGGCCGCCGGCAACTCCGCCGTCTCGGGCTCGATGCGCGACGGCCCCGGCCCGCCCACGCCGGGCTCCGGTACCCTGGCGCAGGCCACCGAGGCGGCCCCCGCCGCTCCGGGCCAGGCCACCGAGGCGACCGCCTCCGCATCCGCCGGAGCCCCGCCCCCCGGAGCCCCGCCCGCCGGACCCACCGCGCAGGCACCGGCATCCGTACCCGTACAGGCCGAAGCAACGCCGACGCCCGCCGACGACCGGCAACCCGGTCAGGGACCCGGCCAAGCCGCAGGTCAAGCCGCAGGTCAAGCCACCGGCGCCGACGCCGCCTTCACCGCGCTCATGGCCTCCCACCACGCCGAGCTCACGGGCCTCGACGCGCAGCGCCGCTCCCGCGTCACCGAGGCCGCGACGGCCGGCAAACTGGAATTCCGCGCCCGGTCGGACGCGGCCGCCACCTCCCTGGACGCGGCCCACGACGAGGTCATCGCCGGCATTCGGGCCCGCTCGACCGCCGACCAGAGCTCGGTCGGCGCCGCGCTGCACGGCGCGTTGGCCAAGGTCGACGCGGCGGCCGAGACGGAACTGGCCGCCGTGACCACCGCGGTGGACGGCAGCGGGGGCGCCGTCCGGGCGGCCGCCGAGGCCAAGGCGGGCGAGGCGGTCGGACTCGGCGAACAGCACGCGGGGCGGGCCGCGGACGGCAGCGCACAGCACACCGGCGCCGCGGCGGAGATCCGCGACCGCAAGATCACCCAGTACCGGGACGGCGACAAGGGCGCGGAGATCGCCCGGAGCATCCGCTCCCAGACGACCCGTCTCATGGGCGGGATCGGCGAGACCGGCCGCAGGGCCGCCGCCGAGGTGCGCCGCAAAGCAGCCGAGCTCGCGGGCAAGTTCCGCTCCGAGGGCCGGGAGGCGGCCGCCGGTCTGGCCGATCCCGGCCGGGACGCGCGGGAGCGGATCGTCCACGTACGGGACGAGGCGAAGCGGGCACTGCGCGACATGGCCCGTACCGCCACGGCGAAGATCGCCGAGAGCGAGACGACGGCGATCGGCAACCTCCAGCGCGGCCGGGCGGGCGCGGTGGCCGCCGTACGCGAAGCGGCCCCGGCGGTGGACGCCACCTTGGACCGGGCGGCCGCCGAGGCCGCCACGAAGCTGTCCGGACAATCCTCCGCCATGGCCCGCGACTTGGCCGAGGTCACGACGACCATCGCCGAGAACGGCTGGTACCCACCCTTCCTCCAGCAGGCCCGCGGCGAGGTCGAGTCCTCCCTGACCACCCAGCACGGTGAGCTCGACGCCTTCGCCGACCGCACCATGAGCGCGCTGGGCGAAGCCTCGTCCACCGCGTCCGCGGAGCTCGGCGAACAACACGACGCCGCGCTCGGCGCGGTCCGCCGTACGGGCACGGACTTCGCCTCGGCGTCGGGGCAGGCAGTGAGCGAGGTCGCGGCCCGGATGGACGGGGCGGCCGGCACCGCCGCCGAGGGCATCCGCCCGGTGGCGCCCGCCGTGGCCGAGAAGCTGACCGGCGCCGTCACCGAGATCGACGGCCGCTGGGCGGGGCAGCTCACCGAGCACGGCGGCCGGCTGTCGGCCCAGGTCGACGGGGCCGTCGCGGGCCAGACACGGGCGGTGGGCGGACTGTCGGCGTCCATCGACCACGGCGCCGCCGAAGTGACGAGCAGCGGCGGGTTCTTCGGCAATCTCCTCTCCTTCGTCGTCGGCACCTTCGAGGGCCTGTTCCTCGGCGCCCTGGACCTGCTCAAGGGTCTGTGGGAGGCGATCAAGACCCCGCTGTTCTGGATCGTCGTCGCGGTCGCGGTGCTGCTGATCGCCGTGGCCGTCATCGGGGTGATGGTCATCGGGGGTCTGGCACTGGGCGCGGCGATCGCCGCCGTCCTGGAGGTGGTCGGCGTCATCCTGCTCGTCGTCGGCGCCATCGCCGGTGTCCTGATGGCGGGCTACTACGTCTACCTCATGTTCACCAAGCCCGGTCTGACCTGGCGCGAGCGCGGCCGGCTGCTGGGCAAGGCGGTGTTCGAGCTGATCCTGGCCTTCGCGGGCACGGGGATCCTCAAGCGGCTGGCGGTCCTCGGGAAGATCGCCGAACTGCGCCGGTTCCTGGCGCTGGTCGGCGACCTCTCGAAGGCGCTGCGCCTGATCCATCTGCTGCCCGATCTCGAAAAGCTCTTCCTCCTGATGGAGAAGGTCGAGAAGGCCGAGAAGCTCATCGTGCTCCTGGAGCGGGTCAAGGACGTCGAGACCCTGATCAAGCTTCTGGACAAGGTCAAGGACGCCGACCGGCTGATCGCCCTCCTGGAGAAGGTCAAGAACGCCGAGCTGCTGCTCAAACTGCTGGGCAACCCCAAGATCCCCGACGCCCTCGCGCTCGAACGCCTGCTGGCCCACCCCAAGGTCACCGACCTGGCGGCGCTGGAAAGGCTCCTGGAGGACGCGAGGATCGCCGACCTCCCCGAGCTGCTGGCCCTGCTCGACAGCGCGAAGATCGCCGACACCGCGCAGCTGTCCCGGCTGCTGGAGGGCTACCGGTCCGGTGCCCGGCTACGGGAGCTGCTCGCCCTCCCCGCCTTCGCCGACGGCGCCTCCCTGGAGCACCTCGCCGACGTCCTGGCCCGGGCCGGCTGGCCGGAGGCGACCCGAGCCGGTGAGCTCGCCGCCCCCAAGCTGGCGCAACTGGCCGAGCCGGCCATCCTGGCCGAGGTCGAGGCGACGCTGGCGGCGCAGGAGGCCGGCCAGATCACCGGGATGCGGGACTGGCTGCTGTTCAACGGCAAGAAGGCCCCCGGCGAACTGGCTGAGGCCGCGGCCGAGCTGCGCGACGCCCGGCGGCTGGCGGACGACAACCCCGGCCGGGTGGTCCGGGTCGGCCGGGAGCAACGGGCGCCCCGGCGCCCTGGGACGGCCGACGAGCCGCTGCCGGAGTTCGACCTCTCCGTCGAGACCCCGGCGGGCACGGTCACCGCGGTGGTCGAGGTGACCACGGTCGAGGCGAAGGTCTCACAGGCCTCCGACGTGTCGAACGGGATCCGGCACGCGGCGGACAAAGTGGCCGCCCGCCTGAACACCCCGACCCCCGTGCAGGGCAGCCCGCAGGCCCTGATCCACATGGTGCTCGACGTCGGCAGGAAGCAGCTGCGCGGCACGGTCCGGGAGGTCCTGGCGGACGGTACGGTGAACATCCTCCGCCCCGACGGCACTCCGATCAGGACCGGCAACTTCTTCGACGACGTGGCCCGCAACATCGGCACCTTGAGGAACTCCGAGCTGCTCGACCGGGTGACACTCGTCGAGGCGACGGGCCACCGCACCGTGTACGTACGGCAGGGCTCGACATGGACGAGGCTGTGAAGCGGCGCAGCCCCGAAGCCGCGCAGCGGTCAAGCTGTGCGGCGGCGGGGCGGTGCAGCTGTGAGGCAGTGGGCGACCAGACGGTGAGGACGGCGGGCATGACCGAGTCAGAGATCCACATCCGGGACCGGGCCCGCGCCCACGTACGCGCCGAACTCCTCGCCCCGCAAGGCACCGACGACCCCTCCGCGGTCGACGCCCTGCTCGCCCTCGCCGAGGACCTCTTCGTTCCCTTGGCCGTCGACGTCGAACTCGCCTGCTGTGACGCCGAGTCCGGCTACCCGCTCGACGAGCCCCGCCCCCGGGCGCCCTACCAACAGCTGCGCCTCGGCCCGCTCCCCGAGACGCTGGCGGTCCGCGAAGTCTGGACCGACACCCGGGTGACCCGGGTGGAGGACCGGGACCGCCTGGCCCGCGCCGAGATCCTCGGCTGGCTCGCCGCCGTCCGGGCGGGCCAGGAGTGCGCGCAGCCCCGTACCGCGACCGGGTGGACCCAGCTACTGGTCGAGTCGGTCCGCGCCCGCCTGCCCAAGTCCACGGGCGAGCTGTCCGTGCTGCCGGTGTCCTACGGCGCCGGAGTGATCGCCTACCCCGTCGAACGCCCGGCGGACGCCTCGGACGACTCCCTCTGGGTATCAGGCCCGCTCGAAGGGCGCCCCGGCACCGCCCCGTTCGAGCTGCGCATCGTCAACGAGGCCGGGTTCCTGTCCCTCGACCTCTCCCTGAACTGGTCACCCTGGATCGAGCCGGACGGCGCGGGCCGCCCCGCCGTCGATGCCGCCGTCGCCCGCCTCTCGTCCCTGGGCTGGGACGTCACCTCGGCCGCGTAAAACACCTCTGCCCAGCAGGTCTTACGATGACCCGGATTCATGATCTTTCGAATTCGAGGGTAGGAACCCGTTGAAGGGCATACACAGAACGCTCGGCACCGCGGCGAGCCGGCTTGCCGTCGGCCTGGCCTTGCTCGCCGGCGCCGTGGCAGGGGGTTCGCAGCCGGTGGCGGCCGACCCGGTCGCACCGCAGGCGGTGCGTACCGTCTCGTACAACGCGTGCGGGGCGTCCACGTGCCAGAACACCGTCGACAGTGCTCAAGAGTGGGCGGTGAAGTTCCAGTCGCGGATGCAGGCCGAGGGCGGGCCCGCCGATGTGATCGCGCTGCAGGAGCTGTGCGCGGGGCAGTACGAGGCGCTGGAGAAACTGCTGGTCGGCTACACGTCGGTGCGGGTCGGTGAGCAAGAGCCCCCGGGGTGCGTGCGCTGGGGAGGAACATCGGCGAAGTTCGGGCAGGCGGTCTTCGTCAAGGGCGCGAAGGCCGACTTCTCGACGCACCAGGCGCTGGTCAACCCCGGTGAGACCAAGGTGTCGGAGCAGCGCTGGGTGGCGTGCGTCAAGGGGCCGATCGGCGGCCGGACCACGCTGGCGTGCGGGACGCACCTGGCGACGAGCCTCCCGGCGAACGGGACACCGGTGATGCTCGACAACATGGAGCGATGGGCGGCGGGCGCGCCCGCGCTGGTCACCGGCGACTTCAACGCCGTGCCGAGCAACGCGGCCCTCAAGCCGGTGCGGGCCGGCCTGTGCGCCACGGGTCCCTTCGCCGAGGCGGACGCGACCGACAACAAGGCGACCGCCTGGGCGACCGGGGTGCCCGTCGGGTACCGGCTCAAGTACGACCATGCCTTCTTCGGCGGCAGGGACTTCACCGGCCTGAAGGCGAAGACGGCCGACATCGACCTGACTCCGGGTGAGGACCACAAGCTCCTGTGGGCCGAGGCCCAGCCGCTGGAGCGGACCGCGGTGCACGTGCCGGGCGACCTCACCGGCGACCTGTGCCCCGACATGCTCGCGGTGCGCAAGGACGACACCCTGCGGTTGTATCCCGGGACGGGCCGGGGCACGTTCGGCTCGCCGCGCGTGATCGGCAGCGGACCCGAGTGGAACGGTGCGGTGGTCAGCCACCGCGGGGACTGGGACGGTGACGGCGACGAGGACGTCGTCGCCCGCAAGGGCGACCAGCTGCTGCTCCACAAGAACACGGGCACCGGCGACCTCGAAGCCGGTGTGGTGATGAAGGTGTCCGAGACCGGCTGGGCGCACACGACGCCGGTCGCGGCCGGGGACGTCGACGGGGACGGAAGCCCCGACCTCGTCGCCAAGAGCAGCACGGGCCTGTGGCTCCACCGGGGCCGGGTGGCGGCGGACGGCGGTTGGCTCTCCTACGGCGCCGTCCGGATCGGACTCGAGGAGTGGAAGGACAAGGAGGTCCTCGTTCCCGGGGATGTGACCGGGGACAAGAAGGCCGAACTGTGGGCCCGTGACACTGCCGGGGACATCAAGCAGTACAGCTACGACGACGCCGCGAAGATGCTGGGTACCCCCGGTGTCGTCGGCAACCTGCCGGCGAGCTCCCGCGTGCTCGGGCTCTCCGCGGGTGACGGTGACGGTGACGGCCTCTCCGACCTCTGGTACACCACGTCCACGGCCGACCTCGCCTTCCACCCGGGAGGCGCCGCCTTCACGGAGACCGGCTCCGTGACCGTCGGCACCGGAGGCTGGGGCTACTTCTCCCACCTCGGCTGACCCCGACACCGGCGGCCCCGTGCGAGACCCATCCGCCCGGGGCCGCCGGCCGCGGCCGCGTCCCCGGTCGGCGGACTACGCCCGCGAGGCGACCCTGCGCCGCATGCGGGAGACGGCGACGCCGGCCAGGCAGATCGCACCGCCCAGCAGGGTCAGCCCGGCCGGGATCTCGTCGAGGGCGACCCAGGCGATGAGCACCACGACGGCGGGCACCGCGTAGGTCGTCGCGCCCATCTTCCCGGCGGTGGTCCGCGCCAGGGCGTACGACCAGGTGGTGAAGGCCAGCGCGGTCGGGAAGAGCCCCAGGTAGACCATGTTGAGGACAGCGGCCAACGGCGCCTGCGGGAGCTGGTCGGCGAGCTGCCAGGCGAAGGGCAGGGTGACGGCCGTGCCGATGAAGCAGCCGTACGTGGTCACCTGGATCGGACTCGCGTACTTCAGCGCGGGCTTCTGCGAGACCACCCCGGCCCCGTAGGTGAGCGCGGCGACCAGGCAGAGCAGGACCCCGCCCAGCGAGGCGGATCCGCCGTGGGAGGTCGACAGCCCGACGACCACCGCTCCGGCGAAGGAGACGGCCATGCCCGCCAGCAGCATCGGCGGGAACCCCTCTTTCAGCAGCCAGCCGCTGAGCAGGGCGATCACGATCGGGCCGATGTTGACGACCATCGCCGCGGTACCGGCGTCCACGAGCTGCTCGCCCCAGTTCAGCGTCACCATGTACAGCCCGAACCACAGCACCCCGGAGCCCAGGATCCCGGGCCACGCCTGCCTCGGCGGCGGCGGGACCCGCTTGACGAGCAGTACCAGCCCGAGCGTGACCGAGGCCGTCAACAGCCGCCCGAACGCGAGCGCCCCGGGCCCGAAGTGAGCGGCCGCGGACCGGATGGAAACGAACGCGGAGGCCCACAACAAGACGGTCACCCCGGCCGCTATCAACGCACGCCGCTCGGTTCCGTTCTCATCAGCCGTTTTATCCATGCGCGCAAGCTACCGGCCCGGACAGCCGGCGGCCGTGAGCAGGCCCCGCAGCCGCTCCGCATAGCCCCTGGGGTGGGTGGTGTTGCCGTTGTGGCCGCCCGGGAAGGTCCGTATCTCCATGTCCAGGAGGGCCGCCAGTCTCACCGCGCACTGGTGGTCGAAGACCGTGGGCGGGGTGGCGGCCCCCACGGCGGGGATGATGCGGGTCGGAGTCCGGGTGAGGGCTTCCGGGTCGAGGTTGTCGCCGATGATCGCCGAGAAGTCGTGCTCGATGAAGCGGTCGAAGTTGGCGTGCCGGCGCTCGTCCAGGGGCTGGGGCGTCAGCCCGGGCTCGGCATCCCGCCGGGTCACGTCTATCCCGAGGACCCGGGCCATCTCCGGGAAGGCGGCGCCGAGTCCGCCCGTGCGGTAGGTGCCCTGGAGCCGCGCGAGCTCCGCCTCGTGCCGGCCGCGCTCGTCTTCGGGCAGTAGCCACGGGGCGACCGGCTCGTGCGCGATCAGGGTGCTCACCTGCTCCGGGTGCCGGACAGCCACGTGCAGGCCTATGACGGCGCCAAGGCTGCACCCGAGCATCAGAGCCGGCTCATCGGTGACGGCGGCCAACAGCCGGTGCACGTCATCCGTGTGCTCGGCGAGGGACGTGGTCCGACCAGGCTCCTCCACCCGGCTGCGCGAGAGTCCTCGGCGGTCGTACGTCAGCACCGTGAACGTGTCGGTGAGGTGCGGGACCAGGTCCACCGTGCGGTCGGCATCCCCCTCCCCGCTCTGCGAGATGAGCAACAGCGGCCCGGAGCCCTGGAGCACGTAGTGCAGCGCGGCACCCGGGACCGTAAGCATGCCGGTCCCTGCAGACGTGACGGTGGCGGACATGGCGACTCCTTCGTCGATACGCGGTGGCCCCGGACCCTTCGTCCGCTGCTCTGCGACCAAGCTAATCCATCGAAACAGATACATCAATACCGATGGATCGAATGAGATGCATCTTCGCAGATGTATCTTGTCCCCATGAATGGACTGGACGGCGCGGACGACGCGGCCGGCACGGGTGGCGTGGACGGGATCGAACTCTTCCTGCTGGGCCGGGCCTTGATGAAGCTCGGCGAAGAAGCCCTGCCCGAGCCTCCCGGCGGCGCAGGCCAGTACCCCGGCAGCACCCGCTCCGTCGTCATCGTGGCCGGTGACATCGCCACGCACCCGAACACCACCGTCGGCGAGACGGCCCAGCGCACCGGCCTCCCGCAGAGCCAGGTCTCCGGCGCCGTCGCCCGCCTGCGCGAGGCCGGCTCCGTGGAAACCGCGCCCGACCCGACCGACCGCCGCCGCACGCTGGTCCGTCGGATTCCCGGAACTCCCGCGCGCGTGGCCGCCGTACGGGCCACCGGGACCTCGAAAGTCGAGGAGGCCCTGGCCCGGGCCCTGGGCGAGACCGAAGCCGACTGCCTGCCGGAGGTGACCCACGCCCTGGAGATCCTGGCCCGCCACCTGGTGACCCGCGATCCCCGCCAAGGGCTGTCCCCCGGGCCCGTCAACTGTCCGTGAGCAACAGCTTCTTCTGCGGCTTGCCCATCGCGTTGCGCGGAATCGCCGCCACGAACCGCACCTCGCGCGGCCGCTTGTGCACCGACAGATGCGCGGCGACGAAGTCGGTGAGCTCCGCCCCCGTGACCCCTTCGGCCACCACGAAGGCCACGATCCGCTGCCCCAGATCCGCGTCCGGCAGCCCGACCACCGCCGCCTCGCTCACCCTCGGGTGATCCAGCAGCGCGTTCTCGATCTCACCCGCGCCGATCCGGTAGCCACCCGACTTGATCATGTCGATGGAGGCCCGGCCCACGATGCGGTGGACTCCGTCGGCGTCGACGGCCGCGATGTCCCCCGTACGGAACCACCCGTCCTCCGTGTACGCCGCCGCCGTCGCCTCGGGACGGCCCAGATACCCGGAGAACAACGTCGGCCCGGTGAGCTGGAGTTCACCGATCTCCGCGCCCGCCTCGGCCACGATGCGCGTACGAATGCCGGGGAGCGGGGTGCCGACCGTACCGGGCCGTACCTCGCCGCCCGCGCGCCCGCTGACGGTGATCAGCGTCTCGGTCATCCCGTACCGTTCCACGGGCCGCAGCCCGGTCAGCCGCTCCAGATCCCGGAAGACGGGCGCGGGCAGCGCGGCGCTCCCGGAGACGAGGAGCCGGGCGCTGCCCAGCGCGGCGGCGGCCTGCGGTACCCCGGCGATACGGGACCACACGGTCGGCACCCCGAAGTACAGGCTTCCTCCGGCCTGCGCGTAGGCCTCCGGCGCGGGCCGGCCGGTGTGCACGAGACGGCTGCCGGTGCGCAGGGCGCCGAACACCCCGAGGACGAGACCGTGCACGTGGAACAGCGGCAGCCCGTGCACCAGGGTGTCCTCGGCGCTCCACTGCCAGGCCTCGGCGAGGGCGTCGAGGTCGGCGGCGACGGCCTCTGCGGTGAGGACGACACCCTTGGGCGGCCCGGTCGTACCGGAGGTGTACAGAATCAGCGCCGCCCCGCCGGAGCCGGATTCCAGTCCCCCCGCCCAGCCCGACCGATCGGAGCGCCGGTCGAAGTCCACGTCGAGGAGCACCGCTCCGGAGTCCCGCAGGATGTGCTCGCGCTCGGCCGGCCCCGCGTCGGGCGGCAGCGGTACGAAGGGCACCCCGGCGAGCAGCCCGCCGACAGCGGCGGCGACGGTTTCCAGCGAGGCGGTCGCGGTCACCGCGAAGGCGGGTGCGCCTGCGATATCGGCGGCCACCGCGCGGGCCGCGCCGAGCAGGGCCTCGTAGGAAGCGGCCCGCCCGGCCACCCGCACCGCGTCGCCCCGATCCCCGTACACCCCGGTAAGCGCGCTCAGCACTGGCTGTTCCCCCTACAGAGTGTGGACAGTCAACCCCAGGCTACGACCAGCCCGGGCTGAACCCACCCCACCACCGCCGCCCCACCCCCGCCGGCATTTGAGGCGCGGGGTCCGGGCCGGAGCCCAACCCACCCCCGCCGCCCCACCCCAGCCCCGCCGGCGTTTTGAGGCGCGGGGTCTGGGGCGGAGCCCCAGGGAGCCCGGGCAGAGCCCGGGCTCCCACGGGTCCGGGCGGAGCCCGGGGAACGGAGGAAGGGCGGGGCGGGGACAAGCCCGCGCAGCGGCGGCCCTAAGGCACGCGCACCCAGGCCCAGGCCCCGGCCCCGGCCCCGCAAAACAACCCGCCCAGCCCGCCCAGCCCGCCCAGCCCGGCCGGCCCGGCCAAGGCAGCCAAAGCCCGGCCAAGCCCGAAGGGCTGACTCAGATCAGCCCCTGCGCCAGCATCGCGTCCGCCACCCGCTCGAACCCCGCGATGTTCGCGCCGACCACATAGTCCCCGGCGGAGCCGTACCGCTCGGCGGTCTCGTAGGACACCGCGTGGATGTCCCGCATGATCCCCGCCAGCTCCGCCTCGACCCGCTCCGCGCTCCACGCCACGCGCCCCGCGTTCTGCGCCATCTCCAGCGCGCTGACCGCGACACCGCCCGCGTTCGCCGCCTTGCCGGGCCCGAAGGCGACCCCGGCCGCCTGCAGCAGGTGCACCGCCTCCGGCGTGGTCGGCATGTTGGCGCCCTCCGACACCGCCTTGACCCCGTTCGCGATGAGCGAGCGCGCGTCGGCCTCGGTCAGCTCGTTCTGCGTCGCCGACGGGAAGGCCACCTCGGCCGCGACGTCCCACACCCGCCCGCCCGGCACGAACCGCGCCGAGGCCCCGCGCCGCTGCGCGTACTCGCTCACGCGCCCGCGCTCGACCTCCTTGATCTGCTTCAGCAGGGCGAGGTCGATGCCCTTGTCGTCGACGACGTAGCCCTGGGAGTCGGACGCGGTCAGCGGGTTCGCGCCGAGCTGCTGCAGCTTCTCGATCGTGTACAGCGCGACGTTGCCCGAGCCGGACACCACCGCCGTCTGGCCGTCCAGGGACAGCCCCTTGACGGCCAGCATCTCGGCGGCGAACAGCACGCTGCCGTAGCCGGTGGCCTGCGGGCGGATCAGCGAGCCGCCCCAGCCCTGGCCCTTGCCGGTCAGGACGCCGGCCTCCCAGCGGTTGGTGATGCGCCGGTACTGGCCGAAGAGGTAGCCGATCTCGCGGCCGCCGACGCCGATGTCGCCCGCCGGAACGTCCGTGTGCTCGCCAATGTGGCGGTGCAGCTCGGTCATGAACGACTGGCAGAAGCGCATGACCTCGGCGTCCGACCGCCCGCGCGGGTCGAAGTCGCTGCCGCCCTTGCCGCCGCCGATGCCGAGCCCCGTCAGCGCGTTCTTGAAGATCTGCTCGAAGCCGAGGAACTTCACCACGCCGATGTCCACGGACGGGTGGAAGCGCAGGCCGCCCTTGTACGGGCCGAGCGCGCTGTTGAATTCGACGCGGTAGCCGCGGTTGACGTGGACGTGACCGCGATCGTCCTGCCACGGCACCCGGAAGATGATCTGCCGCTCCGGCTCGGTGAGCCGCTCCAGCAGGGCCGCACCGGGCTCCGCGTACTCGGGCCGTGCCGCGAACACGGGAGCCAGGGTGTCCAGCACCTCCCGTACCGCCTGGTGGAACTCGGGCTGGGCGGGGTTCCGGCGCTCGATGTCGGCACGCAGCGCGTCCAGCCGGCCCTGCGGGTCCTTAGCGTCGTTCACGGTCTGCTCCTCCTGGTTTTCGATGCCGGGACCGGCTCCGAGATGCGGCTCGGCACTCCGGAGCAGACTTTCGCATAGCGGAAATCGTCGGCCGGACACGGCCCCAGCCGGAGGGTACCTTGCCCTCCGAGTGTGCCCATGAGCCTTTTCGGCCTGCTCGACAGAGCCTCGACCCCGCTCACGGGACGGCCTCGGCCACGGCCCGCCCATCATCACGACCACAAAGAATGACGACGCCCACCCCCCTGGACACACCCCCTAGACACAGCCCCGGAAACACAGCCCCGGAAACGACCACGACCGTGGACACGACCACGAAGAAGGGCATAGACAAGGACCATGGACACCGCACGGCTCGCCGCCCTAGTCGCCGCGACGCTCACCACGGGCCTGATGGCCGGTCTGTTCTTCGCCTTCGACGTCTCGGTGATGCCGGCCCTCAAGCGCTCCGACGACCGGACCCTCATCTCGGTGATGCAGCGCGTGAACACCTCCATCATCAATGGCTGGTTCATGCTGGCCTTCCTCGGCGCGCTCCTGTTCACCGCCCTCGCGCTGGCCCTGCACCTGCCCGCCGGCGAGCACGCCGCAGTGCCCCCGCTGTCCGGGGCACTGCTCGCCTACGTACTCGCCCTCGCGGTCACCGGCCGGGTGAACATCCCGCTCAACAACGCCCTGGAGGCGGCCGGCCCCGCCGAGCGGATCGCCGATCCGGCCGCCGTGCGCCGGGCGTTCGAGACGAAGTGGGTGCCCGCCAACCGCTGGCGCACCGCACTGTGCACAGCCGCCCTGGGCTGCCAGTCCTGGGCCCTCTGGGCGTCGGCGGCACACAGCCTCTGAGCGACCCTCAACGAGCGGACGCCCCACGGCCCCCAGCCCGCCGCCCGTACAGTACGAGCGCCCGCGCCAAGGCGGTCAGCGCCGCCGTGCAGAGCAGCGTCCGCACGATGTTCACCGTCTCCCAGGTGCCCTTGAACTTGTCGACGACCGAGAAGTCGGTGAGCTGCGCGGCGTCACCCGCGTCGGCGAGCTCGTTGTTGAGCGGAATGTTGACCGTGAAGGTGACGACGAGGACGACCAGGTACGCCGCCCCGGCCAGCGCGGTCCACAGCGCGACCTCCCGGCGCCCGGCCCGCGCCTCGACGAACGCCGCGGCGAAGACCGCGAGCAGCGCGACGACGAAGACCGTCCCGAAGAGGGGGTTGCCGTCGATGACGGCGTTGAAGTTCTGCATCGCGGTGACGTACGTGCGGTCGTCGGCCTTCGCGAGCCCCGGCATCACCGAGACGTCGAAGGCGAAGAACAGCCCTGCCATCAGGCCGACCAGCACGGTCGACAGTACGAGCAGGACGCTGGAGAGTCTGGTGCCGGTGGATCCCATCTGTGCCCCCGTCCGAATCCGAAAATGAACGCGGGAGGCTCCAACCGCCCCCCGACGGCTGCTGATCGTGCCACCACCGCCGGCATCCGGCCAGTGGTCCTCGGGGGCCGTACCGTCGTCCGTACCGTCGTCCGTACGGGCCTCCGTACCGGCCCCGGAAAGCTGCATGCAGCGCACACGTAGGCTGCGGGAATGACCACCAGCACACGGACTCCGTCCCTCCGCCTCGAACCGGTCACCCCGGACGACTTCGACGCAGTCTGCGCGCTGTCGGTCCGCCCCGACCAGGCGCACCTGGTCGCCCCGGTCGTGAAGTCGCTGGCCGAGGCGTACGTCCACGGGGAGACGGCCTGGCCGCGGGCGATCGTCGACGGCGACGAGATCGTCGGCTTCGTGATGGCCTTCCTCGACATCGCCTGGAACCCGGCCGGGGACCCCCGCGACATCCGCTCCGGCCTGTGGCGCCTGAACATCTCGGCCGCCCACCAGTCCAAGGGCTACGGCCGCTTCGCGGTCGAGGCGGTGGCCGCCGAACTCCGCGGCCGCGGCGCCTCCCACGCCTACGTCACCTGGCACGTCGGCCCCGGCACCCCCGAACCGTTCTACCTCGGCCTGGGCTTCCGCCCGACGGGCGAGCAGAGCGACGGCGAAACGGTCGCCGTACTGGACCTGACCGGCCCGTAGTCTCACCACCCGAGCCCCGAGCCCCGAGCCCGGCGCCCCGAGCCCCGAGCCCCGAGCCCCGAGCCCCGAGCCCCCAGCCCCTACGAAGCGGACGCCACCCCCGCCCTGAACTCCCGCGGGCTGATGCCCCGCACCCGCTTGAAGGCCGTCGACAGCGCGAAAGCCGAGCTGTAGCCGACCTGGTGGGCAGCTGAGGCGAGCGTCGTCGACGGGTCACGCAGGAGGTCCGCCGCCAGGGCCAGGCGCCAGCCCGTCAGGTAGGACATCGGGGGCTCGCCGACGAGTTCGGTGAAGCGGCGGGCCAACGCGGCCCGGGAGACGCCCACCTTGTGGGCCAGCGACTCCACCGTCCAGCCGTACGCGGGGTTCTCGTGGAGCAGCCGCAGCGCCGGACCGGTCACCGGGTCGTTCTCGGCGCCGCCGCGTTCCGCGAGCCAGCCCCGTACGACACCGACGAGCAGCAGGTCCAGCAGCCTGCCCAGGACGACCTCCTGGGCAGGCTCCGTACGGGAGATCTCCCCGCCGAGCAGCGTGACCAGCGCGGGGTCCACCGGCCCGGCCAGCACCGGCGGAAGCGCCTCGAGCAGACGGCTGCCGATCTCGCCCGGGTTCTGGTAGGTGCCGCTCAGCAGCACCACCGAGCCGGCCGCCTCGCCCCACGTCCGCACCCCGAGCGCCATCGAGTCGGACACGTCCTGCCCGTCGTCCACTTTGCTGCACCGCTGGTCCGGTCCCACCCTGATCTGCGGGGGCGTGTCCCGGGCGTCGGCGATGGTGTACGGATCCGGTCCCCGTACGAGGGCCGCCTCGCCCGGCGCGACGAGCACCGGCTCGCCCCCGTCGGGGAGCAGCCACGCCGACCCGTTCACCGTCGTCATCACCGACAGCGGGGCCCGGTCCTCGATCCGGACCGCCCAGGGCGGGGTGAAGACGGACTTGATGAAGTAGGCCGACCTGGCCTTGGGTCCTTCGAGGAGAGCCGTCAGCGTGTCCATCGGCCCATTCTCCCCAAGCGCTTCCCGCTCCCTCCACCCCTCCCACCCGTCGCCGGCCCGCCCGCCCCGCTCGAAGTTCCTACGCGTCCCAGACGCCACGGGCCGCCGCCTCCCGCGCGAAGTCGGCGAAGTCCCGCGGCTTCCGGCCCAGCACTTCCTCGACCCCGCCCACCAGATGCGCGTTGCGTCCGTCCAGGATCAGTGTGAACAGGTCCGTGAACTCCTCCGGCAGTCCGTTCTCGCGCAGCACCGCCCGGTAGGCCTCGTTCGAGATCGGGACGTACGAGATCTCGCGCCCCGTGGCCTTCGACAGCTCGGCGGCGACGTCGGCGAAGCTGAGCAGCCGCGGGCCGGAGAGCTCGTACGTGCGGCCGATGTGCCGGTCGTCGGTCAGCGCGGCCACCACCACGTCGGCGATGTCGTCGGCGTCGATGAACGGTTCGAGGGCGTCGGCCGTCGGCAGGGCGATCTCGCCCGCCAGCACGGGCTCCAGGAAGAAGCTCTCGTCGAAGTTCTGGTTGAACCAGGCCGAGCGCACGACCGTCCAGTCGGCCCCGGACGCCTTCAGCGCGTCCTCGCTCCGCTCCGCCGCCTCCTCGCCGCGCCCCGACAGCAGCACCAGCCGGCGCGCACCCGCCGCCACCGCCGCCCGGGCGAAGGCGCCGATCTGCTCGACGGCACCCGGGAAGGAGAGGTCGGGGTAGTACGTGACGTACGCCCGGTCCACGCCCTCCAGGGCCGGGCCCCAACTCTCGGGCTCGTTCCAGTCGAAGGCCGGCTCACCGCCGCGCGATCCGACACGGACCGGCTGCCCCAGGGCGGTGAGCTTCTCGGCCACGCGCCGCCCCGTCTTGCCCGTACCGCCGATGACCAGCGTCCGGGGGCCGCTCCCCGTGTTGTGCGCCTGGCTGCCCTGCGCCTGGCTGCCCTGCGCCTGGCTGTCCTGCGACTCGTTGTTCTGCGTCTTCGTCATGGCACCAGTCAACGCGTCCCGCGCTGGACGGAACATCGCCGAGAAGCTCAATCACATACGCCTGCGTCTACCGTTTGGCCGTCTACGGCTTGGCCGTCTACGGCTTGGCGAGGGTGTGCGCCACGAGCGCGTTGGCGTGCCCGTGCCCGAGGCCGTGCTCGCTCTTGAGCCAGGCGACGAGTTCCATGTGCTTGGTCAGCCTCCACGGCCTCGCGGGCCACGCGGGCCACGCGGGCCACGCGGGCGAGTGGGACGCGGCCGCCGCGCACCTCGCCCCGCACCACCGCGTGGTGGCGGTGGACCAGCGCGGTCACGGCGCGAGCGAGCGCCGCCCCGCGGACGTCTCCCGAGCCGCGTACGTGGCGGACGTGCGGGCCGTCTGCGAACAGCTCGGCCTGCACCGCCCGGTCCTGGTGGGCCAGTCGCTCGGCGGCCACACCGCGATGCTCACTGCGGCCGCCCACCCGGACCTCGTACGGGGCCTCGTGCTGGTCGAGGCCGGCGCGGCCGCCGCCGATCCGGGCACCCCCGAGGAGATCGGCGGCTGGCTGGACTCCTGGCCGCTCCCCTTCCCCTCGCCGGCCGCGGCGCGGGCGTTCCTCACCGGGGAGGGCCTCAACGGCGAGGCCTGGGCGGCCGGTCTGGAGCAGCGCGCGGACGGCTGGCACCCACGGTTCGAGCACTCGGTGATGGTCGCGGCCATCTCCGAGAACAGCACCCGCGACTGGTGGCCCGAGTGGCGCCGGGTCCGGTGCCCGGCGCTGCTCGTCATCGGGGAGAAGGGCATCATCCCGCCCGCGGAATCCATCCGGATGCTCGACTCCGCCGACCCGTCCACGAGGATGACGGCGGTCTCGGTCCCGGGCTCCGGCCACGACGTCCACCTGGACCGGCCCGGCGCCCTGCACACCCTGCTGTCGGACTTCCTCGCAACGCTCCTCTGAGCCCTGACCGCTGGCGCCGATCGCGCACCCTCAAGTGAACTTGAGGTCAAGCAATATGATCACATTGCGGTATGACCACGACGAAGACCCTCTACCTGCTCTGCTCCGCCGCCCCGCCCGTCTTCGACGTGGCCCATGTCATCGAGGATGCCCAGTCCCGGGGCTGGGACGTCTGCCTCGGCCTCACCCCCACCGCCGCGCACTGGCTGTCCGGCAACCTCGACGGCCTCGCCGCGCTCACCGGCCACCCCGTCCGCTGGCAGTACAAGCTCCCCGGGGAGCCCGACGTATGGCCGACGGCCGACGCCCTGCTCGTCGCTCCGGCCACCTTCAACTCCGTCAACTCCTGGGCGCTCGGCCTCACCGACCGGTTCGTCATCGGCATCGCCGCCGAGGCCATCGGCAAGGGCACCCCCATCGTCACCATGCCCTGCACGAACGCCGCCCTCGCCGCCCACCCCCAGTTCGACCAGTCCCTGGCCGTCCTGCGCGGCGCCGGCGTCTCCGTCCTCGTCGGCGAGGACGGATTCACCCCCGGCCCGGCCGGCCCGGACACCCCGGAGCACTTCCCGTGGACGGTGGCCCTGGACGCCGTGGACCGCGCCGCGGCGGCCACGGCCCAGTAGGGACGGGCCCGAGACGGGCCTACTCCCCCGTCGTCCCGTCGATCACCTCGCGCAGCAGGTCCGCGTGCCCGTTGTGCCGGGCGTACTCCTCGATCATGTGGGCCAGGATGTAGTGCAGGGAGTAGGGCTGGCCGTCGTAAGAGCCGGTCACGTCCAGGGACTCGGCCGCGTCCACGATCGCCCGCGAGCGCTCGCAGGTGTCCTCCCAGATCTTGAACGACCCCGCGACATCGGCGACGTGCGGGTCGTCGACGTGGAACTCGGTCCGCTCCCCCGCCTCGTTCTTCGGGAAGTAGCCGCGTACGTCCTCGCCGCCCACGATGTTGCGGAACCAGCCGCGCTCGACCTCCGCGAGATGCCGGACGAGCCCGAGCAGGCTCAGCCCCGACGGGGCCACCGCCTTGCGCCGCAGCTGCTCGTCCGTCAGCCCCGCGCACTTCATCATCAAGGTGTCGCGCTGCCACTGCAGAACGCTGGTCAAGGTGGCGCGCTCATCGCCCACCAGTACGGGCCTGGTCCGCTGTTCGTCGATCATCGGCTGATCATCACAGTCGTACGCCCGCCCCCGCGTCCCCTCTCGCATCCCGGACGCTCACAGCGAGCGGAAGAAGGCCCTGACGTCCCCCACCAGCAGCTCCGGCACCTCCATCGCGGGGAAGTGCCCGCCCTTGTCGTACGAGGTCCAGCGCACGATGCGGTCGGTGCGCGCGGCGATGTGCCGCAGCGGCACGAAGTTGTCCCGCGGGAAGTCGGCGAGCGCGGTCGGGGTGCTCGACACCTCGGGCGGCAGGCCCTGGTAGTCGGCGTGTGCGCGCTCGTAGTAGATGCGGGCCGCGGAACCGGCCGTCCCGGTCAGCCAGTACAGCATCACGTTGGTCAGCATCTGGTCGCGATCGACGGGGCAGCGGGGGTCCGACCACTCCGCGAACTTCTCGCCGATCCAGGCGAGCAGCCCGACCGGCGAATCGTTCAACCCGTACGCGAGCGTCTGCGGCCGGGTCGCCTGGATGTCCGCGTAGCCCTGCCGCTCGCGTGCCCAGACCCGGTACCGCTCCCAAGAGGCGAGCGTGCGCTCCCGCTCGGCCGGGCTCAGCGCGGCCAGTTCGTCCGCCCGCGGCTCGGCGGTCGCCCCGCCTCCCGGGAGCAGGTTCAGGTGCACTCCGAGCACGTTCCCCGGCCGGATCCGCCCCAGCTCCCGCGAAACGGCCGCGCCCCAGTCGCCGCCCTGGACCCCGTACGACTCGTAACCGAGCCGCTCCATCAGGACCCCGAAGGCCCGTGCGACCCGCTTGAACTCCCACCCGCGCTCGGTGGTAGGCCCGGACAGGGCGAATCCCGGGATGTGGGGCAGTACGAGGTGGAAGGCGTCGGCCGGATCCCCGCCGTGTGCCCGCGGATCGGTCAGGGGGCCGGCGACCTTCTGGAACTCCACGAAGGAGCCGGGCCAGCCGTGCGTCATCAGCAGCGGTGTCGCGTCCGGCTCGGGCGAGCGCAGGTGCGCGAAGTGCACCCGGGCCCCGTCGATGACCGTGGTGTACTGCGGCCACTCGTTCAACTGTGCCTCGGCGGCCCGCCAGTCGTAACCCGTACGCCAGTACAGCGCGAGCTCACGCAGCTCCGCCAGCGGCATCCCGTACGCCCGCCCCGCCCCCGGCAGCTCGTCGGGCCACCGGGCCCGCTCCAGCCGCCAGGCCAGATCGTCCAGCTCCCGCTGCGCCACGTCGAGCCGGAACGGCTCCCACTGCCCGCCCCCGCTCGAACCGCTCAAGCCCTCGCCCCCCAGATCGTGTGGTCGTCGAATCCCGCTCCGGCAGCTGCCCGGGCCCCCGCGGCCACCTCCTCCAGCACCCGCCGGCCACGGTCCTCGGCCATGTCGAGCCGGCTGAGCATCGCCGGAGTCGCGATCCCCGGCAGGGCGTGCTGGTAGAGCGCGGCCACCCGGCGCTCGATGTCGCCGCGGTCGCTGAAGGTCTGCGAATAGAGCTGCACTCCCGTCCAGCACGCGGACAGGATCCAGGCCGTCTCGGCGGGATCCACGTGCGGCAGCAGCTCGCCCTGGCCCTTCGCCGCGGTCAGCAGCCTCCGCAGGATCTCGATCCACCCCGGGACCGCGCCTCCCCGGATCTCGAACGTCTCGGGTCCGAGCGAGAGTCTCGCGCCCGCGCTGATCATCGGTTCGTGTCTTATCCGGTACGCCGACACCATCGCGACGTCGACGACTTCCTGAAGTTTGCTCTCGCGGGGCGGCACCAAGAACTTGTCGTACTGCGCGTCGAGCACGCCCTGGGCCAGCTCCAGCTTCGAGGTGAAGTGGAAGTACAGAGCGCCCTTGGTCACCCCCGCGTGCGCGAGTATCTCCGCGATGGTGGCGGCCTCGTAGCCGCGCTCGGCGAAGACCACCGCCGCGGCTTCCAAGATTGCCCGCCGCGTACGGACCGCACGTTCCTGCCGCACCACGACCGTCTCCGATCTCCAAGGGGTTCCACCGGCGGCTGCGCACACATGATCCACCGGCCTGGCAAACCAAACCTGAAGGTCCGTAAGTTACCAAGTGGCTTCCGGCAGTTGTCGAGCGAGTCTGCCACCCGACGTTTCAATTCTGAACCCGCTCACACTCCCGTTTCATCCTGGATCCCCGCAACTCACAACGGCATCACCCACTGCGGCCGGAAGCCGACAATCCGCCATAAGAAACCGCCCAGATGGTTTCTTATCAGTAACATCCAAAGCCCCACCACCCCCACGCAACCCCGTGCCTCGAAGCCGAAGACCCGCCCCAGGAGCGCCCCGGGCGCGGTCGCACGGCCCGTCGACGAGGCCAGCCCCCGGGCCGACCCAGACCCGATCGCGCGGGCCGATCCGCGAGGCCAACCCCCCGACCGACCCAGACCCGATCGCGCAGGCCAGTCGACGAGGCCAACCCCCGGGCCAACCCAGACCCGATCGCGCGGGCCGGTCGGCGGGAGCCCCGTCCAGCGGCGGTGTGCCCGCGGTCTTGGCCGCACACCGCCAAGACCCTGGCCGCCCCGGCCCCCACCCCACGCCCCCCAGGCGCGGCCGGGCCAAGCTCCCAGACAAGATCCCCGCACCGGCCCGGGCAGGGCCGGGCCGAACCCCCGGACTCCGCGCCCGCCCAAAGATCCGCACACCGGCAACACCCGCAGCCAAGCCCCGACCCCACCACGCCCCCGCGACACAGGCCCCCGCCACCCGACCCGCAGGACCACGCCCCGGGTCCCTCCGCGCAGGGCCGGACTCCGAGACCACGAAGCGCCGCACACCACCAAGACCCCGGTCCGCCCCCAGCCCGCGACCACCCCCAGACCAAGCCGAGGTATGCCCCCGAACTCCAAGACCCCACACCGGCAAGCCCCGGCCGAGCCCCAAACCCCCGCGACACCACCACCGCACAGGCCACGCCACCCGACCCGGACCCCAACGCCACGAACCCGCGCCCCGGGTTGCCCCGGATCCGACCCCGGACTCCGAGCCCGCCCCGAAGGGCCACACACCGGCGAAACCCCAGCCGGCTCGGGCCCCCGCCCCACGGCCACGCCCCAGACCGAGCCGGGGCAAGCCTCCAGACTCCGAGCCCGCCCCGGAACGCCGCGCGCCCGCGAGACCCTGACCAACCCCCGCCACACCACTACGGCACAAGGCCCGCGTCAACCGACCCGAACCCACGACCACGCCCGGGCGGGCCCCGAACTCCGAGACCACCCGAGAGCCGCACACAGGCAAGGCCTTGGCCGACCCGGGCGCCAAGCCGCGGACCCACGCCATGCCACCGCGGCACGGACCCCCGGCAACCTGACCTGAGCCCCAACCCGACGACCACGGGCTCGCGCTTCGAAACCGCCCCGAAGGGGACACAGCAAGACCCGTACAGCCGGGGCACCTAGGCCGTCACCGCCATGCCGCCACAGCACGGGCCCCCACCGACCAACCCCGAACCCCATCCCCACGAGCACACCCCGGTTCCACCCGGAGCAGACCCCGGACTTCGACACTGCCCCGAAGGGCCGCGAACCGCCGAGACCCGTCTGGCCGGGGGCCGAGCCCCGATTCCCCGCCATGCCCCACGACACGGCCCCGGCAACCGACCCGGACCCCAACCCACGGCCGGGCAGGCCAGGCCAGCCAGACCAGTCGGGCCCGCCGAGCCAGCCAGGTCTGCCAGATCTACCGGGCCAGTCGGGTCTGCCAGGTCAGCCGAGCCAGCCAGACCAGCCAGACCAGCCGGGTCTGCCGAACCAGTCCGGCCAGCCAGGTCTGCGGGCCTCCGCCGGGCCGGCCGGGTCCGCCAGACCAGCCGAGCCCACCAGTCCAGCCGAGCCTGCCGAATCGGGCTGGCAGGCCCAGGCGGCCGGGCCGCCGCACCCCTCCTCACCGTTAACGGCGTTAACGCCGTTAACGCCTACACCCCTACACCCCTACACCTCTACGCCCTACGCCCCGCCGGCTCGCCCGGCCCGCTCAGCCATCAACAGCCCAAGCCCATCGAGGATCCGCTCCAGCCCGAAATCCAGGGCCTGGTCCTGCCCCCCGTGCTCCGCTACGGAGGCCAGCGCGGCCCGGAGCGACGGGTACCTCTCCCCGTGCACCCTCATAACCTCCCCGAGCGCCGTCACCAGTTGCGCGTCAGGCCCCTCCCCCATGACCCCGCCCGCCCCCGCGTCACGGCTCGCGCCCGCGCCGCTGCCCGCACCCCCACCCATCGCCCGCTCCTGCTCCGCGATCCCCCGTACATGCCCCGACAGCAGCACCACCGCGTCGACCCCCTCGGCCCCGGTCAGCCCGCACCCGTCGAGCGCGGCGAGCGCCCGCTCCATCCACCCGACCTCACGCGGCCCCATCACCCGGGCCCCGACCGTCGCTTCCAGCAGCCAGGGATGCGCCCGGAACCCGGCGAGCAGCCCGCGCGCCCACGCCTCGAGCCGCTCCCGCCAGCCCTCCCCGGCCGCACGGCCGTCCAGCGCCGACGGGTCCGGCATCGCCGCCTCCACCATCAGCGCGACGAGCTCCGCCTTGCCCGGCACGTACCGGTACAGCGCCATCTTCGTGACGGCCAGCTGCCCGGCCACCCCCTGCATGGATGCGCCGGCCAGCCCTTCGGTGTCGGCGAGGGCGACTCCGGCCCCGGCGATCCCCTCCAGCGTGAGCCCCCGTTTGGGCCCGCGCGCGGGCTTGGCGGGCGGCCCCCAGAGCAGCCGCACGGCCGCGCCCCACTGCTCGTCCGCGTCCGTCATCGGATCTCCTTGTCTCGCCCGCCATTAAACTGTGTCTACCGTACACGTTAACGGCGTTAACGCCGTTAACGGCGTCTCCACCCTCCCGCCCTCGCCCCGAACCCCCCACCCGACACAGCAGACACACCAGCCCCCGCGTTAACGCCGTTAATGCTCCGGCACCCAAAAAAGTACTGGTCGACTGGTTTCTTTAATCGCCATCGGTCTAGATTGGCCCTCAACGGCCCGCCTTGATCAACTCGGCGGTTCCAGCGAAGTACCGCGATCCCAGGGGGAAGGCGCATGGCGAGGGCCAGGCAGGAACGGGCGGAGATCACTCGGCACGCGATCCTCGACGGCGCGGCCATCGCCTTCGACGCGAAGGGGTTCCACGGCACCAGCCTGACCGACGTGGTCGGGCACGCCGGTGTCACCAAGGGCGCCCTGTACTTCCACTTCCCCTCCAAGGAAGCCCTCGCCCGCACCTTGATGGACGAGCAGTTCCAGGTTTCCGAGAACGTCCCCGCCATCGAGGAGCCGGGCCTCCAGACCGTCATCGACCTGACCCACCAGATGGCGTTCGGGCTGCGGACCAATGTCCGCATCCGCGCCGGCATCCGTCTGGTCATCGAGTTCGGCTCCTTCACCGACCCGGACCCGACCCCGTACAACACCTGGATCGACACCTGCCACGGCTGTCTGACACCGGCCCAGGAACGCGGCGACGTACTGCCGTCGCTCGACGTGCGCGACCTGGCGACCATGCTCGCCGGCTCGTTCACCGGCATCCAGGTGACGTCGCACGTGCGCACCGGCCGCGAGGACCTGCACACCCGGGTCATCGACCTGTGGAACTTCCTGCTCCCGGGGATCGTGCCCGCGCACCGCATCCCCGACTTCGACCCGGCCGGCTCGCCCGAGTGCCGGACCGAGCTCGGTCTGCCGGCCCCCGACTCACCGCGAGTCACGGTCGGCTGACGACGCATCCAGGGCGGCCTCGCACACTCCGTGGTGAACCACGGGGGTGCTCGCTACGGCGTATGCGAGGCCGCCCTGTCGCGTACCCGGACCACACCCGAGGCACATCCGGGGCACTTCCGAACCGGACGCGGCCGAACCGAACCCGGGCCGAACGCAGCCGGCACTCATCCGCGATGCAGGACGACCTCACCCCCGGACACAACCCGGTCGCAGCGGGCCTCAGCCAGGCCTCAGCCCCGACACAGCCCCGATTCAGCCCTGTTCCGGCCCGATCCGGACACTTCCACACCACTTCGTTAGCAAAACCCAAGCGTGGCGCCCGCAGACACCCCGGAACGTTAGTAAAGTCCCTCTCATGACTTCGCCCTCGTCACCGAACGACCGAGAGAAGGTCGTCTCCAAACTCCCCTCGTGGCTGCGCCAGGAACTGAAGATCCGCACCGCCCAGCTTCGTGTGGACATCCAGGACGCCGTTCACCAGGGCATCGCCCACTGGAGCGCTCTCGCCTCCGCGCCCTCCCCCGTCGACACCTCCGGCGCCGAGTCCTTCTCCACCTGGCTGCCCGCCGGCCAGTGGGAGTCCTTCCGCGCCGACTCCAAGGACCGCGGTGTCTCCCTCATCCAGGGGCTCGCCCAAGCCGTCCGCCTCTGGCTGGAGATGAATCCGGCCCCCACCGTCAAGCGGCCCTCCGTCGTCCGCCGCATCGTGGTGTGCAACCAGAAGGGCGGCGTCGGCAAGACCGCCATCACCGCCGGCACCGCCGAGGCCCTCGCCGAGGACCCCGCCAGCCTCCACCCGGTCCGCGTCGCCCGCCAACTGGCCCGGCTCTCGGCCGTCGAGGACGGCGAGGAGCCCGGCGCGGATTCCGGCCCTCCCGTCGACCTGGAAGACCTGCCCGGCCTCGGCATGCGCGTCCTGCTGGTCGACTTCGACCCCCAGGGCCACCTCACCAAGCAGCTCGGCCAACAGCCGCTGCCCATCGGCGGCGACAGCCTCACCTGCCACATGGCGGGCGAGGCCAAGGGCCCCCTCTCCGACCTGATCGTCCCCATCCCGGACGACCGCTTCGGCGACCGGCTGCACATCCTGCCCGCCTGCACCGACGCCTTCCTCCTCGACGTCCGCCTCTCCACCGTCCGCGCCCGCGAGGCCGCCCTCGAGCGCGCGCTGGCTCCCGTCGAGGCCGACTACGACGTCATCCTCATCGACTGCCCGCCGAGCCTCGGCCTCAGCATGGACGCGGCCATCTACTACGGGCGACGCCGCGACGCCGAACAGCCGGGCGCCTCCGGCGCGCTGATCGTCGTACAGGCCGAGGACTCCTCCGCGGACGCCTACGACCTGCTCACCTCCCAGATCAACGATCTGCGCGACGATCTCAGCCTCGAGATCGACTACCTCGGGCTCGTCGTCAACCTCTACGACGGCCGGCGCGGCTACATCGCGACCTCCTCCCTCCAGGCCTGGATGGACATAAAGGATCCGCGAGTGGTGGCCATCGTCCCCGACCTCAAGGAACAGCGGGAAGCGGTACGCGTGAAGCAGCCGCTGTTCGTCTACGCACCCAAGGGCGACCAGGCGGTCGCACTGCGCGCCCTCGCAAGGGAGATCTCATGAGCAAGGCCGACAAACTCGGAGTCTCGACGTCCTTCGCCCGCGCCCAGCCGGTCGGCGTCAGCTCCCGCCGCGCGGCCATCGCGGAGGCCACCGGCGCCCCCACCTCCGGGGTTGTCCCGCCGTCCGAGGTCCCCATCGAGGCTCTCGCCCACAACCCGTTCAACCTCCGCGAGGACCTCACCGAGATCCACGAACTGGCCCACTCCTTGAGCGTCCGGGGCCAGCTCCAGCCCCTCGCCGTCGCCACCCGGATGGCGTTCATGGAGGCCCACCCGGGCCACACCGACGGCCTCGGCCGCGCCCCGTACGTCGTCATCGACGGCAACCGGCGCCTGGCGGCGGCCCAGCGCGCCGGCCTCCGGACCATGCACATCCACGTCAACGACTCGCTCGCCACCTCGGCGGCGGACATCCTCGAGTCGGCGCTCATCGCCAACGTCCACCGCGTCGACGTGGCCCCCATGGACCAGGCCCGCGCGCTCCAGGAGCTCGTCGAGGTCCACGGCTCCCAGGCCCAGGTCGCCAAGCGGCTCGGCAAGACGCCGGCCTGGGTCTCCCAGCGCCTGACCCTCCTCAACCTCACCCCGGAACTCCAGGACAAGGTGGAGACGGGCGAACTGAAGGTGGAACCGGCCCGCCGCATCGGCCGCCTCCCCCACGAGGACCAGGCGACGGCGGCGGAGGAAGCCGTTAACGCCGTTAATCCCCCGCGCCAGCGCACCCGCCCGGCAGCCGCCAAAGCCCCGGCCCCGGCCCCCGCCTCCACCGTCGGCGACGACCCGCAGGACGCCGGCGCCGCACAGGCCCCGGCTCCCCGCCGGATCACGATCGTGGCGGACTCGCCCGACAGCATCGCGGACGCCCTCACCGCGCACCTCACCCCGGACGACCTGAAGGCGGTCACGGAACTCCTGCTGACCCGCATCTGACACGACGGGGGCGCTGACGCCGTTAACGGCGTTAACGCCGTTAACGCCCCCACGTGTGTTTCATGTGCGTTCCAAGGTGCGGTTCGCATAAGCTGCGGCTGGAGGTTTCCATGCTCAACGCGCACGACGACAACGAACAGACCACGCTCTTCGCCGCGGTCGACGCACTACTGGAAGAGGCCGCGGCCCAAGACGCCCTCCCGCACCCGGACGAGCGCAAGCGCCTCCGCGAGGCCGCGGGACTGAGCCAGGACCAGATCGCCCAGGCCCTCTCCGTCCGCCGCGAAACGGTCACCTCCTGGGAAACGGGCCGCACCGCCCCGCGTCCCCCCAAGCGCGCCGCCTACGCCCGCCTCCTCAACGGCCTCGCGGAACTGCACCCCGTTAACGGCGTTAACGGCGTTAACGCCG
>NZ_JAGGOT010000023.1 GCF_018614195.1 Streptomyces sp. ISL-43
CTGTGCGGGCATGGACATCAGCAAGAAGGACGCGAAGGTGTGCGTGCGCACCCCCAGCACGCGGCGCCGGGGCACCTTCACCACCAGCACGACCACCTGGGGTGCCACCACGAACGCGGTCCTGGAACTGCGCGAGCATCTGCTCGCCGCGGACGTCACGCTGGTGGTGATGGAAGCGACATCGGACTATTGGAAGCCGTTCTACTACCTGCTGTCCGAGGGCTTGAACGTGATCCTGGTCAACGCCCGGCAGGCCAAGAACCTCCCCGACCGCAAGACCGACGTCTCCGACGCGGCCTGGCTGGCCCAACTGGGCGCCCACGGACTGCTGCGGGCCTCCTTCGTGCCTCCCGAACCGGTCCGGGAACTACGCGACCTCACCCGGACCCGCACAACCGCCACCCGCCAGCGCGGCCAGGTCGTCCAGCGCCTGGAGAAGCTGCTGGAGGACACCGGCATCAAACTCTCCTCGGTGGCCTCCGACATCATGGGCGTCTCCGGCCGGGCCATGCTGGAGGCCCTGATCGCCGGCGAGCACGTCCCACAGGTCCTGGCCGAGCTCGCCAAACGCAAGCTTCGCAACAAGATCCCCGAACTCACCGAGGCCCTCACCGGACGCTTCCGTGAACATCACGCCTTCCTGACCCGGCTCCACCTGGACCATTACGACCAGCTCACCGTCATGATCGACCAGCTCACAGAGCGGATCGACGAGGCGATGGCGCCCTTTCGTCCCGCACTGGCCCTCCTCGACACCATCCCCGGAATCAACCGGGCCGTCGCCGAGGTGATCATCGCGGAGACCGGAGGCGACATGAGCCGGTTCGACTCCGCCAAGCATCTCGCCTCCTGGGCCGGGGTCTGCCCCGGTCACCACGAGTCCGCCGGCCGCACCAAGAACACCAAAGTCCGCCCCGGCAACCCGTATCTCAAAGGCGCCCTCGGTCTGGCCGCCCTCGGTGCCGCCCGCACCAAGGACACCTATCTGTGGGCCCGCTACAAACGCCTGACCGCCCGCCGCGGCCCCATGAGGGCACTGGTCGCCGTCGAACACTCAATCATCACCGCGATCTGGCACATGCTCACCGACCACAAGCCCTACAACGACCTCGGCGGAACCTACTTCACCCAACGCGACCCCGAACGGGCCACCCGCCGCGCGATCACCCAGCTCAACCAGCTCGGCTACACCGTCACCCTCAACCCGATGGAAACCGCGGCCTGACCCCGAACCGGACACCCGGCAGCCACCAACGGCCACCGGGGACCCAGCCATGCCCACACCCACCCTGACCTGCTGCTATTTACGCGTCAGAAGGGGTTGGACTCTGGCGAGTCCGACCCCTTCTGCCTTCCCTGCTGACTTGGTGCTGACTTTTCAGCTGCTTCGTGGCGGTGTGAGTTTGTCGAGGTCAAGGCTGATCTCGAAGGGCACCGGACGTTGGAGGGTGCCCCGGAAGATGCCGGCGGGCGCGTAGACGCCGGTCGGTTCGTCGAGCTCGTAGACGTGCACGACGGGTGCCCCGCCCTCGTCCTCGATGCACCAGTAGTGTGCAATGCCGGCCTCTGCGTACTTGCGAAGTTTTACTGTGCGATCGCGGTGGGCGGACTCGGGGGATACGGCCTCCACGACGAGCTTTACGTCCTCCGGGGCGTACCAGGTGCGGTCGGGGTCATAGGGCAGGTCCGTCAGCAAAAGGTCCGGCTCGGGGCGGTTGCGGGCATCGAGGCGGATCGTCATCTCCCGCTCGACCTCGAAGCCGGTCGGCGCCTGCGCCATGAGCGTGGTGGTCAGGGCGGTGACGAGGCGGCCGTGCCAGGACCGCTGTGGCGACATCATGAAGACGAGGGCTCCGTCGATGAGCTCGGTGTGGCGGGGTGCCTCGGGGAGGCGGTCCAGGTCCTCCGCGAACCAGCCTTCCGCGCGCGGCGGGCGCATCCAGTCGGGCAGTGCGGTCATGGCTTCACGGTAGCGGCTACGGCCGCGTCGCGTGGGTACAGGTCAGAAGGGGTCGGACTCTGTCGAGTTCGACCCCTTCCGCATTCCCGTGCCGACTCAGGCGTGGGGGACCGCCGTGGCGAGGACCACCTCGAATTCCTCGAGGCTGCGGGTGGCCACGCGGGCCTTGGCCGTGACCTCTCCGCGGACCGCCGCGACGGCGCCACGCGATGCCACAAGTGCGTCGCGGTCGGTGTAAAGCGCGCCGACAGCGGCTCTGCCCCGGTCGCGGTCGATGAGCAGGGAGATGCCGGCCAGTCCGGGGATCTTCTGGACCTTGGGTAGTGAGGTGTGGCGGAACGTGTCCACCAGCAGGTCGATGTCGGTCGGCTCGACGTCCATGCGGACCAGCCGGAACCCCGCGCCGGGCCCGAGGGCCTCTGCGCGCCGGGCGACCGCCGCTTCCCAGTTGTCGACCGTCATGGTCTGCGCGAAGGGCGCCATCAGCTCGGCCCGCCGCTTGCTCAGGTTCTCGTAGCTGGCCTGCCGGGAGGCTTCGTCCTCCCACCACGATCCCACCAGGAGCTTGCCGAGCTCGCGGTCGGCGAACAGCCCCATCCCGCGAAAACCCGGCTGCGCCGACAGCAGCTCGCGCCCCTCGGTTCGGAGCGCCTCGGCAACCCCGTCGAGCTTGGCTGGATCACCCGTTGCATAGATGCTGCGAACGTACATAGCGCCCTTTCCTGCCTTCCGGTGGCCCCTTGCGGGCTCGTGTTCCCCACTTCATGCGATGGCCGGGGCGGATGGGGGGCAACGTGGCAGGGGCATTCAGGTGAAGAGGCGGGCCGTCGCTGGGCGCTCGTGGCTTCCTGTGGAGCCACTGGGCGACGAGTCGGAATCTTCGTGAGACGGTCTCTGTGACGGTGCTGATTCTGTGCTGACTTGGAGCGGTGGGGAGCGCGTTTCCGCAGGTGGGAGCGCTGTTGTGAACATTCCGCTTCAACATCTGACGATCCATCAAGAAATGTGCCCGGCCCGCTTGTTGATGGGTCGGGCACAGGAGTCTGTCCGCGTGGAGTCCTCGTCCCGCGAAGCGCTGAGGCGGTGGTGACGGGTCTGGTCGGTACGACTGTGGCCGGCGTTCAGACCTTGACGACCTCTACGGCGGGGCCGCACAGGAGCGTCAGGTCCTCGGGATCGGAGGTCAGGACGGTGACCGGCTGGGGCGCGGTGCGGGCGATGACGGCGACGGCGGCGGCGATGGCGTACTTGTGGCCGTGGAGACGGTGGGTACGCAGGAGGACCGCGGCCTGGTCGGTGATCTCCTTGGTGACGTCGTGAACGTCGACGCGGGAGAGAATCCACTTGATGCGGGCGGGGTGGCTGCGCTCGCAGTCGGCCTCGAGGGTGGTCATGGCGCTTGTGGCCACGCGGACGCCCTCCTCTGATGCCGCTTGGACCAGGGCCACGACGGCGCGGTCCTTGCGGTAGAGCTTCGAGAGGCCTGCGCTGTCGAGCAGTAGGGTGCCAGGCATCAGGCGGCGGCCCCGCCGACCTGTCGGTGGTCATGGCTACTGCTCATGGTGCCGATGACTTTTTCAGCTGCTTCGGGGCGGCGTGAGCTTGTCGAGGTCCAAGCTGATCTCGAAGGGCACCGGGCGCTGGAGGGCGCCCCGGAAGATACCGGCGGGCGCGTAGGTGCCGGTCGGTACGTCGAGCTCGTAGACGTGCACGACCGGCGCCCCGTCCTCGTCCTCGATGCACCAGTAGTGCGGGATGCCGGCCTCCGCGTACTTGCGAAGTTTCACGGTCCGGTCGCGGTGGGCGGACTCAGGGGAGACGACCTCGATGACGAGCTGGACGTCCTCCGGTGCGAACCAGGTGCGGTCAGCGTCGAACTCGGCCGTCGTCACCAGCAGGTCCGGCTCGGGGCGGTTGCGCGGGTCGAGCTTGATCGTCATCTCGCGGCCGACTCTGGTGTCGGCGGGGACCTGCTCCATGAGTGCGACTGTCAGCATGGTGACGAGGTGGCCGTGCCACCAGCGCTGGGGCGACATCATGAAGACGAGGGCTCCGTCGATCAGCTCGGTGTGGCGCGGCGCTTCCGGGAGGCGGTCCAGGTCCTCCGCGAACCAGCCTTCCGCGCGCGGCGGGCGCATCCAGTCGGGCAGTGCGGTCATGAGCCAACCCTAGCGATTGCGGCCGTCAAGAGGGCGCGTTGTGCCGCTGATCCATAATCGGCGCATGGATGTCGCCGGGATACTCGAGGCCGCCTCGCTGCTGGTGCCCGAAGGGGTGGCCACCGACAACGACATCACCGTTTCCGATGTCTGGGACTACCTCGCGCACGACGAGTGGGAAGTGGCGCTCGACCTGCTCCAGGAGCTGGGTCGCGGATGGACCGCGCCGACGGGTTTCTGGGAGGAGCTGGAGCTCGCGGCCGGAATACCGGGGCTCGAACGGAGCCGGGAATGGTGCTCGTGGCGGGGTGCTGAGGTGCGCGTGGGTGTCATCCGGGCCGAACTGGCCCTCTGCCCGGCCGGTGAGACGTTCCGGCGTACGCCGATTCCCGGAGCCGGGGTGCTACGGCCGATGTGGGACATCGGCAACCGGACGGACGACGGAGCGCGTGAACTGGACATCGCCCGGCTGTGGGTCGAGTTCGCTGGTGACCTCGCACCCGGCGCTCGGGCTCCGGTGCGGCTCCTGCCCCTGACCGCGGCGCGGTGGAGGCATCTCGGCCCGGGCGACCGGATCACGTTGTACGAGACCGCGGTGGCGGGCGGGACGGCGATGATCTTGGAGGTCCAGCCTCCGTCGGCGTGCGAGGAGCGCGCGGCGACGTGCTGATCCTGTGCTGACCTGGACGCCTCAAAGTCGCGTCTCCGCAGGTGGGAGCGTTGTCGTGCGCGTTCCGCTCCTCCGGGAGTCGGCCCCTTGTTGATTCCCGTGCCGGGATGGCGCTGGGGATGTCCGGCCGTCCATCAGTCATTCGGCCGGCCGGGAGGGCGCGAGGAGTGGTACGTTATCAGGTACCACTTGAGGGAAGAGGTCAGGTCATGTCCATAACTGCGAGCGAAGCCCGCAAGGCTCTCTTTCCGTTGATCAAGAAGGTCAACGACGACCACGAGGCCATCGAGATCGTCTCCAAGCACGGCAATGCCGTACTCGTCTCGGCCGAGGACTATGCGGCGCTGCGCGAAGGCTCCTACCTGCTGCGTTCTCCGGCGAACGCCCGCCGGCTGCTCAAGGCGTACGAGAACGCCCTGGCCAACATCAACGTGTCGGAGCGCGAGCTGATCGATCCGGACTCGGCGGATGCTGGTGCGGGTGCCGCGTGAGGCTCGTCTTCGAGGATCAGGGCTGGGAGGACTACACGTCCTGGCTCAAGAAGGACCGCAAGACGCTCGCCCGGATCAACAAGCTCGTCGAGGACGTCAAGCGTGACCCGTTCTCGGGAATCGGCAAGCCCGAGCCGCTGAAGTATCACCTGCCGGGCGCCTGGTCGCGGCGGATCGACGATGAGCACCGCCTCGTCTATCTGGTCACGGACAAGGAGATCGTCATCCTCGCGGCCCGGTACCACTACTGACCGCTGAGCGTTCGGGGGCGGCGCTCCTATGCTGGTGGAAGGGGCGTGAAGGGAGTCGCCCGTGGGTGAGTGGAGCGGGGTCGCGCTCGGCCGGGCCAGGGAGGCCGTCTCCCAGGAGGCGTGGGGTGACGCCTATCGGGCCTTGGACGCCCTCGACCACGGCCGGCTGGACGCCGACGATTACGCCGCGCTCGCCGACGCCGCCTGGTGGACCAGCCGCATCGAGGAGTCCGTCGCCGCCCGGACGAAGGCGTACGCCGGCTATGCGGCCAGGGGCGACGCGCGGCAGGCCGGGTACAGCGCCTGGATGCTGTTCTACGAGCACCGGCTGGCCGGGCGTACCGCCTCGGCCGCCGGATGGCTGCACCGGGCCCGCGAGCAGCTCGGCGTCGAGCCGGAATGCGTCGAGCAGTGTTACATCGCCTGGGCCGACGCCGAGGAGGCGCAGGAGCGTGGGGACTTCGGTGCGGCGACGGACCACGCGCGCGGGATGGGAGAGATCGCGGAGCGCTGCGGCAGCGCCGATCTGCTCGCCCTGAGCAGGCTCGCCCGGGCGGGCGTACTGGTGGCCGGGGGCCGGGTCGCCGAAGGGCTCGAACTGCTCGACGAAGCGATCTGCGCGGCCACCGCGGGTGAGCTCAGCGCCTTCTTCACCGGCTGGACCTACTGCCTCGGCCTGATGAGGTGCATGGCCTGCGCCGACTTCGCGCGGGCCGCCGAATGGACCGACGCGGCCATGGCGTGGTGCGCCGCGATGCCGCAGGAGAACAACTTCCGGGGACTGTGCCGCGTCCACCGGGTGGAGGTGCTGGAGCTGCGCGGCGGGTGGGCGCGGGCCGCCACCGAGGCCGTCCGGACCTGCGAGGAGCTGCTGCCGCAGGACGCGTCGATCGCGGCGGGCGCGGTGTACCTCGTGGGGGAGATCCAGCGCAGGCGCGGAGAGTTCGCGGCCGCCGAGACCTCCTATGCCCGGGCCCACGGGCTCGGCCTGGATCCGCAGCCGGGCCGCGCGCTGCTCCTGCTGGCCCAGGGCAGGGCCGCGGCCGCCGAGGCCGCGGTGGACGTCGCCCTGGCGTCCGGTACGGAGGGCCGAAGCGTCCTCGGCCGCGTACGGCTGCTCGCGGCTCAGACGGAGATCTCCCTCGCCCTGGGGCGGCTCGACCGGGCCGGGGCGGCGGCGGACGAGCTGACGGGCCTCGCGCAAGAGTGGCGGCGGCGCCGCCGGTCCGACCGCACCCCGGTGCACGCGGCCGCGGCCGCCGCGGCCGGGGCGGTCGCCTTCGCCCGGGGCGACCCCGGGCGGGCGCTGCCACTGCTGCACCGCGCGCTGGAACTCTGGCTGGAACTCGGGGTTCCGTACGAGGTCGCGCAGGTCCGCATGACCCTGGCCGCCGCGGAGCGGGTGGCCGGCGACGAGGAGAGCGCCCGGCTGGAGCTGCGGGCCGCCCACGCGGCGTTCGAGAAGCTGGGCGCGGTGCCCGACGCCCGCAGGGCGGCTGCTCTGCTCCGGCTGCCGGGGCAGCTCACCGCCCGGGAGGTCGACGTGCTGCGCCTGGTCGCGGCGGGGCGGAGCAACCGGGCCATCGCCGCCGAGCTCACCATCAGCGAGCACACCGTGGGCCGCCATCTCAACAACATCTTCGCCAAGATCGACGTGTCGTCCCGGGCCGCCGCCACCGCGTACGCGTACACCCACGGACTGATGTGAGGGGAGGGGCGGACGGGCCGGCCGGAGGGCGGATGGGCTGTTCGGCCCATCCGGGATTCGGCGAAATGGGTTCTTTCGGCGATGAGGGTCCACCTTGCCTCCGCCTACAAAGGGATGGAGACCCGCAGGGAAGGCGGTGGGAGCCATGAACACCTTCACACCCACCTTGGACGGCGCACTCGTGCGGCAGCTGCGCGAGGCCGTGCACGGCGAGATCCTCCAGCCCGGCGACCCCGGCTACGACGAGGCGCGCAAGGTCTACAACGCGATGCACGACATGTCGTCACGGCCGACGGAACCTTCCTGACCTGTACGGAGGAGCGGAATGCGGACCTCTTCTGGGCGCTGCGCGGCGGAGGCGGCAACTTCGGAGTCGTCACCTCCTTCTCCTACCGGCTGCACCCCGTGGCCGACATCCTGGGCGGGCCCACGTTCTACCCGCTCGACGGCGATGTCCTGCGCCGCTACCGGGACCTGGTCGCCGAGTCCGGGGAACGGCTCGGCCTGCTGGGCTACGTGGGGCTGGGTCCGCCGGTCCCGTTCCTGCCGGAACGCTGGCACGGACGGCCCCTGTTCGGCGTGGTCGCCTGCTGGACCGGCCCCGAGGCGGAGGACGACGCGGTGCGCGCCCGCCTCGACCGCCTCGGCCCGGTCATCGGCCGGCACATGGGGCGCATGCCGTACCCCGTGATCAACACCCTCTTCGACGAACTGCTGCCGGCGGGCCTCTTCCACTACTGGAAAGGCACGTTCAGCAAGGGACTGTCGGACGGGGCCGTCGACGCGTACGTCGAGTACGGTGCCGCGACCCCCTCCATCCAGAGCGCGACCGTGATCTTCCCGATCGACGGCGCCTGCCACCGGGTGGCACCGGAGGCGACCGCGTTCGCCTACCGTGACGCCGATTTCGCGACCGCCCTCAGTCCGACCCTCACCACGCGTGCCGAGTGCGAGGCGAACAAGGACTGGGTGCGCAGGTTCGTCGCGGCGCTGGAGCCCCATTGCCTGGCGGGCGGCTACGTCAACTTCATGGACCACGACGACCAGGGCCAGGACCGGGTCCGGGCCAACTACCGGCAGAACTACGACCGTCTGGCGGCGGTCAAGCGGCGCTACGACCCGGGCAACCTGTTCCGCCTCAACCACAACATCCCCCCGACCCCGACCCCGACGGTCAGTGGTGATCAGGTCTCGTAGATGCGTGGAGCGGTGCCGGCGCCTCCAGGGATCGCGGGTCGGGGGGCGGTTGTACCCCGACCATGGATTTCCGTGTCAGGGCGTCGGCGCCGTGGTGGGGCGGCGGAGGGTGTGGGCTGCCGGGAGGAGGGTGCAGAGGGTGGCCAGGGTGGTGCAGACGGCGGCCACCGCCGCCATCGGGAGCCAGGGGACCACGATCGGCGAGTCGACTCCGAGGACGGCCAGGGCGGCGCGCATGCCGGCCAGGTTGAGCGCCGTGACGGCCGTGCCGAGGAGGGCGCCGACCACGGCCGTCAGGAGGGACTCGGCGGTCGTCACGGCGAGCACCTGGGAGCGGGTGGCGCCGGCCAGGCGGAGCAGGCGCAGTTCGCCGGCCCGGTCGGAGGTCGCCATCAGCAGGGTGTTGGCCAGTGCGATCGCCGTGTAGACCAGCGCGATGCCGAGGACCAGGACGAAGCCGAGGACGGTGAAGCGGTTGGTGCGGGGGTGCGTCGCCGTCACCCAGTCGGCCTTCGTGCGCACCGCGGAGTCCCAGCGGGCCGCCGCCTCGCGGACCGAGGCGGCCGCGGCCGCCGGGCCCGCCGATGCCTTGACCTCGATGCGGGAGACCTGCGCGCCCGGGGCGTTGCGCGGGGTGACGTAGGCGCCGTTGTTGCCCGTGCCGGTCCGCATCACGGCCACGATGCGCAGATGCGTGGCCGTGCCGTCCGCCAGCCACAGGGGGACGGAGTCCCCGACCGTGTGCTGCCACCACTCCTCGGTCACCACGATGCCGCCGTCGTCCAGGTCCGCGACCGACCCGGCCACCACCGGCAGCCGGGAGACCTCCGCCAGCGCCGCCGGATCGACCGCCGAAGCCTCCGTCGGGACCTTCACGTAGCCCTCCTCCAGCACCGTCAGCTCGGTGTCGGCCACGGACAGGGCGGCCGCGCCGGGGATGTCCGGGTGCTGCGGCAGCCGCCCGCCGGTCAGCACCCAGTCCGCGCCCGTCCGGGTCCGGGTCTCCACCGTCTTCGCCTCGCCCAGGGTCAGGGCCGAGCCCATCAGCGACCCGGTCAGCGCGACCATCACCAGCACCGGCGACGCCACCGCCGCCGTCCGGCGGATCCCGGCCGAGGCGTTCGCCCGCACCAGCCGGCCCGCGTAGGAGGTCAGCCGGACCGGGAGCCACATCAGCAGCCGTATGACGGGCCGTACGAGCACGGGCGCCAGCAGACCGCACGCGGAGATCAGCAGCATCGGCTGCCAGGTGTACGTCTTGCGCTTGAGCAGGCTGCCCGGGTCGGAGCCGAGGCGCCACCCGACGAAGGCGACCGCGAACAGCAGCAGCCCGGCCCCGGCCGCCCACCGGCCCGGGGTCATCGGCCGCTCGTCCGTCGCGGCCTCGCGCAGCGCCTCCAGCGGACCGACCCGGCCGGCCCGGCGGGAGGCGGCGTACGCCCCCGACAGCGCGACCAGCAGTCCGGTCCAGAACGCCGCGTGCAGCGGCCAGGTCTGGTCCCCGATCACGTACGAGGCGGGCGCCAGCCCCTTGGACACCGTCCACCGCGCCATCAGCGGCGCACCCGCCCTGCCCAGTACGAGACCCAGCGCGGCCCCGGCCAGGCCGACGGCCGCCGCCTCCGCCATCACGAGGCGCCGAAGCTGCCCGGGCGTCGACCCCGCCAGCCGCAGCAGCCCCAGCTCGCGCCGCCGCTGTGCCACGGCGTACGAGAACGTCGACGCGACCACGAACACCGAGACGAACGAGCTGACCCCGCCCGCCGTGCCCAGCATCGAATTGACGCCCGCCACCTCGACGCCCGTCGGCAGCGACGCCGACGCCGCGAGCCCCAGCCCCATGACGGTCATCAGCGCGACCCCGAGGGACACCGCCACGAACGTTCCCACCTGTGTCACCCAGCGCCGCCGCAGCGACCTCAACGCGATTTTCAGCATGGCCCCAGCCAACCGCCGCCCCCGCGCCCGGTCAGCGGGGCAGGGGCGAGTCCCGAAGGTAGGGCCAGCACTACCGCGCGGCGCCCGGCCCGCCGCCTACCGTGGCCGCATGCCGCCATGCCTCCTCGTCCCCGACCCGGGCCGGTACCTGCGCTCCGCCCGACCCTGGCGCGCCGCCGCCTACCTGCTCGGCGGCGGCCTCAGCGGCGCCCTCACGTTCACCGTGCTGCTGCTGCTCGCCGTCTTCGGGACGGTCCTGTCCGTCGTCCTCGTCGGGCTGCCGCTGCTGGCCGGGCTCGCACTGGCCGGAGTGCCCTTCGCGGCCCTGGAGCGCCGCCGGCTGCGGCTGGTCGATCCCGTGCCCGTACCCGACCCGCACCGCGATCCGGACCGTACGGGGCTCACGGCGTGGGCGCGCACCCGCTTCCGCGAGCCGGCGACCTGGCGGGAACTGGGCTACGCGCTGCTCGCCGCCACGGTCCTTTGGCCGTTGGAGCTGCTCGCCGTCGGCGGCGCCCTCTTCGTGCCCGCGAACCTCATCGCCACCCCCGTCCTGCTCGCCCTCGACGGGGAACAGGTCAACCCCCTCGCCTTCCACGGCATCACCAGCTACGCGGTGGCCCTGCTCTGCGCCGCCGCCGGACTGCTGCTGCTCCCCCTCCTCCTCTACGGGCTCGGCGTGCTGGCGAGCGCCCGCGCCGCCCTGGCCCGGCTGATGCTCAGCCCCGGCCGGTCCGATCTCGCCGTCAAGGTCACCGAGCTGACCAGCTCCCGGGCCCGGCTGGCGGCCGCCTTCGACGCCGAGCGCCGGCGCATCGAGCGGGACCTGCACGACGGCGCCCAGCAGCGGCTCGTCGCGCTCTCCATGACCCTCGGCCTGGCCCGCCTCGACGTGCCGCCCGGCAGCCCGCTCGCCGGACAGCTCGCCGCCGCGCACGCCGAGGCCGGGCAGGTGCTGACCTCGCTGCGCGAGCTCATCCACGGCATCCACCCGCAGGTCCTCACCGACCGGGGGCTGCCCGACGCCGTCGCCGACGTCGCCGACCGCTCACCGGTCCCCGTCGACACCGACTTCGACCTCCCCGGCCGGCTGCCCGAACAGGCCGAGGCCGCCGGGTACTTCTTCGTCAGCGAGGCCCTCGCCAACGCGGCCCGGCACAGCGGGGCGAAGCGGATCACCGTCACCGGCCGCCACGACGGGACGCGCCTCACCGTGGAGGTCGCGGACGACGGCCGCGGCGGCGCGGACGCGGCGCGGGGGAGCGGACTGACCGGACTGGCCGACCGGGTGTCGGTCGTGGACGGCAGACTGACCCTGACCAGTCCTCCCGGAGGCCCGACCCTGCTGCGTGTGGAGATCCCTTGCATCCCGAGCGTTCCGGTGGAACCGAAGCTCCCGTAGCGGCCGGCGGCCCCGGCCGTACGTCGCTGCGCGTCGTCCTCGCCGAGGACTCCGTCCTGCTCCGCGAGGGCCTCGTCGGCCTGCTCACCCGCTTCGGGCACCGCACGGTGGCCGCCGTCGGCGACGCGGACGAGCTGGAGGCGGCCGTCGCCGAGCACCGGCCGGACATCGTCGTCACCGACGTGCGGATGCCCCCGGACCACACCGACGAGGGGCTGCGCGCGGCCGTGCGGCTGCGCGGGATCCGGCCGGACCTGCCCGTCCTCGTCCTCTCCCAGTACGTGCAGCGCTCGTACGCCGCCGAGCTGCTCGACTCCGGCGACGGGACGGCCGTCGGGTACCTGCTCAAGGACAGGGTCGGGCAGGTCGAGGAGTTCCTCGAAGCGGTCGCCCGGGTGGCGGCCGGCGGGACGGTGGTCGACCCCGAGGTCGTACGCCGGCTCATCAGCCGCCGGCGCGATCCGCTGGAGCGGCTGACGGCCCGGGAGGGGGAGGTCCTCGCGCTGATCGCCGAGGGCCACTCCAACGCCGAGGTGTCGCGCCGGCTCACCGTCTCCGAGGCGGCGGTCGGCAAGCACATCGGGAACATCTTCATGAAGCTCGACCTGCCCCCGGCGCAGGAGTCCCACCGCCGGGTCCTCGCGGTCCTGGCCTATCTGCGGGGCTGACCGACGGCCGGGCCCGCCGCGCCGGGCCGGACGCGGCTCAGAGGCCGCGGACCGAGGCGACCGTGAACTCGGTCGGGGCGCCGGTGGAGGGCATGGGCCCGCCGTCCTTGTCGAACTGGGAGCGGACCACCAGGGTGCGGCCCGGCACCTGGACCAGGGTGGTCGGGATCTGGAGCGAGACGTCGGTGACCGTGCGGACCAGGCGGGCCCGGGTGCCGTCCGCCGAGACCTGCCAGCGGCTCAGGGTGTTGCGCGTGTTCTGGGCCGCGCGCAGGACGCCGCCGGGGGCCAGGTCGAGGCCGTCGGCGGTCTTCAGGTCGCCGCCGGTCAGGATGGTGCGGGAGACCTCGCCCGAGCGGAGGTCGATGCGGAACAGATCGCCCGCCGTCATGTCGACGGTGAGCAGGAAGCGGCCGGCCGGGTCCGCGGCGATGCCGTTGAGGTTGAAGCTGCCCGCCGGCGACGGGGTGAGCCGCCCGCTCAGGTCGTACGCGGGCAGCAGCGGGCCGGAGCCGGCGGCGAGCTGGGCCGGGGTCACCCGGTAGACCACCGCGCGGACGCTGTCGGTGAGGTACGCGGTGCCGTCCGGGGTGACGGCGAGGTCGTTGAGGAAGCGCGGGTCGCTGCCGGGGATCTCGAAGTGGGCCAGGCGGGCCCCCGAGCGGGTGTCGTACACCGAGACGCCCGAGGTGGAATCGGTCACCCAGAGCCTGCCCCGCGCGTCGACCCGCAGCCCGTTCGCGGTGTGGCGGCCGTCGGTGCCCGCGGGCAGGAAGACCTCCGCCGCGCGCCCGCCGGAGCGGGCCCGGTAGATGGTGCCGTCCGTGTACGAGCCGACGTAGACCGTGCCGGTGCGGGGGTCGGCGGCTATGCCTTCCGGGAAGACCTTCGCGCCGGGGAGGGTGAACGCCGTGGAGATCCGCGCGTGCGAGCCGCGGCTGTCCGCTGCCTGACCGGGCGCGGCCCGGCCTGTCGAGCCCTGGCCCGCCGAGGCCTGGGCGGCTGCCGGGGCCGCGCCGAGGGCGAGGGTGGTGGTGAGGGTGAGCAGGGCGGAGGGCAGGAGCTTCTTCATCATCGGATGTCCTCTTCGGTGTAGGTGTACACGAAGATAAGTTAGGGCTCTAATGCCCGCAAGGGCTTTATGATGCGGGAATGACCTCCATGCCCGCCGAGGAGCGCATCGGCTCCCACATCAAGCGCGCCGAGCAGGCGCTCCTCGGGGCCAAGAACACGGCGGTGAAGCCGGCCGCAGTAACGGTTCCGCAGTACGCCGCGCTGCTCTGGCTCTCCGAGAAGCCCGGGATCTCCGCCGCCGCGCTCGCGCGCCTGTGCGGGGTGACGCCGCCGACGATGAACACCGTGCTGAAGAACCTCCAGGAGCGCGGGCTCATCGAGCGGACCCCGCACGAACTGCACCGCAACGTCCTGGAGACCCGGCTCACCGGCGAGGGGCGCTCCGTGATGGAGGTGGCCGACGCGGGGGCGGTCGCGGTGGAGCGGGCGCTCGCCGCCGAGTTCACCGGGGAGGAGCGGGAGTTGCTGATCCGGCTGCTCGGGCGGTGTGCGCGGGCACTCGACGGCCTGAGGTGATTCCAGTGGGCCCGGTTCCGGACGCCTGAGATTCAGGGCCGGTCTTTGCGCTGTTTTGGAACTGTTCGGGGGATTCACACATCAGGACTAGGGGGATCCCAGTTCGTTCTGTCCCACCGGGGGGCAGTCATGACCGTACGGAGCGAAGTTCGTGCACCAGAACCCGCAGCGCCCGCGGCCCGATGACGAGCCGTACCAGCAGGACCGGCAAGACCGGCAGGACCCGCAGGAGCAGCAGGACCCGCAGTACCCGCCCGCGCGGGAACACCGGCAGTCGCCGCAGGGCCCGTACGTCCCCCCGCACATATCCGAGCCCCCCGCCGGCCCCGGCCGCCGGCGCTCCCGCCGCACGGTGTGGATCGGCGCGGCCGTCGCCTTCGCGCTCCTCCTCGGCGGTGGCGGGTTCGCCGCCTGGAAGCTGGACTGGTTCTCCGGCAACGGCTCCACGGTGAGCTTCGGCAAGACCCCGCCGGCCGCCGGCACGGACACCGCGGAGAAGACCCCGGACGAGGCCCCGAAGAGCTCGCCCACGCCGACCGGAGACCCCGACGTACAGCTGGAGACCGGCCCGAAGGCCGAGTTCAAGCAGACCACCAAGCTGGACGACGGCACGATCATCGCCAAGACCCGCCTCGCGGGCGCCAAGTCCGGCTTCGAGGGCGACGTATGGGTGTGGACGCCGAAGGAGTACGGCGACCCGAAGTACGCCAAGAGCGGCTTCCCGGTCCTCATCGCGCTCCCCGGCGGCAACGGCTACCCGTCCAACTACTGGTCCGACCGCAGCCTCGGCCTCCAGAAGGCCATCAGCGAGGGCGTCCAGGCCGGTACGAGCCTGCCCTTCATCGTGATCATGCCGGTGCTGAACCCGGACGCGAAGTACTACTACGACGGCTCCGACATCCCCGGCCAGCCCAAGATGGGCACCTGGATCGCCGAGGACGTCCCGGACTTCACCCGCGCCAACTTCCGTACGTACAAGTCCCGTGACGGCTGGGCCTTCATGGGCTCCTCCTCCGGCGCCTTCGTCGGCATGAAGCAGGTCCTCCAGCACCCGGACAGGTTCAAGGCCGTGATCGCCAGCGGCGGCGAGATCGTTCCCGACTCCCCCTTCTGGAAGGGCCACCAGGCGGAGATGGATGCGAACAACCCCGAGAAGCTGGCCCAGAAGCTGATCGACTCGGGCGGCCCCGAGGTCTACATCAACTTCCAGATCGGGACGAAGGAGAGCGGCAAGCAGCGGATGACGCAGTTCCAGGAGAAGTACGCCAAGGGCCCGGTCAAGATGACCATCCGCGACATCCAGAACGGCGAGCACAACGGCTGGCACTACGTGCGCGGCATGAAGGAAGGCTCGCTGGAGTGGATCAGCAAGGTCCTGAAGGGGCCGAAGCCCGAAGTCGGCTGACCGGCCCGCTCCGGCCGCTCCGGCGGGCTCCGCGCGTCACCCGGGTGGCCCTCGCCACGTCCGCCCGTCCCAGGCAACCCAGCCGGTCGTTCATACCTCTGTTAAGGATGTAAGGGCGACCGATCGGTCCAACCCGCGTTCGCGCGGGGGCGCCGGAGAAGAACGGGAACATTCCGTGCACCAAGACCAGCAGGGTGACGGCAGCGCCACGACCGGGGGCGGCAGTGCCAAGAGCGAGGGCGCCGGCGCCACCGACGGCGGCGGCCGCCGCCCCAGGCGCCGCCTGCGCCTGATCCTGATCGGTGGGGGGCTCGGCCTCACCCTCGCGGCCGGCGGCGGGGCCGCGTACCACTACGGCCTCTTCTCGGGCATAGGCGATCCCGTCTCCTTCGGGAAGTCCCGGACCGCGGCCTCCACCGCCTCCGACGTCAGACCAGGCGTGAGCATGCCGACCGGGCCGAAGTCCGAGTTCCTGCGCACCTCCCGGCTGCCGGACGGCACGCAGATCGCCCGGACCACCCTGACCGGCGCGAAGTCCGGCTTCACGGGTGACGTATGGGTGTGGGTGCCGAAGGAGTACGACGACCCGGCGTACGCCGAGAGCGCCTTCCCGGTCCTGATCTCGCTCCCCGGCGGCCGCGGCTACCCCACGAACTACTGGGGGACGGGCCCCGGGCTCGGCCTCCAGAAGGCCGTGAGCGACGGGGTGAAGGCAGGTACGAACCTGCCGTTCATCCTGATCATGCCGGTGCACAACGCCGATACCAAGCACCACTTCGACGCCTCGGACATTCCCGGAGAGCCCAAGATGGGCACCTGGATGGTCGAAGACGTCCCGGATTTCGCGAAGGCCAATTTCCGGACCTTCACCTCCCGCGACGGCTGGGCCTTCATGGGCTCGTCGGCGGGTGGATTCGGCGCCTTCAAGCACGTCCTGAAGTACCCCGACCGCTTCAAGGCGGCCATCGCGAGCGGGGTCGACATCGTCCCCGATTCCCCGCTGTGGAAGGGGAACACGCAGGCCATGGACGAGAACAACCCCGAGAAGCTCGCCGAGAAGCTGATCAAGGCGGGTGGCCCGGACGTCTACGTCAACTTCCAGATCGGCACCAAGGAGAGCGGCCGGGAGAAGGCCGAGCAGTTCATGAAGAACTACGGCAAGGGTCCCGTGCACACCACGCTGCAGGTGATCCAGGATGGTGAGCACAACGGGAAGTCGTACGTACGCGGGATGCGGGAGGGCGCACTGGAGTGGATCAGCAAAGTGATGTCCGCACCGACGCCGAAGCAGCGGCCGGCCGGGGACGCAAGCGCGAGCGGGGCCGCCCCGCGATGAGCGCGGGGGCCAAGGGGATCGCCTCCGCCGCGGTCGCCGGGGTCGCCGCGGTGCTGGCCGTGGTGTTCGTCAAGAACGCCGACGGCTACGAGGACCGGCACGTGCTCCCCTTCCCCACCGTCGGGGTGCTCATGGCCAACGGCGAGCACTGGTGCACCGCCAGCGTCGTCGACAGCCCGCAGGGCAACGTCGTCGCCACGGCCGCGCACTGCGTGGCCCCCGCCGGCGAGGACGGGCAGCCGGGCGAGGTCGCGCACGACGGGCTGGCCATCGGAGAGCTCGCCTTCGCCCCCGCCTTCTCCGGGGAGGGCTCCGGGAAGCACCCGCTCGGGGTGTGGAAGGTGCGTTCCGTCCAGGTCGACGAGCGCTGGACGAAGTGGGGCGAGGACACCGCCGACTTCGCCTTCCTCGCCGTCGAACCGGACGCGGACGGACGGAGCCTGCAGGAGGTCGTCGGACGCGACGAGGCGGCCAAACCCGCCTGGACCTCCGGCTACGACCGCGAGGTGACCGTCGTCGGCTACCCGGAATCGCAGCACAACCCCGAGAACAAGCCCGTCGCCTGTACGACGCAGAGCCGTCACGACGAGGACGACCCCGCCATGCTCTACATCAACTGCTCCGGTTTCTGGACGGGGACCAGCGGCAGCCCGTGGATCGCCGACCGGGGCGGGCCGGGGCGGCCGGGGCAGCTGATCGGGGTCCTCAGCGGCGGGGACACGGACGTGGACTCGACGGCCGCGCTCTTCGACGGGCGCGCCAAGGCGCTGTACGAGCGGGCCGCGAAGAGCTGAGAGCCGGGGCCGGGCGCGGCGGCGCCGGTCAGGTGCGGCGTTCCGTGCTCACGATCACGCACACCGCCGCCACGACGATCGCGCCGCCGAGCAGGATCGGCCAGGTCAGGGCCTCGTCGAGGATGAGCCAGCCGAGGGCTACGGCCACGACCGGATTCACGTAGGCGTACGTGGCCACCAGCGAGAGCGGGGCCGCCCGCAGGAGCCAGACGTACGCGGTGAAACCGACGAGCGAGCCGAACAGCACGAGGTAGCCGAGGGCCAGCCAAGCGGTGGTGGGGTACGAGGTGAGGTCCAGGCCGTGCTGCTCGCCGCGGCACAGCCCGACGAGGATCCCGGCGGCCCCGCCCGCGAGCATCTGGTACGCGCTGCCGGTGAAGGGGTCGGCGGGCAGGTTCAGCTTGCCCGTCGAGAACGAGCCGAGCGCCCAGAGCACCGAGGCGCAGAGCACCAGGAGCACCCCGCCGAGCTCGATCTCGCCGCCGAGGCCCGGGCTGGTCAGGACGGCGAGCCCGCCCAGGCCCAGCAGCACCCCGGTCAGGGTGCGGGGCGAGGGGCGGTCGCCGGAGCCGGCGCGCAGGAGGACCAGCCACATCGGTACGGCGGCGACCAGGAGGGCGGCCAGGCCGGAGGGCACCGTGGTCTCGGCGAGGACGACGAGGCCGTTGCCGCCGAGGATCAGGAGCAGGCCGACGAGGGCGGCGGAGGCCACCTGGGCGCGGGTGGCTTTGAGCGCGGCCGGTCCGCGGCGCCAGGCGACGATGCCGGCGAGCAGGGCGCCGGCGGTGAGGAAGCGGGCCCCGGCGGAGAAGAAGGGGGGCATGGTCTCGACGACGATCCGGATGCCGAGGTAGGTCGAACCCCAGACGACGTAGACGAGGGCGAGGGCGATCCAGACGCGGGTCGTTGAGGTGGGCATGACGCGGAGCCTATGTCGTTGGCCGTTGCACACATCGGGTGGGCCGGCCGGTCACGCCTCGGGCGCGGCCAGACCCGACTTGGCGCCCGCGCCGCACAGGGGGAGCACCGCGGTGCGCTCGTGGAGGGGGTTGCCGGGCGCGCCGGGGCCGACCGCGGCCCAGCAGGCGGCGGCGGTCGGTTCCACGAAGAGGCCGCGCCGGGCCAGGTCGAGCTGGGCTTCGCGGACGCGGTCGTCCGGGACGGTCAGGAAGGTGCCGCCGGACTTGCGGACGGCCGCCAGGATCTGCCGGGCGCGCGGCGGGGCCGGGATGGCGATGCCCTCGGCCACCGTCGGGAGCTGGGGGACCGCTTCGGCCTCCTCGGCGCCCGCGTGGAAGGCCGAGGCCAGCGGGGCGACCGCCGCCGACTGGACGGCGATCAGCGCCGGCGGGCGGACCCCGCGGCGGGCCAGCTCCTCCGTCGCCAGTGCGGCGCCGAGCAGCAGCGTGCCGTTGCCGACGGGGACCACCAGCACCTCGGGGAGGTGGCCGCCCAGCGCCTCCCACACCTCGTAGACGTAGGTCTTGGTGCCGTGCAGGAAGTACGGGTTGAAGACGTGGCTGGCGTAGAAGACCCCGGGGAGGTCGGCCGCCTCGCGTGCCGCCACCGCCGCCGCCTCGCGGCCGCCCGGCACCACCCGGACCGTCGCGCCGTGCGCGCGCATCTGCTCCGTCTTCTTCGGCGAGGTGCCCTCCGGCACGAAGACCTCGCACGTGAGGCCGGCCCGCGCGCAGTACGCCGCGAACGCCGTCCCCGCGTTGCCGCTGCTGTCCGCCACCACCCGCCGGGGGCCCAGCCGTCGCGCGAGCTCCGCGAGCATCACCGCGCCCCGGTCCTTGAACGACAGCGTGGGCATCAGGAAGTCGAGTTTGGCGTGCACGCGCTCCGCCAGCGGCACCAGCGGGGTGTTCCCCTCCGCCAGGGACACGGAGTACGCGCCGGGCAGCGGCAGCGCCGGGCCGTACCGCCAGAGGGAGTTGGGCCCGGCCGCCGGTTCCAGGGGGGCGGCCGGATCGGGGGTGAAGTCGAGGTCCCACGGTCCGCCGCAGACCGGGCAGCACCAGGGCGCCGTCCGGACGTCCGCGAGCGTGCCGTCCTCGGAGCAGACGTAGCCGGGGAGTGCGTGCGTCATGTGCGGAACGCCTTTGCTCGTTCATGGCTTGCGTATGGCACGGATGTTACGCGCCCGCTGTCCTCTTGTGGGGAGCCGAGGCGGTGGGTCAACCTTTCAGGAGCGGCGGCCTGTTGGGTCGAATGCCGCATGGCTGCCTCGCCATGCGCATTGTCATGGCCATGACTAAACCTCTCGGCCGGGACAGCCGCGCACCCCCCGCAGCGCACCACCTATGAGGAGGACCCTCACATGTCCGTGATGCGTCACACCCGCCGGAAGATCGCCGGCATCGGCGCGAGCGCCACCGTGGCCCTCGCACTCGGCGTCGCCGCCGCGTTACCCGCCTCGGCGGCCTCGGACGCCCCTCAGGGCGTCATCGAGAACGCCGGTGCCGTGGGCACCGTCTCCGGCAGCTACATCGTGACCCTGAACGACTCCGCCGCCCGCTCCACCGCCGAGAGCGGGAAGGCCGTCGCCAAGCGGTACGGCGCGAGGATCGACCGGACCTACAGCGCCGCCCTCAACGGCTACTCCGTCGAGGTCTCCGAGGCGCAGGCCAGGAAGCTCGCCGCCGACCCCGCCGTCAAGTCGGTCGTGCAGAACCGCGTCTTCACCGTCGACGCCACCCAGCCCAACCCGCCGTCCTGGGGCCTGGACCGCATCGACCAGAGCGCCCTCCCGCTGAACCAGAGCTACACCTACCCGGACAAGGCCGGCGAGGGCGTCACCGCCTACATCATCGACACCGGCGTCCGCATCACCCACCAGGACCTCGCCGGCCGCGCCTCCTACGGCTACGACGCCATCGACAACGACAACACCGCGCAGGACGGCCACGGCCACGGCACGCACGTCGCCGGCACCGTCGCGGGCACCTCGTACGGCGTGGCCAAGAAGGCGAAGATCGTCGGCGTGCGCGTGCTCGACAACAGCGGCTCCGGTACGACCGCCCAGGTCGTCGCCGGCATCGACTGGGTGACCCAGCACGCCGTCAAGCCGGCCGTGGCGAACATGTCCCTCGGCGGCAGCGCGGACTCCGCGCTCGACACCGCCGTGCGCAACTCCATAGCCAGCGGCATCACTTACGGCGTCGCCGCGGGCAACGAGTCCACCAACGCGAGCACCAAGTCCCCGGCGCGCGTGACCGAGGCGATCACCGTCGGCGCCACGACCAGCAGCGACGCCAAGGCGAGCTACTCCAACTACGGCACGGTCCTGGACCTCTTCGCCCCCGGCTCGAGCATCACCTCCTCGTGGGGCACCGGCGACACCGCCACGAACACCATCTCGGGCACCTCGATGGCGACCCCGCACGTCGTCGGCGCCGCCGCGCTCCACCTCGCGGCCAACCCGACGGCCACTCCGGCCCAGGTCGCCACGGCCCTGGTCAACGCGGCCACGCCGAACGTCGTGACCAGCCCCGGCACCGGCTCCCCGAACCGCCTGCTCAACGTCGGGAACTCCACCACACCGCCGAACCCGGGCACCCGCTTCGAGAACACCGCGGACTACGCGGTCAACGACAACGCCACCGTCGAGTCGCCGATCACCGTCAGCGGGATCTCCGGCAACGCCCCGGCCACGCTGAGCGTCCCGGTCGACATCAAGCACACCTACGTCGGTGACCTGCGGGTCGACCTCGTCGCCCCCGACGGCACCGTCTACAACCTGCGCAACCGCACCGGCGGCAGCGCGGACAACATCATCCAGACCTTCACGGTGAACGCCTCGGCCGAGGTGGCCAACGGCGTGTGGAAGCTGCGGGTCGCGGACCTCGCGAACATCGACACCGGAAAGATCGACTCCTGGGCGCTCCAGTTCTGAGCGGAGCGGAGCAGGGCACGGAAGGCGGCACGGACCGCGCCGTGAAGTGAGGGGGCGGTGAAGCGCGGGGGCGACCGTTTCGGCGGCCGCCCCCGCTGCGTACTATTCGCGCATTCGTTCGCTCATAGCCCTGAGCGAACGCTTCCGTCGCCGCCACCGCCATGCCTTGATGGAGCACCCCACCCCGTGACCCACCAGCCCCCGCACGTCTGGCCCGCCCCGCCGCCGACCCCGCCGCCGTACGGGTACCCGTACGGCCCGCCCGCGCTCAACGGCTTCGCGCTCGCCTCGCTGCTCGTCGGGCTGCTGTGCTTCCCGCCGCTGGGCGTCGTCTTCGCGGTCGTGGCCCTCGTGCAGATCGCGAGGAAGGGCGAGCGGGGCAAGGCGCTCGCCGTGTGCGGCCTGGTGCTCTCGCTGGTGATGACCGCGGTCATGGTCTTCGCCGTGGAGAGGGCCGCCGGCACTCTCTTCGAACGGGCCCGCGCGATGGGGGCTATGGAACCGTACGAGGACGTCGAGGGCGAGCTCGCCGACATCGGCGAGATGCGTGTCGGCGACTGCTTCAACGTCCCCGGCGGGGACCTGCTCGACGAGGACCCCTTCGTGTACCGGATCGCCTGTACGCAGGTGCACGACGCCGAGGTCACCTCCTCGACCTCGCTGAGCGGCGCGCGGTTCCCCGGTGAGGACGAGCTGAAGAAGTCGGTGACGGAGTCCTGCTGGCGGGCGCAGGACGCGTACGCGATGGACACGTGGGCGCTGCCCCCGTACGCGGAGATGTTCTACTTCGCGCCCTCGCGCGGGACGTGGGGCGACGGCGACCGGCGGGTCCTGTGCGTGATCGGCACGGCGGAGCAGGAGCACCGGGGCAGCCTGCGCAACGACGCCGCGATGCTGAAGCCGGAGCAGGTGACCTTCCTGCACGCCATGAACGAGACCGAGCTGGTGCTGGCCCGCTCGCCCGACGCGGACGTCGACGACGCGCTGGACGAGTACCGGGCGTGGGCGCGGGACGTGGAGCAGGCGCTGGCCGACGAGTCGCGGATGCTGGACGGGGCGAAGGCGCGCCCCGAACTGGCCGGGCCGGCGGGGGTGCAGCGGGAGCGGGTCGAGGCGGCGCGCAAGCAGTGGCGCAAGGCGGTGGGCGAGACGACCGGGGACGGGTTCGCCGACGCGTGGGACCGGGCGCTCGCCGAGCTGCCCGTCGAGCCGGAGAAGACACTGCGGGGGGCGTACGGGCTGTCGACGACCGTTCCGGAGTGGCTGGAGGAGTCCGAGGGGGACGCGCCGGACCCGCCGGGCACCTCGCCCGGTCCGAGCCGGAGGCCGTCCGTGGAGGCCGCGTGATCGTCACGCGGGGTAACGTGCGGCGGTGTCCCTGAACGCGTGGGTTTGAGTGACCTGGCTTCATCACTTCGGGTGAAACTCTGGCCCTTGCTTGCGGTGTAATACCGTCGGTTGCCAGGCTGTAGCTGTCTGTCAACCTGATGGGAGTGGCCAGTGACTTTCGGCGAGCAGCCGGCCTATCTGCGCGTCGCCGGGGATCTGCGACAGAAGATCGTCGATGGGTCCCTGCCTCCGCACGCCCGGCTGCCTTCACAGGCCCGGATCCGCGAGGAGTACGGGGTCTCCGACACCGTGGCCCTGGAGGCGCGCAAGGTCCTCATGGCGGAGGGCCTGGTCGAGGGCCGGTCCGGGTCCGGGACGTACGTGCGCGAACAGCCCGTCCCGCGGCGCGTCGCCCGCTCCGGCTACCGCACGGGCGGGGCCTCGACCCCCTTCCGGCAGGAGCAGGCGGAGGTGGGCGCGCGGGGTACGTGGGACTCCAGCAGTGAACAGGTCGACGCCCCGGCGGACATCGCGGAGCGGCTCGGCGTCGAGCCGGGCGCGCGCGTGATGCGGACGCGGTACGTCTTCCGCGACGCGGGCGAGGCGATGATGCTGTCGACCTCGTGGGAGCCGCTCGCCGTGACCGGCCGGAGCCCGGTGATGCTTCCCGAGGAGGGGCCGCTGGGCGGGTCCGGGGTGGTGGACCGGATGGCCGCCATCGACGTGGTCGTGGACAACGTGGTGGAGGAGGTCGGCGCGCGGCCCGGCCTGGCGGCGGAGAGCCTGCTGCTCGGGGGGGTCCCGGGGCACGTGGTGCTGGTGATCGGGCGCACGTACTTCGCGTCCGGCCGGGCCGTGGAGACCGCGGACGTCGTCGTCCCGGCCGACCGGTACCGCCTGGCGTACCACCTGCCGGTGCGGTAGCCGTTGCGGGCGCCGTAACCCGCGGGCCCTGCCCGGGGGTTACGGCGGCGCGAGGGCCCCCTCGCCCGGATGCGCGCCCCCTCCGCCTCGCGCCGACGGGGCCGGCTGCCGCAGCAGGCACGGCCTTTTCGGGACATACGCCGGGACATGCCCCGGGCCGTGCGCCGAGGTCCTCTCGACCTTCCCCGCGGCCGGACTCGCGCGCCCCCTCTGCCCGTTGATCGCGTGGGCGCCGAAGAAGAAGCGCTGCCCGGCCGGGTCGGACACCGTCGCCGGGCCTGGCACGCCGGTCGCGGACGCCACCGCCGCGCACCTCCGCTCCGTCCGCGAGCGCGCGTACGGACTCCCCGCCGCCGGCGGCAGCCCCGTCCGGTCCGGCCCGATCTGCTCGCTCTGTTGTTCCCTCGACGCGACCTGCGGGGACGCCTGCCGAACGGCGGGCCGTGCGCGGGCTCTGAACCGGCGTGCACGGCCCACTCGTACGCATGGCCGGATGAGTACGCCTGCGAGGTACCTCTTCGTGAAAAAGCGTATCCGCTGAGTAAAGGTCGGGCGTAGGCTCGGGCATATGCGCAATGCGGTTTCCCGGGCAGGTACGTCGGCGGAGGGTGAAACGCGATGAACGACAGCGGTGCCCTGCTCCCGTGGCTGGTCATACGGCAGGACGACAACGGCAACCGCTACCGGGTGGGCCGGTACCCGACCCGGGCCGAGGCCCAGAAGGTCGCCGACAGCCTCGAGGACAGAGGACACAAGCAGCTCTACTGGATCGAGCGGCTCGTCCACGGCAGCACCGCCGGTCGGACCGCCACGACGAACTGAGCGGCGCGGCACTCCCGCCGCCGCTGCCTTAGGCTCCGCCCATGACTGTACGAGTGGTCGTGGGCGGAGCCCTTTGTCATGAGGGCCGCCTGCTGGCGGCCCGCCGCAGCGCGCCCCCGGAGCTCGCCGGCCGCTGGGAGCTGCCGGGCGTTCATTAGGCAAGTCCTTTGTCGGGAAGTGTGTTGTCGGGCTCCGGGCGGGCCCTGTGGCGAGTCCCGATAGGGTCACATGCGACCGGAATGCGGATGAGCGGAAACGGGACATTGTCAGTGCTGATCGACACGGTGGCCTGGGTGCGGATAGAGAACGGCCGCATCCTGTGCGCGCGTCCGCGCGGAAAGGATGTCTTTTACATCCCCGGAGGCAAGCGCGAGGGGGCGGAGAGCGACCTCGAGACCCTGCTGCGTGAGATCAAGGAGGAGCTCACGGTTCCGCTCGACCCGGACACTGCCGTCCACGTGGGCACGTACGAGGCCGGTGTCCCTGGGCTCCCTGAGGGCACGCTTGTGCGGATGGCCTGCTACACCGCCGATTTCCAGGGGGTGATGTCTCCGAGCAGTGAGATCGAGGAGATGGCCTGGTTCTCGTATGCGGACCGGGACTTGGTGCCGCCCGTCGATCGGTTGCTCTTCGATGACTTGAAGGTCGCGGGTTATCTGGTGTGAGAAGCGTGTCCCGAGGCGAGGGGAAGGCCGCTGGGAAGTCCCTGGACGTGCGCGAGCTGCTGCAGTCGGCGTCTCTACTGGTTCCGGAGGCAGTCGCGACCGAGAACGACATCACGGTGAACGATGTCTGGGAGTACCTCGCGCACGACGAGTGGGAGGTGGCTCTCGGCCTGCTGGAAGAACTCGGTGACGTCCGCGCGTTGCCGCTGGCCTTCTGGGAGACGCTCGCCGAAGCGGCGGAACAGCTGTGGCTTCCCCGCAGCACGGCCTGGTGCCACTGGCGTTGCGCCGAGGCCCGCAACGGGGTTGTCCGCGCGGATCTCGAACTCCGCCCGGCCTCGGAGGCACGGCGCACGACGCCCATCGACGGTGCGGGTGTTCTACGGCCGATGTGGGACATCGGGAACCGGATGCCGACGGGGGAGTCGGCATGGAACATCGCCGGCTTGTGGGTCGAGGGGGAGCCCTTCCTCGTACCTGGTGGACGCGCCACGGTGCGGCTCGTGCCGTTCTCCCCTGCCCAGTGGGAGCACGTCACCCCCGGCATGCGGATTGCCATGCACGAGGACCGGACCGTGGCTGGGGTAGCCGTCGTACGGGAAGTCCGTCTCTCTGCTGATCGGACGAGCGGCGGATGAGACACGTCTCGCCGGGGCGGCGTGGTGCGATGAGTTCAGGCGTGTGAGCCTGGACGCCGGCGGGCCGGCAGGGCGGTTACGCGCGCGGGCCCGGAGCCTTCACGCACCGCGTGCAGTTCCAGGTCGAGTTCGGCGACAAGGCGTCGAAGACCTGCGGTGATCTCGCGCTCATTGGCCAGCGCGGATGCGGTGTCCGCCAACTTCTGCTTCAGCTGGGAGTTCTCGTCAGCCAGTGACCGTGCGACCGCAGGTGTGTGCTGCTGTGCTCGTGCACGGGCCTGGAACTCTTCGACGCGGTCCTTGTGGTCTCCGTAGACGGCGTCCCGGCGCAGGCCGGATTCGCGCAGCAGCTCCGTGACGGTGAGGCGGCCGGACTCGGAGTGCAGAGGGGTGCCTTCCAGAAGGCGGTCGGCGGCGGTTCGGAGCGCGGAGCGTTCGGCGTTGAGGTCGCGTGGACGGCGGGTGGTCATGCCGGGTCTCCTTCCGTGCGGTGCTGCTCGTGGCGGTGGACGAGAGCGGCAGTGCGTTCGGCTTGTGCCGCAGCCCGGTCGCGCAGGGGCCGGGGCGCCAACGGGTCGGCCGCGTTCGCCTGCGATGCGCGGAGATCCTGTTTGCGACGGGCGATGTCCCGGTCGGTGAAGGCGAGGTTGGTGCAGGTGGACCGGCACTCGCTCTCGTCGGGGCCGGCCGGTTCAGGCAGGCCCTGGGCGAGGCGGGCCGTGCGGCAGGCCGCTGTCTCGGGCCGCCAGACGCAGGTCATGCCCTCGCCGTGGTGCACCTGAGGGTCGGTGCTGGCCAGGAGGCGCGCGGCGCTGCGGGGGCTGATGACCGTACGGCCCGGGAAGTCGGCCGTGCCGGAGACTCTGCGGCGGTATTCGTCGGCGGACGGTCCGCTGACGTGCTCGCCTGCGGCGAGCCGACGGGCGTCCTCGCTGATCTGTTCCAGGACGAGTTCGAGTTTCTCGACTGCAACGTCCTGGAGCCATTCGGTGTCCGGTGCGCCGGCGTAGTTGAGCGTCACTTTGGTGTCGACGTGCCCGTACTGGAGGGCGGCGGCGATCAGTCCGCGCGGGCGGCGGACGATGAACCGGGCCAGGGTGCGGCGGAAGCGGCTGGCGTTGAGGTTCCCGGCGGGATCGTCGGGGATGGGGACGCTGCCGTCCGCGCGGCAGAAGGACTGGTTCACCCAGGCGGCGAAGTCGGCGATGTCCCGATTGGCTGACTCGCAAGTCCGGGCGTGTGTCGCGGACGGACGGAAGCTGCCGGGACGGAGCTGCGCCGGGAAGAGATGGGGCTGCTCGTGCAGCGACTCCAACAGTGCGATGGCCTCATGTACGGCGTCGACGACCACCCAGGGGCGTGTGGGCTCGACCCGTTCGGGAGTGTCGGGCGCCCGATCGTACCCCTTGCCCCGGTGGCCGTGCACGACGAGCTGTCCGGTCGTCTCGTCCGCACCACGGCAGCCGCGGCGTAGTGCCAGCACCTCGCCGGGGCGCATCCCGGACAGGTAGCAGACGACAGTGAACAGGGCCCCGGTCAGTCGGCGCCACAGCCCGGGCAGCTCCCCGACCGTGAGGGGAGTGTCGCGCCACGGGCGCCCCTGGATCTGCCCTGTGATCGCCCCCACCGTGCTGTGCTCGGCTACGGTCACGTTCTGCTGGGTCAGCCAGCGCTTCTGGGCCAGGCCGAACTGGCTCCTGTCGTCCAGGCCGATGAGCCGCCGCACATGGCCGTAGTTGATCTCCGGCGCCCCGGGGCCGGGCGTTCCCGGCAGGGGCGTGCCGGTGCGGCGGCAGAAGTCCACGTAGGTGTGCAGGCGGGGACCCGCAGCTCCGGAATAGATCTCCTGGGACGGGTGCTCTCCCCGGCACAGCTGGGTGTACTCCTGCCAGGCATCGCGGATGTCCGGGCCGATCTGCTCCACCATGAGCAGCGCCCAGGCGAGCAGCGCCTCCATGGTGTCGTCGTGGATACGGGGACGCTTGTTCTCACCGCCGACCGCCCGCAGGCCGACGAGTTCGTTGGCGGTCCGCCCGGACCAGGGGAATCCCGGAGTGAGACGGCATGCGGCGGGCAGCACGTCGCGGAAGAGCCAGAGGGTCCGTACCGCACCCAGGGCGTCGGCCTTCCGGCCGGGCGACGTGGTCGTCCTCAGGACGTGGCTCAGATAGGTGTCGAGGTCGTGGCCGGTTACGTCGCTGATTCGCCCGAGGCCCTGGCCGTGCATCCAGCGGGCGAACAGCTGCAGGTCGCAGCCGAGCCCAGGCATTGAGCCGATGCCGATGTATTCGGCGGACCGCTGACGGCCCCCCGGTTCCACCGGCTGTGGGTGGTCGAGCACGGCCAGGAAGACAGTGCGGAACTGGCGGCGGAGTGATGCGGGGAAGGCGAGGAGGTTGAGGCTGCCGACTTGCGTGTGCGCGTCGCGGTGAGCGGGACGAATGTGCCAGACATCGTCGCCGAAGCGGGAGAGCCGGGCGGGGTCGGTGCCGAGCCGGACGGGCCGGTTGCGCAGAACGGGCGTGTGAGCGTCCGGCCAGGGCACCGGAACGGCTTCGGGTAGGGCTGAGGAATGCGCTGGGGTGGTCATCGCAGGTCGGTCCGTCCTTCCAGGAGCGCGTCGATCAGGGCGGTGTGCCGAGCCGTGACAGTGGAGCGCGCGGCTGCCTGCTCGGCGGTGCTGTAGTGGTCGAGGATGTTCCGCAGCCTGGCCAGCGGCAGCGCGTAGCGAGCCTGCCATGTCTGGGGATCCAGGTTCGGGTGGAGTGCCGCCAAGCGGTCGTGCAACGCGATCTGCGCGGGCAGTTGGTGCGGCAGGGCACGCGCGTTGGAGCAGTTCAGGCAGCCGTTCAGGAACGAGGCAGGGCACGCTTCGCCGACGGGCGCGTGAGGGCTCTCACGGTGGTCGCGGCAGGCGACGACGCCGGTGTCCCGTTCCCCGGAGGCCATGCTCTTCAGAATCTCCGGAGCGAGCCCGGCCTCGGCGGCTGCTGTGTCCGGGGCCTGGTCGGCGAGCGAGAGCAGTCGTGGAGAGAACACCACGACCTCGGCAGCGGTGCGGGCCTTCGTCACCTGTTCCTGCAGCGCCTCGGCCACTACCTTCTGGCTCTGCTCGCGCACCGTGCGGCTGCGCCGGAGGTAGTGGTCGCGCAGGGTGTTCCGGCTGTGCGACACCGGGCGGCGCTGGATCTCCAGCGCCGTCTGGCGGACGCGGCGTACGTCGATCCCCGGCCGCCCCTCCTCGCCGTCACGGGTGACCGGCGGGAACCCCCGGGACCTGGCCCACCGCTCGACACGGATCTCATCCGACCAACAAGATCCCTGCCGACCCCGGTCGTTGACGCGCCGATTCACGAAGGCACCGGTGCTGGCCGTGATCCACCGGGCGGGGGCGGTCAGTTCAAGCAGCAGGTCGTAGACCCGCAAGGGGGAGTGGAACAGCGGATCGTCTCCGTGTCCCTGCTCCAGGGCGGAACGCAGGGACACGGGCAGATCCTCGACGGCGGCCACCCGGTGGTCCTGCTCGGGGCCGCGCCGAGGTTTGCGCTGTTCCACCAGCGCCACAGGCAGGGTTCCGACGCCGCCGTCCGCCCGGCGGTACACTGCGGGCCACTTCGCCACCGTGCCGAGGTTCTCGGCGGTCAGCGCGGCCAGGAGCAGGGCGAAGGCGCTGGCCTCCTGCTGGGACAGCGAGAGCATGCGCATCACCGCGACCACGCCGCCGTGCCGCTTGACCTCGGGAGTTCCTCCTCCATCACGTCCGCGCGGCAGGTCACCGCCGGTGGCGAAGATGTCCAGCAGATAGCCCAGTTCGGCCTCGGCGCTGCCCGGCTCCAGCTCGCCCGCGCGGAACCGCTCCAGGAGCCGCAGGCCGCCCCGGATCCGGTCCCGGCACTGCCGGACATCCCGCCGCAGCGCGGTCATGATCCGCTGCCAGTCACCTTCGGAGTACGCTGTGACCCGCTCGGACACCTTCAGGACGGGGAGCCGGGTCTCGAACAGCTCGCGTCGCGCGGTTCCAGGGAGCTCCACGCAGCCGCGCAGTGCGATCCGAAGACGGGCCACGCAGCTCCGACGAGTCTGCGGATCCTCGTACCGGGACGTGAAGGCCCTGATGTGCTCAGCCGTGATGTCCGAGGGCCGCCCCGGCGACGGTTCGCACCGCGCGAGCGCCTGGGCGAAGTCTCGGACGACCTGGTAGCCACTACGGAAGGACTTCGCGTGCTTCACGCCGCTGCGGGCACCTGCCCGCTCGGCCAGCCGTCGCACCAGCCAGTCCCGAACAGGCTCGGCGACCGGCAGGTCGGAGCAGTCGAACCGGACGGTCCGCCCGGTGCTCTCCTCGTGGAACAGCACCACCGCCCCCGAAACCCCGCCAGGCAGTCGCTCGGGCGGTGACCAACCGGACGGCGGCAGCGCCGCCCGGCGCCCGCCCCTCACCGCGCCGTCCCCGCCGCGACGACGGGACCCACGACCGACCCGCCGTGCCGTGCGAAGATCCGCACCAGTGTGTCCACGCCCGACTTCTCGTCGTCGTCCAGCAGCGCCATCAAGTATGAGACCTGCAGGCCGGTGAAGGGTTCCAGGTAGTACTCGCGTGTGGTGTCGGAGTGTCGATGCCCGAGCAGCATGGCCAATTGCAGCCAGATGTCGCCGAGTTGGTCGCGGAAGTCCTCAACCTCGTCCGGGGCGAAGCCCTCCAGGCGGCGCTCCTCCAGGAGCGAAAGGATCGAGAACCACTTCAGGGCGAAGGAGTGTCGGCACATGTGCGGTGTCGCCCAAAGCGGGCACTCGCGCCGCACCTGCTCGCGTTGTTCCCGGTTCAGCCGCCTCTCCGGATCGGTCTTGTGCAGCCATGCCTCGGTGACCCGCCGGTTCGCCGCGTCGAAGGTGTCCTCCCAGCTGTGTGGCTTCTTCGGCAGGCCGTTTGCTGACAGCCACACCCAGAGCGGCTCCAGGCCCTGCGGCGTACGCCGGTAGAGGAGACGACGGTCGTCCGGCGTCAGCTCGTCCAGGGCCAGGGTTTCCGATCCGTCCGTGATGGCCACACGCACCTGCCGGGCACGGGGCTCGTGGCCGGTGACGATGCGCGCACCGGAAAGTCGCTCGTACCGGCCCTCCCGCTGTGCGCGACGGACCACCTCGGCCCGGGACCCCTCCACCGGATCGAGGTATCCCTCGACCGACCGCAGTACCTGGCGGGGGATCCAGTACGTCCGTCCGTTGCGGCCTCCCTTGGCGCACTGGGCCGCGAGCCACGCCGTGCCCATTCGCTCGCTGCCCGGGGCCGAGAGCTCGACGTCGAGGACGCTCGCCCATTCGCGAAGCCGCAGCCCGGTTCCGTACAGGCCGTCGACGAAGGCGGTGTCCCGGTCCTCGTTGAAGCCGCCGGCCTGGCGGCCGGGACGCCGCACACCGTCGAAGCCGTAGCCGCGAAGTCCGATGTCGCGCCACTGCTCCAGCGCATCTCGCAGGAGCCACTTCACCTGGCGGTTCGTCGCGCCAGCCGGGCGCAGCGGGTCGCGGCGCCCGCGCCCGTACGCCTGCCGGGTCGGCGTGTCGTCGTCGGCTCGCACCGTGGTGACAGGGTTCGTGACGCCGAACCGGGAGGCCGCCCAGGTGTAGAAGCTGTTGAGACCGGCCCGATCGGTGTCGAACGAGGTGGCGCGCACTCGCTCTGCGTTCCGGGCGTCAGTGATGCGCCAGTCCTTGAACGCCTCGACATCGCGGACCGTGGCCCGGTCCCACGTCGTCCCGAGGGCATCCAGGAAGTCCAGCCACACCACGAGTGTGTAGGCATAGCGCCGCCAGGTGCCCGGCTGGGAGGTGGCCATGCGCCCCTCCCGGAAGAAGAGGTTGATCCGAGAATCCGGGCGGCCCGACGGCGGCAGGATGACGGGGGTGCCGTGGCGGGCTCCGTTGCGGGCGGCTCTGGTGTGCAGATCGCCGAGATCAGGGAGCTGGGGATCTGAGGTGACGGGTGGTGGGCTGGTGAAGTCGTAGAAGTCGACGGTCCAGCGTTCCAGGGTGTTCACGTGCGCGGCTCCGAGGTGTGAGCGTAACGAAGCGACAACTGAGAGTAGCCTAGAGAACGGGCGGCAAGACCGAGCCGGGCGAGTCGGGGCCCGAGGCGCTCGTACGGGAACTGCGCGAGGAGCTCGGCGTCGAGACCGAGGCGCTGGAGCGGATCCCGGGGGAGTGGCCGCTGAAGCCCGGCCTCGTCCTGCACGTGTGGACGGCCCGGCTGCTCTCCGGCGACCCGGTCCCGCTGGAGGACCACGACGAGCTGCGCTGGCTCGGGCCCGACGAGCTGGACTCGGTGGACTGGCTCGACCAGGACCGCCCGGCGGTCGTCGAGGCGGGCCGCAGGCTGGAGGCCGGAGCCACAGGGGCGGGTGCCAGAGGGGCGGGTGCCGCCGGAGCGGCTCACGGGGGCGCGTGACGCGCATGCTCTAGGCCGTCTGCGCCACAGTGCGCCGGTCCGTGGGAGACCGAGTGGTACGACGCCGCGAATATCGGGTATGTCGCTATTAATCCCTATCTCGTACTTGTCCCCCGTGGTTCTGTCCCTGTCGAACCGGACTGGGGTCGCCAGCCGGCCCGGGAAGTGATCGGCGTGATCGACACAGACGGTGAATGCGCCGAATGGGCCTTCCCCGCCGAACCGGGTGCCGTCCGCACCGCACGTCACGCGGTGCGCGGCACCCTTCGCGACTGGGGCCTGGACGCCGTCGGCGACGTCACCGTCCTGCTGGTCAGCGAGCTGGTCACCAATTCCCTGCGCTACGCCTCGGGCCCCATCGGGGTCCGGCTCGTACGGCGCAATCCGGCCGCCGCGGGGGCGCCCTCGGTTCCGGCACTTCTCGTGGAGGTTTCCGATCCGCTTCCGGATCCGCCCCGCGAACGGGTCGCCGAGCCCGAGGACGAGGGGGGTCGCGGGCTGCATCTGGTGGCCGTCTCGGCGCAGCGCTGGGGGACCCGGCACGGGAAGTCGGGCAAGACCGTGTGGTTCGAGTTGGCGATTCCTGGTGAGTAACAAGGTGAAGGACAGCTGACGATCACACGGCTTGGCTGAAAAACAACGGGATCCTTTTGTGATCGCGAAGGCCGTGTCGTACGGGGCCATGGTGCTGAATACTTCGGTCATGGCCGGTCCGGTTGCGGTGAGCTGGAGGGGACGGTCGCGTGAGCGAGATACCTGTACAGGCACATCAGGCGCGTGAGGCCCGTGTGCCCGGTGAGGCTGTGCCCGGGGAGACCTGGCACGACTCCCTGTGGCACAGCAGCCCGCCTGGCTCGATATACGACTACATAAAGGTCGCTTCCTTCTCGATCGGACCCGACGGGCTGATCGACCAGTGGAGTCTGCGCGCGGAGGAGCTCTTCGGGCTGACCCCGGCGCAGGCCGTCGGCCGCGACCCGGTCGACGCCTTCATGCCGCCCGAGCTCCGCGCCGACGGCCACCGCAGGGTCGCCGGAATTCTCGATGGCAAGGAATGGACGGGCCTGATCCCCTTCCGTATCCCCGGCGGCGACGGCAAGCACGGCGTGGCCGAGATCTATGTAATGCCCACCCGTACCGAATCCTCCGAGCGGGCAGCGCTCTGCGTCGTGGTCGACGTACGGGCGCTGCGCCGGATCGAATCCGATCTGGCCGCCTCGCAGGCGATATTCGGCCAATCTCCCTTCGGTTTCCTGCTCTTCGGTACGGACCTCACCGTGCAGCGCGCCAACCGCCGCTTCGCGACCGTCTTCGGCGGCGACGCCGAGGAACACCGCGGCCGCACCGTCCACGACTACCTGCCCCCGCACGAGGCCGACCGGATGGCCGAGGCCCTGCGCAGGGTCCTGGAGACCGGCGAATCCGTCACCGACCTCCAGATCACCGGCGCGGCCCCCGGCAGCCGGGAGCACCGCCACTGGTCCATCAACCTCTACCGCGTCCACGGCGGCACCGGCCGTCCCGTCGGTGTCGCCGGCCTCGGCACCGACGTCACCCGCCGCCACCTCGCCGCCCGCGAGGCCGCCGGGGTCCGGCGCAACCTGGCCCTCCTGAACGAGGCCGGACACCGCATCGGCAACTCGCTCGATCTGGAGACGACCGCCCGCGAACTCCTCGACGTCACCGTCCCGGGCTTCTGCGACCTGGCCGCCGTCGACCTCTACCAGGGGCTGCTGCTCGGCGACGACGACCGCCCCGCCCGCCCGCAGGGCCCGGGCGTACCCAGCCTGCCCGGCCCCGGCCGGGCGCCCTCGGCGCCGCTGCGGCGGGTCGCCTTCGCCTCGGCGGTCTCGGACGCGCCGCTGTCGGGTCCGGGGGCGCTGGTCTCCGTAGGGGAGACCCACCGCTACCCGGCAGGATCGCCAGGCGCGCTCGCGCTGCGGACGGCGCGGCCGCGGCTGGTGGAGGGCGGCGGACCGGAGTCCGGGGACCTCGTGCAGTCCACGCTCGTCGTGCCGCTGGTCGCGCACGACACGGTGGTCGGCCTCGCCCAGTTCTCCCGTACGAAGGGCAGCGAGCCCTTCGGCGAACGCGACCGGGCGGTCGCCGTCGAGCTCGCCGCGCGGGCCGCCGTCTGCATCGACAACGCGCGGCTCTACCGGCGCGAGCACGAGCGCGCGCTGATGCTGCAGCGCAGCCTGCTGCCCCCCGGGGACCCGGAGGCGGCCGGGCTCGACATCGCGTGCCGGTACCTGCCGGGCAACGCGGCCACCGAGGTCGGCGGCGACTGGTTCGACGTCATCGAGCTGCCCGGCCACCGCACGGCGCTGGTCGTCGGCGACGTCATGGGCCGGGGGCTGCGCGCGGCCGTGGCGATGGGTGAACTGCGCACCGCGGTGCGCACGCTCGCGCTGCTCGACCTGGAACCGGCCGAGGTGCTCACCGCGCTCGACGAGGTCGCGCGCGGACTCGGCGCGCCCGGCGGCTCCCAGCAGGCGTCACGGGCCGCACTGCACTCGCGGGACGCCGACCGCTCGGAGGTCTACCTCGCGACGTGCGTCTACGCCGTCTACGACCCGGTGACGCGGCGCTGCACGATCGCCAACGCGGGCCACATGCCGCCGGTGCTGGTGGAACCGGTGGAGGAGGGCGGCGAGCCGCGGCCCGGACTGCTGCTGGAGATCCCGCCGGGGATGCCGCTGGGAGTGGGCGGGGAGCCGTTCGAGGAGGTCGAGGTCGAACTCCCGGAGGGCGCGCTGCTCGCCCTGTACACGGACGGCCTGGTCGAATCGCGCGACCACCCGCTGGAGGAGGGCCTGCGGGGCCTGCGGGACGCGCTGGCCGACCCCGCGCGACCGCTGGAAGAGGTCTGCGACCACGTCCTGAACACGCTGGACACCCGGCACGGGGAGGACGACATCGCCCTGCTGATGGCCCGCGTCCAGGGCCTGCCCGTGGACGCGGTCGGCGACTGGCAGCTGCCGCGCGAGGCGCGGTCGGTGGGCCGGGCGCGGGAGCTGGCGCGGGCGAAGCTGCCGGCGTGGGGCCTGGAGGGGCTGCTCGACACCACGGAACTCCTCGTGAGCGAGCTCGTCACGAACGCCCTGCGGTACGGCGAGGGCGAGATCCGCCTGCGCCTCCTGCTGGACCGCACGCTGGTCTGCGAGGTCTGGGACGCGAACCTGGTCCAGCCGAGACGGCGCCGCGCACGCGACACGGACGAGGGCGGCCGCGGCCTCCAGCTGGTCGGCCTGCTCTCGGCGGGCTGGGGCACCCGCCGCACCCACCGGGGCAAGACGGTCTGGTTCGAGCTCCCCCTCCCGGGCGCGGTGGCGGAGTCGGTGACGGAACTGTCGGCGGAACAACTGCTGAGCATGTACGGATGAGCGCCGCCGGATGAGCGCCGCCGGATGAGCGCGGCCGGGCAGCGCGCCCCGGGCCGGCCGCTGCCGGACCGGGGAGGGGAGCGCGGGGGCGAGGGGCGGGCTCAGGCGGCCTTGCCGGACTTCAGGGCGGCCAGGCGGGCTTCGATCTCCGAGGTCTTGCCCAGGTCGTCCAGGGACTCGAACTGGGCGTCCAGCGAGGAGGCGGCCAGCTCCTGCTTGCCCAGTGCCATGGCCTCCTCGCGCCGGACCTTCTCCTCGAAGCGGTTGAGGTCGCTCGTCGGGTCCATCACGTCGATGTTCTTGACCGCGTCCATCATCGTGTTCTGCGCCTGGGCCGTCTTGGCGCGGGCCACCAGTTCGTCGCGCTTCGACGTCAGTTCGGTCAGCTTGTTCTTCATCGAGTCCAGGCCCGATTTCAGCTTGTCGACGACCTCGGTCTGGGCGGCGATCGTCGGCTCGGCCGTCTTCGCCTCCTTCTCCGACTGCATCTGGCGGCCGAGGGCGACCTTCGCGAGGTTGTCGAACTTGTCCGCGTTTTCGGCGGCCCCAGCGGCTCCAGCGGCTCCGGCGGCTCCAGCGGCCCCCGAAGCCCGCAGCTCATCGGCCTTCTTGCTCGCCGCCAGGGCCTTGCCGCCCCACTCCGCGGCCGCCTCCACGTCCTCCTTGTGGTCCGCCTCCAGCATCCGCAGATTGCCGATCGTGGTGGCGACGGCCTGCTCCGCCTCCGCGATGTTGTTCGTGTAGTCGCGGATCAGCTGGTCCAGCATCTTCTGCGGGTCCTCGGCCTGGTCCAGCAGGGAGTTGATGTTGGCCTTGGCGAGCTGGGTGACGCGGCCGAGGATGGTCTGCTTGCTCATGTTCGCTGTCTCCTTGGGGGAACGAGGGGAAGGGGGAGTGGGGTCCGTCAGAAGCGGCCGCCGCCGCCCATGCGGCCGCGGGTCCCGCCGCCGCCGAAGGAGCCGGGGCCGCGGCCGCCGCCCCCGCCGAAACCGCCGCCGCCCCCGCCCCCGAAGCCGCCGCCCCCGCGGCCGCCGCCCAGGATTTCGCCGAGGATGATCCCGCCGAGCACCGCGCCGCCCATGCCGCCGCCCTGCCGCCGGCCGCCGCCGTACGGGTTCTGGTACCCCCGTACGTCCTGCTCGGCCAGCTGCTGCGCCTGCCGCGCGAGCGAGTCCGCCTGCTGGGCTTCGGCCAGGGCGCCCGCCGGGTCCGAGCCCGCCAGGGACGTGGACCGCTCCAGGTGGCGCTGCGCCTCCGCCAGCCGGGTGCGGGCCTGGCTGGCGACCGCGCCCCGGCTGGTGGTGATGTAGTCCGTCGCCGCGCCGATCGCGCTGCGGGCCGTGAGCAGGGCCTGGTCGAGCAGGGCCGCCGCCCGCTGGCGCCCCGACTCGCGCTCGCGCGCCCCGGCCAGCGCCTCGTCGAGGGCCGCGTCGGCCTCCTCGACGCGGCGCAGGGCGTCCATCGGGTCGTACCGGCCCGCGCCCTGCTCCTGGCGTACGTCGGCCAGTACGGCTTCCGCCCGGCTGATCCGGCCGCGCAGATCGGCGGTGGAGGTGCCCTCGGTGGTACCGGTCAGCAGGCCGCGCGCGTCGGCGAGGTCGGTTTCCGTCTCGTTGAGCGCGCCCGGCAATTTCCCCGCGGCTTCGGCCAGTTCCTGCGCGCGCCGCTCCACGGCGTCGACGAGGGTCGCGGCCTGGTCGACGGCGCCCTCGGCGGCCCGCACGTGTACGGCGGCCTTGCCGTTGTCGCCCGCGCCGATCGCGGCGCGCGCCTCGCCCAGGCTGGTCGTCGCGAACAGCAGCCGGTCCTTGGCCTGTTCGGGGTTGGACGCCACGGGGCCGGCCGCCGAGTCCGCGTACTGCCGGCCGAGCGCGGTGAGGGTGGCCTCCGCCGTCGTCGTACGGCCCGTCAGGGCGCGGAAGTGGCTCTCCACGGTGGCGAGGGCCTCCGGGGCGTTCTTCTCCAGGTCCCGCAGCCGGTCGAAGTCCTCGGACTCGGCGTCGAGCCGCCGGCTCGCCTCCATGCAGCGGGCCACGATCTCGTCGAGCATCCGGCGCCGGGTGGCGTCGTCCTCCGGGTAGGCGTCGTCGAGCTGCTGGCGCAGCCGGAACGCGGCGGTCAGCTCGCCCTTCCCGTACTCCACGGCCTCGGTGAAGGCCGACACGGCCCCCTCGCCGAACTGGGCGGTCGCGAAGCCGAGTTCCTCGGTGCTGGTGCGGATGGCGTCGTCGGTCTCCACCAGCAGGGCCTTGGCCCTGGCGTCCAGTTCGGGGAGGGGCAGCTGCGCCGGCGTCGCGCCCTGGCCGCCCCAGCCGGCGCCGGTCCGCGTACCGGCGCCGCCCGGACGCCGCTTGCGGCGGGAGTACGCGTACGCCCCGAGGGCGCCGGCCGCGCCGACGGCGACCACCGGGAGGACGAAGTCCCCGGCGCCGCTCTCGCCGCTCTCGCCGCTCTCGCCGCCGCCCGGGTCGGCCGCGCCGGGGGTGATCGCGGGCACGGGCACGGGCAGCCCGCCGAGGACCGCGTCGTAGCCGTTCGCGGCGCCGATCGCGGCGCCCGCCCAGTCGTTCTGCCGGAGCGCCGGCTCGATCGCGGTCTGCGCGACCGCCGCGAGCTGCTCCTTGGTGAAACCGGATTCGACATCGGCCGAATAGGCGTACTGCCGGGACCCGGTGCCGATGGCGAGCAGGACGTCGTTCTGGCCGAGGCCGTTCTTCTCGGCCGTGGCGTCGGCCCAGCTCTGCGCGGAGCGGTCGGAGAAGTCGTGCACGTACGTGACGAACAGCTGGATCTTCCGGTCGGCGTACAGCTTGTCCAGCGCGGCCGTGACGGCGGCCTTGCGGTCGCCCAGGGCGCCCACGCGGTCGGTGATCTGGCCCTGCGCGGACAGGGTGACGGGGTCGTCCGCCCGGGCGGACGGCGCCGCAGCCGTGGCCCAGCCGCCCAGCACCAGGACGGCGGCGGCCAGGATGAGGGTGGCCCGGAGGGATATGGCGGCGGTGGTGCGTCTATTCGGCGGCGTCACATTTGGGAGAGTATGGGCCGTTCCGCGCCCCCGCACCCGGAGATCGCCGCGCCCCGGGACCCGGGCTCGGCCCCCGCGCGGTCACGGCAGGGCGTACGCCGTGAGGTCGGGGCGGAAGAGGATGAGGCGGGCGCCGACCAGGACGGTGTCGCCGGGTGCGGCGAACGCTGCCGCAGGATCTCGCCCGTGGCCGCCCGCGGCGCGGTCGCATCCCCCGGCGCCCCGGCCGGCCCATGCCGCCCTGGCCGAGCCGCCGGTCGAGGCGGTACCGGTTCGCCGGCTGATCCCCCACCCGCACCGCGAAAGCCCCCTGACATCACGTCGACGACGTGGTTCAGGGGGCCTTCTGTCGTGCCAAGTGAACAGCTGGGGGCGGCTATTGGCCGGAACGCCTCCGGATCTTGCTTCCCAGCCACACCAGCGGGTCGTACTTGCGGTCCACGGCCCGCTCCTTCAGCGGGATCAGGGCGTTGTCGGTGATCTTGATTCCCTCGGGGCAGACCTCCGAGCAGCACTTGGTGATGTTGCAGTAGCCGAGCCCGTGCTCCTCCTGGGCCGTGCGCTTGCGGTCCAGGCCCGCCTCGGCCGCCGCGTCCAGGGGGTGCATGTCGAGCTCCGCCACCCGCATCAGGAAACGGGGTCCGGCGAAGGAGGTCTTGTTCTCCTCGTGGTCACGCACCACATGACAGGTGTCCTGGCACAGGAAGCACTCGATGCACTTCCTGAACTCCTGCGAGCGCTCCACGTCCATCTGCTGCATCCGGTACTCGCCCGGCGCCACCCCGGCCGGCGGGACGAAGGATGGGACCTCGCGCGCCTTCTGGTAGTTGAAGGACACGTCCGTCACCAGGTCGCGCACGATCGGGAAGGCCCGCAGCGGGGTCACCGTGATCGTCTCCTCGCGGGAGAAGGTCGACATGCGCGTCATGCACAGCAGCCGCGGCCGCCCGTTGATCTCCGCGCTGCACGAACCGCACTTGCCCGCCTTGCAGTTCCAGCGCACCGCGAGGTCGGAGGCCTGGGTGGCCTGGAGGCGGTGGACGATGTCCAGGACCACCTCCCCGTCGTGCACCTCGACGGTGAAGTCGCGCAGCTCGCCGCCCTCCGTGTCGCCCCGCCAGATCCGGAACGCGGCATCGTAGGTAGTCACCCGTAGAGCTCCTCTTCGGCGAGGTACTTGACCAGCTCTTCCTTCTCGAAGAGCGCGAGCAGGTCGGATCGGATGGGGTCGGTGCGCACCCGGGTCAGCGCGATCCGGGCTCCGTCGCCCCTGTCCCCGGGAGCCGGGTCGACCGGCCGGCACAGCAGGTTCACCGGCCGCCAGGACCGCTCCATCGCCGGACAGTCCTCGCGGGTGTGCCCGCCCCGGCTCTCGGTGCGCTCCAGGGCCGCGCGGGCCACGCATTCGCTGACCAGCAGCATGTTCCGCAGGTCGAGCGCCAGGTGCCAGCCCGGATTGAACTGCCGGTGTCCCTCGACCCCGGCCCGCGAGGCCCGCAGCCGCAGGGTCTTGAGCCTGTCGAGCGCCTCGGCCATCTCGCCCTCGCGGCGGATGATGCCGACGAGGTCGTTCATGGTCGTCTGGAGTTCCTGGTGCAGGGTGTACGGGTTCTCCGCGCCCTCGTCGGCATGGAACGGAGCCAGCGCCTCCGCGGCCGCCGCGTCCACCCGGGCCTGGTCCACGACCGGCAGCCGGCCCGCCTCAGCGGCGGCGTACTCGGCCGCGTGCAGCCCGGCCCGGCGGCCGAAGACCAGCAGGTCGGAGAGGGAGTTCCCGCCGAGCCGGTTCGAGCCGTGCATGCCGCCCGCCACCTCGCCCGCGGCGAAGAGCCCGGGCACCCCGACGGTGGCGGCGGTGTCCGAGTCGACCGCGATACCGCCCATCACGTAGTGGCAGGTCGGGCCGACCTCCATCGGCTCGGCGGTGATGTCCACGTCCGCCAGCTCCTTGAACTGGTGGTACATCGACGGGAGCCGCCGCTTGATCTTCTCGGCCGGCATCCGGGTGGACACGTCCAGGAAGACCCCGCCGTGCGGGGACCCGCGTCCCGCCTTGACCTCGGAGTTGATGGCGCGGGCCACCTCGTCGCGGGGGAGCAGCTCGGGCGGGCGCCGGTTGTGGTCCGGGTCCTCGTACCAGCGGTCGCCCTCCTCCTCGGACTCCGCGTACTTCTCCTTGAAGACGTCCGGGACGTAGTCGAACATGAACCGCTTGCCCTCGCTGTTGCGCAGCACCCCGCCGTCGCCGCGCACCGACTCGGTGACGAGGATGCCCTTCACGGAAGGCGGCCAGACCATGCCGGTCGGGTGGAACTGCACGAACTCCATGTTCAGCAGGGGCGCCCCGGCGAGCAGGGCCAGCGCGTGGCCGTCGCCCGTGTACTCCCAGGAGTTCGAGGTGGTCTTGAAGGACTTGCCGATGCCGCCCGTCGCCAGCACGACCGCCGGGGCCTCCAGGACGAAGAAGCGGCCGGTCTCGCGCTCGTAGCAGAAGGTGCCCGAGACCCTCTCCCCGTCCTTGAGGACCCTGGTGACCGTGCACTCCTGGAAGACCTTGAGCCGGGCCTCGTAGTCCCCGTACTCCTTGAAGTCCTCCTGCTGCAGCTGGACGATCTTCTGCTGGAGGGTGCGGATCAGTTCCAGGCCGGTCCGGTCGCCGACGTGCGCCAGGCGCGGGTACTCGTGCCCGCCGAAGTTGCGCTGCGAGATCTTCCCGTCGGGCGTGCGGTCGAAGAGCGCGCCCCAGGTCTCCAGCTCCCAGACCCGGTCCGGGGCCTCCTTGGCGTGCAGCTCCGCCATCCGCCACTGGTTGAGGAACTTGCCGCCGCGCATGGTGTCGCGGAAGTGGACCTGCCAGTTGTCTCCCTCGTTGACGTTGCCCATGGAGGCGGCGATGCCGCCCTCCGCCATCACGGTGTGGGCCTTGCCGAAGAGGGACTTGCAGATCACGGCCGTACGGGCACCGCGCTCCCGGGCCTCGATCGCGGCCCGCAGTCCGGCGCCGCCCGCGCCGACCACGACCACGTCCCACTGCTGCCGTTCCACTTGAGCCATCTCAGAAGATCCTCGGGTCGGTGAAGGCGCCGCTGGCCACCAGGTACACGTAGAAGTCGCAGGCGGCGACGCTGATCAGCGAGGCCCACGCGAGTTGCATGTGACGGGAGTTGAGGCGGCTGATCCAGCCCCACAGGCGGTAGCGCACCGGGTGCTTGGAGAAGTGCTTGAGGCGACCGCCCATGATGTGCCGACAGGAGTGGCAGGACACCGTGTAGGCCCAGATCAGCGCGATGTTGACGACGAACAGCAGCGTCCCGAGGCCCATGTGGCCCCACTCGTATTGCTCGTCGCGGAAGGTCAGCACCGTGTCGTAGGTCAGGATGCCCGCGACCGGAACCGCCGCGTAGAAGAAGTAGCGGTGCATGTTCTGGAAGACCAGCGGGAAGCGGGTCTCACCGCTGTACGAGGCGTGCGGCTCGGCGACGGCGCAGGCGGGCGGCGAGGCCCAGAAGCCCCGGTAGTAGGCCTTGCGGTAGTAGTAGCAGGTCAGCCGGAAGCCCAGCGGGAAGATCAGGATCAGCAGGGCGGGGGACAGGCCCCACCAGCTGCCGAAGAGGTCGAGGTTGGGGCCTCCGCGCATCTCCTGGCAGTTCTCCGCGAGACACGGGGAGTAGAAGGGGGAGACGTACGGGGCCGCGTAGTAGTCGGCGTTGGCGAAGGCCCGCCAGGTCGAGTAGACGATGAAGGCGAGCAGCCCGGCCGCGGTGCCGGCGGGCGAGAGCCACCACCGGTCGGTCCGCAGGTGCCGGGCTGCGATCGCGGCCCGCGAGGCGTCGTGGACGCCGCCGGGCCGCTGGGATGGTGGTTGGGTGCCTGTGGCCAAGAGGGACTCCGGGTGGAGTGATGAGGGGTGGCCCAGGAGACCCGGCCGCCGTCACTGTGCGCGACGGACGGCCGGGTCCGGTGGGTTGTGCGCGGACGCTGGCCCTGTGGGTCCGGGTCAGGGAGCGTGGCGGTCGCGGGCGCCGAGGCCCTCGTCGTCGGAGTCCGTCCACAGCGAACTGTCGTACGGGGTGTCCGGGACGCTGACCATCGGGCCCTGACCCTGGCCCGGAGGCCTGGCAGCTGCCGGTGCCTGCCGGGCGACGTCCTGCTCCAGCCGCTCCACGGAGCGGACCAGCTCGTTCAGGTTGCGTCGTACGGCGGTCAGATCATCTTGCAGGGACATGACTTGCCCTCACTTCCGCAGGTGCGGTGGCAACGCTCATGTGCGCCTGCGAGTGTCGCGCCTCCCGTCCCCGCTTGTGAAGGGACGTGCAGCGATTGCGGGCGCGCAGGCGCGAACCGTGCGCCCCTCCTGACTCCATTTTCATCCCTCTTACGAGGGAACGCCCGTCCGGAGCGCAAGCCGGATTGGTCCGCACGGGTGGGGTTCGCGGCGTGGCGGGGGTCTGCTGCGGTGGGCGCGGCAGGGCGTCGATTTCAGTGGGTTTCGGCACCCAGTGTGATCAGCTCCATATACCGCCGAACGTGATCAAGGCCCCCTCCTTTTCACGACTCTTCCCCCACGCCCCGCCCCGGAGGTACCACCCATGTCCCAGAGAAGGCGCAGGTCCTTGGCGCTCCTGACCTCGGGAGTTCTTGCACTGCCGCTGCTCGCGGGCTGCGGCGCGGGTGACGAAGAGGGCGGCCCGGCCGCCGCCGGACAGGACATCGCGACGACCGCCCGCGACAAGGTCGCCGACGGCGGGGTGCTGCGCTGGGCCGTGGACGCCCTGCCCGGCACCCTCAACACCTTCCAGGCCGACGCGGACGCCACCACCAACCGGATCGCCGGAGCGGTACTGCCCCAGCTGTTCGTGCTGGACGGCAAGGGGCGCCCGGTGGCCAATCCCGACTACCTGGAGAAGGCCGAGGTCGTCGAGCGGGAGCCCAAGCAGGTCGTCCTGTACAAGCTGAACCAGCAGGCGGTCTGGAGCGACGGCCGCGAGATCGGCGCAGCCGACTTCGTCGCCCAGTGGCGGGCCCTGAACGGCAAGGACTCCGCGTACTGGACGGCGCGCAACGCCGGCTACGACCGGATCGAGAAGATCGAGCGCGGCAAGACGGACCTGGAGGTCAAGGTCACCTTCATCAGGCCGTACGCGGACTGGCGCTCCCTCTTCTCCCCCCTCTACCCCAAGCAGGTCATGGGCACCCCGGAAGCCTTCAACGAGGGCGCCCGGGGCACCCTCAAGGTCACCGCCGGCCCCTTCGCGCTGGGCGCCATCGACAAGAAGACCGGCACGGCCGCCCTGACCCGCAACCCGCGCTGGTGGGGCCGCCCCGCGAAGCTCGACACCCTGGTGCTCACCGCCGTGCCCCGCGCGGAGCGGCCGGCCGCGCTGGCCGCCGGCAAGCTCGACCTGGCCGAGATCGACCGCACCGGCGCCGACCGGATCGCGCTGGCCCGCCGCGAGTCCGCCAAGGCCGACGGCGCCCACGGCCCCGCCGCCTCGGTGACGGCCGCGCAGGCCACCCTGTCGTGGGCGTTCGCCTTCGGCGCGGACGAGGCCAAGGCCAGGAGCGAGCAGGAGACCCGGCAGAAGAACGCCGAGGCGGTGAAGCGGTACGCCGATGAGCAGGGCGCCCTGCGCTCCTTCACCGTCCGCAAGTCGCTGGAGCCGACCTACACCCAGCTCGCCTTGAACGGGGCATCCGGCCCGCTCGCCGACGAGCGCGTGCGCCGCGCCGTGGCCCGCGTCCTGGACCGCCAGGCGCTCGCCGACATCGTCCTCAAGCCGCTCGGCCTGCCCGCGAAGCCGGTCGGCAGCCACCTGGCGCTGGCCGGGCAGCAGGCGTACGCCGACAACAGCGGCGCCCTCGGGGGCCAGGACACCCAGGCCGCGCAGGCCCTGCTCTCGGACGCGGGCTGGCGCCGGGGCGGCAAGATCACCGAGCCCCCGGCCGCCAAGGCGGGTGCGGAGGCCGCGAAGGAGACGGACGATTCGAAGATCCCGGCCGGCCCGGGCACCGGCAACGACGGCCTCTACATCGTCGGCCAGGACGACGAGCGCAACGGAGAGGGCCGGACCGACGACAAGCCGGCGGCCGGGGCCCGGGCCGCCGGGGCCGCGATGAAGGCCGACCACCCCGACGCCCGTCCCGAGGGCCCCGAGAACCCGGCCGGAGTGGGCCTTCCCGAAGGCGCGTACGGCTACGACGGGGAGATCGTCGACGCCGACTCCTTCGCCCGCGGGACCCAGCCCTCCCCGGTGCTCGCCCCGGCCCCCTTCGCGGCCCGGCAGGAACAGATGCTGCGCGCCCAGGCCGACGCCGTGGACGACGGCAAGCGCAACCCGGCCCTGGACGCCGAAGCCGCCGGCGAGCCCGCCGACCCGGCCAAGGCGAGCACCGTCCCGGCCCCCGCCAAGCAGGCCGTACGCACCTCCGGCTCCATGCTGGCCAAGGACGGCAAGGCCCTGAGCCTGCGCTTCGTCCTGCCGTCCGGGCCCGGCTCGGAGGCCCTGCGCACGGTCGGCGAGCGGATCGCCCAGATGCTCCACAAGGTCGGCGTGCAGACGGAGCTGACCAAGGTGGCCGACGAGAGCTTCTTCAAGGACCACATCGCCTCCGGCCAGTACGACCTGGCGCTCTACTCCTGGCCCGCGACCGCCTACCCCGCGACCGACGCCCGGCCGATCTTCGCCAAGCCGGAGCCGGCGGCCGACGGCTCGCTGCTGGTCGAACAGAACTACACGCGGGTCGGCACCGACCACATCGACCAGCTCTTCGACCAGGCGGCCGGCGAGCTGGACGAGGAGACGTCCCGCGACCTGATGCGCAAGGCGGACGCCCGGATCTGGGCCGCGGCCGGCTCCATCCCCCTGTACCAGCGCCCCGAGCTGGTCGCCGTGAAGCCGGCCCTGGCCAACGCGGGAGCCTTCGGCCTCGGAGCGCCCCGCTACCAGGACATCGGCTGGAAGAAGCCGCCGACGGCCAATGACAAGAACGAAAAGAAGAAGTGATGACGAAGAGGTGCATCCCAGGTTGAACCGAGGGTCCGAACCTCAGATGTGACTCAAGTCCCTTGCCCGCCGGATCACCGGCGGGCAAGGTCGTGGATACCCGTTGACCCGCGTGTTTTCAGGCAGTACCGGCGGCCGAGACCCCCCACCCCGCACTCGGCTCCGCTCAGTCGTCCGGCCTCTTGACAGACCCCCCGGCAGGCGGTTCCCGCCATCCGGCGTACGATGGGGTAAGGCCGTGGCAGGTTTTCCGCCCGGTCGAGGCGCGCGTGCCGGACCGTACGCGTCGCCATCCACGATCCCGGGAGAAGCGCCGAAGTGCCCACGCGCCACGACATCCGTAACGTCGCCATCGTCGCCCACGTCGACCATGGCAAGACGACCATCGTCGATGCCATGCTCAAGCAGGCCGGTGCCTTCGCCGCCCACCAGCACCTCGACGACCGCATGATGGACTCGAACGACCTGGAGCGTGAGAAGGGCATCACGATCCTCGCCAAGAACACGGCGGTGAAGTACCACCCGAAGGACGGGTCGGCCCCGATCACCATCAACATCATCGACACCCCCGGCCACGCCGACTTCGGTGGTGAGGTCGAGCGCGGTCTGTCGATGGTGGACGCCGTCGTCCTGCTGGTGGACGCCTCCGAGGGTCCGCTGCCCCAGACCCGTTTCGTCCTGCGGAAGGCTCTGCAGCAGAAGCTGCCGGTCATCCTCTGCATCAACAAGACGGACCGTCCTGACTCCCGGATCGACGAGGTCGTCAACGAGACGTACGACCTCTTCCTCGACCTGGACGCGGACGAGGAGCAGATCGAGTTCCCGATCGTCTACGCCTGTGGCCGTGACGGCGTCGCCTCGCTGACCAAGCCCGAGGACGGCACCGTCCCCCCGGACAGCGACAGCCTGGAGCCGTTCTTCTCCACCATCCTGGCCCACGTCCCCGCCCCGGTGTACGACGAAGAGGCGCCGCTGCAGGCCCACGTCACCAACCTGGACGCCGACAACTTCCTCGGCCGCATCGCCCTGGTCCGCGTCGAGCAGGGTGAGCTCCGCAAGGGCCAGACCGTCGCGTGGATCAAGCGTGACGGCACGATCTCCAACGTCCGCATCACCGAGCTGATGATGACCGAGGCGCTCACCCGCAAGCCGGCCGAGGTGGCGGGCCCGGGTGACATCTGCGCGGTGGCCGGTTTCCCCGACATCATGATCGGCGAGACCCTGGCCGACCCGGAGAACCCGATCGCGCTTCCGCTGATCTCGGTCGACGAGCCGGCGATCTCCATGACCATCGGTACGAACACCTCCCCGATGGTCGGCCGCGGCGGCAGCGGCAAGGGTGCGGACGCCAAGTCCGCGGTCAAGGACCGCAAGGTCACCGCCCGCCAGGTCAAGGACCGCCTCGACCGCGAGCTGGTCGGCAACGTCTCGCTCCGCGTGCTCGACACCGAGCGTCCGGACGCCTGGGAGGTCCAGGGCCGTGGTGAGCTCGCGCTCGCCATCCTGGTCGAGCAGATGCGCCGCGAGGGCTTCGAGCTGACCATCGGCAAGCCGCAGGTCGTCACGCAGGAGATCGACGGCAAGGTGCACGAGCCGGTCGAGCGCATGACCGTCGACGTCCCCGAGGAGCACATGGGCGCGGTCACGCAGCTCATGGGCGTCCGCAAGGGCCGCATGGACAACATGTCGAACCACGGCTCCGGCTGGGTCCGCATGGAGTTCGTCGTCCCGTCGCGCGGCCTCATCGGCTTCCGTACCGAGTTCCTGACCGGTACGCGCGGTACGGGCATCGCCCACTCGATCCACGAGGGCCACGAGCCGTGGTTCGGCCAGCTGGTCACCCGTAACAACGGTTCGCTGGTCGCCGACCGCTCCGGTTCGGTCACGCCGTTCGCGATGATCAACCTGCAGGAGCGCGGCGTCCTGTTCACCGAGCCCGGCACCGAGGTGTACGAGGGCATGATCGTCGGCGAGAACTCGCGCTCCGACGACATGGACGTGAACATCACCAAGGAGAAGAAGCTCACCAACATGCGTGCGGCTTCCGCGGACAACACCGAGAACGTGGTGCCGCCCCGCCGCCTCTCCCTGGAGCAGTCCCTGGAGTTCTGCCGCGACGACGAGTGCGTCGAGGTGACCCCGGAGGCCGTCCGCATCCGCAAGGTCGTCCTGGACCAGAAGGACCGCTCGCGCACCGCTTCGCGCGCCAAGTCCGGCAAGTAGTCGCGTAGGACCTAGGTCACACTTGGGTCCTGCCCGTACGTGCCTTTGTGAACAGCCCTCCTCGTCACGGTGTACGTGACGAGGGGGGCTGTTCGCTTTTGTCAAGCGGATTATTTCGGTCCGGTGTCCGCATACCGACCGTGACACTCCGGAAGAAGAGCTAACAGTCCGTTTCGTTCATGTCTGTCTCCTATCCGTTTGTCCGGATTTCGGGTTTTAGCCGTAGTGCGATGTTGTGAAAACGAGACCACTTAAGTGTGGTTTACGGTCTGGGAGTCCCTGAGGATGGCTCCATTGAGCTCGGGTCAATGGGTCACACGCTGTGGGGAGCGTCGACTCACGAGCACACTCGGGACACTGGTCCTTATCGCCGTCAGGGGTGTCGGCGAAACACACCGGTGTCCTTCACATCAGACAGTGGACTCATGAGGAGGAAACCCATGCGCGGTGCCAAGAGCGCCAAGTGGGTAGCGGGCGCGATTGTCGTCGCCCTGGCAGCGACTGCCTGTGGCGGTGGCGACAAGGGTGATAACGCCGCCAAGGGTGAGGTTGACCCGAACGGCATCTACTCGGTCGAGGTGGGCGAGCCCGAGAAGCTCCTCCACCCGGCCGACACGATGGAGTCCAACGGCTCGATCGTCATGTCGGGTCTGTTCTCGCAGCTCGTCGACTACGACGCCGACGGCAAGCTCGTCATGGTGAACGCCGAGTCGGTCGACTCCAAGGACAGCAAGCTCTGGACCGTCAAGCTGAAGTCGGGCTGGACCTTCCACGACGGCACCAAGGTGACCGCCGAGTCCTACGTCAAGGCGTGGAACTGGGCCGCGAACATCAACAACAAGCAGGGCAACGCGTCCTGGTTCGCCGACATCAAGGGCTTCGAGGCCCTGCACCCCGAGGCCGAGGGCGCCAAGCCCACCGCCGAGGCGCTCGAGGGCCTGAAGGTCGTCGACGAGAACACCTTCACCATCGAGCTCGCCAACGCGGTGCCGTACTTCGCGTACAAGCTCGGCTACGAGGTCTTCTCCCCGCTGCCCGAGGCCTTCTACAAGGACCCCGCGGCCGCCGGTGAGAAGCCGGTCGGCAACGGCCCGTACAAGTTCAAGTCGTGGGAGCACAAGAAGCAGATCGAGCTCTCCCGCTTCGACGACTACAAGGGCGAGAACAAGGCGAAGAACGGTGGTGTGGTCCTCAAGAACTACTCCACCCTCGAGACCGCCTACGAGGACCTGAAGTCCGGCAACGTCGACGTCCTGCGCCAGATCGGCCCGAAGGACCTCCCGGTCTACCGTGGCGACCTCGGTGACCGCGCCGTGGACCAGCCGTACTCGGCGATCCAGACCCTGGCCGTCGCGTTCTACGCCGACCAGTGGAAGACCCCGAAGCAGGTCAGCCCGAAGGTCATCCAGGGCCTGTCGATGGCGATCGACCGCGCGACCATCACCAAGACCGTGCTCCAGGGCACCCGTGACCCCGCCACCGGCTGGGTCGCCAAGGGCGTCCTCGGCTACACGCCTGACGGTTCGGGTGACGTCGCCAAGTTCGACCCCGCGAAGGCCAAGGCGCTCATCGCCGAGGGCGGCGGCGTCCCGAACAACGAGATCTCCATCCAGTTCAACTCGGACGGCGGTCACAAGGAATGGGTCGAGGCCGTCTGCGGCAGCATCACCCAGGCCACGGGCGTCAAGTGCACCGGCGACGCCAAGCCCGACTTCCAGGCCGACCTCCAGGCCCGTAAGTCCAAGCAGGTCAAGTCGTTCTACCGCTCCGGCTGGGTCCTCGACTACCCGGTGAACGCGAACTTCATCAGCGACCTGTTCCGCACGGGCGCCGGCGGCAACCAGGGTGGCTTCACCAGCCCTGAGCTCGACGCGAAGATCGCCGCGGCCGACACGGCCCCGAGCCTCGACGAGTCCGTGAAGGCCTACCAGGCCATCGAGAAGGACCTCGTCAACTACATGCCGTCGATCCCGCTCTGGTACTACAAGGTCAACGCGGGCTTCTCGGAGAAGGTCCAGAACGTGAAGTACGCCCAGGACGGCGACCCGATCCTTGAAGGGGTCGAGGTCAAGAAGTAAGTCCCACAGCGTAATTCCTTTCGACGGATGTGGGCCGGCGGGGAGCCGGCCCACATCCGGGCCTATATGCAGCGCCCCGGGGGGCCCTTTCGCGACGCAGTGACGATCCCGTCACGTGCGTGCGTGGCGAAAGGGCCCGTCCGGCTGCGCCTGCCGCATCTTCTACGGAGGCATGATGGGGCGCTATGTCGCACGACGACTGCTCCAGATGATCCCGGTCTTCTTCGGGACGACCCTGCTCATCTTCTTTATGGTGTACAGCCTGCCCGGCGACCCCGTGGCCGGACTCTTCGGGGACAAGGGCACCGACCCTGCCACGCTGGCCGCACTGCGGCACGAGCACGGCCTCGACAAGCACATCATCGTGCAGTACTGGGACTACATCAGCGGCATCCTGTTCCACTTCGACTTCGGGTCCCAGATCCGCAGCGGACGTGAGATCACCGATGTCATCGGAAGCGCCTTCCCGGTCACGCTCCGGCTGGCTTTCCTGGCGTTCGCCATCGAGATCGTTCTGGGCCTCACGCTCGGGATCGTCGCCGGCCTCAAGGCCGGCAAGCTGGTCGACAACCTGATCCTGATCCTGACCCTGCTGATCATTTCGATGCCGGTCTTCGTACTCGGCTTCATCGTCAAGTCGGTGTTCGCCTTCCAGCTCGGCTGGATCGCGCCGAACGTCAGCATCAACGAGACCTGGGGCGAGCTGCTCGCGCCGGCCATCGTGCTGGGTTCGCTGTCGCTCGCCTACGTGGCCCGCCTGACCCGCACCTCGATGGCCGAGAACCTGCGCGCCGACTACGTGCGCACCGCCGTCGCCAAGGGTCTGCCCAAGCGCCGCGTCATCGGTGTGCACCTCATGCGCAACTCGATGATCCCGGTCGTGACCTTCCTCGGCACCGACATCGGCGCCCTCATGGGCGGCGCCGTCGTCACCGAGGGCATCTTCAACGTCAAGGGCGTCGGCGGTCTGATCTACGACTCGATCATCCGCCGCGAGGGCCTCACCGTGGTCGGTGTCGTCACCGTCCTGGTCGTCGTCTACCTCATAGCCAGCCTGCTCGTCGACCTCCTCTACGCGGTCATGGACCCGAGGATCCGGTATGCCTGATCTGACCCAGACCGAAACCGTGACGGCCGAGACCCCGTCGGCGCCCGGCGCCCCGGTGGCACCGGTGAAGGCCGAGAAGGCACGCAGCCTGTGGGGCGACGCCTGGGCCGACCTGCGCCGCAACCCGTACTTCCTGGTCTCCTCGGTGCTGATCCTGGTCCTCCTGGTCATCGCCACCTTCCCGAGCTGGTTCACCAGCGTCGACCCCACCAAGGGCGACCTGATCAACCACTTCCTCGGCAAGCCGGAGATCTCCAAGGTCGGTTCGCCCGAGTGGCTCGGCTACGACGGCCAGGGGCGCAGCGTCTACGCGCGCCTCATCTACGGCACCCGGGCCTCGATCATCGTCGCCGTCGCCGTGACCGCGATCGTCACCGTGGTCGGCTCCCTCACGGGAATGATCGCCGGTTACTTCGGCGGCATCACGGACGCGATCATGTCGCGCGTCACCGACATCTTCTTCGGCATCCCGTTCCTGCTCGGTGCGATGGTCGTCCTCCAGGCCTTCACCAAGCGCACGGTGTGGACGGTCGTCTTCGCCCTGGCGTTCCTCGGCTGGACGCAGATCAACCGCGTCATGCGCGGCGCGGTCATCACCGTGAAGCAGGCCGACTACGTGCACGCCGCGAAGGCGCTGGGCGCCGGCACCCCCCGGATCCTGTTCCGGCACATCCTGCCGAACGCCATGGCCCCGGTGATCGTGGTCTCCACGATCGCGCTCGGCGGGTACATCGCCGCCGAGGCGACCCTGTCCTACCTGGGCCTGGGCCTCGCGTCCCCGACCATCTCGTGGGGTGTGGACATCTCCGCCGGTGCCGCGCAGATCCGAGTGGCGCAGCACATCCTGCTGTACCCCTCGATCATGCTCAGCATCACCGTCCTCGCCTTCATCATGCTCGGCGAAGCGGTACGCAACGCCCTCGACCCGAAGCTGCGCTGAGGAGGGCGTAAGTGATCACCATGGACAACACCTCCAGCGTTCCCTCCCCGCGTGACGGGGACCCGCAGACGCCGCTCCTCGAAGTGCGCGACCTGCACGTCGAGTTCCACACCCGCGACGGTGTGGCCAAGGCCGTCAACGGCGTCAACTACAGCGTGAGCGCCGGCGAGACCCTCGCCGTCCTCGGCGAGTCCGGCTCCGGCAAGTCCGTGACGGCGCAGGCCATCATGGGCATCCTCGACATGCCGCCGGGCAAGATCCCGCAGGGAGAGATCCTCTTCCGCGGCCAGGACATGCTCAAGATGAGCTTCGAGGAGCGGCGCAAGCTGCGCGGCCAGAAGATCGCCATGATCTTCCAGGACGCGCTGTCCTCGCTGAACCCGGTGCTCACCGTCGGCTACCAGCTGGGCGAGATGTTCCGCGTCCACCGCGGGCTGTCGAAGAAGGAAGCCCGCCAGAAGGCCATCGAGCTGATGGACAAGGTCAAGATCCCGGCGGCGAAGGAGCGTGTGGACGACTACCCGCACCACTTCTCCGGCGGTATGCGCCAGCGCATCATGATCGCCATGGCGATCGCGCTGGAGCCGGACCTGATCATCGCGGACGAGCCGACCACGGCCCTCGACGTCACCGTCCAGGCCCAGGTCATGGACCTCCTCGCGGAGCTCCAGCGCGAGCTCAACATGGGCCTGATCCTGATCACCCACGACCTCGGCGTCGTCGCCGACGTCGCGGACAAGATCGCGGTCATGTACGCCGGCCGGATCGTCGAGACCGCTCCGGTCCACGAGATCTACAAGCGCCCGGCGCACCCGTACACGCGCGGCCTGCTCGACTCGATCCCGCGGCTGGACCAGAAGGGCCAGGAGCTCTTCGCGATCAAGGGCCTCCCGCCGAACCTGCTGCGCCTGCCCTCCGGCTGCTCGTTCAACCCGCGCTGCATCGCCGCGCAGGACATCTGCAGCTCGGAGATACCCATGCTCCAGCCCGTCAGCGAGCAGGACGGCACCGAGCTTGTCGGTCGCCACAGCGCGTGCCACTTCTGGAAGGAGCAGATCCATGGCTGAGCTCACCAAGAACGCCCCCGAGCGCGAGCCGATCCTCCAGGTCCGCAACCTGGTCAAGCACTTCCCGCTGACCCAGGGCATCCTGTTCAAGAAGCAGGTCGGCGCGGTCAAGGCCGTCGACGGCATCTCCTTCGACCTGTACCGGGGCGAGACCCTCGGCATCGTCGGCGAGTCCGGCTGTGGCAAGTCCACCGTCGCCAAGCTGCTGATGAACCTGGAGCGCGCCACCGCCGGCGAGGTCTTCTACAAGGGCCAGGACATCACCAAGCTGTCCGGCAAGGCCCTCAAGGCCGTCCGCCGCAACATCCAGATGGTGTTCCAGGACCCGTACACCTCGCTGAACCCGCGCATGACGGTCGGCGACATCATCGGCGAGACCTACGACATCCACCCCGAGGTGGCTCCCAAGGGCGACCGGCGCCGCAAGGTGCAGGAGCTCCTGGACGTCGTCGGCCTGAACCCGGAGTACATCAACCGGTACCCGCACCAGTTCTCCGGCGGCCAGCGCCAGCGCATCGGCATCGCCCGGGGCCTCGCGCTCAACCCGGAGATCATCATCTGCGACGAGCCGGTCTCCGCGCTCGACGTGTCGGTGCAGGCCCAGGTCATCAACCTGATGGAGAAGCTGCAGGAGGAGTTCAACCTCTCCTACCTCTTCATCGCGCACGACCTGTCGATCGTCCGGCACATCTCGGACCGCGTGGGCGTCATGTACCTCGGCAAGATGGCCGAGATCGGCACCGACACGCAGATCTACGACCACCCGACCCACCCTTACACGCAGGCACTGCTCTCCGCCGTGCCGGTGCCGGACCCGGATGCCCGCGAGGGCCGCGAGCGGATCATCCTCACCGGTGACGTCCCCTCGCCGGCCAACCCGCCGTCGGGCTGCCGCTTCCGCACCCGCTGCTGGAAGGCCGAGGAGAAGTGCTCCGTGGAGGAGCCGCTGCTCGCCGTCCCGGAGCGCTTCCAGGGCTCGAAGTCGCTGGCCGCGCACGACTCGGCGTGCCACTTCGCGGAGGAGAAGGCCGTTCTGGCCGTCTGACCTCCCGCGGACGACGCACCAAGGGCGCCCGGTACCGGATCCTCTCCGGTACCGGGCGCCCTCGCGTTCGTACCCGCCGTGTGGGGAAAGCCGGTTGCGGGCCCGCCCCCGCCGGTCCGAGAGTGGTCCGATGACCGACCTGCTGACCGTACGGCCCGCCGGGCCTTCAGACGCCGGGGACATCTGCGGCCTCCTCAACGCCGTCGACCTCATCGAGATCGGCCGCCCGGAAACCGATCTCGCCGCCGTCGAGGCCGACCTGCACCACCCGGACGTCGACCTGGCCAGGGACTCCTGGCTCGCCTTCGAGGGCGGCCGGCTCGTCGCCTACGCCCTGGTGTGGGCCGACTCGGGCCCCGGCCGCGTCGACTGCGAGCACTACGTTCTGCCGGGGCACCGCGCCGCCGCCGTCCGGCTGTTGGAGCTGACGGAGGTCCGGGCCCGAGAGCTCGCCGGCGGCGCCCCCGCCGCCTCCCTGCGGCTCCAGCTCAACGTCGAGCCCACCCTCGACCCCGACGTGCTGCCCGGCCGGGGCTACCGCACCGTGCGCCGCTACCAGGTGATGACCCGCTCCCTGGACCCGGCCGAGGCGCCCCCCGCCCCTCCCGCCGGGCTCACCCTGCGTCCCTGCGACGGGGACGCGGCGCAGCGCCGCCGTGCCCACGCCCTGATCGAGGAGACCTTCGCCGAGCACTTCGGCCACGTGGAGCGTCCGTACGAGCCCTGGCTGGACCACATCGACGGCCGCGGCCTCGACTGGTCGCTGGTGTGGATCGCGAGCCTGCCCGCGCTGGGCGACGTAGGGGTCCTGCTGACCCGCGACGACCGCACCAGCATGGGCTGGCTCAGCCACCTCGGCGTCGTCGAGGACGCGCGCGGCCGGGGAGTCGGCGGCTTCCTGCTGCGCCACGGCTTCGCCGCCTACGCGGCGCGCGGCCGCTCCACGGTGGGCCTCGGCGTGGACACCGGCAACGAGACCGGCGCGCTCGCGCTGTACGAGGCGCACGGGATGGCCGTGTACTACGCGGTGGACACCTGGGAGCTGGTGCTGTGACCGGCAGACCTCCCCGGCCGCGGCACCGCCTTGCACTCGCAGGGGTGACAGGCGGGGGACGCGAGGGTGCAATCGGTCCAACCATGAGTGTGCGGGACCCCGCATAGGGTGACATTGGGCCCTAAGTGAGTCTTGGGATCCAGTAGGAGGCACTCCATGCGCGGAGCCACCCACGCCAAGTGGGCCGCAGGTGCGGTGGCCGTCGCCCTCGCGGCGACGGCCTGCGGCGGCCAGGAGGACGGCGGCGGGGGCGGTGGCGGTGGCGCGGGAGTCGTCAGCTCCTCGTGGGGTGACCCGCAGAACCCGTTGGAGCCCGCCAACACCAATGAGGTGCAGGGCGGCAAGGTCCTCGACATGCTCTTCCGCGGTCTGATGCGCTACGACCCGAAGACCGGGGCGGCCAAGAACATGCTCGCCGAGAAGATCGAGACGGCCGACAGCCAGAACTTCACCATCACGCTGAAGGACGGCTGGAAGTTCAGCAACGACGAGCCGGTCACCGCCCAGTCCTTCGTGGACGCCTGGAACTACGGCGCGGACGTCTCCAAGAAGCAGAACAACGCGACGTTCTTCTCCGACATCGTCGGCTACGCGGACGTGCACCCGGCGAGCGGCGACCCCAAGTCCAAGACCATGTCCGGCCTGGTCGTCAAGGACGCGAAGACCTTCACGGTCGCCCTCAAGGAGAAGTTCTCCACCTGGCCCCAAACCCTCGGCTACCAGGCCTTCTCCCCGCTGCCCAAGGCCTTCTTCACCGACCATGCCGCCTGGCTGGACAAGCCCGTCGGCAACGGCCCGTACACGGTGGACTCGTACACCAAGGGCACGGGCATGAAGCTGCGCAAGTGGGACGGGTACACGGCTGAGGACAAGGCGGTCAACGGCGGTGTGGACCTGAAGGTCTACACCGACAACAACACCGCCTACACCGACCTGATCTCCGGCAACCTCGACCTGGTCGACGACATCCCGGCGCAGCAGCTCAAGAACGTCAAGAACGACCTCGGCGACCGGTACATCAACCAGCCGGCCCTCATCATCCAGACCCTCACCTTCCCGCTGTACGACCCCCAGTGGAGCAAGGAGGGCATGGAGAAGGTCCGCATCGGCGTCTCCCGGGCGATCAACCGCGACGAGATCACCAAGCAGATCTTCAAGGAGACGCGCACCCCCGCCATGGACTGGACCTCCCCGGCGCTCGGTGAGGAGGGCGGATTCAACGCCAAGATCTGCGGTGAGGCCTGCGCGTTCGACCCCAAGGAAGCCAAGCGGCTCATCCAGGAGGGCGGCGGCCTCCCCGGCGGCAAGATCACGATCACTTCGAACGTGGACACCGGCTCGCACCGCGAGTGGATGGACGCCGTCTGCAACAGCATCAACAACGCGCTGGGCGAGGGCCCGGTCTGCACGGTCAACCCGATCGGCACCTTCGCCGACTTCCGCAACCAGCAGAGCGCCTTCAAGCTGACCGGCCCCTTCCGCTCCGGCTGGCAGGCCGACTACCCGCTGATCCAGAACTTCCTGGAGCCGCTCTACTACACGGGCGCCTCCTCCAACTACGGGAAGTTCAGCAATCCGGACTTCGACAAGCTCGTCGACGAGGCGAACCGGGAGAGCGACGCGGCGAAGGCGGTCGCGAAGTTCCAGGAAGCCGAGAAGATCCTCGCCGCACAGATGCCGTCCATCCCGCTCTGGTACCAGAACGGCAGCGCGGGCCACTCGGAGCGGATCTCGGACGTGGCGCTCAACCAGTTCAGCGTCCCCGTGTACGACCAGATCAAGGTCAGCTGACCCGCCTACGGATCGAACCTGGAGCAGTCCATGGGACGTTATGTGATCCGGCGACTGCTCCAGATGATCCCCGTGTTCATCGGCAGCACGTTCCTGATCTTCTTCATGGTGTATGCGCTCGGTGACCCGGTCGCCGCCCTCTTCGGCGACAAGGCCCCCGACCCCGCCACCGCCGCGCGCATCCGCAAGGACCTCTACCTCGACCAGCCCCTGTGGAAGCAGTACCTCCACTACATGGGCCAGATCTTCAAGGGCGACTTCGGCACGGCCTTCAACGGCCAGAAGGTCACCGCGCTCATGGCCTCGGCCTTCCCGGTGACCCTGCGCCTGACCATCGTCGCGATCCTCATCGAGATCATCGTCGGCATCACCTTCGGCGTGATCAGCGGACTGCGCCGGGGCAAGGCCGTCGACCACACCCTGCTGGTGCTCACCCTCGTCGTCATCTCGGTGCCGACCTTCGTGACGGGCTACCTGCTCCAGTTCGTCTTCGGCGTCAAATGGGGATGGGTGCGGCCCACCGTCTCCCCGGACGCCCCGTTCAACGAGCTGATCCTGCCCGGGGTCGTCCTCGCGCTCGTCTCCCTCGCCTACGTCACCCGGCTGACCCGCACCTCCATCGCCGAGAACGTCAAGGCCGACTACGTCCGCACCGCCGTCGCCAAGGGCCTGCCCAGACGCCGGGTCATCACCCGCCACCTGCTGCGCAACTCCCTGATCCCCGTCGTCACCTTCATCGGCACCGACATCGGCGCCCTGATGGGCGGGGCCATCGTCACCGAGCGGATCTTCAACATCCACGGCGTCGGCTACCAGCTCTACCAGGGCATCCTGCGCAACAACTCCCCGACGGTGGTCGGCTTCGTGACCATCCTCGTCATCGTCTTCCTGCTGGCGAACCTGCTCGTCGACCTGCTCTACGCGGTCCTGGACCCGAGGATCCGTTATGCCTGAGCCCGAGCGTCCCGCCTACGATCCGCTGGGACCCGGCGCCCACGAGGCCATCGCCCCCACGGGCCAGGGAGGCGCCATGGACCTCGCGCTGGAAGAGGCCGAGAGCCTGGGGGAGGGACTCGGGGGACCCCCCGCCGGACCGCGGGAGAAGGCCCGGTCCCTGTGGTCCGACGCCTGGCACCAGCTGGGCCGCAACCCCGTCTTCATCGTCTCCACGCTGCTGATCCTCTTCCTCGTGGTCATCGCGATCTGGCCCCAGCTCATCGCGAGCGGCGACCCGCTGAGATGCGACCTGTCCAAATCGCAGGAGGGCTCCTCCCCGGGCCACCCCTTCGGCTACGACACCCAGGGCTGCGACGTGTACACCCGCACCGTCTACGGGGCCCGCGCCTCCATCACCGTGGGCATCTGCGCCACCCTCGGCGCTGCCCTCCTCGGCTCGGCGCTCGGCGGGCTCGCCGGCTTCTTCGGCGGCTGGGGCGACTCGCTGCTCTCCCGGGTCGCCGACATCTTCTTCGGCATCCCCGTGGTCCTCGGCGGCCTGGTCTTCCTGTCCGTGGTCACCAGCACCACCGTCTGGCCCGTCGTCGGCTTCATCGTGCTGCTGGGCTGGCCGCAGCTGGCCCGCATCGCCCGCGGCTCGGTCATCACCGCCAAACAGAACGACTACGTCCAGGCCGCGCGGGCGCTCGGCGCCGGCAACGCCCGGATGCTGCTGCGGCACGTGGCGCCCAACGCCATCGCGCCCGTCATCGTCGTCGCCACCATCGCGCTCGGCACCTACATCGCCCTGGAAGCCACCCTGTCCTTCCTCGGCGTGGGCCTGCGCCCGCCGACCGTCTCCTGGGGCATCGACATCTCCAACGCCGCCTCCCAGATCCGCAACGCCCCGCACATGCTGCTCTACCCGGCGGGCGCGCTCAGCGTGACCGTGCTCGCGTTCATCATGCTCGGCGACGCGGTGCGCGACGCCCTCGACCCCAAGCTGCGCTGAGGAGCCCCGTACATGCTGCTCGAAGTGCGCGACCTGCACGTGGAATTCAAGACGCGCGACGGGGTCGCCAAGGCCGTCAACGGTGTCGACTACTCGGTGGACGAGGGCGAGACGCTCGCCGTGCTCGGCGAGTCCGGATCGGGCAAATCGGTGACCGCGCAGGCCGTGATGGGCATCCTCGACATGCCGCCCGGCCGCATCGCCGGCGGCGAGATCCTCTTCAAGGGCAAAGACCTGCTGAAGATGAAGGAGGAGGAGCGCAGGAAGATCCGCGGCGCCGAGATGGCCATGATCTTCCAGGACGCGCTGTCCTCCCTCAACCCGGTCCTGAGCGTCGGCGCCCAGCTCGGCGAGATGTACGAGGTCCACCGCGGGATGTCCCGCAAGGACGCCAGGGCCAAGGCGGTCGAGCTGATGGACCGGGTGAAGATCCCGGCGGCGAAGGAGCGGGTGGGGGACTACCCGCACCAGTTCTCCGGCGGTATGCGCCAGCGCATCATGATCGCCATGGCGATGGCGCTGGAACCCTCGCTGATCATCGCCGACGAGCCGACCACCGCCCTCGACGTGACCGTCCAGGCCCAGGTCATGGACCTGCTCGCCGAGCTGCAGCGCGAGCTCAACATGGGCCTGATCCTGATCACCCACGACCTCGGCGTCGTCGCCGACGTGGCCGACAAGATCGCGGTAATGTACGCCGGCCGGATCGTCGAGTCGGCCCCCGTCCACGAGATCTACGCCGCGCCCGCGCACCCGTACACGCGCGGCCTGCTCGACTCGATCCCGCGCCTGGACCAGAAGGGCCAGGAGCTCTACGCGATCAAGGGCCTGCCGCCCAACCTGCTGGCCATCCCGCCCGGCTGCGCCTTCAATCCGCGCTGCCCGATGGCGCAGGCCGTCTGCCGCACCGACGTCCCGCCGCTGGCCGAGGTCGAGCCGGACCGCGCCAGCGCGTGCTTCTTCTGGAAGGAGTGCCTCGGTGGCTGAGTTCAAGGGGGCCGGTGAGTCCATCCTCGAAGTGACCGACCTGGTCAAGCACTACCCGCTGACCCAGGGCATCCTCTTCAAGAAACAGGTCGGCGCCGTCAAGGCCGTCGACGGGGTCTCCTTCGACCTGCGGGCCGGTGAAACCCTCGGCATCGTCGGGGAGTCGGGCTGCGGCAAGTCCACCGTCGCCAAGATGCTGGTCAACCTGGAACGCCCGACGGCGGGCGCGATCACCTACAAGGGCGAGGACATCGCCAAGCTGTCCGGCCGGGCCCTGAAGGCCGTCCGCCGCAACATCCAGATGGTCTTCCAGGACCCGTACACCTCCCTCAACCCCCGGATGACGGTCGGCGACATCATCGGGGAGCCGTACGAGATCCACCCCGAGGTGGCCCCCAAGGGCGACCGGCGCCGCAAGGTGCAGGAACTGCTCGACGTGGTCGGCCTGAACCCGGAGTACATCAACCGGTACCCGCATCAGTTCTCCGGCGGGCAGCGCCAGCGCATCGGCATCGCCCGCGGCCTCGCGCTCCGGCCGGAGATCATCGTCGCCGACGAACCGGTCTCCGCACTCGACGTCTCCGTTCAGGCCCAGGTGGTCAACCTCCTGGAACGCCTGCAGAGCGAGTTCAACCTCTCCTACGTCTTCATCGCGCACGACCTCTCGATCGTCCGGCACATCTCCGACCGGGTCGGCGTCATGTACCTGGGCCGGATCGTCGAGATCGGCACCGACAGCCAGATCTACGACCACCCCACCCACCCGTACACCCAGGCCCTGCTGTCCGCGGTCCCCGTCCCGGACCCCCGGGCCCGCGCCCACCGCGAGCGGATCATCCTTTCCGGCGACGTCCCCTCCCCGGCCAATCCGCCCTCGGGCTGCCGCTTCCGCACCCGCTGCTGGAAGGCCCAGGCCCGCTGCGCGACGGAGGTCCCGCTCCTGGAGATCCCGTCCTTCCTCCCGGGCGGCCCGACGGCCCACCCCTCGGCCTGCCACTTCGCGTCGGAGAAGCAGGTGCTCCCGCCGTCCGGCGGCCCGCCCCCGGCAACGGGACGGCTGTCCAAGGGGTGACCGCGGGGCCCCCGGCACCGCTCATTTCCGGCCACAGCTGCGGTCGCTGTCACAACTCGGTTTACATGCAGGCAACTTGACCGTTTCTGCCCCGAGATATGGGCCGGGCAGCCTGAGTTCCGTGCGGCCGTGCGGGTGCCGACAGCCGGCCGGGGAGGCGTACAGGCTCCCCGGCCGGCCTTCCTGTGACCCCGGACATGCGCGGCGTGCGCCCCTCGTGCTGCCGGAATCGATCGACGCGCTAGCACGGATAGTTATGATCCGTAGCGGACGGTGGGTATGACTCTGCCGTGCACGGAGTCGCGAGTACGCGTACCGATGTCCGCTCGACGTGGAGGTGAAACGCCGTGGCACTATCGATCTCGGCCGTGGTGCTACTGGCGATCGTCGTCTTCCTGCTGGTCCGGCGGTCGGGCCTGAAGACGGGTCACGCGGTGGTCTGTGTGCTGCTGGGGTTCTACCTGGCGAGTTCGACCATGGCCCCGACGCTCTCCCAGCTCACCTCGAACGTGGCGAGCATGATCAGCGGGCTCAAGCTCTAGAGCCCGCCTCCACGGATCTCGCGGGGCCCGCGGGCGTCCGGGCGGCGCCTTGTGGGGTTCCGGGCGCGAGGTCCTCGTAGTCTTGCCCCCATGAACGGTCTTCCCGCCCGTCGGCTCCTGCTCGTGCACGCGCACCCGGACGACGAGTCGATCAACAACGGCGTCACCATGGCCAAGTACGCGGCCGAGGGCGCCCACGTCGCGTTGGTGACCTGCACGCTCGGCGAGGAGGGTGAGGTCATCCCGCCCGGCCTCGCCCACCTGGCGGCCGACCGCGAGGACACCCTCGGCACCCACCGCGTCGGCGAGCTCGCCGACGCCATGCGGGAACTGGGCGTCACCGACCACCGCTTCCTCGGCGGCCCCGGCCGCTTCCGGGACTCCGGGATGATGGGCGCCGAGCAGAACCACCGGCCCGGCGCCTTCTGGTCCGCCGACGTGGACGAGGCCGCCGCGTACCTCGTGGAGGTGATCCGCGAGCTGCGCCCCCAGGTCCTCGTCACCTACGACCCGCAGGGCGGCTACGGCCACCCCGATCACGTCCAGGCCCACCGGGTCGCCACGCGCGCAGCCGAACTGGCCGCCGAGTCCACGTACCGCCGCGACCTCGAAGGGCCGCACGCGATCGAGAAGCTCTACTGGAACCGCGTCCCGCGCTCGGTCGTCGAGGAGGGCTTCGCCCGGCTGCGCGCGGCCGGGGGCGAGGCGCCCTTCCCGGGGCTGGCCCAACCGGACGACGTACCGGGGGTGGTGGCCGACGAGCGGATCACCGCCGAGATCGGCGGGGACGGGACCGCCGGCGAGGCGTTCGTGGCCGCCAAGTCCGCCGCGATGCGGGCGCACGCCACGCAGATCGCCGTGGACGGGCCCTTCTTCGCGCTCTCCAACGACCTGGCGCAGCCGCTGTTCGCCCGCGAGTACTACGAGTTGGCGGCCGGCTCGCCGGGCGCCCCGGCGGGCGAGCGCGAGCGCGACCTCTTCGCGGGGGTGCGGGTGTGAGCGGTACGTGGACACCGGGGCGGATCGCCGCTCTGCTCGTGCTGTTGGCGGCGGGCGTGCTGACCGGAGCGGCCGGCTGGCTCGTGGTGGACCTGTGGTTCCCGGGCGGGCTGGTGCTGGCCCTCCTCGCCCTCTTCGGGCTGTTCCTCGGCGGCCGCCTCGCCCTGGGAACCGGGATCGGCGTGGGAGCGGGCGCCGTCGGCTGGTTCCTCGCCTACGTCATCCTCAGCGTCCCCCGTGCGGAAGGGGACTTCCTGTTCAGTTCGTCCGGAATCGGTATGTACGCCTACCTTTTGGGCGGAGTGGTGCTCGCTGTGATGTGCGCCACGATCAGCGGACCGGGAGAGCGGCCGATTTCGGCCGCCCGGCCCGCCAAGTGACGTGCCGTCGGACGATTTCGGCGGGCTGACGAGCCGCTCCGCGGACTTGTGGCGGGTGCTCCGGGGCGCTCGCGGGGGGCGCAAAGGGGGTCAAGAGGAACCCTTCGCTCCCCGCGGCTGAGTGCGTGCGGGCGGCGGCCAGTATGGTGGACGGGCCGCCGAGCTGCCCGCGCACGGTATGACGGGCGGCGGAGCCAATCGGGAGAGCCTGCCTTGAGTCGTGAAACCGCGAGTTCGTCCTCCGGGCCCAACGGGCGCGGTGGAGCCGCCTACCCCTCGGGAACACCGCCGTATGGAACCGGCCAGTACCCGTCCACGGACGCTGCGGCGACCACCCCGGAGGAGAGTTCTGTGACCGTACCGCCTGCCAAGCCGTCCGCGGCCGATTCCGACGGGCCGAAGACGGAGACCACCCTGACGACCCGGATCCGGATCAACATCCCGGGTTCGCGGCCGATTCCGCCCGTGGTCGTCCGCACGCCCATGCCCGAAACCGAGGCCGAGCCGAAGCCCGCACCGGCCGCCGCACCGGCGCCCGCGCCCGAGCCGGCCGCGCCCGGCCCCGAGGATTCGGCCAGCAACTGGTTCGCGCCGCGCCACGACACGCCCGCGCAGGGCTTCGCCCAGCCCCCGGCCGGGCCGCGCCCGCCGGCGCCCGCGGGCCCCGGCACCGGCCTCGCCGTCGGCCCCGGCCGGATGTCCGGCCAGGCTCCGGCGGCGCCCGGCGCGCCGCGCTACGACACGCCCGTGCAGGGCTTCGCCCAGCCCCCGGCCGGGCCGCGCCCGCCGGTGCCCGTGGGCCCCGGCGGTGCCCGCGGCCCCGGCGTGGGCTCCGCCCCCGGCGGCGGCTCCGGCTTCGCCGCGCTGCCGGCCGGCTCCGGCGGTCCCCGTCCGGGTGCCCCCGGCGGCCCCGGCTTCGGTCAGGGCCCCGGTCAGGGCCCCGGTCAGGGCCCCGGCCCCGGTCAGGGTCCCCGCCCCGGCGGGCCGCAGCAGCCCGGTGGGGGCGCCTCGTACGGCTCCGGACCCGTCTCCCCGGCCCTGGGAGCCCCCGCCTGGCCCGGCGAGGCCGGCCCGGCCACCCCGCCCGGCGGCATTGCCACCGGCCCGGGGATGCCCGGCTACGGCTCCGGCCCCGCCGGGCCGACCGGCGGGCCCGTGCTGGGGACCGTACCCGTCGGCGAGTCGCGGGAGGCCGGCTGGCCCGGCCCCGAGCTGGACGCCACCGGGCACCCGGCGGCGGTGCCCGCTCCCGCCCCGCGCCCCGCCATGGGAGCGGGCGCGCCCCTCCCGACCGCGAAGCGCAAGGTCCCCGCCAAGCCCGCCAAGAAGAAGGGCCGCAACAAGCTGGTCCTCGCCGCCGGCGGCCTCTTCGCGCTGTTCGGCGTGGCCTACGGCGCGGGCCTGCTCCTCAACCACTCCGACGTCCCCAAGGGCACCACCGTCCTCGGCGTCGACATCAGCGGCACCCGCGACGAGGCCGTCGCCAAGATCCAGACGGCCTTCGGCAACCGTGCCGCCGCCCCGCTCCAGCTCATGGTGGGCGGCAAGACGGTCGAGCTGAAGCCCGAGAAGGCCGGCCTGAGCCTGGACAGCCAGACCACCGTCCGCAACGCGGCGGGGAGCGACTACAACCCCGTCACGGTCATCGGCTCCCTCTTCGGCAGCGAGCGCGCCGCCGAACCCGTCGTGCCGACCGACGACGAGAAGCTGCAGGTCGCCCTCCAGGAGCTGGCCGGCGCCGCCGGTTCCGCCGTCGAGGGCACCATCACCTTCGATACCGGCAAGGCCGTCGCCGTCCCCGGCAAGCCCGGTTCCACGCTCGACGTGGACGGCTCCACCGACCTGGTCGTCAAGGCCTTCCGCGCCATGATCGCCACCGGCAAGTCCGACCCGGTCGAACTCCCGGTCACCACCAAGGACCCGGTCGTGGACCAGGCCGAACTGGAGCGGGCGATGAAGGAGTTCGCCGAGCCCGCGATGTCCGCCAACGCCACCGTCAAGATCGGCACCAAGCCCATCGCCTTCGGCGCCAAGTCCCTGCCCAAGATCCTCAGCATGCAGGTCGTGGACGGCCACCTCGTCGAGAAGTACGACCTGGAAGCGCTCAAGTCGACCTACGGGAACACCTTCGACGGCATCCTGATCACGCGCGGCACCGGCGAGAAGACCGCCGTCACCCCGCAGGACGTCGCCGGAGCCCTCGGCAAGGCGCTGCGCGGCAAGACGCCCGCGGAGCGGACCGTGGTCGTCGACACCAACGCGAGCTGATCCGGATCCGAACCGCATCGACAAACCGCTGACCAGAGCCCCTTCCCGGAAGCCGGGGAGGGGCTCCGGCGCATCCCCGTCACCCCCGCCGCATGACAACCGTCATGCACCTCCCACGATGCGGGACACTGCCGCGCGGACCCCCGTACGGGGGAATCTCGATCCATGAAGACGAAGACCACGGCGACGCGGTCCAGCGCCGCCACGCAGCCCGCCGCCGGCAACCGCGCCGGAGCCCCCGTGGTGCGAGGCACCGCATCCGACGCCGCGCGCTGATCCACCGGGGACTACAGGACAGCCCTTAGTTGAGCAGGGCCCTGGCCGACATCGCCTCCGCGCGGATACGGGCCGCCGACGGCGGGTCGATCACGTCGACGACCAGCGCGTACGCCTCCATCTCCGCCGCGCCCGACGCGAACTCCCCCCGCTCCACGAGCAGCTTCGCCCGCTCGTACCGCAGCGCCGCCGGATGCGACGGCAGGAGCAGCGCCAGGTCCAGCGCCCACAGCGCCACCCCCGAGTGCTCGGGCCGCGCCGAGGCCCACGCCCGGATGTTGTTCAGGATCCGCCGGACGATGTCCAGCGTCCGCGCGGCGGTCCGCGGCCCGGCCGCCAGCTCCGCCGGACCCGCGCCCAGCGACGCGCCCCCCGCGAAGGGGTCGACGACCACGCCCTCCTCCGGATCCCCGAAGCCCACCACGAAGTGCCCCGGCAGAGCCAGCCCGTACACCGGCGCCCCGGCCCGCCGGGCCACCTCCAGCCAGACCACGGACAGCAGGATCGGCAGCCCCCGGCGCCGCCGCAGCACCTCGTGCAGGAACGAGGACGAGAGCCGGTCGTAGTCGGCCGGGGTCCCGTGGAACGCCAGCTGACCGCCCAGCAGTCCGGTCACCGCCGAGGCCCACGCGCGAGCGCCCCGCAGCCCGTACGGCAGCATCCCCGCCAGCCGGTCCAGCTCGATCTGCGCCCAGTCCATGACCCGTTCGTCGAGCTCGGGGTCCCCCTCCGCGGCGAGCAGCAGGCACAGCACGGCCAGGTCCGGCCGCTCCGCCCGCGCCTCCGCGGCGAACTGCTCGCGCCACGACGAGGTCACACCGCCGCCCCGCGGTAGTGGTGGTAGCTGTGGTGCGCCGAGAAGCCCATCCCGTCGTACAGCGCCCGCGCCCCCGCGTTGTCGGTCTCCACCTGGAGCCACGCCGCCGACGCGCCCTCCTCCAGCGCGCGCCGCGCCAGCGCAGCCATCACGGCCGTCGCCAGGCCGCGCCGCCGGTGCTCCGGATCGACCTCGACCGCCGCGAAGCCGGCCCACCGGCCGTCCACCACGACCCGCCCGATCGCCTGCCCGGGCAGCACCGCGAACCACACCGAGGGCCCTGCCGTCAGCACCCGGCGGGCCGTCTGCGGGTCGCGCACCCGCCCGTAACGGCCGAGCCACTCCTCGTCCGGGGCCCGGGTCAGAGTCACGTCCCCGACGGCGGGAAGAGCCGCGTCGTCCACGTCGGCCAGCGCCGCCAGCCCGCCGGTCGACACCTGAGCCGAGACCTCGCGGACCCAACCCCGGTCCTCCAGCGCCGCGCACAGCACCTCCTGCGTGCCCGCGGCCCCCGTCGCGGCCTGGACATAGGCCGGAAGTCCTCTTTCCGCGTACCAGGAGGTCACTCGCGCGAGTGCATCGTCCAGCGGCATCCCCGGGTCGCCGAGCGGCAGCACGGAGTTGGCCCGGCGGGTGAAGCCCTCGGCCGCGCGCAGCGTCCACTCGCCCAGCGGCTCGCTCTCCAGCGGCACCCAGGCCCGCGCGGCTGCCCTCGCGAGCTCCTCGAAGGAGGCCGCCGGACCCCTGCGACGGGCCGGCGCGGCCGGTACGACCTTGCCCGCGACCAGCGCGGATTCCGCGATGCGGACGGACTCGCCGGTCTTTCGTGTGATCGTCAGCACACCCCTGTTCCAGGATGTGAGAACCCCTACCGTGTCCGTGAAAGCGAAGGCCCCGCCGGACTCGCCCTCCACCCGTCGTACAGAGACTCGTTTGCCCACGTCAGCGGGTGTAATCCGGATCTCCAGCCGTCCACCGGCAGTGATTTCCACAGCTCTGTCCGCCCCTCCTGTTCGGATCGTGCCCGGGAACGGAGATACTAGAGGCGGGCATCGACGACGCCGCGCTCCCGCGCGATATGGAAAGCCCTACCGAGGAGGAACGAGAGCGTGACCTACGTCATCGCGGAGCCTTGTGTCGACGTCAAGGACAAGGCATGCATCGAAGAGTGCCCCGTCGACTGCATCTACGAGGGCCAGCGGTCCTTGTACATCCACCCGGACGAGTGCGTCGACTGTGGTGCGTGTGAGCCGGTCTGCCCGGTCGAGGCCATCTTCTACGAGGACGACACTCCGGAGGAGTGGAAGGACTACTACAAGGCGAACGTCGAGTTCTTCGACGAGCTCGGTTCGCCCGGTGGTGCTTCCAAGCTCGGCCTGATCGAGCGTGACCACCCCTTCATCGCAGCGCTTCCGGCGGACATCAACCCGAGCCACTGACGGTCGGTACCGCCTGAACCGCCACCTCGGTCCCGTCCGGCTCACAGCCGGACGGGACCGAGGTGTTTCACCCACGCAACGAACACACGCACGGAACACCTGGAAAGCGAAAAGAGCGCATCGTGGCCGCAGTCTCAGCCCGTCTTCCCGTCTTCCCCTGGGACAAGCTGGAGCCGTACAAGGCGACGGCGGCGGCCCACCCGGACGGCATCGTCGACCTGTCCGTCGGCACACCCGTCGACCCGGTGCCGCAGCTGATCCAGCGCGCCCTGGTCGAGGCCGCGGACTCCCCGGGCTACCCCACGGTGTGGGGCACGGCCGCCCTGCGCGACGCGATCACCGGCTGGGTGCGCGGCCGCCTGGGCGCGAGCGCCGCCGGGCACCGCAACGTCCTGCCGGTCGTCGGCTCCAAGGAGCTGGTGGCCTGGCTGCCGACCCAGCTGGGCCTCGGCGCCGGCGACCAGGTGGCGTACCCCCGCCTCGCCTACCCGACGTACGAGGTCGGCGCGCGGCTGTGCGGCGCCGAGCCCGTGGTCTACGACGATCCCACCACCGATCTCGACCCGGCCCGCGTGAAGCTGCTGTGGCTCAACTCCCCGTCCAACCCCACCGGTGCGGTCCTCCCCAAGGAGGAGCTCGTACGGATCGTGGCCTGGGCGCGCGAACACGGGATCCTGATCTTCAGCGACGAGTGCTACCTGGAGCTGGGCTGGGAGGCCGAGCCCGTCTCCGTCCTGCACGACGATGTCTGCGCGGGCTCGTACGAGGGCATCGTCAGCGTGCACTCGCTCTCCAAGCGGTCCAACCTGGCGGGCTACCGGGCGGCCTTCATCGCCGGTGACGCCGAGGTCCTCGGCGAGCTCCTGCAGATCCGCAAGCACGGCGGCATGATGACCCCGGCCCCGGTGCAGGCGGCCACGGTGGCGGCGCTGGGCGACGACGCGCACGTCGAGGAGCAGCGGGCGCGCTACGCGGCCCGCCGCGAGGCGCTGCGCAGGGCCCTTCAAGCGCACGGCTTCCGCATCGAGCACAGCGAGGCCAGCCTGTACCTGTGGGTGACCAGGGACGAGCCCTGCTGGGACACGGTCGCCCACCTCGCGGCGCTGGGAATCCTGGTCGCGCCGGGCGACTTCTACGGCGAGGCGGGCGCGCGCTTCGTCCGCGTGGCCTTCACGGCCACGGACGAGCGCGTCGAGGCGGCGGTCAAGCGGCTGGCGCTCTAGATCGTCTCTTTCCCGGCCGCGAGTCGGCTGTGCACGGCCCGAGGGGGCCGGGAGTTCGTGCTCCCGGCCCCCTCGGTGTTCGTGCGGACGGCTGCTAGCCGAGCGGCACACCGCCGGGCAGTCCGCCCGGCAGTCCGCCCGGCAGGCCCGCGGGGAGCCCGCCGAGGAGGGCGCCCGCCGTGCCGGTCAGGTCGCCGGGGGCGGCCGGGAGGGCCTTGGTGGCGGTGCCCGCGGTCTCCGTGGCGGTCGTGGCGGCGTCACCCGCGGCGTCACCGGCGGTGTCACTCGCGGCGGCCGGCGCGTCCTGTGCGGTGAGCGCGCCCAGCTGCGGCACGGACTCCAGGCCCGCGGCGCTGGCCGCGCCGGCCGCACCGACCACGGGAGCTGCCCCGGCTGCGAGGAGCAGCGCGGTACGGGCGATCCGGCGGGTCAGGGGGAGGGACATGTTGCTCCTAAGCGGTAGCGGCTGAGTACGCCGGTACAACCGCTCTCGGGGGGCGGTGAGTTGCGGAGCAGGTAGGTAAAGGATCAGTAACGCATCGTTTAATCGGCTTCCGGGACAACCGCATTGGATGCGCGCCGACCTGCGCTTGTGCGTCCGCCAGGGCCCTCCGGTCCGATGTACGAGTCACCCCCGCACGGGGGACGCTTCGCACGCCCGAGCGGGCGGCTCAGGCGCGCAGGAAGATCCGGATCCGGCCCGGACCCGCGTCGAGGGGATCCCCGGCGCCCGCCTTGGCCCCCGTACCGCCCGTGCGCTGCCAGTCGCCGCCGTCCTCGCCCGCGATCCAGGCACCGGAGACGTACGAGACCCGCGTGATCCCCAGCTCACGGGAGTTGGCCACCGCCCACTGCGAGAGCACCTGCCCGGAGCGCACCGCCGCCTCGCCGCCGTCGCCCTTCGCGACCAGGGTCACCTCGGCCGCACCCGCGGTCCCGGCCGGCTCCGCCGGCATCGTGTGCGGCCCGCTCTTGCCGATCAGCCGGGACAACTCCGCCCGGACCTCGGCCGGATCGCCGGCCTGGGCGGGCGCGGGCCCGGCGCACTCCAGGTGCCCGCCGCCGGTGAAGGCCGTCGTCAGGACGGTCGCGTCCGGCTCGTGCTTCGCGTACGCCTGCGGGAAGGCGCTCAGCTGCACCTTCTGCGCCGCCACCGTCAGCGGAAGCCGCGAGTACCCCTTGACCTCGGCCAGCCGCTCGTAGAAGATCCCGGCCGAGTACACCGGGTCCATGATCTGCGCCGGCGTGCCCCAGCCCTGCGAGGGCCGCTGCTGGAACAGGCCGAGCGAGTCCCGGTCGCCGTGGTCGAGGTTGCGCAGCGCCGACTCCTGCATGGCCGTCGCCAGCGCGATCGTCACCGCCCGGTCCGGCATCCCCTTGGAGACGCCGACGGCGGCTATCGTCGCCGCGTTCGCCGCCTGTTCCGGGGTCATCTCGTAGTGCCGGCCCTTGCCGCCCTTGCCGCCGCCCATGGCGTTGACCGAGGCCGTGCAGTACGGCGCACCGCCGCCGCCGTTCGAAGCGCGCTGCACGACGAAGTAGCCGGCGACCGCCACCAGCACGAGGAAACCGGCAGCCCAGCGGAGCGGGCGCCGACGGCGGCGGGGGCGGGGCTGATCGGTCTGCGACACGCCGCCCACCGTACTGGAGCCGCCCCGCGGGTCCATCGGCCGGACGGACACGGCTTCGCCGCAGCCCGTGGGGTTAGGGTCAGCTCCATGTCCCCATCCGAGCTGGACCTCACCCAGGACGCCGCCGAGCTGACCGCCCGGCTCGTCGACATCCCCTCCGTGAGCGGCGACGAGAAGGTACTCGCCGACCTCGTGGAACACGCGCTGCGCGGCCTCCCGCATCTGGCCGTGGACCGCTTCGGCAACAACGTCGTCGCCCGCACCCACCTGGGCCGCGCCGAACGCGTCGTACTGGCCGGGCACCTCGACACCGTGCCGATCGCCGGCAACGTGCCCTCCCGCCTCGACGAGAACGACATCCTGTGGGGCTGCGGCACCACCGACATGAAGTCGGGCGTCGCCGTGCAGCTGCGCATCGCCGCGACCGTGCCGGAGCCCAACCGCGACCTCACCTTCGTCTTCTACGACCAGGAAGAGGTCGCCGCCGACCTCAACGGCCTCGGCAAGGTCGCCGCAGCCCACCCCGACTGGCTGACCGGCGACTTCGCCGTCCTGCTGGAACCGTCGAACGCCGAGGTCGAGGGCGGCTGCCAGGGCACCCTGCGCGTCCTGCTCCGCACGGCCGGCGAGCGCGCCCACTCCGCGCGCAGCTGGATGGGCTCCAACGCCATCCACTCGGTGAGCCCGATCCTGGCCAAGCTGGCGGCGTACGAACCCCGCAAGCCCGTGATCGACGGCCTCGAGTACCACGAGGGCCTCAACGCGGTCCGCATCGAGGGCGGCGTCGCCAACAACGTCATCCCCGACGCGTGCACGGTGACGGTCAACTTCCGCTACGCCCCGGACCGCAGCGAGGCCGAGGCGCTCGCCCACGTACGGGAGGTGTTCGCCGACTGCGACATCGCCGAGTTCGTGATCGACGACTCCTCGGGCGGCGCCCTCCCCGGCCTCGGCCACCCGGCGGCGGCGGCCTTCATGGAGGCGGTCGGCGGCCGCGCCATGCCGAAGTTCGGCTGGACGGACGTCTCCCGCTTCAGCGCACTGGGCGTCCCGGCCGTCAACTACGGCCCGGGCGACGCCCTGCTGGCCCACAAGGTCGACGAGCGCGTGGAGACGAAGGCGATCCTCCACTGCGAGGAACGACTCCGCGCCTGGCTGACCTCCTGAATTCCGCTTCTCGTCACCTTTGTGCGCCTACCCTGATCCAACGATCAGCAGGAGGGAGCACATCATGGGCAACCACCGTAACTCCGACGGGGACGCTCGTCGTCGGCCCGAGGAGCAGCAGCTCGGGCCGGTGCTGAGGAGGCGGGGCCAGGTGCAGGCGGGCAGTACCACGGACCAGCGGCTGCTGGATTCGGCCGGGCCCTCCGAGTGGGTGCACACCGATCCCTGGCGGGTCCTGCGCATCCAGTCCGAGTTCATCGAGGGATTCGGCACGCTGGCGGAGCTGCCGCCGGCGATCAGCGTGTTCGGCTCGGCGCGTACGCCGGCGGGATCGCCGGAGTACGACGCGGGCGTACGGATCGGCGGAGCGCTCGTCGAGGCGGGCTTCGCGGTGATCACGGGCGGCGGCCCGGGTGCGATGGAGGCGGCCAACAAGGGCGCGCGGGAAGCCAACGGCATCTCGGTGGGGCTGGGCATCGAGCTCCCCTTCGAGCAGGGGCTCAACGAGCACGTGGACCTGGGCCTGAACTTCCGGTACTTCTTCGTCCGCAAGACGATGTTCGTGAAGTACTCGCAGGGCTTCGTCGTCCTGCCGGGCGGCCTCGGCACGCTCGACGAGCTCTTCGAGGCCCTGACCCTGGTTCAGACGCAGAAGATCACCCGCTTCCCGATCGTGCTGTTCGGCACGGAGTACTGGAGCGGGCTCATCGACTGGCTGCGGAACACGGTCATCGCCCAGGGCAAGGCCTCCGAGCGCGACCTCTACCTCTTCCACGTCACGGACGACGTGGACGAGGCGATCGCGCTGGTGACGAAGGAAGTCGGCAAGTAGCCGGCCGGTACGGGCGCCACCCGTAGGCGCACCCCCCCGGCGGGCGACCGCCGGGGGTCGCCCGACGGCCGGTCGGGCCGGGGGCTCAGGCCAGGCCGCGGCGGGCCACTGCCGGGGGGCGGTGGCCCTGGATCGAGCGGACCATGTCCAGGATCTGCTTCGTTTCCGCGACTTCGTGGACGCGGTAGACCTGGGCGCCGAGCCAGGCCGAGACGGCCGTGGTGGCCAGGGTGCCCAGGAGGCGTTCCTTGACGGGCTTGTCGAGGGTCTCGCCGACGAAGTCCTTGTTCGACAGGGAGACCAGAACCGGCCAGCCCGTCTCGGTCATCTCCGCGAGGCGGCGGGTCGCCTCCAGGGAGTGGCGGGTGTTCTTCCCGAAGTCGTGGCCCGGGTCGATCATGATCGCGTCGCGGCGCACGCCGAGTGCCGCCGCGCGTTCGGCGAGGCCGACCGTGACGCGCAGGATGTCCTCCATCACGTCCTCGTACGAGGTCCGGTGCGGCCGGGTCCGCGGCTCGACCCCGCCCGCGTGGGTGCAGACGATGCCGGCGCCGTAGCGCGCGGCGACCTCCGCGAGCTTCGGGTCGACACCACCCCACGCGTCGTTCAGCACGTCCGCGCCGGCCTCGCAGACGGCCTCGCCGACCTCGTGCCGCCAGGTGTCGACGCTGATCACCACGTCCGGGTGGCGGCGCCGCACGTCGGCGACGAAGCCGACCGTGCGCCGGGCCTCCTCGGCCGCGTCCACGTGCTCGCCGGGCCCCGCCTTGACCCCGCCGATGTCGATGATCGCCGCGCCCTCGGCCACCGCCTGCTCGACCCGGTCCAGGGCCGGCTCGTCGCGGAAGGTCGCGCCCTGGTCGTAGAAGGAGTCAGGGGTCCGGTTCACGATGGCCATGATCACCGGCTCGTGGGTGTCGAACTCGCGCCTGCCCAGTCGCAGCATCCTGCTCTTTCCTCCTTCGGCGGCCTTTGCGCCTCGCCTGCGACCTTAACCTGGTGGCCGGAATCTCTCAGGGGAGTTGATCGTGTTCGCGTTCTTGCTCATCGCGCTGGTCGTGGTCGTCGCTGCGGTCACCCTGGCAGTGGCCGGCGGGGGATCCGAGGCCGTCCTGCCGGAGGCCGAGCCGGACCGCGTGTCCGACGCCCTGCCGGAGAACCGTCCCGTCGTCCGGGCGGACATCGACGATCTGCGGCTGCCCGTCGCTCCGCGCGGGTACCGGATGGCCGAGGTGGACGACGTACTGGAGCGGCTGGCGGCGGAGCTGGCGGAGCGGGACGCGCGGATCGCGGAGCTCAGCGCCGCCGTGGCGGCCGGGGCCGGCTCCGTGGGTCTGACCAAGGCCGCCGAGCAGTGACCGGGGTCCTCGCCGGTCCCGACGGCGGGCTGCGGTGCCCCTGGGGGCTGGCCACCGAGGACTACATCGCCTACCACGACACCGAGTGGGGCCGGCCGGTCCACGGGGACGACGCCCTGTATGAGCGCCTGTGCCTGGAGGCCTTCCAGTCGGGGCTGTCGTGGCTGACGATCCTGCGCAGGCGCGAGGGGTTCCGGGCGGCGTTCGCGGGCTTCGAGATCGGCAAGGTCGCGGAGTTCGGCGCGGCGGACGTGGAACGGCTCCTCGGCGACGAGGGGATCATCCGCAACCGGGCGAAGATCGAGGCGACCCTCGCCAACGCGAAGACCCTGGCCGGGTGGGGGGCGGGGGAACTGGACGCCCTGATCTGGTCCCACGCGCCGGCGCCGGGGCGCGCCGCTCCCAAGGACACCGCGGAGATACCGGCGGTGACTCCGGAGTCGACGGCGCTGGCGAAGACGCTGAAGAAGGCGGGCATCCGCTTCGTCGGCCCGACGACTGCGTACGCGCTGATGCAGGCCTGCGGGCTGGTCGACGACCACCTGGTCCGCTGCGTGGCGCGCGGCCCGTCCTGACGGCGCCCGGGCCCCGCGGGGCCGGGGACCAGGGCGCCGGGCCGGACCCCGCACGGCGGGAACCACGGCCGGGCCCCACGGCCCGGACAGGGCCGGGGGCAGCGGCAGCGGCAGGCAGGGGTAGGAAAGGGACGACCTAGCGGCCCAGGTACTCCGGAGCCTGCTTCGCGAGGAAGGCCGCGACCGCGATGCCGTGGTCCTCGGAGGCTCCCGCGCGGGCCTGGAGGGTGTCCTCGTGCTCCAGCGCCTCTTCGAGTGACCGCGAGGCCCCGTACGCCAGGGACTCCTTCAGGGCCGCGTACGCGACCGTCGGGCCCTGTGCCAGGCGCCGGGCCACGGCCGCGGCCTCCTCGGCGAGCTGCTCCGAGGGGACGACGCGGTTCGCGATGCCGAGGTCCAGCGCTTCCTGGGCCTTCACCGAGCGGGGGAAGAACAGCAGATCGGTGGCGCGGGACCCCCCGATCAGACGAGGCAGCGTCCACGAGACGCCGGAGTCCGCGGTGAGGGCGACCCCCGCGAACGAGGTGTTGAAGGACGCGGTGTCCGCGACCACGCGGAAGTCCGCCGCCAGCGCGAAGCCGAAGCCCGCGCCCGCCGCGACGCCGTTCACGCCCGCCACGACCGGCTTCGGCATCTCCGTCAGCGCGCGGACGATCGGGTTGTAGTGTTCCGAGACCGTGCTCATGGTGACCGAGGAGCCGTTCTCGCGGTCGGCCGCCAGGGAGCCGATGTGCTCCTTGAGGTCCTGGCCGACGCAGAACGCCCGGTTGCCGGCGGCGGTGAGCAGGACCGCCCGTACCGCCGTGTCCGAGGCCGCCGCCCGGACCGCGTCGCGCAGCGCGACCTTGGTCTCGGTGTTCATGGCGTTCATGGCTTCCGGACGGTTGATCGTGATGGTCGCGAGTCCGTCGGTCACTTCGTAGAGCACGCTGTCGGCCATGGCGGGGGTCCCCCTTCGTCGCGGGCTGGCTACCGGCCGGTACCGGCCGGTGCAAGGGTCAGCATGGCGGACCGGAACGCGGTCGCACATGTGATGTGCGTCAAACAAAGCGGACGGCTGGCGTGGTGTGCGGCGGCGAAGTATCGCAGGCGGGTCCCCGAAATGAGTGGTTTTGGTCGAGCGCGTTGCACAAGCGTTCCCGGCCGATGTTGGTCATCGGGTCCTGACATGCGGGATAATGGCCTGGAAGCAATGTGTTCGATGCCGGGTATTAGGCGCCTGAACGGGGCCGTCGGCTGACGATGAGCTGGTTTCAGGAAGGGGAACGAGCATGGCGGCCATGAAGCCGCGGACGGGCGACGGCCCGCTCGAGGTCACCAAGGAGGGGCGGGGCATCGTCATGCGCGTACCGCTCGAGGGCGGCGGTCGGCTCGTCGTCGAGCTGACTCCGGACGAGGCGGACGCCCTGGGTGACGCCCTGAAGAAGGTCGTCGGCTAGCCCTCGCGAGGGTACTGACGCACCGACTGAAATCTCTGCACTGCCCCGGTCGCACACCGCGCCCGGGGCAGTGTTGTATACGGGCCCCGGATCAGGGGCCGGGTGCCCGGGGGTTGCGGGCGTCCACGAGGTCGCGTGCCTTACGGGGCCGCGTGTCGCGGCGGGGCGGAGCGGTGGGGTCCGCGCTCAGCGCTCAGCGCCGGACCGCGCACAGCAGGCCGTCGCCCACCGGCAGCAGGGCGGCCTCCAGGGCCGGGCTCTCGCGGACGCTGCGCAGCAGCTCGCGGACGCGGAGCACCTCCAGCGGCTGGGCCGCGGAGTCGACCGTACGGCCGTCGGAGAAGACCCCCTCGAAGCAGACAAGTCCGCCGGGGCGCAGCAGGCGCAACGATTCGGCGAGGTAGTCGAGGGACTCGGAGGGGTCTCCGTCGCAGAAGACGAGGTCGTATCCGCCGTCCGCCAGCCGGGGCAGCACGTCGAGGGCGCGGCCCGGGATGAAGCGGGCGCGGTTGCCGGCGAAGCCCGCGGCGCGGAAGGCCTGGCGGGCGAAGGCCTGCCGGTCGGCTTCGGGATCCACCGTGGTCAGCACCCCGTCCGGGCGCATTCCGTGCAGGAGGTGGATGCCGGACACGCCGGTTCCGGTGCCGATCTCGGCGACGGCCTTGGCGTCCGCGGTGGCGGCGAGCAGGCGCAGCGCGGCCCCGGTGCCGGGGGAGACAGAGCGCAGTCCCGCATCCCTGGACCGGTCGCGGGCCCATCGCAGAGCGTCGTCTTCGGCGACAAACGCGTCGGCGAACGCCCAGCTCGTCTGCCGGTTGCCGGTAATGACCCTCTCCTGTCCCCATAGTTGGCGCAACGGTGACTGTATCCGCTGGAGTCGGGAACCCGCAGATGGGACCGGGCGTTGAGAGCACTGGAGGCACAAAGGCGGTCCGGGACCCGAGACCCGTGCAAAGTTACTGCAAAAATGCTTATCCGGAGCTGACGGGAGGGGTGGCTATGGTAGGGAATCCGCTGGACACCACCAGAGCCGACAGGGGAGGTGCGGCTGCGCCTGTGGATCGTGGGGGTGTTCTCAGACGCCTCTTCTGGTCGGCCGGTGAGCCGAAATCCGTGACCTACATTGCTGACCGCTTCCGCACCGCAGACACCGCAACCACCGCGAGCTTTGCCGCCGATGCGGGCTCCCAGGCGTGGACACCTCCCTCGTGGGAGGAGATCGTCAGCACGCACAGTGCGCGGGTCTACCGCCTGGCCTACCGCCTGACGGGCAACCAGCACGACGCCGAGGACCTGACGCAGGAAGTCTTCGTCCGCGTCTTCCGCTCGCTGTCCACGTACACGCCCGGCACCTTCGAGGGCTGGCTGCACCGGATCACCACGAACCTGTTCCTGGACATGGTCCGCCGCAAGCAGCGCATCCGCTTCGACGCGCTCGCCGACGACGCCGCCGAGCGGCTGCCGAGCCGTGAGCCGTCCCCGCAGCAGGCGCTGCACGACACCCACTTCGACGCGGACGTGCAGCAGGCGCTGGACACCCTCGCGCCCGAGTTCCGCGCGGCCGTGGTGCTGTGCGACATCGAGGGCCTGTCCTACGAGGAGATCGCCGCCACGCTGGGCGTGAAGCTCGGCACCGTGCGCAGCCGTATCCACCGAGGCCGTTCGCACCTGCGCAAGGCGCTCAAGCACCGGTCTCCCGAGGCCCGTGCGGAGCAGCGCGCGCTGGCGGGAGTGGCTGTGGGCGCGCCCGGCGCAGGGGGAGAGGGCGGAGCCGAGTGAGCGGGATCAGTCCGTCCCCGTCGCCTGCCGAACAACACCTGGGCGACCGGCTCGCCGCCCTCGTGGACGGGGAGTTGAGCCACGACGTGCGCGAGCGGGTGCTGGCGCACCTGGCGACGTGTCCCAAGTGCAAGGCCGAGGCCGACGCGCAGCGGCGCCTGAAGGCCATGTTCGTCGAGAGCGCGCCGCCGCCGCTGTCCGCCGGGCTGCTGGCGCGGTTGCAGGGACTGCCGGGAGGCAGCCCCGAAGGTCCGTCGGGTCCCTTCGGCCCGCCGCCGGGCTCCGATCCCTTCTCCTCCTTCGCCTACGCGCCCCCCGCGGCGGCCCCGGCGCCCCAGCCCGGCTTCCGGATACACGAGGTGGGCCGGCCCAGGCGCCGCTTCGCGTTCGTGGCCGCCGGAGCGGTGTCGCTCGCCGCGATCGCGCTGGGCGGCTCGCTGCCGATGGACGCGATCGAGCCCAACGCCCGGGGCGAGGCCCCCGCCGCGCGTCCGGGCCCGGTGGTGCCGGTGTTCGACACGGTGGTCCGGGAGAACCGGCTGCCGAACCCGGGCGCCGTCCCGACGCTGCGCTCGACCCTGCCCGTGGCCTCCGCCCCGGTCTCCCCGTCGCCCTCGGCCCGGCCGGTGTCCCTGTCCCGCTGACGGCCTGTGGCGTCCCGCTGACGTCCCGCCGACCGGGCCGCCCCTCGGGGGCCACCCGCGAGGATGCCGGGGCCGCGGCGTGCGCCGGGAAGGCGGGAAGCCGTTGTGTGCGCCCCGCCGGTGGGGTGGGGGCGGGACCTGGTTGAATCGGCGGCACATGCCGCCCCGGTGGCCGGCGGAGCCAGGTACGCGGGGAGCGCCCATGTCCGACAGTCAGCAGACCGATCCGGCCCCGGCTCCGGTCCCGGTGCCCCGCTGGTGGAGCCGTCCCGGGGAGCCCGCCGAGGCGCGCGAGGCACCCGTACCGTCCCCGCGGGCCGGATCGGACGCCGACCAGGACACCGGCCGGGAAGCCGCCCAGGACACCGACCAAGACGCGGCACCCGCCCCGGCTCCCGTGCCCCGGTGGTGGAGCCGGCCCGACGGGCCGGTCGAGCTGCGCGAGGCACCCGTACCGCCCCCGCGGGCGGCGTCGGGCGACGCGGATCCCGAGACAGGGCCGAAGTACGACCCCTGGACCGCCGGGCCGCTGCAGACGGTCGACCGGGGCAAGGCGGGGCCCCGCCGGATCCGGCTGCGCCGGAGCCTCGCCCTCGGCATCGGGGCCGCCCTCCTCGCCGGCGGCGTCGGCGGCTACCTCGGCGTCCTCGCCGAACGGCAGGCCAACACGCGCCTGGAGCTCCCGCAGGCGGCCTCCGCCGCCGACAGGGGCCGGGCACCCGACAGCGTCGCCGGAATCGCCGCCACCGCGCTGCCCGGCGTGGTGACCCTGCACGTCAAGGGCGCGCAGAGCAGTTCGACGGGCACCGGCTTCGTCCTCGACGGTCAGGGCCACATCCTCACCAACAACCACGTCGTCAACGGCGCCCAGAACATAACGGTCACCTTCAGCACCGGCGAGAGCGTCGCCGCCGAGCTGGTCGGCGGCGACACCGGCTACGATCTGGCCGTCGTCAAGGTCACCGGCGTGCGGGGCCTGCGCCCCCTCGCGCTCGGCAACTCCGAGAACGTCGAGGTCGGCGACCCGGTCGTGGCCATCGGCGCCCCCTTCGACCTCTCCAACACCGTCACCGCCGGCATCATCAGCGCCACCGGCCGCCCCATCACGGCCGGCGGCGACAAGGGCGACGGCAGCGACGTCAGCTATGTCGACGCGCTCCAGACCGACGCCCCCATCAACCCGGGCAACTCGGGCGGCCCGCTCCTCGACGCCAAGGCCCAGGTCATCGGCATCAACAGCGCCATCCGCGGCGGCGGGGACGACGGTGACGGCGGCGGCGAGGGTTCGGGGCAGCAGCGCGGCAGCATCGGCCTCGGGTTCGCCATCCCCGTCAACCAGGGCAAGCGCGTCGCCGAAGAGCTCATCCGCACCGGCCGCGCCACCCACCCCGTCATCGGCGTCACCCTCGACATGGAGTACTCCGGCGACGGGGCCCGCGTGGGGGACAAGGGCGAGGGCGGGAAGCCGGCCGTCACCGCCGGCGGGCCGGGTGCCCGTGCGGGGATCAAGCCGGGCGACGTGATCACCAAGGTCGACGGCGTACGCGTACACGGCGGCGACGAGCTCGTCATCAAGATCCGGGCCCACCGGCCGGGTGATCCACTCACCCTCACGGTGCTGCGCGAGGGCCGGGAGCGCACCCTGGAAGTGGTCCTCGGGTCGGCGAACGGATCGTGACGGGAGAGTGAAAGCAGGGCCGGTCCGGCAATCGGCCGGTCCTGGTGTATTGGCCTGCGGACCCGGCCGGGTACCGTGGGTCCGGCCGGACGTGAAGAGAGCCGAGGAGCGGCAAGGTGTTCAACGACATAGGCGCACTCGAGCTGGTCACGATCGTGGTGCTCGCCATTCTCATCTTCGGCCCGGACAAGCTGCCCAAGGTCATCCAGGACGTCACGGGCGTCATCCGGAAGATCCGCGCGTTCTCGGACAGCGCGAAGCAGGACATCCGCTCCGAACTCGGCCCGGAGTTCAAGGACTTCGAGTTCGAGGATCTGAACCCGAAGAACTTCATCCGCAAGCAGCTGACGGAGAACGAGGACCTCAAGGAGATCCGGGGCAGCTTCGATCTCCGCAAGGAGCTCAACGACGTCACCGACGCGGTGAACGGCAAGGAGGCCGACCCGGCCCCGGCCGCCGCCGGCGGCTCCGCCGCGCCCGCGCCGGGCGCCGGACCCGACATGGTGAAGAAGTCCGCCACCCCGGCGCAGGACCAGCGCGCGCCCTTCGACGCCGACGCCACCTGACGCCACCCGATACCACTCGCGCGCCTGCCTGCCCGGCGATCCGGGGTCCGATGGCTATCCTCCATGAGTCCGGACCCAGGACGCCCGAGCGAGGGGGTCCCCCCCAGCGACGCGAGGGGGAGGGCCGTTCCGGACCCCACGGAACGAGAGGCCGCTCAAATGGAGACGACGCGCAGTAGCCGGGTAGGCGCGCAGCCCGCCGAGGCATCCGCACCCCCGCAGACCGACCCGCAGGAGCATCCACAGCCCCAGGACGCGGCCGCCGCGCCGGTCCCGGCGGCCCGCCGGGCCGCGGAGGGCTACCTGCGGGCCGACTTCCCCTGGTACGGCCTGGACGGCGCCTTCACCGGCCCGCGCTGGCTCATGCAGGTCGGCACCGGCGCCGACGGCAGCGTGGAGCACGGCTCCACCGGCCACGGAGACGAACCCTCCGCCCGGGGCGAGATCGCCACCGGCGAGAAGGAGCGCTTCGCGGTGGTCGTCACCGTCGCGAGCAACCCCCTGCGCCGCAGCGGCGACGGCACCGGCGTCCTGGAGGCCACCTCGGTCTCCTCGGCGGCCTGGCTGGCCGGCTCGGGACTGCTGGCCTACAGCTGGCCCGGGCAGATGGACCACAGCCTGCGCGACGACTGGCTCGACCAGCAGACCGAGGCGGCGTGGGAACTGGCGGACGCGCTCGACGGCGAGGACTGGTCGACGCTGTCCCTGCCGGTGGATGGGGAGCCGACGCCGTTTCACTACCGTGAGTCGGAGTTCGGGTGGGTGCTCGCGGGTTCCACCGGGAGCGGAGTCCACCTGGGTGCGTACGGGCGGGGGATGAGCGCGTACGGGCTCGGGTTCTCGGTCATCGGGGACCTGGCGGCGTACGAGTGACCCGGTAAGGGAAAGGGCACCGCCTGGCGGCGGTGCCCTTCGTGGTGCCGTTCGCGCTGCGCTGAGCGTCAGAACTTGTTGCGCGGGGTGATTCCCAGGGACATGCCCGCCAGGCCGCGGGCGCGGCCGCCCAGCTTGCCGGCGATCGCGCGCAGTGCCGCGCCCGCGGGGGAGTCGGGGTCGGACAGGACGACCGGCTTGCCCTCGTCGCCGCCCTCGCGCAGGCGGACGTCGATCGGGATCGAGCCGAGCACCGGCACCGTCGCGCCGACCGTCTTGGTCAGGCCGTCGGCGACCTTCTGGCCACCGCCCGAGCCGAACACGTCGACCATCTCGTCGCAGTGCGGGCACGGCAGCCCGGACATGTTCTCGACGACGCCGACGATCTTCTGGTGCGTCTGCACGGCGATCGAGCCGGCCCGCTCCGCGACCTCGGCCGCCGCCTGCTGCGGGGTGGTCACGATGAGGATCTCGGCGTTGGGCACCAGCTGGGCCACGGAGATCGCGATGTCGCCGGTACCCGGCGGCAGGTCGAGCAGGAGCACGTCCAGGTCGCCCCAGAACACGTCGGCCAGGAACTGCTGGAGTGCTCGGTGGAGCATCGGACCGCGCCACACCACCGGCGCGTTGCCCGGGGTGAACATGCCGATGGAGATGACCCTCACGCCGTGCGCCGACGGCGGCATGATCATGTTCTCGACCTGGGTGGGGCGGCCCTCCACGCCGAGCATGCGCGGCACGCTGTGGCCGTAGATGTCGGCGTCGACGACGCCGACCTTGAGGCCGTCGGCCGCCATCGCCGCGGCCAGGTTGACGGTGACCGAGGACTTGCCGACGCCTCCCTTGCCGGAGGCGACCGCGTAGACGCGGGTCAGCGAGCCGGGCTGGGCGAAGGGGACCTCGCGCTCGGCGGTGCCGCCGCGCAGGGTCGTCGCGAGCTCCTTGCGCTGCTCGTCGCTCATCACGTCCAGCGTGACGGCGACCGAGGTGACGCCGGGGACGCGCTGCACGGCCTCGGTGACGAGGTTGGTGATGGTCTCGCGCATGGGACAGCCCGACACGGTCAGGTACACGGTGACGGCGATCGCGCCGTCATCGCCGATGTCCACCGATTTGACCATGCCCAGCTCGGTGATCGGCCGGTGGATCTCGGGGTCGTTCACCGTCGCCAGCGCGTCCAGGATCGCGTCCTGCTCGGGTACGGCAGCGGCGGAGGCGGAGCTTGTGTCGGTAGCCATGCCCCGATGGTACGGCGCGGTAGCGGGCCTCGGGAAAGGCCGTCAGCGGTCGCCTTCGTCACTCTCTGCGGGGAATAGCCGCCGCTCGTCCATCTCTTTGATCAGGTCCTGGAACTCGGAGCGGATCCAGTCGCGCGTGGCGACCTCGCCCAGGCCCATCCTCAGGGCCGCGATCTCCCGCGTCAGGTACTCGGTGTCGGCCAGGGAGCGCTCGTTCTGCTTGCGGTCCTGCTCCAGGTTGACCCGGTCCCGGTCGTCCTGCCGGTTCTGCGCGAGCAGGATCAGCGGAGCCGCGTAGGAGGCCTGGAGCGACAGCATCAGCGTCAGGAAGATGAAGGGGTACTGGTCGAAGCGCAGGTGCTCCGGCGCGAAGATGTTCCACAGCACCCAGACGATGATGACGACGGTCATCCAGACGATGAACCGGCCCGTGCCGAGGAACCGCGCCACCCGCTCCGACAGCCGCCCGAAGGCCTCCGGGTCGTACTCGGGCAGCAGCCGCCGGCGTGCCGCGCGCGGCAGGTCCAGCCGCGCGCGCGAGCGCGTCAGGGCGCTCGCCCCGGTGGACTGGCCGGCCTTCGCCCGCTCGCCGCGCTCGAAAGAGGAACGTTCCGCCCGCTCCGCGGCCGCCTCCGACAGCCCGAACTCGCGGGCCTGGGTCCGCGCCTGTTCGCGCCGCTCCCGGATCTGCGCCCGGCGCCGCTCGCGTGCCTGCTCGCCGCGCCCCCGTTCAGTGGCCACGTACGGCCCCTTCCGCGCGCTCGGAGTCCTCGGAACCCTCGGGGCCCTCGGAGTGGAAGTCCGTCTCCCGCCAGTCGTCCGGCAGCAGGTGGTCCAGTACGTCGTCGACGGTCACCGCACCCAGCAGCGAGCCGCTCTCGTCGACGACGGGCACCGCGACCATGTTGTACGCGGCCAGGTAGCTGGTCACCACCGGCAGCGAGGCGTCCGGGCGCAGCGGCGGCAGGCCGGTGTCCACGATCGAGCTGACCAGTGTGAACGGCGGGTCGCGCAGCAGCCGCTGGAAGTGCACCGTGCCCAGGTACTTGCCCGTGGGCGTCTCGTCCGGCGGCCGGCACACGTACACCTGCGCCGCCAGCGCCGGCGACAGGTCCGCCTGCCGTACGCGGGCCAGCGCGTCGGCGACCGTCGCGTCGGGCCGCAGCACGATCGGCTCCGTCGTCATCAGACCGCCCGCGGTGTTCTCCTCGTACGACATCAGGCGCCGCACGTCGGCCGCGTCGTTCGGCTGCATCAGCGTCAGCAGCCGCTCCTTGTCTACCTCGGGCAGCTCGGACAGCAGGTCGGCCGCGTCGTCCGGGTCCATCGCCTCCAGGACGTCGGCCGCACGCTCCTCCTTCAGCTTCCCGAGGATCTCCACCTGCTCGTCCTCGGGCAGCTCCTCCATGACGTCCGCGAGCCGGTCGTCGTCGAGGGCGCTGGCCACCTCGGCGCGCCGCTTCGGCGTCAGGTGGTGCAGCACGTTCGCGACGTCGGCCGGGCGCATCTGCTCGAAGGTGGCGACCAGGTTCTCGGCGCCCTGCCCGTGCTCCTCCAGCGAGAAGCCCGTGACCGCCGACCACTCCACCGTCAGGGTCTCGCCGCGGCGGCGCAGCGCGCCCGCCTTGCCCTTGCGCACGAAGATCCGGTCGATCTCCCAGTCCCGGCGGGCCGGCAGCTGCTGGATGGCCACGTCCAGGACGGTGACCTCCTCGTCGTCGGCGACCAGGCGCACCCGCCGGTCGAGCAGTTCGCCGAGGATCAGCCGCTCGGTGGGGCGCTGTTCGAAGCGCCGCATGTTGACCACGCCCGTGGTGATGACCTGGCCGGACTCGACGCCCGTCACCCGGGTCATGGGCAGGAAGATCCGGCGCCGGCTGACGACCTCGACCACCAGGCCGAGCAGCCGCGGCGGCCGGCCGCCCACGCGGAGCATCGCGACGAGGTCGCGCACGCGGCCCACCTGGTCGCCGTTGGGATCGAAGACGGGCACACCCGACAGATGCGAGACGAAGATCCGTGGGGCGCCTGCCGCCATCCGAGCGCCTCCTACGAGCGTGCGTCATCCGTCGATCACCGGTACTGCCGTCCCTCAGGTTAGCCCGTGCCGCGCACAACCTCCTGGTGGGGCCGTCCGCACGGGCGTCCCCACGGCCCCCGCGCGGGGGCCGCGCGGGGGCCCGCGAACGGGCGGGTACGCTGCCAGCTGCTCGCAGACGACCGACGAGAGGCACCTGCCCGTGACCGCCTATTCCCCCGCCGTACGGCTGCGCCGGGCCGCCTTCGTCGGTGCCCTGTGCGCGGGCCTGGCCGTCGCCGCCACGGGGTGCGGGGCGGACCCCGACGAGGGCACGAACGGGGTCGGCAAGCTGCCCGCCGACCAGATCGAGGGCAAGTCCCAGGCGGCCGTCACCGGGGCGAAGTCGGTCCACCTGTCCGGCACCCTCGTCAGTGGCGGCAAGTCCTTCACCCTCGACATGCGGCTCGGCGCCGACGGCGGATCCGGCGAGGTGAAGGCGCCGGACGACACCACCTTCCAGCTTCTGCGGGTGGGCGAGCAGCTCTACCTCAAGGCGGGCGCCGCCTTCTGGGGCCAGTCCGAGGCGGCCGGCAAGCTCGGCGACAAATTCGTCAAGGTGCCCGAGGGCGACCCCTCGTACAAGCAGTTCCGCGGCTTCACTGACATGCAGGTCCTGCTGGACGGGCTGCTCGGGCTCGACGGGACGCTCGCCAAGGGCGACTACACCAAGGTCGGGCACACCCGGGCCGTCCAGGTCACCGCGGACGAGGGCAAGGGCGGCAAGCTCTCGGTCTCCCTGGAGGGCACGCCCTACCCGCTGCTCATGGAACGCGCGGGCGGCGCCGGCCGGGTCGTCCTCGCCGAGTGGGGCAAGCCGGTCGAGCTCACCGCGCCCACGCAGGATCAGACTGTGGACTACGGGTCCCAGCTGCCGACGACCAAGGAGCAGGGGGCCGATTCCACCCAGCCCGCGCCCAAGGGCTCCGGCCAGGGCACGGCCCCGAAGCGCTGACCCCGGGCCGGGCGGCGAACCCGGCGGGGCCGGCGGACCCGGCCGGCAGGACCTAGGCCCTGTCGTCGACAGGGCCTAGCGGGCCGCCTTCTTCCGCTTGAACAGCAGCTTCGGCAGCCCGGCCGGCATGGGCCGGCGGGTCGTCGCGGGAGAGCCCAGCGGAGCGGCGGCCAGCGAGTCCTCGGGCAGTCCGTCCCGCACGGACAGCGGCTCCAGGCGCAGCAGCCGGCACTCCCGCGCCCACCGCTCGGTCATCCGCTCCGAGTCGGGCGCGTTGAGCCGCTTGCCCTTGAGCTCGGCCACGGCGGCCTGCCACGGCTCGCTCTCGGGCACGAGCTCGCGTACGGTCGCCGTCCACGCGACCAGCCGGCCGCCCTTGTCCTTGCTGCGCACGGTCACCTCGGCGGCCGCCCCGTCCGCGAGCCCCGGGAACGGCTGTTCCCCGGGACCGTCGCCGAGCACGTGCGCCGCGCCGTCCACCCAGGCGTGCCACAGGCCCCGGTCGGCCCCGGTGCCGCGGACCCAGATGAGACCGGACTTCTTGGTGGCCTCCTCGACGAGGGCCAGATCGAGCGCGCTGAGAGTCATGCGCACAGGGTAGCCAGCGGCGCGTGCGCCGCTACAGCCAGCCGTGGCGGCGCAGTGCGCGGTGGATGGTGAAACAGCTCCCGGCGATGGCGGCCATCACCATCGGATAGCCGTAGCGCCAGTGCAGTTCCGGCATGTTCTCGAAGTTCATCCCGTACACGCCGCAGATCATCGTCGGCACGGCGATGATCGCCGCCCAGGAGGTGATCTTGCGCATGTCCTCGTTCTGGGCGACGGTCGCCTGCGCCAGATTGGCCTGGAGGATGGAGTTCAGCAGCTCGTCGAAGCCGACGACCTGCTCGTGGACGCGCGCCAGGTGGTCGGCGACGTCGCGGAAGTACTTCTGGATGTCCGGGTCCACCAGCCGCATCGGCCGCTCGCTGAGCAGCTCCATGGGCCGCAGCAGCGGGGAGACGGCCCGCTTGAACTCCAGGACCTCGCGCTTGAGCTGGTAGATGCGGCCCGCGTCGCCGCCGCGCGCACTGCCTTTGGCGGGGGCGGCGAAGACGTCGCTCTCGACCTCGTCGATGTCGTCCTGGACGGCCGAGGCGACGGCGATGTAGCCGTCGACGACGTGGTCGGCGAGGGAGTGCAGAACGGCGGACGGGCCTTTGGCCAGGAGCGCCGGGTCGTCCTGGAGCCGGTGGCGCAGTCCCCTGAGGGAGCCCTGGCCGCCGTGCCGGACGGTGATGACGAAGTCGGGGCCGGTGAAGCACATCACCTCGCCGGTCTCCACCACCTCGCTGGTGGCGGTGAGTTCGGCGTGCTCGACGTAGTGGATCGTCTTGAAGACGGTGAAGAGGGTGTCGTCGTAGCGCTCCAGTTTCGGCCGCTGGTGCGCGTGCACCGCGTCCTCCACGGCGAGCGGGTGCAGGCCGAACACGGCGGCGATCCCCGCGAACTCGCCCTCGGTCGGCTCGTGCAGGCCGATCCACGCGAAACCGCCGTCCTCGCGGACCTGGCGCATCGCCTCACGGGGCGTCAGGCAGGTGCGGCCCAGGGCACGCCGGCCGTCGCGGTAGACCGCGCAGTCGACCACCGCGCTGTTGGCGGACGGGTCGCGGGTGGTGTCGTAGCCGGGCTGGACGGGGGTGGACCTGCGCAGCGCCGGACGGACGGCGGCACGGAGGTAGGGCAGCATCGACATGGCAGGCTCCTTCGCGCGCACGGCTGCGGACCGTACGGGTGGGAGGTCCTTCCGGAGAGCACGGTCCGCCGCGGCGGGCAGGCCGGGGCGGGCGGAAGGAGACAGGACGGGAGGACAAAGTTCTGCCGTCGCTCTTCGACTGATCCGAGCGTGCGGATCAAAGGGGGCGCGAGGCGCCCGTCAGGGAAGTGGAAGAGCGATTGGTACTGCACGATCGACTTCGATCCACCGCAGCCCCACCTCCTCCGGCCGGTCCCCCGTGGGGGACGTCCTGTCGCCGGGGCACTGAAACTTCTCTTCTGAGAGCGTCCCCGACCAACGGTCAACGATATCAGCCGACGGATGGTCAAGACCCGCCCTTTACCCGGCTGATACGAGTTCTATGCTCGTTCCATGGCAGAAATTCTGGCCCTTGTGGAAGCCCGGCTGCGTGGTGCGCTCGGCGAGCCCGACGCCCGCGCCGCCGTCACCTTCCTGGGCACCGACCGCATCGAGGTCCTGCGCTTCACCGAGGGCGACCTCGTGCGGTACGCGACCCTCGGCATGTCCGCCCACCCGATGACCGACCCGACGGCGGTGGTCGCCGATCCGGTACGGGGCCCGCGCGCCGAGCTCGTGCTGACCGTCCGGGGCGGCCTCGCGCCCACCGACAAGCTGCTGCGGCCACTGGCGGTGCTCGCGGCCGCCCCGCAGGTGGAGGGGCTCATCGTGGCCCCCGGGGCCTCGCTCGACGTGGGGGAACCCCTCTGGGACGGGGCGCCGTTCACCTCCGTGCTGGTGGCGGAGCCGGGCGGGCTGGTGGAGGACGTCGAACTGGCGGACCCCATGGACCCGGTCTCCTTCTTCCCCCTCCTGCCGATGACGGCGAACGAGGCGGCGTGGAAGCGGGTGCACGGCGCGGCCGCCCTGCAGGAGCGCTGGCTCGCGCGCGGCACGGATCTGCGGGACCCTCTGCGTACGGCAGTCGCACTGGACTGATCGTCCGGCCACCGGGCCGCCCGGACGGGTGATCGCGTCTTGACGGGGCGCGCGGCGGGGAGGAGCGTGGCTTCTTATGAGGGGCGAACCGAGTTGCCCGAAGTGCGGTGGCAGGGTCAGGGCGCCCGGCCTCTTCGCCGACTCCTGGCAGTGCGCCCTGCACGGCACCGTGCATCCCCTGCAGCCCGTGATCCCGCCGAGCGTCGAAGGCCTGAACGTGGTGGTGAACCGGGCGCAGGTGCCGGTCTGGATGCCGTGGCCGCTGCCCGTGGGATGGCTGTTCACCGGGGTGGCGGCGGCCGGTGACGACCGCAGCGGCGGCCGGGCCACCGCCGTGGCCTGCTCGGGCCCCGGCCCGCTGGGCGGCATCGGCGAGCTCGTGCTGATCGCCGAGGAGCTGGGCGTCGGCCTGGGCGCGCGGTTCGCGGGCCTCGACGCCCCCGATCCGGGCCCCTTCATGAACGTCTCCGCCCCACCGCACGCCAAGGTCGTCGCGGCGGGCCGCCCGACACCGCTCTGGCACGTCACCGGAGTCCCCGACGACCGGGCCGTCTTCGCGGGCGAGGCCCGGGGGTTGTGGCTGTGGGCCGTCGTCTGGCCGGAGCAGTCGGGCCTCCTGATGTACGACGAGCTCGTCCTGACGGACCTGCGCGAGGCGGGAGCCGAGGTCGAGCTGCTGCCCTGCGGGGCCCTGAGCCCCCGCATCCTCTCCGCTTGACGCGCGGACTGCGTCCGTCGACCCCGGGCGCGGGCGGGCCGGTGGAGGCCCGCGTCGGGAAATGTGAGCGGTATCCTGGAGTGTCCCCCGTTCGAACGAACCACCCTGGAGCTCGGCTGTGCGCATCGACCTGCACGCGCACTCCACGGCCTCGGACGGTACGGACACCCCCGCCGAGCTCGTGCGGGCCGCGGCCGCCGGCGGGCTCGACGTCGTCGCACTGACCGACCACGACACCGTCGCCGGCTACCGCGAGGCGATCGAAGCGCTTCCCGAGGGGCTGACCCTCGTCACCGGCGCCGAGCTGAGCTGCCGCCTCGACGGCGTCGGGGTGCACATGCTCGCCTACCTCTTCGATCCCGAGGAGCCGGAGCTCTCCCGCGAGCGGGAGCTCGTGCGCGACGACCGCACCCCGCGCGCGCAGGCCATGGTCGGCAAGCTGCGCGGCCTCGGCGTGGACATCACCTGGGAGCAGGTGGGCCGGATCGCCGGCGAGGGTTCCGTCGGGCGTCCGCACATCGCCGCCGCGCTCGTCGAGCTCGCCGTCGTCCCCACCGTGTCCGACGCCTTCACCCCGCTCTGGCTCGCCGACGGCGGGCGCGCGTACGCCGAGAAGCACGAGCTCGACCCCTTCGACGCGATCCGCCTGGTCAAGGCGGCCGGCGGGGTCACCGTCTTCGCGCACCCGGCAGCCGTCAAGCGCGGCCAGTGCGTCCCCGAGGACGCGATAGCCGCACTCGCCGCCGCCGGGCTCGACGGCATCGAGGTCGAGCACATGGACCACGACGAGACCACCCGCGTGCGCCTGCGCGGTCTGGCCGGCGACCTCGGACTGCTGACCACCGGGTCCAGCGACTACCACGGCAGCCGCAAGACCTGCCGACTCGGGGAGTACACGACCGACCCCGAGATCTACGGCGAGATCACGCGCCGTGCCACCGGGGCGTTCCCGGTCCCCGGCGCCGGTGGACGCGTGCGCGGCTGACCGCTGCCGCCGCTTCGCCCACACCGCCCCTTTTTCGTGACACCCCTCTCCTGCAAGGCATCACTGTGCTCGATTTCGCCGTCTTCGGATCCCTCTTTCTCACGCTTTTTGTGATTATGGACCCTCCGGGGATCACGCCCATCTTCCTCGCGCTGACCTCCGGCCGCCCCGCCAAGGTGCAGCGCCGCATGGCCTGGCAGGCGGTCTGCGTCGCCTTCGGCGTCATCGCCGTCTTCGGCCTCTGCGGCCAGCAGATCCTGGACTACCTGCACGTCTCCGTGCCGGCCCTGATGATCGCGGGCGGTCTGCTGCTCCTGCTCATCGCGCTCGACCTGCTGACGGGCAAGACCGACGAGCCGCAGCAGACCAAGGACGTGAACGTCGCGCTCGTCCCGCTCGGCATGCCGCTGCTCGCCGGGCCCGGCGCGATCGTGTCGGTGATCCTGGCCGTACAGAAGGCCGACGGACTCACCGGTCAGCTCTCCGTCTGGTCCGCGATCGTCGCGATGCACATCGTGCTGTGGGTGGTGATGCGGTACTCGCTCGTCATCATCCGCGTGATCAAGGACGGCGGCGTCGTCCTCGTGACCCGGCTGGCCGGCATGATGCTCTCCGCGATCGCCGTCCAGCAGATCATCAACGGCGTGCTCCAGGTGATCCGCACCTCGTAGCGCCCCGGGCCCGCGCCCGCCGCGCATGCGAACGCCCCCGCACCGGGACCGGTGCGGGGGCGTTCGTGTGTATGGCGGCGGACGGGTTCGTCAGTTGGACGCGGTCTCGGCCGGTCGGATCAGGATGCGCTGGCCGATGGCCGCGGCCTGCTGCACGATCCGGTTGACGGAGGCCGCGTCCACGACGGTGCTGTCCACGGCGGTTCCGTCGACGTCGTCCAGGCGCAGAATCTCGAAGCGCATGGGGCTTCTCCCTTCGTCAGTGTTTCTCCTTGTACAGGGTTAACGAAGTGTAAGCCGCAAACATTCCCTACGCTAAGGAAATTTTTTCGTTGCCTAACTACTAACCGGTACCGGAGTCAGTCAGAGGGCCTCGGAGCCCCGGCGGGGGAGCCCCAGAACCGGGCCAGCGCGGCCGCCGTGGCCGCCGGATCCTCGGCGTTCGGCGAGTGCTCCGTCCCCGGGATCACCACCCGCCGCGCCCCCAGCCGTCGCGCCATGTCGTCCATGGACTCCACCGGCCACACCGGGTCCGACGCCCCCGACAGCACCAGTTTCGCCAGCCCGGGCGCCGCCGCCGCGAGCTCGCCGATCCGGTCCGGCTCGTCGATCAGGGCCCGGCCGGTCGTGATCAGCTGCTCCGGGACCGTCCCGACCCACCGCTCGCGCAGGAACAAGGCGAGTTCGGGAGAGTCGGGAGCCTGGTCGCGCGGGTCCATGGAGCGCATCGCCGCCCAGATGCCCGGCATGTCGCCGCCCATCGACTCCAGCGCCGAGACCAGCAGCTTCGTACGGGCCCGCTGCTCCTCGCAGACCGCGCCCGGGCCGCTGCTCAGCAGCGTGAGGCTGGCGTACGGGGCCGGATCGCGGACCACGGCCGCCCGGGTGATGAGCCCGCCCAGCGAGTGCCCGACCAGGTGCACCGGGCCGGCGCCGAGGGCGGCCGTCTGCGCGAGGACGTCGCGCGCCAGCTCCTCCAGGGCGTACGGGGCCTGCGTGCGCGGGCCGCCGCTCTCGTGCTGGCCGCGCCCGTCGACGGCGACGACCCGGTACCCGGCGCCGGCCAGCGGCGCGAGGAGGCCGATGAAGTCCTCCTTGCTGCCGGTGTAGCCGGGGACCAGCAGGGCCGTGCCGCGGACCGGCCCGTCGGGCGCGGCCTCGTGCACGGCGAACTCGCCGCGGGCGGTGGCCAGGCGGTACGCGCGGGCCGAGGGCGGCAGGATCAGGATCGGCGGCTTGCTCATGGGCCCGAGGTTACCGGCCCGTACAGCCGTACGGGCAGCCGCCGGCGCAGCCCCGCACGGAGTCCGGGTACGCCGATGGCCCCGGCCCCCGGGAAAGGGGGTCGGGGCCATCGGCAGGGCGTTACGCCTGCGGGGTCTCCACCGCGACGGCTGCCTTGCGGGTCCGGGTGCGCTTCGGCTTGACCGGAGCCTCCTCGGCGGCCGGAGCGGCGGCCTCGGCGGCCGGAGCCTCCGGGGCGACAGCGGCGACCTTGCGGGTCCGGGTGCGCTTCGGCTTCGCCGGAGCCTCCTCGGCGGCCGGAGCGGCGGCCTCGGCGACCACGTCGGCCACCGGAGCGGCGACGGCTGCCTTGCGGGTCCGGGTGCGCTTGGGCTTGACCGGAGCCTCCTCGGCGACGGCGACGGCGACGGCGACCGCGGCCACCGGGGCCTCGACCACGGCGGCCTGGGCGACGACCTCGACCACGGGGGCGGCGACCGGAGCGGCCACTGCCTTGCGCGGGGCCCGAATGGTGCGACGCGCCCGGACCGGCTCGACCGGCGGGGCCATCTGGAAGTCCGTCTCCGGCTCCGCGACGAACGGCGCCAGGGGTTCCAGGGCAGCCGGGGCCGCGGCGACGAAGGTGGCGGCCGGAGCTGCCGACCGGGTCCGGCGGCGGCGCGGCTTGCGCGCCTCGTCGGCGGCCGGGGCCTCGGGAGCCTCGACGACGGGGGTGACCGGGGCGATCTGGGCGGTCACCGGGGCCATGACCTCGGCACCCTGATCCGAGCCGCCACGGGTACGGCGGCGCTGGCGCGGCGTACGGGCGGGACGCTCCTCGGCAGCCGGGGCGGCGGCACCGCAGCCGTCGCGACCGCCGTCGCGGCCGCCGTCGCGGCCGTTGTCACGACCGCCATCGCGACCGCCATCACGACCGCCATCGCGACCGCCGTCGCGGCCACTGTCACGACCGCCGTCGCGGCCGCCACGGCCACCGCGGCCGCCGGTCTCGCCCAGGTCTTCCAGGTTCTCGGCCTTCAGGCCGGCCCGCGTGCGCTCGGCGCGCGGCAGGATGCCCTTGGTGCCGGCCGGGATGTTCATCTGCTCGTACAGGTGCGGGGACGTGGAGTACGTCTCCACCGGGTCGTGGAAGTCCAGCTCCAGCGCCTTGTTGATCAGCTGCCAGCGCGGGATGTCGTCCCAGTCGACCAGGGTGACGGCGATGCCCTTCTTGCCCGCGCGGCCGGTGCGGCCCACGCGGTGCAGGAAGGTCTTCTCGTCTTCCGGCGTCTGGTAGTTGATGACGTGGGTGACACCCTCGACATCGATACCGCGCGCGGCGACGTCGGTGCAGACCAGCACGTCGACCTTGCCGTTGCGGAAGGCGCGCAGAGCCTGCTCGCGGGCACCCTGGCCCAGGTCGCCGTGGACGGCGCCGGACGCGAATCCGCGCTTCTCCAGCTGCTCGGCGATGTCGGCCGCGGTGCGCTTGGTGCGGCAGAAGATCATGGCGAGCCCGCGGCCTTCGGCCTGCAGGATGCGGGAGACGAGCTCCGGCTTGTCCATGTTGTGCGCGCGGAAGACGTGCTGCGTGGTGTTGGCGACCGTCGCGCCCTCGCCGTCCTCCGAGACGGCGCGGATGTGCGTCGGCTGCGTCATGTACCGGCGGGCCAGTCCGATGACCGCGCCCGGCATGGTCGCCGAGAACAGCATGGTCTGACGCTTCGGCGGCAGGTAGCTCATGATCCTCTCGACGTCGGGCAGGAAGCCCAGGTCGAGCATCTCGTCGGCCTCGTCCAGGACCAGGGCGCGGATGTGCGACAGGTCGAGCTTCTTCTGCCCGGCCAGGTCGAGGAGGCGGCCCGGGGTGCCGACGATGATGTCGACGCCCTTCTTGAGCGCCTCGACCTGCGGCTCGTAAGCGCGGCCGCCGTATATGGCGAGGACGCGGACGTTGCGGACCTTGCCCGCGGTGAGGAGGTCGTTGGTGACCTGGGTGCAGAGCTCGCGGGTCGGAACCACCACGAGGGCCTGCGGGGCGTCGGTCAGCTTCTCGGGCTTGGCCCGGCCGGCCTCGACGTCCGCGGGGACGGTCACGCGCTCCAGCAGGGGAAGGCCGAAACCGAGCGTCTTGCCGGTACCGGTCTTGGCCTGGCCGATGACGTCCGTGCCGGAAAGGGCGACGGGGAGGGTCATCTCCTGGATCGGGAAGGGGGACACAATGCCGACGGCCTCAAGGGCTTCGGCCGTCTCGGGAAGGATCCCGAGGTCTCGGAACGTAGTCAGGGTGCTGCCTCTTCTGTGAGACGCGGCGCGAGGCGGCGAAAGGGGGTCGTACCGTGCTGGGCTTGCAGTACTACGCCCACCCAGATTTCGGGCGGGCCGTGCAAAGCTGCGCGGGACCACGAGCCTTCGCTCAGGCGCTTTATGCCGCTGAGGGGGCCCCTCGCGGGACGCGGTGCGTATGAACGTACGCATCTCGCCGAGGGCGGTCGGGTGGAGCCGATCGGGCCACCGACCGGGCATCCTCATTCGGATGGCCCGCCGAGTGTTCGGCAGGCGCATTACCACTGTACCCCGGAATCTCGCAGCTGTGTCGGGTGAATTCACCAGGTAGGCGCGTTTACGTGGACTGAGCAGGTGGTTCGCGGTCCGTTTCGGCGAGCTATTGTGCGGAGCATGTCGACCGTTGAAAACGCATCGCCCGCCGACGAAAGCGCCCCCGCTGAGGCGGCCGGAATCGCCGCCCAGGACTGGGCCACGGCCTCCGCCTCGCCGCAGTACCGCGCCGCTGTGGTGGACCTCCTCGGGGCGCTCGCGTACGGCGAACTCGCGGCCTTCGAACGCCTCGCGGAGGACGCGAAACTCGCGCCCACGCTCGGCGACAAGGCCGAGCTCGCGAAGATGGCCTCCGCCGAATTCCACCACTTCGAGCGGCTGCGCGACCGCCTCGCCGCGATCGATGCCGACCCCACCGCCGCGATGGAGCCCTTCGCGAAGGGCGTCGACGACTTCCACCGCCAGACCGCGCCCTCGGACTGGCTGGAAGGCCTGGTCAAGGCGTACGTCGGCGACTCGATCGCCAGTGACTTCTACCGCGAGGTCGCCACCCACCTGGACACGGACACCCGCGGGCTCGTCGTGAGCGTGCTCGACGACACGGGCCACGGTGGCTTCGCCGTCGAGAAGGTGCGCGCCGCGATCGAGGCCGACCCGCGCTGTGGCGGCCGGCTCGCGCTGTGGGCCCGCCGGCTCATGGGCGAGGCGCTGTCGCAGGCGCAGCGCGTGGTCGCCGAGCGCGACGCGCTCTCCACCATGCTGGTCGGCGGCGTCGACGGCATGGCGGCCGGCTTCGACCTCGCGGCCGTCGGCGAGATGTTCGCCCGGATCACCAAGGCGCACACCAAGCGCATGGCGGCCCTGGGCCTCGCGGCGTAAGCACCCCTGCCCGCACATACGCCGGCCCCTGCGCGGGATCTTTCGCGCAGGGGCCGGCGTATGTCCGTCGTGCGTCTGTCAGTGGGGCCGGTCAGCCCCTCGTCGGAACCGAAAACGGAGTCCGGGGGGACGGCCTCCCGGTGCGCTGGGCGGGCCGCAGCAGCAGCGACAGGACCACCGCGGAGACCAGTACGCCGCCGATGAACGTCGCGAGCAGGGTGTTGTGCCCGGGGCCCAGCGAGGTGTGCGTCAGATAGGCCCCGAAGAGCGCGCCGGACACCCCGCTCACCAGCACCGTCCGCGCGTCGGGCAGCCGCCGGGCGAACACTCGGACGGCCGCCCCGGACAGGGCGAGGCCCAGGAGAGCGGAGCCGAGCGCCTCGATCAGCAGCATGGGGGTTCCTCCCAGAGTGACGGGGGCGTACGGGGGTGGTGTCTCACTGCGGTCCTACCCGAAGCGGAGGACACGGAAACGGCCCGGTGGAGTCATCCACCGGGCCGTTCCCGACGATCTGCGGTGCGCTGCTCAGAGCGCTCCGAAACCGACCTTGCGCACGTTGGGCTCGCCCAGGTCGACGTACGACAGGCGGTCGGACGGCACCAGGACCTTGCGGCCCTTGATGTCCGTGAGGCTCAGCAGCGGCGCCGAGCCGGACAGGGCGGCGGCGACGATGGTCTCCAGCTCCTCGGCACTCAGGTCGCTCTCGAGCACGATCTCCCGGGGTGCGTGCTGCACGCCGATCTTGACCTCCACGGCCTTGTCCCTCCGACGGTCCGGTTCGCGCGATCAGCCGCGCCGTTACCCGGTCCACATTAGCCCGGAGAGGCGAGGTGTCCGCCGCGCGGCGGAAACGCTCGCAGCGAACAGCTGCCGGTCAGCCCGGCTCGGACGTCCGTTCAGACGTCCGTCGGGTGCAGCGGGAAACCGGCGATTCCGCGCCATGCCAGGGAGGTCAGCAGTCCCACCGCGGTGTCGCGTGCGACCGGGCTCTCGCTGGAGAGCCAGTACCGGGCCACGACCTGCGAGACCCCGCCCAGGCCCACGGCCAGCAGCATCGACTCGTCCTTCGACAGGCCCGTGTCCTCGGCGATGACGTCGGAGATGGCCTCGGCGCACTGCAGCGAGACGCGGTCGACGCGCTCGCGCACGGCCGGCTCGTTCGTCAGGTCCGACTCGAAGACCAGCCGGAAGGCGCCGCCCTCGTCCTCGACGTAGGCGAAGTACGCGTCCATGGTCGCGGCGACGCGCATCTTGTTGTCGTTCGTCGACGCCAGCGCGGTGCGCACGGCGAGCAGCAGGGCCTCGCAGTGCTGGTCCAGCAGCGCCAGGTAGAGGTCGAGCTTCCCCGGGAAGTGCTGGTAGAGCACCGGCTTGCTGACCCCGGCGCGTTCGGCGATGTCGTCCATCGCCGCGGCGTGGTACCCCTGCGCGACGAACACCTCCTGGGCCGCGCCCAGGAGCTGGTTGCGCCGGGCCCGGCGCGGAAGTCGCGTGCCCCGCGGACGCGCTGCCTCGGTCTGCTCGATGGCTGTCACGCCGCCTCCCACTTTCTCTAGAACACAGTGCGCCTTGCGCCGCGCCGCCATCGTACTTTTCGGTAACCGAATCTGGAGGGTTCAAGCCGAGTTTTCTCGCGGTACGGACCGCCGGTTACCCGCCGGAGATGCTGGTCAGCGCTGGCCCGGCGGCGGCTCCGTGGCGGTTCAGCGGTAGTCGTCCTCGTCCAGGGCCACCACCCGGGCCTGCTCCACGGCGTCCCCGTCGGCGGCTTCGTCGATGTCCACCTCGGTCAGCGGGTCGTCCTCGCGCGGGTTCAACTCCGCGTTCTGCTCCGCCGCGTCCGCCTCGGGCGCCTCCGGGTCGAGGGACTCCCGCAGCTCTGCCTGGAAGGTTTCCGGTTCCGCAGGGTCGACGGTCATGGGACTCCCCTTTCCACACCTATGAGCCTAGGAGGATCGCGGATACCCCGCTAGGCGGCCCGGTAAGCATCTGTGACCGCGAACACAGGAGGCGGGGCGTGATCGTCTCGTAACATTGCCCCATGTCTTCGACCGAGCTGCCGGGTGTACGGTCCACCGCCGCGTCGTCTTCCCAGGTGGGAGCCGTGCGGGTGGCCGAGGGAGAGCGGCTGCGCACCGACCGGCTGCCCGGGCTGGAAATGCACGTACGGGCCCGCCCGCCGGTCCGTGCCGGCCTGCCGCCCGCGCTATTCGTACACGGGCTCGGCGGGTCCTCGCAGAACTGGTCCGCCCTCATGGCCCGGCTCGCCGCCTCCGTCGACGGCGAGGCCCTGGACCTGCCCGGATTCGGCTGGTCCCCGCCGCCCGCCGACCGCGACTACTCCGTCACCGGGCTCGCGCGCTCCGTCATCCGCCACCTCGACGCCGCCGGGCGCGGGCCGGTACACCTGGTCGGGAACTCCCTCGGCGGAGCCGTCTGCACGCGGGTCGCGGCCGTCCGGCCCGACCTGGTGCGCACGCTGACGCTGGTGTCCCCGGCCCTGCCCGAGCTGCGCGTACAGAAGACGGCGGTGCCCACCGCGCTGCTCGCCGTACCCGGCATGGCCGGGATCCTCGACCGCCTCACCCGCGGCATGAGCGCCGAGCAGCGCACCCGGGGGGTGACGGGCCTCTGTTACGGAGACCCCTCACGGGTGACGTCAGAGGCGTTCGCGGCGGCCGTCGAGGAGATGGAGCGCCGGCTCGCGCTTCCGTACTTCTGGGACGCCATGACCCGCTCCTCGCGCGGCATCGTCGACGCGTACACCCTCGGCGGCCAGCACGGGCTGTGGCGCCAGGCGCAGCGGGTCCTGGCCCCGACGCTCCTGGTCTACGGTGGCCGGGACCAGCTCGTCTCGTACCGTATGGCGCGCAAGGCCGCCGCGGCCTTCCGGGACTCGCGGCTGGTGTGCCTGCCCGAGGCCGGGCACGTGGCGATGATGGAGTACCCCGAGGTGGTCGCGGCCGCCTTCCGGGAGCTGCTGGAGGACGCGGGCGACGTGCGCGACACCGAGCCGGTCCCGGATGTGGATGCGGATACCGACGAGGACGGCAAGGGCTGAGGACCGTGGGACGACATAGTCGCAAGGAGCCGGCACCGACGGCTCCAGGCCCCGGCCATCCGGAACCGGACGCGCGGACGGCCCCCGCTTCCGCCCCGGCCGCCGGTGCCCGCACGTGGGCCGAACCCACCGTCACCCACCAGGGATACGTGCCCGCGCCCCGGCCCGAGCCGATGGCCGGCGCGCGCGGCGGCCATCCGCAGCAGTACGAGCCCGGCGGCGGCTGGGGCGCGGGCATGCGGCCCAGCCCCGCGACCGGGTCGGCGGCCGTTCCCGGTGCCGTGTACGGGGACTGGCGCGGGGCGCCGCGCGGCGGGCCCGCGCCGGCCGGCGCGCACACCGCGTGGCCGGCGCGCGAGAGCGACACCCCGGCCTTCGGCACCCCCGCGGTCGGCTTCCCGCAGGTCACCCTGGACTCGCCGGTCACCGCCACGGGCGCGCACCGCCGGATCACCGTGCCCGAGGACGCCCGCACGGCCACTGGTCCGCAGAGCCGGGTCTCCGTGCCGGAGGACGCCCGCACCGCCACCGGTTCGCACCGCCGGATCACGGTGCCCGGCCACGGCGAGGCCTTCGCCCCGGCCGACCCCGTCACCTCGACGGGGTCCCACCGCCGGGTCCGCGTCCCCGAGGACGCGCTCACCTCGACCGGCTCGCACCGCCGGATCCCCGGGCCCCGCAAGCCGGTCGCCCCCGCCGCCCCGGAGCCGTGCTCCGGCTCCGGCTCCGGCCGGGGCGTGAAGGTCCGCACCTACACCGGCATGGCCGCCGCGGCCGTCACCACCGTGCTCGCCGTCGTCGTCGCGGGCCAGGTGGCCTCCGAGGACGACCGCGGCACGACCGCCGCGCGCGCCTCCGACGACGCCAACAGCCACTCCGCCCAGGGGAACTCCGCCGCCTCCCGCTCCGAGGGCCGCCCGACGCCACAGGTCTCCGGGGCCGTCCAGGCCGCGCCGGAGCTCTCGTACGAGCAGAAGATGGCGCAGCGGCTCCCGATCGACGAGAAGCTGAAGGGGCCGGGCGCCTTCGACACCGTGCCCGGGCTGGCGCCGGCCACCGGCAAGGGCCGGAAGGTCCGCTACCGGGTCGATGTCGAGCAGGGGCTCGGCCTGGACCCGCAGCTGTTCGCCGAGGCCGTCCACCGCACCCTGAGCGACGACCGCAGCTGGGGGCACGGCGGCGCGATGACCTTCGAGCGGGTGCCGGGCGGCGAGGCCGACTTCGTGATCACGCTCGCCAGCCCCGGGACCACCGGAGTCTGGTGCGCGAAGTCCGGGCTGGACACCACCATCGACAACGTCTCCTGCGACTCCGCTTCGACCGACCGCGTGATGATCAACGCGTACCGCTGGGCGCAGGGCTCGGCGACGTACGGCGCGGACGAGATGTTCGCCTACCGGCAGATGCTGATCAACCACGAGGTCGGGCACCGGCTCGGCCACGGGCACGTGAACTGCAGGACACCGGGCGCGCTCGCGCCGATCATGCAGCAGCAGACGAAGTCCCTGGACGTCAACGGAATCGAGTGCAAGCCCAACCCCTGGGTGTTTCCCGGCAGTTGATCAAGCGCGTTGTCGGGCCGGCCGGTGGCCGGCAATCGTTCTCCGCATGTCGCACCGTCACACCGTCGCCGGCGCTCGCCGCCGAGCGCCGACTCGGCCGGCACCGGCTCGCCGCACCCCGCCCCAACAGGGTGCTCGCAGGGGCCTAAGGGCTGTCCCGTAATCCCCGGCGGGCGCACGACGACAGCTATGGCACCTCGCCGCGTTGTCGGAACGCCCGAATACGCCCAGTATGCGGATGCTCCTCCGCCTTGCGGGGCGCCGCATCTGACGCCGCGCGCTGATCCACCGGGGATTAGCGGGACATCCCGTAGGTAGTTCTTAGCGTGCTCGAACGCGAACCGTACGTGAAAGTTACGACTCTTCACCCCTTCCGGTGGCGCGACGGACAACCGTCCGTCGCGCCTTCGGCATATCCGCTTGAGTTCGTATCCGGCGGGTCGCCGGACCGACGGAGACCGCCTGCAACGGGAGATCGGGGGTGCCACTCGTGCGGATCGGACTGCTTACGGAAGGTGGTTATCCGTATGCGACGGGAGAGGCCAGGCTGTGGTGTGACCGGCTCGTGCGCGGGCTCCCGCGGCACGAGTTCGAGCTCTACGCCCTGAGCCGCAGCGCCGAACAGGAGGGGCGCGGCCGGGTGCCGCTGCCCGCCCACGTCACCCGGGTCAGCACCGCCCCGCTGTGGGCGCCGGCCGACGACGGGCGCAGCTACGGGCGCCGCGAGCGCCGCCGCTTCGCCGCCGCCTTCACCGAACTGGTCCGGGGGATCTGCGGGGCCGACGCCGGACGGTTCGCGGACGGACTGTACGGGCTTGCCGAACTCGCCTGGGAACAGGGGGGGTTGTGCGCGGCACTGCGTTCCGAGACGGCCGTGCGGGCGGTGGAGTCCGCCTGCCGGGCCCCGGGCGCGAGCAGGACGGTACAGCGGGCGCAGGTGGCGGACCTGCTGGAGTTCGTGGACGAACTGGAGCGACTGCTGCGGCCGTTGTCCCTGGACTGGTACGAGGGCCTGCGCGAGGTCGACGTCTGCCACGCCGCGGCCGGCGGGGTGGCGGCGCTGCCCGGGCTGCTGGCCAAACGCTTCTTCGGAGTGCCGCTCCTCGTCACCGAGTACGGCGTCCAGCTCCGGGCCCACTACCTGGAGCACTCCTCGCAGGACGAGCGGCCGGCCGTACGGGCCCTGCTCGCCGCGTTCCACACCCGGCTGGCCGGCGAGATCTACACCCAGGCCGACCTGCTCACCCCCGGCAACGCCCACGCCCGGCGCTGGCAGGAGCGCTGCGGGGCGTCGCGCGAGCGGCTGCGCACGGTCTACCCCGGGATGGAGGCGGACCGATTCGCCGCCGTCGGCGAGGACCCGGCCTCCGGGGACCCCGACACGCTCGTGTGGGTGGGCCGGATAGAGCCCGCCAAGGACCTGATCGCCCTGCTCCACGCCTTCGCCGAGGTGCGCAAGGTCGCTCCGCGCACCCGGCTGCGGATCTTCTCGACGGCCGTTGCCGCGGGGGCGGCGGCCGTCCAGTACCTCGCGGACTGCCGCTCGCTGGCCGCGCAGCTCTTCCCGGACGAGGCGGCCGACGCCCACGCGGTCGGCGAGAGCCCGGTCACCTTCGAGGAGATCGGCGGACCCGAGGCCCCCTCCCCGGCCGACGCGTACGGCGCCGGGCGGGTGGTGGTGCTCTCCTCCGTCATCGAAGGCTTCCCCATCGCCCTGGCCGAGGCCATGTTCTGCGGCCGGGCCACCGTGTCCACCGACGTCGGCGCCGTCTGCGAGGTGATCGGCGGGACCGGACTCGTGGTGCCGCCGCGCAATCCGCGCGCGCTCGCCGAAGCCTGCGTCGCGCTGCTGAGGGACCCCGAGCGGGCCCAGCGGCTCGGGGCGGCCGCCCGGGCGCGGGCCCTGGAGCTCTTCACGGTCGAGCAGAACGTCACCGCCTTCCAGGAGTCCTACCTGTGGCTGCTCGCCCGCGGCCCCGCCCGGCCCGACGCGGCCGACGCAGGCGTGCCGTTCGCGCAGCCGCCGGAGGCCAGGGTCCCCGGTCACTGGGCCACCCCCACATGGGCCGCGCTCCCGACGCCGGCGGCCGCCGCGTCGGCCCCGGTCCCGGGCGCCGGACCCGTCGCGAGTTCGGAGGCCGCCGTATGACTTCCCCGCCCCTGGACGAAGCCGTTCCCGCCGGCCCGGCGCCGCGCCGCCGGGCCGGCGTGGATCCCGTCAAAGCGCTGCTCCACCGCCACCGGGAGCTCTGCGAGCGAGCTGTGGATCCGCTGGAGATCGCCGCCGGACTGGAGGCGCACGGCATCACCGACCGCACCGCCGCCCGGTTCCGGCACCGGGACGTCTTCTCCCTCGCGGAGGAGCTCTACGCCCGGACCCCCCGCGCGCAGACCCCGCCCGCCCCGCACACCGGGATCCCGGTCGGCCCCAAGGCGGTACGGGGCTTCGGCTACGCGCTGCTGCCCGCGGCCCTCGCCCTCGCGGCCGCCGCCGCCGGGGTGCCCTGGGCCGGGGCCGTCGCGGTGCTCGCCACCGTGGCCGCCCTCGGGTGGCCGGGCCGCGCCGCCGGGGGCCGCTTCCCCGCCCCGGTGTACCTGCTCGCCGCGGCAGCCCTCGGCTGGGCCGTCCACCGGCACGGGACCCCGCTCGGCCTCGCCCTGGCCGCGGCCGTCGCCCCCGCGCACCTGGCCGGCGCCGTCTTCGCGGCCCGCGCCCGGCGGCGGCTCGCCGGGAGCCGGGCCCTGGAGGACTTCGCCGACGGGGTGCGGCCGCTGCTCTTCGGCACGCTCGCGCTGTTCACCGCCGCCGCCACGGGGGCGGCCGCGCTGGCCGGGGCACCGATGCCGGTGGCCGTACCGCTCGCAGTGCTGCTGTTCCTGACCCGGCTGCTGCTCGGCCACGGCGCCCCGCGCGGGGCACTCGCCGCGGCACTGGCCCTCGGCCTCGCCCTGCTCCCGATCCCGGCGGCGCCGTTCGCCGCCGCCGCGGGACTCCTCGTACCCGCCGTCCTCGCACTCTCGCGGGCCTCCGCGCACGCGCGGCCCTGAGCCGCCCGGGCCCTCCGGAAGCCGACACCGAAGTACCCGTACCCCCGTACCGACCCACCAGCTAGGAGAAACAGGACATGACCGGCCAGCCAACCAACCAAGGGGCCGCGCGATGAGGGTGCTGCTGATCGGAGCCAACGGTTACCTCGGACGCTACGTCGCGGACCGCCTGCTCGCCGACCCCGCGGTCCAGCTCACCGCGCTCGGCCGCGGCGACGACGCCGACGTCCGCTTCGACCTCGCCACCGGCAGTCCCGGCGCCCTCACCCGGTTCCTCGACGCCGTCCACCCCGGCGTCGTCATCAACTGCGCGGGCGCAACCCGCGGCGGTGCCCGGGAACTCACCCGGCACAACACCGTCGCCGTCGCCACCATCTGCGAGTCGCTGCGCCGCAGCGGCTGCGGCGCCCGGCTCGTCCAGCTCGGCTGCGCCGCCGAGTACGGGCCCAGCCAGCCCGGGTCGTCGACGGCCGAGGACGCCGTGCCCAGACCTGGCGGGCCGTACGGAGTCAGCAAACTGGCCGCCACCGAGCTCGTGCTGGGCTCCGGGCTGGACGCCGTCGTCCTACGGGTCTTCTCGCCCGTCGGACCCGGTACCCCGGCCGGGTCCCCGCTCGGCCGGCTCGCCGAGGCCATGCGGCGCGCGATGCAATCCGGGGACGGCGAGCTCAAGCTCAGCGGGCTCGGCGTCCAGCGCGACTTCGTCGACGTGCGGGACGTGGCGCGGGCGGTGCACGCCGCCTCGCTGTCGGCGGCCCAGGGCGTCGTCAACATCGGCACCGGGCGCGCGGTCCGGCTGCGCGACGCCGCCGCCGTGCTGGCGCGGGTCGCCGGCTACGGAGGCTCGCTGCACGAGCTCGACGTACCGCAGCACGGTCAGCATCCGGGGGCGCACGGCCATCCGGGCCGGCCGCAGGGGCTCGCCGCCATCGGCTCCCCGCGCTCCGAGGCCACGGCCGAGCAGCTGGCCGCGGCGGCGGCGCAGCCCCCGTACCCCTACCCGGACGGCTGCGGAGCCTGGCAGCAGGCGGATGTCCGTACCGCCCGCGACCGGCTCGGCTGGCGGCCCCGGATCAACCTGGAGGAGTCCCTCGCCGACATCTGGATGGAGGCGGCGTGCCGCATCTGACGACTCCGGCGGCCGGGGCGGCCACCGAGACGGGCCGCGTGGGCCTCGGCGTCCCCGGCTACGCGCACCCGCTGCTGGCCCCGGTGGAGTGGGCGGAGCTGACCCGGCCCGGGACGCCGCTGCACTGGGCCGTCCTCAACGTCGCGGACGGGCCGGGCGGCCGGCCCGACCCGCACTGCACGGAGGCCGCCGCGAAGCTCCGCGGCGCGGGAGGCGTGGTCCTCGGCCATCTCGCGATGCGAGACGGGGAACGGTCCTTCGGGGAGCTCGTCTCCGACGCCCACCGCTTCCGGGACTGGTACGGGGTCGGCGGCTTCTACCTCGCGGACGCCCCGGCCGGAAAGGCGGAACTGTCCTCCGTGCGGCGGGTCACGGACACCCTGCGGGGGCTCGGGGACGGCCTGCGGATCGTCCTCGGACACGGCACCCACCCGTACGAGGGCTACGTGGAGAGCGCCGATCAACTGGTCACCTTCTCCGGGACCTGGGCCGACTACCGCTGGTCGCAGGTGGCGGAGTGGACGGCGGACCATCCGCCGGAGCGGTTCTGCCACCTCGTCCACGGGGTGCCGCGCACGCACCTGGAGGAGGCGGTCCGGATCGCCCGCTGGCAGGGCGCGGGCACCATCTGGTTCACCGACCGGCGAGGGGCCGCCGACCGGGACCCCTGGGCGTCGATGCCCGGGTACTGGGACGAAATCGTCTCGCGGATCGGACCGGGTGTCTCGGAATGAAGGAGGGCGTGGCAGTGTTACGGGAAGAACCACCGTTAAGACTTAATCATCTACGGAGTCCCCGTGTCGCTGCCACCCCTGGTAGAGCCAGCTGCTGAGCTCACCGTTGACGAGGTCCGTCGGTACTCCCGCCACCTGATCATCCCCGACGTGGGGATGGACGGCCAGAAGCGCCTGAAGAACGCCAAGGTGCTGGCCGTGGGCGCGGGCGGCCTCGGCTCGCCCGCCCTCATGTACCTGGCCGCGGCCGGCGTCGGCACGCTGGGCATCGTGGAGTTCGACGAGGTCGACGAGTCGAACCTGCAGCGCCAGATCATCCACAGCCAGGCGGACATCGGCCGTTCCAAGGCCGAGTCGGCCCGCGACAGCGTGCTGGGCATCAACCCGTACGTCAACGTGGTCCTTCACGAAGAGCGGCTCGAAGCCGAGAACGTGATGGAGATCTTCAGCCAGTACGACCTCATCGTCGACGGCACGGACAACTTCGCCACGCGCTACCTCGTGAACGACGCCTGCGTGCTGCTGAACAAGCCGTACGTGTGGGGTTCGATCTACCGCTTCGACGGCCAGGCCTCGGTCTTCTGGTCCGAGCACGGCCCGTGCTACCGCTGCCTCTACCCGGAGCCGCCCCCGCCGGGAATGGTCCCGAGCTGCGCCGAGGGCGGCGTGCTGGGCGTGCTCTGCGCGTCCATCGGGTCCATCCAGGTCACCGAGGCCATCAAGGTCCTCACGGGTGTCGGCGAGGCGCTGGTCGGCCGCCTGATGATCTACGACGCCCTGGAGATGCAGTACCGCCAGGTCAAGGTCCGCAAGGACCCCGACTGCGCGGTCTGCGGTCCGAACGCGACCGTCACCGAGCTCATCGACTACGAGGCCTTCTGCGGCGTCGTGTCGGAGGAGGCCCAGGAGGCCGCGCTCGGCTCCACGATCACTCCCAAGCAGCTCAAGGAGTGGATCGACAACGACGAGCCGATCGAGATCATCGACGTCCGCGAGATCAACGAGTACGAGATCGTCTCGATCCCCGGCGCGAAGCTGATCCCCAAGGGCGAGTTCCTGATGGGCACCGCCCTGCAGGACCTGCCGCAGGACAAGCGCATCGTCTTGCACTGCAAGACGGGTGTCCGCAGTGCGGAAGTCCTCGCGGTCCTGAAGTCCGCGGGCTTCGCGGACGCGGTGCACGTCGGCGGCGGCGTCATCGGCTGGGTCCACCAGATCGAGCCCGATAAGCCGGTCTACTAAGCGCTCACCGAAGGGGCCGTATCCCGTTGCGGGGTACGGCCCCTTCGTCGTCCCTAGGCGGCGGTGCAGACGGTGTTGCCGGGCGGCACCTTCCCGTCCAGCAGGTAGGAGTTCACCGCCTGCTGCACGCACGTGTCGCCGCTGTTGTACGCACCGTGCCCCTCGCCCTTGTAGGTGAGCTCCACGCCGATGCCGGGGCCGAGCCGCTCCACCATCTTGCGCGCACCCTCGTACGGGGTCGCCGGGTCGCCGGTGTTGCCGATCACCAGGATCGGCGCCGATCCCGGGGCGGACACGTCCGGGGTGTTCCAGGCGCCCGCGACGGGCCAGTCGGTGCAGCTCATCATGGCCCAGCCGAGGAAGTCCCCGAAGACGGGCGAGGCGGCGCGGAAGTCCGGCAGCTTCGCCTTCGTCTGCGCCAGGGTGTAACGCTCTTTGGAGTCCGCGCAGTTGATCGCCGTGTTCGCGGCACCGATGTTGCTGTACCGGCCCTGCTGGTCGCGCCCGTTGAGCGCGTCCGACAGGGCCAGGAGCAGCTGCCCCTGGCCGCCCTCGGCCTCGTCGAGACCCTGTTCCAGCAGCGGCCACAGCTCCTTGGAGTACAGGGCCTGGGCGATGCCGTTGGTGGCGGAGCTCTCGGTGAGCTGCCGGTCGCCGATGCCGGTGATGGGCTTGGCCGCCAAGGCCTTCTGGAGCTTGATGACGTTCGCCTCGATCTCCTTGGCGGTGCTGCCCTGGAGGCGGCAGGCGTCGCCGCGGTTCACGCAGTCCTGGGCGAAGTTGCCGAGCGCGAGCTGGAAGCCCTTGGCCTGGCCGAGCGCCCCCTCCTCGGAGGTCTTGGTCGGGTCGACGACGGCGTCGAAGACGGCCCGGCCGACGTTCTTGGGGAAGAGGTGGGCGTAGACCCCGCCGAGCTCGGTGCCGTAGGAGATGCCGAAGTAGTGCAGCTTCTCGTCGCCGAGGGCCTGGCGGATCCGGTCCAGGTCGCGGGCGGCGTTGTCCGTGCCCACGTACGGCAGCACCTTCCCGGAGTTCTTCTCGCAGGTGTTCTGGTACTCCTCGATGTTGGCGAGGAAGGCCTTCTCCTCCTGCGGGGTCGCGGGGGTGGAGTCGGAGGCGTAGTACGCGTCCAGCTGCCGGTCGTCCTCGCACTTCACGGGCGCGCTGCGGCCGACGCCGCGCGGATCGAAGCTGACCAGGTCGTACCGATCGCGCAGGGCCGCGTACTCGCTCGCCGCGCCGGGCAGGGTGCTGATGCCGGAGCCGCCGGGGCCGCCGAAGTTGAAGACGAGCGATCCGATCCGCTGGTCCTTGTCGCGGGCCTTGGCCCGGATCAGCGCGAGCTCGATCGTCTCGCCCCCGGGCTCGGCGTAGTCGAGGGGTACCTCGAGGACGGCGCACTGCCAGTCCTTGCCGGGCACCTGCCCGCCGCCCTCGGCCGCGGTGGGGGCGGAGCATTCCCCCCACTTGAGCTTCTTGGCCCCCTGCGCGGCGCCGTCCTTGCCCCTCTTCTCCTCGCCTCCGCCGTCGGAACAGGCACTGGTGGCGAGCAGCGCGGCGGCGGTGACGGCGGCAGCGGCGACCCGGAGGGCGTTTGTCGGCATGTCACCATCCTGTGGGCGGCCCCTCCGGCGCGCCCCCGCGCTGACCCATCCGGGTCATGTCGCTCGTGTCCTCCCCTTGCCCGGACGAGCGGTCACTGCGCCGCCGTCGCCGCGGGGATGTCCACGCGGGCGGCCCTGTGTGCCGGCCAGAGGGAGGCGAGCAGCGCGCCGGCGAGGGCGAGCAGCACCCCGAGGGCGAGCCGTCCCCAGGGGATGACCAGGGCGTACCCCACGACGTTCTCCTGGAGGGTGCGGCCCAGCGCCCAGCCCATGAAGACGCCCATGACCGTACCGACGACCGCGCCGAGGGCTCCGACGAGCAGGGCCTCCATGCGGATCATCCGGGTCACTCCGGCGCGGTCCAGGCCGATGGCGCGGAGCGTGCCGATCTCCTTGCGACGTTCGAGTACGGACATCGCGAGGGTGTTGGCGATGCCCAGCGCGGCGATCACCAGGGCCATGCTGAGCAGGGCGTAGAAGACGTTCAGCTGGTCGCCGATGCCGCTGGTGTCCTCGGCCCGGATGCCGTCCCGGTCGAGGACGGACAGGGCGGGGTTGTCGCCGAGCGCCTTGATGACGCTCGCCCGCGCGGCCCGGCCGGGTCCGCCCTTGGTGGCGACGACGATCGAGTCGGTGGCCGGCGCGGAGTCGTAGCGGGCGACCAGGGAGTCGGGTGCGGTGATGCTGGGCAGCAGATTGCTCTGCTCGTCCGCCCGGTAGACGGCGCCGATCACGACCTCGCCCCGCTCGTCCTGCCGCTTGAGAGGAAGGCGCTGACCGACCTTCCAGCCGTTGGTCCTGGCCTTGAAGTCGGCCACGGCGATCCGGCCCTCGGCGAGGCTGTCGAGGGAGCCCTCGATCACCTCGTAGCGCAGGAGGCGGCCGATGGTGGCGGGGTCGACGCCGGTCAGGACGGAGGAGACGCCGGCGAGCTGGTATCCGGTGGACTGGTCGAGCGGGCTGTAGGCGGCGTCCGGCAGCTTCTTGAGGGGCTCGGCGGTGGCCGGGGTCATCCGCTGGCCGCCCGGGGCGGCCTTCACCAGGTAGTCGGCGGTGAAGTCGCGGGTGGTCGCGCCGTCGAGGTACTGGGTGGCGGAGGCCCCGAGGACGGACAGGCCGGAGGCGAGCGTGAGGGCAATGGCGAGCGCCGCGGCGGTGGCGCCCGTACGACGGGGGTCGCGCACGGTGTTGCGGGCGGCGAGGTCGCCGTGCACCGGGTTCAGACGGATGAGCAGCGGCCGGAGCAGGGCGACGAACGGCCGGGACAGGAGCGGGATGAGGCCGATCGCCCCGGCCAGGGTGAGGGCCGCGCCGAGGCCGATGACCGTCCGGGCGTCGCGGCCCGTCGTGAGGGCTCCGTACATCACGGCGGCGGCGCCGGTGAGCACCAGCGCGGTGCTGACGCCGGTGCGCAGGGAGCCGGCCCGCGCGGGCGCCGCCGGCTCGGCCGCGCTGAGCGCGGCGACGGGCGGGATGGCCATGACCCGGCGGATCGGAACCCATGCGGCGATCACGGGGAGCGCGGTGCCGACCACCAGCGCGATGATCACGGTGGCCGGGAGGAGGACCAGCGGGGCGGCCGGGCTGTCGGCGGGGGCGAAGACCGCCTGGAGCAGGGAGGCGACCCCGGTGCCGGCCATGATGCCGGCCACGGAGGCGATCACGCCGACGAGGACGGATTCGGTCAGCAGGATGCGGCGCACCTGCCCCCGCGAGGCGCCGACGGCCCGCATCAGGGCCAGCTCCCGGGTGCGCCGGGAGACCAGCATGGTGAAGGTGTTGGAGATGAGGAAGGCGGCTACGAACAGGGCGACCGCCGCGAAGCCCAGCATGATCTGGCTCATGGTGTCGCTGCTGCCGGAGGCGAGGTTCGCCTGGAGCCGGGCGAGCTGGGCACCGGTGATCGCGCTGCTGTCCTTGGGCAGCACCGGTTCGACGCGGTGCAGGAGCTGGATCACGTCGGTGCCGGGTGCGGCCGTGATCTCGATGTTCGTGTACCGGCCGGGCTGGAGGAACAGCCGCTGGGCGAGGGTGTCGCCGAAGAGCGTCAGGCTGCCGCCGGGGGTGAGCTTGGACCCGTCGGTGCGGAAGACGCCGCTGAGTGTGTACGAGTCGGCGCCCGTGCCCGTGCCCACGCGCACGGTGTCACCGACGCGGTAGCCGCCCTTGGCGGCGGTGGTCTCGTCGAGGGCGACCGTGTGGTCGCCGGTCGGGCCGGACCCCTTGGTGAACCGGTAGGCGGGGTCCGTTGCCCGCTGGTCCGGGGCGTAGTTGCCGCCCTTGCGGAACTCGCCGTTGCCGAGCGGCCGGCCCTCGTGGTCGGCGACGGCGGCGAATCCGCTGACGCGGCCCGCGACGGCGGCGACCCCGGGGACCTCGGCCAGGGTGGCCGCGGTGCGGGCGTCGAGGGTGGCCGGCGGGGCGCCGGGGAGGGTGCTCGGCGCGACGTTGAGGGAGATGCGGTCGTAGCCGGCGCTCGCCCGGTCGACGGCGGCCCGCTTCATGCTGTCGCCGTAGACGAGGCTGCCGGTGACGAAGGTGACCCCGAGCATGACCGCGAACACGGTCATCAGCAGGCGGGCCTTGTGCGCGAGAACGTTGCGCAGGGCGGTACGGAACATGGGGTGTGGATCCTGGGGGGCGGGCTCGGCGGATGCGAGCGGGCGAGCGGGTGGCTGGTTCGGTGCCGGTGCCGGTGCTGGTGCTGGTGCTGGTGCCGGTGCGAGAGCGGGTCAGCTCGTGCGCGAGCGGGCGTCGAACGCCTTCATCCGGTCCAGGACCCGGTCTGCGCTGGGCCGCGTCATCTCGTCGACCAGGCGGCCGTCGGAGAGGAAGACCACGCGGTCGGCGTAGGCGGCGGCGACGGGGTCGTGGGTGACCATGACGACGGTCTGGCCCAGCTCGCGCACCGAGTCGCGCAGGAAGCCGAGGACCTCGGCCCCGGCGCGGGAGTCGAGGTTGCCGGTGGGCTCGTCGCCGAAGATGACCGCGGGGCGGGAGACCAGGGCCCGGGCCACCGCGACGCGCTGCTGCTGCCCGCCGGACAGCTGTCCGGGGCGGTGGCCGAGGCGATCGGAGAGGCCGATCTTGGAGACCACGTGGTCCAGCCACTGCCGGTCGGGCCGGCGGCCTGCGATGGTCAGCGGCAGCGTGATGTTCTCCCCCGCGGTCAGCGTCGGCAGCAGGTTGAACGCCTGGAAGATGAAGCCGATCCGGTCTCGGCGCAGCTGGGTGAGCTGTTGGTCGTTCAGCGTGCCCAGTTCGGTGGTGCCGATGCGGACGGAGCCGGAGCTGAACGAGTCGAGCCCGGCGGCGCAGTGCATCAGGGTGGACTTGCCGCAGCCGGAGGGACCCATGATCGCGGTGAACTCGCCCTCGCGGAAGGAGACGCTCACGCGGTCCAGGGCGACGACGCGGGTGTCGCCGCTGCCGTAGACCTTCGACAGGTCGGTGGCGGCGGCCGCGATCCCGGTCGGTGCGTGCGGTGCGTGCGGTGCGTGCGGCGCGTGCGGGGCAAGGGGGGCGGCGTTCACGGTGGACTCCTCTTCGAGCGCGGAAGGGTGCGCTTCGAAGGGTGTCCGGGGAAGGTATCGGAGCCTGGGTCGCCGTGTATCGGCGTCTGCTCCGCTTCGTATCGGTTGGGTGGGGCCGGGCGGTCAGTACGGCAGGCGCAGGGTGGCGACGGCGCCGCCGTCCAGGGCGTTGTCGAAGCGCAGGTCGGCGCCGAGGAGCGTGGCCTGGCCCAGGGCGATGGTCAGGCCCAGGCCGTGGCCCGAGCCGCGCTCGGCCCTGCCGGTGTGGAAGCGGCGGGGGCCGTCGCGCAGCAGGTCCGCGGGGAAGCCGGGGCCGTGGTCGCGTACGACGACGGTGCGGCCCTCGACTGTGACCTGTACCGGAGTGGCGCCGTGCCGGTGGGCGTTGACGACGAGGTTGGCGACGATCCGTTCGAGGCGGCGCGGGTCGGTCTCCACGGTCTCCACGGTCTCTGCGTGCTCCGCGGGCCGCGCGTGCTCCGCGTCGGTGACCGCGACCTCGGTGTCGAGACCCGTGCGCGTCACCGCCTCGGAGACGACCGCGCCGAGCGGGACACGGGCGTGGACCGGCTGTTCGGCGCCCGCGTCGAGGCGGGAGATCTCCAGCAGGTCTTCGACCAGGCCGCGAAGGTCGCGCACCCGGGCTCGGAGCAGGTCCTCCGTCTCACCGGCCGGCAGCAGATCGGCGGCCGCCAGCAGACCGCCGACGGGGGTGCGCAGTTCGTGGGCCACGTCGGCGGTGAACCGGCGCTCGGTGCGCAGCCGTCGGCTGAGGGTGTCGGCCATGAGGTCGACGGTGGCGGCGATGTCCGACACCTCGTCGCGGCCCTTGGTGGGCCCGGTCCGGGCGTCCAGGTCCCCGGTGGAGATCCGGCTCGCGGTCTCGCTGACCCGTCGCAGCCGGCGGGCGAGCAGCCCGGCTCCGTAGACCGCCAGGGGCGTGGCCGCCGCGAGGGCGATCAGGGAGGCCACGGCCATCGTCACGTCGAGCCGGCGCAGCTCGTGGAGCTCCGGGCTCATGTTGACCCGGACCGCGAGGACCGCACCGCCCGGGCCGTCGACCCGCTGGGCGGCCCAGAAACTCGGCCCGAGATTCCCGTTGACGTGCCCGTCGTAGGCCGTGTGCCGTTTGTGGTCGTCCGGGTCCCGCAGCGCGGCGGGCAGTCCGGCCGGATCGAGCTCGGCTCCGTCCGTGAGGGTTCCGGTGCGCCGGTAGGTGTCCATGGCCGAGTACAAGGTGTTGAAGGCGCGCATGTCGGCCCGGCTGCGGATGTCCTCGGCGGTCCAGAGGTGTACGAGCACACCGACCGCCGCCGCGACCAGGCACGCCGTGGCCGCGGCCAGTGCGGTGATCTTCCAGCGCAGGGGAAGCCGGTCGGGGCGCGGCCGGGGGAAGGGGGACACCGGTCTCAGCGCTTGAGCTTGTAGCCGAAGCCGCGGACCGTCTCGATCCGGTCCCGGCCGACCTTGGCGCGCAGCCGTTGTACGCACAGGTCCACTACGCGGCTGTCGCCGTCCCAGCCGTAGTCCCAGACGTTGCGCAGCAGGGTGTGCCGCTCCAGCACGATGCCCGGGTGGGCGGCGAACTCCAGCAGCAGCTTCAGTTCGGTCGGTGTGAGCGCCACCGGGCTTCCGGAGACGGACACTTCCAGGCCGCCGGTGTCGATGCTCAGGTCCCCGAAAGTCAGCAGCTCTCCCTCGGACGGCGCGGGCCCGTCGCCCGCTCCGCCCTGCCCGGGTGCCGGGGCGGGGGCGTAGGTGGCCCGCCGCAGCAGCGAGCGGATGCGGGCCACGAGCACGTTGGTGTCCACGGGCTTGACCACGTAGTCGTCCGCCCCGGCCTCCAGACCGGCGACGATGTCCAGCCCGTCGCCGCGGGCCGACATCATGAGGACGGGCACCAGACTGCTCTCCCGGACCCTGCGGCACAGGCCGATCCCGTCCAGACCGGGCAGCATCACGTCCAGGATCAGCAGGTCGAAGCTGTCGTCGCGGAAGAACTCAAGGCCGGTGAGACCGTCGGCAGCGGCCTTCACCTGGTAGCCGTAGCGCTCCAGGGCGACGGTGAAGGACCGGCGCATCAGGTCGTCGTCCTCCACCAGCAGCACGCGAACGGATCGCGCGGCGGCGGGAGCCGGAGGGGAGGAGGACACGGGCGGATGACTCCTGGTCGGCGGACGGGTGGCTGAAAGGAACGATATGGCAGCGGCGAGCGTGGCCCCCTGCGCCACGGCCCGGCGCACCGATGAGATGGATAACCGAGCGCTCCCTGATACCCGCCGGATACAGAGGCGGAGCCTTACGGCCGCGCCAGGACCTGCCGGGCCGCCGCGCGGCCCGTCGCGACGCAGGCGGCCACGCCGACGCCCTCGTAGGCCGCGCCGCACAGGGCGATGCCGGGGAGCTTGCCGGCGGCTTCGCGGATGCGGGCGACGCGGTCGCGGTGGCCGACGCCGTACTGGGGCAGGCCGCGGTCCCAGCGGGTGACGCGGGCGGCCAGGGGCTCGCCCATCGGGCCCACCGCGTGGTGGAGTTCGGCGATGGCCGAGCGGACCAGGTGGCGGTCGGGGCGGCCGAGCAGCTCGTCCTCGCCGATGCGGCCGACGGACGCGCGCAGCACGAAGGTCTCGGGGGCCGCGTCGCGCAGCCAGGACCACTTGTTGGAGAGGAAGGACGCGGCCTTCAGGGTGTGGCCGTCGACCGGCGGGACGAGGAAGCCATTGCCCTCGGGCAGGAAATGGGCCTGGGCGCGGGAGAAGGCCATGGTGATCACGGCCGTCGACGCGTGCGGGATCGAGGAGAGTTCGGCCTCCGCGAGGGGGGAGTGGGGGCGTAGCAGCTCCGCCGCCGCGAAGGCGGGCAGGGCGAGGACGACCGCGTCCGCCTCCATCGTCAGCGCGCCGTCGCCGGTCATCGCCTGGACGCGCCAGCGGTCGCCGGCGACCCGCTGCAGCGAGCGGGCCGTCGTACCGGTGAGGATGCGGGCTCCGCAGGCTTCCGCGACCGCGGCCGGGAAACGGCCGGTGCCGCCGACGACGCCCTGGACGGCCACGGCCGCCGAGCGCGGGGCGCCCGCCGCGCGCATCCGGCGCAGGGCCGGCAGGAGCGGGGTGCCCTGTTCGGCGAGGGCCGCGATCCGGGGCATGGCCGCGCGCAGCGAGAGCCGGTCGGCGAGGCCGGCGTAGACGCCGCCCAGCACGGGTTCGACGAGGCGGTCGACGGCCTCCTGGCCGAAGCGGGCCGACAGGTACGCGGCGACCGAGCAGTCCTCGGTCAGCGGGGTGGCCGGGAGGGTCTCCTCCGCGGCGACGCGCCTGACGCCCTCGGGGGAGAGCAGGCCGGTGCCGATCAGCGCGGAGGGGTCGGTGGGGACGCCCATCACGTGGCCCGCGGGCAGCGCGCGCAGGCCGCGGCTGGTCCAGATGGCGGTGGGGGCCTTCGCCGGGTCGCACAGGGCCTCGCCCAGTCCGACGGCGGCGGCCAGTTCCACGGCCTCCGGGCGCAGGGCCATGAGGGATTCCGCGCCCTCGTCGACGGTGATCCCGGCGATGGTGCCGGTACGGCCCGAGGAGACGTCCATCGGTGCGCGCCGCACCGCCCGCCGCTCCCCGTCGAAGAGCCCGAGCTCGCGGGCACGGGCCGACAGGCGCTCGTGCCGTGGCCGCCCGCCGCCGCCTGCCTGCTGTACTTCGCCGGCACGGTCCCGTACGTGAAGACGATGATCCGGGAGCGCGACTCCCGTACGTACTACCGCGGTTCGGTGGCCCACCACGCGGTGGCCGCCGCCCTGGCGGCCCTCCTCTCCCCGTGGCCGGCGATCCCCTTCGCCGCCTACCTGGCCAGGGCGATCGCCCTCCCGGGGCGCGGGGTGGGGGTCCCGCTGGTCGGAGCAGGGGCCGAGGGGCCGAAGGGCCGCGCGGCGCGGGCGGCCCGGACCGCTCTCAGAGCTCGATCGAGCGGAACTCGTTCAGCACGGCGAAACCGGTGCTGTCGTACAGGCTCATCGCGACGTCGTTGCCGCCGAAGACGTTGAACATCATCGCCTCGTCCCCGCCCTGCCGGGTGGCCCACTCGCCCAGGGCCATCGCGGCCCGGCCGTAGCCCTTGCCGCGGTGCTCCTCGTACACCTCCAGCGAGAAGCCGAAGGTCACGCCCGGCAGGAACCCGTGGTTGACCCAGCCGGTGCCGACCACCTGCCCGCCGGCCTCCATCGCGTAGAAGGCGTGCCCCGGGGTCAGGTAGCCCTGCGGCAGGTAGCAGGCGAAGTCCTCGTCGGACTTCGCCTTGGCCTGCTCCGCGGTCAGGACTCCCGCCCGGACGATGTCCGCTATGTAGCCGGCCTCCTCACCGGCGTACCAGCCGGGGTACTCCGCCTCGGTCAGCCGCCGGACGGTCAAGCCCGCCGGCAGCTCGGGCCGCTCGGCCGCCGCACGCATCCGGATCTGTCCCCGCACGGGGTAGTCGGCGAACTCCCCCGCTCCGCCGGTGACCCGGACCTCCACCCGCTGCGCGCCCTGCTCGGCGCACCACCGCTCGGCCCACACGCGTCCCGCCGCCGCCGTCAGGTCGTGGATCTTGCCCACGGTCGCCCCGTTGTCCCGCGTCACCCCGACCGCGATCCACCCGGTGCCGTCCGTGGCCACCGTCCAGTCGTCGATTCCCTCGACCGCCTGTTCCAGCAGGGCCCGGGCCAGCGGCTCCGAGCACCCGGCGGCCCGGTACCCGGCCAGTACCCGTTCCTCGAATCCGCCCCGCCACTCGCCCTGGTCGCCCACGATCTCCATACCGTTCATCCGCCCACCCTAGGCAGGGGCACCGGCGGAGTCGTCGGCTTTTTTCGGAGCTCTCGGAGCCGCTCGCGCGGCGCGTCCCTCAGATCGCCTCTTTGCGCGTCAGGAAGTTGAACGAGATCCACCCCGGCAGCACCGGCAGCCAGAACGTCATCAGCCGGAACAGCAGCACCGCCGAGATCGCCACCTGGTTCTCCAGCCCCGCCGCGATCAGCCCCAGCGTCAGCGTGGTCTCCACCGCGCCGATGCCGCCCGGCGTCGGCGCCGCCGAGCCCAGGGCGTTGCCCGCCAGGAAGACGACCGCGATGCTCGCGTAGCTGATGGCCTCGCCGCCGCCGAACGCGCGGATCGAGGCGTCCAGGCACATCACGAAGCAGCCGGTGAGCAGCAGCATCCCGCCGATGCCCGTCAGCAGTTTCTGCGGCCGCTGGAGCACGTCCAGCATGCGCGGCACCACACCCGCGAACAGCGCCCGCACCCGGGTCGCCACGAACTTGCGCATGAACGGCACCGCCGTCACGACCAGCACCAGTACCGCCACCGTGAGCAGACCCGCGATGACCGTCCTGGACGGGGTCATCTCGGGGGTCTTCTCGGTCCCCGTCAGGTAGCCGAAGGACAGCAGCAGCAGGATGTGGCTGGCCAGCCCGAAGAGCTGCGAGGCACCGACACTGGCCACCGCCAGCCCCGGCCGGATGCCCGCCCGCTGCAGGAAGCGGGTGTTCAGCGCGACACCGCCGACCGCCGCCGGCGCCACGAGCTTCACGAAGGATCCGGCGACCTGCGCCAGTACCGTCCGCAGGAAGGGGACCCGCTCGGGTACGAAGCCCAGCAGGCTCATCGCCGCCGCGAAGTAGGTGAGCGCGGAGAAGGCCAGCGCCGCCCCGACCCAGCCCCAGCGTGCCTCGGCGACGATCGTCGCGAAGTTCACGTGCGCGAGCTGCGTCAGCAGGAAGTACGCGCCGAAGGCACCCGCGATGAACGACACCAGCGTGCGCGGCCGGATCCGCTCCAGCCGGGCCGGCTCCACCGGCGCCTGCGGGCGGATCAGCAGCACCTGCTGGCGGATCTGGCTGAGCAGATCCTCCTCGCGGGCCCCGTCGAGCGCGTCGTCCAGCGCCTTCTTCTCGGCCTTGCGGTCGGCGGCCGAACGCGGCGTGGGCGAGGCGGAGTCGGCCTCGCGGGCCGCCTTCGCCGCCCGCGAGGACTCCAGTACCGCTTCCCGCTCCCGGTCCGCCCGCTCGCGGGCGAGCCTGCGCAGCGTCGCCCGCGTGGAGCGGCTCAGCGCGATCGGCTGGAGCAGCGGCAGGCAGTCCGCCACCGCGTCCGGGCCGAGCACCGACACAGCCGAGGCGACCGAGCGCTCGGCGCCGACCCGCAGGCCGAGGGTGGTGAGCAGCTGGGCGATGTCCATGCGGAGCACGAGGTCGCCGGCCGCGATCTCACCGCCGCGCAGGTCGGTCAGGGTGATGCTGCCGGAACGATCCACCACGAGGGCGTCCCCGGTCAGCCGCCGGTGCGCGATCCGCCGCGACTGCAGGGCGCGTACCTGCTGCCACGCGTTGCGGCTCAGGCCGTCGGTGATCTCCTCGTCGGCCAGCTGGTCCAGGCTCCGGCCGCCCAGGTGCTCGTAGACGAGCATCACGGCGTCCGGGCCCAGTTCGGAGGTGGCGATGAGCTTGGGCGCGTTGGCTCCGGCGGCGATGGCCGCGTACGCGAGCAGCGCCTCCTGCTCCAGGGCCTGGCGCAGCGACTGCAGGCTGCGCCGGGTGGTGATGCCGCGCAGCGTGAGGCGGCGCCAGACCCGGTAGTAGAAGCCCTGGGCCTGCTGCTCCCGGTCCACGACGGTGACATCGAGCGGCGGGCCGTCCTCCAGGGTGACGTGGTAGCGCCGGCCGCGGTCGCTGACCTCCGTGCTGTCCGGCCCGTCCGGGGACTCGGCGCGCATCGCGCTGACCGGCTGGAAGCCGACCCGGCGCAGTCCGGCGAGGAGGTTCTGCCCGGTGGGCCGGACGTTCGGCGAGCCGACCGCGTACAGCGTTCCGTACGCGACGCTCCAGCCGATCAGCACGGTCAGGATGATCGAGAAGGGAGTGGTGTAGCCGCTGACCAGCATCGCGAAGGCGTCCAGCAGCAGGACCACCCACAGTGCGACGCGCCAGCGCGGCCGGCGCGTCATCCCGACGGCCGTCATGTACGCGATCACGGGCGCGAGGTAGCCGTGCACCGGGTCGGTGAGGGCCCCGCTGACCCCGGTGGGGCGGGTCAGGGCGTCCTGGATGGTCTCGGAGGCCGCTTGGGAGACCCACAGGTCCGTGGCGAGGGTGACGCCGTGCGCGAGGACGGCGGCGAGCACGCCGTCGGCGATGCGCAGCCCGTCGCGTTTGATCAGTCGCTCGATGGCGAAGGCCACGGGCACGAGGAGCACGGCGATGCTGGACACCAGTCCGGCGACCTTGATCAGCACGTCCGGCGCCTGGCCGGTGCCGTTGCTGATGTCCTGCTCCAGGCCCGCCGTGGTCCGCTGGGCGAAGGCGGCGATGCCGAGGACCAGGGCGATGCCGAGGATGCCGACGAGGAGCCGTACGAGGTCGGACGGGCGGTGCACGCGGGCGGCCAGCAGAGGTTCGTCGACCTCGACCTGGTCGACGGCCGCCGGGGTGTGGGCGTGCGGGACCTCGGCCTCCGCGGAGCCGGTGGAGACCTCGGCCGCGGAGTCCTCGGCCGGGGAGTCCTTGCCCGCGGAGTCCTTGCCCGTGGAGACCTCGGCCGTGGAGTCCTTCGCGTCCTTGGCGTCTTGGGCGCCCCCGGAGTCCCCGGCGTCTCTGGAGTCTCCGTCCGGAGGACTCACACCCTGCTCCCTTCCCGTCACTACCGTCTCTTCTTGATCACGTATCACGCGTCACCGCCCGGAAGATGGTGGCACGGACTGGCGGCAGAGCGGGGCAGCAGGGTGCGAGCCGGTGCGGAACCCGAGCTTCCACGTCGTCGTCGTTCCAGTGCGGCACCATGGGCCGAATGAGCGAAGAGCTGCCGGCGTACGCGGAACGGGTGCTGGAGGCGGCCGAGCGGATTCCGCCCGGCCGGGTGATGACGTACGGCGACGTCGCGGAGTGGCTCGGCGAGGGGGGACCCCGTCAGGTCGGCCGTGTCATGGCGCTGTACGGGGGAGCCGTGCCCTGGTGGCGCGTGGTGCGGGCGGACGGCCGCCCGCTGCCCGGCAGCGAGCCGCGCGCGCTGGAGCGCTACCGCGCCGAGTCCACCCCGCTGCGCCTGACCGGCGACGGCGAACCGCGGCTGGACATGCGGCGGGCGCGCTGGGACGGGGACGCCGGGCGGGACGAAGGTCACATGTGACAGCTTCGGCCATGTGCGGCCCGAACGGGCGGTCGAAGGGACGTACGAAGCCCCGTACGAGGGATGCGGGGGACCGGATGGCACTGCGCGGGGCGCGCGGGTTGCCGTAGCGTTGCCTCTTCGGCTCCGGCCGGCACCACCGCGACGCCCGCAGACCCACCAGGACCGGCACCCCACGTGAACACCTCTTCCTCCGACGGCCACCGCTCCGAGCGGCGGCGTATGCGGACCCCCGACGCGTACCGCCTGGTGCGCACCGGGCCGCAGCGGGTGGATCCCCCTGTGCTGGACGCAGCGCAGCGTGCGGTGGTTGACCACACCGGCGGACCCTTGCTGGTCCTTGCCGGACCGGGCTCCGGCAAGACGACCACGCTGGTCGAGGCCGTCGCCGCCCGCGTCGAGGCCGGCGCCGACCCCGCCCGTGTCCTGATCCTCACCTTCAGCCGCAAAGCCGCGGTGGAACTGCGCGACCGTACCGCCCTGCGGCTCGGCGGCGCCCGCGCCCCGCAGGCCACCACCTTCCACTCCTTCTGCTACGGACTGGTCCGCGCCCACCAGGACACCGACCTGTTCGCGGACCCGCTGCGGCTGCTGTCCGGCCCGGAGCAGGACGTCATGGTCCGCACCCTGCTGGAGGGCCAGCGCCGGCTCCGCTCCATCCGCTGGCCGGACGACCTGCGGGCCGCGCTGACCACGCGCGGCTTCGCCGATGAGGTCCGCGCCGTACTGGCCCGCGCGCGCGAGCTGGGGCTGGGGCCCTCGGCCCTCTCCGACTTCGCCTCCCGCCTCGGCCGGCCCGACTGGAAGGCGGCCGCGGCCTTCCTCTCCGAGTACCTGGACGTCCTGGACCTCCAGGGGACCCTGGACTACGCCGAACTCCTCCACCGCGCGGTGCTGCTGGCCGAGCGCACGCCCGCGGTGTCGTCCCTGTACGACGCGATCTACGTCGACGAGTACCAGGACACGGACGCCTCGCAGCTGCGCCTGCTGCGCGCGCTGGCCGGCCCGGCGGGCAGGCTGACCGCCTTCGGCGACCCCGACCAGTCGATCTACGCTTTCCGCGGCGCGGACATCAACAACATCCTCGACTTCGAGACCTCCTTCCCGGGCGCGGCCGTCCGGGCCCTGACCGTCTCGCGCCGCTCCTCGTCCGTGCTCCTGGCCGCCACCCGGCAGCTGACCGCGCGCATGCCGATGCCGCGCCTGCCCACGGCGGCCGTACGGGCCCACCGCGCGCTCGCCGCGACCCGCGAGGGCGGCCGGGTCGAGGTGTTCACGTACCCGACGGCCGGCGCGGAACTCGACAACATCGCGGACGTCCTGCGCCGGGCGCACCTGGAGGAGGGCGTGCCCTGGCAGGACATGGCCGTCCTGGTCCGCGCGGGCGGCCGCACGCTGCCGCAGATGCGCCGCGCCCTGATCGCGGCGGGAGTCCCGGCCGAAACGGACGGCACGGACACCCCGCTGCGCCACGAACCCGCGATATCCCCCCTCCTGACGGCCCTGCGCACCCTCGCCCTGACGGGCCTCGACGCGGCCCCGGGCACGGACGCGGCCCCGGGCACGGACGCGGCCCCGGGCGCGGCCCCGGCTCCCGCCGCCGAGGCGCCCCCGGCCGCCGACGGCGACACCCCGCCTCCCCGGCCCGGCTCCGCCGAGGCCGCCGGTGGCCTGCCCGGCTTCGCCGAGCCCGCCGAGCCCGCCGAGCCCGCCGGGTCCGCCGAGCCCGCCGGGTCCGCCGACGGCCAGGGCACCGGGTGGATCGGGGTCGAGGCCGCGCTCGTGCTGCTCGCCTCGCCGCTCGGCGGGATGGACTCCGCCGATCTGCGCCGCCTCGGCCGCGCACTGCGCGACGAGGAGCGGGCCGCCGGGATCAAGACCCCCGCGCCGTCCGACGTCCTGCTCGCCCGCGCCCTCGCCGAGCCCGAGCGGCTCGTCGCCCACGACCCCGCCTACGCCCGCGGCGCGCAACGCCTCGGCCTGCTGCTGCGCAAGGCCCGCGAACTCCTCGCAGGCGGCGGCACCGCCGAAGAGGTCCTGTGGACCCTCTGGGACGGCACCCCGTGGCCCCAGCGCCTGGAGCGCGGCGCCCGCCGGGGCGGCCCCGCCGGCCGCAACGCCGACCGCGACCTCGACGCCGTCTGCGCGCTCTTCGACACCGCCGCCCGCGCCGAGGAGCGCACCGGCGGGGCGGGCGTGCTCAACTTCCTCGAACAGCTCGAAGCCGAGGACATCGCCGGCGACACCCTCACCCCCCGCGCCACCCGCCGCGAAGCCGTCCGCCTGATGACCGCGCACCGCTCCAAGGGCCTGGAGTGGTCCCTCGTCGTCGTCGCCGGCGTGCAGGAAGGGCTCTGGCCGGACCTGCGCCGCCGCGGCTCTCTCCTCGAAGCCGACCGCATCGGACGCGACGGCCTCGCCGAGCCCCTCACCCCCGGCGCGCTCCTCGCCGAGGAGCGCCGCCTCTTCTACGTCGCCGCCACCCGCGCCCGCGACCGCCTCGTCGTCACCGCCGTCAAGGCCCCCGCCGACGACGGCGACCAGCCCTCCCGCTTCCTCACCGAGCTCGGCGTACCGGTCAAGGACGTCACCGGACGCCCCCGCCGCCCCCTCGCCGTCCCCGCGCTCGTCGCCGAACTCCGCGCCACCACCGTCGACCCCGCCGCCTCGCCCGCCCTCCGCGAAGCCGCCGCCCGGCGCCTGGCCCGCCTCGCCGTGCTCACCGACGACGAGGACCGCCCGCTCGTCCCCGCGGCGCACCCGCAGCGCTGGTGGGGGCTGTACGAGCCCACCCGCAGCAGCGTTCCGCTCCGCGACCGGGACCGCCCCGTCGCCCTGTCCGGCTCCGCCCTGGACCAGCTCGCCAACACCTGTTCCCTCCAGTGGTTCCTGGGCCGCGAGGTCAAGGCCGACGCCCCCTCCACCGCCGCCCAGGGCTTCGGCAACGTCGTCCACGTCCTCGCCGACGAGGTCGCCTCCGGCCGCACCCCCGCCGACCTCGCCGTCCTGATGGAACGCCTCGACACCGTCTGGGACTCGCTCGCCTTCGACGCCCCCTGGAAGTCCCGCCAGGAGAAGGACAACGCCCGCGCCGCCCTGGAGCGCTTCCTGCGCTGGCACACCACCGACCGCGGCGGCAGGGCGGCCGTGGCCACGGAGCACGACTTCGACGTCACGCTCGAAGCCGGCGAGTACGCCGTCCGGGTCCGGGGCTCCATGGACCGGGTCGAGGCGGACCCGCAGGGGCGCGCGTACGTGGTCGACTTCAAGACCGGCAAGTCCGCGCCGACGAAGGACGAGGTGGCCCGCCACCCGCAGCTCGCCGTCTACCAGCTCGCCGTGCGCGAGGGCGCCGTCGACGAGGTCTTCGAGGGCCTGCGCCCCGAACCGGGCGGCGCCGAGCTCGTGCAGCTGCGCCAGGGCGCCGCCCAGCGCGAGGGCGGCGACACGGTCCCCAGGATCCAGGCGCAGCAGGCCCTGGAAGGCGGCGCCTCCGGCGAATGGGTCGGCGACCTCCTCGCCACCGCCGCCGGCCGGGTCCTCGACGAGCGCTTCGCGCCCGCCACCGGCAAGCACTGCGACCACTGCTCCTTCCGGAACTCGTGCAGCGCCCGCCCGGAAGGCCGCCAGACGGTGGAGTAGCGCGGGCGGCGAGGACTGTCAGCGGGGGCGGCTAGCCTTTTTACGTGTCCGCGCGTCCGTCCGCCTCCCCGGTACTCACCGATCCCGAGCAGCTCAAGGAGCTCCTGGGGATCCCCTTCACGCCCGAACAGATGGCCTGCGTCACCGCCCCGGCCGCCCCGCAGGTCATCGTGGCCGGCGCCGGCTCCGGCAAGACCACCGTCATGGCCGCCCGCGTGGTGTGGCTGGTCGGCACCGGCGCGGTCGCGCCCGAGCAGGTCCTCGGCCTGACCTTCACCAACAAGGCCGCCGGCGAGCTCGCCGAGCGTGTACGGGGGGCCCTCGCGCGGGCCGGCATCAGCGATCCGGACCCCTCCCCGGCCGAGGCCGACGCGGTGGGCGGCGAGCCGCGCATCTCGACGTACCACGCCTTCGCCGGACAGCTCCTCAAGGACCACGGCCTGCGCATCGGGCTGGAGCCCAGCGCCCGGCTGCTCGCCGACGCCACCCGCTTCCAGCTCGCCGCCCGCGTGCTCCGCGAGGCCCCGGGGCCCTATCCGGCGCTCACCAAATCCCTTCCCGACCTGGTCAGCGACCTGCTCGCGCTCGACGGGGAGCTCTCCGAGCACCTCGTACCGCCGGAGCGGCTGCGCGCGTACGACACGGAGCTGCTGTCCGTCCTCGCCGGCACCAAGCTGAGCAACGACGACCTGCGCAAGGTTCCCGAGGCCGTGCGCGGCCGCCTCGAACTGCTGGAGCTGACCGAGCGCTACCGCGCCGCCAAACGCTCCCGCGACCTCCTCGACTTCAGCGACCAGATAGCCCTCTCCGCGCAGCTCGCCACCACCCGGCCCGAGGTCGGGGCGCTGCTGCGCGAGGAGTTCCGCGTGGTGCTGCTCGACGAGTACCAGGACACCTCCGTCGCCCAGCGGCTGCTGCTGTCCGGGCTGTTCGGCGGGGGCACCGGGCACGCGGTGACCGCCGTGGGCGACCCCTGCCAGGCCATCTACGGCTGGCGCGGCGCCTCCGTGGCCAACCTCGACGACTTCCCGGAGCACTTCCCCCACGCCGACGGGAACCCCGCCACGCGCTTCTCCCTCAGCGAGAACCGGCGCAGCGGCGGCCGCCTCCTCGAACTGGCCAACGAGCTCGCCGCCCCGCTCCGCGCGATGCACGAGGGCGTCGAGGCCCTGCGCCCCGCGCCGGGCGCCGAGTACGACGGCACGGTGCGCTGCGCGCTGCTGGAGACCCACGCGCAGGAGCTCGACTGGCTCGGGGACTCCGTCGCCCACCTGGTTCGCACGGGTACGGAGCCGCGCGAGATCGCCGTACTGTGCCGCTCGGCCGGGGACTTCGCGCGCATCCAGGCGGTGCTCGTCGAGCGCGACGTCCCCGTCGAAGTGGTCGGGCTCGCCGGTCTCCTGCACCTTCCGGAGGTCGCGGACCTCATCGCCGTCTGCGAGGTCCTCCAGGACCCGGGCGCCAACGCTTCCCTGGTCCGGCTGCTCATCGGGCCGCGGTGGCGGATCGGCGCGCGGGACCTGGCGCTGCTGGGCCGCCGGGCGCGCACGCTGATCGCTCGCGCTCCGGGCGGCGGCGACGGCGACGACGACCGCCTGGCGGCGGCGGTGGAGGGCGTCGACCCGGCGGAGATCGTCTCGCTGGCGGACGCGCTCGAAACGTTCCTCGACGGCTCGGGCGCGGGCGGCCGCGGCTCGGGCTCCGGCCATGGCTCCGCCCCCGACGGGCTGCCGTTCTCCGCCGCCGCCCGGGTCCGGTTCGCGCACCTGGCGCAGGAGCTGCGCGACCTGCGGCGTTCGCTCGCCGACCCGCTGATGGACGTACTGCACCGGGTGCTGTCGACGACCGGCCTCGATGTGGAACTGGCAGCGTCCCCGCACGCGCTGGCCGCCCGCCGCCGGGAGACCCTGTCGAGCTTCATGGACGTGGCGGCCGGCTTCGCCTCCCTCGACGGCGAGGCGTCCCTCCTGGCCTTCCTGGCCTTCCTGCGCACGGCCGCCCAGTACGAGAAGGGCCTGGACCACGCGCTGCCGGGCGGGGAGAACACGGTCAAGGTGCTCACGGCCCACAAGTCCAAGGGCCTGGAGTGGGACGTGGTGGTGGTCCCCGACCTGTGCGCGGGCTCGTTCCCGAAGGAGAAGGCCCCGGAGGCCTGGACCTCGTACGCGAAGGTCCTGCCGTACGCGCTGCGCGGCGACGCGCCGACCCTCCCGGCCGCCCCGGAGTGGACCTCGCAGGGCCTTCGCGCGTTCAAGTCCGCCCTCAAGTCCCACAAGGCCGTCGAGGAGCTCCGCCTCGGCTACGTCACCTTCACCCGGCCCCGCTCGCTCCTCCTGGCGTCCGGCCACTGGTGGGGCCCGACGCAGAAGAAGCCGCGCGGCCCGTCCGCCTTCCTCTCCGCGCTGTACGACCACTGCGTGTCGGGCCACGGCGAGATCGAAGCCTGGGCCGACACCCCCGAGCCGGACGCCGCGAACCCGGCCCTGGCCACGGAGTCCACCCCGGACCACTCCTGGCCCCTCCCGCTGGACCCCGAGTCCCTCGCCCTGCGCCGGGCGGCGGCGGCCCTGGTCGAATCCCACCTGACCCCCGCCTCCTCCCCGCCCCCACCCCCGGAGGACACCTACCTCTGGCCCCCCGACTGCGAGGACCCCTCGTACGAGGAAGAGCCCGCCCCGGACGACCTCTGGCCGCAGGACGGCGCCGAGGACTGGGCCGCGGACGGGCCGCGCCCCGCCGAGGAGGACCTGTGGCACGGGGACGGGACCAGGGCCGTGGCCGGGCCGCGCCCCGCCGTGCCCGGGGACGACGACCTGTGGCCCGAGGACGGGGACCGGGCCCGAACCGAGGCCGGGCCGCGCATCGCGGCCGACGGGCTCACCCCCGAGGACGCCCGCGCCATCGCCTCCTGGGACCGTGACCTCGACGCCCTGGAGGGCGAGCTCCGCCGGGCCAGGGCGGCCGTCCGCGACGTCGAGCTCCCCGCCGCGCTCTCCGCCAGCCAGCTGCTGCGCCTCGCCGCCGACGAGCAGGGCTTCGTACGCGACCTGGCCCGCCCCATGCCCAAGCCCCCGCAGCCCGCCGCGCGCCAGGGCACCCGCTTCCACGCCTGGGTGGAGTCCCGCTTCGACGGGCTCCCCCTCCCGCTCCTCGACGTGCTCGACCCCGGGACCGAGCTGCCGGGCGCCGGCTCCGGCCAGGACATCGCCGACGAGGCTGATCTGGACTCCCTCAAGGCGGCCTTCGAGCGGAGCGAGTACGCCGACCGCACCCCGTACCGCATGGAGGTCCCGGTCCAGCTGACCCTTGCCGGCCGGGTGATCCGCGGCCGGATCGACGCCGTGTACCAGGGCCCGGACGGCACGTACGAGATCGTCGACTGGAAGACCGGCCGGACCGCCGAGGCGGACCCCCTCCAGCTCGCGGTCTACCGCCTGGCCTGGGCGGAGGCCGCGAACACCCCCCTCGCCGAGGTCACCGCGGCCTTCCTGCACGTCCGCAGCGGACGCGTCGTCCGCCCCCGCAACCTTCCCGGCCGCGCCCGCCTTGAGCAGATCCTCCAAGGCAAATCGGACACGGAAAGCACCCATCGAACAGAAGGTTAGGCTCGTGTCCATGAGCGACACCCCGGCGGACAGCGTCGTCCGCGCGTACATCGACAGGCACCGCGCCGCCTTCCTCGACGACCTCGCCGACTGGCTGCGCATCCCCTCCGTCTCGGCCCAGCCCGAGCACGCGGACGACGTACGGCGCAGCGCCGACTGGCTGGCGGCGAAGCTGGCGGAGACCGGTTTCCCGGTCACCGAGGTCTGGCCGACGGGGACCGCAGAGGCCCCCGGCGCGCCCGCCGTCTTCGCGCACTGGCCGAGCGAGGACCCCGCCGCCCCCACCGTCCTCGTCTACGGGCACCACGACGTGCAGCCCGCCGCCCTCGCCGACGGCTGGCACACCGACCCGTTCGAGCCGGTCGTCAAGGACGGCCGGATGTACGGGCGGGGCGCCGCCGACGACAAGGGCCAGGTGTTCTTCCACACCCTCGGCGTCCGGGCGCACCTCGCCGCGACCGGCGCGTCCGCCCCCGCCGTCAACCTCAAGCTGATCGTCGAGGGCGAGGAGGAGTCGGGCTCCCCGCACTTCCGTGACCTGGTCGAGCGCGAGGCGCGGCGCCTCGCCGCCGACATCGTGATCGTCTCCGACACCGGAATGTGGTCCGAGACCACCCCCACCGTCTGCACCGGCATGCGCGGCGTGGCCGACTGCGAGATCGACCTGCACGGCCCCGACCAGGACATCCACTCGGGTGCCTTCGGCGGCGCCGTGCCCAATCCCGCCACCGTCGCGGCCCGCCTCGTCGCGGCCCTGCACGACGCGGACGAACGGGTCACGATCCCCGGCTTCTACGACAACATCGCCGAGCTCACGGACGCCGAGCGCGAGCTGATCGCCGAGCTCCCCTTCGACGAGAGCGAGTGGCTCCGTACGGCCAAGTCGTACGCGGCCGCGGGCGAGGCGGGCTACTCCACGCTGGAGCGCGTCTGGGCCCGCCCGACCGCCGAGGTCAACGGCATCGGCGGCGGCTACCAGGGCCCCGGCGGCAAGACCATCGTGCCCGCCTCCGCGCACCTGAAGCTGTCGTTCCGCCTGGTCTCCGGGCAGGACCCGTACGAGGTCGAGGCCGCCGTCAAGGACTGGGTCGCGGAGCGCGTCCCGGCCGGGATCCGACACTCCATCACCTTCGGCGCCCCCACCCGGCCGTGCCTGACCCCGCTGGACCACCCGGCGCTGCAGTCGGTCGTCCGGGCCATGGGCCGGGCCTTCGGCCAGAAGATCCGGTTCACCCGCGAGGGCGGTTCGGGGCCGGCGGCGGACCTCCAGGACGTGCTGGACGCCCCTGTCCTCTTCCTCGGGATCTCCGTACCCTCCGACGGCTGGCACTCGCCGAACGAGAAGGTGGAGCTCGACCTGCTCGCCAAGGGAGTCGAGACGACGGCGTACCTCTGGGGCGACCTGGCCGCCCACTGGAAGCCGGCCGGACCCGCCTGAGCCGCCGGCCCGCCTGAGCCACCCGCCGCCGTCACCGCCCGCCGCACACCGTCCTGCTGAGCCTGCCTGTGTCCCACCACCGGGGGAGTTGGAAGTACCTGTGAGCACCCATACCGAGTCAAAGCGCCCGATCTCGCTCGCCGCGCCCAGCAGAATAGACCGCGCCGCGCACCACCGCCTCGACGAGGCGTGGCTCGCCGCCGCCTGGAGCCACCCGAGCACCCGCGTCTTCGTCGTCTCGGGCGGCCAGGTCCTGATCGACGACACCCCCGACGGCGGCACCGGCATCGTGACGACCCCGGCCTTCGAGGCCCCGGTCACCGAGACCCACCGGTACTTCCTGGGCACCGACGAGGACGGAGTACGGTACTTCGCGCTCCAGAAGGACTCGCTGCCCGGCCGGATGGACCAGTCGGCCCGCCCGGCGGGTCTGCGCGAGGCCGGGATGCTGCTCTCCCCGCGGGACGCCGGGCTGGTGGTGCACGCGGTGGCGCTGGAGAACTGGCAGCGCATGCACCGCTTCTGCTCCCGCTGCGGCGAGCGCACCGTGGTCGCGGCGGCCGGGCACATCCGCCGCTGCCCGGGCTGCGGCGCCGAGCACTACCCGCGCACCGACCCGGCCGTGATCATGCTGGTCACGGACGAGCAGGACCGGGCGCTGCTGGGCCGCCAGGTGCACTGGCCGGAGGGGCGCTTCTCGACGCTGGCCGGGTTCGTGGAGCCGGGCGAGTCGATCGAGCAGTCCGTGATCCGCGAGGTGTGGGAGGAGGCGGGCGTCCGGGTCGGCGAGGTCGACTACGTCGCCAGCCAGCCCTGGCCGTTCCCGTACAGCCTGATGCTGGGCTTCACGGCCCGCGCCACCACCTCCGAGATCACGGTCGACGGCGAGGAGATCCAGGAGGCCCGCTGGTTCTCCCGCGCGGACCTGCGCGCGGCGATCGAGTCCGGCGAGGTGCTCCCGCCGGCGGGCATCTCCATCGCGGCCCGACTGGTCGAGCTCTGGTACGGCGAGCCGCTGCCGAAGCCGAAGGCATAGCCGGGATCAGCAGAAGGCCCCCGCCGGGGCGGGGGCCTTTCTGGCGGGGGCCTTCTGGCGGGGGCCCTTCTCTAGTTACGCGCGTGACGTGTGTGACGAGCGTGACATCCAGGACGTGTGTGACGTGCGCGATGCCGGGTCGGGCGCGGGTCAGACGGCGAGGGCCTGCTTGACCTGGGCCAGCGACGGGTTGGTCATGACCGACTCGCTGCCGACAGAGGACTTCACGAGCACGGTGGGAACCGTCTGGTTGCCGCCGTTCGCCTTCTCCACGAACGCCGCGGACTCCGGGTCGAGCTCGATGTTGATCTCGGTGTAGGCGATGCCCTCGCGGTCGAGCTGGCTCTTCAGCCGGCGGCAGTAGCCGCACCAGGTCGTGCTGTACATCGTGACCGTGCCCGTGTCCTGCATGCTGCGCTCTCCATTCGTGGGGTGCTCGTTGGTCCGAGTAGTCGAACGTACGGGACCGCGCGGCCATTCCCGCCCGCAGGATCCGGCTCCGGCGCGGGCTCCGGCACGCACGACGGACCCTTCTCCGGTACGACGATGTTCCGGTAGGACGAAAGCGCGCGGCCTGTGGACGGATTTCCCGCCCTCCTCACGAGACCTGGCAGCATGGCGGGGTGACACCAGCAACGCACTCCTCATCCTCCACGGCCGGCGCCGACTCGGCCGACGCGGTGCTCCTGGGCCTGGACCCGGAGCAGCGCGAGGTCGCGACGACCCTGCGCGGGCCGGTGTGCGTGCTGGCGGGCGCGGGCACCGGCAAGACCCGGGCGATCACCCACCGCATCGCCTACGGGGTCCGCTCCGGGCAGCTGATGCCGGCGAGCGTGCTGGCCGTCACCTTCACCAACCGGGCCGCCGGCGAGATGCGCGGCCGTCTGCGCGAGCTCGGCGCCGGCGGGGTGCAGGCGCGCACGTTCCACTCCGCCGCGCTGCGCCAGCTCCAGTACTTCTGGCCCAAGGCGGTCGGCGGCGACGTGCCGCGGCTGCTGGAGCGCAAGATCCAGTTCGTCGCGGAAGCGGGCGCGCGCTGCCGGATCCGCCTCGACCGGGGCGAGCTGCGCGATGTCACGGGCGAGATCGAGTGGGCGAAGGTCACCCAGACCGTGCCCGCCGACTATCCCGCGGCCGCTCTCAAGTCCGGCCGGGAGGCCCCCCGGGACCTGGCCGAGATCGCCCAGATCTACGGGACGTACGAGCAGCTCAAGCGCGACCGAGGCATGATCGACTTCGAGGACGTGCTGCTCCTCACCGTCGGCATCCTGCAGGACCGCCACGACATCGCCGAGCAGATCCGCACCCAGTACCAGCACTTCGTGGTCGACGAGTACCAGGACGTCAGCCCGCTCCAGCAGCGGCTGCTGGACCTCTGGCTCGGCGAGCGCGACAGCCTCTGCGTCGTCGGCGACGCCAGCCAGACGATCTACTCGTTCACCGGCGCCACCCCCGACCACCTGCTGAACTTCCGCACCAAGTACCCGCAGGCCACCGTGGTCAAGCTGGTCCGCGACTACCGCTCCACCCCCCAGGTGGTCCACCTCGCCAACGGCCTGCTCAACCAGGCCAAGGGCCGGGCCGCCGAGCACCGCCTGGAGCTGATCTCCCAGCGCGAGCCCGGCCCCGATCCGGTCTACGCCGAGTACCCCGACGAGCCCGCCGAGGCCGAGGGCGTCGCCCGCAGGATCCGGGACCTCATCGCCGCCGGCGTCCCGGCGGGTGAGATCGCCGTGCTCTACCGCATCAACGCCCAGTCCGAGGTCTACGAGCAGGCCCTCGCCGACGCCTCGGTGCCGTACCAGCTGCGCGGAGCCGAGCGCTTCTTCGAGCGGGGCGAAGTGCAGAAGGCGATCCTCGCGCTGCGCGGAGCGGCCCGCTCCGGCGGCAACGACCCGCTGCTCGACGACGTCGTGGAGCTCGGCTCCCAGGTCCGGGCCGTGCTCAGCTCCACCGGCTGGACCAGCGAGCCGCCCGCAGGCTCCGGCGCCGTGCGCGACCAGTGGGAATCGCTGGCCGCGCTGGTCCGTCTCGCCGAGGACTTCGCCCGCGCCCGGCCGGCCGCCACCCTGTCCGACCTGACCGTCGAGCTGGACGAGCGCAAGGCCGCCCAGCACGCCCCGACCGTCCAGGGCGTCACCCTCGCCTCGCTGCACGCGGCCAAGGGCCTGGAGTGGGACGCGGTGTTCCTCGCCGGCCTGACCGACGGCATGATGCCGATCACCTACGCCAAGACCGACGAGCAGGTCGAGGAGGAGCGCCGGCTGCTCTACGTCGGCGTCACCCGGGCCCGGCACCACCTGACGCTCTCCTGGGCCCTCTCCCGGGCTCCGGGCGGCCGGAGCTCCCGACGCCCCAGCCGCTTCCTGAACGGCCTGCGGCCGGGCTCCGTGGCCCCGGGAACCAAGGCGGGCGGCGCGGCCGAGGCCCTCGGCGTCCGCAAGCGCGGCCGCCGAGGCCCGGTCCTGTGCCGGGTCTGCGGCAAGACGCTGACCGAGGCCGGCGAGCTGAAGCTGATGCGCTGCGAGGACTGCCCCTCGGACATGGACGAAGGACTCTACGAGCGGCTCCGCGACTGGCGCGCCGTCCAGGCGAAGGAGCAGGGCATGCCCGCCTACTGCGTCTTCACGGACAAGACGCTGATGGCGATCGCGGAGGCCACGCCCGCCGAGCCGGGAGAGCTCTCGATGATCTCCGGCGTGGGCGGTCGCAAGCTCGAGCGGTACGGGGCCGACGTGCTCGCCATCTGCGCAGGTGAGGAGCCCGAGGGGGCAGATTCTGACGACGCGTAGAAACTCGTCGGAAAAATAGTTTGCACATGCCCAGCGAATCCCCATAGGTTCTTAGCAACGGAAACGGTGGCTTCTCCGAAGCCCGGGATCCGTGCTGTACTTACCCGAATACGCATGGGACGAGGCCTCCGGGCCGAGTCCCCGAGACGCCGAGAGGAGGCGAGACCAGTGACCAGCTCCATGACGACCACCAAAATGACCGATCGCTCGGTTGCCGCTTCCTGCACGCTCGGCTCCTCCTCGCTCCTTCCGCTCACGGGTACCGGTCTGTCCGCGATTTGCATCGCCGACAGCCCTGTCCTGGCCGCCGCGCCCGCCGCGCTGCTGGTCAGTGAGCGCAATGAGCGACCGACCCAGGCGCCGGTGGCAGTACTGGCAGCAGAAGCCCAGGCGCATGGCGCCTATGGGTTCGCGGCCGCAGCCGGTGCCGGATCCCAGACGAAGCAGACGAAGCAGCAGCACCACCTGATGTGGGCCTTCCGTGGGCTCGAACCCTGGAGTGATCCAGTCTGATCGCATGATCAGGCCGGCGCCTCCAGGGCCGCGGAACCCCACCAGGGATCCGCGGCCCTTCTGTTTGTCCCCGAACAGGGGACGACGAAGCGAAGGGGCCGCGGGACTGGCAGGACCAGTCGGTGTGACGACGTAACCCAGCCGCCCCGGCCGACCGGCCGGAACGACTAGACGACCAAGACGAGGAAGAAAACACCGTGCAACTCGAAGCGCACGCCCCGTCCGTACCGAAGACCCAGACCCTCTCCCCGCCCGCAGTCCCGGAGGACTCCACCTTGACTCCCCTCACCGCGCTGACCGCGCTCGACGACGCCATCGAGAACCTCGGCGTACCCGTCGCCTGCCGTACCTACGACCCCGAGGTCTTCTTCGCCGAGTCCCCGGCGGACGTCGAGTACGCGAAGTCCCTCTGCGGCACCTGCCCGCTGGTCGAGGCCTGCCTCGCCGGTGCGCTCGAGCGCCGCGAGCCCTGGGGTGTCTGGGGTGGCGAGCTCTTCGTCCAGGGCGTCGTCGTAGCCCGGAAGCGCCCCCGTGGCCGTCCGCGCAAGAACCCGGTTGTCGCGGCATGACCGCCAACGGAACCATCGACCGCCCCCTCACGCGCGACCCCCTGAAGCAGGCCCTCATGTCCCCCCACGCCACCACGAGCGAGCAGCCGCACGGCTCCGCCACCGCAGACTTCATCACTTCCGGCGCGATCACCTCGCGTCAGAACAGGACCCGCGAAATGCAACTCATCCCAGAAGCCCTGGCTCGTGCCCATATGGCCGACCGTATGCGTGAGGTCGACGTCGAGCGTCGCGCCCTGCGCGTGGTCGCCGCGCGGCGCATGCAGAGGCGAGCCGAGCGCGTCTCGCTGCGCGCCCGCCGCGCGCTGGCCATGGCCGTCATGCACTGAGAGCGCCACAGGCGGCGAGGAGCTTCGGCTCCCGCCGCGAAGCCCGGGGGGACCGGTCCGAACGGACCGGTCCCCCCGGTGCGTTGCGGAAGCCCTGCACCCCCTCGCGGCGATATCGTCTGGAGGTGGACCAGCCGAAGCCCCGCCCGGCCCCGCCGGGAACCGAGGCCCCGCCCGTCGTCTGCGCGCGCTGCGGCGCCCAGTCCCCGGCCGGCGCCCCGCCCACCTGGACCTGCTCCGTGGAGAACGGGACCAGACAGTACTTCTGCGTCGACTGCGCGCGCGCCAACCTCCGCGCCATCGAGGGCCGTCTCGACTCCGCCTGGTGGTGAGCGCCGGCCGCACCCCGAGGGGGACGCGGCCGGCCGGCTCAGCCCTCGTCGGGCAGGAACCCGGGGAGCCAGGACTCCAGTTCGTCGCGGAGGCGGACCGTCGCACCCAGCTGGCACAGCACGCCGATCGTGCTCAGCGTCACCCGGTGGATCAGCAGGTACGAAGGCGGCAGATTTATCTGGCGCCCCAACTGGTGAGCGGGGGAGCGGGGATCGGCGATCCGCGCCGCCTGGCCGCGCAGCCACGGCCGGGTGAAGGTGAACTCATCGGCCTCGGCGGGCTCGAGCATCGGCTTCAGGTAGTCGAGCACCGCGTCGGGATCCAGCTCGATGGACTCGCGCACGAACCCCTCGCCGCGCAGATGCCCGTAAACCCCCTCGGAGTCACCGGCCAGCGTCAGCCGCAGTGAGCGGCCTATGGGCTTGGGCCAGCCGCCCGGCAGCCGGTCGACCGTCCCGAAGTCCAGTACGCCCAGCCGCGTCCGGCCGTCCGCCCCCGACACCAGCCGGAAGTTGCCCGGGTGCGGATCGGCGTGCAGCAGACCGGTGCGGGCGGGGCCGGAGAAGAGGAACCGGGCCAGCAGCTGCCCGGCGCGGTCGCGCTCCTCCTGGGTGCCGTCGGCTATCACCTCCGACAGCGGAGTCCCCTCCATCCACTCGGTCACCAGCACCTGGTCGCCCTGGTGCACGACGTCCGGTACGAACACGTCCTCGTCGCCGTCGAAGGCGTCCGCGTGCGTGCGCTGCGCCTCGGCCTCGAGCTCGTAGTCCAGCTCCTCCGAGACCCGGTCGCGCAACTCCTTGATGAGCGGCTTGATGTCCATGCCCGGGATCAGCGGTCCCAGCAGTCCCGCGAACCGGCCCAGCTGCTTCAGGTCCGACAGCAGCGCCTCGCCGGCCCCCGGGTACTGGACCTTGACCGCCACCTGTCGGCCGTCGTGCCACACCGCCCGGTGCACCTGCCCGATCGAGGCCGCCGCGGACGGCTTGTCCTCGAACTCCTCGAACAGGTCCCGCCAGTCCGCGCCGAGCCGCTCCGCCAGCACCTGGTGAACGGTCGCCGCGGGCAGCGGCGGGGCCGCCTCCTGAAGCTTCGTCAGCGCCGCCCGATAGGGACTGGCGACCTCCTCGGGCAGGGCCGACTCGAAGACCGAGAGCGCCTGCCCGAACTTCATGGCGCCCCCCTTCAGCTCGCCCAGCACGCGGAACAGCTGCTCGGCGGTGCGCTGCTGGAGCTCGCGGGCCACGATCTCCGCCGACTTGCCCCCGATGCGCTTGCCGAGACCCCACGTCGCCCGGCCCGCGATGCCCAGTGGCAGCGCGGCCAGCTTGACGGTACGGGTGACCGCCTTCCGGGGAAGATCAGACATACGCCCCTCCAGTTCCCAGACAGCTGAGCCGCAAGCGGCGCTTCGGGAGAGCCCCGACGGCCTTCGGACGGCACCTCGGCCACGGGCAATCCTGTCATGGCCCTCTCCGCGTCCCGGAGCCCGATCCCGCTGCCGTTCCAAGCGGGGGTCCCGCGGTCGATCCCACCGCGACAGGCTCGGGCCGTCCACTCGAGCCGCACGGGCAGTCGGGGTGGAGGAGGACCGGGGTCGGCTGCCAGTGAAGGCCGGGGAGGGAGGCCTCCCAACGGGTGGCGGTGGAGGCGGGCAGTTCCCCGTCGAGGAAGGACAGCGCGTGGGCCGCGGCCAGGCCGGCCACCGCCGTGGACAGGCCCAGATCGCAGGCCCCGACGCTCCGGCGGCGATGGGCCGAGCGCCACTGGACCAGCATCCGCGGCCAGGCAGGATCCCGGTCCACCCGGTCGCGCTCCATGCACCCGGCGCAGGCCGTGGCTCCGGGGAGCACCAGCGGCCCCACCAGCCCGGTCCCCTCCAGCACCCCCGCGTACAGATGAGGGGTGCCGGTGGCGACCCAGTCGGCCGCGCTCTGCGGATCCGGGGCCCAGGACTGCAGTCCGTCCCGGGGCGCGACCACCACCAGCGACAGCCCCGGCTCCGGCCCGCCGCTCTCCCCGGTCCGCGGCCCACGGCCGGGGGCCGCCTCCCGGACCGCCGTTCGCGCGGCCTCGGCGCGCAGCCTGCCCACGCTGCCGGGGCCCAGCCCGCCCGGTGCCACGTCCGCGGGCTGGGCGCGGCCCCCGTCGAGCACGTCGACCCGGCCGATGCCCGCTCCCGCCAGGACCGAGGCGATGACCCCGCCCACCCGGCCGCTCCCGCGCACCTGGACCCGTATCCCCCGACGGGCGGCCACACCCCGTAAGTCCCCGCCCGGCCGGGGGTGGACCAGGGACAGCGAGCCCAGGTCCGGGCCCAGCCGGTCCAGGGTCTGCGGCCGGTCCCGCACGGCCTGGGCGCGCGGGCCGCCCGCGGTGGCGTCGTCGAGCAGCCCGGCCGCCGCCAGGCGCCGCACCACCTCGTCGACCCGCCCGTCCGGAAGCCCCATCCCCTTGCCCTGCGTGCGCAGCAGCTCCATGCCCCGGGTCCCGTCGATCAGGTCGAGGAGCGTGCCCGTGGCCGTGTCCACCGGGCCGAGGACGACCGCGTGAGCGGGCGTCACCCCGAACTGCACCGTCTGCGTGTCCCGCCATGCCCGGGCCAATGCGGGCTTCACCTTCGGATACATCGCGGTCCTCCCCGATTCACGCGCCGCGTCGTCCCGCGCCGCTTTCCGCAAGACTGCCCGGCCCTCGAAAGGCGCGTGAAAGTTTGTCCACAGGCAAGGGGTATTCGGCATATGAGAGGGATGATTGGGGTTCTCGCTGGGGCGGCCGCGAATCGATCACGTTCGAGCCCCGAGGGGCGGGACTTCCGCCATGGCGAGCGGGTACCGTCGTGGCGTGTCCGCCGATCCACCGCAGCGCGCCGTCGAAGTCCGCCGGAGCGCACGCCGCCGCAGGACCGTATCCGCCTACCGCGAGGGTGATCGTACGGTCGTCCTCATCCCTGCCCGGATGTCCGAGGCCGAGGAGCAGCGCTGGGTGGGCGTCATGCTCGACAAACTCGCGGCGCAGGAGAGCAAGCGCACCCTGGGGGACGCGGAACTCACCGAGCGGGCCGAGCGTTTGTCCGAGCAGTACTTCGGCGCCCGCGCCCGCCCCCGAACGGTCCGCTGGGTCACCAACCAGAACACCCGCTGGGGCTCCTGCACCCCGGCCGAGGGCAGTATCCGGCTCTCGCACCGCCTCCAGGGGATGCCGGAGTACGTCGTCGACTACGTGCTGCTGCACGAGCTGGCCCACCTCCTCGTGCCCGGTCACGGCCCCGGCTTCTGGGCCTTGCTCGAGGCGTACCCGCGCACCGAGCGGGCCCGCGGCTACCTCGAAGGCGTCGTCGCCGCCGAGCGCCTTCCGAAGGTCCCGTCCGCTCAGGATGAATGATCCGCAATTGCCGGTGATGTCACACCCCGTGATATGTACCGGGTCGGTACCGACTTGGCCGGATGTCCGCGGTTGCCGTTAGCCTGAGCGGCACGCATTCACAGTCGGGATGGGGGACGGTCTTACGTATGGCCAGGGAATTCCAACGCGGTCACAAGGCCAAAATCAGCGATCTGACGGCGGGCACGGACCTCTACGTGGGTGTCCAGATCGCCGGGCCCGGACTTGCCATCGACATCAGCTGTTTCGGCCTCGACGCGAACGAGCAGCTCTCGGACGACCGGTACTTCGTCTTCTTCAACCAGCCGAAGTCGCCGGAGGAGTCCATCCAGCAGCTCGGCGCCCAAGCCGGTGACGCGGAATCCTTCCGGGTGACCCTGGACCGCATTCCGGCGAACATCCACAAGCTCTCCTTCGCCGCCTCGATCGACGGCGCCGGCCAGATGTCGCAGATCGGCCCGGGCTACATCCGGATCGTGGCCGGCGGCGAGGAGGTCGTCCGGTACACCTTCACAGGCTCGGAGTTCACCACCGAGCGCGCGCTGATGATCGGCGACTTCTACCTCAAGGACGTGTGGCGCTTCGCCGCCGTCGGCCAGGGCTTCGACGGCGGTCTCGGCGCGCTGCTCCAGAACTTCGGCGGCGAGGTCGCCGAGGAGGAGCAGCCCGCGCCGCAGGCGCAGGCCCCTGCCGGCGCGCCCGGCTTCGCCCCGCCGCCGCAGGCCGCCGCGCCCGCGCCCGGCTTCGGAGCGCCCGCACAAGGCCGGCACCCGGCCCCCGCCCCGGCCTTCGGAGCCCCGGCCGGCGCGCCGCCTCAGACCCCGGTCCCCGCCCCGGCGCAGTACCAGCAGCCCGTCCACGCGGCGCCCACCATGGCCGCGCCGATGGGCGCCCCCCTGGCCCCGCCGGCCCCCGCGCCCTACGGCCAGCCGCCGCAGCCCGCGTACGGCCAGGTCCCGCCGCCCGCCCCGGCCCCCGCGCCGTACGGGCAGCAGCCGCAGCCCTCGTACGGCCAGGTCCCCGGAGCGCCTCCCGGCCAGTTCCCCGGCCAGCAGCAGCCCCCGTACGGCCAGCAGCCCGGCTACGGCCAGCCCGCGCAGGCGGTGCCCGCCGCCGGCGCCGGTCTCGCCGCCGCGCTCCAGCCGTACAAGGAAGCCCCGACGGGCGTCCGCTGGACCCCGCAGAACCAGCAGCTCATGCGGGTCGACCTGTCGATGGGCGGGCAGGCCGTCCTCGCCCGCCAGGGCAGCATGGTCCTCTACCAGGGCAAGGTCGACTTCAGCTACAAGGGCGCGGGCTTCGCCGGCCGCGTCGTCGGCAACGCCACCGGCCAGGAGATGCAGCTGATGCGCTGCACCGGCCGCGGCCAGGTCTTCCTCGCGGAGGGCGGCGCCCACCTGCACGCCATCGAGCTCCAGGGCGACGGCATCTGCGTCTCCGCCGAGAGCGTTCTCGCCTTCGACGAGTCGCTCCAGCACGAGGTCCGCCGCATCGAGGGCCACGGCATCCCCGGCGGCGCGCTGTTCACCATGCAGTTCCAGGGCACCGGCACGGTGATCGTCAAGACGCACGGCGTGCCCGTCGTCCTGCCCGTCACCCCGACCACCTTCGCCGACAGCAACGCCATCGTCGCGTGGTCGTCCGCCGCCCAGGTGATCATCTCCAGCCAGGTCCGGCTGCGCCGCAACGCCTACCCCGGCCACAGCGGGGAGACCGTGAACCTCCAGTTCCGCGGAGCCCCCGGCAACTTCATCGTCGTTCAGCCGTACGAGGTCTGAGGGAGCCCCACATGAATGCCATGAACGCAATGAACCAGCAGCTCGCGGGCTACGCCCCGACTCCCGTCACGGCCCGCATGGAGAACCACGGCCGGTCCATGCTCAAGGTCGCCATGCAGAGCGGCCAGGACCTCTTCGCGCGCACCGGATCGATGGTCGCCTACGAGGGCTTCGTGCAGTACGAGCCCAATCCGCCGGCCGTCCGCCAGATGGCCTCGCAGTGGCTCACCGGCGAGGGCGCCCCGCTGATGAAGTGCACGGGCGACGGCCTGCTCTACCTCGCCGACTACGGCGCGGACGTCGTCGTCATCAACCTCAACAACGACTCCCTGTCCGTCAACGGCACCAACCTCCTCGCCTTCGACGCCCACCTCCAGTGGGGCGTCGAGCGGGTCAAGGGCATGGCCAAGTTCGCCGGCCAGGGACTCTTCAACGTGTCGGTCGCCGGTACCGGCTGGGTCGCCATCACCTCCCGCGGTACCCCGATCGTGGTCGACTGCGGGCGCGGCGAGGACGAGACGTTCGTCGACCCCGACGCGCTCGTCGCCTGGTCCCCGAACCTCAAGGTCAAGGGGAAGAGCAGCTTCAAGGCCTCGTCGCTGATCGGCCGGGGCAGCGGGGAGGCCTACCAGATGGCCTTCTCCGGCCAGGGCATCGTCGTCGTACAGCCCAGCGAGGACAGCACCGACCGGCTCCGGGCCCGGGGCTGAGGGGGAGAAGGCACATCATGCAGAGCTCACTTTTCGCCCACGCCGAGGCGCAGTCCCAGGAGCGGTACGCCGTCCAGAACCCGCAGCTGCTGCGGGTCTCGCTGAGCGGCTCCGACGACGTGCTCGCCCGCAAGGGCGCCATGGTCGCCTACCAGGGGATCATCGACTTCGACGGCGAGTACCAGAGCGCCACCCAGCGAAACGCCCGCCGCCGCACCGGCGAGGGCCTGGACCTGATGCGCTGCTCCGGCCAGGGCACGGTCTACCTGGCCAACCTGGCGCAGTACGTGCACGTCCTGGACGTGGACCAGGAGGGCCTCACCGTCGACAGCAGCTACGTACTGGCCCTCGACTCGAGCCTGCACACCGAGGTCATCGCGGTGGACAGCCAGTACGGGATCTCCGGCTCCGGCAAGTACCAGCTCAACATCACCGGACGCGGCAAGGTCGCGCTGATGACCTCCGGGCAGCCGCTGATGATGCAGGTCACGCCTGACAAGTACGTCAACGCCGACGCGGACGCCATCGTCGCCTGGTCCACCTCGCTGCGCGTGCAGATGCAGGCCCAGACGCACTCCACCGGAGTCTGGCGGCGGCGCGGCAACACCGGCGAGGGCTGGGAGCTCAGCTTCCTCGGCACCGGCTTCGCGCTGGTCCAGCCCAGCGAGGTGCTCCCGCCGCAGAACGCCCAGATCGGCCAGGGCGCGGCCGCGCAGTTCGGCGTGGGCCAGCAGGGCGCCCACGCCCAGAACCAGAACAACGCCTGGAACTGATCCGGCACAGGCGCACGGAAACGGAAGAGGGGCGGCTCCGCATCGGCGGAGCCGCCCCTCTTCCGCATGTCCCGTGCCGGGGTCAGAGCCGCGCCCGGGTCGCCTCCAGAAGCCGCACGACCGAGGTGTCGGCCACCGCCGCCACCTCCTCGTACGGGAACCAGCGCAGGTCCAGCGACTCGTCGCTGATCGCTTCGACCGCCTCGGCGGGCGCCAGCGCCGCGTACTGCACGTCCAGGTGCCAGTTGCACGGCGCCGGGATCGGATGCCGGTCGAGGCGCACCGGACCGCCGGGCAGCAGCGTCAGCCCGTCGGCGATGCCCGACTCCTCGACGGCCTCGCGCAGGGCGGCCCCGGCGAGCGTGGTGTCACCGGGCTCGCAGTGCCCGCCCATCTGCAGCCACATGCCGAGCTTCTTGTGCAGGGTCAGCAGTACGCGGCCCCGCGCCGGGTCGATCACCAGCGCGCTGCCCGTGATGTGACCGGCACGGCAGGGCTTGTAGACCCCGTCCGGGTGCGCGGCCAGGTGTTCCAGATACAGGTCGCGCAGCTCGGGCTGGTCCTCGTACGCCTTCAGGACCGCCGCCGCGTCGTCGTGCAGGCTCACTTCTCGTCTTCGCCGTCCTGCTCGCGCTTCTGGGCGGCCTCGCCGAGCATCTTGTCGATCTCGGAGAAGTCCAGCTGCTCGCGGTGCACGAACCCGTCCGGGTCGTCCAGGTCGGAGGCGGTCGGCAGCATGTCCGGGTGCTCCCACAGCCCGTCGCGCCCGTCCACGCCGCGCGCGTCGGTGAGCGAGGCCCACAGCCGCGAGGCGTCGCGCAGCCGGCGCGGCCGCAGCTCCAGCCCGATCAGCGTCGCGAAGGTCTGCTCGGCCGGGCCGCCGGAGGCACGCCGCCGGCGCATGGTCTCGCGCATGGCGTCCGCCGAGGTCAGCCGGGGCTTGGCCGCCTCGTGCACGACCGCGTCGACCCAGCCCTCGACCAGCGCGAGCGCCGTCTCCAGGCGGGCCAGCGCGGCCTTCTGCTCGGGGGTGTCCTGCGGCTGGAACATGCCGCCCTGGAGGGCTTCCTGCAGCTGCTCCGGATTCGACGGGTCGAGCTGGCCGACCACGTCCTCCAGCTTGGAGGTGTCGACCTTGATGCCCCGCGCGTACCCCTCGACCGCGCCGAAGAGGTGCGAGCGCAGCCACGGCACGTGCGCGAAGAGACGCGCGTGGGCGGCCTCGCGCAGCGCCAGGTACAGCCGGACCTCGTCCGAGGAGACGCTCAGGTCCTTGCCGAAGCTCTCGATGTTCAGCGGCAGCAGGGCGGCCTTGCCGGCCGGTCCCAGCGGCAGGCCGATGTCGGTCGAGCCGACGACCTCGCCCGCGAGGGTGCCCACGGCCTGGCCGATCTGCTGGCCGAACATGGCCCCGCCCATGGAGCGCATCATGCCGAGCAGCGGGCCCGCCATGGCCTGCATCTCCTCGGGCAGGACGCCGCCCATGGCCGCGCCGACGCGCTCGGCGACCGGGTCCACGAGCTCCTTCCACACCGGGAGGGTCGCCTCGACCCATTCGGCGCGGCTCCACGCGACGGCCGTCGCGGCGCCCGACGGCAGCGAGGTGACGTCGTCCAGCCAGTGGTCGGCGAGGCGCATGGCCTCCTCGACCGCGGACTTCTCGGCGATGCCGACGCTGGCGTCCTTGACCCCGTCCGAGGTGCCCTGCGCCACGGTCTGGCGGGCGATGTCCTTGGCCATGTCCCAGTTGACCGGGCCGCCCTCGTAGCTCAGCATCTGGCCGAGCTGCTGGAAGGCCGCGCCCAGGTCGTTCGGGTTCATCGAGCCGAACATCGCCGCGAACGGGTTGTCGGCGCCGCCCGGGCCGCCGGCGCCGCCGGGCAGGCCCGCGCCGAAACCGAGCGGATTCGGGCCGCCCTGACCTCCCTGATTGCCCTTCTTCTTGCCTTCGTCGCCGTTGTCCGGCTCCTCAGGCGGAAGGCCGAATCCGAATGGGGTGTCGCTCACGGGTTTCCTCGGCTCGTAGGGCCGCCGGCGGGGGCCGGCGGGCAATGGTCGGACGACACCACCCAGCGTAGACACCAGACCCGCTTCCGGGCTCGGTGCTCCGTCGACTCCCGGGCTGCGGCAGGATGGACATCACCTGGTAGGTACGCGTCACGGCGCGTCCCTACTGAAGACAACCGCTGGAGACGCCTGGTGAGTTCCCCAGATCCGCACGCTTTGGACAATCACGGCTCGGACGAGCACGGCCGAGAGCCGCACGAGGCCGAAAGCCGCGCTGAGCACGGTGACGGCGCCCAGGGCGTTCGCCAGCCGCGAAACCCGGACGGTTCCGTGCGGCGCAGCCCCGTGATCGCCGTGACCGGCGCCGCGTCGGGTGTCGGCGCCGCGCTGGTGAGCAGGCTGGCCGCGTCCGACGAGGTCAAGCAGGTCGTCGCGATCGACGAGCGGCGCGGGGACTGCGCGGCCGCGCAGTGGCACCTCCTGGACGTACGGGACCCCGCGATCGCCGAGAAACTGCGCGGCGCGGACGTCGTCGTGCACCTGGCGCTCGACCTCGACCTGGAGACGGACCCGGCGGCCCGTACGGCGTACAACGTGCGGGGGACCCAGACCGTGCTCACCGCCGCCGCGGCGGCCGGCGTGCACCGGGTCGTGCTCTGCACCTCGGCGATGGTCTACGGGGCCCTGCCGGACAACGACATCCCGCTCTCCGAGGACGCCGAGCTGCGGGCCACCGCCGAGGCGACCGGCGTCGGCGACCTGCTGGAGATCGAGCGCCTGGGCCGCCGGGCGCCGCGCGCCCACCCCGGCCTGAACGTCACCGTGGTCCGCCCGGCCGTGCTGGTCGGCGGCACGGACACCGCGCTGACCCGGTACTTCGAGTCCCCGCGCCTGCTGGTGGTGGCCGGGTCCCGCCCGACCTGGCAGTTCTGCCACGTGGAGGACCTGGTCAGCGCGCTGGAGTACGCGGCGCTGGAGAAGGTCGAGGGCGAGCTGGCGGTGGGCTGCGAGGGCTGGCTGGAGCAGGAGGAGGTCGAGGAGCTGAGCGGGATCCGCCGCATGGAGCTCCCGTCCGCCGTCGCCCTGGGCGCGGCGGCCCGGCTGCACCGGATCGGCCTGACCCCGTCCCCGGCCGGGGACCTGGCGTACACGATGCATCCGTGGGTGGTCAGCGTCAGCGGGCTGCACGCGGCGGGCTGGCGGCCGCGCTGGACCAACGAGGAGGTGCTGGCGGAGCTCCTCCAGGAGGTCGCGGGCCGGCACACGGTCGCGGGTCGCAGGCTGGGGCGCAAGGACGCCACCGCGGCGGGTGCGGCGGGTGCGACGGTCGCGCTGCTGGGCGCCGCCGCCGTGGTCCGCGCGGCCCGCAGGCGCCGGGGGATCTGACGGGTCCCGGGGCTCCGCCCCGGACCCGCGCCCCGAAGCCGGCGGGGCCGGATTGGTAGGAGGCTCCCAAGGGCGGGGGTGTGGCCCTGGCGAATCGGCTATTCCGCCGCGTCAGCGGCTAGGGCACGATGGAAGGTATGGCACCGCACTTCGACCACCCCGGCGAGCAGGCCGCTTCGGACCCGATCCGGCTGCTCGAAATCCGTGACACCCCGCTCTCGATCGACGAGGTCTTCCAGGCCGTCGGCGACGACGCGACGGGTGGTACGACGCTCTTCGTCGGCACGGTGCGCAACCACGACAGCGGAGCGGACGTCGACCAGCTCGGCTACTCCTGCCATCCGTCGGCCGAGGCCGAGATGCGCCGCGTCGCCGAGCGCGTCGTGGCGAAGTACCCGGTCCGGGCCCTCGCCGCCGTCCACCGTGTCGGCGATCTCGCCGTCGGCGACCTCGCGGTCGTCGTGGCCGTCTCCTGCCCGCACCGGGGCGAGGCCTTCGAGGCCTGCCGGATGCTGATCGACGACCTCAAGCACGAGGTTCCGATCTGGAAGCACCAGACGTTCGCGGACGGTACGGAGGAGTGGGTCGGCGCCTGCTGACCCTGCCAGACCGCTCGTTTTGCCCCATTCGGACGCGCAACACGCCCTCGATTTGCGTAACCCCCTCCCGGGTACCAGCGTTGAAGCCACCAACAACACGTACTTCGGGGTAGGAGGCACGCCCATGGCGTCACTGGCGTGGTTGCTGATTCCGCTGTTCGCCGCGGTCGGAGCGGCGATATGGGGCAGCTGGGCGGCACGCGACCGTACATCCGGTGACATATCCGAGCTCGCGGGATACGCGAGATTCCGGGAAGCGATGGGCAAGGCCGAACAGACCCGGGCGAAGGCGGACGCGCACTCCGGCTCCGGCTCCGACGCCGTCTGAGGCGCCCGGCCCCTTACGGACCGGCCCCGCAGGCCGCCCGTCAGGGCCGTCCCGTACTGTCGATCCATGCCACGCCGCACTGCGACGATGCTCGCTTCCACCCTCATGCTCTTCGCCCTGCTCTGCGCAGGGGTGTTCATGAAGGTCCCGTACTCCGAGATGAGTCCGGGCCCGACCGTGAACACGCTCGGGGACTCGCACGGCGAGCCGGTCCTGAACATCTCGGGGCGCAAGACGTACCCGACCACCGGGCATCTGAACATGACGACGGTCCGCGTCACCGGCGCGGACTACGACATGAACCTGCTGGAAGCGGTGTACGGCTGGGCGGCCGGCGACAACATCGTCGTACCGCACGAGAACCTGTACCCGAACGGCAAGACGGACCGGGAGTCCACGCAGGAGAACGCCGAGGAGTTCAGCCAGTCGCAGGAGAGCGCCAAGGTGGCCGCCCTCAAGCAGCTCGGCATCCCGGTCTCCGCCCGAGTGATCGTCGCCACCGTGGTCAAGGGCAGCCCCTCCGAGGGCAAGCTGCACGCCGGCGACGTGATCAAGGCCGTGGACGGCACCCCCGTCAACGCCCCCGGGGACGTGGCCAAGCTCGTCACCAAGCACAAGCCCGGCGAGCCGGTCGAATTCACCATCGTGCCCGCCGCCGAGGCCGCCGAGGCCGAGAAGGCGAACCGCGAGCCCACCGCCACGACGAAGGTCACGATCACCGCGGGCAAGGCGGAGGACGACGGTCACGCCATCGTCGGCATCCGGGCCGACACCGACCACACCCTCCCGTTCACGATCGACATCAAGCTCGCCGACGTCGGCGGCCCCAGCGCCGGCCTGATGTTCGCGCTCGGCATCGTCGACAAGCTCACCCCGGAGGACCTGACCGGCGGCAAGTTCATCGCAGGCACCGGCACCATCGACGACGCCGGCAAGGTCGGCCCGATCGGCGGCATCCAGATGAAGACCATCGGTGCCCGCCAGGCCGGCGCCCAGTACTTCCTGACGCCCGCCGAGAACTGCGCCTCCGCCGCGACGAACGTGCCCGACGGGCTGACGCTGGTGAAGGTCTCCACCATCGACGACGCGGTGAAGGCACTGGAGAAGATCGGCAAGGGGGACACGGCCGGACTGACGCAGTGCGCCACGTCCTGACCGCGTCCCCGCGCCCCGCCCGCCGGCCGGGCTAGTCGAGGAAGGTGGCGGACAGCGCCTCGGCGAGCCCCGGCACCAGGGTCGCGCCGGTCAGCACCTCGCTCGCCGAGTCCTTCTCCCGCAGCCGTACGGCCGACTCCCGAGATCCGTCGCGCAGGACGCCCACGGTCAGCCGCACCTCCTGCCGGTCCGGGTGGGCGGCGACCCACTTGGCCAGCTGCTTGTCATTGAGCCCCTCCGGTACGGAGGACTCCGCGGACGGCGGCAGCATCAGGCGCTCCACGGTCAGCGCGCAGCCGAGGATCGACGGGGGCCAGGCGATCGTTCCCAGGAACTTGTCCAGCGGGGTCCCGGCCGGCACCTCGTCCTGCTCGATCGGGGTGAGCTGGTTCTTGCCCGTGTCGTCCTGGTCGAGGCCGAGCTGGCGGGCGACTCCCGGCGCCTCCTTGCGCAGCTTGGCCGTGTCGACCAGGGCGAAGAGACGGGCGGGCTTGTCCCAGCCGAGGGTGGAGGCGTACTCGTCGATTTCGAGGACGGCACGGGTCAGCGGGCTTGCCGCCATAGGGGTGCCGGGGGACGGCGAAAGGTTGGACATGGACAACATCCTGCCCCCTTTCCCCCGGATACCGGGAACTGACTAAAGCCTCAGTAAGTTGCATGAGTGGGCTCTACGATCGGGGGCCCATGCTTTGAAGAAATCTCAGCATCACTTCCACACAGCGACTTTCGAGGTGCGCACCTTGGCTTTCCAGATGCCGGACCGCGGCGGAGGCCCCTCCGGGCCACGGATGAGAGTCGGCCGCCCGTCCCGGCGCGCCCGGACTCTTCTGATGACCTTGGGCGTCCTGGCCGTCCTGGCCATGGCGTTCATCATGTTCGCCGGCTTCTGGACGGACTGGCTCTGGTTCCGCTCCGTCAAGTACTCCACCGTCTTCACCACCACCCTGTGGACCAAGGTCGGCCTCTTCGCCGTCTTCGGCCTGCTGATGGCCGGTGCCGTCGGGCTGAACATCTGGCTGGCCCACCGGCTCCGGCCGCCGCTCAGCGCGATGTCGATGGAGCAGCAGAGCCTCGACCGCTACCGGATGAGCGTGGCGCCGTACCGCACGTGGCTGCTCCTGGGCGTCTCCGCGCTGGTCGGCCTGATCGCGGGCGCCTCGGCGGCGGGCCAGTGGAAGACCTGGCTGATGTATGTGAACGGGGTGCCCTTCGGGCAGAAGGACCCCCAGTTCAACCTGGACGTGTCGTTCTACACCTTCGACCTGCCCTGGTACCGCTTCCTGCTCGGCTTCGGCTTCGCCGCCGCCGTGCTCTCGGTGATCGCCGCCGCCGTCGTGCACTACCTCTACGGTGGACTGCGCGTCACGAGCCCGGGTGCGCGGGCGACCGCCGCGGCGACCGGCCACCTGTCGGTGCTGCTCGGTCTCTTCGTCACGCTCAAGGCGGTCGCGTACTGGCTCGACCGGTACGGCCTCGCCGTGAAGTCCAGCGACTTCAAGGCCGCGGACAACTGGACCGGCCTGCGGTACGTCGACGCCAACGCCTACCTGCCGGCCAAGACGATCCTCGTGGCCATCGCGGCGATCTGCGCGGTGCTGTTCTTCGCGACGCTGTGGCGGCGCACCTGGCAGCTCCCGGTCATCGGCTTCGGCCTGATGGTCCTCTCGGCGATCCTGATCGGCGGGCTGTATCCGGCGATCGTGCAGAAGTTCCAGGTCCAGCCGAACGAGCAGGCCAAGGAATCCCCGTACGTCGAGAAGAACATCAAGGCGACGCGCGACGCCTACGGGGTCGCCGGCACGGACGTGACGGACTACGCGGGCGTCCCGGCCGAGGGGACCGACAAGGCCAAGCTGCGCAAGGCGGCCGACACGACCGCCAGCATCCGCCTCCTCGACCCGAACATCGTCTCCCCGGCCTTCCAGCAGCTCCAGCAGGTCAAGGGCTACTACGCCTTCCCCTCGACGCTCGCCGTCGACCGGTACAGCGGCCAGGACACGGTCATCGGTCTGCGCGAGCTGAACATCGGCGGCATCCCGAAGAACAACTGGATCAACGACCACTTCAAGTACACCCACGGCTACGGCGTGGTCGCGGCCAAGGGCACCACCGTCGGAGACCAGGGAGCCCCGGACTTCACCCAGTCCGACCTCCCCTCCAAGGGGATGTTCGGCACGGACTTCGAGCAGCGGGTCTACTACGGCGAGCAGACGAAGCAGTACTCGATCGTCGGCGGACCGCAGAAGGAGCTCGACTACTCGGACGACAAGGGCGAGAAGGAGACGAGCTACAAGGGCGACTCCGGCGTCAACCTCGACAACCCGGTCAACCGCGCCGCGTACGCGCTCGCCTTCAGCGAACCGCAGATCCTGTACTCCGGCGCCATCGGCGAGGGCTCGCGGATCCTGTACAACCGCACGCCCAAGGAGCGCGTCGAGGCCGTCGCCCCCTGGCTGACCATCGACGGCGCCCCGTACCCGGCGGTCATCGACGGCCGGATCAAGTGGATCGTCGACGCCTACACGACGACCAACGGCTACCCCTACGCCTCGCGCACCACGCTGGGCGAGAGCACCCACGACTCGCTGACGAACAACCAGCGCGCGGTGGTGGCCCAGGAGAACCAGGTCAACTACATCCGCAACTCGGTGAAGGCCACCGTCGACGCGTACGACGGCACGGTCGACCTGTACCAGTGGGACACCGAGGACCCGATCCTCAAGACGTGGATGAAGGCGTTCCCGGGCACGGTCAAGGCCAAGGGCGAGATCTCCAAGACGCTCATGGACCACATCCGCTACCCGCAGGACCTCTTCAAGGTCCAGCGCGAGCTGCTGACCCGGTACCACGTCACCGACCCGCAGACCTTCCTCAGCGGCAGTGAGGCCTGGGCCGTCCCGGACGACCCGACGACCAAGGCCGGCACGGCGGTCCCGCCGTACTACCAGTCGATGAAGATGCCGGGCCAGAAGGAGAAGGACCAGGTCTTCTCGCTCACCACGACGTTCACGCCGAACGAGCGCGACAACCTGAGCGCCTTCATGGCGGTCAACGCCGATCCGGGCACCCCGGACTACGGCAAGATCAGAATCCTGAAGCTGCCGACCAGCAAGCCGGTCGACGGCCCCAAGCAGGTGCAGAGCAAGTTCCAGTCCGAGCCGAAGATCGCCGAATCCATCCGCCTGCTGCGCGGTGGCGACTCCGAGGTCGAGTACGGAAACCTGCTGTCGGTGCCGCTCGACGGCGGAATGCTCTACGTCGAGCCGGTGTACGTGCGCAGTTCCGGGCTGAAGTACCCGCTGCTGCGCAAGGTGCTCGTGACCTACGGCGGCCAGACCGCCTTCGAGGACACCCTCGAGAAGGCGCTGAACGTGGTGTTCGGGGCCGAGGCGCCGACCACGCCGGTCAACCCGCCGACCCCGCCGGGCGACGGCACCACCCCGCCGCCGACCAGCCAGGACCCGACGGTCAAGGCGGCCCTCGCCGACGCGCAGAAGGCCGTCGAGGATGCCGACAAGGCGCTGAAGGCCGGCGACTGGGCGGCGTACGGCAAGGCCCAGGGTGACCTGCAGGCCGCGCTGAAGCGGGCGATCGAAGCCGAGGCGAAGCTGACCACGCCCAAGCCGGCCGGATAGCGGTAATGGCCCCACCCCGCGTCGTGATACTGTGGTTTTACCGACGCGGGGTGGAGCAGCTCGGTAGCTCGCTGGGCTCATAACCCAGAGGTCGCAGGTTCAAATCCTGTCCCCGCTACTGAAAACGAAGGCCCGGATCCGATGGATCCGGGCCTTCGTCATGCCCGGTGCGACCGTGTTTTTCACCGACGCGGGGTCGCTTGGGTCGCTGGGGTGGGTGAGTTGGGGTGCGAGCGTGTTTGACTTGTCTCTCTGTGGGCATGTCGACAAAACGCTGTAGTGACCTCACTGGCTGCGACATACCAGGTGTACGCGGGTAGCAGGTGATGCGACGATGGGATTTATGGGGGACAGGTCAACTCTGCTGGAGACAGGGCGGTTTGTGAGGGCGGAGGCCGAGTCGGGTACGGAGACCGATGGGGCGGCTCAGACTGTTGACGTGCGGACCGCGATGACCACGCGGCCGGCATGGGACACGGCGGCCGCGGCCTCTGTGCGGGCTGTTCCGGCCACGCAGGCCGCGCAGTCGGCCCAGGCAGCCCAGGACGACGCGGTGTTCGACGACGAGGCGTTCACGCTGGCCGACGCGGCCAGCGACGCCGAGTTGGAGGCCCGCCACCGGGTCGCCGCCGACAAGGGGGACCCGGGCGCCATGAGCGTGCTCGGGGCGCTCCTGCTGCGCCGCGGCGACCTCGCCGGAGCCGAGCCGTACCTGCGCGGGGCGACGGGGGAGGGCGACCGCGCCGCCGCCAACAACCTCGGCGTGCTCCTGCACCAGCGCGGCTACCCCGAGGAGGCTGCCGGCTGGTGGCGCGTCGCCGCCGTGGCCGGATCGGCTCCGGCCGCGCACGCCCTGGGCCGCCACTACCGCGAGCGGGGCGACGAGCCCGCCGCCGAGTACTGGATGCGCCAGGCGGCGGAATCCGGCCACGCGCTGGGTGCGTACGGGCTCGCGGACCTGCTGGAGCACCGCGGGGACAAGGGTGTCGAGCGCTGGTTCCGGGCCGCAGCCGAACAGGGGCACCGCGAAGCCGCGTACCGGCTGGCGCGGCACCTGCGCAAGGGCGACCCGGCCGAGGCCGAGCAGTGGTACCGGCAGGCCGCCGCGCGCGGGCACCGGCGCGCCGCGCTGCACCTGGGCACGCTGCTGGAGGCGCGCGGCGAACTGAAGGAGGCCGGGCGCTGGTACCTGACCTCCGCCAAGCAGGGCGAGCCGCGGGCGGCGTGCGCGCTCGGCTTCCTGCTGCGCGACGCCGGTGACGAGGAGAACGCGGCCACGTGGTGGCTGCGGGCCGCGCAGGACGGCGACGGCAACGCGGCGAACGCGCTGGGCGCGCTCCACGCCGCGCGGGGCGAGACCCAGACCGCGGAGAAGTGGTACCGGGCCGCGATGGACGCCGGCGACCAGAACGGGGCGTACAACCTCGCGCTGCTGTGCGCCGCACAGGAGCGGACCGCGCAGGCCGAGCAGTGGTACCGGCGCGCCGCGTACGCGGGGCACCGCGAGGCGGCCAACGCGCTGGCCATCATGCTGCTCCAGGTCGGGGACGCGGCGGGCGCCGAGCCGTGGTTCTCCAAGGCGGCGGAGGCGGGCAGCGTGGACGCCGCGTTCAACCTCGGGATCCTCTTCGCCAGCCGCGACGAGGACCGCACCGCGCTGAAGTGGTACGAGCGGGCCGCGTCGGCGGGGCACACCGACGCGGCGCTGCAGGTGGGCATCGCGCTGGTCCGGGACGGCGAGGAGCGGGCCGCGGAACGGCACTTGCGGTGCGCGGCGGGCGGCGGCAGCGCAGAGGCCGCCTTCCGGCTGGCCTCGCTGCTGGAGTCGCTGGCCCCGCCGCCGGAGCCGGTGGCGCTGGGCGAGCCGGTGGGCGGCGCGGCGAAGACCGAGGGCGAGGAGTGGTACGAGCGGGCCGCCGAGCTGGGGCACCGGCGGGCGCAGGTCCGCATCGGCATGCTGGCCGCCGCGCGGGGCGAGCTGGCGGTCGCCGCGCGGTGGTACCGGGAGGCGGCGGAAGCCGGCTCGCGCAACGGGGCGTTCAACCTGGGGCTGCTGCTCGCGCGCGAGGGGAACGAGCCGGAGGCGGCGCTGTGGTGGACGCGGGCGGCGGTGGCCGGACACGGCCGCGCGGCGCTGCGGCTGGGGCTGCTCGCCGCCCGCCAGGGGGACCTGGCGGAGGGGCAGAAGTGGTGCGTGCGTGCGATGGAGCTGGGACCGGCGGAGGTCTCGGAGCGCGCGGCCCGGCTGCGCGAGGCCCTGGCCGAGGAACTCTCGGTCTGACCGGTCTGACCGGTCTGACCGGCCCCGCGAGCCCCGGCCCCCTGGCTCGGGCTGCCGCCGTGGAGGTCGGTTCGTACGGCCAGGACGTCGCGCGAACGAGCCCACCGGGCCCGCCGTGTCCCGGGCCGGCGCGGTCCCGTCGGTGTCGTACGCCTCGTACACGGTGACCTCCGCGCCCGTGCGCCGGCCTCGCTGCTCCTGCACGGTCTGCGGGGTTCCCAGGGCGGCCGGGACCCGGCCGGTTAACCGATTTGCATCTGCTCGCCGGGCTCGCGTAAAGTCAGGTTTACCGACGCGGGGTGGAGCAGCTCGGTAGCTCGCTGGGCTCATAACCCAGAGGTCGCAGGTTCAAATCCTGTCCCCGCTACTGAAGGCTCGAAGGCCCGGATCCTCTGGATCCGGGCCTTCAGTCGTTTCCGGACGCCAAGACCGCAAAAGGCGGGACGGCGTCGTGAAGACGGAAAAGAGGGGGTGGGGGCTCATCGAGCCCCCACCCCCTCGCGGTCTTTCCGGCCGGTTACGCGCCGGCGCAGTTCGGGCACACCCCGCGGTACGTCACCTCGACCGCCGACACCGTGAAGCCGAAGCGCTCCGTGTCCGGCAGGTCGGCCAGCGGATTGCCCGCCGGGTGGACGTCGCGGATCGCGCCGCACTGGGCGCACACCAGGTGCTGGTGGGGCCGGTGGGCGTTCGGGTCGTACCGCTTGGCGCGCCGGTCCGTGGAGACTTCCAGGACCTCGCCGAGGGTGACGAGTTCGCCCAGGGTGTTGTAGACGGTCGCGCGGGAGATCTCCGGCAGCTTGGCCACGGCGCGCGCGTGCACCTCGTCGGCCGTCAGGTGAACGTGGTCACCGTCGAGCACCTCGGCCACGACACGCCGCTGTGCGGTCATGCGCCATCCGCGTCCGCGAAGTCGTTCCAGCAGGTCACTCATGGGCGTCAGCCTAACAGCGAGGGGATTCGGTGTAACTCCCGAACCGGTGCGGACTTGGATGTTTACTTGACTTAGACAAAGTCCATTGTAGGATCGGAAACGGCACAGGCCAAGGACAGGACACGCAGGAATGACGCAGGAGGCGCACGTGACGCAGCAGGGACCGCTCACCACGGAGGCCGGGGCTCCGGTCGCCGACAACCAGAACAGCGAGACCGCTGGCGTCGGCGGGCCCGTTCTCGTCCAGGACCAGCTGCTCCTGGAGAAGCTCGCCCACTTCAACCGCGAGCGCATCCCGGAGCGCGTGGTGCACGCCCGCGGCGCCGGCGCGTACGGCACCTTCACGCTCACGCGTGACGTCTCGCAGTGGACCCGGGCGAAGTTCCTGTCCGAGGTCGGCAAGGAGACCGAGACCTTCCTGCGCTTCTCCACCGTCGCGGGCAACCTCGGCAGCGCCGACGCGGTGCGCGACCCCCGCGGCTGGGCGCTGAAGTTCTACACCGAAGAGGGCAACTACGACCTCGTCGGCAACAACACCCCGGTGTTCTTCATCAAGGACGCCATCAAGTTCCCGGACTTCATCCACACCCAGAAGCGCGACCCGTACACGGGCTCGCAGGAGGCGGACAACGTCTGGGACTTCTGGGGTCTGTCGCCCGAGTCCACCCACCAGGTGACCTGGCTGTTCGGTGACCGCGGCATCCCGGCGTCCTACCGCCACATGAACGGCTACGGCTCGCACACGTTCCAGTGGAACAACGAGGCCGGCGAGGTCTTCTGGGTCAAGTACCACTTCAAGACCGACCAGGGCATCAAGAACCTCACCCAGGCCGAGGCCAACCAGCTCGCCGGTGAGGACCCCGACTCGCACCAGCGCGACCTGCGCGAGTCGATCGAGCGCGGCGACTTCCCGTCCTGGACCGTGCAGGTCCAGATCATGCCGGCGGCCGAGGCGGCCGAGTACCGCTTCAACCCGTTCGACCTCACCAAGGTGTGGCCGCACGAGGACTACCCGCCGATCGAGATCGGCAAGCTGGAGCTCAACCGCAACCCGGAGAACGTCTTCGCCGAGGTCGAGCAGTCGATCTTCTCCCCGGCGCACTTCGTCCCCGGTATCGGTCCGTCCCCGGACAAGATGCTCCAGGGCCGTCTCTTCGGCTACGGCGACGCCCACCGCTACCGCGTCGGCATCAACGCCGACCACCTGCCGGTGAACCGTCCGCACGCCACCGAGGCGCGCACCAACTCCCGTGACGGCTACCTGTACGACGGCCGCCACAAGGGTGCGAAGAACTACGAGCCGAACAGCTTCGGCGGCCCGCACCAGACGGACCGTCCGCTGTGGGTCTCCAACGCGGTGACCGGCGGCACGGGCAACCACCCCGCCGCGGTGCACAGCGAGGACACCGACTTCGTCCAGGCGGGCAACCTCTACCGCCTGTACTCGGAGGACGAGAAGGCCCGTCTGATCGAGAACCTGTCCGGCTTCATCGCCAAGGTCTCGCGTGACGACATCGTCGAGCGCGCGATCGACAACTTCCGCCAGGCGGACGGCGACTTCGGCAAGCGCCTGGAGGCCGCGGTCCAGGCCCTTCGCGGCTGATCCGGCGCCTTGTCGTAGCAGGCCGACGGGCCGGTGTCCCCGAGAGGGGCGCCGGCCCGTCGGCCGTTTCCGGCTCCTACGCGGGAACGCGGCTGCGCCGGAGCGGAGCCCAGCAGCGGATGACGTCGCGGACGGAGACGATGCCGACGGGGCCGCCGTCCTCCAGCACGATCAGGTGCCGGAAACCGCCGTGGGCCATCGCCTCGGCGGCTTCCTGCACGGTGGCGTCCGGGGTGCAGAAGACCACGTTGTTGGTGGTGTGCGCGCCCACGGACTCGCGGTCGGGGTCGTGTCCGGCCCCGAGCGAGTTGAGGATGTCGCGCTCGGTCAGAATGCCGATGCCGCTGTGCTCGGGATCGAGGACGACGGCCGCGCCGACGCGCCGGCCGGACATCAGGCAGGCCGCCTGACGCAGGGTGTGAGTGGGTCCGAGGGTGAGGATCACGGTGCTCATGGCGTCACGGACGAGCATGAAGAGAGCCACCTCCTGTGAGTCCCTCCGCTCGGGTGGGGTGCGCCGTGCGGGCCCGCACTTAGAGAAAGCCTTCACAAGCGCACAAGCGGAGGAGTCCCAGATTCCCACGGACACGGAGTGTCAGCAAGGAGGCGCGCAAGGGGGCGCGTTCGGCGGCGGTGGGCGAGGTCAGGCGCAGACGTGAGGGGCAGACGTCAGGCGCGCGGGCGCAGGAGCTCCAGCATGCGTTCGTGCAGCAGCCCGTTCGAGGCCGCCGCGTTCCCGCCGTGTACGCCGTCCTGCCCGTCCAGGGCGGTGAAACGGCCCCCGGCCTCCTCGACCACGACCGCCAGGGCCGCCATGTCCCACAGGTTGAGCTCCGGCTCGGCGCACAGGTCGAGCGAGCCCTCGGCGACCATCATGTACGGCCAGAAGTCCCCGTAGCCCCGCGTACGCCAGCACGCGCGGGTCAGGTCCAGGAAGCCGGGCAGCCGCCCCTGCTCCTCCCAGCCGCTCAGCGAGGAGTAGGCGAAGGAGGCGTCGGCGAGGTCGGCGACCTTGGAGACACCGAGCGCGGTGGTCTCGCCGAGCGCGCCTCCCGCGTACGCTCCGCGGCCGCGCGCCGCCCACCAGCGGCGGCCCAGCGCCGGGGCGGACACCACGCCGACGACGGGCCGGAAGGCCCCGGCCGGGTCCTCGGGGTCCACCTCCATCAGGGAGATCAGCGTCGCCCAGACCGGCACGCCGCGCACGTAGTTCTTCGTACCGTCGATCGGGTCCACGACCCAGCGGCGCGGGCCGTCGCCCTTGAGGCCGTACTCCTCGCCCAGGATCGCGTCGTCGGGCCGCGCGGCCGAGATCCCGGCCCGGATGATCTCCTCGGTGGCGGTGTCGGCCTCGCTCACCGGGGTCATGTCGGGCTTCGTCTCGACTCTCAGGTCGAGGGCGCGGAACCGCTCCATCGTGGCGGCGTCCGCCGCGTCGGCGAGTTCGAGGGCAAGGCGCAGGTCATCGTCATACTCGGGCATGGCCGAACAGTACCGAGACCGCCGGGGCCCCGTGCGCGGCGTCCACGGTGCGGCACGCACCCTTGACAGGACCTGTCGGCCCGTCAACTCTGACGGAGACGTCAAAGGGGGAGGCGACGGTGCCCACGGCCCGGGAGTCCTTGCTGGAAGCGGCGGGAGCGGCGCTCGCGGCGCGCCCTTGGCCGGCCGTGCGGATGGTCGACGTGGCGGCCTCCGCCGGGGTGTCGCGCCAGACCCTCTACAACGAGTTCGCCGGCAAGGCGGGCCTGGGCCACGCCCTGGTCCGGCGCGACGCCGCCTGGTACCTCGACGGGGTGGACCGGGTGCTGGGCTCCCCGGGCGGCTCCGCCGAACGGCTCGCGGCGGTCGCGGAGTGGACCGTGCGCGCGGCCGAGGCGCGTCCCCTCGTACGGGCCCTGCTGACGGGGTGCTGGAACGGGAACTTACCTGTGCCGGCCGGCCGGGGAGTGCGGCCGGGACTGCCCGCCCTCGGCCCCGCCGAGCTGGTCCGCGCCGTGCGCGAGCGGGCCGGCGCGGCCATCGCCCCGGGCGAGGCCGCGCACCGGTGCGAGCTGGCCGTACGGCTCGCGGTGTCCTACCTGATCGCCCCGGCCGGCCCGCCCGGGCCCGGCTCCGGCGAACTGCTGCGGCTGTTGGACGCGCCGGGCCTCACTGCGCCGAGCCCGACAGCTGGAGTCCGATGACGCCGAGGATGACCAGCGAGATCGATACGAGCTTGAGGGTGGAGACCAGGTCGCCGAGGAAGATCATCCCGTAGATGGCGGTCCCGGCGGCGCCGATGCCCGTCCACACCGCGTAGGCCGGGCCCACGTCCAGCTTCTTCAGGGCCAGCGTCAGCAGACCGAAACTGCCGAGCGCGAAGCACGCGAAGGCGACGGTCGGCCACAGCCGGGTGAAGCCGTGCGACAGCTTGAGGCAGACCGCGAAGCCCGTTTCCAGGATTCCGGCGACCACGACCAACAGCCACGCCATGGCGTATGCCTCCCGCGTCACGTGGTGCGCTCTTGGCCCGGCCGGCGCACCACTTGGTGCGATTATGCATTTACCAGACATCGCATACGGCAAACCCCGCCGGAGGGTCGACCGTCGATCAGTCGCCCTCGCGCCGCTCCCGTGTCTGGAGCAGCCGCCGCAGCGAGTACAGCCGCGCGGGATCCGCGTGGCCGTCCTCCACCCACTTGTCGAGCGCGCAGTCCTGCTCGTCGTGGCTGCACGCGCGCGGGCACCCCTCCGTCCCCGGCACCAGCTCCGGGAAGGCCAGGATCACCCGGGACGGGTCCACGTGGTGCAGGCCGAAGGAGCGCACGCCCGGGGTGTCGATGACCCAGCCGTCCCCGCCCGGCAGCGGCAGCGCGAGCGCCGAGGTGGTGGTGTGCCGGCCGCGGCCGGTCACCGCGTTGACCACTCCGGTGGCGCGCTGGCGGCCCTCGGCGACCAGCGAGTTCACCAGCGTGGTCTTGCCGACGCCCGAGTGGCCGACGAAGGCGGTGATCCGGCCGTTGAGGTGCTCGCGCACCCGGTCGGCCGCGTCGCCCGCCGCCAGCTCCTCGCGGTTGGTGACCACATAGTTCAGCCCGAAGGTCGAGTAGATCTCCAGGATCTTGTCCGCGGAGGTCAGGTCGGACTTCGTGAGCACCAGCAGCGGCTCCAGCCCGGCGTCGTACGCCGCCACCAGGCAGCGGTCGATCATCCGGGGCCGCGGCTCCGGATCGGCCAGCGCCGTGACGATCGCCAACTGGTCGGCGTTGGCGACGACCACGCGCTCGTACGGGTCGTCGTCGTCGGCCGTGCGCCGCAGCACGGACTTGCGCTCCTCGATGCGCACGATGCGGGCGAGGGTGTCCTTCTTGCCGGACAGGTCACCGACGATCCAGACCCGGTCGCCGACCACCGCCGCCTTGCGGCCCAGCTCGCGGGCCTTCATGGCGTGCACCGCGCGGTCCTCGACGAGGCAGGTGAGCCGGCCCCGGTCCACGGTCAGGACGAATCCCTCGGCCGCGTCCTCGTGTTTGGGGCGGATGGTCGTCCGAGGCCGGTTGCCCTTGGGGTTGGGCCGCTGGCGGATGTCGTCCTCGTCGGTGTGCTTGCCGTACCTGCGCATGACGGGCCCTACGCTCCCACGCCTGCCGCCGCCGGTTTGCCGAGCATGTCCGTCCACATCTTCGGGAAGTCCGGCAGGGTCTTCGCGGTCGTCGCCACGTTCTCGACGAGCACGCCCTCCACCGCCAGGCCGATCACCGCGCCGGCCGTGGCCATCCGGTGGTCGTCGTACGTGTGGAACGTGCCGCCGTGCAGCGGGCGCGGCCGGATCCGCAGGCCGTCCTCGGTCTCCGTGACGTCACCGCCCAGAGCGTTGATCTCCTTGGTCAGCGCCGCCAGGCGGTCCGTCTCGTGCAGCCGCAGGTGCTGGACGCCGCGCAGCACGGACTCCGAGTCGGCCAGTGCCGCGACCGCCGCGATGCCCGGGGTGAGCTCGCCGACCTCGCCCAGGTCCACGTCGATGCCGTGGATCTTGCCGGTGCCGGTGAAGACCAGGCCCGCGTCGGTCAGCTCGCAGGAGCCGCCCATCTCCGTGAAGATCCGGCGCAGCGCGTCACCGGGCTGCGTGGTGCGCCGCGGCCAGTCCGGGATGGTGACCGTGCCACCCGTGATCATGGCCGCCGCCAGGAAGGGCTGCGCGTTGGAGAGGTCCGGCTCCACGACCAGGTCGCGGCCGAGCAGGGCGCCGGGGGCGACCCGCCAGACGTTCTTCTCGCCGCCCGCCTCCGGGGTGTCGACCTGGGCGCCCGCCGCGCGCAGCATCTCCACCGTCATCCGGATGTGCGGCATGGACGGCAGGTTGGTGCCCACGTGCCGGACCTCGACGCCCTGGTTGAAGCGCGGGGCGGAGAGCAGCAGCGCGGAGACGAACTGCGAGGAGTTGGTCGCGTCGATCTCGACGGTGCCGCCCTCCAGGGCGCCGCCGCCCTGGACGGTCAGCGGCAGCGCGCCGCGGCCGTCGTCGTCGATGCGGGCGCCGAGGGTGCGCAGCGCGGTGATGACCTGGCCGAGGGGGCGCTCGTAGGAGCGCGGGTCGCCGTCGAAGCGGATGTCCCCGGCGGCGAGGGTGGCGACGGGCGGCAGGAAGCGCATGACCGTGCCCGCGTTGCCGACGTCGACGGTGGCCGGGCCGTGCAGCGCGGCCGGGATGATCCGCCAGGCCTCGCCGCTGTCGCCCGCCCCGGCGGAACTGGAGGAGACGGTCTCCTCGATGCCGACGCCCAGCGCGCGCAGCGCGTCGGACATCAGCTGGGAGTCGCGCGAGCGCAGCGGGCGCCGCACCCAGCCCGGCTCGGAGGCGAGCGCGGCGAGCACGAGGGCGCGGTTGGTGACCGACTTGGACCCCGGCACGGTGACGGTGGCCTGGACGGCGGCATCGGCGAGCGGGGCGGGCCAGAGGGCGGGGGGAGCGGGGGTCGCGGTCATGGCCACCACTTTAGTGGCTTCCCGTGGCCACAGATCTTGATCGCGGAGGCGTCTCGGCGTGCGGACGGACCCCGGTGCGCGGCCCGGTGCGGGCCTCGGCGCCGTACCCGTCGCGGATCACGCGCGCGGACCACGCCGCCGACCTCGGCGGATCGCTCAGAGCACCAGCAGCCAGCGGCCGCCGCCGACGAGCGAGCACAGCGCGACCACGTGGAAGAGCAGCAGCCACACCACCGGGTGCACATGGGTGAGCCGCCCGAGCTGGTCCGCGTCGGAGTCGGGCGCTCCGCCGTGCCGGCGCTTGGCCCCCAGCTCGAAGACCGGCCGGACCCCGCCCAGCAGCAGGAACCACACCACGGCGTAGGCGAAGACCGCCTGGACGTCGGCCGTGGCCAGCCAGGAGACCAGGACGAAGGTGGTGCCCGTCAGCACCACCGTCAGCAGCCCGTACGCGTTCCGGATCATCACCAGCATCGCCACCAGCAGCGCGGTCGCGGCCCACAGCAGCAGCGTGATCCGGTGCGCGGAGAGCAGCGCGGCCCCGCCGAGGCCGAGCAGCGAGGGCGCCGTGTACCCGGCGGCGGCGGTGAGGATCATCCCGGGGCCGGTCGCCTTGCCGCGGCTGACGGTGACCCCGCTGGTGTCCGAGTGCAGCCGTATCCCGTCCAGGCGCCGGCCGGTCAGCAGGGCCAGCAGCCCGTGCCCGCCCTCGTGCGCGATGGTGATCGCGTTGCGCGACAGCCGCCACAGCGGGCGCGGGCCCACGGCGGCCAGCGCTGCCAGGCCCGTCGCGATCACCAGCCACCGGTCGGGGGCCGTCTGTATGCCGGTGAGCCGGTCCCACAGGCCGGCCGTGGTGCTGCTGTCCATGAGGTGGCGGACTCCTTGCGGTGGGGGTCGGGTGCCATGACAGTGTGGCCGCCATGTGCGGAAGGTATGCAGCGAGTCGCAGTCCCGAGGACCTGGTGGAGGTCTTCGGCGTGGAGCGGTGGGAGCCCGAGGAGTCCTTGGACCCCGACTGGAACGTGGCCCCGACGAAAGAGGTCCACGTCATCCTCGACCGTCCACTGAAAGACGCTGCGAGTCCGCGTCCGGTTCGCCAGCTCAGGGTCCTGAAATGGGGGCTCGTCCCGTCCTGGGCGCAGAATCCCGACGGCGCCGCCCGGATGATCAACGCCCGGTCCGAGACCATCGCCGAGAAGCCGTCCTTCCGCCGCCCCTTCGCGCAGCGCCGCTGCGTCATCCCGGCCGACGGCTACTACGAGTGGGTCACCGCCCACGACGAGCGGCAGCTGGAGGTCGAGGGGAAGAAGAAGCGGGCCCGCAAGCAGCCCTACTTCGTCCTCCCCCGCGACGGCTCCGTCTTCGCCATGGCCGGGATATACGAGTTCTGGCGCGACCGGACCCTGCCCGACGCGCACCCGCTCGCCTGGTGGGCCACCTGTTCGGTGATCACCGCGGAGGCCGAGACCGGACCGCTGGGCGTCGCCCCGGCCGACGGCCCGCGCTCGCTCTCCGACATCCACCCCCGGATGCCGCTGATGCTCACCCCGGACCGGTGGGACGCCTGGCTGGACCCGGCGCGGACCGACCCCGACGAGCTCCAGGCCCTCCTCGCCCCGCCGCCGGGCGGGCTGATGCGCGCCTACCCGGTGCCCACGGCCGTGAGCAACGTCCGCAACAACGGGCCCGAGCTGCTGGAGGAACTGGCCGCGCCGGAGGAGAGCACGCTCTTCTGACCGCCTCCGAACCGGCATGATCGGCGCATGAGCACGCGTACCGAGAGCGCCCCGACCCCGGCGGGCGAGGCCCGCATCACCTGGCACCCGGCCCCGGCACGAAAGGCCCGTCTCGTGCTCGCCCTCGGCCACGGCGCCGGCGGCGGGATCGAGGCCCGGGACCTCCAGGCCCTGGCCGCCGCCCTGCCCGCCCACGGGGTCACCGTCGCGCTGGTCGAACAGCCGTGGCGGGTCGCGGGGAAAAAGGTGGCCGCCGCGCCCAAGGTGCTGGACGAGGGCTGGCGCGCCCTGTGGCCCGCGCTGGCGGCGCCCGGACGGCCGGTCGTCGCGGGCGGGCGCAGCGCCGGGGCCCGGGTGGCCTGCCGGACCGCCGCCGAGCTGGGCGCGGCCGGGGTGCTGGCGCTGGCGTTCCCGCTGCACCCGCCGGGCCGGCCCGAGAAGTCCCGGGCCGATGAACTGCTGGGCGCCGGGCGGCCGACGCTGGTGGTCCAGGGCGGCCGCGACCCCTTCGGGCGGCCCGCGGAGTTCCCGGCGCCGGGCGGGGGCGAAGACCCGTACGAGCTGGTGGAGGTGGCCTTCGGCGACCACGGCTTCGCCGTGCCGAAGAAGGCGGACCTGACACAGGAAGAGGCCCTGGCGGTGATCACAGGGGCGGTGGCCGGTTGGCTCGGCCGGCTTCCCGTGTGAGCCCGGGCCCGCGAGACCCGCGCCGCCGGGGAATGCGCCGCCCCGCCCTTCTGTTGTCCCGGATGTCGGTACGTACGGGAACATGTCGTGAGGAGAGCGAGCGCATGACGCAGGTCATCAGCCAGAACCGTCCGCAGGCCGCTGACCTGGACTGGACAGTGCTGCCCGCTCCCCAGCGCGGCAAGCTTCGGGCGGCGGCCGACCGGGATGGTCGACTATTCTCCGATTCGAGCGGGTCCGCTTTCGGAGTCGCCACGCAGTCGGAGGAGGTGGGTCCTGTCGCTGGGACCGACGAAGGCCACGCGGAGGAGACGACCCCGGAGCGCAACGCGCGCTTCGAGAGGGACGCCCTCGGCTACCTCGACCAGATGTACTCGGCCGCCCTGCGCATGACGCGCAATCCGGCCGACGCCGAGGACCTGGTCCAGGAGACGTACGCGAAGGCGTACGCGTCGTTCCACCAGTTCCGCGAGGGCACCAACCTCAAGGCATGGCTGTACCGCATTCTGACCAATACCTTCATCAACTCCTACCGCAAGAAGCAGCGCGAGCCCCAGCGCAGTGCGGCGGAGGAGATCGAGGACTGGCAGCTGGCGCGCGCCGAGTCGCACATGTCGACGGGGCTGCGTTCCGCCGAGTCGCAGGCGCTCGACCACCTGCCCGATTCGGATGTGAAGGAAGCGCTTCAGGCCATTCCGGAGGAGTTCCGCATCGCGGTCTATCTTGCCGACGTAGAGGGCTTTGCGTACAAGGAGATCGCGGACATCATGGGTACACCCATCGGTACGGTCATGTCGCGACTGCACCGTGGCCGCCGTCAACTCCGCGGAATGCTGGAGGACTATGCCCGTGAGCGCGGGCTCGTCCCGGCCGGCGCGGGAGAGTCGAACGACCTGAAAGGCTCGGGCTCATGAGCTGCGGAGATGCGCACGAGACGGAGTGCTCCGAGGTCCTGGACCACCTATACGAGTTCCTGGACCAGGAGATGCCCGAAGGCGACTGCACGAAGTTCGAGGCGCACTTCGGCGAGTGCAATCCCTGTCTTGAGAAGTACGGCCTGGAGCAGGCCGTGAAGAAGCTGGTCAAGCGCTGCTGCGGATCGGACGACGTACCGACCGACCTGCGGTCGAAGGTGATGGGACGGATCGAACTCATCCGTTCGGGTCAGGCCGTGCCGGACCATGACATCACCGCCGCGCCGGCCGTCGCCGAACCGCTGCCGGGATCAGCGAAGGGCTGAATTCGGCCGCGTGTGCCGATGAAGTAGTACCCGATTGAACGATCTTGAACGGCCGCCCCCGGAAGGGCACTTCCTTCACCCGAAGGTGGTAATCCGGGGGCGGCCGCATGGTGCAATGCGAAAATGTGGCCCAGCTCGCTCCCGGCCCCACTTATCCTCCCCATTCGGTACTGGTTTGATTCGGTACCTGGCTTGCACGGCTCAGGGGGAGGAGAGCGCCATGCGGGTACTTCCGTCGGCGCGTGCCTACATCCTGTGCGCCGTCCTCGCCGCCTGCGCCTGCCTCGCCCCGGCCCTCGTCGATCCCGCCACTTCGTGGCCCTCCGTCGGCCTGCTCTCCCTGCTCTACCTCGGCTGCGAACTCGTCAAGGTCTGCCCGCTCATGGGCCGCCGGGTGCCCGAGGGACTCGGCTCCTTCTTCCCCGTGGTGCTGGCCGCCGTGTTCCTGCTGCCACCGCCCGCCGCCGCGCTCGTCGCGCTGCCCGGCGCGTTCGCCGGGACCGTGGTGCAGCGGCCGGCCCGGGTACGGCGCACCTGGCACGCGGCCCAACAGGCGATAGCCGCCTGGACCGCCGGGCACGTCTACGGGCTGCTGGGCGGGCCCGCGGCGCTGGGCGCGGGATCCTTCGGCGATACCGGCCCACCCGGTGCGCCGGGCGCCCCCGGTCCCGCGGGCTGGGTCGCCGACTTCCCCTACGTGATGCTCCCCGCCGCCGCCGCGGCCGTCGCCTTCTGCCTGGTGCTCACCGCCCTCGACGGCGGCATCCTGGCCACCGCCGAACGCCGGCCCGCCGCCACCGCCTGGCGCGGACTGCTGACCCGGTCCCTCGCCCCGCACTGCGTGCACGGCCTCGCCGGGCTGATGATGGCCGTCATGTGGCGCAGCCCGTACGGACTCCCGGCCGCACTGCTCGTCCTGCTGCCGATGTACATCTCCTGCTGGGTCTTCGCCCAGTACCACCGCGAGCGCGCCGCCCACCAGGCCACCATCCGGGCCCTGGTCCAGGCGGTCGACATCAAGGACCGCTACACGCGCGGCCACAGCGAGCGGGTCGGCGAGGCCTCCGCGATGATCGCCCGTGAGCTGGGCATGGGCGAGGACCGCCTCGAGGTCGTCCGCATCGCCGGGATCCTGCACGACGTCGGCAAACTGGGCGTCCCCACGCGACTGCTGCGCAAGGACGGACCGCTGACCCCCGAGGAACGCCGGATCATCGAACTGCACCCCGAGTACGGGCACGAGATGGTGCGGGGCATCGGCTTCCTGGGCGAGGCCCGGGCCGCGATCCTGCACCACCACGAGCGGGTGGACGGCTCCGGCTACCCGTACGGGCTGACCGGTGAACAGATCCCCGTGCTGGCCCGGGTGGTGGCGGTGGCCGACGCCTTCGACGCGATGACCTCGACCAGGTCCTACAGCCGGGCCCGGCCGGTGCCGGTGGCCCTGGCCGAGCTCGAACGGTGCGCGGGGGCGCAGTTCGACCCGGAGATGGTGCGGGCCCTGGTGGAGGCGATCGGCCGCCATGGCTGGCACCCGAAGGTGACCTCGGACGAAGACCTCCAGGTGATCCCCTCGGGCGCCCCGGCCGGCGCGGGCGCCCCCGGCCCGGCGGCGGACACGGACCGGACGGTGCCCACCGGTGTCGGAGCCCGCGCCCCGGGGACCGACGCGGAGCAGAGCGCCCCGGTGCTCGCCGGACTTCCCGCGCAGGCCGGCCGGCCCCCGGAGGCCGGTGCCGCCGCGCCCCAGGCCGGCCCGGCCGGATCCGCGGCCGGGCCCGCGGGGGCCGGCCGTGACGGGGACGGCGCCGGCCCGGCGGGAGCGGGCACGTGAGGGCATGGGCCGCCGGGGGCCTGCGCGGAGCCGCCGGGCTGCTGACGCTGGCCGCGCTCGGGCACACCTTGTGGAACGGGCTCGTCGAGCCGGGGGTCGCCCTGGCCTTCGGCACCCTGATCGCCATCGGCGAGCTGGCCCGCCGCGACCGCGGCGACGCCGCCCGCCGCCAGCCCGCGCCGCTCGGCTCCGCCGGAGCGCTCGCGTACGCCCTCCTCGGACAGAACGCCGGGCAGCCCACCCGCCACGGGGTCCTGCAGATCGTCGCCGTCGTCGTCGCGGCCGCCCTCGTCGGGATCGTCCCGCACATCGCCCGGGGCCGCGGCCCCGCCCTCGACCACCTGGCCCGCCGGGTCCTCACCGTCACCTTCGCCGCCGTCTGCTTCCAGCCGCTCTACAACTCCGGCCGGCTGGAGGACTGGGTCGGCCAGGGCTCGTACCTGGTGCTCTTCCTGCTCTTCCTGCTCGGGCTGACGGCACTGTGCGACGCCGTCCTCGCCGCCGTCCTCGCCCGGGCCCGCACCGGCTGGCCCTTCGCCCCGCTGCTCCGCGACGAGATGCGCGCCCAGCTCGGCATCGGCTCCGCGATCTGCGCCACGGGCGTGGTGATGGCCCTGGGGGTCGCCGTCGCCGGCCTGTGGGCGGTACCCGTCTTCAGCGTGCCGCTGCTGCTGACCCAGATGTCCTTCCACCGGATCACCGCCATCCGCACCACCTACCGCCAGACCATCACCTCGCTGGCCCGCGCCACCGAGATCGCCGGCTACACCCGGCCCGGCCACTCCCGCCGCGTCGCCGCCCTCAGCTGCGCCGTGGGCCGGGAGCTGGGCCTCTCGGAGCGGGAGCTCACGGTGCTGGAGTACGCCGCCCTCATGCACGACATCGGGCAGCTCTCCCTCGTCGACCCGGTCCCGGCGGGGGCCACGGCCGAGCTGCCCGCCGCCGAAGCCCGCCGGATCGCCGGGCTGGGCGGGGAGGTGGCCCGGCAGACCGGGGTCCCCGCCGAGGTCGCGGTCGTGGTGGAGCTGCAGGCGGACCCGTACCGGGAGCAGCCCGTCGCCGCCCGCATCGTGCGCACGGTCAACGCGTACGACGACCTCGTGGGCGGGGCCCGTCACCCGGGCGGCTCACTGGAGGCCCTGGAGCGGCTCCGGCTGGGCACCGGGCACGACTTTCAGCCGGAGGTGGTGGAGTGTCTGGCCAGGGTGCTCGCCCGGGGCGGACCTGCCAGAGTCGTACCCGTCCCGCCTGGGTAACCCATGAGTAATGAGCGGCCGTCCGAGTGGGCATGATTGGATGCCAGTAAGAGTGTCCCCGGGCGAGAATGTCCGGTAAGAGTGTCCGGAAGAGTCCGCAAGGCTGCACCGTTGCATCGTCGGACCGGCAGGCGGGAATCGTGAGGATCTTCGGGAAGGTACGGCACAGGCCCTCCGCCTCGTGGCGGCAGGCCACCGACCGCGCGTTCACGCTGATCGGCGACGGTCGGTACGAGGACGCGGGCGCGCTCCTGACCAGAGCCGCGGACCTGGAACCCTGGCTCTCCGAGTCCTGGTTCAACCTGGCGCTGCTCCACAAGTTCCGCCACGACTGGGAGCAGGCGCGGGCCGCCGGCCTGCGCGCCGTGGCCCTGCTCGACCGGGAGACCGGCGCCCCGGACTGGTGGAACGTCGGGATCGCCGCCACCGCGCTGCAGGACTGGCCGCTGGCCCGCCGCGCCTGGCAGGCGTACGGGCTGAAGGTGCCGGGAGACCCGCACGGCGCGGGCGCGGGCGCCGAGCCCGTCGGCATGGAGCTGGGCAGCGCGGCCGTAAGGCTGTCGCCCGAGGGCGAGGCCGAGGTGGTCTGGGGCCGCCGGCTGGACCCGGCCCGCATGGAGGTCCTGTCGATCCCGCTGCCCTCCTCGGGGCGGCGCTGGGGCGAGGTCGTACTGCACGACGGGGTCCCGCACGGGGAGCGCGTCACCGCCGCCGGCCCCTCCTACCCCGTCTTCGACGAGATCGAGCTGTGGGCGCCCTCCCCGGTGCCGACCTGGGTGGTGCTGCTGGAGGCGGGCACAGAGGCCGACCGCAACGCCCTGGAGCAGCTGGCCTCCGACGCCGGCTTCGCCGCCGAGGACTGGTCCTCGTCGGTGCGGCTGCTCTGCCGGACCTGCTCGGAGAGCGCGATGCCGAGCGGCGAGGGCGACGGAGAGCACCTGGACCCGCACGACCACAGCGAACCGGGGCACCCCGGCCCGCTGGGGCACCGTACGGCGGGGTCCGGATCCCTGTGGGTGCCCGAGCGGGAATGCGGGATCGCGGCGCCGGCCGGGCTCGTGCGCGGGCTGCTCGACGGATGGGTCGCGGACAGCCCGGAGTCCCGCGAGTGGCGGGATCTCGAAGAAGTCTGCTGAGCGGGGGCCGCTCGGTCATGTGACAGCACCGGACGCGGGCTTGCACCTGCATGTCCACGCCACCCTCCACGGTGGGTAGAACCCGTACCGGACACCACGTCTACCATGGGACCGCTCAGCTAATCGGAGACGCTGTACCGGCACATCTGTGATCCGGCGCTCGGCGGACTGGGACTTACGGAAGGCGTACGGCGGACATGGCGCAGCAGGAGAACGACGTTGTCGAGGTCGTGAACGACGGATACGTCGTGGACACCGAGGACGGTGAGGCGCGTGAGCTCGCCCACCGCGAGCGCGGTACGGCCCGCCCCATCACGGTGGTCGGCAACCCGGTCCTGCACCGGGAGTGCAAGGACGTCACCGAGTTCGGCGACGAGCTGGCGCGGCTGATCGACGACATGTTCGCCAGCCAGAAGGCCGCCGAGGGCGTGGGCCTGGCCGCGAACCAGATCGGCGTGGACGCCAAGGTCTTCGTCTACGACTGCCCGGACGACGACGGCAACCGCCACACGGGCGTCGTGGTCAATCCGAAGCTGATCGAGCTGCCGGCCTCCGCGCGCGTCCTGGACGACTCGAACGAGGGCTGCCTGTCGGTCCCGACCGCCTACGCCTCGCTGGCCCGCCCGGACTACGCCGAGGTCGAGGGCCAGGACGCGCAGGGCAACCCGATCAAGGTGCGCGGCACGGGCTACTTCGCACGCTGCCTGCAGCACGAGACCGACCACCTGTACGGCTACCTGTACATCGACCGGCTCTCCAAGCGGGACCGCAAGGACGCGCTGAAGCAGATGGAAGAGGGCACCCCGCGCTACGAGACCGTCCCGAACGCGTAGCCGCTAGCCGCGTAGGCGCGTAGCCGCCGCGGCCGCGTAGCCGGCTAGGCGGCGGCCGGGCCCCGGAAGGTCCGGCGGAAGGTGTTGGGGGTGGTTCCCAGCGTGCGCAGGAAGTGGTGGCGCAGGGCGGCCGCGGTACCGAAGCCGCAGCGGCCCGCGATCGCGTCGACCGTCTCGTCCGTGGACTCCAGCAGCTCCTGCGCCAGCAGGACCCGCTGGCGCAGCACCCACTGGTACGGGGTCGTCCCCGTCTCCTGCAGGAAGCGGCGGGCGAAGGTCCGCGCGGACATGTGGGCCCGCTCCGCGAGCTGCTCCACCGTGATCTCCTCCTCCAGGTGGCGGGCCATCCAGCCGATGACCTCGCCCACCGTGTCGCAGGACGTCCGGGGCAGCGGGCGCTGGATGTACTGCGCCTGCCCGCCGTCCCGGTGCGGCGGTACGACCATCCGGCGCGCGATGGTGTTGGCCACCTCCGCGCCCTGCTCCTGCCGTACGAGGTGCAGGCACGCGTCGATCCCGGAGGCGGTGCCGGCCGAGGTGATCACCGAGCCCTCGTCCACGTACAGCACGTCCGGGTCGACCTTGGCCCGCGGATAGCGGCGGGCCAGGGCCGGGGCGTGCAGCCAGTGCGTGGTGCAGCGCCGGTCGTCGAGCAGGCCCGCCGCCCCCAGCAGGAAGGCGCCGCTGCACACGCTCAGCAGGCGCGCGCCCCGGTCCGCGGCCCGGCGAAGGGCCTCCAGGAGGGGCTCCGGATAGTCGCGGGTGGGGGCCTCGCGGTCGGCGGGCAGGCAGATCAGGTCCGCCTCCTCCAGCCGCTCGGGGCCGTGGGGGAGGGTGAGGCGGTAGTGGCCGTCGCCGACGGTGAGCGGATTGTCCTCCATCGCGCAGACGGCGAAGTCGTACGTCGGCAGGCCCATCGCGCTGCGGTCGATCCCGAAGACCTCGCAGAAGATGCCCATCTCGAAGGGGGCGACCCCGTTCACCACGGCCACGGCCACGTTGTTCAGCGAGGAAGTCTTCAGCATGACCCCAGTGTGGCAGTAATTCGTTCTCTTGTGACAGTCCTGCCACTGTCGGGTTTCTGTCGTCCTGGCGAGAGTGGAGGCATGAACACCTTCCTCGACTTCCTCGTCGTCCTCGCCGTCGCCGCCCTGCTACTGGGCCCCTCCCTCTACGGAGCCGCGCGCGAGCGCCGCGTCGACCGGCAGATCCGCGCGGCCCAGCAGGACGCGCAGGTCCTCCGGTATCGGCATCGGCGTGAGCAGCCCCGCGCTCGTGCGCCCCGTGTTGCCGTACGGCACGCGCCCGGACAGTGAGCCGGCCCCCGCCACCAGGATCCGCACCACCTGGCCCACGGTCTCGGCCCGGTCCCGGCAGCGGACCGCGAGGCGGAACATGTGCCAGTGCGCCCGGGTGTGCGGCCAGGCCCAGGCCTGGGAAAGGATGTGCGCCCGCTCCAGCGCGGTCCACATGGCCGCGGTGTCGGGCGCGGCGCCCCGGGCGCGGCGCAGCTCGGCTTCGAAGGCCAATCCGGCGGCACACCCGGCTCAGGTGCGCCCCGTCGGCGAATCCCGCACCGTGCGCCGCGTCCGTCACGCTCTGCCCCAGCGTGGTGAGTTCGGCGGCCCGCATCAGGCGCAGCCACAGCACGTACGAGCGGAAGGGCAGCCCCGGCTCGGCCCGGAACAGGTGCGACAGCCGGCTCTCCGACAGCCGTGCCACCTCTGCCGCCTCCGCCAGCCGTACCCGCTCCCGCCCGGGCAGCCAGGCCAGCACCCGTGCCAGCCCCGGATGCGGGTCCGCCCCGGGCAGTGGGCCCTGGGGGAGTACCGAGTCCAGGGCGCAGGCCGCCGCGAAGGGGTCGGCGGGCAGCCCGGGCGGCAGGAGGCCCCGCGCGTCCCCCGCCGACTCCGCGAGCCGGCGCCCGGCGGCCGAGGCGGGGTCGTAATGCAGCAGGACCCCGCGCGGGACCCCGCGCAGCACGCTGTGGCGCACCCCGGCCGGGACCACGTACGCCCGGCAGCCGAAGGGGTCCCCCGAAGGGCCGGCCATCAGCAGCTCGTCCTCGCCGAGGGTGGCGATGAGCTGCACGGAATGGTGGGCGTGGGCGGACGCGGGGCCCACGGCCCCGCCGTACAGCAGCCCGCCCGGCCGCAGCCGCGCCCGCCCGGCCCACCCTTCCGCGGTCATCAGGACCTAGAAGTCCTCGTCCAGGTCGACCGTGCCCTCGACCGCGACCTGGTAGGCCGACGGGCGGCGCTCGAAGAAGTTCGTCAGCTCCTGGACGCCCTGCAGCTCCATGAAGGAGAACGGGTTCTGCGAGCCGTAGACGGGCGGGAAGCCGAGGCGGACCAGGCGCTGGTCCGCGACGCACTCCAGGTACTCGCGCATCGACTCGGTGTTCATGCCCGGCAGGCCGTCACCGCACAGGTCGCGGCCGAACTGGAGCTCCGCCTCGACGGCCTCCCTCAGCATGTCCGTGACCTGCTGCTGGAGCCCGTCGTCGAAGAGCTCCGGCTCCTCCTTGCGGACCGTGTCGATGACCTCGAAGGCGAAGCTCATGTGGGCGCTTTCATCCCTGAACACCCAGTTGGTGCCTGTCGCCAGGCCGTGCAGCAGGCCGCGCGAGCGGAACCAGTAGACGTACGCGAACGCCCCGTAGAAGAACAGGCCCTCGATGCACGCCGCGAAGCAGATCAGGTTCAGCAGGAAGCGGCGGCGGTCGGCCTGCGTCTCCAGCCGGTCGAGCTTCTCGACCTCGTTGATCCACTTGAAGCAGAACTGGGCCTTCTCACGGATCGAGGGGATCTCCTCGACCGCGTCGAAGGCGGCCGCCCGGTCGTCCGGGTTGGGCAGGTACGTGTCGAGCAGCGTCAGGTAGAACTGGACGTGCACGGCCTCCTCGAAGAGCTGGCGCGACAGGTACAGGCGCGCCTCCGGGGAGTTGATGTGCTTGTACAGCGTCAGCACCAGGTTGTTCGAGACGATCGAGTCGCCCGTCGCGAAGAACGCGACCAGACGGCCGATCATGTGCTGCTCGGAGGGCGTCAGCTTCGCGAGGTCGGCGACGTCCGAGTGGAGGTCGACCTCCTCGACGGTCCAGGTGTTCTTGATCGCGTCCCGGTAGCGCTCGTAGAAGTCCGGGTAGCGCATGGGGCGGAGGGTCAGTTCGAAGCCCGGGTCGAGCAGGTTTTTGGTCGGTACGGACTTCGTCGTGTCGGTGGAGCTCATTACTGGCAGGCCTCGCAGGACTCGGGGTTCTCAAGGGAGCAGGCCAGCGCGTCGGCGTCGACGGCCTGCGGGAGGGGCGTGGCGGCGGCCGGGACGGTGCTGCCGGAGGCGGCGCGGGCGATCTTCGTCGCCGGGCGCGAACGCAGGTAGTACGTGGTCTTCAGGCCCTGCTTCCAGGCGTACGCGTACATCGAGGACAGCTTCCCGATGGTCGGCGTCTCCAGGAACAGGTTCAGCGACTGCGACTGGTCGAGGAACGGCGTACGGGCCGCCGCCATGTCGATCAGGCCGCGCTGCGGGATCTCCCACGCCGTCCGGTACAGCTCGCGCACCTCCGCCGGGATCCAGCCGAAGCCCTGGACCGAGCCGCTGGCCTCGCGCAGCGCCTCGCGGGTCTGGGCGTCCCAGACGCCGAGCCGCTTGAGCTCCTGCACCAGGTAGCCGTTGACCTGGAGGAACTCCCCGCTCAGCGTCTCGCGCTTGAAGAGGTTGGAGACCTGCGGCTCGATGCACTCGTACACGCCCGCGATGGAGGCGATGGTCGCCGTCGGGGCGATGGCCAGGAGCAGCGAGTTGCGCATGCCGCTCTTCGCGACACGGGCGCGCAGCGCGTCCCAGCGCTCCGGCCAGTTCAGCTCGACGTCGTAGTGGTCGGGGTGCAGGACGCCGCGCGCGGTGCGGGTCTGCTCCCACGCCGGGAGCGGGCCAACGCGCTCGGCGAGGTCGCACGATGCCTCGTAGGCGGCCAGCATGATGCGCTCGGAGAGCTTGGTGGACAGGGCCTTCGCCTCGGGGGAGTCGAAGGGCAGCTTCAGCTGGAAGAAGACGTCCTGCAGGCCCATGGCGCCCAGGCCCACCGGGCGCCAGCGGGCGTTGGAGCGGCCGGCCTGCTCGGTCGGGTAGAAGTTGATGTCCACGACGCGGTCGAGGAAGGTCACGGCGGTGCGGACGGTCTCGTCCAGCCGCTCCCAGTCGATCTCGCCGTCCACGACGAAGGCGCCGAGGTTGACCGAGCCGAGGTTGCAGACGGCCGTCTCGCCGTCGTTGGTGACCTCGATGATCTCGGTGCAGAGGTTCGAGGAGTGGACGACGCTGCCCGGCTCGGCGGTCTGGTTCGCCGTGCGGTTGGAGGCGTCCTTGAAGGTCATCCAGCCCTGGCCGGTCTGCGCGAGGGTGCGCATCATCCGGCCGTACAGGTCGCGCGCGGGCATGGTCTTGCGGGCCAGGCCCCCGGCCTCGGCCTTGCGGTACGCGGCGTCGAACTCGTCGCCCCACAGGTCCACCAGCTCGGGGACGTCGGCCGGGGAGAACAGCGACCAGTCGGCGTCGGCGTTCACGCGGCGCATGAACTCGTCCGGCACCCAGTGCGCCAGGTTCAGGTTGTGCGTACGGCGCTGGTCCTCGCCGGTGTTGTCGCGGAGCTCCAGGAACTCCTCGATGTCCGCGTGCCAGGTCTCCAGGTAGACGGCGGCGGCGCCCTTGCGGCGGCCGCCCTGGTTCACCGCCGCGACGGAGGCGTCGAGGGTCTTCAGGAACGGCACGATGCCGTTGGAGTGGCCGTTCGTGCCGCGGATCAGCGAACCGCGGGCGCGGATGCGGGAGTACGAGAGGCCGATACCGCCGGCGTGCTTGGACAGGCGTGCGACCTGGTGGTAGCGGTCGTAGATCGAGTCGAGCTCGTCCAGCGGGGAGTCCAGCAGGTAGCAGGAGGACATCTGCGGGTGCCGGGTGCCGGAGTTGAAGAGGGTGGGGGAGGAGGGCAGGTAGTCGAGGCGGCTCATCAGCCGGTACAGCGAGGCCACTTCCTCGACGGCCTGGACCGAATCGTTCTCGGCGAGGCCGCAGGCCACGCGCAGCATGAAGTACTGCGGGGTCTCGATGACCTGGCGGGTGATCGGGTGGCGCAGCAGGTAGCGGCTGTGCAGGGTGCGCAGGCCGAAGAAGCCGAAGCGGTCGTCCGCGCCCTCGGCGAGCGCGTGCTCGACCAGCGCGTCGAGCCGGTTCGCGTGCAGGCGTACGAAGTCCGCGGTGCGCTCCGCGATCAGCCCCTCGCGGTGGCCGACCTCGACGGAGCCGGAGAAGGAGGTGGCGCCCTGGCCGGCGGCCTCGTCGCGGACGGCCAGCGTCAGCAGGCGGGCGCCGAGGCGGGAGTATGCAGGGTCCTCGGAGATCAGCCCGGCGGCCGCCTCGGTGGCGAGCGTACGCAGCTCCGCCTCGTCGGCGGCGGCGCTGCGGCCGCGCAGCGCGGCGGCGGCGACCCGGCCGGGGTCCGTGTCGGGCAAGTCGGCGGTCAGCTCGGTGAGCGTGCGCAACAGCGCGGCCCCAGGGCCCCCGGTCACCGTGTCGTATGCGGACGGGTCGGACTCGGCGCGCGGTGCGGAAGGCGCGATGGTCACGGGGGGAGCTCTCCTCGCTCGGCCCGGGAACACCGTGGTGCGGGGCGCGAGGGGGCGCACGTGGAAAAGCGCGGGCCCGGCAGGGCACACATGCACCACGTGGCGTCCACCGGCCCAACCGCGGGGCCCGGACGTATCTGCACCCGGTTCGGTCGAGCCGGGCGCACTGTCGACAGGTCCTCGGACTTGCGGATGCGCCGAGCGGATCGGTGCATTTCATACCGTTGCGGGACAGTTCCGGATTCTCACCGGATTCCCCTGCGGCGACAGCGAGCATGAGCATACATGTGGGGGCGGTCCCTCGCGGTAGCCCCCACATGTTGTGTCGTTCACCGAAGTCGGCGCACCGTCACAGCTCGACACGGTAGGTGAGCAGGGGGAGCCCCGGGACCGGGTACCAGTCCCGTTCCGGCGTCCGGACGAAGCCCAGGCGGTCGTAGATCCGGTGGGCTCCCAGCATCTTCTCCGTGGTCGAGAGCACCAGGTGGCTCACGTCCTCCAGGTCCCGGGCGCGGGCCATGCAGGCCCGCACCAGGGCCTCGCCGGCGCCGCGGCCGCGCGCCGCGGGGGACACGGCGAGCATCCGGAACTCCGCCTCGCCGGGTCCGGCGATGTCGGCCAGCGGGCTGCCGGGAGGGGCGAAGGTCACACAGCCGAGCAGCGTGCCGTCGTACTCCGCGACGAGCACCTCGCCGTCGGCGGCCCGGCCGGCGACATCGCGCAGCCGGCCCAAGTAGGGGTCGCCCTCGGCGAAGTCCAGCAGCCCGTCGTCGAGGTACGCCCGCGCGGTGATCTCGCCCAGCTCTTCGTATTCGGCGGCCACTGCCGGCCTGATGAGGATGTCCATGGCTCCGAGTGTGCGACAGGGCGGGAAAAAGGGCCGCCACGTTTCCCGCGGTGCGGGAGGCGTGACGGCCCTGTAGGACCCACGGATTCAGCAGCAGCGGAACCCTTCGCGCGGGTCGGCCTCGCGGGCGTCCGTACGGGCGCGTTCGAAGGCCCGGCGGGTCTGGACCTCCGCGTCCGGGTCGTGCGTACGGGCGTGGGCGACGTAGCGGTCGTACGCCGCCTCGCCCGAGAACTCCCGTACGAAGAACCGGGCGCGGCCCAGCGCACGGCGAAGGCCCGTCACGTGACGGGCTCCTTCACGCGGCCCCCGCCCGTGTCGAGGCCGGCGGCGGCGAGTTCCGCGCGCTCCTCGGCGGTCGGGATCAGCCCGGCCGGCGCGACGAGCCTGGACTCGGTCCAGGGTACCTCGGCCAGGGTGACCGACTCGGGCTTGCGGATGGCCTTGAGACAGGTCCGGGCCGCGTCCACCAGCACGATGATGATCAGCAGCGCGAAGAACACCGACAGGACACCGTCCACCGTGGCGTTGGTGACCACGGTGTGCATCTCGTCCATGGTCTTCGCGGGCTTGAGGACCTTGCCCGCGTCGATGCCGTCCTGGTAGACGTCCCGCTGCGCGAAGAAGCCGATCTTCGGGTTGTCGGAGAAGATCTTCTGATAACTGGCGGTGAGCGTGACGGCCAGGTCCCACGCCAGTGGAACACCCGTCACCCAGGCCCACTTGAGCCGGCCGGACTTGATCAGCAGGGTGGTGCAGACGGCCAGGGCGACCGCGGCGAGGAGCTGGTTCGCGATGCCGAACAGCGGGAAGAGCTGGTTGATGCCGCCCAGCGGGTCCTTGACGCCGACCCACAGGAAGTAGCCCCAGCCGCCGACGACGACCGCGCTCGCGAACCAGACGCCAGGCTTCCAGCTGACGTCCTTGAAGGACTTGTGCACGTTGCCGAGGGTGTCCTGCAGCATGAAGCGGCCCACGCGGGTGCCCGCGTCGACCGTGGTCAGGATGAACAGGGCCTCGAACATGATCGCGAAGTGGTACCAGAACGCCTTCATCGAGGCGCCGCCGATCACGGCCGAGAAGATCTCCGACATTCCGAGTGCGAAGGTCGGCGCGCCGCCCGTACGGGAGAGCAGGCTGGTCTCTTCCACGTCCTTCGCGGCCTGCGCGAGGGCCTCGGGGGAGATGGCGAAGCCGAAGTTCGTCACCGCCTGCGAGGCGGTCTCGACGGTGGCTCCGACGACTCCGCCGGGGGAGTTGATCGCGAAGTACAGGCCCGGATCGATGATGCAGGCGGCGATGATCGCCATGACGGCGACGAAGGACTCGGTCAGCATCGCGCCGTAGCCGATGACCCTGACCTGGGTCTCCTTCTGGATCATCTTCGGGGTGGTGCCCGAGGAGACCAGCGAGTGGAAGCCGGACAGTGCTCCGCAGGCGATGGTGATGAAGACGAACGGGAACATCGAGCCGGCGAAGACCGGGCCGTCGCCGCGCGAGGCGAAGTCGGTGACCGCCGGCATCTTCAGCGTCGGCACGGCGATGACCACGCCCACGGCGAGCAGCCCGATCGTGCCCACCTTCATGAAGGTGGAGAGGTAGTCGCGCGGGGCGAGCAGCATCCACACCGGCAGCACGGACGCCACGAAGCCGTACGCGATCATCCAGATGACCAGCGTCTCCTTCTCCAAGGTGAAGGTGTCCGCCAGCGAGGACTCCGCGACCCAGCCGCCCGCGACGATGGCGAGCAGCAGCAGCGCGACACCGACGACGGAGACCTCGGTGACCCGGCCCGGGCGCAGGACGCGCAGGTAGAAGCCCATGAAGAGGGCGATCGGGATGGTCATGCCGATGGAGAAGACGCCCCACGGCGAGTGCGCCAGCGCGTTGACGATGACCAGGGCCAGCACCGCCAGCAGGATGATCATGATGGCGAACACGCCGACCAGCGCGGCGGCGCCGCCGACCGGGCCGATCTCGTCCCGGGCCATCTGGCCGAGCGAGCGGCCGTTGCGCCGGGTGGAGAAGAAGAGCGTGACCATGTCCTGGACGGCGCCCGCGAAGATCACGCCCACGACGATCCAGATGGTGCCGGGCAGGTAGCCCATCTGCGAGGCGAGTACGGGACCCACGAGCGGCCCGGCGCCGGCGATGGCGGCGAAGTGGTGGCCGAAAAGCACCCGTCGGTCGGTCGGGTGGAAGTCGACACCGTTGTCAAGGCGTTCGGCGGGGGTGGCGCGGGTCTTGTCCACCTTCAGGACACGGTTCGCGATGAAGCGCGCGTAGAAGCGGTACCCGATGGCGTACGAGCCCAGCGCGGCGGCGAGCAGCCAGGCGGCCGAGATCTCCTCGCCGCGCGAGAGCGCCAGCACGCCCCAGCCGATGGCCCCCACAAGGCCGACGAGCACCCACAGGGCCACCGACCTGGGGGACATGCCCCCGAGGCCGCCCCGCGCGTCCGCCGGGCCCCCCGATGGAGAGGGCGAGCCCGGCGTGGTGCCCGGACCCGCCGCGTTCCGTTCTGTTTCCGATGCTTCCGGTTCCGGCATTATCTCTCGTCCCCTCGTCGATCATCTGCGTAAGCGCAGGGAATCTACGGGGGCCCGACCGCTGGAGGTAAGCCCCCGTCCGCATAGCGGGAACGAGAGTCAACTACGGATCAGAGGGCGGGGCGCTGGAGTCGGGCGACGAACTTGTAACGATCGCCGCGGTAGACGGAACGCACCCACTCGACGGGCTCTCCGTCGGCATCCAGCGAGTGGCGCGAAAGCATCAGCATCGGCAGGCCGACGTCGGTGCCGAGCAGGCCGGCCTCCCGCGGGGTGGCCAGCGAGGTCTCGATGGTCTCCTCGGCCTCGGCGAGGCGTACGTCGTACACCTCGGCCAGGGCGGTGTAGAGGGACGTGTACTTGACCAGCGAACGGCGCAGCGCGGGAAAGCGCTTGGCCGAGAGATGGGTGGTCTCGATGGCCATCGGCTCGCCGCTCGCCAGCCGGAGCCGCTCGATGCGCAGGACCCGGCCGCCCGTGGCGATCTTGAGCAGACCGGCGAGGGTGTCGTCGGCCGTCACGTAGCCGATGTCCAGGAGCTGGGACGTGGGCTCCAGGCCCTGGGCCCTCATGTCCTCGGTGTACGAGGAGAGTTGGAGCGGCTGGGAGACCTTCGGCTTGGCGACGAAGGTGCCCTTGCCCTGGATCCTTTCCAGCCGTCCCTCGACGACGAGCTCCTGGAGCGCCTGTCGCACCGTGGTGCGGGAGGTGTCGAATTCGGCCGCGAGCGTGCGCTCGGGCGGTACCGGCGTGCCCGGTGGCAGTGTTTCGGTCATGTCGAGCAAGTGCCGCTTGAGTCGGTAGTACTTGGGCACGCGTGCCGTGCGGGTGGCTGCCCCGCCATCCGGCTCCGTGGTCGCCCCTTCGGTGGCCATCGCCGCCCGCCTTCCCGACTCCAGTTTCGTTGCCGTCACCGGCTCCTCCGATATGTGCGGTCACATCGTGACACGGGTGGGAGGACAGGCCTCCTCCCTCCCCCAGGTGTCGGTCCGATAACGGACCGAGCACCCGCTCATTAGACCCTTGACACCCCTAAAGGTCTAGGCCAAGCTCCAGCTACTGGTCTACACCAATATGGATCGGATCCCGGCCCCACGGGCAGTACTTGACGCTTTTGAGTCACCGCGGCGGGCGAGGGAAGTTGCAGGCAGCATCCCTGAGGAGGGTGGCGTGAAGCGCAAGCTCATCGCGGCGGTCAGTGTCGCGGGCATGATGGTCGGAGTCGCGGCGTGCGGCAACGGCGGCGACGACAAGGCGAAGACCGACGCGGGTGGCGCCAAGGAGATCACCGTCTGGGTGATGGACGGCTCCGCACCGAAGACCTGGATCGACGCGGTCAACGCGGAGTTCTCGGCCAAGCACCCCGGTGTCACGGTCAAGGTGGAGGTCCAGCCGTGGAAGGGCATCCAGGAGAAGGTCACCACGGCCCTCTCCGAGAACACCCCGCCGGACGTTCTGGAGCTCGGCAACACCCAGACCGCCGGTTACGCGGTCACCGGTGGCCTCGCCGACCTGACCAAGGACAAGCCCAAGCTCGGCGCGGACGCCTGGAACAAGAGCGGTCTGGCCTCGGCCGAGATCGACGGAAAGCTCTACTCCGCTCCGTGGTACGCGGCCAACCGCGTCGTCATCTACGACAAGAAGGCCTTCGAGAAGGCCGGCGTCACGGCGCCGAAGACCCGCGACGAGTGGGTGGCCGGTCTGGAGAAGCTGAAGGCGGCCGACCCGGCCTCGCAGCCGATCTACCTGCCCGGCCAGAGCTGGTACGTCCTCGCCGGTCTGATCTGGGACGAGGGCGGCGACCTCGCCACCAAGGACGGCGACAAGTGGAAGGGTGGTCTCGGTACCCCCCAGGCCGCTTCCGCGATGGAGTTCTACAAGAAGCTCCAGTCCTTCTCCACCGCCCCGAAGGACAAGGACGAGGCGAACCCGCAGCAGTCCACCGACGTCGTTCCCAAGGGTGGCGTCGCCTCCTGGATCGGTCTCGGCTGGGAGGCCGGCGGTGCCGAGAAGGCGCTGAAGGAGGCGGGCAAGGAAGCCGACTTCGGCTACTTCCCGATCCCGGGCAAGACCGCCGACAAGCCGGGCACCGTCTTCCTCGGTGGCTCGAACCTGGCGATCGCCGAGCGCTCCAAGAACAAGGACCTCGCCAAGGAGTGGCTGGCCCTCGCCGCAGGCAAGGACCAGATGACCAAGTACGCCGCCGAGACCAAGGGTGCCCTGCTCCCGAACCAGGTCGGCGCGAACTTCACCCCGGCGGCGGGCTCCTTCGCCGAGGCGATGGCCAAGGCGGGCGCCAACGGCAAGATCACCCCGGTGACCCCGGGCTGGGCGAACGTCGAGACCGAGCCGAACCCCATCAAGGAGTTCATGGCCAAGGTCCTGAAGGGTGAGGACGCCGCCAAGGCGGGTGCGGACGCGGACAAGGAAATCGCGAACCGCATCAACAAGTAACACCCCGAAGTACCGGCGGTACCGGCAGCACCAGCAGTACCTGGAGTACCAGAAGTGAACGCACCGGGGGGTGCGGCGGGCGCCCGCAGCGCCCGCCGCGCCCCCGGTCGCGCATTGACAGACGTAAGCGCCGCCTGCTCCGAGCGGGGAAGCGGGTGCGAGTCGCCACAGTCAACCGCGAGGAAGCCAAGACATGACCGTGCACTCCCAGGGAGCGGCGACCTCCGCTCCACAGGACGCACCACAGAAGTCCGCCGGGCCGGCCCAGACGCCGCCGCCCACCGGAGCGACGAAGGCAGCGTCCACGTCTCCTCGCGGGGGCAGAAAGTCGCTCCCCTCAGGGTGGTTGCCCTACCTCCTGATCGGGCCGGCCGTGCTCAGCATGGCGATCCTGCTGCTGTACCCGCTGGTCAAGAACATCATCCTGTCGTTCCAGAAGGTCGACAAGATCGAGTTCATCCAGCGGAAGTCGCCGTTCAACGGCGTGGACAACTACACCGAGCTGCTGGGTGACGCGCAGTTCTGGACCGTGGTGGTCCGCAGCTTCCTTTTCACCGCCGCCAACGTCCTCCTGATCATGGTGATCGGCAGCCTCATCGGCCTGCTGCTGAACCGGCTCGGCAAGTGGATGCGCCTGGTCCTGTCGATGGCGCTGGTGATGGCCTGGGCCATGCCGATCGTCGCCTCCGTGACCGTCTTCCAGTGGCTGTTCGACGAGCAGTTCGGCGTCATGAACTGGGTGATGCGCACGCTCGGTTTCGCGGGCTACGACCAGCACAACTGGTTCGAGACCGGCCTGTCCACCATGGTGATCATCACGGTGCTGGTGGCCTGGGGCTCCATCCCCTTCGTCGCCCTCAACATGTACGCCGGCCTGACCACCGTCAGCGGCGAGCTGTACGAGGCCGCGCGCATGGACGGCGCCAACGGCTGGCAGACCTTCTGGAAGGTCGTCTTCCCGAACCTCAAGTCGTTCTTCCTGGTCACCACGTTCCTCGAGGTCATCTGGGTCTTCAAGGCCTTCACCCAGATCTACGCGATGAACAAGGGCGGCCCCGACCGCGGCTCCGAGACCCTGACGATCTACGCGTACGTCGAGGGCCAGAGCCAGGGCCATTACGGCCTGGCCGCGGCGATCTCCGTCCTGACGATCGTGATGCTCGTGATCGTCATGTCCTTCTACTTCCGTCTGATCCTGAAGCAGGAGGAGGAGCAGTGAGCACCACCACCGCCCCGAAGCCCGCGCCGTCCGCGCCGTCCGCGAAGCCCCAGCAGCTGCGCAACCGCCGGCCGATCCGCCCCGCTGCGGTCGTCAAGAACGCAGGCGCCCTGCTGCTGGCCGTCCTCTTCGTCTTCCCCGTCTACTGGATGTTCTCCTCGGCGCTCAAGCCGTCCAGCGAGATCCTCTCCAAGGACCCCGTCTTCGTCTTCACCCCGACGACGGACAACTTCACCAAGGCCACCGGCGTCGACCTGTTCTGGACCTACGTCACGAACAGCTTCATCGTCACCGTCGGAGCCGTCGGGCTCGCCCTGATCGTCGCCCTCGCCGCGAGCTTCGCCATCGCCCGCATGAAGTTCAAGGGCCGCAAGGGCCTCGTGCTCGGCGTGATGATGGCCCAGATGGCCCCCTGGGAGGTCATGGTCATCGCGATGTACATGATCGCCCGTGACTCCGAGATGCTGAACAGCCTCCCGCTGCTCACCGCGATCTACTTCGTGATGGTCCTGCCCTTCACCATCTGGACCCTGCGCGGCTTCATCGCCGCCGTCCCGGTGACCCTGGAGGAAGCCGCCCAGATCGACGGCTGCACCCGCGGCCAGGCCTTCCGCAAGGTGATCTTCCCGCTGCTGGCCCCCGGCCTGATGTCCACCTCGCTCTTCGGCTTCATCACGGCCTGGAACGAGTTCGCGATGGTCCTGATCCTGAACAAGGACAAGACCGCGCAGACCCTGCCGCTGTGGCTGACCCAGTTCCAGACGGCCTTCGGCAACGACTGGGGCGCCACCATGGCCGCGTCCTCGCTCTTCGCGGTCCCGGTGCTGCTCATCTTCGTCTTCCTCCAGCGCAAGGCCGTCGGCGGCATGACCGCCGGCGCCGTGAAGGGATAACGGCCCATGACTGTCCTTGCGCACCGCAGGACTGCGCCTGATTCGAATGACGGCTTGACCCGGGACGCGCTCGCGGTCCTCCAGCCCGGCTTCGAGGGCACCACCGCCCCCGCCTGGCTGCTGCGCCGGGTCTCCGAGGGCCTCACCGCCGTAGGCCTCTTCGGCCGCAACATCGCCTCGCCCGAGCAGCTCGCCGCGCTGACCGCGCAGCTGCGGGGCGAGCGGGACGACGTCCTCGTCGCCATCGACGAGGAGGGCGGCGACGTCACCCGCCTGGAGGTCCGGGGCGGCTCGTCCTTCCCCGGCAACCTGGCGCTCGGCGCCGTGGACGACGTCGACCTGACCCGCGACGTCGCCCGCGAGCTGGGCCGCCGCCTCGCCGAGTGCGGGGTCAACCTCAACTGGGCCCCGTCCGCCGACGTCAACTCCAACCCGGACAACCCGGTCATCGGCGTACGGTCCTTCGGCGCCGACACCCGGCTCACCGCCCGGCACACCGCCGCGTACGTCGAGGGCCTCCAGGCCGCCGGCGTCGCCGCCTGCACCAAGCACTTCCCCGGCCACGGCGACACCAACGTCGACTCGCACCACGCGTTGCCGCGCATCGACGTGGACCTCGACACCCTGGCCGCGCGCGAACTCGTACCGTTCCGGGCGGCCATCGAGGCCGGCACCAAGGCCGTCATGAGCGCGCACATCCTGGTGCCCGCCCTGGACCCGACCCGGCCGGCCACCCTCAGCCCGCAGATCCTCACCGGTCTGCTGCGCAAGGAGCTCGGCTACGACGGCCTCATCGTCACCGACGGCATGGAGATGAACGCCATCGCCGGGACGTACGGGATCGAGCGCGGATCGGTGCTGGCCATCGCGGCCGGCGCCGACGCCATCTGCGTCGGCGGCGGGCTCGCCGACGAGGACACCGTGCTGCGGCTGCGCGACGCGCTGGTCGCGGCCGTGCGCGAGGGCGCACTGCCCGAGGAGCGGCTCGCCGAGGCCGCCGCCCGGGTCCGCTCGCTGGCCGAGTGGACCCGTCAGGTCCGTCAGGGCGCGCGGTCGGAGGGGAGCAGCGCGCCCGGCATCGGACTGGCGGCGGCCCGCCGCGCCGTGGTCGTGACGGGTTCGCCCGCCGCGGCCGCCCCGGTCAACGCGCCGTACGTCGCGACGCTCACCCCGGTCGCCAACATCGCGGTCGGCGACGAGACCCCGTGGGGGGTGGCCGGGGAACTGGCCGCGCTGATCCCGGGTACCGAGTCGGGCGTGTACCCGCAGGGTTCGGCCGCTTCCGGCATCCTGGCCGCGGCGGGGAGCCGTACCGTCGTCGCGGTGGTGCGCGACGCGCACCGCCACCCGTGGATGACGGAGGCCCTGGACGCGCTGGTCGCGGCGCGGCCGCAGACGATCGTGGTCGAGATGGGCCTGCCGCGGGCCGAGCCGCGCGGCGCGCTGCACATCGCCACGCACGGCGCCGCCCGGGTGTGCGGGCGGGCGGCCGCGGAGATCATCGCGGGCGTCTAGCCGCCGCAAGGACCGGAGCCGGGCACCCGTCACGGGGGTGTCCGGCTCCGCCGCGTCCGCTCCGCCCGTGTGCGGGTACACGGCGAAGGCCGGGCTTCCCCCAGGGGAAACCCGGCCTTCGCCGTACTCGCGGGCGCCTGCGCGCTTACAGGCCCTGCCAGGCGGGCTTGTTGGCGTACGTGTGGCGGAAGTAGTCCGCCAGCTTCAGCTTGGACGCGGCGGCCTCGTCCACGACGACCGTGGCGTGGCGGTGCAGCTGGAGCGCGGAGGCCGGTACGAGGGCGGACAGCGGACCCTCGACGGTCTGCGCGACGGCCTCGGCCTTGCCCTCGCCGGTGGCCAGCAGGACCAGGTGGCGGGCGTCGAGGATCGTGCCGATGCCCTGGGTGATGACGTGGTGGGGCACCTGCTCCATGTCGTTGTCGAAGAAGCGCGCGTTGTCGACGCGGGTCTGCTCCGTCAGCGTCTTGATGCGGGTGCGGGAGGCGAGCGAGGAGCAGGGCTCGTTGAAGCCGATGTGCCCGTCGGTGCCGATGCCGAGCAGCTGGAGGTCGACGCCGCCGGCGGCGGCGAGGGCCTGGTCGTACGCGTCGCACGCGGCGACGATGTCGGCGGCGCTGCCGTCGGGGCCCATGAAGGAGGCCTCGGACAGGCCCAGCGGCTCGACGACCTCGCGCAGGACGACGGCGCGGTAGGACTCGGGGTGCCCGGCCGGCAGGCCGACGTACTCGTCGAGCTGGCAGATGCGGGCCTTCGAGGCGTCGACCTTGCCGGCCTTGACCTGGGCGGCGAGGGCCTCGTAGATGGGCAGCGGGGTAGAGCCGGTCGCCACCCCGAGCAGGGCGTCGGGCTTGCGCCGGACCAGGGCGGCCATGGCCTCCGCGATGAGCTCGCCGCCTGCCTTGGCGTCCGGGACGATGACAACTTCCACGCGGGGCCTGCCGATCTGGAGTGTGACGTTGTGGTATAGACCAATCTAGCAGAGGCGGCCGCCCGTTGTCGGGCTTTCGCCACTGTCCATCGTGGTCCGGATCGGCCGTCGAGGCCTCCCGGGGCCCGGCCGCCGGCGGAGCCTTTCCCTCCCCTCGGGCCCGCCCACGGCGCCCCCCTTTCGGTAGCGGTCGCCAGGGAAGGGGACCGTGCCGGATTCCATAGTGACCGCTATAGAATGTGCCGCATGGTGACCGGACAGCGCGGCAGGCCCCGCTCCTTCGACCGCGACGCGGCCCTCGGCAAGGCGATGTTCGCTTTCTGGGAGCGCGGCTACGAGGCGACGTCGATCTCCGATCTCACCGCCGCGTGCGGGATCGGCGCGCCGAGCCTCTACGCCGCCTTCGGCGACAAGCGCAAGCTCTTCGACGAGGCCGTGGAGGCCTACGGCGGCCGGTACGGGGACTTCGGGGCCGTCGCGCTCGCCGAGGAGCCCACAGCCCGCGCGGCCGTGGGGCGCATGCTGCGCGAGGCGGCCGCGGTCTACACGGACCCGGCCCACCCGCGGGGCTGCATGGTGATCAGCGCGGCCGTCAACACCACCTCGGACGAGGTCGCGGAGGCGCTGCGCGAGCGGCGCGAGGCCAACTTGAAGACGTTCGAGCGCCGGATCGGGGCCGATGTGGCCGCGGGCGTCCTGCCGGCCGGTACGGACGCGCGGGCGCTGGCCCGCTTCGCCGGGGCCGTGCTGCAGGGGATGTCCCAGCAGTCGCGCGACGGCGCGAGCCGCGAGGAGCTGGAAGCGGTTGCGGAGACGGCCCTGCGGGCCTGGCCGCGATAGCGGCGGCGCGGGATGGTGCGGGACCCGGGAGCGGCACGGGATCCGGCGCGGAATTCCTCTGGGCCACGGTGCCGAACGGGACCCTCGGCCCGCCCGGCACCGTAGCCCGGAGTACTTACGGCCGACGGGTGTGCGGTGCCCGACAGCCGGTGGGAGGAGTCCGCGCGGTCAGGGCAGAGCGCGCTGCTTACCTCGATCCGTCCTCCTGTGCGGGGAGGGCGGAAGTCTGATGCAATTGTGGACTAGACCAATCTGTTCTGTCCATCCAATGCCGGGGCCCACGTTCCCGTCACTTCCTCCAAGCCTACGCGGAACCGGGCTCTTGTGGATACTCCGCGGTATCGCGCTGAGGAAAGTCATGGCCCATACCCGGGGTACGCTCGCCACGTGCCCTCCATGAACGACCTCGTACGCCAGCACACCGCTCTCAGTGAAACCGAGCTGGAGTGGCTGCACCTGCTGGTCTCGGAGTGGCAGCTGCTCTCCGACCTCTCCTTCGCCGACCTCGTGCTGTGGGTGCCCACCCTCGACGGCACCCGGTACGTCTCGGTCGCGCAGATGCGCCCCAACACCGGCCCCACCTCGTACCAGGACGACATGGTCGGCCACCTGGTCCCGCGCGGCCGCCGTCCGCTGCTCGACGCCGCGCTCGACGAGGGCCGCATCGTGCGCGAGGGAGACCCGGAGTGGCGTGAGGAAGTGCCGGTCCGGGTCGAGTCGATCCCCGTGCGCCGCGAGGGCCGCGTACTCGGAGTGATCGCCCGCAACACCAATCTGCTCACCGTGCGTACACCCAGCCGGCTGGAGCTCACCTACCTCCAGTCCGCCTCCGACCTGGCCCAGATGATCGCCGCGGGCTCCTTCCCGTTCCCCGGGCAGCAGGTCGACATGGACGCCTCCCCGCGCGTCGGAGACGGCCTGATCAGGCTCGACGCCGAGGGCGTGGTGACCTACGCCTCCCCGAACGCGCTCTCCGCGTACCACCGGCTCGGCCTCGCCTCCGACCTGGTCGGCCAGCACCTGGGCAACATCACCTCCGAACTCGCCCCGTCCCGCGGTCCGGTGGACGAGGCGCTGGTCAAACTCGCCAGCGGCTGGGCCCCGCGGGAGACCGAGGCCGAGGGCAACGGCGGGGTCATCCAGCTGCGCGCGATCCCGCTCAAGCCCAAGGGGACCCGGATCGGCTCCCTGGTCCTGTGCCGCGACGTCACCGAACTGCGTCGTCGCGAACGTGAATTGATCACCAAGGACGCGACCATCCGGGAGATCCACCACCGGGTGAAGAACAACCTCCAGACCGTGGCCGCGCTCTTGCGCCTGCAGGCCCGCCGGATGGATTCGCCGCAGGGCCGCGAGGCGCTGAACGAGGCCGTCCGCCGGGTCGGTTCGATCGCGATCGTGCACGAGACGCTCTCTCAGAACCTGGACGAGCGGGTCGAGTTCGACGAGATCGCCGACCGCGTGATCGCGATGGTCGCCGAGATCTCCCCGGGCAAGGTCGACTGCCGGCGCACCGGCCGCTTCGGGATCCTGGACGCGGAGGTCGCCACTCCGCTGTCGATGGTGCTGACGGAGATCCTCCAGAACGCCCTGGAGCACGCCTTCACCCAGGGGGAGGGCGGCACCGTCGAGGTGTCCGCGGCCCGCTCGGGCACCGGCCGCGGCGATGCCCGGCTGCTGATCTCGGTGGTCGACGACGGCTGCGGTCTGCCCGCCGGATTCGACCCCCAGCGCGCCGGCAATCTCGGGCTGCAGATCGTACGGACCCTCGTGGAGGGCGAGCTCGGGGGCACCTTCGACATGGTCGCGGCCGAGCCGCGCGGTACCAAGGTGGTCCTCGACATACCGGCGAGCCCGCAGAAGTAGGCCGGGCGGGACCGGGAGGGGAGCACCGTCCCGGTCACTCACCGTGACGTACTGGGCCCCGGACAGCACTGAACCCCGTACCGAATGGTTTTCGGTACGGGGTTCGAGAGCACGTTGCTGAGCGCTTGACGGGGTACTACGCGCTGCGGCTCGAGGCTCGAAAGTCGATGTCAGGCGGTGGCGTTGCGCGCCCGATTGCGAGCGGCGCGGCGCTTCATCGCGCGGCGCTCGTCCTCGCTGAGACCGCCCCAGACACCGGAGTCCTGACCGGACTCGAGCGCCCACTGCAGGCACTGCTCCATGACGGGGCAACGGCGGCAGACGGCCTTGGCTTCCTCGATCTGCAGCAGCGCAGGACCGGTGTTGCCGATGGGGAAGAAGAGTTCCGGGTCTTCCTCGCGGCAAACGGCGTTGTGACGCCAGTCCATGGCTGCTCCATCTCCTTGTATTGCGGGCAGGTTGCTTGTGAATGTGAACGCTTTCACGAATCCCTTCGCGAGGGAAGGGAGACCACCCAGTTTGGTGAAAAGCTCGCCCTGGGAGGCCGGAGATTCGTGGAGGGGTTCTGGCGGTCTGTGTGGGTGCCGGGTTCTGCGGGCTGTCCCGATCGCCATGTAGAGATTCGCAAACCTCGGACGGGGATACAACCCCTTCCGGAAAGTTTTTTTTGATTCGTCGGTGTCTAGTAGGTCACAGCCCTACTTCGTGAGGGTGGACCGGCGTGTAAACGTTCGAGTGAAAGGCCTTTGGGCTCTTCCGCTCACACAATCACACGCAGTGCACGACGTACGCCTGTGAACCGAACGCTGGTGCGCAGGCCGAGGTGGTCTCCGTCCATCTGGAACGGAAGCGGAACCTTCGAATGCAAGGTGAAGTCCGTCAGATCGTGCAGAGACACCGCATGCTTGCCGTGCGGGCCGCGCTCAGGAGTCGAGGTCAGGAGCTGTGTCGCGTAGCGCGCGACCGCCGGAGTTGACAAACGATCGAGCGCCAATACGTCAAGTGCGGTATCGAACGACGCCTCCGGGGAGGCGTAAAGCGGGCGATTGCCCAGATACGTCCACGGTGAGGTGTTGCACACTATCGACAGCACCAGGTCCGTCACCGGATCCGCGCCGGGGCGCTCCAGCGTGACCGTACCGTGCCTCCGGTTGGGCTCCTCCCAGAACTGGCGCATGAGCTGTCGTACATACAGGGCGTGCGTCGAACGCTTACCCCGTTCGCGCTGTTGTTCGACCCGGCCCACCACGCCCGCGTCGAAGCCGAAGCCCGCGCAGAAGGTGAACCAGCGCGCCGGCACCGACTCGTCCTCGGTACCCGGGGTACCGGCCGCCAGCCCCAGGCCCACCGTCCGCTCGCGCCGCTCCCGCAGCGCGTCCAGCAGGGCGCCGGTCGCCTCGACCGCGTCGTTGGGCAGGCCGAGCGCGCGGGCGAAGACATTGGTGGAGCCGCCGGGAACCACCGCGAGGCCGGGCAGCCGCTCCGGATCGGGGCCTTCGTGCAGGAGTCCGTTGACCACTTCGTTGACGGTGCCGTCACCGCCCAGCGCCACCACCAGGTCGATACCGGTCTCGGCCGCCCTGCGTCCCAGGTCCCGGGCGTGGCCGCGGTACTCGGTGGTGACGGCCTCCAGCTTCATCTCGCTGGCCAGCGCATGGGTCAGGACATCGCGCGTGCGCGCACTGGTGGTCGTCGCTGCTGGGTTGGCCACGAGAAGTGCACGCATGGGCGCCAGCCTACCGACCCGTTCGGACGCGGCCCATACTGGCCGTCCCCTCCGGCGTCGCGCGGCCCGCGGCTACCCTGCTGGGGTGAGTACGAAGCCCAGCCCCACCACGCCCGCCGTCCCCACCGCGCTGCCCCGCCGGCTGACCGCGGCCGCCGCGCTCACCGCGCTGGAGGGACTGGCCCTGGCCGGCCTCGGCGTCTACATGCTCTACGTCGGCATCGCCGGCGACCCCGACTCCCCGCAGCAGGCCGAGACGGGCGGGATCACCCTGCTCCTGATCGCCGCGCTGCCGCTGGTCGCGGCGCGCGGACTGCGCCTGGGCCGCCGCTGGAGCCGCGGCCCGACGCTGATCACCCAGCTGCTCGCCCTCCCGGTGGCCTGGACGCTGTGGAGCTCCGGCGGCGCGATGACCGCCGCCGCCGCGGCCCTGGCCCTGGCCGCGGTGGCCGTCGTAGGACTCCTGCTGAATCCGACGGCCACCGAGGCGCTGGGCTTCGACTCCGGTGAAGAGGCCGGCTAGCCCGTACGCCTGACCGGGCGCCGCGGGGGCTACTCCTCGACGAGGAGCTTCTCGCGGAGCTGGGCCAGGGTGCGGGCCAGCAGACGGGAGACGTGCATCTGGGAGATGCCGACCTCCTGCGCGATCTGCGACTGGGTCATGTTGCCGAAGAACCGCAGCAGCAGGATCCGCTTCTCCCTCGGCGGCAGTCCCTCCAGCAGCGGCTTGAGGGACTCGCGGTATTCGACGCCCTCCAGCGCCTCGTCCTCCGAGCCCAGGGTGTCCGCGACCGCCGGCGACTCGTCGTCGGTGTCCGGGACGTCCAGTGAGAGCGTGCTGTAGGCATTGGCCGATTCCAGGCCTTCCAGCACCTCTTCCTCGGAGATCCCCAGCCGCTCGGCCAGCTCGTGCACCGTGGGGGAGCGGCCGTGCTGCTGGGACAGTTCCGCCGTCGCCGTGGTCAGCGAGAGCCGCAGCTCCTGCAGGCGCCTGGGGACCCGTACGGCCCAGCCCTTGTCGCGGAAGTGGCGCTTGATCTCGCCGACCACCGTGGGCGTGGCGTACGTGGAGAACTCGACCCCGCGGTCCGGGTCGAACCGGTCCACCGACTTGATCAGCCCGATGGTGGCGACCTGGGTCAGGTCGTCCAGCGGCTCGCCGCGGTTGCGGAAGCGCCGCGCCAGGTGTTCGACCAGCGGCAGGTGCATCCGTACGAGACGGTTGCGCAGCTCGGCCTTCTCCGGCGAGCCGTCGGGCAGGGCCCGCAGCTCGATGAACAGGGCCCGCGCGCCACTGCGGTCGCGCGGATCCGGCAGTGGCGCCGGCGCGGTGAACACCGGGGCCGCGGGGGCCCCCGGTGTGTCCGAGGCCGGGGCCGGCGGGGCCGTGGCAGCGGCCCCCGGTGGCTGGACCGGCAGTGGTTGGTCGTGCTGGTTCTCGCTCACAGGGCCCGCCCGTCGCTCCGCCGAGTCCAAAAAGCCGTCTTCCGCATCCGTGTCAGCCGGGTGCGGCCGGGCGTGCTGCTGCTCCGGAATGCCGCCGTCGACCTCGTGTCGTACCCGGGGCCGATCCCCGCCCCACACCGGGACCTCCCCGCCGCTCACGCCGGGCCTGGTCCCGCGCCGCGCTGTTTGTAGAGGCTGATGCTCACCGTCTTGTTCTCCTCGACCGTCGCCTCGACCTTCCCGGCCAATGCCGAGAGGACCGTCCACGCGAACGTGTCGCGCTCCGGGGCCCGGCCGTCGGTGGTCGGGGCGGAGACGGTCACCTCCAGCGAATCGTCCACCAGCCGGAAGACGCAGCTGAGGACGGAGCCGGGCACGGCCTGCTGGAGCAGGATCGCGCAGGCCTCGTCCACCGCGATGCGGAGGTCCTCGATCTCGTCGAGGGTGAAGTCCAAACGTGCCGCGAGGCCGGCCGTGGCCGTCCGCAGCACAGACAGGTAGGCACCCGCAGCGGGCAGCCGGACTTCCACGAAGTCCTGGGTCCCGGGCTCGCCTGCGATCTGGGACACCCTCACCTCCAAGGTGGTACGAGCTCTGTTCGCCGGTGACGCTATCGCGATCCGGGCGATCGTGTCGCGGCCCCCCTGCTGGAGAGCGCGAGGCCCCGTCGAACATAGCTGGCCGAGCGGCCGTGCCTGCGACCAGTGACTGATGGTAAGCCCATCAGTACGCACAGTGGCTAGGGGTCTGCGGGCCCAAATCAGGGGAACCGGCGGAGGGTTGACCTACCCCGCTTCAGACGATCGAACCGTCGACAAAACACCATCGCCAGGTCTCACCCGGTTCGAAGCTGCGCATCACCGGGTGGCCGGTCTCCTGGTGGTGCGCCGAGGCGTGCCGGTGGGGCGAGGAATCGCAGCAGGCGACGTGCCCGCACCCCAGGCACATCCGCAGCTGTACGGGATGACTGCCGAGCGCCAGACATTCGGTGCAGGTCTGGGCAAGCGGGATCGGCTCGGGGCGCGGCAGTTCGGGAACGTGGGTGCACTCGCTCATGATGGCCAGCGTACTGAGGCGCGGGCGCGCGAGGGCGATTCGAATCAAACGAGGGTGATCTTCGATGGAGGTATTGCCGCTGGTGGCGCTGGTCGCGGGCTGTGCGATCGTCGCGGGCCTCGCCCGCCGCACCCCGGTGCCTGCGCCGCTGCTGCTGGTCGCCGCCGGGCTCGTCGCGGCCTATGTGCCGGGCGTGCCCCCGTACGGCCTGGACCCGCACATCGTGCTGCCCCTGCTGCTCCCGCCGCTGCTGTACACGGCCGCGGTGGACAGCTCGTACCTGGACCTGCGGGCGAACATGCGGCCCGTGGCGCTGCTCTCGGTGGGGTACGTGCTCTTCGCGACGCTCGCCGTCGGATACGCGGCCTACCTGGTGGTACCGGGGCTGACGCTGCCGGTGGCGCTGGTGCTGGGCGCGGTCATCGCGCCGCCCGACGCGGTCGCGGCGACGGCCATCGCGCGCAAGCTCGGGCTGCCGAACCGGATCACGACCATCCTGCAGGGTGAGTCCCTGGTCAACGACGCCACCGCGATCACCGCGTACAAGGTCGCGCTGGCGGCGGCGGTCGGGACGAGCACCGGCTGGACGGGCGGGATCGCGGAGTTCCTGCTGGCCTCGGTGGGCGGGGTCGGAATGGGCCTGCTGCTGATGGTGCCCATCCACGTCCTGCGCAAGCGGCTGCGCGAGCCCCTGCTGCAGAACACGCTGTCGCTGCTGATCCCGTTCGTGGCCTACGCGGCCGCCGAGCGGGTGCACGCCTCGGGAGTCCTGGCGGTCGTGGTGGTCGCGCTGTACCTCGGGCACCGGAACTGGCAGGTCGACTTCGCGACCCGGCTCCAGGAGGAGGCGGTGTGGAAGATGGTCGCCTTCGTACTGGAGTCGGTGGTCTTCGCGCTGATCGGACTCCAGCTGCCGGTGGTGCTGAAGGGGCTGGGCGCGTACGAGGGCGTGGCCGCGGCCGGCTACGCGCTGGCGGTCTTCGCGGTCGTCGTGGCGGCCCGCTTCGCGTGGGTCTTCCCCGCGACGTTCCTGCCGAGGCGGCTCTCGCGGCGGATCCGGGAGCGGGAACCGGGGACGAACTGGAAGGCGCCGGTCATCGTCGGATGGGCCGGGATGCGGGGCGTGGTCTCGCTGGCGATCGCCTTCTCCGTGCCGATGAACGTGCCGCACCGCAACCTGATCCTGTTCCTGACGTTCACGACGGTCATCGGCACTCTGGTCGTCCAGGGCCTGACGCTCCCCCCGCTGATCCGCCTGCTGCGCCTGCCCGCCCGGGACGCGCACGCCGAGACCCTGGCGGAGGCGCAGGCCCAGAGCGAGGCCTCGCGGGCGGCGGACGAACGCCTGACGGAGCTGCTGGCCTCACCGGCGAACGCCCTCCCGCCGCCGCTGGCGGACCGGCTGCGGACGGTACTGGAGCGCCGGCGCAACGCGGTGTGGGAGCGGCTGGGGGAGGTCAACGCGGTGACCGGCGAGTCGGCGGACGAGGTGTACCGCCGGCTCGCGGGAGAGATGATCGCGGCGGAACGCGAGGTCTTCGTGTCCCTGCGCGACGCGCGCCGCATCGACGACGAGATGCTGCGGGCCCTGCTGCGCCGCCTCGACCTGGAGGAAGCGGCGGCCTACCGGGAGGAGTCGACCTAGCCGGGGCCCCGCGGGGCCGGCCTACGGGCGGCCCGTGACGACCGCCGTCAGGGTGGTGCCCCGGGGGAAGGCGCCGGCGCGGGCCAGGGCGAGCAGCGCCCAGAGGAGCTTCGCCACGTAGATCCGCTCCACCGGCAGGCCGTGACGGGACTCGAAGTCCGCCGCGAAGGCCTCCAGCGCGTCCGGGACACGGGCGTAGCCGCCGTGGGCGAAGCCCTCGGCGAGCGACCAGTCGCCCGCCGGACCGCCGAACGCCGCCGCCTGGAGGGAACGTATCTCCGCTTCCAGGAAACCGCCCCCGACCACGGGCACGCCCACCGCCCGCTGGCCCGCGGCCAGCCCCGCCGCCAGCCCGGCCAGCGTGCCCCCGGTACCGCAGGCCACCGCGACGACGTCGCACGCCCCCCGCAGCTCGTGCCCCAGCTCGGCGCAGCCCCGTACGGCGAGCGCGTTGCTGCCGCCCTCCGGGATGACGTAGGCGTCGCCCGCGCCGGCCTGCGCGGGCAGCCCCGACTTGTCCCGGTAGGCGGACCGCGTCACGAAGTGCAGCCGCATGCCGTCCGCCGCGCACCGGGCCAGCGAGTCGTTCAGGGGGAGCCCCGCGAGCTCGTCGCCCCGGACGATCCCGACCGTCTCCAGCCCCAGCAGCCGGCCTGCGGCGGCGGTGGCCCGCAGGTGGTTGGAGTAGGCCCCGCCGAAAGTCACGAGCCCCGTACGGCCATCCGCGACGGCGGCCCGCAGATTCGGCGCGAGCTTGCGCCACTTGTTGCCGGGCAGCTCGGGATGGACTAGATCGTCCCGTTTGAGCAGCAGCCGCACTCCGTGCCGCTCGAACCGCTCGTCGCCGGCCTCCCGCAGCGGAGAGGCCGGGCGAGGCCGCAGGATGAGATCAGGCTCGACTGGACGCTTCACACCCCCATTGTGTGCCGCCCCAGCCCCTGCCGTGCACGTCAGAGCCGTGATGCGCGGACGGCGCGGGGCCGGTCGGCACGTGCACGGACCCCCGCGCAGGGCCTGTCGCGGGTGTCATTTCAGGCGTTCCTCGATGCGGTCGCGCATCGAGGACATGGTGAAGCCCTTCGGGTCGATCTTGCCCGGCTGCCATTCGAGGTGGCCGATGACCGAGCGGGCCGACCAGGCGTGGGCGCGGCACAGGGCGGCCGACGCGCGGGCCATCGCGTCGAGTTGGGCGGGCGGCCAGGGGTCCTCGCCGTCGCCGAGGTTCTCGCACTCGAAGCCGTAGAAGTGCCGGTTGCCGTCGGTGTCCGCCTGGCGGTCCGGCGGGAGGCGCTTCTCCGCGATCACCGCCGCCAGGACGTCGGAGTCGCCCGCGCCGGCGTGGTTGGCGCGGCCGTGGCCCACGAGGTGGACCCGGCCGTCCTTGGTGATCACGCCGTGGCAGAGCGGGCCGGGGAGGGCCTCGTCGCCGTCGCGGCAGAGGCGGACGGTGTACGCGGTCCCGTGCGTGACGGTGTGATGGAGCATCACCCCGTGCACCGGGCCCCAGGCTCCCTTGTGGTTGCGGTTGTGAGTGCGCCAGCCGCCGACTTCGACGACGGTGAGGCCCTCGGCCCGCAGCGCGTGGATGAACCGGTCGGCGGACAGGGGTGCGGACATGGCCGCCTCCTTGACTGTGTGTGAGTGGACCGTCGCACACCGGTGTAGTGGAGGTAGTCATTCCGCCGCAAGGGCGCAAAAGCGCACGCTACGCCGAGGCGAGCCACAGGTCGGGGCCGAAGACCTCGTAGTTGATGTCCGCCGGCGCCACGCCCTTGGCGATCAGCTGCTCGCGCGCCGCCCGCATGAAGGGGAGCGGCCCGCACAGGTACGCCGTGGTGCCCGGGGCGACCGGGATGCCCTCCAGGTCGAGCCGGCCCTCGCGGTCGCCCGGCTCCGCCCCGGCCTCGTACCAGAAGTGCGCCTCGGTGTCCGGGAGCTCGTGGGTCAGGGCCCGGTGGTCCGTGCGCAGGGCGTGGTCGGCGGGGGAGCGGTCGGCGTGCAGGACCGTCACCGGGGCCGTGTGCGCGGCCGTCGGGCAGTTCGACCTGGACGGAGACGTACTGGCCGGGCTTGAAGCCGGGCGCGGGCGCGCCGTCGGCCGGGGTGAGGTGGAAGGTGGCGCAGTCCGCGGTCTCCTCGACCCGGGCGGCGACCGTCCAGGCGCGCCACACGTCGCCGGCGACGACCCGCTGCTCGGCGTAGAGGCGCTCCTCGATGGTGACCAGGGCGTTCGCCATCAGCCAGTAGACCTCGTCCCAGGCCTCGGCGGCCTCCGGGGTGACGGCCTCGCCGAGGATCTCGACGATGGCCTCGAAGAGGTGCTTGTGGACGACCGGGTACTGCTCGCGGGTGACGCCGAGCGAGGCGTGCTTGTGGGCTATGCGGTTCAGCATCACGTCGGGGCGGGTGTCCGGGTGCTCGACGAGATGAGTCGCGAAGGCGGCGATGGAGTCGGCGAGGGCCTGCTTCTGGAGGCCGGCGTTCTGGTTGCCGCGGTTGAAGAGGTCGCGGATCAGCTCGGGGTGGGCCGCGAAGAGCTTCCCGTAGAAGAGCTCCGTGATGTCGCCGATCGCCGCGCCGACGGCGGGCAGGGTGGCTCGTACGGTCGCGGTCGACTTCTCGGAAAGCATCGGTGGACTCCTCGCGTAGGGGTTTCGTGAATTGGCATATGAGATGCACATTTTTGGAAACAGGCATACAGAGGTCTGCCGCGGTGCGGACTTCTGTTCGAGGGTTCTGTCGGGTTCAGGCTAGGCGGGCCGGCCGCCGGCGCGAACCGGCCATCCGGCCCCCGTCATCAGGGCCTTCCGGCCCCCGGGGATCCGCCCGAAATGCCCAGCAGGAGCGGGCCGGTCGGTGCCGCGACCAGGTCGTTCACCGTCAGCGGGTCCAGCGAGGCGAAAAAGGCCTCCTGGGCCCGGCGCAGCGCTCCGCGCAGCACGCAGGCGCCGCGCAGCGGGCACGGGGCGGCGCCGTCGCAGTCCACGACGTCGCCGGCGCCCTCCAGTTCGCGGATCACCGCGCCCACCGACGCGGCGCGCCCGGCGGAGGTCAGGGTGAGCCCGCCACCGCGCCCGCGCCGGGCCTCGATCAGGCCGAGATGCTGCAGCTTGGCGACCACTTTCGCGGTGTGGGTGTACGGGACCTCCATGGTCGCCGCCACGTCGCGCGTGGTGGGGAGGTCCGTCTCCTCGACGGCCAGGCGCATCAGTACGCGCAGCGCCAGGTCGGTGAATCGGGTCAGCCGCATGGGTCCACCGTAGAAAACTTGCATCCGAGCTGCAATTTCAAACGCACCGCTCGCCGGGGATGGCTGAAACGGGTGGGGTCAGGAGGGACTCCTGAGGAGTAGTTGAACCCGAGAGGGTGCCCAGCCACGGACGGAGTAGTCCCACCCTTTTGTGTAATGGTCCCACCACGGACCGTACTGAAACGCTCGACCCGCAGATCCATGGAGTGATCGAAGGGGAAACAAGATGTCGGTCCAGGCAGGTTCCGAATCCGAGACCCAGGCACCGCAACGCAGTCTGGGTACATCGGCCGCGCGGAACTTGGCAACCACGACCAAGTCCGCGCCGCAGATGCAGGAGATCACCTCGCGGTGGCTCCTGAAGATGCTCCCGTGGGTGTCCGTGCAGGGCGGCACGTACCGGGTCAACCGGCGGCTGAGCTACTCGGTCGGCGACGGGCGCGTGGAATTCATCAAGACCGGCACGCAGGTGCAGGTGATCCCTGCGGAACTCGGCGAGCTCCCGCTCCTGCGCGACTACGACGACCTCGACGTCCTGACCGAACTGGCCGCGCGCTGCCACCAGATCGACTTCGAGACGGGCCAGGAGCTCACCTCCTTCGGCAGCCCGTCCGACAAGGTCTTCCTGCTCGCCCACGGCCGCGTCGACCAGATCGGCACCGGCCCCTACGGTGACGACGCCGTCCTGCAGACCGTCGCCGACGGCGCCTACTTCGGCGAGGACTCCCTCGTCGACGAAGAGGCCGTCTGGGAGTACACCGCCCGCGCCGCCACCGCCGGCACCGCGCTCGTCCTGACCCGCCAGGACTTCCGGATCCTCGCCGACCGGGTCGATTCGCTGCGGGCGCACGTGGACGCCGTACGGGACCTGCCCGAGCAGCGCACCAACAAGTACGGCGAGGCCGCCATCGACCTCTCCGCCGGCCACCAGGGCGAGGCCGTCCTGCCCGGCACCTTCGTGGACTACGAGGCCCGCCCGCGCGAGTATGAACTCTCCATTGCACAAACGGTCCTGCGGGTCCACACCCGCGTCGCCGACCTGTACAACCAGCCGATGAACCAGACCGAGCAGCAGTTGCGGCTCACGGTCGAGGCGCTGCGCGAGCGCCAGGAGCACGAGATGCTCAACAACCGCGACTTCGGCCTCCTGCACAACGCCGACTACGACCAGCGCATCCAGCCCCACGACGGCGCGCCCAGCCCCGACGACATGGACCAGCTGCTCAGCATGCGGCGCGGCTCCAAGTTCTTCCTCGCCCACCCCAAGGCCATCGCCGCCTTCGGCCGCGAGTGCAACAAGCGCGGTCTGTATCCGGAGTCGGTCGAGATCGGCGGGCACCGCGTGCCGTCCTGGCGCGGGGTCCCGATGTTCCCGTCCAACAAGATCCCGATCAGCGACGCCCGTACGACGTCCATCCTCTGCATGCGCACGGGCGAGGACGAGTCGGGCGTGATCGGCCTGCACCAGCCGGGGATCCCGGACGAGATCGAGCCGAGCACCTCGGTGCGGTTCATGGGGATCAGCGAGCAGGCGATCATCTCCTACCTGGTCACCGCCTACTTCTCCGCCGCTGTGCTCGTACCCGACGCGCTCGGCGTCCTGGAGAACGTCGAGATCGCCCGCTGGCGCTGAGCCGGCCGGCAGCAGAGCAGCGGGGACAGGACGGGACGGACGGGCCATGTCGACCACTGAGGCGATCACCACCGGCGAGGGGCAGGAAGCCGACGCCCTGCTCCAACGAACAAGAGAAACGGTTAACCCGGAACTGCGCCGGACCGTCGAGGGCCTGCCCGGCTCGATGCGGCGCGTGGCGATGTACCACTTCGGATGGGAGCACGAGGACGGCACCCCGGCCGCGGGCAGCGCCGGCAAGGCCATCCGGCCCGCCCTGGTGCTCGCCGCCGCCCAGGCCCTGGGCCCGGGCGGCAGTGCCGGGGAGGCCGTACGGGCCGCGGTCGCCGTGGAGCTGGCGCACAACTTCACGCTGCTGCACGACGACGTCATCGACGGGGACGCCCGGCGGCGCGGCCGGGCCACGGCCTGGACGGTCTTCGGGATACCGGACGCGATCATCACGGGCGACGCCATGATGGCGCTCGCCCTGCGACTGCTCGCCGAGGACCCGCACCCGGCCTCGGCGGCGGCCTCGGCCCGGCTCGCGGCCTGCGTCATCGAGCTGTGCGCGGGCCAGCAGGCGGACTGCGCCTTCGAGCAGCGGCCGTACGTCTCGCTCGACGAGTGCCTGACCATGGCGACGGCCAAGACCGGGGCCCTGCTGGGCTGCGCGTGCGCGCTCGGCGCGCTGTACGCGGGGGCCGGCCCGGACGAGGTCGACGCCATGGACGCCTTCGGGCGGGAGGCCGGACTGGCCTTCCAGCTCATCGACGACCTGATCGGCATCTGGGGGGACCCGGGCCACACCGGCAAGCCCGCCGGAGCCGATCTGCTCGCGCGAAAGAAGTCCCTGCCGGTCGTGGCCGCCCTCACCTCGGGCACCGCGGCGGGGCGGGAGCTGGCCGACCTGTACGCGGGCCCCATGACCGGGGACGACGTACGCCGGGCGGCCGACGCGGTCGAGCGGGCCGGCGGGCGGGACTGGGCGCAGGCCCACGCCGCCGACCGGATGGGACGGGCGGTGCAGCAGCTGTCGCGGGGCGTCGCGGACCTCGGGGCGGCGGGCGGGCTGCTGGCGCTGGCGGAGTTCGTGACGCGGCGGACGAAGTGAGCGCGCAAGGCTTCACGGAGCGAGCGCGCAAGGCTCCCGAGGGGGACGCAAGCCCTGTTCCGGCACCTCATGGTGCCGGATCAGGGCTTTCGGTCGTTCTCCGGCCAACTCTAGGATCACTTGCGGTTGTTGATCGGTGAGCGAAGGGTGTGGCCAGGAATGCTGGAAATGCGTCGGGCGGATCAGTCGGACCGGGACGCGGTGGCGCGACTGCTGGACGAGGCGTTCCGTGACGACCCGGTGAGCGGCTGGGTGTTCCCGGACCCCGGGCACCGGGCCGCGGTGCACGGCAAGTTCCTCGGGGTCTTCGTCGACGTGGCACTGGCCGAGGGCCGGATCGACTACGCGGCGGACGGTTCGGCGGCGGCGCTGTGGCTGCGGATCCCGGCCGGCGAGCCGGAAGGCGAGGACGAGATCCCGGCGAAGATGCGCGCGGCGGCCGACCCGGACAACGAGCGGTGCGAGCTCGTCGGACGGCTGACGGGCGAGGTGCACCCGACCGCCGAGGAGCACGAGTACCTGCTGATGATCGCGGTCGCCCCGGGCCGGCAGGGGGAGGGGCTGGGCACGGAGCTGATCCGGCCGGTGCTGGAGCGGTGCGACCGCGAGGGGGTGCCGGCGTACCTGGAGGCGAGCAGCGAGCGCAGCAAGGGGCTGTACGAGCGGCTCGGCTGGGAGTTCACGGGCACGGCGGTGCGGCTGCCGGACGGGCCGCTGATGTGGCCGATGTGGCGCAAGCCGCAGTGACCCCCTTGCCATACCACTTCAGATGAAGTACTTTACCCGGCGTGCCCTGATGGGAGTGCACTGTCGAACGGAAGAGAATCGCTTGCGCAAGCTCACGTACTTCATCGCCACCACCGTCGACGGCTTCATCGGAGCCCCCGACGGAGACGGCGATTTCTTCTACGGATACCTGGACCGCGAGTTCATCGATCACCTGAAGGCGGAGTACCCCGAGACGATCTCCGCCCAGGGGCGCGTCCAGCTCGGTATCGCCGACACCCCGCCGAAGCGCTTCGACGCGGTCCTGATGGGCCGGAACACCTACGAGCCGGGCCTCAAGGCCGGCGATACCAGCCCCTACGGCCACCTGCGCGAGCAGTACGTGATCTCGCGCTCCCTCACCACCGCCCCCGACCCGGGCGTCACGCTGCTCAGCGGCGACATCGCCGCCCGCGTGCGGGAGCTGAAGGCCGAGGACGGGCTCGACATCTGGCTGTGCGGCGGGGCGGACCTGGCCACCCAGCTGATCGACGAGATCGACGAGTACGTGGTCAAGACCTACCCCGTCTTCGCGGGCACCGGCATGCCGATGTCGCGGGCCGGCTTCGGGGTCCGCGGGCTGGAGCTGACCGGTGCCACGGTCCTCGGCGGCGGGCAGGTCATCACCTCGTACGCGGTCAAGCGCTGACGCTCCCGCCCCGTCGATCCCCCTCGCCCGGCCGGTCCCTGCCGCCCGAAACACACGGAACCGTCCTACCGTGGAGGTATGGCAGGCGAACAGCAGCACCAGCGTGAGAGCGGTACGGTCGCCCCGCGTGCCGGACACGACCAGCAGACGTGTCCGGCCTGCGGGAACCCAGTGGAGACGGTGGTCAGGCGCCGCAAGTCCCTCGGGATCTACGTGCCGGCGTGGAGCCCGGGTCCCTGTCGGAACCCGGACTGCGCACGGCACGAGCCGTCGGAGGCCTAGCCGGTCGGCCTCTCAGCCGACCCTGAGGTCCGGCCGTCCGGCGGCCGGTCTTCCCTCTGGGTCAGCCCTTCGCGTCCAGGCCCGACGCGACGAGGCCGTTGGCCCACAGCTGGTTCACGCGCGAACGCTCGGCGGAGTTCGGCGTGGCGTTCTGGCAGGAGGTGCCGGGGCCGCCGCCCGACATCAGCTCGCTGCACGGGCCCGAGTAGTGGTCCGGCAGGCCGAGCACGTGGCCGGTCTCGTGCGAGGTCACGCGGGTGGAGTTGTACTGCTGGTTCTGCCGGTAGTCGAGGAAGATGTAGCCCCGGCCGTGGCCGTCCGTGCTCGCGTACGAGCCGCGCGAGTCATTGCCCTCCCGGTACGAGAAGTTCCCGCCCGAGGACACTTCCTGCAGCTTGACGTTGGTCACCGAGCCGTTCCAGATCTGCGTGGAGCGCGCTATCTGGGTGCGGAAGCTCGGCGCGTTGCGCGTGTTGTAGGTGACGGTCACGGCGGCCAGGCCCGGGTTGGCGGCGCGCTGCTCGGCCACCGAGCGCTGGACGGCCTCGAAGAAGGCGCGGTTCGCGGCCTGGTTCTCCTGGGAGCGCCCGTACGCGGCGTACGAGCTCGGGCTGCCTGGGGCGGGCGCGGCGGAGGCGCTCGCGGCGGGGACGACGGCGCCGAGTACGGCGGCGACGCCGAGGCCGACCGCGGACAGGGTGGTCTTGCGGGAGTGACGCATGTGGGGAACTCCTGCTCATCCGGTGCGGGGGGTGGGTGGGGCGTTCGGTTCCGGATTCTGCGGGAGCGGGAGCGGTCGGCGGATGATGCCAGCCCCCGATAACGCCGGCCTATCGGGGAGTTTTCGGCAGGGCAACTCCCTTGAGAATGGCGGGATTCGGGGGCATGCCGGTGGCTGGTGCGGTGAGTGCGGCGCGCCCTACCCTCGGGGCATGGAGCTTGAGGTCAGGCACCTGCGCGCCCTGTGCGCCATCGCCGACGCCGGCAGCCTGCACAAGGCCGCCCGGCAACTCGGCGTGAGCCAGCCCTCGCTGACGACCCAGTTGCGCCGCATCGAACGGGCCCTGGACGGAGAGCTGTTCCTGCGCGAGCGCACCGGCTGCCGGCCGACTCCCTTCGGGCGCACCGTACTCGGCCGGGCGCGGCCGCTCCTCGCCGAGATGGCCGCCCTCGTCGCCGAGGCGCGGGCGCTGTCCCACGGGCCCCGGCTGCGGATCGGCTCGACGGCCAGCCGTGCCCTGCCGGGCTGGCTGCGGCGCCTGCACCGGCGGATGCCCGGCACGGAGACGGACCTGATCGTGGACGTCTCCGCCAACGCGCTGCTGCGGATGACCGCGTCGGGGCAACTCGACGTGGCGTTCGTGCACGAGGTGGAGGGCAGCCCGCTACGGGTGCCGGCCGGTCTGGAGCTGCGCGTGCTGATGGAACGGGAGCCGCAGTTCGTGTCCATGGCCCGGGACCACCCGGCGGCGGCGCGGTCCGTGGTGGAGCTGCGGGACCTCGCCACCGACCGCTGGACCGTGGACCCCTCGGTGGACGGCGAGTGGGCCGGCCTGCGCAGGGTCTTCGCGTGCGCCGGGCTCGACCCGCCCCTGCTGCACGCCGACTACCACACCGCCACCTCGCTGATCGTCTCCGGCGAGGCCGTCGCCCCCTGCCAGCCCACCTCCGGGCCGCGCGAGGACATGGCGATCAGGCCGCTCTCGGGCGACCCGCTCGCCGTACGCCTCCTCCTGGCGACCCGGCCGGGTGCCCACGCGGAGGTGTACGAGGACCTCCGCGAGGCCTACCGCGAAGCCGCGCTGCGGACCCCGCCGTACTGGGCCTGGCTGCATCGGCACGCGAGCCCGCTGCTGGTGGCGTAGGGGCGGTGGCGGTACGCGTGCCGGATCCGGTGCGGATCACAAAGCCGGTGCTCGTCCCGGTGCGCTCCTCCAGGTCCGGTACGGCGTCCAGGCCGAGCCGCGCCGCGAGCACCCGCATGGCGCCGGTGTCCGGACCGCCGTCGGGACGGCCCGCCGCGTCCCACGCGTAGGCGGCGGACCGCCGGAAACCCGAGGACAGGACCAAACCGGTCCGCCCGTCCTCCCGCCACAGGCTCAGCACCGGCGCCAAGCCAAATGACCCCAAAGCGAGGATTTCGGGTCTTCCAGACGTGCTTGACTTCCCCCAACCGCGATATATCGTGTTAGTCAGAAGACGCGATATGTTGCGTGCGCCGTCGCGTCGTCGAGGACTTGGCAGGCCCGGTCCGCGCGCACGTACGCCGAGGAGGAGCAGCACCATGGCAGAGGCAGCTCAGAAGACGTGGTCGGTCGCCGAACCGCAGAAGCTCACCTTCGATGAGCCGGTGACCGAGGTCCGCGTCCGCGTGGTCGGCGGCACGGTCAACGTCGTCGCCGCCGACGAGGGCCCGGTCCGCCTGGAGGTGGCCGAGGTCGACGGACCGCCCCTGCATGTGGTGCAGGAGGGCGGCACCCTCACCGTTTCCTACGAGGACCTCCCCTGGAACGGTTCCCAGGGCTTCAAGAAGTGGTTCGAGGGCAAGCCCTGGAAGGCCTGGTCCGCCTCCGACTCCGGCCGCAAGGCGTGGGAGCGCAGCGCGACCGTCACCCTGACGGTCCCGGCCGCCACCCACGTGCAGCTGGCCACCGTCAGCGCCACCGCCTTCGTCTCCGGCGTCGACGGCGGCACCGACATCCAGGGCGTCTCCGGCGACGCCACGCTCGTCGGCCTGTCCGGCAGGGTCAAGGCGCACACCGTCTCCGGCAGCGTCGAGGCCCAGTCCGTCACCGGAGAGCTCGGCTTCCACTCCCTCTCCGGCGGGCTGACGGTCGTCGACGGCGCGGGCGGCACCGTACGGGCCGACTCGGTCAGCGGAGACATGCTCATCGACCTGGCGCAGGGCGACCGGCCGGAGCCGCACCCGGTCGACATCTTCCTCAACTCCGTCTCGGGGCAGGTCGCCATCCGCCTCCCGCACCCGGCCGACGCCCGGGTCGAGGCCAACACCGCCACCGGCGGCGTCTCCAATGCCTTCGAGGACCTGCGTGTCTCCGGGCAGCTGGGCGCCAAGCGGATCACCGGCACGCTGGGCGCCGGCACCGGCACCCTGCGGGCCACGACCGTCTCGGGGTCCATCGCGCTGCTGCGCCGCCCGGCCGCGGACACCCCGGCCGCCCCCCTCGTGCTCGACAAGAAGGTGCTCTGACATGCCGCCCGTCTTCGCCCACGGCCGCCTCCGCCTCTACCTCCTCAAGCTGCTCGACGAGGCCCCGCGCCACGGGTACGAGGTGATCCGGCTGCTGGAGGAGCGCTTCCAGGGGCTGTACGCGCCCTCCGCCGGCACGGTGTACCCGCGCCTGGCCAAGCTGGAGTCCGAGGGCCTGGTCACGCATGCCACCGAAGGCGGGCGCAAGGTGTACTCGATCACCGAGGCGGGCCGCGCCGAACTGGCCGACCGCGGCGGCGAACTGGCCGACCTGGAGCTGGAGATCCGCGACTCCGTCTCCGAACTGGCCGCCGAGATCCGCGCGGACGTGAGCGGCGCGGCGGGCGAGCTGCGGCGCGAGCTGCGGGCAGCGGCCGACGCCTCGGCCACGCGGGTCGAGGACGAGTCCTGGAAGGCGGCCAAGGAGGAACTCCGCAAGGCCAAGGCGGAGTGGAAGGAGCAGGCGCGCCGGGCGAAGGACGAGAGCCGCCGGGCCCGCGAGGAGGCGCAGACCGCCCGCCGCCAGGCCAAGGAGGCGCAGGAGCGTGCCCGCGAGGAGGTCCAGCGCATCGCCGGCCAGCTGCAGGAGCAGTTCGTGAAGTCGGGCGGCGTCCTGGGCAATCTGGCGGGAGCCTGGCTCGGCGGTTCCATGTCGGGTGCCTCGACCACGTCGGGCGCCCCGGCCGGCCCGACCCCTTCGGACACCTCGGCTCCTTCGGCCGCCTCGGCCTCCGCCGCCGGCGCGGACTGGGCGCGGGACGTGACCCCGACCGGCGATCCGGCCCGTGACCTCGACCGGCTGCTGGACCGCTTCCGCGACGACGTCCGCGACGCGGCCCGCGACCACGGGGTCAGCCCCGCCCAGCTCGCCGAGGCCCGCGCCCACCTGGCGGCGGCGGCCTCCCACCTATCGGCGGCCCTGCGGCCCTCCCGCTAGCGGACCCCGCACGCGAAACGGCCCTCGCCGGCCCCCACCCCGAAGCGGGTGGCGGGCCGGCGAGCGCCGTATGGCGTACGTACGAGGTCCCGTGCCCCGGACCTCAGGCCACCAGGCGGGCTTCCGCGGCCGCGTAGGTGATCCCGTGGTCCGCGAGGGTCTCGGCGGGGGCGCCGGGGACACCGTCATTGACGGCGGTCGCCGGCGGCTACACCGTGAGGACGACCTTGCCGAACAGGTCGCCCGACTCCAGCTTCTCGAAGCCCTCGCGGGCCCGGTCCAGCGGCAGGGTCTCGTCGATCACCGGGCGGACGCCGGTCGCCGCGCAGAAGGACAGCAGGTCCTCCAGCTCGTCCTTCGACCCCATCGTGGAGCCGACCACCTTGAGCTCCAGGAAGAAGATCCGGGTCAGCTCGGCGTGCGCCGGGCGGTCCCCGCTCGTGGCGCCCGAGATGACCAGGGTGCCGCCGGGGCGCAGGGACTTGACCGAGTGCGACCAGGTGGCGGCGCCGACCGTCTCGATGACGGCGTCGACCCGCTGGGGGAGCCGCGCCCCGGGCTCGTAGGCCTCCACGGCGCCGAGCTCGACCGCGCGCTTGCGCTTGGCCTCGTCCCGGCTGGTCGCGAAGACCCTCAGCCCCGCGGCCTTGCCGAGGGCGATGGCGGCGGTGGCGACGCCGCCGCCCGCGCCCTGGACCAGCACGGAGTCGCCGGGGCGGACGCCGGCGTTGGTGAAGAGCATGCGGTAGGCGGTCAGCCACGCGGTGGGCAGGCAGGCGGCCTGTTCGAAGGAGAGCTCGGCGGGCTTGCGCAGGACGTTCCAGGCGGGGACGGTGACCTGCTCGGCGAAGGTCCCCTGGTAGCGCTCGGTCAGGATCGAGCGGGGCTCGTCGGGTCCGACCCCGTGGCCGGTCTGGCCGATGACGGAGTGCAGGACGACCTCGTTGCCGTCCTGGTCGATCCCGGCGGCGTCACAGCCGAGGATCATGGGGAGCTTCTCCTCGCCGAGGCCGACTCCGCGCAGCGACCACAGGTCGTGGTGGTTGAGGGAGGCGGCCTTGACGTTCACGGTCACCCAGCCGGGGCGGGCCCGCGGGGCTGGGCGCTCGCCCAGCTCAAGGCCTCGGAGCGGCTGGTCACGGTCGATTCGGGCGGCGTAGGCAGCGAACATGGGCAGACGCTACCGCTCGGTAGCCTCGGGGATCCACCCCGGCGGGTACGCGAAAGGGCCCGGCCGGAGTAATTTCCGGCCGGGCCCTTCCCGGCGAGCTCGGTGACCGCGGGGCGGTCAGGCCAGGCGGGCCACGCCGTCCGCCTTGGCGGCGGCCGCGACGGCCGCGGTGACGGCCTGTGCCACGCGCTCGTCGAACGGCGAGGGGATCACGTAATCGGCGGCGAGCTCGTCACCCACGACACCGGCGATGGCGTCGGCGGCGGCGATCTTCATGCCTTCGGTGATCCGGGTCGCGCGGACCTTCAGCGCACCCGCGAAGATGCCCGGGAACGCCAGCACGTTGTTGATCTGGTTCGGGAAGTCCGAGCGGCCCGTGGCCACGACCGCCGCGTACTTGTGCGCGACGTCGGGGTGGACCTCCGGGTTCGGGTTGGCCATGGCGAAGACGAAGCAGTCCTTCGCCATCGTCGCCACCGCGGACTCGGGGACCGTACCGCCGGAGACGCCGATGAAGACGTCCGCGCCCGCGAGGGCGCTCTCCAGGGAGCCGGTCTGCTTGGTCTTGTTCGTCAGGCCGGCGATCTCGGCCTTGACGTCCGTCAGGTCGTCCCGGTCGGCGGAGACGACGCCCTTGCGGTCGGTGACGCAGACGTCGCCGATGCCCGCATCGACCAGGATCTTGGCGATGGCGATGCCCGCCGCACCCGCGCCCGAGATCACGGCGCGCAGGTCCCCGAGGGTCCGGCCGGTGAGCTTCGCGGCGTTGCGCATGGCGGCCAGCGTCACGATGGCCGTGCCGTGCTGGTCGTCGTGGAAGATCGGGATGTCCAGGGCTTCCTGGAGCCGGCGCTCGATCTCGAAGCAGCGGGGCGCGGAGATGTCCTCCAGGTTCACCCCACCGAAGGACGGCGCGAGGCGGATCACGGTTTCGATGATCTCGTCCGTGTCCTTGGTGGCGAGCGCGATCGGAACCGCGTCGACACCACCGAACTGCTTGAAGAGAATGGCCTTGCCCTCCATCACGGGGAGGGAGGCTTCCGGCCCGATGTCACCGAGTCCGAGTACGGCCGTACCGTCGGTGACGACGGCGACCACGTTGGACTTCCAGGTGTACTCGTTCACGAGCTCGGGCTGCTCGGCAATGGCGCTGCAGACCTTCGCAACGCCGGGCGTGTACGCCAGGGACAGGTCGTCCTTGTTGAGGACCGGCACGGTGGCGACGATGGCCATCTTGCCGCCCCGGTGCAGTGCGAACACCGCATCGGGGTTGTTGTCCGTGACGCTGTCGCTGCGAGGATTGACGATCTCCGCTGCCACTGTCTTGACCCCTTAAGTCTTTGAATCGTTGAGGGTTTGACCACTCCTGGTTAAGGGGTGGGCGGGCACCGCGTCCGTACTCCGCATCGACGGTTGGCCCGTCTCCGCGAAGGGGAGGTTCGTACGCGCGGGCGCGCCGCACGCGCGCCCTGAGCCCCGGATGAGGGGTGTAAGGATCTGTTCTACCCGAAGAACACTCACCCAGACGAGTCGATTCCCGCTCGACCATAAGCCTCTTGTCCAGGTTTTGGCGAAAAGTCCAAACCTTCATGTCCGACAGTCGAGACGAGCCGCAAAAGCTTCGGTAAAAGTGCCTGGTCGCAGCGTTTAGTGCGGCCGGGAGGGCCCTTCCCCGCAGGGCTGTTGGGCCTCAGGGGGTGTCCGTTATCCGATTTTGACCTGACGGGCACCCTGAATGTCTCAGTCCGAATGGCAAGATGCCGTAATCACACAAGGTCGCGACACTCGATGGTGCGTGCCCGACCGTTCTCGGATGTGTTTTCCCCACTGCCGGAGGAATCAGCTCATGACCGCAAGCACCACCCGTCGTACGACCGCCGCCCGGTCCCGCATCGCCGCGGTCGGCGCGATCGCGGTTGCCGGCGCCCTGATCCTCACCGGCTGTGGTGACCAGACGGACAAGGGCTCCGCGACGCCGTCGGGCAAGGAGAACAGCGCTCCGCTGTTCTCCAAGCTGCCGAAGAAGATCCAGGACGCGGGTGTCATCAAGGTCGGCACGGACGCCACGTACGCGCCGATGGAGTTCACCGAGGGCGGCAAGATCGTCGGTGTCGACCCGGGCATCGCCGAGGCGCTCGGCAAGCAGCTCGGCGTCACGTTCAAGTTCGAGTCGGGCACCTTCGACACCCTGATCGGCAGCATGCAGACGGGCCGCAGCGACGTGGTCATGTCCTCGCTCACCGACACCAAGGCCCGTCAGGAGGGCCTCGACGACAAGGGCGCCAAGACCGGTGCGGGCGTCGACTTCGTCGACTACTTCTCCGCCTCGACCGGCATCCTGGTCAAGAAGGGCAACCCGGAGGGCATCAAGACCCTCGACGACCTCTGCGGCAAGAAGGTCGCCGTCCAGCGCGGCACGACGTACGAGCAGTCCGCCAAGGACCAGTCCGAGAAGTGCAAGACGGCCGGCAAGGGCGAGATCGCGATCGAGTCCTTCCCGACCGACGCCGAGGCCCAGACCCGTGTGAAGGCCGGCGGCGCCGTCGCCGACCTGAACGACTCCCCGGTCGCCGCGTACATCGCGCAGACCGCCGGCGGCGGCAACGACTTCGAGGCCATCGCCAACCCGACCGACGCCGGCCTCTTCGGCATCGCCGTGGACAAGAAGAACACCGAGCTGCGCGACGCGCTCAAGCTCGCCCTCGACGCGATCATCAAGGACGGCACGTACAAGGCCGCCCTCGACAAGTGGAACGCGGGCTCCGGCGCCGTTACCGAGGCCAAGACCAACGCAGGCCAGTAACCTCCGCGCACCACGCAGCACACTGAAGGGCAGTCACTGTGACTGACAAGCTCGACAAGGTCCCGGGCCCGGCGGACACCCCGCCGGCCGGGGCCGTACCCCCCGAGGCGATCCGTGCCATCCCGGTCCGTCACTACGGCCGCTGGGTCAGCGCCGTGGTCGTCATCGGCCTGGTCGTGGCGCTCGCCGTCGCCTTCTCGCAGGGCAACGTCCGCTGGGCGACCGTGCCGGAGAAGCTGTTCGACGGCACCATCATCCGGGGTCTGTTCAACACGATCTGGATCAGCGTCACCTCGATGGTCCTGGGCCTGGTGCTCGGCGTCCTCTTCGCGGTGATGCGGCTCTCGAAGAACCCGGTGACCAGCACCATCGCCTGGTTCTACATCTGGTTCTTCCGCGGCACCCCGGTGTACGTGCAGCTCCTCATCTGGTTCAACCTCGCCCTGATCTTCCCGGTCCTGAACCTGGGGTTCTACAAGGACGAGATGACCCAGGTCATGACGCCGTTCCTGGCCGCCCTGCTGGGCCTCGGCCTGAACGAGGGCGCGTACATGGCGGAGATCGTCCGGGCCGGCATCCAGTCGGTCGACGAGGGCCAGACCGAGGCCTCGCACGCGCTCGGCATGACGCAGGGGCAGACCATGCGCCGCGTCGTGCTGCCGCAGGCCATGCGGGTGATCGTGCCGCCCACGGGCAACGAGTTCATCAACATGCTCAAGACCTCGTCGCTCGTGGTCGCCGTGCAGTACTTCGACCTGCTGCGCGCGGCCCAGGACATCGCCTCCACCTCCTTCGCGGTGATGGAGATGTTCTTCGTCGCGTCGATCTGGTACCTCGCCCTGACCAGCGTGTTCAGCGTCGGGCAGTACTACCTGGAGCGCCGCTACGCCCGCGGTTCGCTGCGCACCCTGCCGCCCACCCCGCTGCAGAAGATCAAGGCGAACCTGACCCGCTTCTCGACCCGCAAGGCGGTGGCCTGATGACTTCGACTGCCATGGTGAAGGCCGAAGGCGTCCACAAGTCCTACGGCGCCGCCCACATCCTCAAGGGCATCGACCTGGAGGTCGCCCCGCGTGAGGTCTTCTGCCTGGTCGGCCCGTCCGGCTCCGGCAAGTCGACGTTCCTGCGGTGCATCAACCACCTTGAGCAGATCAACGCCGGACGGCTCTCCGTCGACGGGCACCTCGTCGGCTACCGCCAGAAGGGCGACAAGCTCTACGAGCTCAAGGACAGCGAGGTCGCGGCGCAGCGCAAGGACATCGGCATGGTGTTCCAGCGCTTCAACCTCTTCCCGCACATGACGGCCATAGAGAACGTCATGGAAGCCCCGGTCATGGTCAAGGGCGAGAGCAAGTCGGTCGCGCGGGCGCGCGCCGTCAAGCTGCTCGACCGGGTCGGCCTCGGTGACAAGGGCGGGAACTACCCCTCCCAGCTCTCCGGCGGCCAGCAGCAGCGCGTGGCCATCGCCCGCGCGCTGGCCATGGAGCCGAAGCTGATGCTCTTCGACGAGCCCACCTCGGCGCTCGACCCGGAGCTCGTCGGCGACGTCCTCGACGTCATGCGGGACCTGGCCGAGTCGGGCATGACCATGATCGTGGTGACCCACGAGATGGGCTTCGCCCGCGAGGTCGGCGACAACCTCGTCTTCATGGACGGCGGCGTCGTGGTCGAGTCCGGCCACCCGCGCGAGGTCCTGGGCAACCCGCAGCACGACCGGACGAAGGCGTTCCTGTCCAAGGTGCTGTAACCGCTCCACACGCGCCAGGGGCGGTACGGGTTCTCCCGTACCGCCCCTGGCGCATGTCCGGGCCGCTCCACTCCACGCCCGCGCCGCTTGACGGCCGCGCTACTTCACGCCCAGCACCAGAGCGTCCGAGGGCGAGCGCCAGACCGTACGGGCCTCCGCGAAACCGGCGTCGCGCAGCGTGGCCGCGTGCCAGGACTCGGGCGGGGTGTCGCCGTCCGCGTGCTCCCCGTAGATCTCGTAGCGGGCCTTCGTCGGCTCGGCGAGCGCCGGGTCGGCGGCCGCGAGGGCCCACCACTCGCGCCAGTCGAGCGCCCCGGCGGCCTTCGCCCGGTCCATGCCTCCGTGCCGGTGGGCGCGCTCGGCGGCGTTGATCCGCGGGGTGGCGGGGTCGGGCATGTGGTCGGCGTTCATGAACACCCCGCCGGGGCGCACCAGGGGCGCGAGCTGCCCGTACAGGACGCCGAGGTCCTCGCTGGGCAGCCAGTGCAGGGCTGTGGCCGTCAGAACGGCGTCGTAGGAGTCGTGGGGGAGGGCCGCGCGCCAGTCGGGGTCCTTGAGGTCGGCGGTCACGAAGGTGACCCGGGCGTCGCCCGCGAAGTGGCCCCGGGCGATCGTCAACAGCGCCGGGTCGAGATCGACGCCCGTACTGGTGGATTCCGGGAACCTCTTGAGGACGCGGTCCGTGATACTTCCCGTACCGCACGCGAGGTCCAGCACCCGGGGGGCGGTGCCCACCAGCGCCTCCACCATGTCCAGCATCACCCGGAACCTCTCCTCGCGGTCGGGCATGTACCACTCCTGCTGGCGGTCCCAGCTGTCCTGCCATGCCTGCCAGTCGGTGAACGCCGTATCCGACACGAAATCCTCCACGCGTAATACCCTCGAACATGTCGCAGCCGTTACCCGAGACACTAATCCGCAGCCGTAAGGACTACAAGTGGAACTGGCCCATTACTCGGACTACGCCGTGCGCCTGGTCAACACCGAGGAGCCGGCCCGCAACAAGGACTCGCTGACCTCCGTGGACGCCGTCCGCACGCTCTTCGGCACCAGCGTGCAGATGGCCCGGCGCGTCACGGACGGCGACGTCACCCGCTTCCGCAACGTCCGCGGCCGGCTGCGCTCGGTCTTCGAAGCCGCCGACGCGGGCGACCACGTCCTCGCCGTCGACCTGCTGAACTCCCTGCTCATGGAGTTCCCGGTCAGCCCCCAGGTCTCCGGACACGAGACGATCGCCGACCACGGCGGCCCCAACTGGCACATCCACCTCGCCGACCACCCCTCCAACGCCTCCGCCGGCTACGCCGCGATCGCGTCCTTCGGGCTGGCCTTCCACCTCACCGAGCACGGCCCGGGCCGGCTCGGCCTCTGTCAGGCGCCGCCCTGCCGCAACGCCTACCTCGACACCTCCACCAACCGCTCCCGGCGCTACTGCTCCGACCGGTGCGCCACCCGCGCCAACGTGGCCGCCTACCGCGCCCGCAAGCGCCTGGAGGCCGAGGAGTCCGCACGCAGCGGCCGCAGCGACGAGGAGACCCAGGAGAGCCACGCCCTCAGCGAGCGCTGATCCTCCACCGCGTGCTCGGGCCGCGGGCGCGGCCTGAAGCGCGCCACCGCGGTCGCCAGGACGAGGTCGTCGGGCACCGCCCCGTAGTCCGTGCTGTCGCCCGTCTCGTTGTACGGGTTGTCGCCCAGCACCCACCACCCGCCCGGTCGCCGCCCCGCCACCCGCTTCACGACCAGCAGGTCCTGCTGGAACGGGTGGCGCAGCACCACGACGTTGCCCGGCCGCACCGGAGCCCCGTAACGGACCAGCAGATGGTCCCCGTGCTCCAGCGTCGGAGCCATCGAGGGGCCCCTCACCTCCACGGTCCCGATCCGCTTCAACGGCGACGTCCACTCCCCCGTCCGCCGTCGCGAGCGCGCGTTCTCCGCCATCCGTGACCTCCTCGCCCGGCTCTCGTCCCCACCCGCATGCTGCCGCACTCTTCCGTACATTCGCGCACCGGCCCGGGCACGGCCCTGGACTTTTGTCCCAAGCACACGGGGGCGCCCGCGAAAACGGCCATCCCACGGAGTAATCTCCCCCTTGAGAAGACGATCACGAGGAGGACACACTCCATGCTTTCCCGCCTCTTCGCCCCCAAGGCGAAGGTCTCCGCCCACTGCGATCTTCCGTGCGGCGTGTACGACCCTGCCCAGGCCCGCATCGAGGCCGAGTCCGTCAAGGCCGTACAGGAGAAGTACCAGGCCAACGACGACGCCGACTTCCGCGCGCGCGCCATCACCATCAAGGAGCAGCGCGCCGAGCTCGCGAAGCACCACGTCTCGGTGCTGTGGAGCGACTACTTCAAGCCGCCGCACTTCGAGAAGTACCCCCAGCTGCACGGCCTGGTCAACGACACGCTGAAGGCCCTCTCGGCCGCCAAGGCGTCGAACGACCCGGCGACCGGCGCCAAGGCGCTGGAGCTCATCGCCGAGATCGACCGCATCTTCTGGGAGACCAAGGCCGCCTGAGCGCGCCCTGATCAGCCCTGTCCCACGGGACGATGACGAAGGGGCCCGACCGCGTCAGCGGCCGGGCCCCTTCGTCATCGTCCCGGGACCTACGCGTCGTCTTCGTCCTCGTCGTCGTCCAGGCGGGCCAGCCACGTGGCGAGGCGTTCCACCGGGACCTCGAAGTCCGGGTTCAGGTCGACGAAGGTGCGCAGCTGCTCGGCGAGCCACTCGAAGGTGACCTCCTCCTCGCCGCGCCGCTTCTCCAGCTCCTCGATGCCGCGATCGGTGAAGTACAAGTCGGGCTCCGTGCGGTGGTGGGGTGTGTTCCCGCCAGGATAATCCGCCCGGCGGCGGTGGTCGGACTTGACCGCTTTCCGCCGTTCGCGGAGCTCGTCCCCGGGGCAGGGATGGAGGGTCCGCGGCGGGAGGAATCGATGGACCATCCGGAGCCCGGCGACGGCGTGCTACGGGCGCTCGGCTCGACCGAGCCGTCCGCCGAGGGCACCGCGCTGGTGCGCGGCGTACGGCGGGCCCGGCGGCTGCGGCTGCTGCGCGAGGTGCTGCGGGAGGTGGCCGACGCCGTCCCCGGCGCCCAGGCGGCCGAGCACTGGGCCCTGCTGGAGGAGGCCGAGCGGCGCGACCCCGGCGCGGCCGGCGACGTGGTGCACTATCCGGCCACCGGGGTCTGGGCCGAGGAGACCCTGCGGCGGCTGCGCGCCCCGTACGGCCCGCCGCCCGACACCGGGCACCTCGGGGCACTCGCCGCCGCCGCGGCGCTGCGGGCCGGGATCGGCTTCAAGGCCACGCTGCGGCCCGCGAACGGACGCCTCGCACTGCCCACCCTCGGACTGCTGCGCCCGCCCCGCCCCGGCCCGCTCGTCCTCACCGAAGGCTCCTGGGACCCCGGGGACCCGGCGGCGCTCGCCCTGCACGCGCTGCCCGGCGGGCGGACCGCCCTCGACGACCTCGACCCCTACCGCGCCCCGGGGTCCGTGCCCGCGGCCCGCCGGCTCACCCCCAAGGGGCACAAGCGCTGGGACATCCAGTGGTCCGGCGCCCTCACCCTGCTTCGGCGCTACGACACCGCCCGCGCCGAGGAGGCGGGCCTGCTGCTGCGCTCCGTCGTCCCGCTGTCCGGCAGCTCCCGCAGCACCGGCGGGAACCTGCCCGAGGCCGCCGGCTGCGTACTGGCACGGGCGCAGGCCCCGCCCGCGCTGGCCGCGACCCTCGTGCACGAGGTGCAGCACGGCAAGCTGGCGGCGCTGGCGCAGACGGTCGCCCTGCACACCGCCGACCGCTCCGCGCGCTACTGGGCACCCTGGCGCAGCGACCCTCGGACCCTGGAGGGGCTGCTGCGGGGCGCGTACGCGCATCTGGCACTGGCGGGCTACTGGCAGCGCGCCGCGCTCTACGGGGCCAGGGGGGCGTGGGCGCAGCACGCCCGGATCCGGGCGCAAGTGGCGGCCGTGCTGCCCGTGCTCCTCGTGCGGTCGGAACTCACCGCCGCCGGGCGGGTGTTCGTCGGGGCGATGGACGCGGCCGAGCGGGCCATGGACTGCCTCCCGCCGCCGGGCGGCCAACAGGCGGCGGCGCGGGTGGCGGTGGAGCGGGACCGGGTCGCCTGGTGCGCGGCGCACCCGAACTTGACCGCGTACGCGGCCGGCTGACGCCTCGGGGGCCGCTGCGCGGGGTCGTCCCGAGTACGCCGGAAGGCCCGGCCCCTGGAATTCGCCCAAGGGGGCCGGGCCTTCCCGCTGGTCGAGCAGAGCGCGGCGGCTACGCCTCGAAGACCTCGCTCAGGAGGAGCTGCTGCTCCGCCTGGTGGCGCTTGGCCGAGCCGACCGCCGGCGACGAGCCGTGCGGGCGGGAGATGCGGCGCAGGCGCTCGCCGGCCGGGATGTCCGCGCCGACGGCCAGGTCGAGGTGGTCGATCAGGTTCAGCGCGATGAACGGCCACGCACCCTGGTTCGCCGGCTCCTCCTGGGCCCAGATGTACTTCGCCGCGTTCGGGAACTTGGCGATCTCCGCCTGGAGTTCCGCGCCCGGCAGCGGGTACAGCCGCTCGATGCGGATGATCGCGGTGTCGGTGATGCCGCGCTTCTCCCGCTCGGCCTCCAGGTCGTAGTAGACCTTGCCCGCGCAGAAGACGACCTTGCGGACCGCGTTCGGGTCCACGGTGGAGTCGCCGATGACCGGACGGAACGAACCGGTCGTGAACTCCTCCGCCTTCGACGCCGCCGCCTTCAGACGCAGCATCGACTTCGGGGTGAAGACGATGAGCGGCTTGTGGTGCGGGTTGTGGACCTGCCAGCGCAGGAGGTGGAAGTAGTTCGACGGGAGCGTGGGCATGGCCACCGTCATGTTGTCCTGCGCGCACATCTGCAGGAAGCGCTCGGGGCGCGCGGAGGAGTGGTCCGGGCCCTGGCCCTCGTAGCCGTGCGGCAGGAGGAGCGTGACGCCGGACGTCTGGCCCCACTTCTGCTCGGCCGAGGAGATGAACTCGTCGACGACGGTCTGCGCGCCGTTGACGAAGTCTCCGAACTGGGCCTCCCAGAGGACCAGCGCGTCCGGGCGGGCCAGCGAGTAGCCGTATTCGAAGCCCATGGCCGCGTACTCGGAGAGCAGCGAGTCGTAGACGTTGTAGCGGGCCTGGTCGTCCGACAGGTAGAGGAGCGGGGTGTAGTCCTCGCCCGTCTCCCGGTCGATGAGGACCGCGTGGCGCTGGCCGAAGGTGCCGCGGCGCGAGTCCTGGCCGGACAGCCGGACCGGGGTGCCCTCCATCAGCAGCGAGCCGAAGGCCAGGGTCTCGCCCATGCCCCAGTCGATGGTGCCGTCGTCGATCATCGCCGCGCGGCGCTGCAGCTGCGGCAGCAGACGCGGGTGGACGGTGACCGTGTCCGGGATGTTGACCTGGGCCTCGGCGATCCGCTTGACGACCTCCTGGGAGATCGCGGTGTTCATCGCCACCGGGAAGTCGGCCTGCGCGACGGGGACCGGGGGGATGGCCGCGGGCTGCGTGGCGGCCTCGCGGACCTCCGCGAAGACCTTCTCCAGCTGGCCCTGGAAGTCCTGCAGCGCCTGCTCGGCCTCTTCGAGGGTGATGTCGCCGCGACCGATGAGGGACTCGGTGTACAGCTTGCGCACCGAGCGCTTCTTGTCGATCAGGTCGTACATCAGCGGCTGCGTGAACGCAGGGTTGTCGGACTCGTTGTGCCCGCGGCGGCGGTAGCAGATGAGGTCGATGACCACGTCCTTGTTGAACGCCTGACGGAACTCGAAGGCGAGCCGCGCGATGCGGACCACGGCCTCCGGGTCGTCGCCGTTCACGTGGAAGATCGGCGCCTCGATCATGCGGGCCACGTCGGTCGCGTACATCGAGGAACGCGAGGACTCCGGGGCGGCGGTGAAGCCGACCTGGTTGTTGATGACCACGTGCACGGTGCCGCCGGTGCGGTAGCCGCGCAGCTGCGACATGTTCAGCGTCTCGGCGACGACGCCCTGGCCCGCGAAGGCCGCGTCGCCGTGCAGGGCGACGGGCAGGACCGTGAAGTCCGTGCCGCCCTTGTTGATGATGTCCTGCTTGGCGCGGACCACGCCCTCCAGGACCGGGTCCACCGCCTCCAGGTGTGAGGGGTTGGCGACGAGCGAGACCTTGATCTGCTCGCCGTCCAGGCCCGTGAAGGTGCCGTTGGCGCCCAGGTGGTACTTGACGTCGCCGGAGCCGTGCATGGACTTCGGGTCGAGGTTGCCCTCGAACTCGCGGAAGATCTGCGCGTACGACTTGCCGACGATGTTCGCGAGCACGTTCAGGCGGCCGCGGTGGGCCATGCCGATCGCGACCTCTTCGAGGCGGGCCTCGGCGGCCGAGTCGATGACGGCGTCGAGCAGCGGGATGACGGACTCGCCGCCCTCCAGGGAGAAGCGCTTCTGGCCGACGTACTTCGTCTGCAGGAAGGTCTCGAAGGCCTCCGCCGCGTTCAGCCGGCGCAGGATCCGCAGCTGCTCCTCGCGCTCCGGCTTGGAGTGCGGACGCTCGATGCGGTCCTGGATCCAGCGGCGCTGCTTCGGGTCCTGGATGTGCATGAACTCGACGCCGGTGGTGCGGCAGTACGAGTCGCGCAGCACGCCGAGGATGTCGCGGAGCTTCATCATCGACTTGCCGGAGAAGCCGCCGACCGCGAACTCGCGCTCCAGGTCCCACAGGGTGAGGCCGTGCTCGGTGATGTCGAGGTCGGGGTGCTTGCGCTGCTTGTACTCCAGCGGGTCGGTGTCGGCCATGACGTGGCCGCGGACCCGGTAGGAGTGGATCAGCTCGAAGACGCGGGCGGCCTTCGTGACGTCGTCGTCGTGCGAGGCGTCGATGTCCCGGAGCCAGCGGACCGGCTCGTACGGGATGCGCAGCGCCTCGAAGACGTCGTCGTAGAAGCCGCTCTCGCCGAGCAGCATGTTCGCGACGACGCGCAGGAACTCGCCGGAGGCCGCGCCCTGGATGACCCGGTGGTCGTAGGTCGAGGTCAGGGTCATGACCTTGGAGATGCCCAGCTTGTTCAGGGTGTCCTGCGAGGTGCCCTGGAACTCGGCCGGGTAGTCCATGGAGCCGACACCCATGATGACCGACTGTCCGGGCATCAGGCGGGGCACGGAGTGGACGGTGCCCAGGCCGCCGGGGTTGGTCAGCGAGACGGTGACGCCGGTGAAGTCGTCCATCGTCAGCTTGCCGATGCGGGCCCGGCGGACGATGTCCTCGTAGGCCTGCCAGAACTCGAAGAAGTTGAGGCTCTCGGCCTTCTTGATGCCGGCGACGACGAGCTGGCGGTCGCCGTTGGGCTTCACCAGGTCGATCGCGAGGCCGAAGTTGATGTGCTCCGGCTTGACCAGGGTCGGCTTGCCGTCCTTCTCCGCGAAGGAGTAGTTCATCGACGGCATGGCCTTGATGGCCTGCACCATCGCGTAGCCGATGAGATGGGTGAAGGAGATCTTCCCACCGCGGGCGCGCTTGAGGTGGTTGTTGATGACGATGCGGTTGTCGAACAGCAGCTTCACCGGGACGGCGCGGACGGACGTGGCCGTCGGCACTTCCAGCGAGGCGTTCATGTTCTTGACCACGGCAGCCGCCGGGCCGCGGAGCGTCACCAGTTCGGGGCCGGCAGGGGCCTCGGTGGCGGGCGCGGCCTTCTGGGGGGCTACGGAGGAGGCGGGGGCGGCGGCAGGAGCCGGAGCCTGAGTGGCAGGAGCGGCCGGTGCGGCGGCCGGGGCCTGGGAGGTGACAGTCACAGCAGGGGCACCAGAGGGGGTGGCAGGTACAGGGGCAGGAGCTGACACAGGTGTCGTGGTCGCGGCGGGGGGCGCGGCGGCGGCGAAGGCCTGCGGAGTCACGGCGGGGGCGGAGGCGGCGGCCTGTGCGGAGGCGCCGTCCGTCGTCGCGGCGGCGGGAGGAGGAGTCGGCTGCTCCGTGGGCTTATCCGCCTTGACCGGAGCGGCAGCGCCCCCCGGCTTGTAGTCGGCGAAGAAGTCCCACCAGGCCCGGTCTACCGAGTTCGGGTCCTGGAGGTACTGCTGATAGATCTCGTCGACGAGCCACTCATTCGCGCCGAAGCCTGGGGCGGGGTTCTTCCCGCCTCCTCCTGCTTCGGTCGTGGTGCTCGAGTTACTGGGGGACTGTGGCGACACGGCGGCAACCGCCCTCTTCCGCTTCACAAGGTATGGACAGCGGGAATAAAGGCTACGCCTCCCAGACGGTCGGATGCAGACCGGGCGGGACTTCCGTCGCGTACGTCACATCGAACGGCGGGTTTCATCGCCTGGAATGGCGGGAAACAAGCCTGGTTCGGGCAGGAGGCACCAAGGTTGCGGCCCCCTTGGCTTCGCACCCCTGACGGACCCCGGCGCGTGTGGCCGAGATCATGTCCTTCCCACTCGAACCCTACGTCAACCCGGCACCTGCGAGCTGCCCGGAAGCGTGACGAGGATGCGGCAGCCCCGTGACGATTCGGCCACTCCGATGTGCCCGCCGTGCAGCCCGACCGCCCACCGGGCGATGGCCAGGCCCAGACCGGTCCCGCCGTCGCCGCCCCTCGCGCTGCCCCGGTTGAACCGCTCGAAGACCCGGTGGCGCTCCTCCTCCGGGATTCCGGGGCCTTCGTCCCGGACCTCGAGCGCCAGACTCCCGGGCGCGTCGCCCGCCCGCGCCCGGACGGTGACCCGGCCGTGCGGCGGACTGTGCTTGACGGCGTTGTCGATCAGGTTCGCCACCACCTGGTGCAGCCGCTCGGCGTCCGCGTACGCCGTCAGCTCCGGCGGGAAGACGTCCAGGTGGAGGTGGACGTCGTTGCGGGTGTGCCCGCCCGAGCCCGAGGACAGCCCCGGACGGCCGGCCGCCGCAAGCCCCGACTCCTTCAGCACCCCCGACAGGTAGGGCCACACCTCGAAGCGGCGGGCCCGCAGCGGTACCACCCCGTTGTCCACGCGGGACAGGTCCAGCAGCGTCTCCACCAGCCGCCCGAGCCGCTCGGTCTGCTTCAGCGCCGTCCGCATGGTCTCCGGATCGGCGGCCGAGACCCCGTCCACCACGTTCTCCAGTACCGCGCGCAGAGCCGCGATCGGGGTGCGCAGCTCGTGCGAGACGTTCGCGACGAGCTCCTTGCGGTGCCGGTCCACCGCCTCCAGGTCGTCCGCCATCAGGTTGATGGTGGAGGCCAGGTCGCCCAGCTCGTCGCGGCGGCCCGCCCCGCGCACCCGGCGCGTGTAGTCCCCGTGGGATATCGCACGCGCCACCGTGGTCATGTCGTCCAGCGGCGCCGTCAGGCTGTGCGCCACGAACTGCGTGATCAGCATCGAGGCGATCACCGAGAACACCGTGATGAAGCGGACCTCGGTGGCGGTGCGCATCGCCACCATCAGCAGGCCCGTGGTGATGAAGACCGACACCACGACGAGCGTGCCCAGCTTGGTCTTGATCGAGAACGGCGAGAAGGGCCGCAGCCCCCCGGGAGGCCGCTGTCCCGGCGGCCGGTACCCGCTCACAGCTGCGCCGGGGTCTCCAGGGCGTACCCGACGCCGTGGACCGTACGGATCCGCTCGGCGCCGATCTTCCGGCGCAGGGCCTTGATGTGGCTGTCGACGGTACGGGTACCGGACGCGTCGGCCCAGTCCCACACCTCGGCGAGCAGCTGCTCCCGCGAGAGCACCGCGCGCGGCGTCCCGGCCAGGCACACCAGCAGGTCGAACTCGGTCGGCGTCAGGTGCACGTCCTCGGTGTGCACCCGCACCCGGCGCTGCGCGTGGTCGATCTCCAGGTCCCCCAGGCGCAGAGTGGCCCCGCGCGGAGCGTGCGCGGCCACGTTGGCCCGCTCCACCCGGCGCAGCAGTACGTGGACCCGCGCGGCCAGCTCGCGCATCGAGAAGGGCTTCGTCATGTAGTCGTCGGCGCCGACCCCGAGGCCGACGAGCATGTCGGTCTCGTCGTCCCGGGCGGTGAGCATCAGCACCGGCACCGGCCGCTGGGCCTGGACCCGGCGGCAGACCTCCAGGCCGTCGAAGCCGGGCAGCATGACGTCCAGGACCAGCAGCTCCGGCAGCCAGCTCTCGGCCGCCGTGACGGCGGCCGGGCCGTCGGCGGCCGTCTGCACCTGAAAGCCCTCGGCGCGCAGCCGGGCCGCGATCGCCTCGGCGATGGTGTGGTCGTCCTCGACGACGAGTACCCGGCGCTGCGCGCCGGGGGTGGCCGCGGCGCCGTTGTGGGTGGTGGTGTGCGTCTGTTCCATGTCCCGCCCCTGAAGATCCCGCGTGGTAGGGGTGCAGCGTAGAGGAGTGGTCGGCCTGCGGCTATGACGGGTTCCGGATGTGAGGTTTCCGCCACAGTGCTGTGCCCGCCGCGCGGGGTCCGCGGCGGAGTCCCGGGTCTTTCGGGCCGGTGCGGCGCCCTGGGAACGGTGGAAGGGCGGACAGGGGACGGCCCGCGGGGTCAGAGCATGAGGCCGTGCCCGTGCGGGAACACCGGATCGACGGTGTCGTTCGGGACGTCCGGACGGGAGGCCGCCACCGCCGCCATCGAGCGCGGCAGCTCGAAGGGCAGCCGCCCCTCGGCCGCGGCCCGGCCGAAGGCCACGTCCAGCAGCGCCGCGTCACTCGCGCCGTAGTCCGCGACCAGCGCTGCCGCGCGCTCCGCGATCTCGGGGATCACCGCGGCCCGCTCCAGGTTGATGCAGACCAGGGTGGGGACGGCGTCCAGGAGGGCGAGGATCCCCGCGAGCTCCGGCTCGGGGAAGGCCAGCGAACCCGAGTGGAAGAAGGACTCGAAGACGTTGGTGCGCGGCTCGTGCGGGGTGCGCAGCCGCAGCACCGCCAGGTCCGCCTCCGCGGGGTCGGACACGAGGTCCCCGTACGCGGCGGCGACCGCCTCGTCCACGTCCTTGACGTACAGCTTCGACCTGCCGGACAGGGGCAGGAAGCGCCCGGTGTTGGTGAGCACCGTCAGCGAGCGCCGCTGGGCGGCGGCGCCGGCCGCCGCGAAGTCGGCCCGGCCGACCGTTTCCGCCGCCGCGTCCGGGTCCACGTACGGGTTCTCGAACAGGCCGAGGACGAACTTCTCGCGCAGCAGCCGGCGTACCGACTCATCGACGCGGGACTCGGGGATCCGGCCCGAGCGGACCAGCTCCACGACGACCTCGGGGCACTGCTCTCCGCCGAACTGGTCCGCGCCCGCCTCCAGCGAGCGGGCCGCGCGCTCGGCGACGCTCAGGTGCTCCAGGCCCCAGGCACGGGCCGGGTGCTTCTCGCCGAAGATCGTCGAGTCCGTGAGCAGGCCCCAGTCGGTGCAGACGATGCCCTGGAAGCCGAGCTCCTCGCGGAGCAGGCCCGTGACGACGCCCTTGTTGAAGCCGAAGCCGACCTCTTCCCAGTCGGTGCCGATGGGCTGGCCGTAGTACGGCATCATCTGCGCGCAGCCGGCCGCGATGGCCGCCTTGAAGGGCTCCAGGTGGTGTTCGCGCATCCCGCCCGGGTAGATCTGCTCCTTGCCGTGCGCGAAGTGCGGGTCCTCGCCATCCTTCTGCGGGCCGCCGCCCGGGAAGTGCTTGACCATCGCGGAGACCGAGCCCGCGCCGAGGGCCTCGCCCTGCAGGCCGCGTACGTACGCCCGTACGAGCTCGCCCGTCAGCCGCGCGTCCGAGCCGAAGGTGCCCGACTGGCGCGCCCAGCGCGGTTCGGTGGCCAGGTCGATCTGCGGGTGCAGGGCGACGCGGAAGCCGACGGAGAGGTACTCGCGGCGCACGATGTCGGCGAACTCGCGGACCAGCTCCGGGTCGCCGATCGCGGCGAGGCCGATGGCCTCGGGCCAGGCGGAGAAGGCGCCGGCGTTGAAGGAGGCGCCGACGTTGTCGGTGAAGGAGTGCCGGGGGTCGGTGGACAGGGTCACCGGGATGCCGAGGCGGGTGCCGGCGGCCATCTCCTGGATGGCGTTCTGCCAGGTGGCCATCGCGCGGGCGCCGTAGCTGCCGAGGAGGTTGAAGTGGGTGAGGGAGCGGCCCTCGATCAGCTCGGGCGTGGTGAACGGGAGGATCGAGCCGTCGGTCTCGGTGACCGGGGTCCCGTCCGGATTCATCATCAGCATCGCGTGGAAGAGCTGGCCGGCCTTCTCCTCCAGGGTCATCCGGGAGAGCAGGTCCTCGACGCGCCGCTCTACGGGGAGGGAGGCGTCCTTGTAGGCGGGTACGGGGGTTGCGGGGGAGGTGTTCATGGCCGGGCTCCTGAGAGGGGTGGGCGCGGGCGGTCGGCCTCGTCGCCGGCCTGGCGGTTCACGGTAGGCGCGAAAACCGTGTACCCACTAGGTTTTGGTTTGTGACGTGGGTCACCCCGTTCGGGGGGCCGGGAGCGAGCCGCGGCGGGTGGGGTCCGGGGGACGGGGGCGTGCGTGGGGGATCTAGCTAGGCCGTCTCTTTCGGATCTTGCCGGGCGACAAGATCCGAAAGAGACGACCTAGGCTGCTCGGCATGGCAGAGGACAAGGACCGCACGGCCCCGAAGACGGCGGGCGGCCGCGGTGGGCGCGGCGGCCGGGGCGGCTACGCGGTGGGCGACGCACGCCGCCGGATGATCCTCGACACCGCCGTCGAGCACTTCGCGCAGTGGGGCTTCCACGCCTCCTCGCTGGCCCGGATCGCCCATGACTGCGGAATCACCCAGGGCGGCCTGCTGCACCACTTCCGGGGCAAGGAAGACCTGCTGCTGTCGGTCCTGGCACAGAGCGAGCAGCACGACGTGGACCGGCTCTTCACCGCACCGGACGAGGAGGTCCCCCCGGTCGCCGCGCACTTCGCCGCGGTCGTCGCGCTCGCCGCGGACAACGCCCGCCGGCCAGGCCTCGTACGCATGTACAACACGCTGGTCGGGGAGTCCGGGAACCCGGGCCACCCCGCGCACGACTACTTCCGGCAGCGCTACGCCCGGGTCCTCGGCTACAGCGTCGGCGTGCTGAGGGCGGGCGTGGCAGGCGGCGAGGTCAGGCCCGGGACGGACTGCGAGGCCGTCGGCCGCGAGATCCTCGCGGTGATGGACGGGTTCCAGATCCAGTGGGTCCTGGACCCCGAGGGCGTGGACATGGCGGGCCTGCTGGCGGGGTACCTGGACCGGCGGCTGCGGGAGATCACGGTGGCGGGGACGGGGCTGGGGGCCGGGGCCGGCCGGCCTGGTCCGGGCTGAAGCCGCGTCTGCCGAAGCCCGTGCGGCGTGACGGCCGCCCGGGCTTCGGCACGTGGGAAGACTCAGCCCTTCGGGTCCGGCTTCCAGTCCTGGACGAGGAGCCCGAGCAGCACCTCGTCAAGGAACTCGCCCATCACCCAGGCCGAGGAGCGCAGCACGCCCTCGCGGACGAAGCCGTTGCGCTCGGCCGAGCGCAGCATCGCGGCGTTGTCCGACAGCGTCTCGATCTGCAGCCGCCGCAAGCCGCGCACGACGAAACCGTAGTGGCACAGCACCGCGACCACGTCGGTGCCGTAGCCCTTGCCGCGAGAGGACGGCAGCAGTCCGAGGCCGATGTGCGCGGACCGGTTGTGGTTGTCGATGTTCGACAGCACCGCGGTGCCGACCAGCGTGCCGCCGTCCAGCTCCACTACGGAGAACGGGACGTGCCCCTGCTCCTTGTCGTCCACCACGAGCCGCGAGTCCTGCGAGCCGGGCGTGATCGGCCGCCACGGCCGGCCTTCGGCCCGCGCGGAGTTGACCACGTCGTCGTAGAGCTCGGCCCGCAGGATCGGGATGTCGTCCTCGTGCCGGGCCCTGAGCCCGACCTTGGTGCCTCTAAGCATGCAGGCTTCCTATCCGACCGGGTTCGCCGACGGCAAGCCGATAAGGCAACCGCATGGGCACCCCCCCAGGCCCCCGGGGCCTGGAGGCGCGTCGCCGGGCCCCGGAAGATCCGAAAGAGCCGGCCTACGGGACAGCCCTTAGTTCGGGCTGAAGGGCGGGAGCGCGCTCAGGACCTTCTCCAGGGGCTTGGGCAGCTTGCTCTGGTCGGCGGCGACCTCGTAGCCGCCGTGCCGGAAGGCGTAGGTGAACCCGTCCGCGACGGGCTGGTCGGACCTGGAGATCCGTGGCAGGTGGGCGAAGTCCGCCTCCTGGAGGGCGGTCCGCAGCTTCGCGAGGGCGTCCGCCGAGAGCTTGTCGGTGTCGATCACCGCGGCTTTCGTGTCGAGCCGCAGGAACGATCCGTCGCTCTTGATGATCAGCGTGCTGTTCTTCCCGGCGAAGCCGCCGCTACGGGTGACCGCCACGAGGGTCACTTCGGAGGCGGGCGGTGAGGGGCTCGGCGCGGGAGCGGACGCGGACGTACTGGGCGCGGGGCCGGTGCCGCCGGTGCCCGGGCTCGGGGTCTCGCTCTGACCGGGAGCCGGGGTGCCCGTGACCGGCGCACTCGGGGAAGCGCCGCTCGCGCCCGGTGTCGGGGAGGCCCCGTTCTTCGGCCCGTTCTTCGGCCCGCCGTCACCGTCGGACGAGCACCCGCCCAAGCCCGCCGCCACGGCCGCAGCCACGGTCGCCGTCACCAAGCCCACTCGCCATCCACGCGCTCGCATGCCCCACCCCCGCAGGTATTCCGGCTCGAACCCCGAGTATGGAGTCAGCACAACCCGCACGGATAGCACCCGGAGGCCCACATCAGCCGCTTCGCCCCTTGGCGCTGGCTGCCGCCGCTCACCGCCGTCGTACTCGGCCTCTGGGGTCTCTCGCGCGGCGGTTCCATGTGGCGCGACGAGTCCGTCACCTGGCAGGTCGCGCACCGGCCGCTCGGCGACCTGTGGGAGCTGCTCGGCCAGGTCGACGCCGTCCACGGCCTGTACTACCTGCTGATGCACGCCGTCTTCGCGCTGTCGGGCACCGGTCCCGACCCCACCGCCCTGTGGCCCCTGCGCCTTCCGTCGGTAGCCGCCACCGCCCTGGCCTCGGCCGGCGTGGCCGCGATCGCACACCGCCTGGTGGCGCAGGGCACGGGCCGGGGTGCCGCGGATGCCGGGGCCGGCGGGGTCGACGGGGCTGACCGGGCCGACGGGGCCGAGCCCGGCGAGCAGGGCGGTCGAGGGGAGCGGTCCCTCCGGGCCGGCCGAGGCGGGCCCGACGGAGCGGGCGGTCGGAGGCGGTGGGCGGGTGGGAGCGGGCGAGGCGATCGGGCCGGGCGGGCCGCGCTGTTCGCCGGGCTCGGCTACGCCGTGCTGCCGCCCGTGCAGATGTACGCGCAGGAGGGGCGCTCGTACGCCCTCGTCGCCGCGGCCGTGGTCTGGGCGACGTACCTGATGCTGCGCCGGTGGTGGGCCGCCTACGCCCTGGTGCTGGTGCTGGGGTGCTGGCTGCACGAGTTCGCCGTACTGGCGCTGCCCGCGCACGCGTTCACCGCGTGGCGTTCGCGCGGCTGGCGGCTCGCCGCCGGGGCCGTGGTGGCCGCGCTGCTGCCGCTCGCCCTGGTCAGCGCGCGGCAGGCGCAGCAGCAGCTGGGCTGGCTCGGGCGGCCGAGCTGGCAGGACTGGGCGGCGTACGGGGTCCTCGCGGCCGCCGCGCTGCTCCTCTCCCGGGGGGCCGCGCGGGAACTCGTACGGGTGGCGCTGCCGCTGGCCCTGCTGCCGCCCGGGCTGCTGCTGGCGGTCTCACTGGTGCACCCCTGGTACGTCGACCGGTACGTCCTCTACGCGCTCGCGGGCCTGGCCCTCCTCGCCGGGGTACGGCTCGCGGGGGCGCGGGGGTGGTGGCCGTGGCTGCTGATCGCGGCCCTCCTCGTCCCCGCCGCGCTCTGGTCGGCGTGGCTGCGCACCCCGGAGAGCCGCAAGGACGACGTCCTCGCCGTGGCCGCGGCCGTCCGCGAGCGCGCGCGCCCGGGCGACGCGGTGCTGTTCCTGCCCGCGCGGCGGCGCGAGTGGGTCCTGTCCTCGCCGGAGCTCTACGCGTCCCTGCGCGACCTCGCCCTGTCCCGGACCCCGGAGGCTTCGCGGAGCCTCCAGGGCGTGGAGCGGACGCCGGAGGAGATCCGCGAGGCCCTGCTGGACCCGGGCGTCGACCGGGTGGTGGCCCTGCTGGACCCCGCCGGCCAGCCGCTGGACGGCTACCCGGCGGAGGCGGTGAAGCGGCAGACGCTGGTCTCCGCCTTCGACCTGTGCTCGGTGACGCCCCTGCGCGGCGCCCGCGTGGCCGTCTTCGCCCGCCCGGGCAACTGCCCGTAGAACGGCGGGCCGTCCCTTTCGGGCTCGCGGCGGCCGTTGCCACAGCTTGCGGCGTTGCGGGGGGTGCCCGGTGGCCCGGCAGCGCGGTGCCGGCCCCCACCGCCGGGCGCGGGGCCACGCTGTCCGGCAGGTGGCGGGCCGGGGACGGGCCGGTGGGCGGGGCGTAGGAGGGTGGGCCGGGGGGCCGGTGGTCTCGGGCCCGTGGACCTGTGCCGGAGGTGCCGTATGGCCGCAGTTCGTTCCCGTTCGCTCACGCCGCCCGGGCCGCTCGTCGACGGCGACTGGCTCGCGGAGCGCCTCGGCACGCCCGGACTGGTCGTCTTCGACGCCTCCGTCGGCGCCCACCGCGACGCGGACCGACGCATCCCCGGCGCACGGCCCTTCGACCTCGACGGAGTGCTGTCCGACCACGACGCCGCCGCCCCGCACACCATGCCGGGCGCGGCCGACTTCGCCGAAGCCATGCGGGCCCTGGGCGTCGACGACACCAGCACGGTCGTCGCGTACGACGGCGCCGGCCTCTACTCCAGCGCCCGCGCCTGGTGGATGCTGCGCGCCATGGGCTTCGACCGCGTCGCCGTCCTCGACGGCGGGCTGCCCGCGTGGCTCGCCGCCGGGCGGACGTCGGAGGAGCAAGGACCGGCGTACGAGGGCCCGCGCGGCACCTTCACCGCCCGGCCCCGGGCCGGACTGCTGGTGGACGCGGCCACCGTCTCGGCGGCCCTGGCCGACCCGGCGGCCGCGGTACTCGACGCCCGTACCCGCGAGCGCTTCGCCGGCGCGGCTCCCGAACCCCGCCCGGGCCTGCGCGGCGGACACATGCCGGGCGCGGCCAACCTCCCCTTCGGCGAACTCCAGGGCCCCGACGGCCTGATGCGCCCCGCCGCCGAACTCCGTACGGCCTTCGGGGCGGTGGCGGGGGAGCGGGAGCGGCTCTACTTCAGCTGTGGGTCGGGTGTCACCGCCTGTGTCCTCGCGCTCGGCGCAGACCTCGCCGGCTACCGGGAACTCGCGGTGTACGACGGCTCCTGGAGCGAGTGGGGCATGCCGTCACCGGACCGGCCCGTCGTCCAGGGAAGCTGATGCCGGGGCACCGCCGACTCGGTGCCGCCCGCCGGGCGGAGCTTCAGGGACACGGGCTGTCCGTCGCCGCGTTCGCGCCGGAGGCCGGGGCTCCGGGGCGGGGCGGTGGCAGCGCGTACGGACGCCAGGCCGCCGCGTCGCGCCTACGCGCGGCGGCCGGGGGTTAACCCCACCCGGATCCTGGCACGGGCACCATGCCGCGCGGCTGTCCGGAGCGGCACGATCGGGTACATGACCACGAAGTCGCCTTCGCGCACCGCCGCCGCCGCTTGCACTGCCGCGGCCCTCGCCGCCGGGCTGCTGCTCACCGGCTGCTCCTTCGACTCCTCCGGAGACCGGGGCAAGACGGCGAGCGCCGACACCACGGTGGCCGAGGCCGTCACCGCCGTCGACGTGTCGGACGCCCGCAGCGGCTCCATCGAGGTGGCCGCGGGTACCGGCCCGGGCGTTGCCGTACGCCGCACCGTCCACTACCGGGGCGATGCCGTGCCCGAGCCCGCCCAGCGGGTCGTGGACGGCGTGCTGATCCTCACGAACGGCGGTTGCTCCGGCCGGTGTTCCGTCGACTACCAGCTGGAGGTGCCGGCCTCCGCCACGGTCAGGCTCGACAGCAGCAGCGGCGGCATCACCGTCGCGGGGGTGGCCGCGGCCGACGTCGAGACCTCCTCCGGCTCCGTCCGGGCGGACCGGATCGCCGGCCCGCTGAAGGTCCGTACGTCCTCAGGTGCTATCGCCGCCGAGAACCTGGCCGGAGCCGGTGTGGACGCCCGTTCCGACTCGGGTGACGTCCGCCTGGCCTTCGCGAAGGCCCCGAGCTCGGTCGCCGTGGAAACCAGCTCGGGCAACGCCCAGTTGAAGCTTCCCTCGGCTCCGTACGCCCTCGACGTCTCCACGACCTCCGGCGAGCGCGACATCACGCTTCCCACGGACCCGTCCGCCACGGCCCGCCTCGCGGTGGAGACGACGTCGGGCGACATCCGGATCTCGGCGGTCTGAACGGTCCGTCCCCGAAGTCCGTCGCCGGAGTCCGGCCCCGGAGTTCGCCGCCGGAGTCCGGCCCCGGAGTTCGCCGCCGGAGTCCGGCCCCGGAGTTCGCCTGCGGAGCCCGCCGCCGGAACTCCCGCGCTAGAAGCTCTCGACGACCTGCCAGTCCTCTATCGGCTTCTTCCGGAACATCCCCCGGGAAATCCGGCGGGTGAGCACGGTCGCGCCCGGCCCGTACTCGTCGAGCTCTCCGAAGGCCTCGGCGGCGGAGTCGTAGACGAACTTCCTGCCCTTCGAGTTCCGGATGATCCATTCGCGCTGCTCATTGACCCCAATGCCCTCCACGTACATGCGGTGATCGTAGGCCCGGCCCGAGACCAACGCCCCGCCGGGGCCCCCGAACTGGGACATTGCCGGGAATCGGCCGCCAGGACGCGTGCTCGGATCGCGTTCTTCGTCGACGCGGCCGGAGAGCCCGCCGCATCGTCGGGTCATGGGACCTGGAGGAGCGGGGTGATGCCGGTCCGTATGCCCGACCGGACGGCCTGTGCCTCTATTCGAACGGGATCCGGCAGGAGAGGGATTCGGAGCCGGGCGATGGTCTCCCGCCAGGGGCCGTCCGCGTCGGTTTCGCCCCAGAGCTCCATGAGTTCGGAGGGCTCGGTGACCACGCGGTCGAGGGCTTGGACGGCGAGTTCGCGCAGGTCGGCGGAGAGCTGAGGGACGGGCAGGTCGGGGCCGTAGGGCGTGGTCACGGGCTCACCCCCCGGGCATTGCGCGGCAACGAGTGCTGCCGCGGCGACCGCCTCCACCGCCATGTCCTGGTCGAGGTGGTCCCGGGTGCCGATGGTGCGGACGAGTGCGCTCCGGATGATGCCCTCCCGCTCGTCCTCGGGTGCCTCGTCGAGGCCGCCGGAGAAGTCCGCCGCGGTGTCGTTGTCGAAGGGGCCGACGTCCCAGGTGCCCATGCGTCTCTCCTGCTCGTGGTGATGTCCGGGCATCGTGACAGCGGCCACTGGTAGCGCCTACTGACAGCGGCCGCGGCCGGCGGCCGGCGGCTCGTCCTCCTTTCGCCCGTCCGCGTGGTCCATCGGCGCTTCCCGTGCGGTCGGCCGGCACCGGACGGCCACCTCCTGACGGTGTTCGCCCCGGGCGAACGGGGGTTGGGGAACATTGGGGCGCGCACATGCATTGAGTCGGCATAGCTCAACTTCACTGCCGGAGGGAAGATCATGGCTTCGACGTCCGTAACGCTCACCCTGCCCGTGTTGCCGCTCGACGACGAGGTCGTGCTGCCTGGGATGGTCGTTCCGCTGGACCTGTCCGATGCCGAGGTGCGAGGCGCCGTGGAGGCCGCGCAGGCCGCCGCGGCTGGCGGGAAGCCGCAGGTGCTGCTCGTGCCGCGGGTCGACGGGAAGTACGCCGGGACCGGGGTGCTGGGGACCGTCGAGCAGGTGGGACGGCTGTCGGACGGTGATCCGGGGGCGCTGATCCGGGGGCGCGGGCGGGTCCGTATCGGGGCCGGGACCACCGGGCCCGGGGCCGCGCTCTGGGTCGAGGGGGAGACCGTGGACGAGGCCGTCCCGGATCCGCTGCCCGGGGCCGTCGCCGAGCTCGTCAAGGAGTACAAGGCGCTCGCCACCAGCTGGCTCAAGAAGCGCGGTGCCTGGCAGGTCGTGGACCGGGTGCAGCAGATCGAGGGGGTGGGGGCGCTCGCGGACAATTCCGGGTACTCGCCCTTCCTGAGCGTGGCGCAGAAGGTCGAACTGCTGGAGACCGCGGATCCCGTGGCGCGGCTGCGGTTCGCGGTGAAGGCGCTCAGCGACCACCTCGCCGAGCAGGACGTGGCCGAGTCCATCGCCAAGGACGTCCAGGACGGCGTCGACAAGCAGCAGCGGGAGTTCCTGCTGAAGCGGCAGTTGGAGGCCGTGCGCAAGGAACTGCGCGAGCTGGGCGGGGAGAAGGAGGGGGAGGAGTCCGACGACTACCGGGCCCGGGTCGAGGCCGCCGACCTGCCCGAGAACGTACGGGAGGCCGCGCTCAAGGAAGTCGACAAGCTGGAGCGCTCCAGCGACCAGTCCCCCGAGGGGTCCTGGATCCGCACCTGGCTGGACACCGTCCTCGAACTGCCCTGGAACGAGCGGACCGAGGACGAGTACGACATCCGGGGCGCCCGGGCCGTACTGGACGCGGAGCACGCCGGGCTGAGCGACGTGAAGGACCGCATCACCGAGTACCTGGCGGTGCGCAAGCGGCGCTCCGAGCGCGGGATGGGCGTCGTCGGCGGGCGCAGGGGCGGTGCCGTGCTCGCGCTCGTGGGCCCGCCCGGGGTGGGCAAGACCTCCCTCGGGGAGTCCGTCGCGCACGCCATGGGGCGCAAGTTCGTCCGCGTGGCCCTCGGCGGCGTCCGCGACGAGGCCGAGATCCGCGGGCACCGGCGTACGTACGTGGGAGCGCTGCCCGGCCGGATCGTACGGGCGATCAAGGAGGCCGGGTCCATGAATCCGGTCGTCCTCCTCGACGAGATCGACAAGGTCGGCTCCGACTTCCGGGGGGACCCGGCGGCGGCGCTGCTGGAGGTCCTCGACCCGGCCCAGAACCACACCTTCCGGGACCACTACCTGGAGGTGGAGCTGGACTTGAGCGACGTGGTGTTCCTCGCCACGGCGAACGTGCTGGAGGCCATCCCGGAGGCCCTCGCCGACCGCATGGAGCTGGTGCGCCTGGACGGCTACACCGAGGACGAGAAGGTCGTCATCGCCCGCGACCACCTGCTGCCCCGGCAGCTGGAGCGCACCGGCCTGGGCGCCGAGGAAGTGGTCCTGGAGGAGGACGCGCTGCGCAAGCTGGCGGGGGAGTACACCCGCGAGGCGGGCGTGCGCACCCTGGAGCGTTCCATCGCCCGGCTGCTGCGCAAGGTGGCCTCCCAGCACGAGCTGGGCGAGCGGGAGCTGCCGTACCGGATCGGCGCCGGGGAGCTGCGGGGGCTCATCGGGCGGCCGCACCACGTACCGGAGTCCGCGCAGGATCCGTCCGAGCGGCGTACGGCCGTGCCCGGTGTGGCCACCGGTCTGGCCGTGACCGGGGCCGGGGGCGACGTCCTGTTCGTGGAGGCCTCGCTGGCCGATCCCGAGACGGGCGCGGCCGGGCTCACGCTGACCGGCCAGCTCGGTGACGTGATGAAGGAGTCGGCGCAGATCGCGCTCAGCTTCCTGCGCTCGCACGGGGCCGAGCTGGAGTTGCCGGTCGCAGACCTGAAGGACCGGGGCGTGCACATCCACTTCCCGGCGGGCGCGGTGCCGAAGGACGGCCCGAGCGCGGGCATCACGATGACGACGGCGCTGGCCTCGCTGCTGTCCGGGCGGCAGGTCCGCACGGACGTGGCGATGACCGGCGAGGTCTCGCTGACCGGGCGGGTGCTGCCGATCGGCGGGGTCAAGCAGAAGCTGCTGGCCGCGCACCGGGCCGGGCTGACCACCGTGATCATCCCGAAGCGCAACGAGGCCGACCTGGACGATGTCCCGGCCGAGGTGCTGGAGGGGCTGGAGGTGCACCCGGTAACGGATGTACGCCAGGTCCTGGAGCTGGCCCTCGTCGCCGACGCGGTCCCGGTGACCGCGGCCGCCTGAGGGCGGGCCCGGGATCCCGCTCCGGCGGGGCCCCGGGCCCGCGGCGCACCCGCTGCGAAATACTGGTGTCCCACCCACCACCGAAGGAGCGGGACGTGCACGGGAGCGAAGATCAGGAGTTCCTGGCCCTGGAGCGGGAGCTGTCCGTCTTCCTCCGGCGCGCCCGCGCCTCTTCCGGGGAGATGGCACGCGCCCTGCACCCGGAGCTGGAACCGGCCGCGTACGGGCTCCTCGTACGCCTGGAGGCCGCCGGGCGGCAGCGGGCGACCGAGCTCGCCGCGTACTTCGGGGTCGGCAAGGCCACGATGAGCCGGCAGCTGCGGGCCCTGGAGGTCCTGGGCCTCGTGGCCCGCGAGCCGGACCCGGCGGACGGCCGGGCCTTCCTCGTCGGGCTCACGGAGGAGGGGCGCGAGCGCTTCCTGCGAGTCCGGGGCGCCCGCCGCGAGCAGTACATGCGCAAGCTCGCGGACTGGGACCGCGGGGAAGTGGCGGAACTGGCCCGGCTGCTGAACCAGTTGAACGCGGGCGTGGAGTAGCCGGTCGGCAGGCCCCGCCGCACCCGCCCCGGAGCCGGCCGCCACAGCTCCGCGTGCACCGCCGAAGCGCCGTCGGGCTACAGCTCCGCGTACACCGCCGACGCGTCGTCGTGCCGCTTTCCGCGCGAGTGCGCGCGGTCCGGGTCCGTCTCCAGGGCCCGCACGCGCTCGATCAGGGACCGCGCGCCCTCCTTGCGCAGGACCGCCAGGCACTCGGCCCAGTCGCCCTCCCCGAACGTGTCGGTCCACCTGCTCGCCCCGTCCGTGAGCGCCGCCACCGCCCGCACCCCCGCGCGCGGCGTGCGCCCGGTCACCGCGCGGGCCGACACCGCCGGGTCCGCGGCGGCGGTGAAGAAGCCGCCCTCCGCGTTGCGCAGCAGGTCCGCCGAGGCCTCCGTACGCAGCCGCTCGCGCGGGATCAGGTCCAGCCGGTCGTCGAGGACCGCGCTCACCTCGCCTCCGGGCGCCTGGAGGAGGAGTACGGAGTCCGAGAGCACCAGGTGTTCGACGCAGGACTCGTCCCACCGCACCACGACCACGGTCGCCTGCGGGGTCCGCGCGTGAGAAAGGTCACAGCTGCCGCGGTGGGCGTCGGCGGTGGCGCCGATGGCCTCCGCCAGGACGTGGTCGAGCGGCATGTCCCGCCGCGATCCGGACAGTTCGGTCAATCGGCCCCCGAGCCGGGCCGTGAACCACGGCACTCCGTGCGCGCATCCGACGTCGCCCGGCGGCGGGGTGACCCCGTCGAGGGCGACCAGGACCCCGCCGCCCGATGCGGGCACCGCGGCCGACAGCCAGTCCTCGTTGGGGCGTTCCGGGCTGCCGGGTGCCGAGGCGAGATCGATGCGCATGCGGGCATTCTGCCCGCAGGGGGTGCCGGAGCGGCGGGACGGCCCGGGCAAAGTACGGACCAATGGGGGGAGAGTGGGGCGGGTGGGGCGATAGTCGATCCTTGTGGCCCGTGGGGTGACCGCCGGTATGTGGGCGGGCATCCTGTCAAAAGCCGCATCGATCTTTCAACCACCCGTCCACGGCCGTGCCCTGACACCCGGTCGCCGAGTTGGTCGCCAACTCCTCCGTACTGTTCACTCCTTCGTGTGGCCGGGTGGGCGATGTACGGCTCTCTCCCCAACTCGCTGCGATGGTCTGAGGCGGTACGGCGGCACGGAGCGGCGGTACGGCCGGGGCGGGGGCGTTCACCCGTCGACCGGCCGACACCTCGGCCACACGAGTGGACGAGCACGAGCAGCACACGTAACACGAGCAGCACACGTACACAGGATTGCGAGCACCGGTGCAGAAGAAGCGGCCTCGGAAGAACGGAACCGTCGCGAACGGCACCGCCCCCGACGGCACCGCACCCGACCGACCAGCCACCGGCGCTCCGGGCACCGCGACCGCCCCCGCCGGACGCCGCGTCCGCGTGCGCAGCAGGCTGGTCGTCGGCGTCGCCGTGGCCGGGCTCGCAGTCCTCGCGGCCGGCGCGCCCGCCGTCGTCTCCGCCTCGGCGGACCTCAAGGACTCCCAGCACCTGGTCACCCTCGCCGAGCAGAGCCGCCAGACCCTCACCCTCGCCCACCTGCTCGGCGACGAGCGCGACGCCGTCACCGAGTACGTGGCCAAGGGCCGCCCCGGCGGGCCCCAGGGCGCGCAGGCAGCCGTCCAGGAGCGCACGGCGGGCACCGACCGGCAGCTCGGCGAGGTCCAGCCCGACGCCGGAGAGCAGCTCGCCCGCGCCCTCGGCCGGATCCGCGCCGTCCGCACCGAGGCCCTCGAAGGCAAGGGCAGCCCGCTGGCCGCCCACCAGGCCTACTCCGGCGTCATCGCCGAAGTCCTCGTACCGGGCGGCCGGCTCGCCGAGCTGACCCCGCCGCGCGCCGGGGACGCCCTCGTCACCACCCGCCCGCTGGCCCCCCTCGGCCAGGCCGTGGAACAGGCCTCCGCCACCCGCGGACTGCTGCTCGCCGCGCTGGCCGTCCCCCGCGGCGAGCAGCCCCCCGGCGTCGCCGCCGTCGACGAGCTCACCGGCGCCGCCCAGCGGGCGCGCGTACGGGAGCAGGGCGCCCTCGACGACTTCGCGCGGGCCGCGCGGCCCGACGTACGCCAGACCCTCGCCGCCACCGTCACCGGTCCCGAGGTCAAGACCGCCGACGACTTCCTCAAGCGGCTCACCGACCGGCCTACCCTCTCCAGCGCCGACCGCAAACTCGACGCCGGCACCGTCGGATCGGCCCTGACCGCCCGCCTCGACCGGATGCGCACGGTCGAGGCCACCCTCGCCGGCCAGCGCGCCACCGCGCTCGCCGCGCTGCGCGACGACGACGTGACCGCGCTGGAGACCCTGCTGGCCTTCCTCGGCGTGCTGTTCCTGGTCACCATCGGCATCTCCACCGCCATCGCCCGTTCGCTGACCCGTCCGCTGTCGGTCCTGCGGCGCGGCGCGGCGCGGCTGGCGACCCCGGAGGGCTCGGTGGAACCGGTCCGGTTCACCGGCCGCAACGACGAGTTCGCCGAAGTCGTGCGCAACCTCAACGCGGTACGGGACCAGACGGTCTCCCTGCACACCCGGATCGCCGGACTCGACGCAGACCGGCGCCGCATCATCGGCCGCAACGAGGCGCTCTCCACGGGCCGGGAAGCCCTGGAGGACGAACTGTCGCAGCTGCGGGCGGGGCTGGAGGAGCACCGCCGCATCATGTCGACCACGTCCGTGTCGCTGTCGCTGCGGACCCTGGGGCTCGTCGAACGCCAACTCGCCGTCATCGAGGAGCTGGAGTCCGAGGAACCGGACCCGGACCGGCTCTCCACCCTCTTCAAGCTCGACCACCTGGCGACCGTGATGCGCCGCCACAACGAGAACCTGCTCGTCCTCGCCGGCCAGGAGCACGGCCACGGGCAGGGCCTGCCCGTGCCGCTCGTCGACGTCATGCGGGCGGCGGTCAGCGAGATCGAGCGCTACGAGCGCGTCGACCTCGGGGCGCTGCCCTCGTACACGCAGGTCGCCGGGCACGCCGCCGACGACATCTCGCACGTGCTCGCGGAGCTGCTGGAGAACGCGACGACCTTCTCGCCGCCGGACGCCGAGGTGAAGGTGTCCGGCTGGCTGCTCGACTCCGGTGACGTGGTGCTGTCCGTCGTGGACGAGGGCATCGGCGTCACCGGGGACCGGCTGGCCACGCTCAACGAGCGGCTGGCCACGCCGGAGGCGTACGACGAGGAGCCCGAGTCGGAACACGGCCTGGGCCTCGGCCTGTACGTGGCCGGGCGGCTCGCGGCCCGGCACGGAGTGACGGCGGAGCTGCGGGCCCCGCGGCACGGCGGTACGGAGGCCCTGGTCGTCGTACCGGCGGCGCTCCTGCCCGCCACCCCGCCGGTCTCGCCGGTACACACCCTGGGCACGCCGGGCGCGCCCGCGCTGCACCTGCCCGGTGTGATCGCGGAGGCCAACGAGAACACGCTGCCCTCACGGGTACGGGGCCTGGCCGCGCCCGCCGCCGCGCCGGATCCGGAGGCTTCGGCCTGGCCGGAACCGGGGTTCGAGCCGGAGCCGGCCGTGTCCCCCGAGCCGGGGGTGGCCGCCGGGGCATCGCCCGAGGCGGAGCCCGCGCACCAGCCGGCCTGGGCCCGCGACCCGGAGCCGTCCCCCGAGACGCCGCCGGCCCACGAGCCCGAGCCCGCGTCGGCGTACGAGCCCGCGTCGGCCTACGAGCCCGCGTCGGCCCACGAGCCGGCATCGGCCCACGAGCCCGAGCCCGCCCACGCGCCGGCCGGCGAGCCGGGCGAGGAGCTGCTGGCCAGGGTGGTCCCGGAGCCCGCTCCGGCGGCGTTCGCACCCCAGGCCGGCCAGTTGCCGCCCACGGAGCAGGTGTTCCGGGTGTCGGCCCCCGGGGAGATCCCCGCCGAGCAGGTGTTCCGGGTCCCGCCGCAGGCCGAGGTGCCCGCCGAGCAGGTGTTCCGGGTCCCGGCCCCCGCCGAGGTGCCCGCCGAGCAGGTGTTCACCGTGCGGGCCCCGGCCGAGGCACCCGTACCCGCCGAGGAGCCCGCCGAGGAGCTCACCGACAAGGGCCTCCCGAAGCGGACCCCCCGCGTGGTGGCCGCCGGCCGGGGAGGCGACGTACCCCCCGAGCCGCGCCGCGTGGACGCCGACGAGCTGCGCCGCCGCCTCGGCGGGTTCTACCGGGGTGCCCAGGACGGCCGGCGCGTCGTCGAGGCGGAGCTCGCGCAGGACCGACGGCACGACCAGGGGCAGACCGACCGGGGGGACACCGCACAGGAGGCACGCACATGACCGCGCCCAGTACGTACGGACTGAGCACCCAGGCCCGCAACCTTCAGTGGCTGCTGACCGACCTCGTCGAGGAGGTGCCCGGGGTCAACTCCGTGGCCGTCGTGTCCTCGGACGGGCTCCTGCTGCTCTCCTCCGACCCGGTGGCACCCGACACGCCCGCCGCCGCCCGCCCCAGGGGCCCGCGCGGCGCCTCCGCCGACCTCGCCACCATCGTCTCCGGCCTCGGCTCGCTCACCACGGGCGCGGCCGCCCTGATGGACGGCGGCGCGGTAAAGCAGACCATGGTGGCCATGGAGAACGGCGCCGTCTTCGTCATGTCCGTCAGCGACGGCTCGCTCCTCGGAGTGCACGCCACGCCGGACTGCGACATGAGCGTCGTCGCCTACCACATGGCCCTGTTCGTGGGCCGCGCCGGCCACGTCCTGACCCCCGAAGTCCGCAGTGAGCTGCGCCAGTCGATGGAGAACACCCCGTGAGGAGTCCGGCCTCCGACCGGCTGCCGATACGCGGCGCCGACCGCCGTCCCGCCCGTGTACGCCCGTACTCCCTCACGGGCGGCCGCACCCGCTTCACACAGGTCCTGAACGTCGAGACCTTCGTCGCCGCCCTCGAGACCAGGGCGTCCGAGCCGCAGAAGCCCGACCGGATGCCCGAGATGCCGGCGATCGTCGAGGTCTGCCGCCGCATGCGCACGATCGCCGAGATCGCCGCGCTGCTGAAGCTGCCGCTCGGTGTGGTCCGCGTCCTGGTCAGCGACCTCGCCGACCAGGGAAGGATCCGCGTCTACGGGACGGGGCACGCTGCCGGCCGCCCCGACCGCGCGCTGCTCGAAAGGGTGCTCAGTGGGCTCCGCCGTCTCTGAAACCGGTACCGAGATCGCTCCTGACTCCGGTGTCGGCACCTCCGCCACGGCGGCCGAGCCCGTACAGCCCTGGCAGTACGACCGCTCGCGCGCGCCCGTCGCCGTCAAGGTGCTGGTGGCGGGCGGGTTCGGCGTCGGCAAGACCACCTTCGTCGGGTCCGTCTCGGAGATCGCGCCGCTGCGCACCGAATCGCTGATGACCGAGGCCAGCGTGCCCACCGACGACCTGACCTCCACCCCGGACAAGCACACCACCACCGTGGTCATGGACTTCGGACGCGTCACGCTCGACGACGACCTCGTCCTGTACGTGTACGGGACGCCCGGCCAGGAGCGCTTCTGGTTCATGTGGGACGACCTGGTGCGCGGCGCCATCGGCGGGATCGTGCTCGCCGACACCCGCCGGCTGCGCGACTGCTTCCCGGCCCTGGACTACTTCGAGAGCTGCGGGCTGCCGTACGCCGTCGCCGTCAACCACTTCGAGGGCACGCGCTCGTACGAGCCCGAGGACGTGCGGGAGGCGCTGACCGTACCGGCGCGCGTACCTGTCGTGATCATGGACGCGCGGAGCCGGGTCACGGTGGTCGAGTCGCTGCTGACGCTCGTCGCGCACGCGCTCGACGCCACGCCCGAATAGATCCGACAGTTCCGCGGCCGCGGTCCTCCTTGGGTGCCCGTTACCCGCAACGCCCCCGTACAGAGCGAATCGAGAACGTGAGATGCGCAAGATACTCGTCGTCGGCGCCGGCCAGTCCGGCCTCCAGCTCGCCCTCGGACTCCAGTCGAAGGGGTACGAGGTCACCCTCATGTCCAACCGGACGGCGGACGAGATCCGCACCGGGCGGGTCATGTCCACCCAGTGCATGTTCGACACGGCGCTCCAGCACGAGCGGGACCTCCAGCTGAACTTCTGGGAGCGGCAGGCCCCGAAGATCGAGGGCCTGGGCGTCTCCGTCGCCACCCCCGACGCCGGCCGCGCCATCGACTGGCTGGGCAAGCTGAAGGGCCACGCCCAGTCCGTCGACCAGCGCGTGAAGATGTCCGGCTGGCTGGACACCTTCGCGCAGCGCGGCGGCCAGCTCGTCATCCACGGCGCGTCCGTCTCCGACCTCGACTTCTTCGCGCGCACCTACGACCTGGTGCTGGTCGCGGCCGGCAAGGGCGAGCTCGTCTCGCTGTTCGGCCGGAACGCGGCCCGCTCCCCGTACGACGCCCCGCAGCGCGCGCTCGCGGTCAGCTACGTGCACGGGCTCGGTCCGCGCCCCGAGCACCCGGACACGGAGGCCGTGCGCTGCAACCTGGTCCCCGGCGTCGGCGAGCTGTTCGTCATGCCGACGCTGACCACCTCCGGGCGGGCCGACATCCTGTTCTGGGAGGGGATCCCGGGCGGTCCGCTGGACGTGTTCAACGGCGTGCGGGACCCGGCCGAGCACCTGGCGCTGACGCTGGAACTGATGGAGAGGTTCACGCCCTGGGAGTACGCCCGGGCGACGAAGGCGGAGCTGACGGACGCGGGCGCCACGCTCGCCGGCCGGTACGCGCCCGTCGTCCGCAACCCGATCGGGCGGCTGCCCGGCGGCGGCCTGGTGCTGGGCGTCGCGGACGTGGTGGTCGCCAACGACCCGATCACCGGGCAGGGCTCGAACTCCGCCGCCAAGTGCGCGGCCTCGTACCTCTCGTCGATCCTCATGCACGGGGACAACCCGTTCGACGAGGCGTGGATGAAGGCCACCTTCGACAAGTACTGGTTCACCTCGGGCAAGCCCGTGACCCAGTGGACGAACGCCATGCTCGGCGTCCCGCCGGAGCACGTGCTGAACCTGATCGGCGCGGCCGGGCAGCTCCAGCCGGTGGCGGACCGTTTCGCCAATGGCTTCGACAACCCGGCCGACTTCGACGCGTACTTCTACGACCCCGAGGACGCGGCCGATTACCTCGCGGAGGTCGCGGGGGCCTCCGCTTCCTCGGGCTCGGCTTCCTCGGCCTCGGCCGCGGGGGCTTCGCCCGTGGGGGCTTCGGCCTCCGCGTAGCCGGTGTCGTCCCCCGCCGCGGCCGCCTGGGAGTCGGGCAGCTCCGGCGGGGTGAAGTCGGACAGCGGCGCCCCGTCCGGGTCGGGCCGTACCGCGCCGAGCAGCGGATTCGCGGCGATCGGCGAGACCTTGACCTTCGTGCCCGGGCGGGGTGCCTGGATCACCTTGCCGTCGCCGACGTACAGGGCCACGTGCGTGGCGGTCGGGAAGTACACCACCAGGTCGCCGGGACGGAGCTTGTCGAGGGGCACCCTCGGCAGCTGGGCCCACTGCTCCTGACTCGTCCGGGGGATGGTCCGCCCGGCATGCGCCCAGGCCTGCGAGGTCAGCCCGGAACAGTCGAAGGACGCCGGGCCCTCGGCGCCCCAGACGTACGGCTTCCCGATCTGGGCCGTCGCGTACGTGAGGGCCGTGCCGCCGGCCGCAGTGGGATTACGGGACTGCGCGCCGAGCTTCCCCGATTCCACCAGCGCCCGCTGCGCGGCGGCGGTGTCCTCGGCTTCGCGCGTGCCGAGCTCGCCGAGCTGGCCGGGGGTGAGCGAAGCGAGCGTCCGTTCGACATCCTTGAGCCGGCTCGCGGCCTCGTCCTTGCGCTTCTTCGTCTCGGCGGCCAGCTTCTGCTCGGAGTCCAGGGCCTTGCGGGCGGCGGTGGCGAGGGCGTCGGCCCGCTGCTCGCCCCGGGCCAGCCGGTGCAGCGCGGCGGCCCGCCGGGCACCCTCGCGGTCGGCGATCCGGCGCTGGTCCAGGGCGCTCTGCGGGTCCCCGGCGAACAGCATCCGGGCGTACGGGGAGAAGCCCCGGGCCCCCCTGTACTGCTCGCGCGCCAGCCGGCCGGCGGTGGCCTGGGCGTCGCCGACGGCCGTACGGGCCTTCCCGAGCTCGGTACTGAGCCGCCGCTCCTCGCCTTGGCGGGCGGTGAGCGCGCTCTCGGTGGCGTTGTAGGCCTCGGCGGCCTGCTCGGCCTGCTGGTAGAGGCCTTGGAGGCGGGTGAGGAGCACGCCGACGGGCTCGGCGGGGGCGGCGGGGGCGGCGGCCGCGTTGGGCTCGGCGGGTGCTTCGGGTGCTTCGGGTGCGGCGGGTGCTGCGGGTGCTGCGGGTGCTGCGGGCTCGGCTTGGGCGGCGCCGGGGATCGGTCCGGCCGTGACGAGGGCTGCGGCGATGCAGGCGGCGTGAAGCAGCCGACGCCGACGTCGACGTGACATGTGGTCACCTCCAGGCGGCCGATGCTGCCATGCCTGGTATGACAAATCGCCCACCCGGGTCGGCCGTGCCGTGGCGCTCACCCGGTCGGGCGTACGGTCGCCCGAGGCCGGATGAAACGCTTGGTGAGGCTTTGGCCAAGTACTGGGTGAGGGGTCATCCAGACCCCGGAATCAGGGGAGGGACCGGGTGTACAGCGCACAGAAGGACACCGGATGGGCGGGGTCCGGCCCACCGGATCACGGGCCGCCCGATCTGCGTACGCCCGAGGGGTTCGGGGCGTTCTACGAGGAGCACATCGACGCCGTGCTCGGATTCGTCACCCGCCGGGTCGCCGACCCGCACCTGGCGGCGGACCTGACGGCCGACATCTTCCTCGCCGCGTTGAAGGACGCGGCCGGCTATCGGCCCGACAGGGGAGTGCCGATCGCCTGGCTCTACGGCATCGCCCGGAACGTCCTGGCGAGCCATGCCCGCGCGGGCGCCCGTGAGCGCGGCGCGATGGAGCGGCTCAGCGGCCGGAGGCTGCTCGACGACCAGGACGTCGCGGCGCTGGAGGAACGGATAGACGCGCAGCGGGCCTTCCGGGAGCTGGCCGGGCGGCATGCCGCCCTGTCGGAGCCGCTGCGGGCCGCCCTCGACCTGGTCGTGGTCGACGGCCTCACCCCGGCCGAGGCCGCTCAGGCCCTCGGCGTCACCCAGGCCACCGTCCGGGTCCGCCTGCACCGCGCCCGGCGCGCCCTGCGCACTCCGGCCGCACCTTCCGAACACCCCGCACCCGTGTCCGCCCCGGCCCCGGCACACCAGTTGGAGGTTGCACGATGAGCAGCAGGCCCAGCGCGTTCGAGGAGCGCCTCAAGGCGGAGCTCGTGGCGATCGCCGCCGAGGGGGCGCAGGCCCAGGCCGAGACCAAGGCCGGCTTCGCGGTCCGTTCCCCCGCCCGGCGTTTGCGCATGCCGCTCGCCGTCGGCCTGGCCGCGTCGGCGGCCGCGGCCCTGATCGCGCTCCCGGTCATGGGTGACGAGGGCGGCACCTCGGCGGCGTACGCCCTGACCAAGGGCGAGGACGGCACCATCACCGTCAAGCTGTTCAACCCCGAAGGGCTCCCCGGCCTGGAGCGGGAGCTCCGGGGACTGGGCGTCCCTGTCGTGGTGGTCGACCAGAAGCCGGTGGCGGAGTGCGACGCAACGGGCGGGGGGTTCGACGGCCCCGTCATGACGCCGGATGGCAAGTCCTGGGAGCCGTACGAGGACGTGCTCGCCAGTAACGGCGACGAACCTGTGCTGAAGATCAACTCGAAGACGGTGAAGCCGGGGCACACCCTGGTGCTGGTGAGGCCCATGACGCCGTCTCGTAAGGGCAGCGGCGCGGGCTTCGGCACGATGGAGACGTCCCGTGTGCCGTCGTGCATACCGGCCTTCTGGTACGGCCTCGACGCGAGCCCTGAGGGGCCGATGGAGCCGCCGGGAGGCCCTGCCTCGAAGTAGTCGGCCGGGCGCCGCGAGAAGGGCCGGCAGGGCCGGCGGGGCGACGGGTTGGCTCAGCCGGCCAGTAGGCGGGCCTTGGCCGCCGAGAACTCCTCCGGGGTCAGCAGGCCCTCGCGGGCCAGGTCGGCCAGCCGGGTCAGCCGGTCCGTGAGGTCGGCTCCGGCGGCGGCCGGTGCGCCGGCCCCCGAACCGCCGGGCGCGGCCGGGCGGTCGGCGGTGGCCTTCCGGGAGGCCGCGGGGGCCGGGTGGTCGGCGGAGGCCGCCGGGGGAGAGGGGGCCGTGCCCGGGGTCGCGCCCCGCACCGCACCCGGGTCCGTTCCGGCCGGAGCGTGCGGGGTCTCCGGCGGACGCTGGGCCGCGTCCCACACGTAGGCTCCGCGCGCCAGGATGCCGCGCAGCAGGGGGCGGCCCGAGGGACGTTGGGAGGGGTACACGATGGAGCCGATGGGGCGGATGAACATCAGGAGACCCCCAGTCGGTCGGCCGGGAGGCGGACCGCTCCCGCGACCCGGCCGCCCGCCGCGCGGACGGCGATGGCGGCGTCCTCGGCCCAAACGTGTTCGATCACCAGGAGGAGGGCGCAGCTGCCGCGTTCCAGCAGGTCCGCCGATTCCCTGACGTCTTCCGGACCGATCAGCGGGGCCGCCTCCCGGTGGGCGAGCAGGCCCCGGAGTTCGATGAACTCGTCGAACTCCGCCGCCAGCACCTCGCCCGCCGCCGTCTTCGTGGCCACCAGCCCGTCGATCAGCCGCACGACCCCCGCCTTGCGCAACCCCATCACCGCCTCGACCGCCGCCACCCGCAGCTGTTCTTCGGGAAAGGCCAGGACGATGAACTCCGCAGGTCCCATGAGGGGAGGCTCCTGATCCGCTGATCCGCTACTTCACTTCCGACCGGTTCTGACGACTCTTCGGCACACTATGACATAAGCGGACATACAGCCTGTCTCCTTGCTACGTTTCCCCGTATGACCGCTCTGACGGCGAAGGTGGCAGAGCCCGTTCCGCCCCCGCCACCCGATGCCCGCGCCCCCAAGCGTCGCGGAGTCGAGCTGTCGCTGCTCGCCGGCGCCGTCCTGATCGCCGTACTCGGCCACCTCTACGTCGGCCTCGCCACCACCGGTCACATCCCCCGGCCGGCCGCCCACTACGCCGCCGGCCTCGCCGTCGCCGCGCTCGCAGCCCACCTCGCCGTCCGCCTGTGCGCCCCGTACGCCGATCCGCTGCTGCTCCCGATCGCCGTCCTGCTCAACGGCCTCGGGCTCGTCCTCATCCAGCGGCTCGACGCCACCACACCCGGCCACCTCACCGCCGGGGACCAGCTGCGCTGGTCGGCCCTCGGGGTGGCGCTCTTCGTCCTCGTCGTCGCGCTGCTCCGCGACCACCGGGTGCTGCAGAAGTACGCGTACCTCTCCGTCGCCGCCGCGCTCGTGCTGATGCTGGTGCCCGTCTTCTTCCCGGCGGTCAACGGAGCGCACATCTGGATCCGCTTCGCCGGACTCTCCTTCCAGCCGGGGGAGTTCGCCAAGATCCTGCTGGCGGTGTTCTTCGCCGCCTACCTCGCCGCGAACCGCACCGCCCTCGCCCTCACCGGCCGCACCCTCTTCTGGAAGCTGAAGCTGCTCCCCGGCCGGGTCCTCGGCCCGATCCTCGCCATCTGGCTGCTCTCCGTCGGCGTGCTCGTCCTGGAGCGCGACCTCGGGACCTCGCTGCTCTTCTTCGGCCTCTTCGTCATCATGCTGTTCACCGCCACCGGCCGGATCGGCTGGATCGCGATCGGGCTGCTGCTCGCCGCCGTGGGCGCCTACGCCGTGGGGACGTTCGAGCCGCACGTGAACAGCCGCGTGGACGACTGGCTGAATCCTTTCGCCTCCATCGAACGCGGCGACGGCCCCGGCCAGCTCGCCCAGTCCCTCTTCGCCTTCGGGGCCGGCGGAATCCTCGGCGCCGGCCTAGGCCACGGCCAGTCCTTCCTCATCGGCTTCGCCGCCAAATCGGACTTCATCCTCGCCACCGCCGGAGAGGAGCTCGGCCTCGCCGGCCTCACCGCGATCCTGCTCCTGTACGGGCTCCTCGTCGCCCGGGGCTTCCGCGCCGGGCTCGCGCTGCGCGACCCCTTCGGCCGGCTCCTCGCCACCGGACTCGCCTCGATCGTCGCGCTCCAGGTGTTCGTCATCGCGGGCGGCGTCACCGGCCTGATCCCGCTGACCGGCATGGCCATGCCCTTCCTCGCGCAGGGCGGCTCCTCCGTCGTCACCAACTGGATCATCGTCGCGATCCTCGTCCGGCTCAGCGACAGCGCCCGCAGACCCCGGCCGGCCGAAGGGGGCGGCGAGTGATCCGCTACATCCGCTGGTGCGCCTACTTCTGCGCCCTGCTGCTCGTCGCGCTGCTGGTCAACGTGGCCCGCGTGCAGGTCTGGGAAGCCGCCGCCTACGGCGCGAACCCGGCCAACAAGCGCCCCGCCATCGAGCGCTACTCCGAACCGCGCGGCGACATCACCGTCGATGGCCGCCCCGTCACCGGCTCCCGGGACAGCCGCCAACTGCTGCGCTACGAGCGCACGTACAAGAACGGCCCGCTCTACGCGCCCGTCACCGGTTTTTCCTCCCAGACGTACGGGACCAGCTTCCTGGAGCGCTCCGAGGACCCGGTCCTCTCCGGCACCGACCCCGGGCTGTCGGCCTTCCCCCTCTGGTACGAGCTCTCGCGCGGCCGCCCCGGCGGCGGCAACGCCGCCACCACCATCCGGGCGGACATGCAGCTGGCCGCCTACACCGGGCTCGCGGGCAAACGGGGCGCCGTCGCGGCCGTCGAACCGGCCACGGGCAGGATCCTCGCGCTGGTCAGCAGCCCCTCCTACGACCCGGCGCTGCTCTCCGGTACGGGGCCGAAGGTCAAGGAGGCCTGGGAAAAGCTCAACGCGGACCCCGCCAGGCCGATGCTCAACCGCGCGCTGCGCGAGACGTACCCGCCGGGCTCCACCTTCAAGATCGTGACGGCGGCCGCCGCCCTGGACGCCGGCGTGGTCGCCGACGTGGACGCGCCGACCCAGACCCCGGACCCCTACCCCCTGCCGGGCACGAGCACCCTGCTCCCGAACGCGGGCACCGGCTGCGCCGACGCCTCGATGGCGGACGCGGTGCAGTGGTCCTGCAACACGGTGATGGCGAAGATCGGCGTACAGGTCGGGCTGCGCGGGATGACGCGGGCGGCGCGGAGGTTCGGGTTCAACGACGACGGGCTGCGCGTGCCGGCCTGGGTGTCGCGGTCGAACTTCGACACCGACATGAGCCCGGACCAGCTGGCCCTGTCCTCGATCGGGCAGTTCAACACCAAGGCCACGCCCCTGCAGATGGCGATGGTGGCGGCGGCCGTCGCCAACGGCGGGGAGCTCAAGGCCCCCTATCTGGTGGAACGCACGACGCAGGACGACGGCGACCCGGTCCGCCGCGCCGACCGGCACAGCCTCGGCCGGGCCATGAGCCCGCTGACCGCGACCCGGATGCAGGAACTGATGGTGAAGGTGGTGGAGAACGGCACCGGCAGGAACGCGGCGATCCCGGGAGCCGTCGTCGGCGGCAAGACCGGCACCGCCCAGCACGGCGTCGGCAACGCGGGCACCCCGTACGCCTGGTTCATCTCCTGGGCGAAGCCGGAGGGCGGCCGGCCGCCGGCGGTCGCGGTGGCGGTGGTCGTCGAGGACGCGTCGGCCGTCCGCGGTGACATCAGCGGCAACGGCGCGGCCGCGCCGATCGCCCGCGCGGTGATGGAGGCGGGGCTGTCCACCCCGTGAAACGGCCGACGGGCAGGGGCGGTTCCCTGATAACCGTTGGGGAATGACCTACGAACTCGCACAGGTGAACATATCCCGCCTCAAGTACCCCTTGGACTCCCCGGAATTGAAGGACTTCGTCGACGGCCTCGACCACGTCAACGGGGTCGCGGACGCGGCGGAGGGCTTCGTCTGGCGGCTGGAGGGCGAGGGCGGCGACGCCACCGACGTGGCGGTCTTCGACGACGAGTGGATCATCATCAACATGTCGGTGTGGCGGGACGCGGAAGCCCTGAACGCCTTCATGTACGCCGGGCGCCACCGGGAGCTGATGGCCCGCCGCCGCGAGTGGTTCGAGCAGGTCAAGGAAGCCATGACGACCCTGTGGTGGGTCCCGGCGGGGGAGCGCCCCACGGTCGCGGACGCCGAGGAGCGGCTGACCCACCTCCGGGAACACGGCCCGACCCCGTACGCGTTCACCTTCCGCGAGCAGTTCGCGCCGGGCGCGTACTAGACCGAACCGCCTGGCCGGCCTAGACCCCGGCCGTTCCCTCCGCGATGGTCTCGGCGACCTCCGCCACCCGCTGTTCCTCCTCGGCCGCGAACCGCTCGCGGTCGAGGGCCTCGGCGATCTCCTCGTCCTGGCTCATCAGCAGGTCCAGGTTGGAGTTCCCCATCTCGAAGACGCCCATGTCCAGGTACGCCTTCTGCAGCCGCTCGCCCCACAGCCCGATGTCCTTCACGCACGGCACGATCCGGCTGAACAGCAGCCTGCGGAAGAGCGCCAGGAACTCCGACTGCTCGCTGAACTCCTCCGACTCCTTGCGCGAGATGCCGAAGTTCTCCAGCACCTCCACCCCGCGCAGCCGGTCCCGCATCAGGTAGCAGCCCTCGATCACGAACTCCTCGCGCTCGCGCAGCTCGGCGTCCGAAAGCTGTTTGTAGTAGTCGCGCAGCGCCATCCGCCCGAACGCCACGTGCCGTGCCTCGTCCTGCATCACGTAGGCCAGGATCTGCTTGGGCAGCGGTTTGCCGGTGGTGTCGCGGATCATGCCGAAGGCGGCCAGCGCCAGCCCTTCGATCAGCACCTGCATGCCCAGGTACGGCATGTCCCAGCGGGAGTCGCGCAGGGTGTCGCCGAGCAGCCCCTGCAGGCTGTCGTTGATCGGGTAGAGCATCCCGATCTTCTCGTGCAGGAACCGCCCGAAGATCTCGGCGTGCCGGGCCTCGTCCATGGCCTGCGTGGCGGAGTAGAACTTCGCGTCCAGGTCCGGCACCGACTCGACTATGCGCGCCGCGCACACCATCGCGCCCTGCTCGCCGTGCAGGAACTGGCTGAAGTTCCATGCGCTGTAGTGGCGGCGCAGCTCGCCCTTGTCCAGGTCCGTGAGTTTGGCCCAGTGCCGGGTGCCGTGCAGCGGCAGTGCCTCGTCCGGGGTGCCCAGCGGATCGTGCGGGTCCACCTCGATGTCCCAGTCGATGCGCTTGGCGCCGTCCCACTGCTTGTCCTTGCCCTTCTGGTAGAGGGCCAGCAGTCGTTCGCGGCCGCCGTCGTACTCCCAGCTGAAGCGGGCGTTGCCGGTGGCGGGGACCGGCCAGACGGTCTCGCCCGGATCCTTGGTGTAGAGCTCGTGCGTCGACACTGACGCCCCCTCGTCTCACGTACTCGCGTACAGGACAGGCAAGTTGGCAGCCGGGCGACGGGCCTCGGGCTCCCGTTGGCAGCGTCACACGTTGGTAGACGCGCGGTCAACAAGTCGTGCGCGGGGGATTGACGGTCTTGCTGACAAGCAGTCTCATAAGCGGTGAACGCCGGTGACCACCGCCGGCGCCACAGCCGGCAACCCACTCGTGAGGTGTCCGAAGCCATGACGACCGTGACCGACAGGGCGGAGCCGCGCAGGGAACTGCGCGACGCGCTCGGCCCGCTCAAGGACCGCGAACAGATAGCCGAGCGACTCCTCGAATCCTCGGTCAAGCACTCCTTCGACCCCGACAAGGAACTCGACTGGGACGCCCCGCCCATCGACGGCAAGTACTACTGGCCGCCCGAGCTGCTCTCCCTCTTCGACACCCCGCTCTGGAAGAAGATGGGCGAGGAGCAGCGCATCGAGCTCTCCCGCCACGAGGCGGCGGCCCTCGGCTCGCTCGGCATCTGGTTCGAGATCATCCTCATGCAGCTGCTGGTCCGGCACGTCTACGACAAGCCCCTGACCAGCAATCACGTCCGATACGCGCTCACCGAGATCGCCGACGAGTGCCGCCACTCGATGATGTTCGCCCGCATGATCAAGACGGGCGGCGCCCCCGAGTACCCGGTCTCCCGCGCCAACCACAACCTCGCCCGCGTCCTCAAGACCATCTCCACCACCCCCGGCTCCTTCGCCTGCACCCTCCTCGGCGAGGAGATCCTCGACTGGATGCAGCGCCTGACCTTCCCCGACGAGCGCGTCCAGCCCCTCGTACGCGGAGTCACCCGCATCCACGTCATCGAGGAGGCGCGCCACGTCCGCTACGCCCGCGAGGAACTGCGCCGCCAGATGCTCACCGCCCCGCGCTGGGAGCAGGAACTCACCCGCATCAGCTGCGGCGAGGCCGCCCGCGTCTTCTCGGTCGCCTTCGTCAACCCCGCGGTCTACGACAACATCGGCGTCGACCGGCGCGAGGCGCTCGCCCAGGTCAAGGCCAGCGGCCACCGCCGGGAGGTCATGCAGACCGGAGCCAAGCGGCTCACCGACTTCCTGGACGACATCGGGGTGCTGCGCGGGGTCGGCCGCAAGCTCTGGAAGAGCTCGGGACTCCTCGCCTGAAGACCCCCGCCCGAAGACCCCCCGCCTGAAGACTTCTCGCCTGAAGGGCGGCGGGTGGGGCTACCCTGCGGACATGACAGCCGTACGGGCGTACCGCAGGATGAGCGTCGAGGAGCGGCGGGCCCAGCTCCTCGACGCGGCCCTGACGCTGTTCGCGCACCGGGCGCCGGAGGACGTCTCGCTCGACGACGTCGCCGAGGCCGCCGGCGTCTCGCGCCCCCTGGTCTACCGCTACTTCCCCGGCGGCAAGCAGCAGCTCTACGAGGCCGCCCTGCGCTCCGCGGCCGACGTCCTGCGGCTGTGCTTCGCCGAACCCCAGGCCGGACCGCTGACCCAGCGGCTCTCCCGGGCCCTGGACCGGTACCTGGGCTTCGTCGACGAGCACGACGCCGGCTTCTCCGCCCTCCTGCAGGGCGGCAGCGTGGTGGAGACCTCCCGCACGACCGCCACCGTCGACGGCATCCGCCGGGCGGCGGCCGAGGCGATCCTCTTCCACCTCGGCGTACCGGATCCGGGCCCGCGCCTGCGGATGATGGTGCGTACGTGGATCACGGCGGTCGAGGCCGCCTCGCTGATCTGGATCGACGAGGGCAAGCAGCCGGAGATCGACTCGCTCCGGGACTGGCTGGTGGACCAGTTCATCGCCCTCCTCGCCGCGACGGCCGCCACCGACCCGCAGACGGCCGCGGCGGCCCGTGCCGCCCTCGCGCTCGAATCGGCGGACGGCCCGGTCGGGGTACTGGCCCGCCGGGTGATCCCCGTGGTCTCCGAGGCGGCCCACCTGCTGTGAGACTGGAGGGGTGAGAAGCCAACCCACCTCCTTCGAGGGCGGCCCGATGGACGGCCGGACCCTCCCGATCCTGCTCGGCCCGACCGGCCACCCGCCGAAGTGGTACGAGATCCCGGTCCCGGCCGCGGACGGCGGTGCCCCGACGGTCCTGCTGTACGAGCGGGTCCCCGCGGGGTACACGAAGCGCCTGCACCTGCAGAAGGGCTGGAAGTACGCCTACGCCCCGGACGCCCGCATGCCGAAGCTCCGCTGGCCCTGGACGAAGCCGACCCCGCCGGCCCCGCCGGTGCCGCCCGCGGCCTGAGGACCCCGGCCGGGCCGGGGCCCGCCGCGTGGCATCGCGGAGCGCCGCGCCGCTCCGCGTCACAGCACGCCGCGTCACCGCACGCCACGCCACGCCGCGCCGCGCCGTGTCACGTCACGTCACGTCACGGAAGCCTCGACCAGGGTCAGTACGGCCTCCGCGCCGCCCTCCCCGTCCGCCGCCTGCCGGAACACCAGCTTCGCCCCGATGACCTCCGCCTGCCCCACCGCGATCGTCAGCCCCAGCCCGTGCCCCTTGCCCGCGCCCCCGGTCCGGAAGCGCTGCGGCCCGTGCGCCACCAGGTAGTCGGGATAGCCGTCGCCGTGGTCCCGTACGGTCACCACCGGACCGTCCACCGTCACCACCACCGGTGCCCGCCCGTGCTTGTGGGCGTTGGCGACCAGATTGCCGAGCACCCGCTCCAGGCGCCGCCGGTCGGTCTCCACGTGTGCGTCCCGCAGCACGACCACCTCCGTGGCCGTCCCCGAAGCCCGCACCACGCGCTGCGCGAGGCGCCCCAACTGGTGCAGGTCCGTCTCCACCACCTCGCTGCCCGAGTCGAGGCGGGAGATCTCCAACAGGTCCTCCGTGAGCCGGCCCATCGTGCGGACCCGCTCCTGGACCAGCTCCGTCGCCCGGCTCTCCGGCAGCAGCTCCGACGCCGCCTGCAGCCCGGTGAGCGGAGTGCGCAGCTCGTGCGCGACGTCCGCCGTGAACCGCTGCTCGCTCTGCAGCTTCGCCTGCAGGCTGCCCGCCATCGTGTCCAGCGCCGCCGCCACCGTCGCCACCTCGTCCTGGTGCCGCGAGGGGTCCTTGGTCCTCGGGTCCCGCACCCGCGCGTCCAGGTCGCCCTGGGTGATGCGCCGGGCCACCGTCGCCGTCTGGTGCAGCCGGCGCGTCACGCGCGTCACGGCGAAGGCGCCCACCAGCAGGGTTCCGCCGATCGCCAGTACCGACGACCCGATGATCGCGTTGTCCAGTCCGCTGATCGTCCGCGCGCTCTGCCCGTAGTCGACGGCGGTGGCCAGCGCCTTCCCGTCGGCCGGGGCGGCCGCCCACATCATCGGCCGGCCCTCGTAGTCCGCCACGAGCGTCCCGCGCTGCCCCGACAGGGCCAGCGCCCGCAGCTCCTCCGGCAGCCCGGCCGGATCCAGCCCGGACTCGGGCGGCAGCATCTCGCCGGCCTCGTAGGCGCGCGAGGCGTCGTTCAGCTTGCCGAGCGCCTTCTCCCGGGCCGTCGCGACGGTCTGCCGGGTCACCTCCACGTGCACCAGGGCGCCCAGCACCGCGGCGAGCGAGCAGCACATCACCACGATGAAACAGGCCGACTTCCAGGTCAGCGTGGCCGTCCACGAGGGCAGCCGGACCCTCACGGCGACGCCCCCGCCGGGCCGGGGAGCGGGGGAGCGTGGCCCGTACTCGCGGGAGAGGGGCTCGGGCCGCCCGGGTGCACGCGGACGATCTGCTCGCGAGAGGGCAGCATCGAGCGCTGCGTCTCGTCCCAGGACCAAGTGGTGTTCACCTCGTAGCCGGCGTTGCCGCTCGGGACCCGCAGGATCACGTCCCGTCCGGCGAGCTCGACGGAGACGACCGTGTCCGTGGTGGCCATGATCCGGTTGAGCCGGCCCTCGGCGTCCGCCGTGTACACGCGTACGGACATCTGCTGGTCGGGGTACTCGATCCCGACGATGAGCTCGTCCTTGCCGTTGCCGGTGAGATCCCGGTAGTAGGGGGTCAGGACCGGGCACTTCTTGGGATCCGCCCCGTCCGCCCCGCACGCCGCGATCGCGGCCGCGGTCTCCTCGGGCATCCCGTCGGGACCGGTCTGGACGTCCGGGTGAGCGCGCAGCTCCGCCTGTACGAGGGTCACCGGGTCGGTGGAGTGCACGTTCTGGTCCACGACGGGCGCGATGCCGGGTACGTACTCGGGCGGAGCGCCCCCCGGATCGGCGGGCGGTACGGCAGCCCCCTTGCGCCCGGGCCACAGGTGTACGGGCCCGCTCGCGATCGGAGTCGGCCCGGCGCCGGCCAAGGCGCCGCCGTCGCCGCAGGCGGCCGCGAGCGGCAGCAGGAGGGGGACCAGCAGCCCGAGAGTGAAGCGGCGGCTCGGGCGGCGTCGCGGACCGCGGCCGGGGGAGGGAAACGAGCTCGCCACCCGTACGCCCTCCTCTCCGTGGCAATGTGCCCGTGCCCGTCCACAGTAGGCAGAGGCGCATCGTTTCTGCCCGTGCGGCCGGGCCGGGCGGGGCGGGTCCGCACGGGTCCGGCGAGAGCCGGACGCCGTCAGGGGAACCAGGTCATGCCGCCCGGAGAGGGCGAGAGGGCCTACGCCTCCGTACGCCCCCGGCGCAGCATCGCGAAGCCCAGCCCCGCGGCGCCGACCGCCGCGATGCCGCCGCCCGCGGCGAGCAGCAGCATGCCCTCGCCGGGGCCGTCGGCCAGGGTCCGCAGGCGCAGCGCCTCGGCGGGACCGTCGCCCGCGCGCACGGGCTCCCGTACGGAGGTGGAGGCGGAGACGACCACGCCGTCCCGGCCGGCGGTCTTGTACCCCGCGCCACCGACGGAGGGACCCCCGCCGACCGTCTTCTCCCCGACCCAGGAGCTGAGCCGGCCGTCGGCCTGCAGCGCGAGGTGCAGCCGGCCCGCGTCACCGAAGCCGGTGGCGCCGTCGCGACTGGCCAGGGTGGCGGCCTTCGAGCCGTCGGGGCCGAGCACATCGGCCTGGTAGGCGCCCTTGGCGACGCGGTAGACCTTCGCCGTGGAGACGCCGTCCGCGAGGGAGATGGTCTTGACCAGGGTCCGCGCGGGGGCCGCGGCCTGCGCGGAGGAAGCTGCCGGAATCCCCTCGGCCAGCGCCGCGGCCGCCGGGAACGCCAGCAGGGTGCCGGCACACACGGCCACGGCGGCGGCGCGTACGAGAGTGCGGCGGCTGCGGCTCACGGAGTTCACGGGGAGTCCTTCGGTGCTGGTTAGGCCCTGGAGCGTCCAGGTGGGATAAACGTATGCACCGGCCGTTGCGGTATCACGATGCTTTTGTAACAGCCGCACGGCAGCGACCCGACGGAGTCGTTACACACCGCCGGCGCCCCGCCGAGCCCCTTCACGAGACACAACCGGGGGATTGCCGCCGGCCGCCCGGCCTGCTCCCATGGACGGCGGGGGTGAGGCGATGGCTTCGCGGGGACTGAAGGTGCTGCCGAGCGGCCGGCCGGGCCGCGGCCGGCTGTACGTGAACCTGCCGGACGGCCGGGCGGTGGCCTGGTACGACCGGCGGGCCAACCGGATCAGCGTGCTGGCGGACGAGCGCCGGGAGGAGATCCTGACGGTCCTGCGCCCGTACCTGACGGGCAACGTCTCGATCGGCCCGCCACCCGTCCCCACGGCCGCCGACCTGCTCCGCCTGGCCCTCCCCTCCGACGAGGACCTGGCCCCGAACCGCCCCGGGGAGGCGCTGCTCGGTGAGATCACCCACGGTTCCGCGGGCACCCGCGCCCGCCACCGGCTGCGCCACGAGCTGGCGGCACGGCAGCGGATGGGCGAGGTACTGGACGCGCTCGCGGAGTCCGAGGACTGGCGGGTCCTGCACTCCATCGCCGGCGTCGCGGACCACCTGGTGATCGGCCCGCCGGGGGTCTTCTGCGTCCACACCGTCCAGGGCCGCCGGCAGCGCGCGGTCGCCGGCGACCTCCTCCTCACGGTGGGCCGCACCGAAACCCGCCCCGACCCGCGCACGTCCCGCCGCGCGGCGGCGTACGCGACCCGCGCCCTGTCGGCCACGGTGACCCCGGTCCTGGCCGTGGTGGACGCCACCCGCCTGGACGTGACCCCCACCCTGCGCGACGTCCGAGTCCTCACCCCCGCGACGGCGACGGCGTTCCTGACCCGGTCCTCCACCACCCTCAAACCCCCGGACGTAGAAGCCCTCTTCACCACGGCCCGCGACCGCCGCACCTGGCACTAGCCCGCCACCGCCCCTGCGCCGGCGGCGCACTTCCAGCCCCACCGGCGTTCGAGGCGCGGGCCCGGGGCGCAGTTCAGGGGCTCCGCGCGGCCAGGGCCGCACGCCGAGTCCCACTTGCGCACCCGCGCGGGTCCGGGGCGCAGCCCCGCGGCCTCGGGCGCGGCCCGGGCCGCCACGGGTCCGGGCGGAGCCCGGGGAACGGGCGAAGGGCGGGGAGGGGCGAGCCCCGCAGGGCCACGGCTCAGGCGGAGGTCCGCTTGCGCGGCGTCGCCGCCTTCTTCGCGGCAGCGCCACGGCCACCGCCACCGCCATCCGCCCCCGACTTCGTCGTCGCCGCCTTGCCCGAGGCCGTCTTCTTCGCAGCAGCCGCCGCTGACTTCTTCTTCGCAGCCGGCGCAGCCGTCGACTTCTTCCCGCCGCCACCACCGCCACCCGCCGCAGCCGCAGCCGCAGCCGCAGCCGACGCGGTCGACTTCTTCCCACCCACAGTTTTCGGCGCAGCCGCCGCCGCCCCGCTCCGCCCCGCCTTCCGCCGGATCGGCGTAACCTCCGCAGCCACCCCCTCCTCGGCCGCGTCCGGCGACGGCCCCGACCCCACCCGAGACGCCTTCGCCGCCCGCACGCTGTTCTCCAACGCCGCCATCAGGTCGATGACTTGCCCCCCGCCCTCGACCGGTGGAGCCGCCGCGGGCCGGCCCCCACCCGCCTTGGCGGCGACCATCGCCTCCACCGCCTCGCGGTAATCGTCGTGCAGCGAAGCCATCTCCACCTCCCCCAGCGTCGCCATCAGCGCGTCGGCCAGGTCCAGTTCGGCCTCCCGCACCGACACCGCGCCCTCCGGCGCCACGCCCTCCGGCACCCGGATCTCGTCCGGCCACAGCAGCCCGTGCATCGCGATCACGTCGTCGATGACCCGCAGCATGCCCAGCCGTTCCCGACCCCGCAGCGCGTACTTCGCGATCGCGACCTTCCGGCTCCGTTTCAGCGCCTCCCGCAGCAGTGTGTACGGCTTGGCCGCCGTCGCCCCGCTCGCCGCGAGGTAGTACGCCGAGTCCATCTGCAGCGGATCGATCTCATCGGCCGGCACGAACGAAACGATCTCGATCGTCTTCGCAGTGGCGATCGGCAGCTGCGCCAAGTCCTCGTCCGTGATCGGGATGAGGGACCCGTCCGCTTCCTCGTACCCCTTGCCGATCTCGGCGGCCGAGACCTCTTCCCCGTCCAGCTCGCAGACCTTGCGGTAGCGGACGCGTCCGCCATCGCTCACATGGATCTGGCGGAAGGAGATCGAGTGGCTCTCGGTGGCGTTCACGAGCTTGATCGGAATACTGACCAGGCCGAAGGAGATCGCCCCGTTCCATATGGATCGCACGGTTCCTCCTGTTTCGTGGCAATCTCATCGTATGACGCCGATCACAATGGTGGAGGGGCGTCGCATCGCGCTCAGCAATCTCGACAAGGTCCTGTACCCCGAGACCGGCTTCACCAAGGGCGAGGTGCTGCACTACTACGCCACCGTCGCGCCTTCGCTGCTGGCCCACATCCACGACCGGCCGGTGTCGTTCCTGCGCTATCCCGACGGCCCGGCCGGCCAGCTCTTCTTCACGAAGAACCCGCCGCCCGGCACCCCCGACTGGGTGAAGACCACCCCCGTTCCCCGATCGGAGGACCTCAGGGCCGAACAGGTGGTCGTCGCCGACATGGCCACCCTCATGTGGGCCGCCAACCTCGTCGTCGAGTTCCACACCCCCCAGTGGCCGGCCGGCGCCCCCGCCCTCGCCGACCGCCTGATCCTCGACCTCGACCCCGGCCCGCCGGCGACCTCCGTCGAGTGCTGCGCCGCAGCGCTGTGGCTGCGCGACCGGCTCGCCGCCGACGGTCTGCACGCCTACGCCAAGACCTCCGGCTCCAAGGGCCTCCACCTGGCCGTGCCCCTCGAGCCGACCCCCTCCGAGCACGTGTCGGCGTACGCGAAGACCCTCGCCCAGGAGGCCGAGCGCGAGCTCCCCGACCTCGTCGTGCACCGGATGAGCAAGGCGCTGCGTCCCGGCAAGGTCTTCGTCGACCACAGCCAGAACGCCGCCGCCAAGACCACGGCCGCCCCGTACACGCTGCGCGCCCGCGCCCTGCCCACCGTCTCCGCGCCGGTCTCGTGGGAGGAGGTCGAGGCCTGCCGGGACCCCTCCGACCTGGTCTTCCTCGCCGACGACGTCGCGCTCCGGCTGGAGCGCGACGGCGATCTCTTCGGCCCCCTGCTCCATCCCGACCGTGCCGGGCGGCTCCCGTGATCACCGTCGCCCTCGCCACCGCCGTACGGACCCTGCCGAGCGGGCCCGGCCTCGCGTACGAGCCGAAGTTCGACGGCCACCGCCTCGTCGTCCTGCGCACGGTGGAAGGGGTTGCCCTGCAGGCCCGCTCCGGCCGCATCGTCACCCGCGCCTTCCCCGATCTCGCCGCCGCCGCACTGCAGCTGCCCGCCGGGACCGTGCTCGACGGGGAGGTGGTCGTCTGGCACGCCGGCCGCACCGAGTTCGCGCTCGTACAGCGCCGGGCGGCGGCCGCCTCGGCCGCGCGGGCCGCCGTACTGGCGCAGACGCTGCCGGCCTCGTACGCGGCGTTCGACGTCCTGGAGCTCGCCGGGCTGGACCTGCGCGCCCGGCCCTACGAGCGCCGGCGCGCGCTCCTCGTGGACCTGCTGCTGCCGCTGGGGCCGCCGCTGCAGCCGGTGCCGATGACGACCGACCCGGAACTGGCGGCGACCTGGTACGAGACCCTGCCCGACAGCGGCATCGAGGGCCTGGTCGTCAAACGGCTGGACCAGGCCTACCCGGCGGGGAAGCGCGGCTGGCGCAAGCTGCGGCACACCAACGTCCGCGACGCGGCCGTGGTCGGGTACACCGGCACCGCGCGCCGCCCGCTCGCCCTCGTCCTGGTCCTGCCGGTCGGGGACGAGACCCCGCTGGTGTCGAGCCCGCTGACGGCGGCGCTACGGGTCGAGGTGGCGTCGGTCGTGGCCGCCCGGGCCCCGGCGGCCGCGGCCGAGGGAGCCACCGTCACGGCCATCGGACTCGGCGAGGTCCCCTTCCGCCCGCTGGACCCGCCGCTGACGGCCGAGGTCCGCCACGCCTCGACCCGCCACCCGCCGCCCGAGGTGCTGCGGCTGCGGACGGACCTGTGACCCGCCGCGCGGCGGGTCACAGGCATGGCTGGTCGGGTCGGTGTGTCAGGGGGTGGTCAGGCGGGCTTGGCGCCGCCCACCGGCGGCGCGGCCGGGGGCTGTCCGGGCCGTGGATTGGGATGCTCGTAGCCGGACTCCCGCTCGGCCCGGTCCTCCTCCTGATGGCTGGAGGTCCGGGAGCCGAAGTTCCCGTACCCCTGCATCTCGTGCGGACGCAGCCCGCCCTCGGGGATCTCGACGTACTCCCGCTCCTCGGAGACCTCGTACACCGCACCGCCGTCGGGCAGGTGGGGCTGGCTCTCGGGAGTGGGCGGCGCGGGTTCCTGTGCCCGGACCCGCTTGCCCAGCATGAAACCGCCGAGCAGGAAGCCGACCACGATGAGCCCGACGACCAGGAACCACGCGATGTCGGTCAGCGTGCTGTCCAACGCGATGTAGGTCAGGGTCGTGTCCATACTCCCTATTTTCCCGCATTCCATCCGTTTGCACCTGATCGGGGATGGAAGGGGTGCCTTATCCCTTGAGGGGCCCGTCCGCGTCGCGCACTCCGCGGACCTCCCTGCCCCCGAGCACCGCCAGGATCTCGGCGCAGATGGCCAGCGCCGTCTCCGCCGGGGTCTGGCCGCCGAGGTCCAGGCCGATCGGCCCGTGCACCGTCCGCAGCCGCGCCTCGCTCACCCCGGCCGCGACCAGCCCCTCCCGGCGCCGCGCGGTCGTCTTGCGGGACCCGAGCGCGCCGACGTACGGAATCCCGAGCGCGAGCGCGGTGCGCAGCGTCGGCACGTCGAACTCCGGATCGTGGCTGAGCATCGCCAGACAGGCGGCATCCCGCCGCGCCTCGAGCAGCTTCTCCGCCTCGGGGACGGAGTCGACCTTGCTGACGTCCCACCCGAGCAGCCGTGCCTGCGCCTCGATGACCTCGGCGAGCTCCCCGGTCCCGCCGATGACGACGTAGGGGGCCGACGGGTACGCCTCCACGAGCACCAGCCCGGACCCGCCGTACAGCGCGTCCCGGCCCGGCCGCCGCGACCCCAGCAGCTCGCCGGCCCGCCGCTCGGCGTCGGTGGAGGGCACGTCCGCCCCCCGCACCACGACACTGACGGCCTGGTCCGCCCGCTCGTTGAGCTGGGTCACGAGCGCGACCCCGACGCCCTGCCCCAGCAGCTCCCACCACTCGGAGGGAATCGCGCCCAGCGGCTGCAGCAGCACCTCGGCCTGCCCGCCGCACGTCAGCTTCGCCAGGGCGGCCTCACCGGCCCCCACGGACACCTCGCATACCCGCGCGGTCTCCCCGGCCCCCATGGCCGCGGCCTCCGTCACCAGCTCGGCGTCGAACACCCCCCGGTACAGGGCACCGACACACTCCCCGATCGCGTCCACGAGCACCGCCCCGGCCGGATCGCGCGGCCCGAACCCCTGCTCGGTCACGGGCCGGGCCAAGAACCCGGCCCGCCCCTCGGCCACCCACTGCCGCGCCGTCTCCACCAAGTCACGCATCCGCGCCGCCCCATCTCCGTGCGAGTTCTCCCCGCAAAGCGCCAGGTCAACGGCACGATGCGGCCTCAATGGCCACCCTACGCACGCCCCCCGTCCCTACCCACCCCCCAAAACCCACAGACC